>CAWJYV010000007.1:0-943852 GCA_963847185.1 uncultured Methanosarcinaceae archaeon | reverse complement strand
AATAAAAGAGAATCATAAAAATATTATTTATGCGTCATTTTTTATAATAGCAATTGTTCTACCTTTTTTTACAAGAATGTTTATGGAGAGTGAAAGAGGGTACAGCGGCACAAGATATGGCTTCGTAGTAATGTTGATCGAAAGCTACTCTAGGTATTCTGGAATTTTGCTTTTTTTTGCCTTAAGCGGATTTGTATATTTGATATGGAAGGAAGAAAAAAGACACGAAGAATGGTTTTTTTTGACAAGCTTCGCGGTGTTATCTCCTTTCTTTTATATAGAGACATATATGAAATGGTTTTTACCGGCGTATGTATTTATCTTTTCCAGTATTGGTTTGGTAAACGTGCTTAAAAATAAAAAAACAATGTTAATAGTACTGATAATACTAAGTGTAGTTGTATCTGGATATTTTCAATTTTTACATTTTTTAGGTGACGAAAACCGTTATTTAGATGAAAAAAGTTATACTGCTGGAGAATGGATTTCAAATCAAATTAATGGTAACCTGAGTTGAGACAAGTCCATATACAACATTAAGAATATATTCCATATCTGAAGTACCAACTTTGACGATTTCGAACATGCTAAATTACATTGATGGTTTCATAGGCTTCAATGAGGCAAATGTAATTCAAAAATATCCTATGTCTTCTTTAAGTTATTATAAAGATGAACCTTATGAAATAAATAATCTAGATGGCGAATGGCAAATAAATCATTTACCTAGTTGGAATATCAATGACAGGCATGTCAAAGAATTAATGAATGTATTTAATACCTCATACTTTATTATAGATGAAAAAGAGAGCTCCAATGAATTTTCTAATTCGCTTGTAACTAGCAATAATAATAGTAAAATATTCTCAAATGGGAGAATAACTATATGGAATTAAGCACTATAAATGACTAAGAATAATCCTACATTTTTATAATTTTATTAATGAATTGGCTCTAAAACTCAAAAATACTACCTAAATCTACTACAATAATCCCTTTACTTCACTAATGATTGTAAGAACACTTGGCGCAAAAAAGCTCCATTTCTATTTTTGTAAGGTTTAGAACTTTTATTAGTTACTCGATTTTAGGAGAGCTTTCTTATCTGACTGCTTCTATCTGATGTTGTTATAAAATGAAAAATTCCTTTCTGGTCAGGACTAGGAAATAGAAAAACGGCAGTGTGTAGATTTTTCTGTAAAATCACAAATTTCAAAAAGTTGTTGAGTAGAAAATTACATATCTGAAGATCCATTGTTCTCATCTTACACAAAAAATTGACTTCAAATTTACAGCAAATTCGCTACACTGCCTATATTTTTTAAGATAGTTCCATAAAACTGACCATCAAAATATCAGTAAACTTTTGTCCTTTGCTAATCTTTTTCATTATAAAATATATCAGATCTATATACCAACTAATATTAAGGAGCACATTTAAAAAGAATTAAGGAAGAAATTATAATAAGCTTACATCATAGCGATTGAGTTACATTTATCTATTTTATAAAAGGTTTAATATTATCATGCAAACAGCAAAAAGAATTGTAAAAAACTCGGGTTTTCTACTTATCAGTGGAATTTCAACGAAAATAATTAGCTTTTTTATATTATTATATATTGCACGTTATCTTGGTCCAGCTGATTTTGGAAAATATTCTTTTGCTTTTGCATTTATATACTTTTTTAGTTTTATTCCAGATTTGGGAATACATAAAATATTGGTTCGTGAAGCAGCAAAAGACCAGAAAATAATGGATAAACTCATTGGAAATGCTACAATTGTTAAATTAGTTCTATCGGTGCTTTCTTTTTTATTATGCTGTTTAATTATAAGCATTACAGACTATCCACCTTCAACAAAAAATGCCGTATATCTTGCATCTCTTGGCTTGCTAGCAATAAGTCTTAGCGGCTTTGGTATAGTATATGAGGTAAAACTAAGAATGGATTATTCTTTATTTTTTAGCGTAACTGGAAGGCTCTTTTTTCTCATCTCAGTACTATACCTGATTCAATATAATGCAAATTTATACTTATTTGTTTTAGTATCTGTAGCGGCAGACTTTGTACATAATATTTTGATGACTGTATTTTCAAAACGCTTTGTAAAACCTAAATTTAAAATAGAATATGATTTGATAAAAAAAATTATCACAGAAGCACTCCCAATAGCAGTCTCTACAGTCTTCATGATGATATACTTTAGAATTGATACGGTTATGCTATCTTTTCTAACAAATGACACAGATGTAGGATTTTATAGTGCTGCTTACCGTATAACTGAAGCTTTAACTTTTATTCCTTCGGTACTCATGGTTTCTATATATCCAGTAATGTCAAAATACTTCCATGAAAAAAATAAAGCTTTTAACTACATTTACACAATGTCATTTAAGCTTCTATTTGCTTCAGGCCTGCTGATTGCAACTGTTATAACGTTTTTGTCAGAAAAAATTATACTTGAGATGTACGGATCAGAGTATTATGGTTCCATAGTTGCATTACAGGTATTGATATGGGCTACCTCAGTTATGTTTGTAAATCAGCTTCTAAGTTCTACATATATAGCAAGTGGAAACCAAAATACAATGGCTAAAATATCGGCCTTTGCAGCGCTGTTGAATGTAGGGCTAAACTTGATTTTAATTCCTTCTTACAGCTATACAGGAGCCAGTATTGCAACACTTATTACTGAATTTACTGTAATGGTTTATGGAATTTACTGGATTGACAAAAAGATTGTCCACAAAAATTTAGCTAAAGAGATTATTTATCCTTCAATTGGAGTCTGTATAATATCAGCTTTCATGATAATATCAAGAAATTATTCCAATCTTGCTCCTTTATCCGTTATATCCGTTCTAATCTTTGTTGTAATACTTTACATTGCAGGATGGGTTGATTCAGGAGATAAAGAACTATTTAAACAAATAATTTTGAAAAGAGGAATTGATAACTCAAATAAGGACCTTGAGCTAGCATAATCTCAATTACGGTCACTTAAAGCATGATACTATCTGTCTCACCCTTCGTTTTTATTCCTCTTACATCCTTCCAGGCAGTAAAATTCCCAATAACACAGAAAAACGAAGTCAACAGAAACATTGCATAAGTTGCCTGTTTTTCAGTCACATTATAGTAATAAGGCAGGACCCATTTCAAAGTAAGAGGATTGGGAACTTCCAGAGTGCCGTCTTCTCTCTCCTTTCCGAACTTAACGTGAGGATACTTTTTGGCTCTCCAGTACACGTACATTAAAAAGTTAACAGTATGCGGAATAAGCATAATGAAGCCGCTTATCACAAAATCCTGAAGGACAATAATAGTCCCGATTGCAGCCCCAACTGTAAGGGACCCGACATTGCCCCAGAAAATTCTGGCAGGATACCTTTCGTAAATGTAAAATCCAATAGTAGCTCCTGTAATAGCAGCGACTGATATTATATTCTCAACATCGCCTATTAGAACCGATTTTATAATTAGCGAAACAAGAACAATTATAGATAAGCCTGAGGCCAGCCCGTTGTATCCGGAATGCATATTAACCAGATTTGATGCAACCAGAACATAGGTTGGGACAATGAACTGCAGATAGAATATTCCAAGATCGAGACTTCCAATGCCTGGAAGAATAATCGCAGTGTGAGCTGCATACTGAATAAGCGGATAAGAACAGTAATACATAATTAACAGTTTGGAAGTCCTGCCAATATTGATCATATCATCAAGAACACCAAACAAGCCAAAAAGCGCAATGACAATCATTGCCACGTAGTTTGTGGATGTGAACTTGAAAAAAAGAGAATTGAGCGAGAGGGAAAGCATGGCAATTAGCAGAATTGCAATTCCGCCACGGTCTGCCACCACAGAAGGATTTCGTTTATATTGATCCTTTGCTGTTATCCTGTTTTCAATCAGTTCTTTAATAAAGTACGGCATAGAAACTGCAGTAACGAATAATGGGACCAGCAGATTACTGGCAAGCATGAAATTTTGGAAAATTGAAACTGAATCGAAAACTACCATTTTTTACTATCCCTGTCGTTATTTTTAGGCGCATGTACAAATAAATAGATAAACTTTCATATCTGCCCTCATCCGATTAAAAATAATAATAAATATAGTTGTCGAAATGATTCGTAACTATGTTTCTCATTTTGACCATAAAATCGAAAAAATAACAATTCATTTTGTCAAGAACTTCATATCATTCCAAGTTCTACACATACTCAGGTTTCATGAATGAACTTATCTGAATTCTCAAAATTACTTCTATAATTCCATATTTTCAGTAGCATATGGAGTTTATACTCAAAAAACGATCTTTAAAACTTTTAAAACTTGAGAGGTGAAATAAGTTTTAATTATAAGCTCAATAATAGAAGATATCTGAGGAATTCTACATAAGAAATATATTTAGGCTACTGTTTATGGTCATAAGTTGCCGCAAGTTCCTAAAGTTCAGGAACAAAGACTTTAAATGCAGTGTATTTCATAAACCCCATAGATAAAAATGCAAGATATAATGTTAAGAATAAAAAAGTCCAGAATTTTTGTCCCAGTTACAATATATATGCAATCTTCGTTTTTTACCTCTCAGTTACATCAAATGTAGGAAACCTGAAGCATTTTCTAGGTATAACCCTGGGTCACGCAACAACAGAAATTCTTACTGCAACCCACCTATCTTTTATCCTGGAGTTCTTTGTCGGTTCTTTACATTTTGCGGAAAGACAATCCATAGATCCAGGGCATGTAGGGATTTATTTTGGACTAGGAGTTTTACTGTATTTTTTATATTTAAGCTCCAGAAACGCAGACACTGGAAAAATATGCAGTAGCTTTTGCCATATTCACAGGCACTGCTTACGGAATCCTGAATGAGATATTTCAAATGTACCTCCCTACCGTACTGCAAGCATAGCAGATGCTCTTTCAAACCTGCTCGGGCTTGTACTTGCCCAGATTTGTGTACTGGTTTTTGTCCTTCTTCTAAAGGCAGTTCAAAAAAGGAGAGAAATAACAGAAGAAGCGGCAGACTAAAGATTGAAACAACAAATTTCAAAATAGTCATTTCGTAAAAAGTGTTCATTTAAAAGATTAGGTGGTTCCGTATTAATCGGTTGATATATTCTGAATCCGAAACTGGAATCTTTTTTTTCGACTCTACTCTTTGCAGGGTTGAACTTGTCTCGTCTGCAACGTAAAAAAGTAGCAGATGAATTCATACAGTTATCAGAATAAACTGAATTCAGAACTATCTTCCCTGTCCGAAGAATACTTTTCTTGACTTCGGGAACCTCATTAAAATTCACAGATAAATATAAGCTCCTCCGCCAGCTTGTCTGGCGGCCCTGCAAAAAAATCAGAAAAAATCAGAAAGTTATCCTTTTCCCCTTTCACTTTTACATGTTAGTTTCTTGAAGGGGGTAACGGTTGTTTTTACTTACCGGGTTATTTAGATTCTTGGCATGAAAATACTTTCAATTACTTTCATTATTTGTGTTTGAATTCGAAGAACTTCATGTGAGTTTTTTCTCTTTTTGGGGATGACCGCTCTCCTGCGTCGAGCGTGACAAGAACGACGCAGTATGGAGAATAAGGATGTAAGGGAATGTAAGGGTAAAAATTCAAGAATGTGAGTATGAATTGTTTTTTTAAAAATATTAACCATGCGAAAGTGGACGATTTGAAACAAAGATAAAACCTTTTTTCCAGGATAAACAGAAAACTTCAATGAAGTCTCAAGAGGAAAAATGACATAGTTTTAGAGAATTTATGAAGGAATAATTTAGATAGTTGTTTAAAAAAATTGAATCAATAAAGTGGCAAAAATCATAGAAAAGCCAGAAAGAAGATAATAAAAAAAGGAAGATTATTTATTTTTAGGCGTTAAAAAGCTGAATTTTGGAAATAGTTATCACTTCTAAACAATTATACTATCTAAATAATGTTAGTCCATTGAGATAAATATTTATAGTAAGTATGACTAGTACGTATTGAGGTACAACTAAAAAAATTTAAGTTTGGAAAAGAGGAACATGAAAATTCGAGTAGTTAGTTCAAGAGAGGAAATCTTTACACTTAACCCTAATGAGCGTGTAATTCATCTGGCTTTCAGACCGTCTAACAAGGATATACTTGGACTTGTTGAAACCTGTCCCAAAGTTGAGGTAATTCAGTTACCCAAATCTTACATGGCTACAGTTTCAAAGTCCATAGAAATGTTCCTTGAGATGCAGAGAATTCAGCTCATTGAAGGAGATGTCTGGGGACACAGGAAAGATATAAACGAGTATTATACCATTCCTTCTTCAGTAACTGAAAAAATAAAAGAAATGAAGATTGAAGGAAAATCTGCTGAGGATATTGAAGCAAAAATTTCAAGGGAAAGCAAACTTAACCCTGAAATGATCGCTTATATCATGACAAAAGAAATATCTGTCTGAACATTATTATGATGAATATATATGAGTAGGTGGCTTACTGGAGACTGGATCTGCAAGAAACACAGTTCGCGATCTAATCTCCAGTTTAAATCTTATTAGAGAAAACGAGAAACTTGAGATATAAATAAGATTTGTTTTTCGAAAAGATCCTTTTCTTTCATTGGGATCGGATAAGACTTTTTTATTCTCACTTTATTCAAAAGATAAAGTCTACCGGATGTTCGGATTTTAATATTATCTTCTTTTATCAGTAAAATACTGTGTATGGAATCTACGTGCTTCCCTAAACTTAAATATCTTAAGTATTATCTCCTCAAGGATTGGCGTGATTTCTAAAAAGTTAATAGACCTTGGTGTGATGGCGCTCAGGCAGCGTAACTCTCGCGGGAACTTCAAACCGCATATTTCTATTCGATTCAGAGATAAAGCAGGAGATTTACGCATGTTTTCTGTTGATACTACCCGTGCATCGGGAAAGTCCCTGCAGCCAGATGCATACCTGATCACTCATGCCCATTCGGATCATCATGGAAAATCAGCCATGCTTTCTCCAAACTCCGTGTGCTCGGATAAAACTGCAATAGCTCTTGAAATCAGGCACGACAAAAGATATGCGGGCAGAATGTGCGGAGTTGGAGAGGAAATCGAGGTTGAAGAAGTAAAGATAAAAACCTTCCCAACAGAGCATACTGCAGGTGCGGCTGCTTTTTACTGGGAAAATGACGTGGGGACGAGAATTCTTGTTACCGGCGATGTCAAAGATGCAAGTAAACTCCCTCCCTGCGATATACTTATCACTGAAGCTAATTATGGAGACCCGGAAGATCCCTCCTGCTATTTTGCCGACGACCTTGAAGGCATGAAGTGCGCTCTTTTTGACCACGGGCCCGTTGCTTTTGGAGCTTATGAGTTCGGAAAAGCTCAGAGAGCAGTTGAACTTATAAGAGGGTTTGGATATAATGGGGCTATTCGTATGGAAGCCAGGACAAGAGCTCTTACCCGGAGTATGCTCGAAGATGCGGGAGAACTCGAAGGGCTTGATTCAAGAGGAGACGACGGGGTTTTCGTAGTAGCTCCCTGGGAGCTTAACAAGCTTCCCTTGAACATGAAAAAATACGTGCTCAGTTGCCGCATGGATTATCCTTATCCCATAATCAAGATCAGCGACCATCTCGATGCCTGCGGCCTTGAAGATATGGTAAGGAAACTTAACCCCGAGGTAACTCTTGTCTACCATCCCGGAGGGCATAGACCTTCCAAATTTTCAAAACATTTAAATTCAATAGGAATCGATGCGATATCTATAGATCAGATCGGTAATGTTTTAAGCAATGAATTTATTTAAAGCTGTAAATTTAGTTCAAATAAGTTGAACCTTAATAATTTAACTCTAATAATTTAAATAGTATGATTTTTATCTTGTAATTTAAATTTGAGGATTCAAGGCAACTATTCACATAGATTCAGGGTCGATTAAAACACAGATTAGATCCCAGGATAATTGCCGTTCAGGAGTGAATACAGGTTGAGTAAGCAAAATCCGAAGTCAAAGCCAGGAAAAGAACCTGCAAAAATTAAAGAGATTTCCGCAGAAGGTTCTGCAACAAGCTCCGGGACTCCAGAAAAAAAGAGTCTTATAAAGGAAAAGACGCCCGAAGAAAAGCAGAAAGCCCATAAAGAAGGAATTATAAAGACAATAGTAGCTTCAGTACTTGGTATACTGGCAGGATATTTGACCTTCGCCCTGTACGGAACAGGAGAAGACAGGATCTGGTATGCTGTACTTATAATCGTTATCGGACTTACATATTTTGTACAGAAATTGATTTATCCTCCGCTTAAGATCGATACAAAAGAATTTAAAGCTAAAGACTGGTTTTATGTCGAGTTTATAGTCATTGATTTCTTCCTTGTTACCTGGACTCTTCTCCTGAATTGAAGTCTTCTCTTGCTTAACTGGGGTCTTCTCTTGCTTAACTGAGGTCTTCTTTTCCTGAACCGTAAAAAGGTATTTCTCAAATCGAAAGCCTTTTTACCCGGTTTCTTTTTACAATTGACTTTTGTCCATTTGATTCGTGAAAACCCTGCATAACTGATGTTTTATGCATTATAGCAGTCCAATAATTCATATACCAGATAAGGTATTTCATAACCGGTGACTGCTGTACTGAACTCTGTTGAATAAAGTGCAGTATATACATAGCACGCCTATCAGCATCCATTCAATTGATATTCATCGCATTGTCATATTTCTTTGCTGTGAGAACTGCCCTCACAAATAGGGAAAAAATATTTACATAGTGGCGCTTCAATTATAACAGGCGTTTCATTAAATCTTGGCAGATATTTCACGAGAAATTTTATTAACAAATTAAAGAAAAAAATGTGATTTTGGGGACGATTATGAGAATAGCTATACTTAATAAAGACAGATGTCAGCCCAGAAGGTGCAGTAAAGAGTGTGAAAAGTTCTGCCCCAGGGTTCGGACCGGGGATGAGACAATTGTTTTTGCGGAGGATGGAAAACCCGTAATCTCCGAAGAGCTTTGCGTGGGCTGTGGGATCTGCATTAACAAATGCCCCTTTAAAGCTATAATGATTATAGGACTTCCTGAAGCGCTGCAAGGACCCACACACAGGTACGGCACAAACGGCTTCGCCCTTTTTGGACTGCCTGTACCTAGAATAGGGAAAGTGACAGGGATTCTTGGCCCTAACGGAATAGGAAAAAGTACCTCGGTCCAGATACTTTCCGGAACCCTGATTCCTAACTTTGGGCATGGAAAAGGGGATTGGGACACGGTACTCGAGCACTATGCAGGCACAGCACTCTACGATTACTTCAAGGCTGTAGTGGACGGAAAAGTCAAGGTATCCCAGAAGCCTCAGTATGTTGACCTGATTCCTAAAGCTTTCAAAGGCAAAACTTCCGAACTGCTCGAAAAAACCGACGAAAGAGGAGTTATGAATGAGCTCGTCGACTACCTTGATTTGAAAGGAGTAATTGACAGGAAGATATCGGAGTTAAGCGGTGGAGAGCTTCAGAGGGTGGCAATTGCGGCCTGTGCGGCAAGAGATGCCCAGTTTTACTTCTTTGACGAAATCAGTCCTTACCTGGATATCTACCAGAGAATTAATGTCGCCCGCTTAGTCCAGAGTATCTCAAAGGAAAGAGCCGTACTTGTAGTAGAGCACGACCTTGCAGTTCTGGATATGCTTGCAGATGTAATTCATATTGCCTACGGAGAACCCACAGGTTTCGGTGTGGTTACACTTCCTAAAAGCGTACGTGTAGGAATTAACCAGTACCTTAAAGGTTACCTTCCGGAAGAAAACATCAGAATCCGGCCTGAAGCCATTAAGTTTGAGATTCATCCTCCAAGAGAAGAATCGCAGATTAGATCCGCGGTTACCTTCAACGGCTTTTCAAAGAAGTTTGGAGACGGATTTTCCCTTAAAGCTACAGGCGGGAACCTTAGAGAAGGTGAAGTGCTGGGAATAATGGGTCCTAACGGGATAGGAAAATCAACCTTCGTAAAGATCCTTGCAGGAGAAATAAAGCCTGATGAAGGAGATCCCGGAATAGATGTAAAAATCTCTTACAAGCCCCAGTACATTAAAGCTGATACACCTGTGAGTGTACAGGACTTCCTGCGCGGCATTTCAAAGCGATTCGGCACCAGTTATTATGAGGTTGAGATCTCAAACCCGCTCCAGCTTGAAAAAATCTATGACAGCCTGCTTACTGACCTGAGTGGCGGAGAACTGCAGAGAGTAGCAATTGCCGCCTGCCTTTCTCATGAAGCCGATTTCTATATTCTGGACGAGCCAAGCGCCCACCTGGATGTGGAGCAGCGTTCCATGGTCACTAAAGTCCTGAACCGTTTTGCAGAAAACAACCAGAAAACAGCTATGGTTGTGGATCACGATATATATATGATAGACCTGCTGAGCCAGCGCCTGATGGTTTTTGAAGGCAAACCGTCTGTATACGGTGAAGCCCACGGTCCGTTCAGCATGGAAACAGGCATGAACAAATTCCTGAAAAACCTGGGAATAACTTTCAGGAGAGACGAGGAGACAAGGCGTCCCCGCGTAAATAACCTGGGCTCAAGGCTTGACAGGGAACAGAAAGAAAGTGGGAATTACTATTACTCAGCAGGCAACTGAAAGTTCTATTTTAATATAGAGAAATTCTTTGGCTCCCTGAAAAAGGGAACCAAAGTTTTTGGAAACCAAGTTTTTGGAAACCAAAGTTTTTTGGAACCCGAATTTTCAGAACATTAAGCTTTCAGCCCTCATACGAGTTTCAAAATAGCTTTTTATCTTATGTGAGAGGTTCTTGTTTCAATGAAGATAGAAAGTCTCGATCTGCCCGACGAAATAAAGCATTTTTATCTGGACTCCGAGATTCTGGAATTATACCCGCCTCAGGCAGAGGCAGTTGAAAAGGGCCTGCTTGAAGGAAAAAATTTGCTGGCTGCAATCCCGACTGCCTCAGGGAAGACTCTGCTTGCCGAACTTGCGATGTTGAAGTCTATCCTGGCAGGAGGGAAGGCGCTCTATATAGTGCCTCTCAGAGCTCTGGCTTCTGAAAAATTCAAGAGGTTTCGAGAGTTTTCCAAATTCGGGATCAAAGTCGGAATTTCAACTGGCGATTATGATCAACGGGATGAGGGTCTTGGAGTAAACGACATTATCGTAGCTACATCTGAAAAAACCGATTCTCTGCTCAGGAACGAGACTTCCTGGATGCAGGAAATTTCAGTTCTTGTGGCAGATGAGGTACACCTTATAGATTCTGCGGACAGGGGGCCCACACTTGAAGTTACTCTCACAAAGCTCCGGAAAATGAATCCCTCCTGCCAGATCCTTGCGCTCTCTGCAACTGTGGGGAATGCAGATGAACTTGCAGCCTGGATGGAAGCCGAACTTGTGGTAAGCGAATGGAGACCTACAGAGCTTATGGAGGGAGTGTTTCTTAATGGGACGTTCTACTGTAAGGACAAAGAAAACCCCGTTAAACAAACCACAAAAGACGAAGCCATAAACCTTGTCCTGGATACTCTTCAGGAGGGTGGCCAGTGCCTTGTTTTCGAAAGCAGCAGGAAAAACTGTATGGCTTTTGCAAAGAAAGCAGCTTCAACAGTTAAAAAGACACTCTCTGCAGCAGATAAAGAAGCTCTTGACGGAATTGCAGATGAGGTGCTCGAAAACAGTGAAACGGACGCTTCTACAACTCTTGCGACCTGCATCCGCTCTGGAACAGCTTTTCACCATGCTGGGCTCACCACGCCTTTAAGGGAACTTGTGGAAGATGGTTTCAGGTCAGGCAGGATAAAACTCATCTCAAGTACTCCAACTCTTGCAGCAGGGCTCAACCTGCCTGCCAGGAGGGTAATTATCAGAAGTTACAGGCGCTATTCTTCTGAAGGCGGGATGCAGCCTATTCCTGTGCTTGAGTACAAGCAAATGGCAGGCCGAGCAGGAAGGCCCAGACTTGACCCTTATGGAGAAGCTGTGCTTCTTGCCAAATCCTACGAAGAGTTTGTTTTTCTTTTTGAGAATTACATAGAAGCAGAAGCAGAAGATATCTGGTCCAAACTAGGGACAGAAACTGCTCTAAGAACTCATGTGCTTTCTACGATCTCCAATGGTTTTGCACGGACAAAGGAAGAACTCATGGAGTTTCTGGAGGCAACATTTTTTGCTTTTCAGTATTCGAACTTTGGACTTTCTACGGTTGTGGAGGAATGCCTTGGCTTTTTGAGAAAAGAAGGAATGCTTGAGGATTCCGAAGCCCTTATTCCTACAGGTTTTGGAAAACTTGTCTCGAAACTCTATCTCGACCCTCTTTCTGCCGCTCTCATTGTGAAAGGGCTTAGAGAAGCAGAAACTCTTACAGAGCTTACTCTGTTACATCTTGTCTGCAGCACACCTGACATGCGTCTGCTCTATATGCGAAGCCAGGATTATCAGGATATCAATGATTATGTAATGGCACATACGGGCGATTTCGTAAAGGTTCCGAGTCCTTTCAATATTACGGAATATGAATGGTTCCTCGGAGAAGTAAAAACTTCTCTTCTCCTCCTTGACTGGATCCATGAAAAATCTGAAAACGATATTTGCTCAAAGTTTGGTATAGGGGAAGGTGATATTCATGCAATTGCGGATATTTCCGAATGGATTATGCATGTGACCACCCAGCTTGCCAGACTCCTCGATCTTAAGGGAATGAAAGAAGCTTCAGAACTTGAAAAAAGGATTCATTACGGAGCAGGCCCGGAATTGATGGAATTGCTTGATATAAGAAGTATAGGACGCGTAAGGGCAAGAAAACTTTACGAAGCAGGCTTCAGGTCTACAGCAGACCTCGCAGGTGCTGCGCCGGAAAAAGTAGCTGCCCTCTTAGGACCGAAGATTGCGGAAAGAATTTTTAAGCAGATTGGAAGAAGAGAAGCAATTTTTGAGATTCTGATTCTAAAGCCTCTGGAAAAGACTCTTCTGCCAGACAAAGAACGATCAATGACTACTAAGTCTACTCCCACTATCTTTTTGGTCGTTCGCCTTTATATGGTTGCTATTTTTTAAAAAAACAATTCTGATTCTACTCCTAAATTTTGCCCCTTACATCCCTATTAGCCATACTGTGTCTTTCTTGTCACGCTCGACGCAGGAGAGCGGTTATCTCCTAAATGAAAAAAGTCACAGGAAATCTTCGAATACCGGACATAAAAATATGAAAGTACTCGAAAGTACTTCCATACCAAGAATATAAATAACCCAGCAAATAAAAACGACCTGTACCTAATCTTCAAGGAACTAATATATAAAAGTGAAAGGAGAAAGGGATAACTTTCTGCTTCTTTTTCCGCTTCTTTTACAGGGCCGCCAGTCAAGCTGGCGGAGGCGCTAATATTTATATGTGAATTTTTGTGAAATCCCAGAGTCAAGAAATGTGTTCTCTTCAGACAGGGAAGACTGTTAGGAATTCAGTTTATTCTGGTAACTGTATGAATTCAGCTGCTATTCTTTTGTATTGCAGAAGAGACAGGTCAGCCCTTCAAAAAGCAGAGTCAGAAAAGGATTCCAGATTCGAATTCAGAATAATATCAACCGATTAGAATAGGAACATAAATGATTCTTCAGGGATAAAATATTAAATGAAAGCAGGGGTTTAATGAAATTAAATTCTCACAGATCAGCTCACATAAAATTATGGAATTTCAAATTCGAGACCAGTTCACATAAAATTATGGAATTTCGAATTTGAGATCAGTTTACATAAGATACAGGATTTCAATTTGAGATTTAATTTGTAAGATACTTCCAGGTTCTTTCAGAGATGGTTATCATGTTATTCAAAAAATTGTCTGATATTTCGGAAAATGAAATGCAGAAAGTGCTCTCCCGGGGATCCGGACTTGAAGACGTAGCGAAAACCGTTTCATCTGTACTTTCGGATGTGCGCATTAAAGGAGATGCCGCACTTAGAGAGTATACGTCTAAATTTGATAAAGTTGAACTTGCAGATTTTGAGGTAAGTGAAGAGGAGTTTGAAAAGGCCCTTTCTTGCGTCGATCCGAAACTTCTGGATCACCTCAAATCCGCAGCTGCAAACATTCGGGCTTTTCATGAGGCTCAACTTCCCGAGCCTATCTGGTTCATGGAGCTTAAACCTGGGATTATACTGGGTCAGAAAGCAACACCTCTGGAAAGTGTGGGTGCCTACGCTCCAGGAGGGAGGGCTTCCTATCCCTCAACAGTGCTGATGACTGTAATCCCTGCCAGAGTTGCAGGAGTTGAACAGGTTATAGTATGTACACCTCCGAGAGCTGATGGTTCTGTACACCCACTGACACTTATTGCTGCAAAGGTTGCAGGAGCTGATAAAGTCTTCAAGTTAGGAGGTGTGCAGGCCATCGGAGCCATGGCTTATGGGACTGAAACTGTCCCGAAGGTGGACAAAATCGTAGGTCCAGGAAACGTTTTTGTCACATCTGCCAAAATGCAGGTAAGGGACGTTGTAGAGATAGACTTCCCTGCAGGCCCAAGTGAAGTGCTTATTATTGCAGACGAGTCGGCAGATGCTACTATGGCTGCATCAGACATTATAGCCCAGGCCGAACACGACCCGAGTGCAGTCTCAATACTTATCACTCCCTCACAGGCTCTGGCAGAAACTGTAAAAAGAGAAGTGCTTGTCCAGGCTGAACAGGCTGTAAGAAACAGCATTGTAAAGGCAGCTCTTGAAAACTCTGCAATTCTTATTGCAGATTCCCTGGAACAATGTATTGGCTTTAGCAATAAATTCGCTCCCGAACACCTGGAAATTATGGTCTCTGACTCGGATTTTGTCCTCGACAGAATAAAAAATGCAGGCTCGATTTTTGTAGGGAACTACGCTCCTGTCCCTGTAGGAGATTATGCTTCCGGCACCAATCATGTACTTCCCACGGCCGGATATGCCAGAACTTACTCAGGTCTTAACATTAACCACTTTATAAAGTACTCTAGTATACAGAAAATCAATAAGAGCGGGCTTGAAAGTTTAAAAGAAACTATAATCGCATTAGCCGAGGAAGAGGGTTTAAAGGCACATGCAGATGCTATTAGAACTCGTTTTGGGTACAAACCCCATAAATAATGTTTTGGCTAATCGATATGTATTTAAAATGCAAATGCATAAACAAAATTCGATATTTAAATAAATTAAAATTTAATTCTTAAAATATGAGTGGGGGTTATTATGAAGATAAGAGTAGTTAGTTCACGTGAGGAAATTCCTACCTTGAATCCGAACGAGAAGGTTATTCACCTTGCTTTCAGACCATCGAACAGAGACGTATTCATGCTTGCGGAGACATGTCCGAAAATTGAAGCAATACAGCTTCCCAAATCTTACAGAAGGACTGTATCAAAGTCAATAGAAATGTTTCTGGATATGCAGAAAATAAATCTTCTGGAAGGGGATGTCTGGGGACACAGGAAGGATATAAACGAGTATTACAATGTCTCTCAAAACGTGCTGGAAAAGATTCAGGAATTAAAAGCCGACCGTGTATCCAATGATATCATTGCTGAAAAGCTTTCTCGAGAAAGCAAATTAAATTCAGATATGATTCTCTATATTCTGAGTAAAAGAACTGTAGAGTGACCTATCGTTCATTCAGGCATTAAAACATCCTGCTTTAAAACTATACTATGAGAAAGCAACAGGATAGTGGATATCTCTTCAGAGAAAGATCTTAAAACTTTTCCGTAAAATCCAGACTTTCTTTTTTGAGGATGGAATTCCAGATTGGAACTTTCATCCGAAAATATATTTCTCTGTATTTGTCTAAGCTTTTCTAAAGACCCAGAAAGAAATTAATATTTATAATCAGACAAAGATTTGATTATTCTTTTGGAAAAATTTTCTGAGAAATATTATTTTAGTAGAAAGAAAATTTAAAAAGATTAACTCATATAAATTCCAAATTTTCTTCATAATTTCTTCTCTTAAAAATTGTTTTCTAAATTTTCAGGGCTTCAATTTGTAAACACTACGACGTAAATACATTTACTTAGTTTTTATTATGAAATGCTTATAGTTTCCATAAGAATTTTGCTAATATACTTTGCCTTCTTTTTCAAGTATTTTTGAAGAATCTGAAGAATTTGTGGAGTATATGTAGAAAAACATTTAAAGGAAGTAGAATAAGTTAGATTATTAGTTTTTTAGTAGGCGAGGGTAGGGGATTTGTATGAAGATAAGAGTTATAAGTTCAAGAAATGAAATTCTTTCACTGAATCCGAATGAAAAGGTCTCTCACCTTGCTTTCAGACCATCAAATCAAGACATTTTTCTGCTTGTTGAAACCTGTCCTAAACTGGAAGTAATCCAGATCCCCAAATCATATAAAAAAACTATTTCAAAAGCTATAGAAATATATTTGGAGATGCAAAAAGTCCAGTTAGTGGAAGGGGATGTATGGGGGCACAGGAAAGATATTACCGAATACTATACTGTCCCACCCTCCATAATAATGAAGATAAGAAACCTGAAAGCTGAAGGTATTCCCGCTGAAAAAATTGTAGAAAAGGTAGCAAAAGAACATAAGCTTAACTCGAAGATGGTCTCTTATATTCTGAACAGAAGACAATTTGATTCAGACTGATTTAATAAATAGCTTTTCTCCCTATAGCAAGTAACTGAGGGAAACAAATTATAGTTTTTGACATAAATTTTTAAACTTTACTCCAGTTTGTGGAGAAAAGCCTACATGCGCCAGAAAAATTAAAGTTTCCTCACTTCAAGGACACAGAAAAAATATGCTTTTGTTTCTTTAACCGCGGAAAACGCGGAAAAACTGTGCCCATAAGTTAGTCCTCTTGAGCGAAGCGAAAAGGACCTCGTGCTCCCGAAGCGAAACTCGGGAGATGCCAGCACTGGAAGCGAAACTCGGGAAGCGCAACGCGAGCTGGAAATCTAGTCTCTACAGTAAACTCTATTCTCCAAGATCTGTTTCTTTAAGGTCTATTTTTAAGATCTGTTTCTTCATTTGCAATTTGACTTCTTTTAGATTTTTCAGACAAGCTCTTTGCTAAAATATTTGTCATATGAGCTCATATCAAAGTGCCCATGCCCGCTCAGATTAAATAGAATTGTCTTTTCTTCTCCAGTCTGTCTGCACTTGAGGGCTTCATCGATTGCACAGCGGATAGCATGAGATGATTCCGGAGCAGGAACTATACCTTCAGTCCTGGCAAACTGCACAGCTGCATCAAATACAGGATACTGGTCATATGAAACAGCTTCAATAAGCCCTTCTGCACAAAGCTTACTTATTATTGGAGAGTCTCCATGATAGCGAAGTCCACCTGCATGGATAGCAGGAGGCGTATATTTATGGCCCAGAGTATACATTTTTAGAAGTGGGGTCATTTCAGCTGTGTCCCCAAAGTCATATTTGTACTCTCCTTCTGTCAGAGTAGGGCATGATTTAGGTTCGACTGCAATAACTCTTGTATTGCCTTTTCCTTCAATTCTGTCTTTAATAAACTCAAGGGATATTCCTCCAAGGTTGCTTCCGCCTCCGCAGCATCCTATAACAATATCAGGGTAGGTTTCAACCTGTTCAAGCTGCTTTTTGCTCTCGGTCCCGATTACTGTCTGGTGAAGCACAACATGGTTGAGCACGCTTCCAAGAGAGTATTTGGTATTATCGTGAGCAATCGCGTCTTCTACAGCTTCACTGATCGCTATCCCCAGGCTTCCAGGAGTATCTGGCTGCTCTTCAAGAATTTTTCTTCCGAATTCCGTATCCGGACTGGGTGAAGGTACAACATTTCCTCCCCAGACTGTCATAAGAGATTTTCTGTAAGGTTTCTGATAGTAGCTGGAACGGACCATATAGACTTTGCATTCAAGATCGAAGTAGTTGCAAGCAAGCGAAAGTGCGCTCCCCCACTGCCCTGCTCCGGTTTCAGTTGTAATCCTCTCTGTTCCTTCTTTCATATTATAGTAAGCCTGGGCAATGGAGGTATTTGTTTTGTGGCTGCCGGCAGGGCTCACACCTTCGTATTTGTAGTAGATCTTTGCAGGCGTTTTGAGAACTTTTTCCAGCCTGTGTGCCCTGAAGAGAGGACTGGGCCTCCATAGCCTGTATATTTCAAGGATTTCATCAGGGATATCGATAAACCTCTGATCACTCATCTCCTGTTTGATGAGTTCTTTCGGAAAAATTGGCTCAAGTGCATCCGGGCTTATAGGCTCCCAGGTCCTTGGGTCAAGAGGAGGGTCAATAGGAGAAGATAAGTCTGAAAGGACGTTATACCATTGCTTCGGCATTTCATTTTCGTCTAAAATAATCTTTGTCTGTTCCATAGATTTTCTCCTTAAGTCGTATATGCACAAAATCGTACTTAGACGTATTTAAGTGTTACTTGCTTTTCAGATTAAGTCTTTGCATCTCACTTATATACATTCTAATAAACTAAATTTTTAAAAGAGATGGATTGTTTATGGATAACCTGAGTATAAAAAAGAAAAAAAGGCAGAACCAAAATCTGGTTCTAAAACGGACGATCTCGAAATGACTATGCTGAGAGCCTACAGACTATATACTAAGATACGCAGCATAGATTTTACAAAACGACAGATCTACAAGACAATGCTACAGATTTGCTATTTATTACTATAACTTTTCCGCGAGTTTAACAGCAAGCTTAGCTACTTCAACGGCATCTTTACCAAGAAGGCGGATCATAGGTTCTTTCCCTGCACCCCCTTTATCATAAATTACTTTCGGTACGCTTCCGTATTTTTTGATAGCTTCGGCAGTACCCCAGTCCATGGTACTGACGTTCTCAGGTTCTTCATCTCTGTCAAAGGAAGAAACACTGAGTCCGGCTTCTTTACATAAGGAGAGGTTTTTTGCAGAATACCTTACATTAATTGCAGCTCTTATCTCAGGGTCGTAGCGAAGGGCAGAGAGGATAATTCTTGCGACGTGCCTGCTGGCTCCAAAAACAGTACAACCCACAGGAACTGCCCTTCCTCTGAGTCTTACAATTCTGCCTTCCACGGCTGCAACATCCTCAAAGCTTTCTGCACCGGGAATTGCCATTCCTATATTGCAACCTACTTCAGGTATAAGTTTTGAAAAATCAGAGTTCTCCTCAAGAATCGAAACAGCCTCTTTTAATTCTCTCAAGGCCAGATAGCGTTCTTTTTCCTCAAGGGTTGCTCCCAATGGATTTACCGGACTTACACCCCTGCCTGCAGGCCGGCTCTTCAGGATTGCCTGAACTACAAATTTCTTTGATTCTTGTGCTGCTACTTCCAATTTTTTCCCACAGGCAAGAAAGGCTGTCATTGCAGCAGAATAAGTACACCCCGAACCATGTGTCCCTCCTTTGACAAAAGCTCCAGGAATACGGGTAAAAGTATCCGAACTGGCTTCATAGAGCAGGTCAGTGGCATCAATATGCCCTCCTGTAACAATGACAGCCTCGACGCCAAGATCCGCTATTTTCCTGGCTGCAATTCTTGCATCATCAGGAGTCTTGACAGGCATACCGGCAATTGCACCAGCTTCAGATGCATTGGGGGTGGTAACTTTAGAGAAAGGGAGTAATTCTTCAATAAGAACAGAAAGGGCTTCTTTTCGGAGCAGACTCCCACCGGCTTCAGCAGCCATTACAGGGTCAAGTACGAGGGAAAGCTCATGCTTTCTTACCTGTTTTGCAACTTCTCTGACGATATCTGACGAGGCGAGCATCCCGGTTTTTGCCCATTTGACATCCATATCTGCACAGACAGCATCCATCTGGCTAGCAACAGCTGAGGGAGGAAGATCAAAGGTCTCGATAACACCTGTAGTATTCTGCGCAGTAACAGATGTAATGGCGAAGGTCCCATGCACCCCAAGAGCGGCAAAAGTTTTCAAATCCGCAGCAATACCGGCGCCTCCTCCGGAATCTGAACCTGCAATAGTCATAACAATAGGGTTTCTTATTGTCAGGGCATTTTCTGTCATATTTTCGTCTCTTTATTATTCAGTTCTTCCGAAACTATTTTCTTCTATGTTGGTCAATTCAATAATATGCCTTCAAAGAAACTTTTATTATCTTATGAGGGGGCAATTGCATAAAATTTATTAATCAGTTGTAGAACTTTATCTGGTTTCTCTGAAGAAACCGATTTGCAGAAATATATTATTAGACTTACTGAGATGGAAGTGCTTGATTGATATTGTATCTTTCCCCTCCAAAGGGTTCTTGAAGGGTGATTCGTGATAATACTCAAGTATTTAAAAAAATTAAAAATGGCACATTTCTTCGATAAGTTTATATATTGTATTTGCGAGTTTGATTCAAATAATCAAACATTTAAGCGCGGCGATCAGTTTAAATCTGGATTAACTATTTATAATGATATAGATAATGACTTGATTCATAATGTTTTAAGGGGATTGTAAGGATGGCAAACCGACCTCTGGATATTTTAAACAATGCACTGGACACACCTGTAATCGTTAGATTGAAAGGCGCACGTGAGTTTAGAGGTGAGCTTAAAGGATACGATATTCACATGAACCTCGTACTTGACAATGCTGAAGAATTAAGAGAAGGAGAAGTAGTAAGTAAATTCAGCAGTGTCGTTATTCGAGGTGATAACGTGGTATACGTATCTCCGTAATCTATATCAAGCACTTCATCTATTATCGTTAGCCTCGGTTAGCAACAGGAGCATTGTGACTGGCCGCAAAGAGTAAATTCAGAAAAACGAAATCGCTTAAGATTATCGAGTATTTCTCAGATACAATTGATTCTTATCAGGAGATTTATGAATGAGTAAAGGTACGGCATCAATGGGAAAAAGGCAGAAGCGCACACACGCCAAATGCAGGCGCTGTGGGAGCGTTTCTTTAAACGTGCATACAAAAGAGTGTACTTCATGCGGCTTTGGAAAGACATCCCGCATGAGATCTTATAAATGGCAGGCAAAGTGCAAGTATTAAATTTGTCTGTTCCATTTTCTCTATTTTTTACCTGCACCGGAGGTCAAAATTGAAAGAAGAATGCGGTGTCGCAGGCATAATTCTTCCAGGCGACAGGCCTCAATCCAATACTGTCGCATTCAAGCTTTATTATGCTCTTTATGCTCTTCAGCACAGGGGACAGGAGTCCACCGGCATAATGGTATATGACGGCACTTCCCCTAAGTCTATCAAAGGCATGGGGCTTGTGCCTGACGTGTACAACAAAGATTCTCTGGGACGCCTGATCGGAAATGCAGGGGTAGGGCACGTTCGCTACTCAACTACAGGCGGATCAAAGATCGAAAACTGCCAGCCCTTTATCCTTAATTTTAAAGGAGGAACAGTTGCAATTGCCCATAATGGGAATCTGGTGAATGCCAAAGCCCTCAAGGATGAGCTGGAGTGCGAAGGTCGAATTTTTATAAGTGATTCCGACACCGAAGTCATTGGTCACCTCCTTGTAAAAGAGCTTATAAAACACGAACCTGTGGAATCAATCAGGAACGTGATGCGAAAACTTGTTGGCTCTTATTCTCTGGTTATCCATATAGACGGAATTCTGTATGCTGTCAGAGATCCTTTTGGATTCAAACCCCTCTGTTTTGGAGAAGTTGATGGAGGTTATGCTGTCGTTTCGGAAAGTGTAGCCCTTGATACCCTGAACGGCACCTTAATCAGAGATGTCAAGCCAGGCGAGGTAGTTGTCTTTGATGGTAAAGTTTTTGAGAGCCACCAGATAGGAAATGAACCTCATCCAGCACACTGTGTTTTTGAGTTCATTTACTTTGCAAGACCTGACTCTGTTATTGACGGGAAACTGGTCTACAAAGTGCGGGAAAATATAGGACGGGAACTCGCCAGAGAACACCATGTTGAGGCAGATGTCGTTTCTCCTGTGCCTGACTCCGGGATTACCTCAGCAATTGGCTATGCCCGGGAGTCAGAAATCAAATATCTGGAAGGTTTGATGAAAAACCGCTACATAGGACGTACATTTATTCTCCCTGGCCAGGAAATGCGTGAAACTGCAGTAAGACTCAAAATGAACGCAATTCAGGACAATATCAAAGGCAAGCGTGTAGTCCTTGTTGACGACAGTATAGTTCGAGGTACAACTTCCAGAAGAATTATAGACATGGTTAGACGGGCAGGTGCCTCCGAGATTCATGCCAGAGTAGGAAGTCCTGCAATTATTGCCCCCTGCTACCTGGGAATTGACATGGCTACCAGACAGGAACTTATAGCCTCCTACAAGACCGTAAAAGAGGTAGAAGGCCTCATTAATGCTGATTCCTTAGGATATCTCAGTATTGACGGGCTTATGCAGGCTTTAGAGTGCGATAAAAGTAACATGTGTATTGGTTGCCTTACTGGGGAGTACCCTGTAGAAATCCCTGGGGAAAACTGCAGAAAAAAGCAAACTCGTCTGGATGATTTTAATAACCCTATAAGTTCCTGAGTGTTGCTTTCTCAAGGCAAACTGCAAGGAACTTTTTTCTTTTAATCTTTTTCTTATTGCCTGGGATTTTTTCATTCTCACTGTTATAATTAAATCATTAAAACGGTAATATCTACTGTTCTGCCTCTCGGCCCATCCATTTCGGCAAAAAAAACTCTCTGCCAGGTCCCAAGATCCAGTTTTCCTTCAGATACGGGAAGAACCTCACTTGCTCCCAGAAGTACTGCTCTAAGGTGGGCATCAGCATTGTTATCTATGCGGTCATGTTTATATCCTGCGCCCGTAGGTACAAGTTTCTGTAAAAGGTTAAGGGTATCCTCTTTTAGCCCACTTTCGTTTTCGTTAACAATGATGCCCGCAGTAGTATGCCTTGTACTAATGATACATATTCCTTCGGAAATTCCTCTTTTCATTACTTCGTTCTGAACCTCTGAAGTGATATCTATCAATTCAATACGTTTAGCAGTTTCAATTTGAAGTTTCAAACTCATTCTCCTGAACTGTATCATCTTGTAATTTGTTTTTATCACTTTTATTGTTGAATACAGGTTTTCTTAAAGTATTTGATAAATAGGTATTCAGAAGAAAAAGACAAAAAAGAGTGAAAAAGAGAAAAGGATAAAAAGAACCAGAAAAAGAGAAAATAGATAAAAAGAAGCTAGGAAAAAAGAGAAAAGGATCAAAAGCCAGGAAACGAGATAATATCTGAAAAAAGGAAGAAAAACGGAGAAAAGGATTAAATGATCGGGAAACGAGAAAAAGAATGAGAATAAATGGGAAACAGAGAATAAGAATGAGAATAAGTGAGGAAAAAAGAAAAAGAACAAAAATGATTAAGGAAAGGATAAAAACGATTGTTTTTTATATATATAGTTATCTACAACTAGAGTCAATCAAAAATCCCCAAACTCGGGATAAGAATGACAAGATAGATTGCTGGATTACAGGTAAAGATGGATTGATATTATCCGGATTGATACTATCCAGTTCTTTACCTGAGTCCAGGCCTTGTTTTTCTTACCTGCTCGGGATGGATTCTAGTTTACCTTTTCTCCTTTTGTTGATATTTCTTATACCTAGTTCTGGTTCTATCTAATTGGTGTCACAAGTGTATTTTGGATACTAGGGCTTTTCTAGTTTAAACAGGTAAGCAGGATATTGTAGTCTTGAAGCTATGGCTTTAGAGGTTTTGTATCATTGAAACTCATCTAGATATCCGGTGACACAATTATCGATAGATGGTCACTTGAGAAACTCGGTAGTTGAACCCCCCTCTATTATTCTTTCATTTTCAGGCTTCGGGTTTTTTTGTGGAAAGAGTTCCAAAAAGTTTCATGATCTTTATTTTTGAGGAAGGAACGATCCTTGGCTCTCTCAAGAGGAATCCATGTAGAACTGGTTTCAAGCGCTTTTGTGGAACTTTTTCATTCATTTCAGACTCACCTATTAAATGCTCGTATTGAGCCGGCATACGGTAGCTTATTACCTATTTCATGTATATATAGATATCTCAAAAAACTAAATAATAACACTAACCTCAGAAGAATAGAAATGCTAAACTCAGATGAATAGAAATGCTAAACTCAGATGAATAGAAATGCTAAACTCAGATGAATAAAAACTCTTGACTCAAACAGCCGTCCTCAATATTCCACCTTATAAATAATAATTATTTTTTTTCGTCCCATGAAGAAGGATAGGCTCATGGGAAAGGATATCCAGGGGTACAAAAGAAAACTGCGGAAAAAAGATATAGAATACGCCCAGGAACAAAGGAAAAAAGGAACATTTTAAATTGAAGGCCTCTCATTACAATATCGGTTTTTAATCTCTTTTGCTGCAGAACTAAGTTCCTTTAATGTTTCGTTCAGGGAATGTAAAAATTCATCTTTAAGTCTCTCAGCCAGTCTCTCAGGAACGACACTTCTAAAATAAGCGGGAGTCCCTCCTCTGGATTCCACATATCCTTTTTTTTCCATTCTGCCCAGTACAGAATAAATTTTTGGTCTCGGAACAAGAGTATATTCATGAATTTGCCTTGCTGTCGCTTCATTCAAGCTGAGTAATCCAACGTAAATTTTTGCCTCGTTTTTCGTGAATCCCAGACTCTTGAGTCTGCCTATGAGTTCAGAATTCATTGCACGCCTCCGGTACCATTATATCCTTTTTCGATTATTCATTTAAACTGTTTCGTCAAGTTTCTTTAGCATCCCAAGCAATGTTCTCAGGCTTTCCTGATATGTGACAATATCTGCTTCTTCCAGCTTATTGAAAATTTCTGATGCGTTTTTTTCTACTTCGCCTATAAACCACCTTCTGTACTCTATCCCTTTATCGGTAAGGGAAATCAGTATTTTTCTGCGGTCTTGAGGGTCGCCTCTCCTGCGGACAAGTTCTTCTTTTTCCAGGGCATCTATCATGCTTGTCAGGCTTCCCTTCTGAAGGTCGAGACATTTGCCCAGAGTTGTAGGCATGATATTGTCTGAAGCTCCAATAATCATAATAGCTTTATTCTGATTTTTGTTCAGATTATATGGACTGCTTCCTATTTGATGAAAAACTTTAGCAAAATTTTTATGGAAGAGGTGGATCATTTCAAATTGGAGTTTTACAGTTTCCTTTATTCTTTCTTCTTTCATTGATTACCACAGTGAAATAATTTGATCTTATTCGGATTCGGACAATGAGGTTAAGCTCTATTCACGAGATGAGATGACTGAGTTCAATTTTTTGAACCTAACTTATTTGTATCTACATCGTCAGAATCCTTATTGTATTGAATATAGTTTATTTACGTATTGTTTGATTTCTAACAAAAAAGAGATAGATTGTATTTATAATTTATGATTTAGAAAAAGAGTAAGGATTGAGGATACATTATGTATTTTTTATATTCTTATAACAGTTTTGTAGATATGTCTGTAACCACAAAATCATTCATCTTAAGAACTATGCATATAAGAAGTTCCTATCGAAAACGAGAAGTTAACGCCCAAGTCATTCAATTTAACGAGTATTGCCCAGAAACTTCTGAATAGAGGAATTTTAGAATTTGTCATTTAGGAGAATTTTGGGAGTTATTCCTCTTCAGTTCTAAAAGTTTCCAGAGCTTATCACATTCGCTGGCTGTTAACCCAATCTTGTTTACCAGATAGTCCTCTGTTTTTTCATTTCTTAGCGTACTTTTTAAGAGGTTGCTTACTGTATCCCTGTGGTGTCCTGTTATCCTTTCAATACTCCTTATCCCATTTTTTTCAAGAAAAAGCCGATATATTAATCTTATTTCATCTTTAGGCAGATGTTTGCGATAAACAGATGTACCTATAGTATCCATGAAGAACTTACTGCAGTGCTTACAATAGTATCTCTGATGTCCAGTTCTATACTTACCGCGTTTTATAACGGCTTTTCCTTCAACCTTAAGATAATAAGCACATTCCGGATTTGGACACACAACTTCCTCTGTTTTTTCTGACGCCATAATTCCCCTCTCGAAATCTCAATCAGCCATTTTTGTTAATTTTCAAAGATATAAACTCTCAATATAATTTTTCAAGGTATCGTTTTCTTTTGATCAGGATCTGTAATTGAAAGTCTTTTAATGGATTTTTTCGATTCAAAGTTCAAAAAGTACTACGATTTTTCAAAAATGGACTTTAAGGTAATTATCATATAATTTTAGTCTTCCAGCCGGAATAATTAATTAGTTTATACAGCTCCTTCTGGATATTATAAATCAAGAAACTTCAAGTTAGATATCAAGATCACAATATATAATATGTTCGATATTAATCTGTTTTTATATAATTAATTTGTTTAAAAATATCAATAAATTCGAAAAAATTGGCTTACCACATCAGAAAAAATGTACCTTCAGGACTAATGGGTTACTGGATTTTAAAGTCTGTGTGGAAGGCTTTTTTCATCTGAATCCAAAACCACATATGCAATGCTGTAATTGATTTCATGTTCTATTTTCATCTTTTGCGGGTGCATCAGTTAACATAGAGAAGTACGTGTTGCATTGACATATTTGCAATTATCTGTATCCCTTTTAAAGAGATAATCATACACATAAAAGCCCGAACCCAAAAGATAAGTTTCCCCCTCAAAAGTAGCTCTTTTTATGAAACCATGCTTAGTGGAAGGTTCTGTATCTCCAATTTTTGGCCATTCATAAGATATCCATCCTTCTCCGCTTTCACTGAGAGCTACACCAATGAAAAGTTTTCCAATAGGCTTGTCATTAAAATCTGTAAGCTCAGTTACATCCTGCCCCTCCCCTTTTAGATCAGGAGGATAAACAACCCTAAGAGCCCTCCCTCCATTAATTTTCCAGACATAGATGTAGAAATCATCATAAATCCATTTGCCACCTTTCTTCCTGAATTCAGGAAAAGCTTCTTCTCCTCTTTCTCCCACAAGGTTTGCTGCTTCTCGAACCTTTAAAGCAACAGAATTTTTCTGAGCTGAAAACTCTGAATGTACCTGTGGTTGTGAACAATCTTCTTTCTGTTCTTCTTTTCGTATCTGATCTTCCTGCTAAGAGTAAACTGATACGCTAAAAAGTAGAAGAACCAGAGGAATTAGCAGGAGCGACTGAATACAAATTTTAGAGACTCTCATACTATAACCTTGACTCTTATTTATTTTGAATTTTTAAGCAAAAGCTTTGATAGAAAGTTGAACAAAATTCATTTTTGAACTTCATTATCAAAAAATGCCATAAAAAAGTGATTCCTATTTAAGAATTAATGAACCTATACCTTCGGTGTTTTATTACAAAAATGAGTTTAAAAAAGGATATAATTTTGGAAACAAGAGTTCTGAAAAACGATACTGAATGAAATAATAAAGGTCATATTCTGCATATTATAAAAATTATAAATTAAGAATCCGTGAAAACGGAAAAACCTGAAGAAGTTATTCGTACATAGGAGTCTGAATAGTGTTCTTATTTCAGCACTTTCTTCTCTTTTCCCCAACCCTAATCATACATCTCAAATAGATCCGTACCCACAGGAAAGTAATCACCGATCCTATTACCGTACCCGCAACCAGCCCCCACCAGACTCCTGAAAGTCCCCACCCGGATACATAAGCAAGGAGCGCAGCAAAAAGTGGGGTTAGAACTAGGCTTCTCAGGAGAGTAGCAATAAGAGCACTTGTACCTCTTCCTGCACCCTGGAAAAGGGAGGCAGAGAGCATTCCAAAGGCAACAGCCGGGTAGAAGACGGTCATAATTCTCAGGAGCCTTGTCAGTTCAGGAGCGATACGGGCGGTAGTTTCTGCCTGGGTAAAAACAGCTGCAATTTCGGGAGCAAATAGGAATACAATAACACCTATGAGGGCTTCGACAAGAAAACCAATCTTAATTGCATAAATAAGGGCATTCTGTGCTTTTTTAAAATCCCTTTCCCCGAAGGCAGCCCCGCTAATCGAGACTAAGGCGATTGAAATTCCTATTAAAGGAGTAACTGCAATACTTGCAACTCTCCAGCCTGTAGCATAGATTGCAACTCCATCGGTGTTGCTGACATTCACAATGATAAGGTTCATGAGAAGAGCAGTCATTGCCAGGGCAACCTGTTCAATTGATGAAGGTATACCGACTTTGAAGATATCACTGACAATTGCTCTGTCAAATTTGAAAGAACGAAATCTGATAGATATATAGGTATCTTTCTTGATAAAAAGCCAGTAAAACATCAACAGCCCCGAAACTGCGTAAGATATTACTGTTGCCAGGGCCGCTCCTGCTACTCCTAACCCCAGGGGATATATGAAAATAGGGTCAAGCACTACATTCAGGATGGAGCCCAGGATCATGGACTGCATAGCCCTCTTAGAGTCCCCTTCACTTCTAAGGATGGAATTTGAAACGTTCGTAAAGAAAAAAACAAAACTGCCTGCAAAGATAACCCTGGAATATGAGACCCCTAGCTCTGTCGTATTTCCTGCTCCGCTGTATATAAAAAGGTCTTTTACTAAGCCAAGTCCGAGAGCCGTAAGGACAACTGTTAAGATAAGCATAATCACAAAGGTGTGCGCTGCAACGTTATCCACTCCCGCCTTATCCCTGGCCCCTATACGCCTGGAAATCGCAGCTCCTCCTCCAATTCCAAGGCCGCCTGTAAGTGACATCTGAATAAGGAAAAATGGGAAAGCAAAACCCATGGCGGCAAGAGCGTCTGCACCGAGGCCTGCAACCCAGAAGGTGTCAGTCAGGCTGTAGATCGTCTGCACGGACATTGCAACTATGAGAGGAATAGAAAGTTTGACAACAGCTTTTTTAGGGTCTCCGAGGAGAATGTCAACTCCTTCGGTTGCTTTCTGAGAAGCCAGAGGTTCTGTATTTTTCGTCTCCGAGTTTACATTATGATTTTTAACTTCTCCGCTTGACTCTGTATCATTTCTACTCATTTTTCCCGCCGTTTTCAAACGTTTAAACTTGTTATCTACATTTTGCATCTTTCTGCTTTTACATTCTCCTATTTGAGGCTGAAAATTTGCTGTTCGCTATCAAAATAATTATTATATGTAAAGTAAGTATAGAGGGTACGTCTGAAGAAAACATTTTATTTACAAGCTGTATCAGAACTTCTTAATCCGGAAAATTAAAATTTTTATATAATTATGTATCAGCAAATTATCTTAATGACAGGTCTAGTGATTTCTATGTACATGGCTCAAGATATTTATATATGAAAACGTAATTTTCACAATTATCTATTGTTATTGAAAAGATTACACTGGTTGTCTGGAACTAAAGTTGAGAATTAAGAAATAGAGAAGGAAGATTTGTGAAAACGGAAAGTCAGAAGTCGGCAATTAGCAAAATCCAATTTCCTTTTCACCCATTTCGGATAGAAAAAATGAGGGTTTATCACGATGGAATTAAATTCCTAGAACTTCTTATCTCATATTTTATTTTTGCCCATAGATTCCTGAAATAAATAGGTGATATTAATGTATTCCAAAGCTGAATTAAGGGGAATTGTAAATTCTTTGGGGCTCGTTTTTGGAGATATTGGAACAAGCCCAATTTACACTTTAACAGTTATATTTCTCCTCACAAGACCCACAGAGGATCATGTAATAGGAGTTTTATCTTTAATTATATGGACATTGATCATACTTGTAACTATGGAATACGCCTGGCTTGCCATGAGTCTTGGTAAAAAAGGTGAAGGAGGAACTATTGTCTTAAAAGAGTTACTTGTCCCGCTTCTCAAATCGGGTAGAAACGTAACTTTTGTTACATTATTAGCCTATATAGGTACATCTTTCCTTATGGGAGACGGAGTAATTACGCCAGCCATAAGTATATTGAGCGCTGTAGAAGGACTGAAGATAATTCCTGAATTCAAAGACATAGGACAAGGCATCATTATTCTTATTGCCGGTGCAATTGCAATAGCACTTTTTTCAATTCAGAGCAAGGGAATAGAAAAAATCACATGGATATTTGGACCTATAATGATCTTATGGTTCGTATCTATCTCATTTTCAGGTATTGTTTCAATTTTTTATACACCAGACGTGCTTAAAGCGATTAATCCTTATTATGCTATAAGATTCCTTCTCGATAACGGGATTATAGGATTTTTTGTCCTATCCGAAGTTATTCTATGTGCTACGGGAGGGGAGGCACTATATGCAGATATGGGACATCTGGGAAGAGAGCCTATTTTGAAAGCATGGAGATTTGTTTTCGTAGCACTTGTTTTAAATTATCTAGGACAGGGAGCCTTTATTATCCGAAATCCCCATTCCAGAAATATATTATTCGAAATGGTAAACCAGCAGGCACATCTGATATATATTCCATTCCTTATCCTGAGTATCATAGCTACGATTATAGCTTCGCAGGCTATGATAAGCGGGATGTTCTCAATAGTATATCAGGGAATAACTACCCGAATAATGCCAATGTTAAAAATCGATTATACATCCGGCATACTAAAATCACAGATATATATAAGTACAGTAAATTGGGCCCTTCTGATAGCTGTACTATTTATGATGCTAACCTTTAGAGAATCCAAAAACCTTGCAGCTGCATATGGATTGGCGGTTACAGGAACCATGTCGATTACGGGCATAATGATGACGTCAATATTTTACCACAGGAAACAGACATCAAAGGCCCTTATTGCTGCAGGTATAACAGTTATAGATCTAGTATTCCTTCTTTCAAACACTTACAAAATACCTCACGGAGGTTATTGGTCCATTATCATAGCAGCTGTTATCTTTTCTCTTATTGTGATATTTACTGCCGGACAAGAGAGGCTCTATGAGTTGATGAGGCGCATGAGAACTGAAAATTTCCTTGAAAAATATAACCGTTTATATGCCACTGAAAATAAAATCAGTGGAACTGCCCTTTTCTTTGCACGAGACATAGATAGAATTCCCCAATACATTTCCCACGTAATGTTTAAGAATAATATTATTTATGAAAACAATATTTTCATTTCAATCATCAAATCTGACAGCCCATTTGGAGTGGAAAGCTCGTTCACAAAGGAACTGGCAAAAGGATTGAGTTTATTTGAAATAAAGATGGGCTATATGGAAATTGTCGATGTTGAAAAAATTTTGAAAGAGAATGGAATTTCTGAGAAAACAATCTTTTACGGAATAGAAGATATATTTACCAATAACTTAGTGTGGAAAGTATTTTCTGTAATTAAGAAACTGTCGCCATCTTTTGTCCAGTTCTACAGGCTCCCTCCTGAAGAGCTTCACGGAGTTATGACAAGGTTTGAAATGTAAAGATAAATGGCTCTGCATACTCTGTAGTCATTGGATTAAGCATTGTCAGGATATTCAGGCCGAAAAGAAATTTCATGCCTGAATTCCCTTCATTTTATTCTTTACTTGATTTTCATATCCATTTTTCCCTGTCATATGTCATAAATTAGTCTCCGTTTGGATTCGCGAACAAAATTAATGAATTAATGAAGTAACCCTATTCCTTTTTCATTTATTTGTATCAACTTATCTTTTTCTTAAGAAATATACACTCATTAATACGAATACAAGGCCTGCCAGCGTAAATCCGGGCAGAGATCTATACAGAGAGTCTGCAGTGTAAGATTTGGCTTCAACCTTTATAGGAAGCTTAAGTGTATAATCTTCTGCGTTTTTGATATCATCACCAAAATAGTAAACCACTCTGCCTTCTACAGTGAAATCTCCAACCTGATTGGACTCAATTCTCACTTCAATATCTCTTCCCTGCCCGGGTTCAAGCTCATATGTTGTTGTGTACTGGCCTGCTCCAGACTGGACAAACTCTGATGAAGAAACCATCATTCCAGACGGTGGAATAATAATAACCTGAACATGCATAACAGGTTTTGTGATCAGGTTCACTGCTGAAAGCTTCAATAGAATATCTTCCCCGGAAACAACTTCCGTTTTTTCTCCATGAAGATTGACACTTGCGGAAGGTGGTGCTTCTTTGGAGTACTTAGACGAGCCTGTATTTTCGGATTCTTTCTGTATATACTGGTTGTTTTCTATTTTCGTGTACTCTGAATGTTTTATATTATATTGAGTGATTTCTGTTTTTGTATTCTCCGAAGATCCCGTTTCCGGATACTGAGAGGAGTTTGTTTCTGTTTTCTCCGCAGATTGTATTTCTGCATTTTCCGAAGAGTTCGTTTTATTATCTGAGGTCTGTCTTTCATCATCTCCAGAGGTTTGTGAGTCTTTTTCTGAATTTTGAGCTTCTTCTGAAGACTGTAATTCTTCTTCTGAGAGCCCTGTTTTGTTCTCGTAAGAATCTGAATTTGTTGAAGCCTCAGATGATGATGCAGAAGCATACGCAATGTTGCCGATTAAAAAACAGCCTACTAAGAGGCAACTTACTAAAGCCTTCAAAATCTCTCTTCCGGACATTCTAGCACCTTTTTTGAAATGCTCTTTATAAGAGTCAAAATCTACAAAAACGAATGTTTATTCATTATCAAGAGTGGTTAGAACCACATAATTAGAAATTATAGGTACTTCTTTACAAGTTGTCAAAAACAAAAAAGAGAAAAATTAGAGGTTTTTCTCTTTGAAAATAATCTTGAACTCCTTTTTTGATCGAGTTTACTTTCTTCTGGCAATGTAAACTCCTAGCAGGCCTATAGCTGCAATTAATACTCCAAAACCTGGAGCACTAACTGAACCCTCTGCTTCGGCATTTACACCGGTGACTTTATCAAAATCAGGGGTTTCCTCAGGATTTGTTGAAGGTTCTTTGATTTCAAATGGATGAGTGAGTGAAATCGGGTTGTAATTGTCCTTGTTATCTCCTGGCCAGTACATGCCACTAAAGTGAACAGTAGAGCTGCCTACTTTTTCTCCCTTGATATCGATATAAATTGTCCGGGCAGTTCCGGGAGGAACGGAAAATGTGCCATAGACAGTACCCGCTGCCCCTGTTTGACCAAAGCCCTGTCCATAGACATGAATCCCGGAGGGAACACTGATTCTTGCATCTACATTCAGAGTCACATCATTAAGTGAAGGATTATCGATATATAGTTCAATAAGCCCATCTTCATTTTCAGTTATGACATCGTTAACAGGTCTGAGAACTACAGTAGGACCTACCCTGAACTTCTGTTCAGTTAAAGGCACTCCTTCAGTATTTCCAGTTACATTGGCTGAATAAGACTCGTTTTTTAATGAAGATTTGTCGGCCGATAGATTGGCGGATTTGTTAATAGATTGATTGACGGATTTATTAACGGATTGATTGATAGATTTATTAACGGATTGATTCGCAGATTGATTGGCAGATTCACTGTATTTTAAGATCTTTGATGCCGCTTCATTTGCTAGTGGGTTTTCTTCTGCTCCTCCAGTACATGAGAAGACAGTCCCAAAAACAAGAATTGACACCAAAACTATAGATAAATAGCTTTTCAACTTTGATACCTCCAGGGGTATTGAATTACCGGCTGGTTTTTTGAAAATAGCTTCAAAAATTAAATTTTGATTGTTATCATATGCAATGTACTCTAGACCGATACTTCCCAACAGGTATTAAGTATTTTGGTTTATTTCACTTTCATCTACGGTATGTGATATATTGGAGAAAACCTCCATACATGACACAATAATTTAATATGAAAAGTATGACTTTTGTGCTATTAAAAAATGTTAACAATTTTGTCCTTAGCATTTTCTATGTAGTAAACCGTCTCTGGAATAAATTTAAAAAGTTTCAGAAATAATTTTTAAGCAAAATTTCTCAAAAAACAGGACTTACACTTTTTAAAACGTAGTCCCTACATATTCAACTGGAAAAATAAGTTTATAGTATATCAGAGATTTTTCCTTTTATGTTAGAAACTTCTCCTTTTTAAGAGGAAGGCTCCCATTAATACGGAAATCATATTTACTACACTAAATCCGGGAATTGGAGTTTCTGGGGAATCTGATTCAGCTTTCACCTTGATAGAAAGGTCAAGTGCGTAATCTTCTGCATTTTCAATATCTTCCCCGAAATTGAAAAGGCCCAATTTTAACTTTAGGGAAGTACCTCTGCATTAGACGCATTTCTGCAGCTTATTAACCAAAAAGGGAAAAAATATGAGGGATTTCTCCCTTCAAAATTGTATTAATCTCCTTTTTGATCCGATTACTTTCTTCTGGTAATATAAACTGCCAACAGTCCTGTAGCTGCAATCAACACTCCAAATCCTGGAACACTAAATGAGCCCTTTCCTTCGGCCTGTACTCCTGTGGTTTTGTTTGAAGCAGGAGCTTCATCAGGACTTGAGGAAGGTTCTTTAACTTCAAATGGGTGGGAAAGTGAAATTGGATTGTAATTATCTTTATTATCTCCAGGCCAGTAAAGACCGCTGAAATGAACGGTATACGAGCCTACATTTTCTCCCTTGATGTTAATGTAGATTGTGCGGGCGCTTCCAGAAGGTACGGAAAATGTACCATAAACCGTACCTGCTGCACCAGCCTGGCCAAAGCCCTCTCCATAGACATGGATTCCAGAGGGAACACTGATTCTTGCATCTACATTAAGAGTCACATCATTAAGGGATGGATTATCTATATAAAGTTCAACAAGTCCATCTTCGTTTGCGGTAATGACATCATTAACCGGCCTGAGAATTACAGTAGGACCTGTCCTGAACTTCTGCTCAGATACAGGAATTTCTTCTGAGGTTTTGGTTACATTGGCTGGACAAGATTTATTTTCTAAAGTAGATTTATTTGATGTTATGTTTCCTTCTGCTCCTGAAACAATGATAGAGAAAAGAGCTCCAAAAACAAGAACTGACATCAGAAATATGGATAAATATTTTTTCAAGTTCAGTACCTCCTCCTAGAGGTATTACACTTCATATACAATAATTTTGCGAAATATAATATTAAAAATCTGGAAGTCCATATATAAGGAAAAATTTTCCTTTTATTGACTGGAATAAGTAAACATTATAATAAATGAGATATGAAATGTCAAATGGCAATCTTTATATTTAGAGAGTTGAGTACTAATTGACGGGTAATATTTTCAAAGCAGAGGTATGAGAACTGAAAATCTCCTGTCATATCATGAATAAGATAGTCCCTATTGATCAAAGATTTTTGGGTTGTTAACTCATAATTTCTCTGTTTTTAGCCTATAGGTTTATTTTTTACTATTTTACACTTCATTAACTGATATATTAATACGGGAAAACTAACGATGACAAAACGGGAAAATTAACTGATGATACATGAAAAAGTTAGATCCTCAAATACAGAATAGGATTTGAGAATCTCACAAGGTGAGAAAGTGAAAACGCAAATATCATTAGTAGATGTCAACCCAGAGAAGAATATGGAAATCCTGAGCAATCCATTCAAGAGTTCAGGGATTTTATACGACCACACTTCATTTAGAATATCAGACTTATATTTTCCCTCAACAGAAAGAAGCAGAGCAGGCATTGTATGCGGTGATGTAGCTAAGTATACACTTAAAATAAGTGTCGGTTCTGAAGAATATGATTACATTGTACTTACTAACTATGTGAAGGAGAAAAGTCCCTGGAAAACGGACGTAGAGAAGAATTTGATAATTCTCCCAGGGCAGGCTTTAACAGAGGGTTTCTATTCTGATATGGCTATATACTATGCTCAACAGGGATACAGTACATATATACTGGACAGAAGAGAGACAAATATTCCGGCAAATGAAACAGATTTCAGTTATATGGAAAAATGGACCATTGATGAGCATCTTAGTGACATGTACAAAGGTATAATTGTATCAAGATATCACACAGCTTTCTTAAGCAATAAGCCTGAAGAAAATATAGAGACTACAGCAATCGGCCATAGTCATGGAGCATTGATCCTTACTGCATATGAGGCCAGCGAATACACGGATTTTTCTTTAGGTTCTCTTGAGAGAATAGTGCCTGTTGATATTATCATTAAATATGATCCTAAATATTCTGAATTGATAGAAGCACAAGCACAGGAATTTTACCTTACTTCTAAAAGCATAGAAAGCGGAGCATATAATGCTACTAATATGGGTATTATGATGCAAATAGCTAATCTTGCTTTAGCAGATCCTGAAGGAAAGTCTTCTATTCAACCCAACTTTACAAACAGACAATTTTTCAGGCTGATAGCTAGCCAGACTCATACATTTAACAAGTATCCTTATACTCCGGATTACCACTATTGGAGTGGGGATCTGAACGGTCTTTATTATGTTGACGAAAACAGATTACTCAATTTGACATTGACCGGGGGAGCAGTTCCTTATTCTCCAAAGTATCTGGATCAGTACATGGCAGGCCTGATGGGAAATGTAGATGGTTTTGAGATCGATTTTTCAAAAATAGATTCTCCTGTCCTTTACATAGGCCTTGGAGGAGGTTTTAGTGACTATGGTTCATGGTGGTACAAAAAAGAAGTAGGCCGGAAAAATGAGAGGATTACTACCATAAACTGGAATTCCCAGGGGCATGGTAGCATAGCCCTTGATTACAATTCTCCTGAACTATGGGCACTTATACACAGCTGGATCGAAAAAAATTAGACAAAGAAATCCTGCCGATCGAAAGAGAGATTAAAAAAGAGCCAGCCTACTCAGGCTGAAGCTCCTTCAATCTTTGTAACATGTTTTGTTCTTAAAAGCGCTCTCAAGAAATATATTGCCCAGATATACATCAATAAAGAGCCTAGTCCATTGCCTATAACTATTCCCCACCATGCTCCTTCCTGTCCCATATTAAAAGTGAAGGCAAGGAGTGCTGCAAAGACAGGAGTAAAAACAATAGTTCTTAGAAGGGTTGCAATTAGAGAATTCATGCCCTTGCCTGCTCCCTGGAAGAATGAAGATGAGAAAAAACCTAGTGCAACTGCTGGGTAAAACAGGCACATTAATCTCAGAAAATAAGCAAGATCAGCTGTTATATGAGCTCCTCCTCCAGATTGCGTAAATACAGAAGCTATTTGCGTTGCAAAGATAAACATAAAAACTCCTATTCCGCACTCTAAAAGAAATCCAAGTTTAGTTGAATAAGAAAGGGCTTCTTTTGCTTTCAAATAATCATGAGCTCCTATTGCAGCTCCAGTTACGGAAATTACAGCAGTTGAGATTCCCATAAGAGGAGCCATTGCAATTGTAGCCACTCTCCATCCCGTAGCATATACGGCAACTCCATCAGTGTTGCTTACAAGTACAATAATAGAATTCAGGAATATCATTGAAAGAGACATTGAAAGCTGCTGGGCTGAAGCTGGAAACGATACCTGTACGATCTCTTTTATAATATTCTTTTCAAAGCGAAAATTCTTGAAATCAAAGGTAACATAAGTATCTTTTCTGAAGAACAGCCAGTTAGCCATCATAAGAGAACTTATAGCTATGGAAAGAACAGTTGCCCAGGCTGCACCTGCAATTCCCATCTTCAAAGTGAAAATGAATATAGGATCAAGGACAATGTTGAGGAGTCCCCCTATAATCATAGCTTTCATAGCTCTCTTTGAATCTCCCTCGGCTCGGAGAATTGAATTGGCCACGTTGGAAAAGAAGATTATAAAGCTTCCAAGGAAAATAGCCCTAGCATACGCTACTGCAAGGCCTGTAGTTTTTCCAGCTCCTGCAAGAGTAAAGATTTGAGGCGCAAAGACATAAAAAGGAATTGTAAATAAAATTGAAAGCAATGTCATTATAATTATCGTGTGTACCGCTACATTATCTGCACCTGTTTTATTCCTGGCTCCTATCATGCGGGAGATTGCAGCTCCCCCTCCTATACCTAATCCGTTGGATAAAGCCATGCTTATGAAGAAAAACGGAAACACGAAGCCCATTGCTGCAAGGGCATCCGATCCAAGCCAGGAAACCCAGTAAGTATCAACCAGACTATAGATTGTCTGCACTGACATTGCAATGACCATTGGAATTGACAGTTTCACTATCGCAGTTTTAGGATCTCCTGTCAGTGTTTTTATACCATAAGTTTCTTTCTTTCCTACATCACCGGTAGAAATAATATCTTCATCTTCACTAATTTTCATTTATCACATCTTCCTTAATGAGTCGTCTTTAAAGCAAATTGTTCTAATTTTTCATTTTCTTCTGCATTACCGTTCTTTTAAGTCTCAGGTTACAATCCGCTCTCCTGTAAACTTATCACAGACATATTACTCATACCTCACAAAGCATTCACAGGTTTCATTTTAGATGCCCTGTAGGCAGGTACAGCTCCAGAGATAACCCCAATCAGGATCGCGAGAGAGAGGCCAAAAAGCATCAGACTGGGGGAAAGAGACTTGCTTGTTTCGCTCCCTCCTCTTGTAATAGTTATGCCAATCATTGGAAAAACAGCTGAAACAAGTGAACCTAATAAAACTCCGAATATACCACCAACAAAGCCTACCATTGCAGAATTGACTACGAAAATCATAAGAATATCTCGATTTTTAGCCCCTATGGCTTTCATAGTCCCTATTTCCTTTGTTTTTTCAAGAACAGAGGTAAACATTGTGTTTGCAATTCCCACAGCACCCACAATCAATGATACAGCCGCAATAGCTCCCAAAAAGAGAGTCATCGAGGAAATCATACTTGTAACGGACTGAGCCATGGACTTTAAAGCAGTTACTGAAAAGTCCCTATCGTCTTCACTGACAATATGCCTGGAAATCATGAGCTTCTTTTCAATCTGTGTAACAACTGTATCCACTGCATCTACACTTTGAGCCTTTACGCTGATGGAATCAAAGACATCTTTTTCCGCATCTGTAATCACGTTCACTGCGGAATCTATCGGCATGTATATTTGCCGGTCTCCGCTTCCGCCTTCTTCTTTTAGGATTCCGACGACTCTTACGGACTTGCCGTTTACCGTTATAACCTGGTTAACTCCAATGTTTTTTTCATAAATATCACTGGCAACGTCATTTCCAATAACTGCAACATTCTTATCTGCCGGTTCGAGCATCCTTCCGGCTTCTACTTCAAGAGAGGTCATATACTTCCAGACCTGGGGGTCCACTCCATTAATGGGAAGGGTTGCAGTTTCTCCGGTATAGCTCACTTCTTCTCCGCCGGAAATCTCACCGATAGCATAAACTATATCTTCTATACCCCGAAGAGCATCTACATCATAATCTGTCAGTTCGGCATCAGTAGTTGAACCTCCTCCCAAATTGCCATCCCCGTGCCCGGGCATATGTGACTGAGCTTTTGAGTATCCAGGCGTTATGGTTATTATTGTCAGATCCATATCGGCAAGTCTGCTTTGCACACTTGCTTCCATGGCATCTCCAAGAGAGATAATTCCAACCACTGAACCAACCCCTATGACGATTCCGATAATGGTAAGCCAGCTCCGGAGCTTGCTGTGCATGAGCATGTTAAGGGCCAGTTTCAGATAGGTTATGTTTCTAATTGAATATCCCTCCGGTTTTTGCTTAATTAATACAGATAAGAAGTGAAGTCAGCGCAAAATGGTTTTCGCGAATGACTTAATCAAAATTTGTTCGATTACTTATGGTAAGATTTCTAACAAAAAGCAATGAAATATATTTATATCTTTTGCATCCACCTGAAAAATTGTAAATAAAGAGACAGCCAGTTTTCACTTAATTAAAATACTCGGCAGCGCATTCACAAGGAATAGATTTCATTTGGATTCGGTTAAGAACGAAAAGTCAAAAAATGCTATTTTTTACGCAACATCTAAGATAATTTTCTTAGAAAATCACTGTACATGGTATTCAAAGTTGTGCATAAAATTCGTCAACCTTATCCAAATGGAATAAATTTAAGTTTCTCATGATATCTTTGACAATATTGCGTGATACCTGTACTCATAGTACATAGATTTTACATATTCCATTTCGAAACCATACTTTTTGGCAATCTTTTCAAACATGTAAGGGCTGTGAGCACTTCCAATTATATCTCCCGGATGGTTTTTCAAAATACTCGATACCTGTCTGAAGAAGTTCAACCCAACTTTAGGTAAAATTTTCCATAAACTGAAATTCTGTGAGAACCAGCTGAATTTCCATAAAGAGTAAAGCTTAGGATCAATTATATCAAAAAAGATTATTTTCCCTTCAGGATTGAGATATTCAGAAGCATTATAAACAAAAGAATCCATCTGCTCGAATGTCAGGTACTGAACTACTGTAGTTGCTGTAATTAGATCAAAAGAGAAACTTAATTTATCCCAGACTGAGTTATCGTCTGCAAGAATTAATTCTGCATTAGTGTATCCTTTACTCCGGATTTTCTTCTCCGCCTCAGTAAGCATAGAACTGGAAAAATCAGCTCCTATCACTTTCTCATAATCTGGTATATAGTATATTAGAAGTTCCCCTGCCCCGCATCCAAAATCAAGAAGGGTTTTCCCTCCATCCCGAATCCCTGTTTTTTCGGTACTTCTATTCACTGGAAAGAACCATAGATTGAGACTGGAACCGAAAAATGCCATAATGTTTCCCAAAATGCATGTGAAAGATTTTAGCTAATTATAAAACCTTAAAAAAAACTATATCCTTTTTGAAATAATTTTTCTAAGAATAAATTCTAAGATAAAGTACTCTAAGGCGAGAGAAGAAAAAAATATGTTATGAATTTAACTTTAAGGCGGGAAGATCCCTTCCTCGCTTTCGTCAGAAAGCAGGGAGGGGTAGTTCACAGTAATCTATTAAAGAAGAGAAAGGAGGACCATATGATGAAAACTAGAAAAACAAATCTCAATGGTCACAATACATGCAGATAGCTTTCTCACATTCTTCATTCTGAAACTTCCACTTCAGTCCCCAGCGTTTGATTGCCTGTATAATTTTTACAAAATCTACTCCACTTTCAGTAAGATAATATTCGGATTTGGGTGGAGTTGTTGAGTCGTCAACCTTCTTTGCAATCAAGCCTTCATTTTCCAGTTCTGTCAGCCTTTCGGAGAGAATTTTGGGAGTAATATATCCAAGCTTTCTTTTCAACTCGTTAAAGCGTTTTTCCTTCTTCTCTCCTTTGTGCAGTTCCAGGAGAATATGGATTGTCCACCTTTTCCCTATGATATTCATAGTCTTGTAAACTGTGCAGTCTTTCATGGTATAAACATAGAAACTGACTGTTATATAAATTAGTATCTCTAATATACTGGTATCAAAATGATACTTATATATAATTACAATTTATAAAAATGAATACTCTAAGGTAGTAAAAACTTCTAATGTTTAATTCAATTAAGTAAATTCCGAACGCAAAAAGTTGGAGATAAGGATCAAACATGAAAGGGAACTTGCCGCAAAAAGGTGCAATTGTTCAGAGAGACTATGAAACCTATGCAATCGCCCCCCACCTTCCCGGAGGAATTGTAGACCCTGCAACCCTCATTAAAATCGCGGAAGTTGCAAAAAAATATGGGGCGGCTGCCCTCAAGATGACTTCCGCTCAGAGGATTGCAATTGTTGGCCTGAAAGAAGAAGATCTTGATAATGTGTGGGCCGAGCTTGGCATAAAACCCGGAGCGGCCATAGGGCTTTGCGTAAGGAGTGTGAAATTCTGCCCTGGAACAACTTTCTGTAAGCAGGCAAAGCAGGACTCTCTGGGATTGGGCCTGAAACTGGATGAGAAATATCATGGAATGCCCATGCCTTCCAAGCTAAAAATAGGTGTAGCTGGCTGTCCCAATTCATGCGCGGAACCTGCAATTAAAGATATAGGAATAATGGGTACAGCTAAAGGATACACCCTGATGGTGGGAGGCTCTGCGGCTGCAACACCAAGACTTGCTGAAGTTGTTGCAAAGGAGTTATCTGAAGAGGAAGTTCTCGAAGCAGTTGAGATAATCCTTAATTACTACAAAAGCTCAGGCACGAAAAAAAGACTCGGAAAATTTGTTGAAGATATGGGCTTTGAGAATTTCAAAACTCAGGTAGGGCTGTAAAACTGCAGCTTTTGCATCACTGAACTCTACGACCTCTATATTTGAAAGAATCTTTCCTTCTTAAACTCTTCAGGTAAAAATGAGGTTTCAAAGGTTAAATAATATTTTTTAAAACGCATTAAAATTAATCTACAAAATACCGGAAAATGCTGAAAAGCACAGAAATTAATGCCAAAAGAAAATACTGTTAAAAGAGGAGAAGGATATGAAAGTTATTGAGATGAAATCTTCGCCTGAGAAGCCGAACCCTCACAACGTGAGCGTCCGAATGCTCTATGATACTGAACACGCCCAGGCGGTACACATAGAACTAAAGCCAGGGGAAGCTTTGAAAAAGCATATTACCCCAACAGATGTCTTTTTCTACACACTTGAAGGAAAAGGCATTGTTGAAATTGGCGACGAACAGCAGGAAGTCAGCAGGGATATGTTAATTGAAAGTCCTGCAAAAGTTCCCCACCGCCTTTTAAATACAGGAGATGGTATCTTCAGGGTGCTGGTTATAAAAGCACCAAGGCAGACCGAATCTACGCGCCTGCTGTAAAAACCAGCAATAGTTGTGTGATAAATGAATGGAAAAAACAAAGAGTCCCACAAAGATAGCAGTCGTCTGCTGTGACGTCGTTTCGGAAGCCTGCCCCTGAGTAGGCTGCTTTAAAGCTTTTAACGAAAAAAAGTCACATTTTGAATCCTACGGTGAAGACGCAGAGACGATTGCCTTTTTCACGTGTGGAGGCTGTTCAGGCAGGAGAGTTTACCGTCTTGTAAATGCTCTCAAAAAGCATGGTCTGGATGTTGTACACCTTAGTTCCTGCATGCTTATGGAAGGTACTGCCCTAAATTCTCCACTAGTGGTAGTATAAAAAACGTTTATTCTAACTGTGTAAAGTTAATTACAATAAATCCTAATAAGTCTAAACAGATGATATATTGTATAGCTAATTACTAATTTGAAATTATTTAAGATATTTGATTTAAATAATTTATGTAGGTAACAAGTCCTCATTGAATAGTCCATTCCTTATTTTAGATACAATTCATTACAACGATAAAAAGCAGTTTGAAACCTAAAAAAGTCACTAATAAAAAAATAATAAAAGAGGGCAGATGAGGTGGCAGGTTGACGAGTCCTGCCACCTATTCTATGAAATTCCAGGCACTTAAAGCGTTATGTGTTAATGTCCTAACAACTATTTAAAATTTATTACGCAGAGCTCGCACAAGTGAAAAAGGTGATAAAGGGTGTTCTCTGCATAGTGACATTTCATCCTCTGGATTGGGGTAGTATTAGGAGTTTCGGAGGAGTTTCGGCAGCTTTTTATTGCGTAATAAACTACAAAATTAAATTTGAGGCTTAAAACTTTTTATTTTCTACCCTTTTCATTTCTTTATTTTCTCCTTGAAACAGGATAAAGTTTTATATGCTGTTGCGACATTTTGTACGTATAAATGCAGTGTAGACACTGAGTAAAATTCTATAGATAAAAGAGAAGTCACACACTATTAGTGAAGAGATAAGAAACACAGCATGAACTTTATATTGCGATAAGAGAAAAGAGGAATCTAAATCGTTTTATGTAGATCACATCTGAAGAAAGATAGGAAAAAAATTAGGGATTAAAAAATAGAGAAGATATTCTGTATTCTGTTGATTCAAATTATCAGAATATGTCAATGTCAGCATATGTCAAATAAAATTAGTAAATTTTAAGTGTTTACTTGTTAGGAGACTTGTCACTCATGTATAGTAATTTGGGAATTTTTTTACTAATATTCATTATTTATTGTTTTATTATCTATGGATTAGGTGATATACTTTTAACACATACATTAAAAAATGTTAAACAAAATCTTCCAGATAGATTGTATCTAATAACTATATTTATATTAGGTTTTTATTTGATGGGAATGATATATTTTGTTTCTAATCTTTCAATTTTCAATAATAATTTGAGAAGTGATCTCAAAGGCAATTGTCTGCCCATAATCTTTTTCGGCACTTTATCCACAACTTCAGTAATATATTTGATGAAAACTAGAGCTATTAAAAACATTGTTTCAAAAATAAATATTATTGATGTGACGATGATCTTATTTGGATTTATTTTTTCATTATTTATAGTATTTAATTATAATGGCTTCGTTAATTATGGTAATGTGGGGGATAAATCTGTTCACTTGGACAATTTTATAGAGAGATTAGTGGACGCAGGAGGTTTTCCGATAGGAAGCCTCAGTAATATTGGAATGCAATGTGCTCTGTTAGCTCCTACAGTCGCAATGCCTTTAAAAATAAATAACATCATCTACTCTTCGCTATTCTTCGGACTCCTTATGATGATATCTATTGTTTACCTACCTTATATTTTCTCCAAAGAAATGTTAGGTTTGAACTCAACTCTCAGTCTATTGTCGTCTATCATGGTTGCCCTTTTTGGGGTGATTAGCTTACCATTAGAAAATAGGTATATAGGATTTATTAATCTTTCAACAACGTTCTACCACAGCGATACCCAATTATTTGCCATTCCGACAGTCATGCTTTCAATATATTTTTTATATCTCTATTATACAAATAGTAATAACAATAACGCGGTTGGTAATAATTATTTAACATTATCTTTAATATTTCTATCTATCTCATACTTTCTGAAACCACTTGGATACGTAGCATTGGCACCGATCATGACCTTAGTGATAACCCTAGCTATTGTCTCGAAGAGAAAGATTACTTATAGGAATGTCATAGATTTGTTTATTTTGCTTTCACCAATAATCACAACATTCGTTTACAATTTAGTTTTTGGGTATGACAAGTATAATACGAAATTGACTTACGCAATTAGTTCACCCGGATTTTTAAGCTTATATTCTTATGAAAAATATCATCCGCTATTTATGGATAGTAGAGCTTTAACATTAGGGCTAATAATAGTCGTTTCATTAATAGGTTTAATGCTACCGTTAATTTGGGGTTTGTTTTCAACCAATATAGGTATCAAGAATAAAGTGTTTATTTATCGATATATAGCACCCGCTCTAGTTATCGCTTTATTTTTTTCCCTTTTCGTCATAGAAACTGGCAACCGTATGACTGATGGAAACTATCGTTGGGGAGTTGCTCTTATAAGTTGTTCCATGATGCCTTTTATTGTGTTAATTGTATCAAAAATGAAAAATAAACTGTTTAAATATACTTCCTTGACAATTATTTTTTTGCATTTGCTAGGTGGAGCTTATCATATGATATATCTTACTTTGACAGGAAGACTTTAAAGAATTGATATACAGAGCGCCCTTTACAAATTATATCAGAAATAATTTTTTGAGAGCTACTAATATTACAGAAGACTCTAGAAAGAGAGAAATGAGGCAGTTCTTTCTTAATTTCTTCGTTGCTTCTAGTTAGCATTAATATACAAGTATTTAGTCATGGAAGTAAATATTAAAGAGACTATATTTATTCTAAAAAGTTTATTATATTGGGAGCGCCGAGGGTCACGAATACCCAATTCTTTAGATTGGGAATGAAGTGAACCCTCGCCTCTTCGTTTTTCCCTTTACATTCTTAATCGTCTCTTCTTTGGAAAGTGATCGGAAATCGGACAGATTCTCGGTGGTAGAGTTTTAATCACTTAGATCAATGAAACCATGTTAAAGGACACTGTGACTTTTTTCCGAGTAACCGTGCGAGCGGCCCGAAGCATACCCCATCCTTTAGAGGCTGTCCGACAATTACCTGAATTAATAAAAGAATTCCTTCTTTTTTGATTTAAGGGCCTTATTTGCTTCTTTTCAGCACTTTTTATTACTAACAGTAATTGTCGAACAACCTGTTTAGGGTGGGGTGGCAGCACGCAATTTGATTTTCATAAACTCTAATAAACACAATGCTTGAAGTTTACGAAGATAATGTTTTAATAGTCTTAAATTTTCTAGTAAGACCCAATCCCCACTTTCCCCCATAGTTTCTAGTCTGATACCTTATGCTAATAAACTATGCAGAACTAAAGTATTAAAAAGACAATTCAGGATGCGAGAATAAAATTTGTGGAAGGTACACATCACTGAAATCTCAGGTCAATTACAGATAATCAGCAGGAAATCAAAACAAGCAGACTGGAAGCAAACGAGGATAATATGTCTACAGAAGAGAACAAAGCAATAGTTCGCCGATTCTTTGAAGAAGGCCCCTCTAAAGGAAATTTGAGCACTGCTAACGAGTTACTATCACCCGATTTCGTGATGCACACGCCTCTTCCTGCGTCCCCGGGAATTAAGGGAATAAATGAAGTAATTACCACATGCAGGGCAGCCTTTGAGCACCTCAATGTTGCAGTTGAGGATCTAATTGCCGAGGGGAATAACGTGGCTGCTCGTTTCACAGCTTATGGCATACACAAAGGCAGCTTTATGGGTCTGCCGGCTACAGGAAAGCCAATAACCATGACTGGCATAGAGGTCTTTCGCATCAAGGATGGTAAGATCGTTGAGCTGTGGGGCGAAGCTAATCTTCTGGGCTTGATCCAGCAGCTAGGGGTTTTTCCTGCGCCTGAGAATGAGGGTTAAACCTCATCAGGTGTGCCCTGTTTTTCCAGAATTTTTCTGAGTCTGTAAGTCCAAGTAAAAATGTAATTTATGATCAAGAGCAATAAAATGAACCACGATATGAGCAATAACGGGAAAATAGGCGACGATGAGAGCTACAAGGGTGCAGATCCCGAACTTAGGGACATTCCCTTTCCGAATACAGATAATATCCTGTACTCAATTTTAAATTCTCTAAACTATAATATTGCAAATTTCTACACTTACACGAAATTTAAGAATTATATCTCTGAAAGTAGTTTAGATCTTGAACTGTTGCAGAGAAGTATGAGCATTCACAGGGATTTTTCAGCTCTGTTTTTGCAAACAAAAGAAGAACTGGTATTCATTTACCCTGATCTTCTTGAGAAAGCCGAAAAAATATTATTCAAAGGAAATACAGATAGTAACCTGATAAAATACACCTCAAAAATGTGCAAAATAATAAATGACTACAAAATGTCTCTGTATAGAGAGGGATATTTGCCGGATCTCAAAATGCAGTTACTGTTAGCTAATATCTGATTCTTGCAAAGATTACAAGACTTCAGATTAATTTTTAACTAAAATCAGATTAAAATCAGATTAAAATCAGATTAAAATCAGATTAAAATCAGATTAAAATCAGATTAAAGTCAGATTAAAGTCAGATTAAAGTCAGATTAAAGTCAGATTTTTAGAGAAATATTGTGAAAATAATCTTGGAGTGGGTTATCTAATGGTAAAACGAATGATCGTAAAAATTGACAAGAAAAAATGTACCGGCTGTGGGAAATGCGTAGCACCGTGTGCCGAGGGAGCTATTGAAATCATAAACGGAAAAGCAGAAGTCGTATCCGAAGAACTCTGTGATGGTATGGGCTTCTGTCTTGGCATCTGTCCAGAGGGAGCAATCTCCATAGAAGAGAGACATACTGTCGAGTTTAATCGAGAAAAAGCAGAAACCCAACCCAAAAAACAAGATATTTCAATCCGCTGCTTCTCCTGCGGAGCCGGCGAGGACACACACTATCTCCTGCCCCTAAGACACAAAATGCAAAGTCTCTGGGTATGCACTCGATGTCTCCCCAAACTGATACACGGATAAACTCTTAAATATCTTTATCATAAAATACTTTTTAAACTCTTCACCAAAAGTTAGTCCTCTTGAGCGAGCGCAGCGAGTGAAAAGGACTGCATACTGTTGTGATTACATCGCAACTCCCAGAAAATCTTCGATTTCCTGCGATCCCGAAGCGAAATTCAGGGGGAAAAGGGCCGTGTGCTCCCAAAGTGCAACTCGGGCAAGGTGCAATTCGAAAAGTTAGGCAAGATTCTAAGCCATAAGTTAGTCTGCTTGAGCGAGCAAAGCGAGGGAAACGGACCCCGTGCTCCCGACGCGGAACTCGGGATTTACTGCCTTTTTCTCATGTGTTTACTCATGTTCGATGTAGATCTCCTTCATGGTGTGTAACCACTCATGGAACTCTTCATGCTTTCCAGACCCTATTATTTCAGTTTCTACAGTTTCAAAAGATTCAAGTAAATCTTTCTGGGCAGCTTGTGAAAGATTTGCATCTGCCATCGGGAAAAGGATGTTATCCTCCTTATCAATATGTAGGCTCAAAAGATGAATATAAGCTCTTGAATCATCAACCATAGCTGATAGTTTTCTGTATTCTTCTTTTTCCGAAACTACCTTTTCAATTCTGTTGACATACCGCCTTCCCTCTTCATGCTCATTTTTAAGGGAAGCGATTAATTCTCTAGAACCTGATATTTCTGCTTTTTCCATTTCAGGGAAAAGATACACTTCTTCTTTTGTATGATGGCATTTATCAACAAAAACTCTCATAAATTCTACAAGCTTCTCAAGGTTCTCCTGTTTAACACTTCTTCCAGATTCTATATTTACGCATACTCCATTAAGGATTCTGAGCATCAGTTTAACAGCCCTGTGTTCCTCTTTTAAATCATCCGTAGGTTTCATCTTATCCCCCTTTAATACTGAAAATGATGCTATTATTATTCATTTCATAACAGAAAAATCCTTACTCCAATAACAAGCAATGAGTAACCTATATAGAAGTAACTTCAATCCCAAATAAAAATAGAATCTAGAGGTATAAAAAAGGTGAATAAATTACACTCTTGTCTGTTTTTTGGATTTGGAAGTTAGTTTTTCGAAATAGTTTTTAAGATACCGGTAATTGAACCCTGTATGCAAAAGAAAAGGCTTCTTCAGGATATAGGGCTAAATGCTTATGAGGCAGCAACCTACATCTCCCTCTTGAAATTCGGCGTTTCCGAGGCAAATATTGTTTGTAAAGATGCCGATGTACCTTATGGCAAGATATATACTGTCCTTGAATCCCTGGCAGGAAAAGGTTTTGTAGAAATTCAAGCCTCAAGGCCCAAAAAATTCAGAGCTGTTGATCCTGAAATGGCTCTGGATTTCTTTTTTGAGAAAAGGAAAGCCGAGTTTGAAAGGGAGATCGAGGTCTTAAAGGGCTTTGTTGAAGAGGCAAAACAGACTCTAAAAGCTGTGCAGTCTCAGAAGAGAAAAGATGAGGTTTTCTGGACGACTGCCATAAGCGAATCCGAAATCAAAAAATTTGCTGCTTCTATCTATGGGGAAGTAAAAAATTCGGTATTTGTAATTCCGCCAGTCGTCGGTATGCCTGTCTTTTCCCTCCTGATACCAGACGTTTTAAAAGCTATTGACCGTGGAGTTAAAATCAAGCTAATGATTTCTCCCCGTTTCATATCTCTTGCTTCCGTGCTTTCAATGCAGAAAGAGGAAGCCTTAGAAAAATTGAAAAAAAGCATGGAAATCAGACTTGTCCAGAACTCTCAATCCTGCTTCGGAGTTATTGACAGCAGCGCTGTAGTCCTGTTTCAGCCCCATCCTCAGGATAAAGACCGCATCCTTTCGGTCGTAAAAATCTGGGATTCAGAATTTGCAAAAAACCTCAGTAAAGAGTTTGAATTTCTCTGGAGAGGCGGAGAAAAGCTTGATCTGGAAAAAGTACTGGGGAACGAGTTCAAGAGCTTCAGGAATAGATAAATAACATGCAAATAGATACAATATCTAATATAATTAGTTGAATCGCAACAAAAAGACCTGTACTTCCGAGGCACAATTCGGGAGATGCAGGTTACTAATACAACCAGTTGAATTACAGTGGGGGTTAACAAACATGGAAGAACATAGCGAAGGATGCTGTGGAGGAAGTAGGGAAGGACGTAAAGAAGAACATAAAGACCTTGAACATGAAGAGTTACTGGAAAGCATGAGTAGCAAGCTAGGTTTTACCCCTCATATCCTTGAAATTCTTGGGGAACTTGACAGTGAATCTCTTAAGAAGTATAACAGGTGTAACAAAAAGCTACTGTCAGACGGCGCTCTACCCGCAAAAACAAAAATCCTTATAGCTCTCGCAGTTGTTGCATCCAAACAGTGCGAAAGATGCACTGTTGTGCAGATGCAGAGTGCACTCAAAAACGGTGCTACAAAAGAGGAAATAATGGAAGTAATGGATGTTATTTTCATAACCTCAGGAGCACCTGCAGTCGCAGCCTGCAGAGATGCATTGAAGCTGCTAAAGTAAAATCAATTCTTCGTCCTTTAATTCTTCATCCTTTATTACATTTTTTTCGGACAGTGCAGTATAAGTGTCAAAGACACATTATAGCGCCTGTGAGCTATTTTTTAGTTTTGTAGTGTGTCTTATCCCGAAATATTTTACTTTTAAGTCTTTTAAACCAAAGCTACCGCAGGTACGGTTGATCTATATACTGTAACTTCAATTTGTCTAACTACTAATATCCACTTTTGGAACCACGACGGAATTGAAATTTCTCAACTTATAATTATAGAGCCTCCCGTTTATTGTATCAAAACTCCACGCGGAAGATTTCTTACTTCTAAAAATAGAATATAATAAAAGTTAATTAATACTGAAACCAAGACTTTAATGATCTTATGATAAGCTCGATAAAAAGAATCAGCTAAAGAGGGTATAATCTTGAAGCATAATCCTCAAGAGTATAAAGAGAGATCTAAAAATTATTTTAATGAAATGTCTTCGGATTATTCTAACATATTAGGTAAATATACTGAGCCAATGCATTGTGCATTGATAAAAGAATTAGGTGGCAAAAATGTTAATACATTATTGGATGTTGGATGCGGAAACGGCACATTTTTGTCAATGGTTTTGAACAAATTCGATGTAGCAGTATCTGGAATTGATATATCACTCAAAATGATAGAAAAAAGCAAGGAACTTTTAGATGATAAAGCTGATCTAAAAGTTGGAGACTCTGAGCATTTGCCCTGGAATAACGAGTCTTTTGATATTGTTACCTGCAACGCCTCCTTTCATCATTATCCCAGTCCTGAGCTTGTCTTGAAGGAAATAAAACGTGTTCTGAAGCCAGACGGAATTCTGATGATAGCAGACCCATTTACTCCTAACAACCTATTGAGGTTTATTCTAAATTTAGTAATAAAGTTCAGCAAGAGCGGGGATGTTAGGATTTATTCCCAAAAAGAAATGCAAGAATTGCTTGAAAAGTGCGGGTTTACGTTAATTAAGTGGGAAACCAACGGGAATGGGTTGAAAAAATATTTTATAGCCATTGCTATCTCAAATGTATAAGTCTCGTTTGATATTTTGATTTTTTAGGAAAATCACATAAGTCCTATATAGACAAGAGCTATTAAAAAAAGATATAGAGCTCATCCCAAAACTAATTTTATTCTCACATCAATAAAAGCTTCAGAAACATTTTTCATGATTAGCAACTCGATTGGTCGTACCAAATTCAAGATTCAGAGACGCGAATTAAGTTTTGGGATGAGCTCATAAACTATCTGTAAGTTCGAAGTCAACTTGAGGATCTAAGACTAAAAGAATTTACGAAAAGGGAATGAAAAAAAGAAATTAGAATTAAATCTCACGCCTGAGTCTGGATCTGGTCTTTTATGTACATTTCACAGGCTTTAACCTGTCCGGTATCACCATAAATCTCATCGAGTTCTTCTAATTTATCCAGAGTTATTGCGTAGCTATTATCCGGGTTACTGTAAGCTCCCTTTTGAATTGTAAATCCTGTTTCGTTTTTGGTGATTGTGTAGGAATCCAGAGCATTTCCTGAATTGTCCGTGACTGTGGCTTCAGTTACTCCTTCAGGGACGTATTTATAAACCTGTCCACAAACACCATCCATGCTTATGAAAACTGGCTTCTCAGATATTGGATATCGAGCTTGTGTGTCATTCCAGAAATCCAGATCATCTTGAGCAGTTACATTGCCGTCTGCGTTAGCGTCACTAAAATGGTTTATTTTATATGATATTCCCGAGAGCAGGACTTCTCCGTAGAACTGGATCTTATTCAAATCATTTTTTAGCGTATCAACTATCCCTGTCTGATGCTGCCCCTGGTCTTCTGCAAAAGCTGAAGAGGTGCATACAAGAAAAAGAGATACGAGGGTGAGAAACACTTTAGTAATGTTTTTTGATTTCATTTTAGTCTCCACATATGATTTTAATCGAAATTATTTTGTGAGAAGATCGACGACTATGAGTCGATTTTCCAACATAAATATTTTTGCATTTTTAATTTCATTTATAAATTCCCTTTCTGATTCAGATTATGTGTAACTTTTGAGTGATACAAAAACAGTGCTTTTTAAAGAAGGCAATGAGAAATGGATTATTTTTCTGAGTAACTTCTCCTGAATTTCAATAAAATTACGTATATATAAATCTGAATCACATTAACAGTATGGGAGTAAAGAGACGTTTCTTCTGGTTTGCATTGGCATTTATCGGGATCTTACTGCTCTTTTTAGCCAGTATCCCTCAGAATATGGGAGTTATGGCTCAAGAATACGAGCCAGAAAGTGAAGAGGACAGGATTAACTCAAGTCAGGATAAGATTAACTTCAGGAGATCAGGATAACGGTGCGAGAATAAAATCTGCAGACATCCTGGGAAATTTGGCCCTGGGAGAGATTACAGCCGGGAAGAGGCTTGAAGTTACTATCTACGAACAGGGGCTCGCACTTGTAAAGGAAAGGAGAGAAATCAACCTGGAAAGTGGGGTTAATCAGGTAGAGTATTCTGATATTGCTTCCGGAATCAATCCTGCTTCTGTTATAGTGGAGGATCCGGAAAGCAGAGATACTGCCATACTTGAACAGAACTACGAATATGACCTTGCAACCAATTCCAGTTTGCTTGAAAAATACTTTGGCAGGGAAATTGCCGTAACAGGAAGAGATGGCGAAACTTATAACGGGACACTGCTGAGCTATGACGGCAACAGTGCTGTCCTTAAGACCGGAGCAGAAAGAGTCATTGTAATCCGGGATATTTCAAAAATCGAACTGGCAGATTCCTCCGGACTCTCGGTAAAACCTGCTCTCATCTGGAAGATTTCTTCTCCTCTTGCCGGGACACGAGAGCTTCTGGTGTCCTACCTCACGGGTGGCATAAGCTGGAAAGCGGACTATGTCCTGATAAGCAATGAAAATGATACTGAAGCCGATATCCGGGGCCGGGTAAATATCGAGAACAGGGCAGGGATTACTTATGAGAATGCATCTCTGAAACTTGTTTCCGGTGAAATAAACCGCATATCTCCCCAGCCTCAGCCTCTTTTTGAACGTGCCGAAGAAGCTGCAGTTCAGGAAACAAAATCATCATCGCCTTTTACCGAAGAAGCTCTCTCTGAGTATCACCTCTATATCCTGGAGAGACCGGCAACCCTGAAAAATAACCAGGAAAAGCAGATTTCACTTTTCTCTGTGGAATCCGTGCCTGTGGAAAAGGAGCTTGTCTATGACAGTGACAGAGGGGAGAAAATCTGGATTTTCCTGACTTTGTAAACTCAAATGAAACAGGGCCTGGAAGAGCCTCTTCCAGCGGGCATTGTAAGAGTTTACAAAACCGATTATGCTGGAGAATTGCAGTTCCTGGGTGAAGATCGGATAGAGCATACACCACAGGATGAAAAGTTAAAAATTGCTACAGGGTCAGCTTTCGATCTTGCAGTCACACGCAACCAGACAGATTACCAGCGCATAAATGATAAAGTGGAAAGGGTCAGCTATGAGATCCAAATCAATAATAGTAAATCTGAAGCTCAAAAAGTGACTGTCGTAGAACATCTCTTTGGAGAATGGGAAGTTCTGGAAAGTTCAGATCCCTACGAGAAAACTGCTGCTTTTAAGATGGAATTCAAAGTGGCAATTCCAGCAAATGGCACGAAAATTATCTCTTATACTGTAGAGCGCCGTTATTAAAGAGTTAGAAGAACAATTATTTGGAAACATTGAAAATTAGAAGAACAGCTATGGAATTATTGAAAATTAGAAGAACAACTATTCTGAAACGCAGAAATGAATAAAGAAGTGAAAAGAAGGTTTGCAAGACCTGTTACAGAAAGTTTCTGTAACCTGTCTTTTTTTTGCATTCATCCCTCGAGTACGATCTCGATATTGATGTCTTTAGGAACCTGAATTCTCATGAGCTGGCGAAGTGCTCTTTCGTCGGCTGCGATATCGATGAGACGCTTGTGCACACGCATTTCCCAGTGGTCCCAGGTAGCAGTGCCATCACCGCTTGGGCTTTTTCTTGTGGGAACGACAAGCTTCTTGGTAGGAAGTGGAACAGGCCCTGAAATGTTAACTCCTGTCCTTTCCGCAATTGACTTTACCTGATTACAGACTCCGTCCAGATCCTTGGGACTGATGCCTGACAGTCTTATTCTTGCTTTTTGCATAACCTTTTTTCTCCTTAAAAAATGAAAAAAGGAGAGTGTTATTTCTGCTTAACACTCATGCACATACCGGCTGCGATTGTCATACCCATGTCACGGATAGCAAATCTGCCGAGCTGTGGAATTTCCTTTACCGGTTCGATAACCATCGGCTTTGTTGGCTTGATGGTAACAATTGCTGCGTCTCCTGCCTTGAGGAAGGTTGGATTTTCTTCCTTAACCTGCCCGGTCTTCGGGTCCAGCTTCTTGTCAAGGGAGATAAGCTGGCATGCTGTCTGAGAGGTGTGAGCATGGAAAACAGGGGTGTATCCGGCAGTGATTGCGGAGGGGTGCTGCAGAACGACAATCTGTCCTACGAACTCTTCAGCAACCTTTGGCGGGTTGTCAGCAGGTCCACAAACGTCTCCTCTGCGGACATCGGCCTTGCCGATACCACGGACGTTCCAGCCAATATTGTCTCCTGGGAGAGCCTGCGGAATTTCTTCGTGGTGCATCTCAATAGATTTAACTTCACCGTTTGCCCCACCTGGCATGAAGACGACCTTGTCACCCTTCTTCATGATACCTGTTTCGACTCTGCCTACAGGGACGGTTCCTATACCTGAGATGGTGTATGCATCTTCGACAGGGATCCTGAGCGGAAGATTGGATGGTTTTGAGGGCTCTTTGAGGTTATTGAGTGCGTCCATAATGGATGGGCCCTTGTACCAGGATGTCTTGTCACTGAGTTTGACGATATTGTCACCGTAGAATGCAGAGGTCGGAATGAATGGAATATCGCTTGGCTTGTACCCGATCATTTTAAGGATACCGGAAACCTGCTCGACGACTTCCTTATACCTGGCTTCGCCGTATTCTACTGCATCCATCTTGTTGATTGCGACAATCAGCTGGTTGATACCGAGAGTTCTGGAAAGGAAAATGTGTTCCTTGGTCTGGGCCATGACACCATCAGGAGCTGCGACAACGAGAACAGCTGCGTCAGCCTGGGAAGCACCTGTAATCATGTTCTTTACGAAGTCACGGTGGCCAGGACAGTCTACAACTGTAAAGTAGAACTTGTCTGTGTCGAATCTCTTGTGAGCGATGTCAATTGTAATACCTCTTTCACGCTCTTCCTTAAGAGAGTCCATAACCCATGCAAAGGCGAAGGATTCCTTACCCTTCTGCTTTGCTTCTTCTCTAAACTTGTCAATGATGTGTGGAGGTACGGCTCCTGCATCGAACATTAAGCGTCCTACGAATGTTGATTTACCGTGGTCAATGTGACCAATCACTGCTAAATTCAGGTGTGGTTTATCTGCTGCCATATATAATTCTCCTGTAATTCTGGATGAGTTTAACTCGTATATCAAATATTTACTATATTAAGATTAGGGCAATTATCAATACTGATTAATTATTTCTAGATCCATTTTATACATCAATATTGCAGATCCCTTTCCGGCCTTTTTTCTTAACCGGAATTCTAATAAATATCCAGATGCCTGGACTGTTTCCCCCAATATAGGCATACCTTAACTTAAAGCTTTCCGATTGGCCGTGTCCTCGAACCGATAGGGATTCTTCTCCCTTCCAGGTCAGTCGAGATCTTTTTGTTTATTCCAAAGGGAACGGGATGCCTCAAAAATATTGAGGAAAGTGGAGAAACTCCACTTACATTGAAAGGTAGTCAGCAGCCTTGGGAAGATCTTTCTTGAGACCTTTCCTCTCTCTGATCTGACCTACTATTTCAGTCTGGATGCTAGATGGCACAATATCAAATCCTCCGAATTCAGTACTCCACATAGCACGTCCTTCGGTTGCGGACCTGATTTCCCCTGCAAATCCGAACATTTCGGCCACAGGCACTCTGGCCTCGATAATTGCCAGGTCTCCTTCAGTAGTCATGTTAAGGATGATTCCACGACGACCCTGAAGTTCCTTTGTTGCACCACCCATTGTAAGCTGGGGCACCTGGACAAAGACCTTCTGATAAGGTTCGAGCAGACTGTCTTCTGCCATAAGCATGCCTGCCTGAATGGCCTGCCTTGCAGCAGGAATAACCTGAGCCGGGCCTCTATGAATTGCGTCTTCGTGAAGCTTTGCATCTACGAGTACGCATTTCATGTTTGCCACCGGTTCTCTTGTAAGAGGACCTGCTCTCATAACTTCTTCAAACCCGTCAAGCACCAGTTCCATTGTCTCGTTCAGATACTGGATACCCTTGGTCAGATCTATAAAGATATTGGAAGTATGGATGCCGGCAATGCCTTTTGCTTCTTCCTTTTCCATTCCGAGTTCCATGAGTTTCTGTCTGCGCTCAAGCTCAGGTATATTCATGCTGATATCGCCTGCCTTAATAGCACTGACGATCTCAGTGTCAAGGGGCTCCACATAGATATAGAACCTGTTGTGTCTGTTTGGAGACTTTCCTTCAACAGCTTCGATCTTCTTCTTAATGGTTTCCCTGTAAACTACAATCGGCTTGCTTGTGGTGATTTCCACATTTTTATCTCTCTGGATCCTGTGAGCGATAACTTCCAGGTGAAGTTCTCCCATACCTGCCATCAGGTGTTCCCCGGTTTCCTCGTCCAGAGTAATCTGAAGAGTTGGGTCTTCCTTTGCAACCTGTCTGAGAACCTCAATTAGTTTGGGCAGATCTTTGGTGTGCTTGGCTTCTACAGCCACAGTCACCACAGGTTCGCTTACGTGCCTGATGCTTTCGAAAGGTATCATGCCATCAAGGGTTGTAACTGTGGACCCTACGATTGCATCTTTTAAACCCGTAACTGCAGCAATGTTTCCTGCAGGGATTTTCTCCACTTCGAGCCTTTCAGGACCCATGAAGATACCTACCTGCTGGACTCTGCTCTTTTTTGCAGTCCCGGATGTGTAAACTTCCATTCCACGGGTAAGAGATCCGCTGAATAACCTTCCGGTTGCGACTTCTCCTGCATGAGGATCTACGGAAATGTCCGTTACCATGAAAGCAAGGTCACCGGCTGCATTTGCACTGGCCATGGATCTGCCGATTTCAGTGTTAGCATCTCCGTGCCAGATAGCAGGTACCCTTCCCTTCTGGGCATCAAGAGGATTAGGCAGATACCTGATTACCATATCAAGAACAGTTGCATGCAGGGGACATTTATCTGCCAGAGCCTTCATGTCTTCGGCTTTGCAGTAGTCATAGACTTCCTTAAATGAAATCCCTGTCTTCTGCATCATAGGTACGCTGATTGCCCAGTTGTAAAGGGCTGACCCAAAAGCTACAGTTCCGGCTGATGCATCTACTTTCCAGCCAGCTTTGAACTTCTCAGGGTTCATGTTTTTGATGAGCTTGTTCACGTGGTCGATGACCTTTCCAAGACGGACCTGCATTTCCTGGGAATCAACCTGAAGCTCATTGATCAGCCTGTCTACTTTGTTAACGAAAAGCACAGGTCTGACATGTTCTCTAAGAGCCTGCCTCAGAACAGTCTCGGTCTGGGGCATGGTACCTTCTACAGCGTCTACGACAACAACAGCACCGTCTACGGCTCTCATGGCACGGGTGACGTCCCCACCGAAGTCAACGTGTCCAGGAGTGTCTATCAGGTTAATCAGATAGTCTTCATTATTATAAGTGTGAACCATGGAAACGTTAGAGGCATCAATAGTAATACCTCTTGCTTGTTCCTCTTCGTCGGAGTCCATGAATAACTGTCTTCCGGCAAGTTCCTTGGAAATCATGCCGGCGCCTGCTAACAGGTTGTCCGATAATGTAGTTTTTCCGTGGTCAATATGCGCAACAATCCCGATGTTCCTGATCTTTGCAGGTTCGTTCATGAGCGTTGTTACGCGCTCGACCATCTTCTTCCTTCTTCCCATACTGATACCTTTTAAACAGATGTAATTTAGTTATATATGAATTAATAAATCGGGGCAACCCGCATATCGATTAGCGTGCTGCCTTTGCAACTCTTTCCTTTGCATCCTTCCTGTTGATTGAGAAGGACTTTGTATCACGGTTTGCAGCACCTATAAGTTCGGTTGCCAGACATTCTGCAACAGAACGCTTGGATTTGAAAGCTGCACTGTTAGTTCCCATGCTGATGTAGCGCAGAGCAGTGTCCACACGTCTCTGAGGTGCAGTGTCTACTGCTTTTGGCACGGAGATACCACCGTATTTAAGCCTGACCACTTCTTCTCTGGGGCCTGCATTAGCAATAGCGTCTACAAGAATCTGAATAGGATTCTGTTTGGTCTTCTTGTTCACAATATCGAAAGCTTCTTCGACTGCGCGGAGAGTGGTCTGCTTCTTTCCGCTGTTGACTTCTGTCCTCATCAGATTGTTTGCGAGGCGCTCTACAATGGAAATTTCAGACTTGTTGAACTGCTGCCTGGCATGCTTTCCGCTACTGTGAGGAACGATTACAGGAGTGAGACTGACATAGCGCTTAATTCCAAGGTCTTTGACTTCAACCTCAACCGGGTCCCATTTGCCGAAAATCTTGTACACAAAAATCATCTCCTGGGTTTTTCCGTTCTGCCGATAACCAGCTCGTTCAGAGAAACGTTATTTACGGCAATTACTTTAAAGCGTACACCAGGAATGTCACCCATAGCACCACCCATGCGGCCTCCAATCCTTTCCACGGTCACTTCATCGTGTTCGTCAATGAAGTTCACAGCTCCGTCCCCGGGGCAGAAAGCAGTTACCTGACGCCCGTTTTTAATGAGCTGGATTCTTACGCATTTTCGGATTGCAGAGTTTGGCTGCTTGGCTTCAACTCCTACTTTTTCTAATACAATACCTCGACCCTGAGGTGCGCCACCAAGAGGATCGGCTTTCACATTCAGCCCAAGAACTCGCCTGCCGTAGTATGAATCTTTCCAGCGGGCATTTTTCCTGGTCTGTATGAGAATATTAGCTGCATATTTCCCTTTAGCCATAGTTAATTACTCCAAATTGAAAATTGATCACAGTTTCCTAGGCATAATATATGCCGAATAATTTTTCAACGCCGAATTAATGGATAATGGATCAAAGTAAGTTAATGATAGATTACTGCAGGATTACGTCTTCGATATTATGATGGCGACGGACGAGCATCTTCACCTTTTCGATGTTCTTGCCGTTGCGTCCGATGGCAAGCCCCTTCTCTTTATTGGGTACCTCTACATAAGCTAACCGCTTACCATTTTTATTTGTAATGTTAATCGAACTAACAGATACAGGTCCAAAGGCATTCTTAATAAATATGGCAGGATCCTCTGAATACTCCACAAGCTCTATGGGTTTATCCAGAGCTTTTTTAACGCGGTTCACATTCTCCCCATTTTTGCCTATCGCAAGCCCCATATCACCATGTTTTACGACGTACACGATCCTTTCCTCTTCGGGGATACAGTCGAGAATCTTGGCTCGTGTCACATTTTCAAATAAAGCAATGTACTGGATGCTTTCTGCAGTAAGTCTTATTTCACCCAAGACGTTGCCAACTCCTTTTATTAATATGTAGCTGCCAGGATATCTGATTCTCCTGCATCGAGGATCGCCATAGCTGCAATCGTGAAGGGTTTCCCGCATACAGGCCCAAGTTCTACACTGGTGCCTTCGTATTCCAGAACTGGAACGTTTGTTGCCTGAACCTTCTGTTTAACATCTTGGGGGCAGTTTGACGCCAGAACTATCATTTTTGCAGACCCGTCTGCTGCTGCATCCACGGTCCGGTTAGATCCAAGAATTACTTTTCCTGTTTTCACAGCCTTGATAAGAGATTTATCAACATTGATCTTCATTTTCATCAACTCTGTCTCAAATTAGCTCGTTTACTCTATCTAGTTTCAAATAAAGATTTCCAAGCTGGTGAGTATTATGGTACTCTAAATACCTGATGCCTTATATCTATTTTCTGGTTATGAGACTCGCGGACTCAAGTTTCTGCAACAGGATTCTATGAGCTTCAAAAAGGTAATCTGATACCTTAGTCGGAAAGCCTTCCTGAAAAAATTGCCTTTTATAAGGATACTTAAGACGGTCTTCTATCGAATTGTTTATTTAAATAATTATAGGTTAGGTTAAGGTTTTCGCCTTAACTTTATTCCTCTTCAACTTCCAGTGCTCCCTCTTTCTTTCCCTTTCTGCTTATAAGGTGCACATCACCCGTACCCATGCGGATAGGCTGACCTACAATGATATTTTCTGTAACACCCTCTAACTTATCCACATCTCCGCGCATTCCTGCATCAAGAAGGTGATTGACAGTAACTTCGAAAGCTGCACGAGCAAATACACTGGCCTTTTCACCTGATATTCCATGCCTGCCGATCTGCTTTACCTCTCCGTCACAGGTCATGAGATCTGCCACAAGCATTATATGCCGAATATCCACGGTAAGACCCTGTTCGCGCAGGGTATCTGTAGCTTCCTTGATGATTGCATTTCTTGCAGCCTCGACTCCCAGCACTTCGTATATTTCGTTGATATTGTTTGTGCTGGTTCTGCTCTTGTCCACTCCTCCAAATTGAAGCACTTCGCGCAGAGCTGAACCTTCGGTATAAAGGGTGTACTCCTCGCCTTCCTTCCTGACCACAACTCGCTTGATACCTTCTATCCCTTTTAAGGTGACATTGTGGATACTTTTTGCAAGCTGGAGCAGCTCTCTGTAAGAAGGCTCTCCTGGAGAGATGACAATCTGGTTATCTATATCAGGGGATATAGTTACCGTCGCATTAAGTTCTTCATTGACCTTTTCTTTTACCTGGTCAATAGTAATATTCCTGCCTTCCATAGCTTTTTCGTGCAGGTCGATAATCAGTTTCATCTGGGAAAGATCAGTAGTTACGTCAGCAATATGGTCTATTTTAGTCGCTTCAATTTCCCAGGCAAGGGCTCTTGTCTTTTCCCTGTCGTAAGCGTAGTCTTCCTTGTTTTCTTTGGAAAGAGCTATTGTCATCATAGGAGTACTCGGGATTTTCCGAGCATCCACAATCTCTATAAGACGGGGCAGACCGAGAGTAACGTTAATTTCAGCAACACCGGCATAGTGGAAGGTACGCATCGTCATCTGAGTACCTGGTTCCCCTATGGACTGGGCTGCAACCACTCCAGCAGCATCACAGGGTTCGATACATGAAAGATCATAGCCTTCCTTTACCATTTCCAGAATTTCTTCCATTTCTTTCTTGCTTACGCCGGCTTTGATTACGTCTTCCTTGAGAGCCTTAAGAAGATTCGAAGGAAGAGGCAGATCTTTTATCATACTATCGATTGTAGCCTCACTAATACTCATCAGGCCACCTCCCTGTTCACTACGGAATTAACAATCCTGTGGATTGCATCAGGTTTACTGAAGTCACTCTTTGTGGGATTAATCCCGTCTTCTCCATATTTAAACTGTACAATAACACCTCTGGTGTCCCTGACCGTAAGGTCATACTGGACTTCAAGGTCCTGGAGGGCATTGACAAGTCTTCTCTGCAGGTACCCGGACTGAGATGTCCTGACCGCAGTGTCCACAAGACCTTCCCTACCACCGATTGCGTGGAAGAAATATTCAGTTGGATTCAATCCGCTCTTGTAACTTGCCTTCACGAAACCGTGAGCGTCTGATCCGAGGTCTCCTTTTTCGAAATGTGGCAAAGTCCTGCCTGCATATCCTCTGCGGATACGTTCACCACGCACTGCCTGCTGGCCAACACAAGCTGCCATCTGGGTAAGGTTAAGAATAGAACCTCTGGCTCCGGAACGGGCCATAATAACTGCCGGGTTTTCAAGCCCCATGTGGTTGTCTGCAATTCTACCTGTGTCGTCTCTGGCCTTTCCGAGCTTCTGCATGATGCTCATTTCGATTGTTTCATCAAGAGTTCTTCCGGGAAGAGGATCAAGCTCTTTATTCAGGTAAGATTTGATAAGGTTCTGCACGGCATCTTCAGCAGTTCCCAGGACCTCATTAATCTGAATCCTGGCTTCTTTCGGGATATCTTCATCAGATATTCCGAAACTCAAGCCTGTCCTCATGATAGCCCGAATTGCAAGCTTGGTCATATCATCTATAAACTGAGATCCGGCCTGGGGACCAATTTCCTTGATAATGCGGTCCTGGATTTTTCCTTTGAACGCCCCGATTGCCGCTTCGTCTATAGTGCCCATAATGAGTTCTCCGTCCCGGATTACCACATAGGCATCGTTAGGACACCCTTCTTTTTTGCAGGTGTCACAGTGCGAGCAGACCTGCGCTGCAAACTGTGTGTTCAGGTTTTTGGGCAGGATCTGGCTGAAAATCTGTTTTCCTGTCCAGTAAGGTTTTCCATTAGAATCATAACCTGCAGGTGTGGGCAGAACACGGGCACTGCTCTTCCGGAGAATGTCGTAAGCATCATGGCTACTGATATCTTTCTCTAAACGAGTCAGCAGGAAAAGCCCTGAAATGTGGTCGTGGATCCCGCCGATAATAGGTCCTCCGAAACGTGGGGAAAGAATATTTTCCTGAACCTGCATGAGGATCTTTGCCTCAGCTCTGGACTCTTCGGTCTGCAGAGCATGCATGTTCATTTCGTCCCCGTCAAAGTCAGCGTTGTATGGAGGACATACGGCAGGGTTCAGCCTGAAAGTTTTGTTCGGAAGCACCTTAACAGAGTGAGCCATAATACTCATTTTGTGCAGAGACGGCTGCCTGTTAAAGAGTACTGTATCTCCATCCTTTAACTGGCGTTCTACGGTCCAACCAAATTCCAGCTTTTCAGCAAGGTCGTCTTTGTTTACATTGGTAACTTTTATGCGCCTGCCGTCGGACCTGAACACATAGTTTGCTCCGGGATGCACATCTTCTCCGTTCCTCACGTACACTTTGAGCTGTTCGATATTCCTTGGAGTTACTATCGCAGGAATTGTCAGCGTCTGTGCAATGGCCAGGGGTACCCCTACTTCGTTTATGCTCAGGTTAGGATCAGGAGAAATAACGGTACGGGCAGAGAAGTTTACACGCTTACCTGACAGACTTCCTCTGAACCTTCCTTCTTTACCCTTTAAACGCTGAGAAAGGGTCTTTAAGGGTCTGCCGGACCTGTGTCTTGCAGGAGGTATACCTGAAACAGAGTTATCAAAGAATGTAGTAACGTGATACTGGAGAAGTTCCCAGAGGTCCTCAATAATGAGCTGAGGGGCGCCAGCCTCCCTGTTTTCCTGGAAACGCTGGTTGATCCTTATAATATCTACCAGCTTGTGGGTCAGGTCGTCTTCACTGCGCTGCCCTGATTCAAGGGTAATTGAGGGACGAACTGTTACAGGAGGCACAGGAAGGGCTGTAAGGATCATCCATTCAGGCCTTGCATTCTTTGGATCCATCCCTATAACCTTGATGTCCTCATCAGGGATATTCTCGAAGCGGTCCCTTATCTCGGTAGGGGTCAGTTTTTCCCCGCTCTCAAGATATTCGGTGGGCTTTTCGAATTTAATTTCCAGCTGTTCTTCATTACAGTAGGGACAGACCTTTACTTTACTGGCTTCCTTATAAGCTTCGTTGATAACGTCATCGGGCATGTGCCCGATTTCTTCTATTCCCGTGAGCTGATCCAGAAAATGCTGTTTCTGTACAGGATCAAGCAAAATCTTGCTGCATTTCCTGCAGGTTGCTCGAAGGAGCTTTCGGATCACTTTGTTGAAGCCAACGTGAACTACAGGGGCAACAAGCTCAATATGCCCGAAGTGTCCGGGACATTCACCAGCTCTCCCTGAACAGGTCTTGCAGCGAAGCCCAGGGTCAATAACCCCGAGTTTTGTGTCCATAAGCCCCATGTCAATCGGAAATCCGTCATCATCATAAGTGTCGGCCGTGATAATGGGCGTTGAACTCATCTTACGGACTTCTTTTGGGGACAGTAAACCGAATTTAATAGAAGCAATTCTTTTCGGAATCGGAGGTACGTTTGCCATTTGTCCACCTCATACCGCATCTTCAAGATTGAGCCTGGGAGCTACTCCCAGGGATTTTATTTCGTCCAGCAGGAGCTTGAATGCGTAGCTCATTTCCACAGGATATATATCTGTGTCAGCCCCGCAAGCAGAACAGAAAGAAACATTTCGCTGCTTGTCAAATGTTGCAATCATTCCGCAGTGAGAGCAAACAAGTTCCACAACTTTGTCAGATTCGTCCAGCAGCCTTTCTTTTAAGGACATGGCAGCTCCGTGCCCTACAAGCACATCACGCTCCATTTCACCGAACCTGAGACCACCCTCTCTGGCTCGACCTTCAGTTGGCTGGCGAGTGAGCACCTGTACAGGACCACGGGACCGAGCATGCATTTTGGAGGTGACCATGTGATGCAGCTTCTGGTAAAGAATTACGCCAATAAAAACATCTGCAGGAATCATCCTGCCTGTTGTCCCGTCATAGAAAATTTCTTTTCCGGTATGGGCAAAACCATGCTTCTTCAGGGCATCTCTCAGGTCATCTTCATTTTCTCCTGAGAAAGCAGTTGCGTTAACTCTTCTGCCTTCCATTGAGCCGACCTTTCCCCCAATCATTTCCAGAACGTGCCCTACAGTCATACGGGAAGGAATTGCGTGAGGGTTAATCATGAGATCCGGACTCAGGCCAGCTTCTGTAAACGGCATATCCGCAATTGGAACCTTCAGCCCTATAACTCCTTTTTGCCCATGCCTGGAAGCGAATTTGTCCCCGATGTCAGGAATCCTTTCGTCTCTTACCTTCACCTTGGCCAGACGGGTACCGTTAATAGATTCTGTTAGAATAACAGTATCCACGATTCCTTTTTCGTTGGATCGCATGGTAATCGAGCTTTCTCTTCTCTGTTCCACTGCAATCCCGAAGTCAGTAGGCTCTTCAAGGAATCTCGGAGGGCTGGTCTTTCCGATCAGCACGTCATTTGGACCAACTACAGTCTCAGGATTTACAAGCCCATCGATATCCAGGTTCGCATATGCTTCTGCACTGCGGGCTCCGCGATACTCAGAATCGGGAATCTCGAATTTGTCTTCCTGCCCTCCAGGATATCTTCTTTCTTCCCCTTCAAAAGTCCTGAGGAAGTGGCTTCTCCCAAGTCCTCTGTCGATTGAGCCTGTATTGAAAATCAGAGCGTCTTCAATATTATATCCTTCATAAGATAGGATTGCAACCACGAAGTTTTGCCCTGCAGGCCTGTCATCAAAACCTATTGCTGAAGAAGTTCTGGTCGCAGTAAGTGCTTTCTGCGGGTAGTGCAGGACATGAGCACGGGTATCCGGCCTGAGCTTCTGGTTTGCCGTAGCAACTCCTATACACTGCTTGATCATAGCTGCACCCATAGTATTACGCGGGGATGCATTATGTTCAGGATAGGGAACCATTCCTGTGGAAATTCCAAGAATAAGTTCGGGATCAAGCTCCATATGAGTATGCCTTACATTAATTTCAGACTCGCTGAGAGAAATATAGGCATTCTCTTCTTCTTCGGAATCCAGGTACTCTACACAGCCTTCTTTTACCAGGTCATCAAAATTAATTTCCTTGTTTTTCAGTTTCTTTACGTGCTCTTCAGTTACCTTTAGAGCTCCGTTTTCCACAACTAAAAGGGGCCTTCTTGCTCTGCCCATATCGGAGTTTATAATTACTTCTCTGGTGTTGTCGTTAAGAGCGACATTGACCTGCCTGGATATGAACCCCTGCCTTCTCATCTTTCGGAGCTCGTAGACGAGCTCAGTAGGATTATCATGGGTCCCGACAAGCTCTCCGTTTATGAATACTTTTGCTTTAGTCATCTTATATAGGCCCCCTTAATCACCGAACATTGATCCGGCATCGTCCATATCTGAATAATCGTAGAAATCATCATCTCTGTATTTGGTTTCGACTTCCGGAGTTTCTTCTTCAAACTCTTCAACAATCTCTTCTCCAAACTCGTCGAATAAGATTTCTTTAATTTTAGCCGGAATTTCCGGTACCTTGACAACTACACGTTCGACGTTAAGGTCGTAGAGAATTTTCTTCATGCCGTCTGTTTCCTCTACACCTGTGGAGAGTTCAACCATTTCGGCAAAGTTCTTCACGAGGCCACAATTCGGACCTTCAGGGGTTTCCGAAGGACACAGCCTTCCCCACTGAGTTGCATGCAGGTCTCTGGCTTCGAAGTGAGGTTGAGCACGGGAAAGAGGAGAAATTACACGGCGCAGGTGAGAAAGAGTGGATATGTAGTCGTTTCTGTCCAGAAGCTGAGACACGCCCGTTCTTCCTCCAACCCAGTTTCCGGTTGCTAGAGGATGCTGCAGGCGGTCAGTCAGTACATCTGCTCTGACGATTGTGGCGACATTAAGTTCTCTATTCCTCATATTTGCGCGCTCGAGCTGGTATTTTATGTCCCTTGCCAGCCTGTTGAAAGATACCCTGAAGAGGTCTTCCATCAGATCTCCTGCGAGTTTAAGCCTCTTGTTTGCATAGTGGTCTTTGTCATCTTCCGAACGCTTACCAAGAGCCAGCTCGAAACAGGATTCAGCCATTCTCGCAAGGAAGTGAGCTTTTGAGACTCTGTCCCTCATATCGTTTCCGAGATGCGGGAAGAGGTATCTGTCAATGACGTAGTTTGCTCTCTTCATCTGGTATTCCTTGGCCTGCCCTGCAGCAACCCTTGCCCCTATCTTCTCGATTGCTTCTTCCTGGGTCTCTACTTCGGCTTCTTCCAGATTTTCCAGCATGAATTTGATGATTTCGGGATCACTTGAAACTGCGTTTACGATGTCCTCATCAGTTACAATCCCAAGAGCCCTCATAAGAGTAATGAAAAACACTCTTCCTGAAATCGAAGGGAAGGATACCTCGAGCAGAGACTTTCGCCCCCTTTCTACAATTACAAGAGCCCTGTACCCGCGCTTCTGGGAGAAAACCTTTGCAACCTCTATGGAGTCCCCGTATCTTTCCCCGTATTCTACGAGAATTTTGTTAGGGGCAAGGTCTTCAAGAGTCATCACTACTCTCTCAGTACCGCCTATAATGAAATATCCCCCGGGGTCAAGAGGGTCTTCTCCATAGCGGACTTTCTCAGTCTCGCTAAGTCCCAGAAGGTTGCAGATCTTGGACTTGACCATGACAGGAAGCTGTCCTATCTTTGCTTCCATTACTTCAGATTCGAGTCCATCTTTTACAACGCTCATTTCCAGATAGAGAGGGCCTGAGTACGAGAGGTTTCTAAGCCTTGCCTCGTTTGGGTAAAGCTTTTCTATAGCTCCGTCCGCCTCCTTTACCACAGGATGTTCTACCCTAATCTTGCCGAGTTTAAGGTAGGTACCCTCAATATCAGTTTCTATTATTCTCTGTTCATCTATGATTTTTTGCAGCCCGTAATCAATAAACTTGTTAAAAGAATCGATATGATGCTGCACTATCTTGTCCCGTGTAAAATAAGCCTGCGACAGTATACTACTTTCTAACGCGATGATAGCACCCTCTTTGCTTCATTAGAATGAAAATCAATATTTATAATCATCAGATCGGCATTAAGTCGTTGAATCTTCCGTATAATGCGATGATGCATGGGATTCAAAAAGACATTCCGTTAAAAAAAATCGGATCTTGCAAGCGGTTTTATTCCCCCCCGCTTACTCGATTACAAGTCGATAATAGTCTGCCTCCCCTGCAGTTTGACTTTTTCTCGTGATTTTCACTACATCTCCGATTACAGCTCCTATTTCTTTACAAACAGGGTCCTGCACTTTGATTTTCGGAAGTTGTTCCTTATCAATTAGATACTTGCTTAAAACAGTTTTTAACTCGCCCTCGGGCATGATTTCATGCTTAGGGACCGACTCATGGTCGAGCAGGCTGAATTTAGTCAAATCCTTTCCTCCAAAAATAAAGCATCTCAAAAAACTTGGTTAGATTGTTCCAGCGAATGGCCTTTCCGCCGGGTTTCATAAATAGAATATGGCGGGCCCGTAGGGATTTGAACCCTAGGCCGACTGGTTAAAAGCCAGTCGCTCTGCCTGACTGAGCTACGGGCCCAGTATTGTTTATCTCCACCTCTTTATTCTGCACCAGATAGGCTATATTACTGTCTGCCACTCTGCTGCCCCGCTGCATCAGAGGGCACCTCTTACGCCGGTGCAACCCTCTAATTATAGCTATTCTATAAATAGTTTATGGTGAGATTCCATTTTTCCCAAAAATTTCAGAAGAGATAGGTTAAATTTATTGAATATGTACCTGATTTCTAGAAAAAGATTTCCCATTCTGCTGGAAAGCTATATGTACGATTATTTTCACTTTTTAAAGAGTAAAGCTGAAAATTCAAGTAATTTCTCCAAAAACCCGGGTAAACGGAAAATTTTGCCCCGATTCTGAATAACGCCCCGATTTCCCGACAGTAATCCCCTCTAAAAATAAAGCATCAATACATCGATCACAATTTGACTAATTACTATTTGACTAATTATCTAATTATCAATCTGATTAAGCTTAGAAAATGAAATTAAGTATAGGATTCATTGAAATTTGAATAGTTCGGAAACTCAATAATTCACGGATACCAAATCTTCACCTTTATATTACTTTTCTCTTACCCTGAACCGTATAACAAATTCGGCCCCAGGATCTCTTTTTAACTCAAAATCACCATCTAACTGGCCCACAAGAGTTGTTATCAGTTGTATGCCCAGGGTATCAGAATTTTCCGGATCAAAACTCTCAGGTATACCCACTCCATTATCCGACACTGTTAATATAAAATTGTTGCTTTCAAGGATGTTAGTTTCTCTTTTTAATTCCTCATTCATGTGTTCTCTTTTTTCGTCTTTGAGAAGCTTGATATTGATTATCCCTTCCTCTGTACCTGGAAATGCATGTTTGAAGGAATTAGATACAAGTTCATTAACGATAATTCCTAGTGGAACTGCAATATCCATATCAAAGAAAATGTCTTCTTCCAGATCCATATTTAAGCTGATATTGGTGTTTCCAAATCTGTAAGTATGAAAAAGATTCTCAACGAGTCTCCCAAGGTACTGAGAGAAATTCAGAGTGTAAGTTTCATCTCCTTTATGAAGTTCCTCATGGATCAGAGAAATTGACACCACTCTATCCTGACTTTCCATGAAAGCTTCAAGAACTTCTGAACTCTCTATATATCTCCTGTTTTTGAATTTTTCAGCCTCAAGATCCAGAAGAGAGGAGATAACCTGCAGATTATTTTTGATCCTGTGATGAATTTCTTTCTGTCGGGCAGTTTCGAGATTTGCAAGAGCTTCTTCTGCTTCTTTTCTTTCGGTAATGTCGTATATCGCTCCCTGATACCGATCTGGAATTCCGTTTTTTCCAGGGATCTTCTGGTAGATTTCATGCACCCATTTTATTTTTCCGTTTCTGTGAATTATCCGGAAGTCAATCTCTCCAGAGCAGGGATTCTGAGAGTACTTGACTTTTTTCGATTCTTCATACACAGTAGGGAAATCATCGGGATGAATAATTTCCTTCCAGGGCCGCTTTGATATGAACTCTTCTTCACTGTACCCCATAATTTCTTCGACAGTCCCATGCAAGAATAAGGGAAAGAAATTCTCGTCTGCCTCAAAAGCAATTCCTTTAAAGTTTTCTATGAATGAGCGGTATTTTGCTTCGCTCTGCTGTAGCTTCTGCTCAGCAATCTTCCTTTCTGTAATATCCTGAACTATTCCTCTCACTCGAACAGGGATATTTTCCCCATTAAAAATAACTTCATTTAACGCATGGACTATACGCTCTGCCCCGCCAGCTGAAATTATTCTAAAATCAATACTGCAAAATTTTTCGTCCATGCCTTTATTAACAGCATTATTGACGTGATCTAGATCATCGGGATGTACATAGTTTAAGAATTCATTATAACGCACTCCTGATTTCTGAGGATTAAGTCCGAAAATGCGATAAAGTTCATCAGACCAATATATTTTGCCAGCTGCAATGTTCCAATCCCAATTTCCAATGTGGGACATTCTTTGAGCTTCGGCAAGACTTTTTTCACTATCCTTCAATGAATTGTAGGCTTTCTGGAGTTCTGCAGTACGCTCTCTAACTGAGCTTTCTAAATTATCGAGTGTTTCCTTTATTTTAGCTTCTGCTACCTTAGTATCAGTAATGTCACGGACGACACCTCCGCTGAAGAGAAGCTTGCCATTTTGATCCTTAATAACCCTGAAGCGATCGGCGAACCAGCGATACTGACCGTCCTTGCACTTGAACCGGTATTCGAGGTTTCCGCTGTCTGCATCTAATGCCTGGGTCAGTTCCGTAGCAACAAGCGAGCGATCATCGGCATGAATGCGATCAAGAATTTCATCAATTTTCATCGAATTCATTTCCTGGGCAGAGAAACCAGTAACCTGCTCTACCACCGGGCTCATATAATCATAGCAATCGGTCTGAAGGTTTCGCCGGTAAGCCACATCGAGTGAGTTCTCAAGGACCGCCCGAAATCTCTCTTCGCTCTCACGGAGCGCGTCCACCAGAGAACCGCGTTCCTCCAGTGATTGGACTAGCTTAATATTGCTGTAGCTTAGCTGTGAGATCATGCTGGCAAACGTCATGAGAAAGGCCATGCCTGTGTCCACAGCCTCCCTGCTCAACCGTGGAACTTTTTCAAGCGCTGCTATATATTCTTCCTCATCAAAGCCATATTTTCTGGCCTGGGATCTGAAAAGCTCATAGCCCAGAGGCTCGTTTTCAAAAAAGAACTGTCCTGCGAAGACATAGCCGACAGGCTGGCCTTCAACCACGATAGGAGTCACCACTTCCCACATGTTGTTTTTGCATTTGTACAGCTTATACTCCCCAGGGGTAACGCCCAAGGATAGACTTTATGTTGCTCTCTACGCAATGCTTGTAGGTTTCGGGATGAACTCTATGGAATTTGGTACAGATATCCTGCCATCCTACACCTACCAGAACATTTCCTTTGAGATCGTTTAAGCCCATAGGGATGTGAGTAAGTTTATAGAAATCATCCATTAAAGGCTGTATGGCCTGGACATCAATAATCTCTGAAAGCTCCAAATCAGTTATCTTTCGAGGAGATAAGAGACCATTTTCCAATTTTAGCCTGGGACATTGCTCACTCTGTTGCTGTATCTTAACTACCTGCTTACGCTCGACGATATCTTTCCGCCCAGATTTTTCAATCCGCTCCCATTTTCTTTCTCTTTTGATCAAAGAAAACTGCTGATTGACAACAACATCAATTATCTCGGCTGCATTGAATCCCTCGAGAGAATAAGTATATAGGGCTATTGTCTGGTAGTTGCCAAGAATGGTATTTACTTCTCTTTCATAATCAACGAAACTACTCCAGTCTGTTATTCCCGCCCAGGAAATATTTTCACTCGATCTCAAGCCATCGTATCCACCTTGAAGGGCTTGATCTAGTATTTTTATCCATTTATTTAAAGCAGTCTCTGAATCGAAAGCGCCGTTTTTAAAATACCAGTCAGTATAAGGAATGATTTCTATTTGCCCTTTCTCCAAATAAATATCAAGGTCAGGAATATACTCCCTCAAAACGCCTTTTGCACCTATAACTTCTAAAGGTTGTGATGTGACCCACATACAAAACTCATTATTTTCCAGCCCTGCCTTAAAATAAGGAATAAGTATGTCAATTAAATCCTCTTTTGTGTGGTATAATTGACAGATATAAGTTCCCAAGGGCATATCTTCGATAATATCAATGCCGGATTTTCTTAGTTGTTCTCTCATTCCGCACCATCTTGAACATATTCCAATATTATTCTTAAAGCGGGTCTTGAAGCAAATAGTAGCCAGAATTAAATATAGCTCTGTAGTTTTTCTTAGAACTGGATGTATAGAAATATAAAAGCACCGAAAGTCCAGAGAGGATTCTCATTTATTCTCCGGTATTGCGAACTTTATTATAAATTTAGTTCCGTGATTCTTTTCTAATTTAAGTTCGCCCCCTAACTGGTCTGCCAGGATCGCCACTAACTGTAGACCAAGAGTTCCAGATTTATTCAAACTAAAATCTTGAGGCATCCCCACGCCGTTATCCGAAACTGTTAATACAAAACTAGTAACATTCTCTTCTCTTTCGCTTACAGGTCCATTATCCGTATATTCTGCGGACTCTTCCCTGAAGAGTTTGATTTCGATTAACCCTTTATCCTTACCTGCAAATGCGTACTTGAGGGCATTTGAAACAAGTTCGTTAATAATTATCCCCAATGGAACTGCAGCGTCCATATCGAAAAAGATGTTTTCCTCAAGTTCTATATTTAAACTCGTACCGGCATTTCCAAGCCGGTAAGTCTGGAAAAGGTTCTTAACAAGCCTCTCCAGGTATGGGGAGATATTCAGTTTATTGGTTCCTCTGCCTTCGTGCAGTTCTTCATGAATCAGGGCAATAGACATTACTCTGTCCTGACTTTCTCTGAAAGCTTTCAGAACCTCCAAATCCTCAACGCACTCTTTGCCTCTAAATTTTTCAGCCTGGAGGTCAAGAAGAGAAGAGATTACCTGCAGATTGTTCTTAATTCTGTGGTGAATTTCCTTTTTACGGGCAGTTTCGATATTCGCAAGGAAAATCTCTGCCTTTTTTCTTTCCGTAATATTTTTAATTACCCCAAGAATTCTGTGTACATTACTTTTTTTGTCCCTCAGGCAGATCCCGTTATCTTCAATATAGATGTATTCTCCATCCTTTTTTCTAAATCGGTATTCTGTCCTGTAAGCATCTCCGGATTTCATGTACCTATCATATATTTCCAGGTATGTACTCAGATCTTCCGGATGAATACGAGAAAGCCAGAACTTCAGGCTCATGCTTTTAAATTCTTCTGGAGTAAATCCAGTAAGCTCTTCGACATTGCCAGCCCAGTCAGCAGTGTTTTTCTCAGGATCGTAATCATATACAAGCTGCCCTGTCTGCTCTGTTATTATGCGGTATCTCTCTTCGCTCAATTCGAGCTCTTGTTTAGCGCTCTCACGCTCGGTAATATCTTGAACTATTCCTTTTACTCGAATAGGGGTATTTTCATCATTATAAATAAAATCTGATTTTATGTGGAGTGTACGCTCTTCCCCATTAGCTAAAACAATTCTAAAATCAAGTCCAGAAGTACGTACTTTTCTGGTATAATCATTGACTTTACTGTAGTATTCCACGTCGTCGGGGTGAATATAACTTAAATATTCATCTAAAGATGGTGCCAATTTTTGAGGATCACGTTTGAAAATACGATACATTTCTTCCGACCAGTATGCTTTATCAGATGCAATATCCCATTCCCAGTTTCCGATATGAGCCATTTTTTGAGCTTCAGCAAGGCCCTTTTCGCTTTCTTTCAAAGATTTATAAGCCATCTCAAGCTCTGCTGTACGCTCTTTAACCAAGTTCTCCAGATTGTCGAGAGTCTCTTTAAGTCTGGTTTCTGCTTCTTTCCACTTGGTTATGTCAGTGAGCATAGCCATAGAACCTGTAAAATTTCCGGCCTTATCAAAAAGGGGTTTAGCACTAACAAGTCCCCAGAACAGGGATCCATCCTTGCGTATTAGTTTTAGTTCATAAATCTCATTAATACCCTGACGCCTCTTTTCCAGATTCAGTTTGATGATGGATTTATCCTCATGGTCAGCAAAATCCCATGCAAACCTGCCAAGTATCTCGTCCTGAGTATACCCCAGCATCTCCGCCATTTTTTCATTAGAGTAAGTAATCCTGGCTTCAGGGTCAACTATCAATATACCTTCGATAGCTGTCTCTATGAAATTTCGGTACTTCTCCTCGCTCTCGCGCAGAGCTTCCTCTGCCTTCTTGCGCTCAGTGATATCGATAAATGCGCCGACACTCCCGCGCACACGACCATCTGCATCATGCAGTGGGCTGGCTGATCCCAGAAGTCCCCGAAATTCTCCACTCGGCAACAATACATCTATTTCCACATTCCGCACATCGACATCTTTCAAGGCAGACTGCTGCATGGGCAATTCTTCTGCAACTAACTCGATGCCTTTCCGGAAGAGGCGCCGTACAGGTGTAACATTCGGCGAGACATTTTCTCCGATTTTTGCTTCATAAAATTCGTTAGCTGTCCGGTTGCCGGTAATATTGTGACACTGCGGGTCGTGGCCTATCCAAATGGCAACAGGCGCCACCTCCATTATTGTTTCAATTTCTTCGGCTCGCTGTCGGGTTTGTTCTTCCAGCTGCTTGCGCTCTGAAATATTACGGATGTAAGAAAGTATGCCCATGACGTTTCCGGTCTCGTCATACCGGGGTTCGTAGATTGCTTCAAACCATTGTGATTCGCCTCCAGGGGTCAACATCAGGACAGCGTGCTCGCGAACGCCTATCTCGAGTACCCGGCGCTTTATAGATGTAAGTAACTTTGCCTGGTCTGGAGGCATCAATTCTTCATCGGTTTTGCCCAGTACATCAGATACAGATAATGGGGGTGCCGGATTGAATACCCAGGTATACCGTAGATTACGGTCTTGCTCAAAGATTATATCAGGAGAGTTTGCAATGATGACCTTCAACCGCGTTTCATTCTCTCGCAATGCCTCTTCTACCAGTTTACGTTCAGTAATGTCCTGGACGATACCCCTCATCCTGCTCAAGTTTCCGCTGGCGGCCATATGGTGCCGCCCTGCAGCCCAAATCCACCTAACAGCACCATCCACGCGTCGGATGCGGCATTCGAAATTCCAATCACTGCACGTGGCCGTAGCTTCATGGAATTTCGCTTCCACCATCGAGCGGTCCTCAGGCAGTACATGATCGAGAAACATCTCGTAGGTCCACTGCGGGAGCAGTTGCTCGTAACCGAAGATATGGTCGTGCTCCAGTGATCGATATGCAGTATGATCCGCAAGGTCGAGGTCCCATGCACCGGTGTGGCTGATTTCAAGCGCGAAACGCAACAATTCCTCTCCCATGCGCAGTGCCTTCTCAGCCTGCTTGCGTTCCGTGATATCACGCGCAACATGAATACATCCTATCAGTTGTCCCTTAGAATCATGAAGTGGCGAGGCGCTTACTAAGAAATCGCCACCAAGATTATCTTCGAGAACTTCGGTGGTATGTTCAAGCCCATCCTCAAGCAATTGCAGATGCGGGCAAAAAGAAGGAGGCTTATCTGCTCCATGGATAGCATGGTAACAGGTTAGCCCTGTACACTCTTCAGGTGTAACTCCCAATCTTGCTGCCATTGCCCTGTTTGCACGGACAACCCTGAATTCAGTATCAAGTATGGCTATCAGGTCAGGTACAGCGTCAAATGTGTATTCCCAATTTTTTGTGGCTTGAACAGCCGCTTCTTCTACTTTCTTGCGTCTGGGACTTTCTATCCGCTCCCATTTTCCTTCTCGTTTAACTAGAGAGAATTGATGGTTGACAACAACATCAATAATCTCGGTTGCATCCAGTTCATCAAGAGAATAAGTACAGAGAGCTATCGTCGGGTAGTTACTGACAGTACTGTCTACTTTTCCTTCATAATCAGTGAAACTGCTCCGGTCCTTTTTCTCCAGCCAGGAACTATTCCCGCTCGACCTCAAGCCATTGTATCCATTTGCCAGGACATGGTTTATTTTTTTAGTCCAGCCATTTAAGGCTCCGATTAAGTCAAAAATACCGTCTTTTAGGTAATAATCAGCATAGGAGATAATTTCTATTTGCCCTTTCTCCAGATAAAAATCAAGATCAGGAACAGCCTTCCTTAGAGCTTCTTTTGACTCTTTTATTTCCAGAGGTTGTGATGTGACCCAGAGGCAAAACTCATTGTTTTCCAGCCCTGCCTTAAAATAAGGAATAAGTATATCAAATAAATCTTCTTTTGTTTGGTAGAACTGGCAGATGTGTGTTCCCCAGGGTACGTCTCCAATAATATCAATACCAGAATTTCTTAACTTTTCTCTCATTCCACGCCTTCTGGAGATTATTCTAAGATTATCCTAAAACAGATTCTGTAATGAATTATGATTAGAATTAAAGAGTATACTAGGTTCTTATGTCTATAGTTTTACTTAAATTTCCCTAGGTAAAAATGGTTTCAGATACATTTAAAAAAGCACAGAAAATTTATCTATAATTTAAATTCTTCTTCCAGGATACCAGATTTTTGTTTTTCTTAAAAGTATTACTAAATTATGGAAACGATATTTATGAAGATTACTACTTAGGAATATTTATTGAAGTATTAATAAGTAGTTATTCTGAATCTAAGATTATAATTAAAGTGCAGTAAATATGTCATTTTTCCAGAGATGGAGACTTAGTCATATTTACCGCACTAAAAGCGCCTAAATGTTTAAGCGCTCACAAGTTTAAATGCTCAAATGTTTACGCTCACAAGTTTAAATGCTCAAATGTTTAAGTGCTTAAATGTTTAAACGCTCAAATGTTTAAACGCTCAAATGTTTAAACGCTCGAATGTTTAAAATTGCTGAGAGATAACCTTCTCCTTTGATAGCGATTTTGACCGGTTTTTTACGTCCCGCATTCCCAGCCGGTCATGTAGCATTCCTGTGTGGGAGTGAGTTCATCAATGTCTATACCCATTGATTCAAGTTTCATTTTTGCCACAAAAGTATCCAGTTCCTGGGGAACCTTGTGGACTCCATTAGGAAGCTTGTTTTCTGCAATGTGGCGTACACAAAGAGCCTGGTTTGCAAAACTCATATCCATGACCTCGGCAGGGTGGCCATCGCCTGCAGCCAGGTTAACAAGCCTGCCTTCAGCTATGACATTAATGCGCCTGTTTCCCAGATCATATTCCATGATATTGTTTCTGACAGTTCGGACTGATTTTGCAAGGGAAGAAAGGGCTTCCATATCGATTTCAACGTTGAAGTGTCCTGAATTTGCAAGAATCGCTCCGTCAGGCATTAACTGGAAATGTTCGGCTGTAAGAATATCACGGTTTCCAGTAGCAGTTACAAAGATATCTCCTAATTTTGCAGCTTCAGCCATTTTCATGACTCTGTATCCGTCCATTCTGGCTTCAAGAGCTCGGATAGGATCTATCTCAGTAACGATTACGTTTGCACCAAGACCAGAAGCCCGCATTGCAACCCCGCGACCGCACCAGCCGTAGCCTGCAACAACAACGTTTTTGCCTGCTACAAGAAGATTTGTAGTCCTGTTAATTCCGTCCCAGGCTGACTGTCCTGTCCCATAGCGGTTGTCGAAGAGATATTTGGTCATGGCATCGTTTACTGCAATTACAGGCATCTTTAGAGCTCCGTCCTTTTCCATGGCATGAAGCCTGTGGACTCCTGTAGTTGTTTCCTCGCAGCCGCCCAGAATCTTCGGAAGAAGCTCGGTTCTTTCTTTGTGAAGCTTAAAAATCAGGTCTGCCCCATCATCGATTGTGATATCAGGTTCGATATCAAGGACTTTGTCGATCGCTTCATAATATTCACTGGTGCAGCATCCGTATTTTGCAAAACAGCTTATATTATCCCTGGTATCAAGAGCAGTTGCCACATCATCCTGAGTACTCAGGGGATTGCAGCCAGAGATGGTTACCTGTGCGCCGCCTGCAGCCAGAGTTTCCACAAGGACTGCAGTTTTTGCTTCTACATGGAGGGCCATTCCTATTTTCAGCCCTTTCAGGGGTTTTTCCTTCTCAAACATTTCCCTGACAATTGCAATCACAGGCATATGGTTTCTTGCCCATTCCATTTTCATGTTTCCGGATTCTATGAGTTCTTTTTCTGTCATGATGATCACGTAATTATCACATAGACGATTGAATTCGATTTTGATGACTAAGCACAGAAAGAAATACAGGGCAAATAAGATTGCCCATATTATAAGGATTCCAGCTAGTTATTTCTCCCGTGTGCTATTTAATATGCTTTAAAACACTATAGCTTGTATATAATTTACTTATTAATTTACTTATAAATAATCTACTCTCTCTATATATGGGCTTTTCAGGCTGTTTTTACCCTTGCTACAAGTTCTTCTGCAGCTTTTTGAGCGTCTTCCACTACTTTTTGCTCATCCAGCACCATAATCCTGTAATCATCCATGAGGACCTTTCCGTTTACGATTGTTGTCCTGACATCGCTTCCTCTGGCTGAGTACACAAGATGAGACGGGACATCAAAGCAGGGAGTAAGATGCGGTTTTTTCATGTCTACTATAATCAGGTCTGCCTTCTTTCCTGCTTTTAACATACCTGTTTCAGGGTCAAGAGCTTTTGCCCCATTTACCGTGCCCATCTCAAGAACCTGCCTGGCAGGAAGGGCAGTAGGATTGAAAGTATTTACTTTATGCAGGAGGGCAGCTGTTTTCATCTCCTCAAAGAGATCAAGGTTATTGTTTGAAGCGCAGCCGTCGGTTCCAAGGCTGACATTTATTCCTTTTTCAAGCATTTTATGCACAGGTGCAATTCCGGAAGCCAATTTCATATTGCTTACGACGTTATGGGAAACGTTAACGCCTCTTTTTCTCAGTATCTCTATGTCCCCGTCCGAAAGCCAGACACAGTGGGCGGCAAGGACATCAGGGCCGAAAAATCCTATATCTTCCAGCATATGTACCGAACATTTCCCGTACTTCTCTTTCATTTCCAGCAGTTCGGCTTCCGTTTCCAGGAGGTGAAGATGGATACCTGCGCCGTCATTGCTGGCTTCTTCTCTTACCTTTGCAAAAAACTCGTCAGAACAGGTGTTAGGAGCATGTGGCCCATACATGGTTTTAATTCTCCCATCTGCTGCCCCCTGCCAGGCCCTGACAAAACGCCTGCCTTCCTTAAGATCAGTTTCTCCCTTTTCTTTGTTCCAGAGCTCTATAAGGCCATGGGAGAGAGAAGCCCGAAGTCCGGAAGCTTCAACCGCCTTTGCGGTTTCGTCCATAAAGAAGTACATATCTGCAAAAGAAGTGGTTCCTGACTTGATCATCTCCAGGCAGGCAAGCAGGCTCCCCTTATAGACATCCCCTGCAGTCAGCTGAGCTTCGGCAGGCCAGATATGTTGCTGAAGCCACTCTGCAAGCTGCAGATCGTCGGCATAACCGCGGAAAAGGGTCATTGCTGCATGGGTGTGCGTGTTTACAAGCCCTGGCATTACTACAGAGCCCTTTGCATCAATAACAATGTCGGCGCTTTCGCTTGTCTTTCCCACAATTTCCCTGATCTTTCCTTCTTCAATTACAACGGTCCCTTTTTTAAGGTCTCCGACTTCCGGGTCCATTGTTAAAACGTGAGCATTTTTTATGATTATATCAGCCATGTGATCATATCCGTCAGACAATCAACCGAAACTAATTCAATGAAACGTATTAGAAACTTACTGGATTCAACTGGAACTAAGAGGTTATCCTAAAAAAAGTTGTCCTGAGAAATGCGCTAAAACCTGAGAATTGCGCAAAATCTCAGTAAGGATAAAAGCTGAAAAAACAAGCCTATAAAAGAAAGATTATGAAGTATGGGAACACTCAAAAATTAGTTCTGGCGCTAATAGGCTCTGATAATTGGAGATCCTTCTCATCAATTCCAGTCTCAACGTTAAGAGCTTCAAGGTAAAGGCGCATTATCTTCAGTCTTTCTTCAGCAATCTTTTTCGCGGCATCCGTATTCAATTTTTCAGGAATTATGAAAGGCTTGTACTTCATATATTCATTAAAACTTTCAATAGGGTTTCCGATATACACGGTCTTTTTTGAATTTCCCTTATCCAAGCCTGTTGCATGTTTTAACATCCTGAGAGCGCCCATAGAAAAAACAGCTCTGAAAATTCCTACTGCACCAAGGGCATCAAGCCTGTCGGCATCCTGCAAAATCCGGGCTTCGAGAGTTTCAGGGACTATTCCTCCACTAAAACGGTGGGTCAGAATACAGCCTGTAACCGCTTCAATAAGCTCTTTTCGAACACCTGCTTTCCCGAGGAATTCCGAGGCTATTTCCGCACTGTACACAGCATGGTCCCCTCCTTCTTCGTGTTCCCTGACAACTCCGACATCGTGAAGGAGGGCTGCGAGCTGAAGCACGAATAGATCTCCTCCTTCTTCTTTCTGGATTTCCAGACAGAGGGCTTCTACTCTATTGATATGTCCCATATCATGGGAACTGGGTTCTTCTTCTAGAAAAGAGGCGACAAATTCCCTCGTTTTTTCAATTAGCTCCATTTTAAATCCCATTTATATCCTATTTAGCACTTTTTAATTTTAGTACTCCATTAATTCTGTTTAGTACTCCATTAATCTCCTGTTTAGTACTCCATTTCAGCAGAAATTACCTTCAAGTGCTCCATAATCTCGGAAATAGCTTCTGAGAGGGCTTTTTTATTATCATAAGTAGTAATAATCTTCACGAGCTCCTCTTTTCTCTCTTTCTTCATTTCCCCCGCAAACTTTACCATGTTTCCAAGAGCTCTCGTAAGGTCATCAACAATAGAGATAGTGGCAGTTCTTGAAGTTCTGGACAGGGGATTAAGGTCAATTGAGATAACAGTTTTGCCCATTTCTACAAGTTTTTCGCAGCGGTCTCCATCTTCTAAGGGAACGAGCACTACATCTGCGGAATAGATTCCTTTGCTTTCCACAAGCCGCCTGGCGTGAGAAAGTTCAAGGGTCGCATCAGGATTTTTCCCGAGAACTTCAGAAGCTCCATTAGCTTTCAGCTGTTCTATTATAAGGTGTACCCGTGCTTCAGTCCTGTGAAAGAGATTTACCTCAATCTTAGCCCCTGTAATGTCCGAAAGAGATACAACTTTATCAGGAGCCAGGGCTGCGACGTTGCCGTTTACGGAAATCACAGGGTTCTCTGCCAGAAGAATCGCAGCAACTGCAGCTCTTTCTGCATTAAGGGCGGATTCGGTGCTTCTCTCACCTATAAGGTAATCAAAGCTTTCTCCTCTTCCCTGTGCAATCAATCCCTGAATGCTTGTAATTCCCATTTTTACCCCTGCTGTAACCTTTTCACGGGCGAGCAGGGACTGGTACCTTGGGTGGTCTTTTGGAATCTCGGTCATGTGTATCGCTTACCACCTTAATTGTTAAATGATAAATTAATCCATTTATGAATAGAGTTGTTTTGCTATTATATTTTCATTTTATTATATTTTAGTTATACATCTTCCTTAGAAGAAAATTTTCTTAAGACCCACGTTTCCTCACATGATTTCTAATAAACAGATCTCATATTGAGGCTTACTCGTACATCAGTTTAGGTACACAGGTACCGATGTTATATTCCAGCACCTGTCCGAATTCCTGAAGGACTTCAAAAAGGGAAAATTCGTGATAAGAGGGGGCAATTGCAAAAACCGTATCTCCAAGCATTGCCTGAGAAGCCATTCCTCCACTTGCATTTGCAGCTTCAATAACATCTTTTGCCCTGCTGCTCATGAGGTCGGTTTTGCTGGCAAACTCTTTTGCCTGGTACATGAAATTTTCAAGAGTAGGTTTTTTAAGCAGCTCGGCCATTGCAGCTTTTCCTGCGGCATTGATTCGCTCGGCTGCGGCCCTGTCTTTAAGGACAGACTCAGTGGAGATCTCGCCAAGTACAATGCAAAAAACCCTGGCTTCGGGAACCGGAATCCTATCTACAAGCCCGAACTCCGGACCTCCGGGCTGGAGCCGGATTACTACTCCTCCGTTGGACTGGCCAGCAACATCTCCAAGTCCGCTGCAGTTGACAACTTCTGCCACATGGGCATATTCAGTAAGACTTTTTACGGTCTTGTTCAGAGAAAGAGCTCCATTCAGGGCATAAGCTGTCCCAAGTGCTCCAGCGCCTGAAGCTCCAAGTCCGCATCCTACCGGAATTTCTGACCAGCTCCTGACTCGCACAGGCAGGTCAGTCATCATATCTACAACTGTCCGACTGGTTCTACCTTCAACCTTCTTTCCATTAAGAAAGATCTCGGTCTCCTCTACGGCTTCCCCAACCTTTACTTCGGTGGTAACTCCTCCGTTGAGAACAATCCCGCAGCCTGTAGAACCCTTACGATGAGGGTCTTCATGCTCGTGAATCTGGAAAAAACCTGTGATATGTCCCGGAGCATAAGCTTTTGCCAAAAAGTCTGCTCCTCCATTCTCATATATATACATAGAAAACGCCTTTTTACAATATTAATCATTTTTTCAAAGTTCGTTCCTGTGCAGAATGATTTGTAAAATGTTCCACAGAATACTTTACACGTATATTCAGCCTTGAATCAAATTTAATCTTGATAAATATCAGCCTTGAATCAAATTAGTCTTGATAAATATTCAGTCTCGAATGCAGATCTGGCCTTGATAAATATTTAGCCCTGATGAATATTCAGCTTAAATACAGCTCAATACATATAATATGACGAGTTCAAGAGAACGATTGTAAGTAGAATTTTTGTCATTTTAAAAGGCCGGAAACCTCTTCAAGAATACAGGCTGCCAGTTTGCGTTTGTTCCCGCTTACAAGCCTGGGTTCACTTCTTTTCCTTCCTAGCAGGTAGAGCTCATTTTTTTCTGTGCCCATTCCTCCTTTTCCGACGTCATTTGCTGCAATAAGGTCCAGCTTCGAACCTTCAAGGGTTGCGGCTGCTCTCCTGAGGAGTTCGTTTATTTCAACCCCGGTTTCGGCCTTAAAACCAACGATCACAAGGCCAGGATATTTCTCACGGCATTCTTTTATCAGTTTGCGGGTCTGTTTCAGTTTTAATACAAGTTCTCCTCCAGATTTGATCTTTTCAGGAGAAGGCTCAGCTGTATAGTCTGCAATTGCTGCAGAACTTATAAGAACATCGTATCCTTTATCAAGTTCGGAAAGCACGGCATCAGTCATTTCAGCGGCGCTTTCTGCAAAAATTTCCTTAATTCCCGAAAACCCAAGTCTGTCCCTGTGTACAAGGGTTACATCAGCTCCACTGCGGTAAGCTTCAAGGGCAAGCTCTCTGCCTGTCTTTCCTGAAGCGCGGTTTGTAAGGATGCGGATAGGGTCAAGACTTTCAGCTGTAGAGCCGCTTGTAATAATTACCTTTCTTTTTTCAAGGCTCTTTTTTCCAAGAACCCTTTCTACCTCAAGCACTATTTCTTCATTTGATGCTATTTTTGCGACACCTTCTTCAAGTTTGGGCCCTACGACAGAGACTCCCCAGCATTTCAGTTTTGCCAGATTTTCAACGACAGCCGGATGCCTGAACATTGACTCGTGCATTGCAGGAACAACCATCAAAGGTAAACCTGAGCCAAGGGCTGTTGTCGCAAAGGAAGTAACTGTTGTATCGTCGATCCCGTAAGCTATTTTTCCTATGGTGTTTGCTGTTGCAGGGGCTATTAAAAGAAGGTCGGCCCTGCCTTTGAGCCCGCAGAACTCCACATGTTCAACCCTGCCTCCAAGTTCGGTAATTACAGGGTTTCCTGTGGCGTAATGAAGGGCATCAGGATGCAGGATATGCTTTGCAGCATCCGTCATAACCGCATGAACTTCAGCCCCATTCCGGATCAATTCCCTGGCAAGTTCGACTACCCTGACTGCCCCAATACTTCCTGTAACGCCAAGAACTATAGTTTTCTCGGCAAGAGAAGAGCTCCTCTGTCCTTCAATCCAGAGCGTGGGGTGGAACTTTTCTGCTCTGGATCTGGCGGGATTTTGTCTGTCTGCTTCATCTACTTTATTTGCTTTATCCGGCTTTTTCTCATCGGAATTTTTCTTATTCGAATCCTTTTGGTCTGTCTGGCTTTTAGAATCTTTCAATGGGATTTTCATTTAAGCACCGGAATGATCTATCTGATATCTTATCTGTCTGCTCTATAAAAACTTAGTATGTATGGAAAATAGTTTGCTTTTTAGAAATAACTCCTGAAGCAAAGTGACATTAAATATGATATTATTAAAACTTTCGAAATACGAGGATCAGTACTGACAAAAGAAGTATTTTTTATTAGGAAGTGCATAGGTATGATCCAAATTTCAATTGAGAGTATAATAAGGCTTAGAGAGTATAATAAGTTTTAAAGAGTACAATAAGTCTAAATAAAAGCAAGAGAAAGATTAGAAACTCAAGGGAAAGATTAGAAACTCAAGGAAAGATTAGAAACAGGAAGAACAGGAAAGTAAGGGAAATGACCAATAAAAAAGTAAAAGAAGAAACTGCTAAAGAGACAAAAACTGGTTTGGGCACACTGATCGGAAAAATTTCAGGAAAAGGGCAGCTTGAGCTTGAAATTGACAGGCTCAACTCTCAGGTAGCAAAACTTGAAAACGACCTGCAAAATGCAAAAACCCAGTTGGAAAAGAAAGAGACTCTTGCAAGGCAGGCAGTTGCAGGCAGACAGGAAGCCGAATCCCGTTTAAATCAGGAAATTGTTCGAACCCGGACCCTTTCCCATGAGCTTGAAGCAATAAGGGTTGAGTCCCAGGACAGATTGGAATTTCGAAAGATCGAAAACCTTAGTCCTTCTGCTGTCCAGGCTTACCTTTCTAAACTCAATTCCTTTTGCTCTCCTGTAGAGGATCTTCTTACTGCTTACCTTCCACCCGGTTCCCTCCTTTCTGATGTACTTAACGAAAAAACTCTTGTAAGGATAGAACAGGAGACTTTAACTCTTTTGGAAAGGCTTGACCCTGAAACCGGCTTTGTACTTTTCTATGACCTTCATTATATGATCTGTGAAGCCTTAGTTCCTCCTTTTCCAATCCCGTCTTCATCCTGGCAACTTGGCGATAGATTTGGGACTTCTTCCCTGGAAGAGATTTTGAACAAAGACTACCGCATGCTTGTTCTTGTCCTGCATGCAGGCGAATCCTTCATAGGTTTTGCTCCCGATGCGCGGGTTTTTGACACTGAGGAACTTGTCCGCAGCAGTGTTAAAGAAAAGCATAGCAAAGGCGGTTTCAGTCAGCGCAGGTTCGAACGCCTCAGGGAAGAAGATATTGCACATCATATGAACAAGGTTTTTGAAACCCTGGATAAAGTTCTCGAAGAAAATTCCCCTATTGACTGCATTATTATGAGCGGAGACCCTCAGCTTTTAAAGGAAATCCAGAAGCGTCTGCCCCTCAACCTTGAAGTAATTGAAAAGCCGTCAGATATCAAGGTCGAAAAAACAGGTGGAGAAGAGATCCTCAGAACTGTATTAAGCTCCAGAAGATATTTATTTTGAGTACAGGGGATTTTTCTTTAAAATTCCAAAATGGCTGATAAACATGTAATGTACAGATGAATTTGTTTATTCCAGTTTTGATGGCTTCAGTACCGCTACCATCAAACTCTTCCTTTAGAAATGGATTAAGATACTCTGGACTTTATTCACTCAAGCACATCACTCTTAAAAACTCATTACAAGAGACGGGGAGAATAAAGTAAGACATATTCTTTTAATTAATTCGAGTTCTTTTCTCATTCCCAAACCCTTCCAACGGTCGTATGTATTTAGAATGGCCAGCCAAAAAATGAGGTATGTCGAAATCCTCATTATTTTTTATATATATTCAAAATCAAGATAGTAATGACCTGATAGTAAAAAGCTTTAATCCTGAAACTATTTCCTCTTGTATACCGCTTTTTTATTTCAAAACTTTTTAATCCAAAAGGATCAAGGGTTTATGTGACAGATCGTGACAGCACCAATATTTCTGTAATTAACACGGTAATAGGCGCATCCATAAACACTGTAATGGCTCCGATTAACGTGGGAATGATTTCTCATGACGTTGCAGTCACACCAGATGGAAAAAAGATCTATGCCACAAACAGTTTCAATAACACTACTTCTGTAATTGACCTGACTACAAACAAAGTTTTAGCTACTGTGTCTGTAGGTGACAGTCCTGGCGAGATTGTATTCACTCCTGATGGAAATAAAGTGTACGTGACTAATTCAGGCAGTAACAATGTTTCTGTAATTGACACGGCAGCTAACAATGTTGTAGCCACAGTGCCTGTAGGAGAGAATCCTTATGATGTTGCAGTTTCTGCAAATGGGAAAAAGGTATATGTTGCAAACTCTCGCAGCAATAATGTTTCTGTAATTGACACAGTTACAAACACTGTTACAGCCACCGTGCCTGTAGGAACTACTCCTTTGGGAATCGCAGTCACTCCGGATGGAAAAAAGGTATATGTGACAAACGCCGGAAGTGACAATGTATCTGTAATTGACGCAGCTACAAACACTGTTACAGCGACTGTGAATGCAGGAAAATATACTATATATCACCCTACTGGAGTTGCCATTGGAACTTTTATAGATTCCAATATGAGTGGTCTAAATATAAGGGCAAGCTCTAATTCAACTGAAAATATAAGAGTTGAAGAACCCGCAAACTCCTCGACAACTGAAGAAGAGAATAATGGGATACTCAATAATTCAAGCATTAATGATTCTAAATCTGAGAATGAGGATAAATCAAGCAAAAATAACTCTATTCCAGGTTTCGGAATATTAAGTGGCTTGATATGTCTGTATGGCGGATGGAAGCTCAAGAAAAAAGGATAACGGGCTTAGATAACCGGATTATTGGTGACATAGAGCCTATCTGAAAATTGTTGTGAGCTGGTGTATTTCCAATTAGAGATGCGTAACTGGAATGACACTGATACCCTAAATCCTTGGTAACTTCTACAACATATCACTATTGACTTTTCAGATAGGCTCTTTTGAGTATTGGCTGATTAAAAATCAGCAGCTTTTATTTGGTGATAACATGGAAAGACGACGGATATTAAGTGCTTTAATTTCAATTTTTCTGGTTATTGCTATGCTCGTGCTTAGCGAAGTTGTGGCTAGAAATGTAGTAAATGACTATATGTCAATCAAGCTTTCAATTATGATATCTTTTCTTCTTGGGCTTATTGTCTGTTGGATCACTTTTAAAGTTGATAATTGGTCATGAAGAATTTAGCTAGATTACTGAAAAAAATTAATTTGAATTTGCTGTAAATTTGAAGTCAATTTTTTGTATATGATGAGAGTAATTGACCTTCCGAGATGGAATTTTCTACTCAGCAACTTTTTAAGACTTGTAGTTTTACAGAAAAATCCACACACTGCCTTTTAACTTTGAGATAACTTAAGAAATTCTCATATATTATATAAATACTCTTAAATATAATAAGGAGGCAGGCTTGTTACTATTTAAATAGATTTAATTATGATTCAAATATATTTCTGGAATTTTGAATGACAAAGATATCAATGTTGAAAAATGAAAATAAAATCCATTTTAAAAAATTAACCTCCGAATCTGTAGAGCTTGGAATACTCCTTGCAATTGTAGGAGGATTCCTGGATGCCTATACGTTCGTAGGGAGAGGCGGGGTTTTCGCCAATGCCCAGACAGGAAATGTCGTACTCATGGGCATAGAAGCTGCAACAGGAGAATGGGGGCAAGCAGTGCTTCACGCAGTTCCGATTCTGGCATTTGTCGCCGGAGTATTAGTTGCCGAGATGATTAAAAAACCCTCAATGCACCTGTTCATTCCGGATTCCGAAAGGGCAGTTTTAATCCTTGAAATTGCAGTCCTTTTTATTGTAGGCTTTATACCCTATACGAGCCCGAATATCATTGTAACTGTTGCAATTTCATTTGTCTCTGCAGTCCAGGTCTCTTCATTTCGCAAACTTGTCGGGTCCCCATATAATACAACTATGATCACCGGAAATTTACGGTCAGCTATACACGAAGTTTATAATGCTGTCACAAAAAAAGACAGCGAATCGGCTTTGCAAGCAGTCCGATTCTCTATGGTTAACCTCTCATTTCTAGCAGGAGCTATTCTGGGAGGGTTGCTTACGTCGTTTATTGGAGTTAAAGCATTATGGGTTACTGTAGTTGTGTTAATTTGCCCTGTGATTTTGTTCAGTATAGACGAACATAAGAGTAAGAATGTTCATATTGAAGTATAGAGATTCAGTGGCTTATTGACAAAAAATTAAGACTCGAAATGAGACTATTTTTGCGCAATCTATATCATCTTTCAGGTCAGGGAAGGTAGCAATGGCAAGAGACAGAAGAGACTATTATTATCATCAGGCAAAAGAGGAAGGGTACCGTTCCAGGGCTTCCTTCAAACTCAAACAGATCAACGAAAAACACAAAATTATCAAACGTGGAGACTCGGTTGTGGATTTAGGCGCAGCTCCTGGCGGCTGGCTGCAGGTCGCAAAGGAACTGTCCGGGGGAAAAATCCTTGGCGTGGATTTACAGAGAATCGATCCAATTCAGGGAGTCGAAACTATCCAGGGTGATATAAACGCAGATTCTACGATAAAGAAGATTATCCAGATCGTGGGGTCAAAAGGAGCTGATGTGGTGCTCTGTGATGCAGCCCCCAACCTGTCAGGTAACTGGTCTTATGACCATGCACGCTCAATTGAGCTTGCGACCTCTGCACTTGAATGTTCCAGAAAGATTCTCAAACCAAATGGAAACTTTGTTGTAAAAGTCTTCCAGGGAGACATGTTTAACGACTACATGGAAAAAGTCAGGGAAAATTTCGTTCGAACAGCAGCCTATTCTCCTAAGGCATCAAGAGCCCAGAGCGCAGAAATCTATGTTATAGGAAAGAAGTTCCTTACAGCTCCCCTCCGCAAAGGAGACGAATTCGTTGTAGATATAGAGAAACTGGGTTCAAGCGGGGATGGAGCCATACTTATTGAAGGTTTCGTTGTTTTCGTAAGGGAAGTTGAGGTCGGAGAAAAGGTCAGGATCAGAATAGATGATGTCAAGCCGAATTTCGCTTTTGCGGAAGTTGCGGAAAGGCTTGGAAAATCCGAGCAGCCCGAGTAAAGTCTGTAACTTTAATCAAAAAATCCAGATAATTAAGCCAATTAACAACTATAGTTTCAGTAAAGAAATCTATATATTTAAGCAATTCAATATATAATTCATCAATAGAAATATTGATTAATAAAGAAAAAGCCATGCAGTCAAAAACGACCAGTGAAAAAGACCAGTAAAAAGAAAGAGTTTAAAACGATTTTCAAACACGGTGATCCGGTTGATTGACCTTCACACTCACACAATTTTCAGTGACGGGGAGCTGCTTCCAAGCGAACTTGTCAGACGGGCAGTTATCCACGGCTATGAAGCTATTGCACTTACAGACCATGCTGATTACACAAATCTCGAACAGCTCCTTGATGCTGCAAAGAAAGCAAAATACCTTGAAAAAGAATGGGACATCCGTGTTCTGGCTGGCGTCGAACTGACACATGTGCCCCCAAGAAAGATCGCTCCCCTGGCAAAGAAAGCAAAAGAACTGGGCGCAGAAATTGTTGTCGTGCATGGGGAAACCATTTCAGAGCCCGTCGCCCCAGGAACAAATGCAGCATCTGTTGCCTGTGAATATGTGGATATTCTTGCCCATCCTGGCCTTATATCTCCGGAAGACGTCCAGACAGCAGCGAATAACAACGTTTTTCTTGAAATCACCGCCAGAAACGGCCACAACAGGACAAATGGCCATGTTGCAAGGCTTGCCCTCGAAATAGGAGCAACTCTTGTGCTGGATACCGATACCCATGCCCCTGAAAACCTGATTACCGACGAAACAGCTCTTAAAATTGCAATGGGAGCCGGCCTTACAGAATCAAGGGCAAAAGAAGCATTTAAAGCGTCAAAAAAGAAAGTAGCAGAAATTGAATGAAATGCTATTTTTATTCTCTATTACTTTCAAATTTTTCATAAATTTCCCATATTTCTAATATATATAAATCAATATAGAAAACAGATAGCATGCAGACGTTAGGGTGAAAAACAACTATTTTTAAGAAGTCCCATAAATCAGCTGTTTCTTAGCTATCACGGAGAAATATTTTTATAAAAGTAGACCTTATCTCTTTATGTACATTTTTGTTTTTTCATATAAGTACAGGGGGCAATTTTCAGGCGTTTTGAGATGAAAACACATTGATTGCTACCTATATTTGGAAAAGTTGAATGTACATAAAAGCACAGAACAGAATTTATAAGTTTTAACTGTTTGTTAAAAAATATGTAAAATCCGCTCAATAATATGAAAATATATCTCTCTATTAAATCGGGGGGTTTAATCTGAAAGATTATATTTTCAGTGCCAGTGCTAATTGGATTTAATATCTAATTGCTTTGGGGAATTTTGGTTGAGTGGACGCTATGGAAAAACCTTATTTAAAAACGAGAATTTGGAGGATATTAAATGAATATAAAACAGAAAATCTTCATTATATTAATTAGCATGATTTTATTGTCTGCGACTGCACTTGCAGCCCCACAGAACAATTCAAATGCAAAAGTTCTTTTAAAGGCACCTGTTGCTGCTTTTTCTGCACATTCAACCTCAGGGTACGCACCCTTGAAGGTAGCGTTTTCTGACAAAAGTACAGGACTTCATAATTCATATAAATGGAGTTTTGGAGATGGAACCTATTCAACATCTAAAAATCCTGTACACAAATACACTAAAGCCGGAAATTACACTGTCAGTTTAACTGTAAAGAACGCTGCCGGAAACAATACTAAAACAAAATCCAACTATATTGTTGTTAATGCTCTGAAAGCTCCGGTTGCTGCTTTTTCCGCACGCCCGACATCAGGATATGCACCCCTGAAAGTAGCGTTTACTGACAAAAGCACAGGCATTCACACTTCCTGGAAATGGAGCTTTGGAGACGGGACCTATTCAAAAGAAAAGAACCCTGTACACAAGTATACTAAAGCCGGAAACTACACTGTGAGCTTAACCGTAGGTAATGCTGCCGGAAATAATACTATAACAAAGTCTAACTATATTGTTGTCAATGCTTTGAAAGCTCCGGTTGCTAATTTTAATGCATATCCGAAAGCTGGGAAGGCACCTCTGAAGGTTCAGTTTACTGACAAGAGCACAGGCGTTCACACTTCATGGAAATGGAATTTTGGGGATAACACTTCTTCAGTACAGATGAACCCAGTACACAAATACACTAAAGCCGGAAATTACACTGTCAGCTTAACAGTAGGCAACGCTGCCGGAAATAATACTAAAACAATGTCTAATTATATTATTGTAAAAAGTAAGTGAACACAGGTAAGTGAACACATTATATGAATAAAGTGATTCGAGCCAGCAGGTAATGGGCATACGGGATCAGGATCTGTCGCACGTTATTTTCCTTGCAGTGTTACAGAAACAGATCTTAACCCTATTACCAAAACTTTTCCTGGGAATTGTTATCTTTTCATAATTTTTAAATATTCATAATTCTTAAGTCATTTTTCAGTTATTGCATATGCAATGTGTCCATGCTCAGAAGCATGATATCCGTCCATGCGTCCCTGGAAATAACGTTTTTCGATATCTTCCGGGCTCAAGTTCTCATGGATATGCAATCCTAAACTTGCAATATCTTTGGCCAGAGTAGAAGGATCAAAACCTGTAATCATTTTTTCACCCATCTTTTGGAAAATGGCCTGCTTCTTTTGCATTATTGGGGATGATTTTTCGGGAATAAATGCATCTGCATCAAAGTAATCGAAAACAACTATACTGCCCTCGGGGGCAATATCAGTGATAGAGCGAAGTGTATCAAATACTTCTTCTCGAGTCAGGTACATGGTGACACCAAGCCAGCTAAAGAAGCTTTTAGCATTAGGGTCATAATCTGATGAGCGAGTGAGTGCAGTCACTAGATTTTCTTTTGTGAAATCTATAGGAATGAAATGTAATTTTGCTGGATGTTCCCATCCCAACTCTGCAAGGCGAAGAAGCTTGAAATTCTGTGTGGCTGGGTGGTCAACCTCAAACACTTCCAAACAATCCATCATTTCCGGCCGCCGAAATGCAAAGGTATCCATTCCCGCCCCAAGGATCACATATTGTTTTACTCCCTGCGTGACAGCCTTCTCTAAAGCGTCTTCCGTGTATCGTGCACGGCTGAGAACGTTTGTTGTTTTCATTAAGGAAGCATAATTAGTCGTCTGGCCAGAGAGTGATTCAGTACGTTCAGAATCTTTGAAATGTTCATTCCTCTTAAAACCCTGTTCAATCAATGTCCGTACCTCTGGCGGTATCAAACGATAGGCCAGAAAGTCATCAAAAATTTTAGGAGTATCATTCATTGAATGATGAGCACGAATGTAAGCGGTCATCATTGCAGAAATGCTAGCTTGATTCTCTTTCATATGATTGCCTTCCTTTTACGGTAATTTTCAGAACTCGAAATTTAGCATTTTAAGAAGAATTCTGGCATTTTAAGAAAAATTATATCAATACTTAAATGGTTAAGGTTAAAAGATAGTGGGGTTAACTGTTAAGGTTAAAAGGTAGTGAGGCTCAGATCTAACTAACTACCGTATCTAACTAACTACCGTTTTAGATTTACTTAAGCAGATTTCAATTATCTTCGCTTTCCCCGTTAATTGTGGGCATATTTCCTTGAAACTTGCCAGAAATGCCCCCATATTCTCTATAATCTCATTTGCGAGAATATCACGGTCTGGAATGTTGTCAGATCAGCCAGGCTTCTGTCTTTGAGCCAGAATATATCCAGATTCGTTTTATCCCTTCTACAATTTCATCATAACTGAAGTTTCAAAAAAGAGCATATTTGCCGTTAGCCATTTGCACAGAAAATACCTGTCGACAGGCGCAGGATTGTGTGAAAGCCTGTGTTTTCAAGAAATTCTTTGCGGATTATTTCTCCGGATCCGCCTTCACTAGTTCTGAGCTTTAGGAAAAGCTGCCCGGAACGAAAAGTGAGAAAAGCAAGTGAAAGATGGAAAAAACGGAAAAAGATGAAAAAAGATATATCTATGCGCTTTAGCGTTGATTAAAAGAGTTGATAAGGTGGTTCACAAGGTTTGAACTGCAACAATGAAGTTCATTTCGGGATCAGGTTTCAATCTGTCCTGAATTTGCTCCATTTACAGCTTACGCGTTAATGAAGTTACGCGTTAATGAAGTGTATTTCGGGATCAGGTTTCAATCTGCCCTGAATTTGCTCCATTTACAGCTTACGCGTTAATGAAGTTACGCGTTAATGAAGTTATTTCGGGATCAGGTTTTAATCTGCCCTGAATTTGCTCCATTTTACAGCTTACTTCCTTGTGACCAATATATATTATGGAATTATTAATATAAAATACTGGCGATTATATTACTACTGATTATTCAATCAATTCATTTTTTGCAGAAGCATGCAAACAAATGAAAATAATCGATTTTTTATAGTTCATTATGACCTGAGCGGTGGAGCGAACATACCCCGTTGCCTGCAATGGTGTGCACCGGCAAAACTCTGATTTTCAATTCTCTTCACTTTCCCCGTTAATTGTGGCCATAATCTCCTTGAAACTTGCCAGTGAAGCCTCCATATTCTCTATAATTTCATTTGCGAGAATATCAGGGTCCGGGAGGTTGTCCAGATCAGCCAGGCTTTTGTCTTTGAGCCAGAAGATATCCAGATTCGTTTTATCCCTTGATGCAACTTCTTCATAGCTGAATTTCCGGAACCTGCCCTCTGGAGCTTCTTCACTCCAGGTCTCTGTACGGCTGTGCCGGTTTTCGGGATTGTAGCATTTGATGAAGTCTTCAAGATCCGAATATTTCATCGGATTCTTTTTCAAGGTATGATGTACATTTGTACGGTAGTCGTATATCCACACTTCTTTTGTCCAGGGCTCTTTTGATGCGGATTTCGCTTCAAAAAAGAGCACATTTGCCTTTACGCCATTTGCATAGAAAATGCCTGTTGGCAGGCGCAGGATTGTGTGCAGGTCCGTAGTTTCAAGAAGCTTTTTGCGAATGGTTTCTCCTGCTCCACCTTCAAACAGGACATTGTCAGGCAATACAACTGCTGCCTGCCCGCCGGTTTTGAGGATAGTGTGGATATGCTGCAAAAAGTTAAGCTGCTTGTTGCTTGTAGTTGTCCAGAAGTCCTGACGGTTGTAAGTTAAATCTTCTTTTTCCTGCTCGCCTTCTTCGTTTGTGAAGGTCATGCTACTTTTTTTTCCAAAAGGGGGATTTGTAAGGATGTAATCGTAACGATAACCAGGATCTGCTATGAGAGCATCGGAATTTGAGATCATGGGCTCTCCGTCAATCTCCCCGATGTTGTGCAGGAACATATTCATGAGAGCAAGCCGTCGGGTACCTGCAACTATTTCATTACCGCCAAAAGTTTTGTTTTTCAGAAAACGGCTCTGTTCCCGATCCAGCCGGTGGTGTGATGTAAGGAAGTCGTAAGCTGCCAAAAAGAACCCGCCTGTACCACAGCAGGGGTCTCCTATTGTTTTCATGGGTTCGGGCTTCAGGCACTGGACCATTGCTTTGATGAGCGGCCTGGGGGTGAAGTACTGCCCGGCTCCGCTTTTTGTATCCTCTGCATTCTTCTGCAGGAGCCCTTCGTAGATCTCTCCTTTTGTATCCACACCCATCATGACCCAGCTTTCCTTGTCGATCATATCAATGATCTTGTAGAGCATAGCAGGGTCACTGACCTTGTTCTGGGCTTTGAGGAAAATCTGCCCGAGCATCCCGGGCTTTTTCCCCAGTTCTTCCAGAAGCTCCTTGTAGTGAGTATCGAGTTCTGCTCCCCTCTGCTGTTTCAATTTATCCCATGTGTATTCTTCCGGAATCCCGATATTCCTGTTGTAAGGCGGCTTCCTGTACTCTTCAGCCATTTTCAGGAATATGAGATAAGTCAACTGCTCCAGATAATCTCCATAGCTCACGCCCCCGTCCCTGAGGACGTTGCAGAAGCTCCAGACTTTGGAAACGATGGATGAGGTATTTTCAGACATGATTTGGATCCTTGAAATGAGAGTGATATTTTTGTTTTTACTTCCTTACGGAACTTAATTTTCAAGATCTATTGACAACTTGCTCGGTAACTTGCGGGGTAGCTTGCAGGGTAACTTGGGGAGCAGCTTGCGGGGTAACTTGCGGGGTAGCTTTCAGGGTAGCTTGGGGGCAGCTTGAGAGGTAATTTCTGTATCATTTGACCAGCCGGAGGTATCTTTTATTCTGTAGTCTATATTTTTGCTCCCTCAATTGCACCCTCAATTGCACCCTCAATTGCACCCTCAATTGCACCCTCAGTTTTTCCCATTTCTAGCTCTTTCAGCCTTTATTCTTTCCAGCAAAACCTCAGCCGGTTCCCAATCCTCTGCCTTTCGAACTTCTGCCAGTTCCCTTTCATTAAGCAACTTCCCCTCAAACGCTTTTTTCAAAATACTCTGCCGCAGTGCTTCGGCTTTTTCCAGATTCTCTTTGATATCCTGCTCTATCTTATCGCAGACTGAAAGGCGGGTTTCGATTTCCTGAACGATGGCTTTTTGTTCTTCAATTGAAAAAAGAGGAAAGGGGATTTCACGGCAGGTCGAAACCTTTACATTAAACTGGCCAGCTGTGGCTTTAGATGTATTTTTTAGCCATTGAATTGTTTTAGAATTTTGGAGATAATATGAAATTAATTTTGTTGTCACCCATTTGTTAGGTCTAAATAGCACAATAGCTTGGTTAATATTCCATTCAGGAAATTGACCACTTACAATAGATACTTTTCCCAAAGGTGGTCCTACGATGTTTATTAGGACATCTCCTGGATAGGTAACCGATCTTGCAAGCTCCTTTTGATGAATTATTTTTGGAATAAAAGTTGGATCTTTTTGAAAATTAAATGATCCATCAAAATTCAAATTATAAACTTTGATGAAAGGAACTTCGCCTGATCCAGATGAAAGGAAATTGGCTTTTGGTGTATAACCATTGTTTATTGGATCAATAATATCAGCAGTTTTTACCCATTTCCATTCTTCTGGTATTTTTGGCAACTCTGCTAATTCAGTTTCATTAAGCGATTTAATTGCTTTCTGTTTTTTATCAGAGACCTTGGCAACTTTCTCTCTTTCATTTTTGATTTGCTCCGGCAAATCCTCTGCATCAGGCAAATCTGCCTGCTGCTCCCGCCATTTTTTGGTAAGTTCCCCCTCAAATGCTTTCTTCAGCACCGCCTGCCGATAAACCTTGAGCTGCTCCTGTGCCAGTTTGAGGTTGGAAATGCCGTTGTCCAGTTCGCTGAAAAGTTGTTCGATTTTTGAGACTATAGCGGATTGTTCTGGAAGAGGCGGAAGAGGAATATTTATCTGCTTAATTCTGAACAAAGCTAATTTGGGTTGATTTGATGAAATAGTGAATTTTTTAATTTGCTCTTGGGATTGTATAGAAGTAAGAACATAACATAAAAACTTTCTATCTATGCTTCCTAGATCAGTAATTTTAGCTGCATTTTCGGTTAAATTTGCACCATCTAATTTTACGGGAATCAATCCAACTTTCCCAATTGATCCTGCAATGGAAATGTAGATATCATTTTTTGAAATCGTATAATTACTGATGTGTTTTTGAGTAGAAGAATTCAAAAATTTTAGTGATCCCAGATTGATACTCATATTTTCGAAATCAGTAACCCTTATATATGGAAAAACTGTAGGAGTTTCAGAGTAGTCATGTCCTTTTGGTAGACGTTTACCACCTTTTACCTCACTAACATCTCCAATAGTTGTCCAGCGCCATCCTACAGGGGGCTTCTGTGAATTTTCAGTATCAGTCATCTGAGTTCTCCGTGAGTTTTTAAAAGAACTTAATTTATATAACAGTTCTCTTTTGGAACTTTCATTGAACTAAACAGATGATTTTGAGGTTCTTTCTTTTCTCTATAACTTTCTTTAAAATTTCTACGTTGGTTTTTCAAATGTCGAACCACATTTCGAGCAAAAAACACTTTTTGTGACTTTCTGAGATGTAATCAAAAATTTAAACAATATACAACATATATATCTGTATTACAAGTACAAACGAAGAAAAAGAATCTCAAAAATAGAGTAAAAAAGTATTCCACACGAAATAAAAGAAGAATTTGAGAGAAAATAATTTATAATGCTGAAGTTGGATTGAGTTTCCGCTCAAGAGTTTGTAAGAGATATAATAATGAGAAGTATTATAAAATATAGTCGTATATCCTTTGAAAAAGAAAATACTATTTCAAATAGCAACGAGCATCGAATTAAAGCTTAAGGGGGATACAGATTGAGATTTTCATTAGATAGTATCGCAGAGGATCTTTCTCCTTTAAGCGTTGCTATACTTGAATTATTGAAAGTGGACGATGAAAAACCGGTAAAAGGAAACGTTGCTTTTCAAAAAGAAATGTTTCTGATATCGAATTACATTGATAAAGTGAATGAAAGGGCAGAATTCATTCCTCATTCTCTTGGTCCATATAGTGAAGCTTCAGAAGTTAGCATGGATAACCTGGTATCAATGGGTCTTGTTGAAAAAAAAGAGGGCAATACTTACAAAATCACTCCTTTGGGTATCAAGGTATTGGGTCTGAAGCAAGATCTCTTCTCACCGGAAGAAAAAGAATCCATTGAAGACTTCAAAGAATTTATGAGCAATCTCACCAATGACGAAATTCTTCTTTTTATCTATGCTTCATATCCTGATTTTACCGTTGAATCAACCGAATATCGCAGAATAATGAAATCAAGGGTTAAAAACTCGATTTCCATCTACAAAAAAGGAATCGTTAGTTTGGAAAAAGCTGCTTTTCTTGCAGGCGTAAATATCGAAACTTTTCTTGATTTGCAGAGGAGGTAAAAAACATGAAAATATTTGATGCCTCCTCAATTGTCTGCTTGCTTCGGGAAGCTAACTTTCCGAAAGCTTTTGAAATCTGCAAAAAACACGGGTATAATTTGTCTGTTACAAAGCAAGTATATGAAGAGCTTAGAAAAAACCCTGAAACATTCAAATTACTCAAGGCTTACGAAGGCTTTTTGGTTATAGATAACGTTGATGAACAATGCATATCAAAAATTTCAAAGCGTTATCCCTGGTTGCATGATGGAGAGGTCAGTGTCCTCTGTGCCGGCATAGAAAAAGAACAATCTGGAGACAGTTATCGCTGCATCATTGATGAAAGAGCAAGGCAGTTGAAGTCAAAATATGGTGTAAAAGTAAATGGGACTATAGGTTTACTCTTATGGCAAAAAGAGAAACTTAATGAGCTCACAAGTGATGAGTGTAAAGAAATATACGACAGCATAAAATGTTCTTCTTTCTGGATAAGAGAAGATATTCTCAAGGAATTGTTAAGATGACAAAAGAAACGAAAATTCATCTGTGTTCGATTGCTGATGATACTGATTTAAGAAGTTTACAGGTGCAAATCGGGAACAAAGAACTGAAAACACCAACTAAAGCGATTGCAACAAACAGTTTCTACAAAGATACTTCTTTTCCAAAGGAACTTTGTGACTTACAGGAGCTCTTTTTGAAATTCGATGAGGAATCTCTAATAAAAAAAGATCAGGACTTAAAATTCTCATCCGACAAAAACAAGCAATTAAAAAGGGAAAAAGAAAAAGCTAATGGGTGCCCTTACTTCTGCCTATTGGAATTTAAGAATAAAGGAGAAAATTGGAGTTTCCTGTCAAAATTGTATACTTACCAGTCGTCGGAACACGAATCCATTTATTCCAATCAGAAAATTATTATGAACTTCTTAATCTGCTAACCCTTGCTTTCCTTCTCAACTCATTATCTTGATTTAAGATTCCTGCAATTTCCCGAGCATCGATTCTTTTCAATGGATTATGGTACTTCAGTATCCATAAAACTCCAGGAATTGACATCTTATACATTTTGTTGAATTTTTTCTGATAGGAGAGTAAAATAAGCATTGCAAGCATTACTAATGCCATATGATGGTGCCACGCATTCCAATTTCTCACCATGTATTCTGCCATTCCACAGTCTCCTTTCGCATCTTGAAATGCTCTCTCAATCCAATACCTTGAACTCTGCATTTTTGCAAGTTTATCGAATGATGTATCTTCAGAGGCGTTACATAGTGAATATTTAATTTCATTTGATTCTGAATCTTTACTTATAAGAAGCCATACCGGCTTCTCACAAGGTAATTTATTCTGACGTCTCCAAACTTTTATAGCCTTAAAATAGACTTTTTTATACCCTCTTTCCGTTTTTCTAACATTGATAAGTTCCCATCCCTCAACTGAATTGGAAAGAGAATCTACTCTTGTTGATAATGTATTCAAAACCTTGGGGATAGTGGGTTTTCTTCCTCTTATTCCCTTTTTCGCAGGTATCTCAGCAACTGGTTCCTCAATATAAACAAGAGTATCGACAGCTATGTCTGCAACAAAAGTTAAACCTCTAATTTCAAGTTCTGTCAACAACTCCGGATTTTCACCGTAGAATCCATCCATTGTAACATAGGAAAAAGGAATACCTTCTTCTATTGCATTATCAATCATTTCAAGACCAAGCTCATGCTTGGTTCGGAATTTAATCTCTTCAAGAGGAACTTTAGCCTTTAAACAACGTACCTTATCATCAATCCATTTTTGTGGGAGATATAATCTCTCATCAATCAACATTCTTCTCTTCTTTTTAAAATAAGCAAGGAATAAGATATCCCACAGAAAAAGAAATTGACATCCTGACTAACTTTGCATACTCACATTCGGATATAACCCCAATTCCTTCAGTTCCTAAAGTAGCCAGAAATTTGAACGTTGAAAACTTTGATGCTTTCATAGAATATTTAGATTCATGCTACGATAGCATCGAAATCAGAAACAAGAAAAACATTATGGGATACATACCTGCAACAGCCCCTCTTTTCGGCAGGGAACTCATAAATTATTACCTTGACAAAGGAATCAATGCTTACTATATTGATTTTGACAGCAGCATGATTACAACCCATATAGATATGTTAAATGCAATGAAAAGAGAACTTACCAAAAGAGGATATGAAGAAAATCATCTATTTCATTTTGTAAATGTTAGTTATGGCAAATCAATTAATGACCAGAAAGTGCTATCAGCAAGGGATATTTTAGGGTTTGGTTATGGTCTGGATAGTCTTGGAGGAATCCATTCCGGTCCTAAAAGAAACCCCGAGTTTTACGAAAAACTCAAATCCATGAAGAATATTTCAAGAAACACAAAGAGATTACTGAATGTGGATGATTATGGATACTATCGTTTTGATTCAGTAAAAGATAATTTAGAAAGCATTTATCCAGCCGATGCTTTAATTTCAATAGATGATCTCAACACCGGCAGTGAAAGTAGATTAGAAAAATATCTTAAAATTGTCAATTTACAGCAACAATGCATTGAAGCTGATAAACTTGCACAGGTCACTACTGAAGAACCGGAGAAGTCATTGGAATACTTTAAATCAAAGAAAAATGTGCTGAAGAACGATTTGAAATATCTTTCCAAATCAAGTAACTAATTTTCTCCCAACCATCGCCCAAATTTTCTCCTTTTTTTTCTCCGAGCCTTCCCCCGCACTTTTCTCCGAACCTTTCTCCGAACCTTTACTATCAATTTTGGAGTACTTTTAAGATGTCAGTTGATTAAATAATTGTCTACTTGTGTCTTTCAGCGATTTAATCAAAAATTTAAACTGATAAAGGCATATATGCATGTATTAGAGTCACAAACGAAGAAAAAGAGTCTCGAAAACATTGTAGCACTGAAAATTAACCGGGGATGATTGGGATTGTGAATGTTAATATTTATTCTGACAATCTAAGTATTTCACTAAATTTCATCCTTCTAAAGAGGCTCCAAATACCTTTATATGCTATAATAATGCCGCTAAGTTTCTCTTTTAGCATATAAGCTTGAATATCGTCCTAAATAGGATTAAAATCAAAAGAATGTGTTGATTTCAGATAAAAACCCTCTCGCAGGCCATGTAACCATCGAGATCAATGTGTCCATTAAAAAAGAAAAGATAAGAAAACAATAAAGGAAGAGAAACTAGATTTATACGCTTTAACTTTGATTAAAAGAGTGAATAAGGGTTCACAAGGCTTGGTCTGCAACAATGAAGTTTATTGCGGGTAAGAATTTAACCTGTCTTGAATCTGCTTCATTTTAAGTTAGTACGTCAATGAAGTAGATTGCGAGATCGGTTTTCAAACCGTCCTGAATTTGCCTCATTTTACAGCTTACACTTCAATGAAGTATATTACGGGATCAGATTTTACTCTGTCCTGAATTTGCTTCATTTCAAGCTCGCACGTCAATGAAGTTCATTGCGGGGTCAGCTTTCAGACTGTCCTGAATTTGCTCCATCTCGCAGTAAAGCATCAGTGAAGTATAGTATAGGATCGGTTTTCAAGCCGTCCTGAATTTGCTCCACCTTATAGCTTACGCGTCAATGAGTAGAGTTCGGGATCAGTTTTCAGGCTGTCCTGCATTTGCTCCATTTTAAGCTCGTACGTCAATGAAGTATATTTCGAGATCGGTTTTCAAGCCGTCCTGCATTTGCTTCATTTTAAGCTTGTACGTCAATGAAGTTCATTGCGGGATCAGGTTTTACGCTATCCTGAATTTGCTTCATTTTACAGCTTAGTTCCTTGTGAACAATATATAATATGTAAGTTCCTGTATATAAGACTGGCGCTATTATTATCGAGAGTAATAAATTCAGTTCGTTTTTTTGCCAATTCTGCCTGTAAATTGTCAGTTATATACTCTCTTGATCAATGTTTCAGGGATTAAATCAAAAGTTTGAACTGTATAAAGGCATATATGCTATATTATGCTATATTAGAGTCGCAAACGAAGAAAAACATCTCGGGAATATCGTAACATTGGAATTAAGCAGGGATGATTGGGATTGCGAATGCTATTATTTGTTCTGATAATATTTCTTATTTTTAGCGGATGCATTGAAGAAAAGAATGCCGTACAATCAAATAAATCAACGTATCAAGATTCAGTAAATATAACACCAGAAAACCTGTCATCTGAAAGCCTATCATATGAAGAGGAAAATATCCCTGAAATCGAAGTGACATCCTTTTCAAGCATTTATATGCATGATAATTCGGAAAATGTATTAAGATACCTGTTTAGCTGGGATAATGTTCCAGGTAACGAAAGTAACAACCTCAGCGAATACCTCATGAATGATCTGGGAATTGATTGGGTAAGTAATGCACAGATAATTAAAACCTATGACAATAATACTATCCGTGTTTTTACGCACAACAATTCTCTGGAACTAAAACTTGCAGACAATAGAAAAACTGCTTTAATAACCCCCAATGATATCCAATTAAAAGTAAAAAAGGAAAATGGCAAGCTTTGCATATACAGAGTTAAAGAATACAGTGGTGCTGGGGACCCCGCAGAAAGCAAACTCGGATATAATCTCAATGAAAGGTATTACGTGGTATATGGTCTTTCAATAAAGAATAATGGTTCAAAGGACCTCGATTTTAAATTAAATGAACTTCATTTGCGTGATGGGGACCATATATTTAATACTACAAATCTGGATCCTTACGGTTTTTATGAAAGATCACATCTGGAGGTGCTTTCAAGCCTCAAAGAAGAAAACAAAATTGAAAGTACGACTCTATCTCCCGGACAAACCATAAACAGATCTGCGGTTTTTCAGGTTAATTCGCTGTACAATGAATCATTTTCACTGATGTATAAAGGAACTCCTGTTTCTTCAGCCTCTTTCGAAAAAAGTATTGAAGCTTTAAGACTGGCAGAACGCTTCAATTACGCAACGGCTTTTGGCTATTCAGAAGAAACATATGACTTAAACCGTGATGGTGCTCCATCTTTTTGCAAGTGGGTAAACAGAAGTGTATTTGAATTCCTCAATAAAGCAGATTCGGAAAACATGATGAGATCTTCTCCCTCCTCTCTCAATGGCATCAGATGGACCAAAATTGTCTATGCATTAGAAGTCAAACCTGAAATAAACATAACAACACTTCCAGTAAAAAATAGCGACTCATATACATACAGTCTCTTTGCAATTGATGATACTGGAGAGGAACTAATTAACACACCTGTGGTTGAAAAAATAGCATTTCTCAGGAATGGAACCTATAAGCACTATTCAAGAAATTATCAAGATTTTCCACAGATAAATTTAACTAACTGCACATTCGTTAGAACTTCATTTGAACGTACTTATGGAACTCACATGGACGTTTGCGTTTCTATTAATAACCAGAATCTTATGCTGGACGATAACCTAAATGCAACTCTGGTAAGATATAGTGACGGAGGTTATCATTTCGTTTAATATCAGGATGTTCTACTGAAAAAATTGAATTTAAGCCGCCAGAACATCATTCAATTCACTGATAACCATATTCATCTCGTCTCCGAAAAGCTGATACATCCTGCCGCGCCCGCCGAAAGCATCAAAGGGAGTATAATCAAGGTCGTCTATTTCCAGATGGAAGCTGGTTGCTACATATTCTTTAATCATACGGAGCCAGTTCATCTGGTCTTCGCTGAATTTCAGGGTTCCTGCCTGTTTTTTGAACACCCAGTCCTGGAAGTTCCTGTTTACGGTCTGGTCGTAGGCTGTTAGCACAGGGTCAATTTCGGTAATCCTGCGGATCAGGGAAACCAGAGCTGTAAGTTCATTTTTCGGAGAATTTCCGTTCACGTTTTCCAGCTGCTCGTAAGCCTGCCAGATCCTGAAGGGGGCAAAATGGGGCTTTTCCAGCTTCAGTTTAGCCAGCACTTCTTTTATCATTGTGAAAGTAACTTCCCTACGCTGGTAGGGCTGGTTATAGAAAATTCTCAGGGCTGTAATCTCGTCTTTGTTAGCTTCCAGATATGCCTTAAAGTCGCTGATTAGCTCATCTGCCCTTACTACAGCGTCTTTGTCCCATTCGGCTCTTAGAAGGGTGTCAGTGTTCACGGTATCGATTATCTGCTCATGGACCCTGCGAACGTTTTCAATATATTCGTTCAGCTCGCCGGAAAAAGTGGATCTGGCAATATCAATCAAATTCTCCTGCGCTTTTTTCTTTGCATCGGCTTCCTGAATTTCCGGCTGCCTCTGTTTAATCTCGGAAGCTTTGAGATCGATGATATCAGGGTTATATGCATTGAGAAGGTCCTTCACGGTCTGATTGAGGGTTTTTCCATTCGCTTTTTCGGCAAAAGTAACTCTTTCGTCCTCACTTATCTGCCTGCCCAGCCTTGCAAGCCTGTTTGCCAGGGAAACGTAAAGATCTTCATCCTGAGCGCCAAAAGTTACTGCTGCAAGCAGGTCTTTAAGAGACGTACTTTTCTTGCGTTCCAGAGGCCGGCTGTCTGTTTTCAGGGTTTTTGTAACGCCAACGGCGTCTACGATTACAAAATGCGTTTTGGCAGAAACAGCCGATTTTGTCACCTTTTTCAGGTCATCATATCCCAGGGTTCGCGTACCCCGGCCCTTCATTTGCTCAAAATAATTCAGGCTTTTGACGTCCCTCATAAAGAGCAGGCATTCCAGAGGCTTGACATCCGTACCCGTAGCAATCATGTCCACTGTAACTGCTATCCTGGGATTGTAATCATTGCGAAAAGCTGACAACACTGATTTTGGGTCTTCTTCCGCTTTGTAGGTCACTTTCTTGCAAAAAGCATTGCCTTCTCCAAACTCTTCCCGCAATATATTGATAATATCATCGGCATGGCTGTCGCTCTTGGCAAAAATCAGGGTTTTTGGGACTTCCTCTCTGCCAGGGAAGATCTCAGGCAGATTATCCTTAAATGTTCGTATCACATGTCTTATCTGGCTGGGATTGACCACGTCCCCGTCCAGCTTTTTAGCAGTATAGGTGAAATCCTCGTCCAGCTGTTCCCAGCGCTTTTTACGGGTGAGTTTCTCCCGCCTGTCTACATATTCGTAAGCAGGTATCTTTCCCCCATTTTTGCTGATATCTGTTTCGATCATGTACACATCATAACCCACATTCACGCCATCTGCCACAGCATCTTCATGACTGTACTCACTCACCACGTTTTCATTGAAAAACCCGAAAGTACGTTTGTCCGGCGTGGCTGTCAGGCCTATCAAAAACGCGTCAAAATAATCAAGTACCTGCTGCCACAGGTTGTATATGGAGCGATGGCACTCGTCTATGACAACAAAATCAAACTCTTCGATGGGAACCTTTTCATTATATACGACAGGAAGAGGCTCCTTTGGCTGCCAGCCTCTTTCAGCAGGGTTTTCTTCTTCAACTTTCTCGTCCAGCTCTTCGCCTTTCAATATAGAGTAAAGCCGCTGGATTGTTGAAATGCACACCTGGCTGTCTGAAGAGATATAACTTGAGCGCAAGCGCTGCACATTGTACAGCTCGGTAAATTTGCGGTTATCATCATTTGGTACGTAAGCCATGAATTCCTGTTCTGCCTGCTCACCAAGATTTTTAGTATCAACAAGGAACAGCACCTTTTTAGCATCCGCAAATTTCAGCAATCTATAGATAAAGGTTATGGCAGTATAGGTTTTCCCTGAACCTGTTGCCATCTGGACCAGAGCCCTCGGGCGGTTGTCCTGAAAGGATTTTTCAAGATTTGAAATTGCTGTTATCTGGCAGTCCCGCAGCCCTTCTGTCCTTAATTCAGGAATTTCCAGTAGCCTTTCTCTCAAAGGTCTCTTATTAAGATAGTCGTCAAAGGTCTCAGGCCGGAGAAAAGAAAAAACGGTTCTTGACCTTGGTTTAGGGTCACGAAAGTCTGTGAATCGGGTAAGTTCCCCTGTACTCTCGTAAACAAAAGGAAGCTGGTCATTATTAAGGTACTTTAGTTTGCTTGCAGCATATTCGGAAGATTGTTCCTCAACAACGGTTAACCGGTGACCCTCTTCATCTCTTTTCGCCTCAATAATCCCAGCGGGCTTTTTATCAACAAATAATACATAATCAGCAGGCCCCACGTCAGTCAAATACTCCTTAACAGCAATTCCCCTGGAAGCATTCCACTTAATCTTGCTTTTTTCCTGAACTACCCAGCCAGCATCTTTTAGCTTTCTATCAATATCATTTCTGGCCTTCTGCTCCGGAGTCTGATTATTACTCATATGTTTTTACCCTTTGAGATTGAGTTTTTTCTCTTTTATAAAATCGAATATATCATTACAATTAAAGTTAAAGACTCATGATGAATACTAATATTTTTCTATATTTTATGGATATTTGGTTAAGTTACTCGCCAGATGTATACATAACACAAAAAATTAAGATTCCACAACTCTGCACAAGTTAGGAATAGGAATCAATGAGAAACCCAATCAAGAGTCCTAAAAATATTAATTTTGTATTAAAAAGAAAAAGCATCTCCAAAATTTCGGAAAATAACATATCTGCTTAAATGAATCTTTGGAGAAAAACAATCAATATAAAAAGAAAGGAGCGAATTTGAAAAAAGAAAGTTCTCAGTAATATGCGCCCTTTGTCCATTAACTACGACAATAATTTTATATTTAAAACATAAACATATAAATATAATCACACTTAACTTTATTAGTTTGAGTTTATAGTGGAAAATCGAAAGAAAAAATATGCAGATTATATAAACTGAACTATCTTTGAAAGATAGAAATTATTCGGGGAGAAAGAAATGAAAAATAAGGGGAAGCTATATTCAACAGCTTTAGCTTTATCACTCCTAGTTTTTGTATTTTTGATTTTAGCCTCAGCAGCGTCAGCTGCACAGGTGACTAAAGTTGGTAATGGATCTGATCCTGCTGTCTATGGTAACAAAGTGGTGTGGGCAGATAGCGGTGTTATTCACGTTTATGACCTGACTGCCAGAACAGACACTATAGTTGACTCTTCTGCAGCATCCAATCCAGACATTTACAGAAACATTTTAGTATGGCATGACAACAGCAGTGGAACACCAAGGCTTGCTGTATATGACATATCAACTGCCGCAAAAACGTATATAACAAAGGATGTGGACAGCTGGAGCAAACCTGCTATTTACGGCAACAGAATTGTGTGGAGTGCAAACGGTGGAGTATATATGCGGGACATATCTACATCCACACAGACTAGAGTGACAGATGGTACGGACCCAGACATATACGATACCAAGATAGCATATTCTTATGACGGTATTGACGCGGAAGGTATCTATGTATACGATATTCTCACTAATGAGACTATATTAGCCCGACATCGTGACGGTAATCTTTACCGACCACACATTTATGGTAACAAAGTTATTTGGTCGGATTTCTACACCAGAATGGGATACATTTCGATGTATAACATCGATACAAAAGAAACTATAGATGTCACCAGTGACAATACAGGTAATACCCTAATACCTGACGCCGTTGATGCTGGCGATGATACCGGGACGCACATAGATATAAATGGAGACAAAATCGTTTATTCAAAGTCTGGCGATGACCAGTTTGGCTACGCAGGTGTGTATGTATACGATATTCCCACCGGACAAAGTACACCAATATATAATAATCCGAGAGAAGTTTATACGACACCAGACGTGTATGGGAACATAGTTGTTTGGGGCTTCGACACCACCTTTGGGTCTGGTACTAGCGATAAAGGCATCTATGTGTATGACCTTGCAGCCGAATCCACCATACCAGCAGCAGATTTTTCTGCTAATGTGACTTCCGGCGCAGCACCTTTAGTTGTGTTATTTACTGACACGAGTACTGGATTAGCACCCGCTTCCTGGCTCTGGGACTTCGGCGATGGCATAACTTCAGAACATGCCATGAACGCAACACACACATTTACAAAGCCAGGAAATTACAATGTCAGTCTAACTATGAAAAGTGCTACAAATAACGCTACAGTGATGAAAGGAAATTACATAATCGTTACAGATCCTGCCGTTGCAGATCCAAATGTTCCGATTGCAAATTTTGGTAGCAATACTACTGAGGGCTATGCCCCTCTGACAGTACAGTTTTATGATTATTCCCAAAAAGGAATATCAAGAATCTGGGACTTCAACAACGACGGACAAGCTGATTCCGTAGATACGAATCCGGTTTATGTATATACGGCTCCAGGGACCTATACTGTCAATCTGAAAGTAAGTAATGCAAATGGCACCACCTCAAACACTGCAATAATAACTGTTAAGGAAAGCAGTTCCAGCGACGGAAGTGATTCCAATGGAGGAAGCAGCCACAGCAGTGGAGGAAGTAGTGGAGGTGCAGGCGGCTCTCCCGAACCTGCAAAGAATGTTGAAGTGAAAGAGCTTTCACAGGTTTTCATTACAAGCGGTAAAAAGACAGAGTTTAATTTCACAAAGAACGTAACCTGTGTCGTGTATGTGAGTTTCGATGCAAAGAAAACTTTGGGAAAAACAACAGCTATTGCCGAAATGCTGAAAGGAACATCAACTCTGGTTTCAGAACTGCCTGCCGGAGAGGTCTATAAATCTTTCAATGTATGGGTCGGAAACGGGGGAGTTGCAAGCTCGAAAAATATCGAAAACCCGGTAGTATGCTTCAAAGTTGAAAAGTCATGGCTGCAGAATAAAAGTATAGATCCGGCTTCAATAACCTTGAACTGGTATAATGGGGAAAAATGGGAACAGTTTCCGGTTAACTGCTCAGGGGAAGACGAAAAGTTCCTGTATTTCACAGCCAATGTGTCTGGATATTCCTCCTTTGCAATAACAGGAACAGAAAAAAATTCTGACGAAATTACAACAGGAATGCAGCCTGAATCAGAAACTGGAGCAATTAATAAAAATAATACTACCAGTGCAGAACTGGAAGGTGGACAGGAAAAACAGAAAGAAAGCCAAAGTGCGCCAGGCTTCGAAGTTGAATCTATAGTGGCCTGTGTCCTTTGCTTATCGTTATTCAAAAGAATACAAGAAAAATAAAAAAGTAGAATTAAAAGAAAAATCAAGAACAAAATTAAAAGCAGAATCAAAGCTGGAATAAAAATAAATCTCAAAACTTTAGACGAAAAATGATGATAAGAGGTTTAGTCCTCTTATCTATTCTTAATTTTTAATTCCTGTTAGATAAACTCTGATGTCATTTATGAAATCGGCATCATAAGACTAAATGAAATATCGAAAGATTTCGTCAATCCAAGAGCAATTTACAAAAAAGCCTGGTGGTAGAGAACCACCTAAGTATTTACCTCTTTTTTACGATTATGTAGCATGTTTTTGTATTGCTTCCTGTAGCAGTCCTCACAGTTAAAGTAGCCTTGTATTTTCCGGGTTTAGTATATTTGTGCGTTGGATGCCAGCATGTTTGGCAAGTAGCTCCATCACCGTAGGTCCACTTATGTGATATGACACCTGCTGTACTGCCTCCGGTATACGTAAATGTTACCTTCAGCGGAGCATAACCGGATGTTACACTTGGTTTGAAGCTCGCGTTTGGTTTTGTGGCTGCAAGTGCCGTAGACGGTAATACGAGAATGAGAACAAGGCATAAAGCTATTATGTGTTTTATCTTCACAAGATTCACCTGCTTTAATTTTAGTTGGAATTATGCATTTGATATGAAAAAAGCAGATCAAGTCCATCCTGATTATAAATTTAAAATATTTCTTAATTTCTTAATATGACTGAAGATATTCCTGGAGATAATTGTAGTACTTGATGTTCAAACTGCTAATTTTATTCAACTCAATTGCATAAGTTTTGTTTTATTTTTACTGAAAATATACAAATTGTTAGTCCTACTTTAGTGAGTCTTACTTTGTTTCAATTGTATTCCCGGTTGTCTGCGGGGCGACAGTCGCAAAATTAACTGGCTAAAATATAAACTTACTTTTAATACCTATAATTTTAAAAAAGTTTATTTTGAGCAAATAAACTTTTAGAGAGTCTGAATTTTAGAGGCAACCTTGAATAAAGTAATAGAATGTAAATAAGTCTATAATGTAATTAGATACGAGAAAACAAGGTATAAATTAGGAGATTGTTCTGAAGTGTGGGGACTAATTCTTCCAAAAACACAATTATGGCTTTACTTTTAAAAACATCAAAAAAAAGATAAAATTTCAGGAAATTTGCAAAAGAAGAAAAATAGTTAATCCCTGAGAAAATGAGAGAAAAAAAATATTTGTAATCAATCTTTTCATTTTCTGCAGAAAAATGTAAGAATATTTTGATTCTAATCTATTCAATCTAATCTCAACTATTTCTTCTTAAAATAAACACCAGCATTAGTATGAATACAAGGCCTGGCGCTCCAAGTCCGGGTATAGAATTAATGAGTCCAGAAGCGGATTCATACGTGGTTGGAGGAACTGGAGCTTCTACTTGAATTGGGAGATCAAGTGTATAATCTTCTCCATCTTTTTTGTTATTTCCAAAGTAGTAAACTACCCTGCCTGTAACATTAAAATCTCCTACCTGATTGGCTGCAATTCTGACTTCAATATCCCTTCCCTTACCGGGTTCAAGCTCGTATGTAGTCGTATATTGACCAGCACCGGATTCAACAAACTCTGTAGAAGAAACACTCATTCCCGAAGGAGGAATGATAATGGCCTGGACGTGCATTGTAGGTTTTGTAATGAGATTCACGGCTGAAAGCTTGAGCAAAATGTCTTCTCCTTTAGCTACTTTCGTTTTTTCTCCGTGAAGGTTCACACTTGCAGAAGATGCTTTTGAAGGATCTGATTCAATGTCGTTTTCATGTTCCGATCCTGAATTTCCAGTCTTTTCTGCAGGTTCATCGTCATAATAATTTACAGTATTTGTTTCATTATGATTATTATAATAATTCACATTATTTGTTTGAGTATTATTATAATAATTTACATTGTTCGTTTGAGTGATTTCAGTTTTTTCTGATCCTGTATTTTTTTCTGATTCTGTTGAATTGTCCTCATCTTCTTTTGTTTCAGGGATTTTTTCGGGTACAGGGATAGTACCTACAAATTGACCCAGAGCTTTAGGGAGATCCCCCACCTTTACAGTCGCTCTGACTGTATTAGTGTCCGTATCAATTACAGAAACACTGTTATCGTGGTCGTTTACTGCATATACGTCATTCCCATCCGGAGAAACTGCAACTCCGTAAGGACTTTTCCCTACCTTCACCGTCGCTACAACAGCTTTTGTGCCTGTATCAATTACAGAGACACTGTTACTACCAAGGTTAGCCACATATACCATTGTTCCATCAGGAGAAACTGCAACCCCATGAGGTTTAGCTCCTACAGATACGGTTTCTGTAACAGTATTTGTGGCAATGTCAATTACAGAGACATTGCCTGTACTCCCACTTGTCACATACACTTCTGAACCTGCAACTGCAACTCCACCTGGGAATTCGTTTTCCACATCGATAGTGGATGTAACGGTGTCTGTGGTTGTATCAATTACAGAGACAGTTTGATCTTCGTCATTTGTCACATATGCTTCTGTTTCCGTGACTGCAACTCCAAAAGGCTGACCCCCTACACTCAGAGTAGATATTAATTTGTTTGTTGTCGTATCAATTACAGAGACAGTGCTGCTGCCGTAGTTTGTCACATATATTTTTGTTCCATCCGGCGTGATTGCAACACTATAAGGATTTTTCCCTGCATTTATCGTGGCTGCAATAGCATTTGTGGCTGTATCGATTACAGAGACTGTACCACTACCAAAATTAGCCACATATACCAGGGTTCCATCAGGAGAAAACGCAACTCCTTGAGGACTACTGCCCACGCTTACAGTGGCTGCAACAGTGTTTGTGGCAGTGTCAATCACAGAGACGCTATTGCTGCCTCCATTCGTAATATATGCATATGTAGCTGTAGAGGAGGTACCTTGTGCAGTAGCTGTCGATACCATAGATGAAAATAGACTCAAAAACAAAAGAAAGGATATTGAAGTTAAAAGTATACGATGTGTTTTATATTTCATTTTCATGTAGTTTATGCCCCGTAGTTTACGTTATATCTTTGATAAATATAAGCTGGATATCTTAATTTTCCAAATTATTTTTAAATTTTTTCTTTTTAACCTAAGATTTTTAAAAATATATAAATTAGAGAGAACTTGAAAGGAACGTAGGTCCAATTAAAGCAGGCATAAATAAAAACTCTAAGGATTTTAGATTGATTGTAATAACTCCCTATAGGAATCATAAACAGTATAAAAAGAAGCTTAAAAACTGTAAGATTGAAAATTAGATTTTTGATTCCGCTGCCAAATGGCCTTTATAAACTAAGATACAGATATCCAATTGAATAAATTGGGTCTGCAATTGACAAAGTTGTGATTCAAGAAGGAAAGATTTCAAGCGATTCCATGATATGGGAGATACTCGTCAGTAGGAAAATGTCAATAGGAAAATTCTTCGAATCCACTCTGAGACAATTAAAGATCAGAATGCATTTTGAAATCAATATTTGAAGACCTTCTCTGAACCTTCACTGCCTCTAAGTTTCTGAGTAAGGATAATATAATCAGGGGATCAGCGAAACTGAAGAAGTAATGAAATCAGGTGAAGAATCAAAAATGTCTATAATTACATTAGATAATTTTTAAAAATGTTATGTGATTTAAATGAAAAAAATAAATAACTCTGAAGGAATTGGATAGTAAGTCTTAGGGGGCTTATAGTTGTTTTTCTGATAGTCTCGAACCTATATGATTATTCAGTCCCCAAAGACTTTTTTCAAAGATTCTACAGATTTGTGTTAATACGTTACCCTGTAAATATAACCCTCACAATCTGTGTATACAGTTACTGGATCATGAAGTTGTCTGGACAGTAATAATGTATCATATATTTCTTCTTCTTGGGTTGAGTTTGGAGCTTTAATCCAGAACCAGCCTAGATAATTACCATCACTATCTTCAAGAACAACACTGGTATAACCTGTATAGTCTACAGTGTCTATGGTCTGTACTGTCACGTCATACAAATACGAGTCATAATATGATTCTACATCGATTGTGGGTGCTATCAATAATTTAGCTTCTTTAGTTGCTAAATCTGGTGTAATTGTTAGATTATCCTCCAATAAGGTTGCTTTCTGAACAGAATCACCGAGTACAAGGGGAACTGCTCCAACTAGCGTAAAAATCGCTAAAATTATAAATACAAGTCTGCTTTTTGACATGTTACATACCTCCAAATAGTCCTTATGCAGTTGAAAAGTAAATCAGCATTAACAAGTTTGCTGTAAATATCCGGATTTAGACAGTTAAAGGGTCAATTCCATTGATATTTCCAGTCCAATTGCATAAGTCCTAATTCTGACTTTTTACTCTGCTAGAGATTTTTGGTTCCAATCGCTTCTTTCACATCCGATTGAATTCCAAACATTACAACTTTCAAACATAATATATTCCTTATGTCCAAAGTCTCTAACAATCAACACTTAATCAACTTCATAAAATATGAGAATCGAAATTAATAGTACGCCAATTTTTCGTTAAAATTATAAATTTCAGAAATTAATTAAGTAGAAAATTTCACATTAAAAGAGCCATTGAAAATAGAAACCCTGTTTTGACAGCATCCAAAAAATTCTCTGGATTTACCAGGGATAATTCCTTTCAAACCTGTAACATTTCACCAGACAGAGAGACTGCAGGTTGCTTACTGTTACTAGAAATGATGATATTGTCACTTCGCCTGGAGTTAAGGAACATAAAATCGAAAGGTTAAGTGAACCTGAATCTTTGAAGCTCTTACTTACCTTGGATTTGACGCAAATTAAAATAAAAAGAGATATATAAAATAGATATATAAACTTAATATTAAGTCCGACTTTTCGCAGATGTACACAAAAACGAAATATATTATCTCAATGTGGCGGTAGTTTAAAAATTAACCTGTCTTTTAATAGAAAATAATCATGAATTTTGCAACACTTGAATCCAGATTATTACATTCGTTTGCACGATGGGAATAATAATGATTATTTTTAAAGATAAAAAAACCATCAAGAATAAGCATCGGAAAATAGCAGTTTATATTGCATCACTACTCTGCCTGCTAAGTTTTTTGCTACTGGTACATGTAGGGTATGAGTACATAAGCAGCAAGACAGATGAAATAATTCTAAAAGAGGCAAAGGAAGATGCACAGCAAAAAGCTGATTATGCCATAAAAGATATTCATGACGACCTTAATTTATACGAGCTCCCTTACCGAAGGAATTGCAAAAGATCTGAGTTCCGGGAAATTGAAAAACGATTCCATGCTCAGAGAGCGCCTTCTGGGTGAAATGAAAAACAATCCCAATATTTATAGTATCGTCGTTGCATATTCCCCTGATGCCCGTGCCGGAAAGCTTTATGCACCTCACTTCATGAGAAACGGTTCGGAAGTCATATACGCTCCGGTCAAATATGACTATACAAAGAACAGTGAAAGCACTGTATGGTACAATGATGCTCTGAAAAAAGGGTCCAAAGTATGGATTTCACCTTACTTCGGGATTGCAGACGCCAATTATCAGATAGATTGTTCGGTTCCTTTTTATCTTGCGGAATACGGCAACGGACACAAAGCTGCAGGAGTAGTAAGTGTAAGCTACTCTCTTGAAGGAGTGAGAGCACGGGTAGGAAGCCTTCAGTTAGGAAATACGGGTTATGGTTACATCATTTCCGAGAAAGGAGTGATTATTTCTTATCCTATCAAGGAATATCTGGCCGGAAATATTCACGACTTTGCAAAAAAAGACCCTAATATTTACTTTATAAGCAAGAATATGACAGAGGGAGACTACTGGACAACAAATTCTTTTACAGGGAAATCCTACTGGGTATTTCAAAAAAACATTCCCTCTACAGACTGGATTCTGGGTCTTGTTCTTCCTCAGGAAGAAACTCTGAGAAACAGAAAAATGGAGCAGATCCATTCCATTATTCTTGTTGTGTTCACAACTTTTGCTTTTTTATTCTTTCTGTGCCTGCTGTTTGTATCCATTTATATGTATAATCACAGAGGGCTCTGGCTGCTCTCGCTTATTTTTTCATTACTTTGTATCCTGGGAATAGGCTTCATGTGGGACCTTGCCATGAATAATCCCACTCTTAGTAGTAATAGCGGTGACCTCGCTGTCTTCGGCAGGGAAGATGTTTTTACTGTATTGCAACACGCCAATACGAGCCCGAAAACTCCCATAATTCCTACAGGATTACTTCTCCAGTCCGTAGAGTTTTTGGATGCTAATGATGTCATAATAACCGGATATATCTGGCAAAATATTTCAGCAATAGAGGCTGAAAAGGATTTTCCGGACTTTATTTTTCCTGATTCAAAAGAAACCATAATTGAAAAAGCTTATGAGGATAAAGACAAAGGTATTACAGGCTGGCATTTTAAGACTACTCTGCGCCAGCAATTTGATTACTCAAGATATCCTTTTGCCAGGGAAGAAATATCGATCAGGATAGTTAGTAATAATCCTGCAGGAAACATCTTTATTCCTGACTTTGATTCCTACAACAGCTTGATTCCAGAAACCCGTCCTGGTTTGGGACATTCGTTCATGCTTGATGGCTGGAAATTGGAAAAAAGTTTTTTCAGTTATAGGGTAAATCCTTATAACACCACTTTCGGAGTAAAAAATTTTGCAAATTTGAGTGCAAGCGAATTTCACTTTAAAGTAGATATCAAAAGGGATTTTAAGGCCTCTTTTGTTTCTGATCTTCTACTCATAATAGTAGCATTCGTTCTTCTTTTTGCAATACTTACGATAACGACCAAGGATGAAAACAAAAAACATTTCGGATTCAGTTCACATGGAGTCCTGGCCTACTGCACTACCCTTCTTTTTACTCTCATCATTTCCCACACTTCTTTCAGGTCTAGAATTCCAGTAGGCAATATCATCTACCTTGAGTATTTCTACTGGACATTGTACCTTGGGATAATAGTTGTTTCTCTGAATTCTATAGCTTTTGCGTCAAATAGGCATATCCCTTTTATTGATACAAAAGACAACATTTACATTAAGATACTTTACTGGCCTGTCGTCATAGGGTTTCTGTTGTTCATCACAATCTTAAATTTTTATTTATAGGTATATTTAGAATCGGTTTCATACCAACCCGCTAAAAACGATTCTTGAGACTGCGGTAGAAACTGCGAATACAATGATTGAAATGGGAAGCATGCAGGCAAGGTCGTATTTTAGTTGCTCGCGGTCTCCCCCATATTCTATTGAACCTGCAAAATGGGTAAGAATCGCACTGATGAAGACAACGTAAACCCCTATTGCAAGCAGAAAATGATCCGGAGAAATGGATTGGGAAAAAGCTTCCTGCCCCATTTCAACCGGCATTTCGGACAGATCTGCAGGGACCCTGTTTACTCTTTCAGCCACCTGGCCCAGAATCTTTGTAATGACTTCGGCAAGGGCAAGGGTAATCCCTGCAATAAGGGGAGCAAAAATTACTGCAGTAGAACGCATGGTTGAAGTAACGTCATAAAGGGAACTTTTAATTCGTTCTTCAACTTCACTGAGTTCTTTTAGGTGGTCTGCAAGTTTGATAAGGGAAGCTCCTGCAGCTTCATGGTTTTTGTGCACACTTTCTGTAAAGAGGAGCATGGTATTTCGGATCCTTTCTGAATAAATATGCCTGAAGGCCCCGAAGTCTTCATCAAAGATAGCATCCTTGAGGTTTGTTCTCATGCTAAGAAGGTTCATGGAAATTTCCCCAAGGGCCTCCCCGATTTTTGAACCTTCCATTGTCCTGGCTGTATGGGCAAAAGCTTCTTCTGGGGCTTTTCCTTCTGAAATGCGCCTTCCTAGCACAAAGAGGGAATCTGCAAATTCCATCTCCATCTGTTTAATTCTATCTCTGATTTTCTTGTAAGGAACAGAGGAAAAGTACAGGTAAATCGAAATTCCAGCAGTTCCTCCCAGAATGAGTGGAAGAGTTGGGGTAAAGTATCCTTCAAGGGGTTCAGTTGCAACAATTTCTCCAGGATTCCCCAATAATAGCAGGAAATATCCTGACGGAGCTATCAGCAAGAAGACCAGGGCCGAAAGCATTATGGCATAACTTTTCTTCTGCTGAATATCTAAGAGGTCAGGATGGGAATCAGGAATTTGTTTTGGGATGAAGGCAACCGGCCTCTGCATAAGAATATATTCCGAATATAGTACTGCAAGAGCCGGAAAAACGAAGTCATAAAGGAGCACAAGATCTGAGAGCTCTGGTTTCATCCCCACGACCGTGACAGCAGGAAGGAGAGCTACCAGGGCCAGAGGAATCAGAATGAAAATCGAGTAGAGAATGTAACTTGGGGTCTTCAGTTTTGCCGCAAAAGAGTCCATAAGGCGTTCAGTGCCTTCGAGGCTTATATCCAGAGCACGGTTTAAGGTTATAACCCTCTGAGCTTCATCAGGTTCTGATGTTGAACTTTTGATCAGATGCAGGGAACGCTTGAAATATTCACTGTTTCTGCCCCATAGGTCGGCAAAAGACAGGAGGGCATCATCCATACTGCTGTAGATCCTGAGATTGAGATCCCAGGTCAGTTTTTTTAAATCTTTTGCAAGCGGCCTTTCGGAGTTTCGGGCTGCAAAAAGGACAGCATGTTCAAGGTTTGGAACTAATTTCATGTACATGACTATATAGCTCAGAATCTCAGGAATGTCTCCAAGGGAAGAAATTTTCATAAAACCTGCCCTGATTTTCACGTACTCGCTCAGGTAGCAGAGGACAATAAGGGGAACAACAAAGGTTAGTGTACCCATAACAAAAAGTGTCCTGGAATCAAAACTTGTGGAAAAAAGGAGGAGGAGATCTATCCCGAGAAGCATAATTAAAGTCGCAAAAGTCCCCACATAAGAAAATAACACTGTTTCAAAGGCTTCTAGGTCAAAACCTGTAAATATAAGAGCATTTCTGTACTCCGGACTGACACTTTTTTCGCATTTTCTGCTGAAGGCGACAGGATCAGGAATAGTCCACTTCCATTTCCTTGCAGTGGTTTTACAGGCTCTTACATACCAGTTTCTTTCTTCTGACATGTTCCCCCAGATTGTGAGCTTATCCCCTCAAATGACTACTCAAATCATTCAAGTGATCACGAATCATTCAAGTGATCACAAATCGTGACTCAGAAGATTATTTTTATTCCTTTGCCTGCCTGGCAAAATTTTCAAACCAGATTTCCCATTTTCGATAAAGTATTTCCAGATCGTCTTCCGAGTCGGACTCTGAGTTTATTTCATGTTCTTTCTGATAGGCTTTGCTTTTTGTCATGGAGTCAGAAAGTAACCAGAACATATTGTTTGCCTGGCTAACTGCTTCCGCCTCCAGAAGGGAAGGTTTCTTGCGGCCTGCAATCGCAATCTTTTCTTTTATCCTTGTTCTGAGCTCGATGCTTTTTAAGGCCCTGTCTATAGAAATCCCCCATTTCCCTGCAATTTTGCCTATCAGTTCAGACTGCCCCTGTTCAAGAGCCTTTCCTGCAAGCAGGCAGTCCTGTGAGGCATCATAATCCATCAGATCCGTGAAGATCTCAGAAGGTTCAGGGTTTTCGATTGCAACATTGGTAACTTCTGCAATATGGCTTACACGTTTCAGTTTCTTCATGGTTCCTTCAAGCCTGATGCTGGAGCAAATAATTACTGCATCGGTGGCCTTGAATGAGGCTGGAGGAACACCAAGAGTATGCACGACTCTTTCGTATACGTTTTCAATAGAAGAACCATGAATTGTCCCGATAACCGAATTTCCAGTTTTTCCGACCTGCATGGCTTCGTAGAGCACTTTTACCTCCGAACCTCTGACTTCCCCAAGTACGAGAGATGAGCTCCCAAGCCGCAGAGCAGCCCGAAGTGCAGTTTCAGGGCTCATTTCTGCCCCTGATTTCAGAACAGAGGAATGCGAGCTCATTCCCTGGACCTTCCAGCCTAAACTCTGGAGTTTTTCAATGGGGAGTTCGTTAGTGTCTTCTATTGTCAGAATCCTGTATTTCTGCGGAATTTCAAGGAGCATGGAGGAAAGCAGCGATGTTTTCCCTGCTCCGACTTCACCTGCAACAAGGACCGAAGCCTGTCCGTCCATGAGAAAGCTTAAGAGCCCTGCGCCGTATGGAGAAATAGAACCTGTATTAATCAGTTTAGGCAGAGTCCAGGGATAAAGGGAGTGTTTTCGAAAGGCATAGGCAAGACCGTTCGCACTTAGAGGGTCTCCTATTACCGAAACCCTTACTCCGAAAGCCTCAAGGTTGAGTTCAAGCACAGGAATAGCTTCTCCGAAAGGCCTGCCGCTAATCGTCCTGAACCTTGACACAAGAGCATCCAGGTCGTCCTGCGAGAGAAAAACATTACTTGCACATTCCTCTCCGTCCATGACAACATGAACAGGGTTTGTGTCGGCAGGGGCGTTGATATATACATCGGTAATCCTCGAATCCGAAAGCAAATCCTCTACGATCCCGAGCCCGTTTGTATATCTTGCAAGCAGGTCTGCATAACTTTCAAGTTCTTCCGGGCTGCAGGTTTCCCGGCTTTCTAAGAGTTCTTCTTCCAGAAGTTCTTTTGCCATGCGCCTGAAATATTCCCTGGCATCTATGGGATCTGTAAAGGCAAGATCTTTTGGCCTGTATTGAATCATCCGTCTTCGGATTATCTCCAGTAGTCTGAGCTCTTCTTGCCTGAGATTATATTCAGGGGGCCGGATCATGTAAAGCTTTTCAGGCCTGTCAGTGTAACTATAAATGGAAATCTCAAGTTTTCTCCCTTCTCTGCCGTTTATATCATAACACTCAAGAAACTCGGTATTTCCGGGGGCTTCGGCATAAATGCGAGAGCTGGAAAAAGGAGGCCTTACATGAGGTTTGATTACTTTTTCGTAGTCGAAAGCCTCCCCTGTAGAATTGTTATTATTTTCTTCATTTTCTGGCTTGCTTTTGGAGGTAACAAATGGAATATGTTTTGAGATTTTTGAGAGGGTTACTTCTTCGGAAATATCCTCTATCAGTTTTTTTGCTTTTGTTTCTATTTTTGATTCTACTTTTGCTTCTGTTTTTGTTTCTGCTCCGTTTCTAAGAAATTTTCCTGAATTTCCTGGCAGGTTTGCTGAAGAAAATCGAATTTCTGCTCTATTAAGAGCAGGAATTTCGGGAAAAGAAGATAATTTCTCTTCCATTTCTCGAAGCGTCTGATAAAAACATTCGGAACATCCAGAACAAACAGGAAGAATGTTGGGGATTTTCTTTAAAATGTTCCCCTGAACAGACCTTTTTATTTCCAATCGAGCTTTCAAAGGGTCGGTTTCTACTATCTCAGCAAAAAAATCGATTAGCTCTTTCCTCTCAAGTTCACATTCTTTTTTCTCGGGTCTGGAACAGGTCTCCGAAACTATCTCTGTACTTCGATATGCTGCAATTATTTCATTGAAGCCTGCAAGAATATAGAGTAAAGCCAGTGCTTCTTCCTCGTAATCCCTTTCATATAATCTCGAAAGTACCAGGCAGTTGGCATGAACTTCCTTTTGCAGGATAGAAAGAATGTTCTTTCTGCAATGTGTATCATTTAAGGAAGATTCAAATTCACATTCTTTGCAGTTAATGAAAATGGTTTTCCTGTTTTTTGTTTGCTTTATTCTGTACAAGCAGCCTTTTTCTTCCTCTGCCTCTTCTTCTTTATCCTGCCCATAAAAATGACCCCTTTTAAGGCTACTGACGGCATCCTGAAGTTTTAACATTATATTCAGAATTTAACCCCCATTTTCCAGCTAACTTTATAATTAATCTTCTAATGTAATAAACTTTGTTGAATGAAAACCAGGATGTGTATAAAAAGCCAAATCAAAACATCAATATATAATATTTTTTATAAATATATCCAATTAGACTTTGCATAAGATAATATTTATTACAATCGAAAGTTACTTAATAAAAATCTAGGTAATATTATGCTCAGCTGTCTTAAAAAGGATCATGAATGAGATAAGAAAAGAGACCCATGCAAATGTAAGCATGGGAATGAGATTGATTAAACTTAGCCAGATGTACAAACTGGTTCTTGTACTAATATGCAAAATAATTTTTCGGATACATACATGTCTCTGAATTATTCAGTTTTTCTTCCAAACATTACTGCAAACTGATAAAACTTGTATATGCAACTTACATCACAAAAACCAATTTCTTTAAGCCAATCTAATTGCTGATCTAATTTTGCCTCTTTATCACCCTAATTTGACAGTATTCACTAATTGATATTGAAAATCTATCTTATTTTTAGCTCGAACTGTTTTGACAGGAGGCTATGAATCCATTTAATTTTATAATAAATTCTATGGAATAGTGCCCATTTTTGTTACAATTAAGCTATTGATCTTGTCAAAATTAGCAAAAATATAATTTCTGACTCCATTTTTCACGAACTTTATTGTAAGTGTCAAATTCTTCAAGCTTTTTTTGATGAATTTTGTGGATTTGTGCTTGATTTCCTCAAATTCATATCGCATCAGCGATATGAATAATTGAGCAATAAATCCCAATAGAAGAGCCCCATAAATACTATTATCTGACCAAACTCTTAACGGCTTAATCTGTATTTCGTTTTTCAATGAGTTAAATATTTTCTCAATAGAATCCTTTTCTCGATATATCTCCAAAGCCTTTTCAAGTGTCAAATTCTTGTTTGATTTAAGGCAGAAAAATCCTTCTCTTCCATTAATTATGGAACTTTTCAAGAGTTCTATTGCTTCTTCCTCACTAAGCTCTTCGAGCTTAGTCTTAAAAGAGTAATCAATTTCAATTAACTCATTATTGATTCTGAATTTTTTAGGAAGCTTTTTGTTTTTTGCTATTATTTCCTGTATCTCTTTTGCTTCCTTTAACTTTTTAAGAATAGTTCTTGCTTTAGCTTCCAGTTGCTTCTCTTGTAATGATTTTGAGAAATAGAAATACTTGATGCTATTTGGCTTAACGATTTTTATCCCATAAATACTTTTTTCGGGATCTATTAACTGCGCTAATTTTAAATCAAAATTCTCAATGATTTTATCATCGCTTGAATTCAGTTTCATGGAAGTAAGATACGTCATCTCATCTTCCTGTATTAGCTTAATGTTGTCAACAGTATTAGCGCCTTTATCAAAAACAATAAGAGATTCTTTTTTTAATTTATTTTTTACCTGGCTATAAGTCTCAGGAAAATGTTGCAGATCAAGAACGTTTCCTCTATTTACTGTAATTCCAATAGGAATATTAATTGGTTTTTTGAGTTCACTGATTCCAACTGTTATTTGCAGCTTATCAGGTCTATAATCTCTGCTATATCCATGCTTTCCAAGATTAGATTTTGTTCCGTAAAGAGTTATACTAGTCCAGTCAAGGTTTATGTCTGTCTCTTCAAAATCATAAACAGAAAAAAGATTATCTAATATTTCCGAGAGAATTCTCTCCTTATTACGTCCTATGATCTCAAGAGTTCTATAAAGCACTTTTTCATGGAAACTCTCGAGATTCAAAATCTCGAGAATTTCTTTCTGATTTAACCATTTACCAGCTTCTTTTATGCTGAAATTCTCGGTGAGCTTATAGCTTACCAAGCCGATTATTAAACTATTAAGATCTAAACCTCTACTTTTGTGTTTGCTAAAAATGTCAAAAAAATTAAGTTTTTCATAAAAGTATTGAACAGTAAGCATCGATCCAATAGGAACACATATATTCTTGTTAGGTATTGTAGGAAATGCTCTTATTTTTGTTAGTATATTCATCAAACCATTAACGAAAATAAGAGTACTTATTTTTATATTAATGTCAAACTAAGGTTATCAAGCTTAATTCTTTCATAACCAGCTAATAATTCTTCTTTTGACAAGCCACTGTTTTCAATATATTGTCTCCAGACTGTTTTATTTAAGTTCTCTATAAAAGGAGTTTCTCCATATATCTGGTCTGCGTTAATAAAAATTCCATTTTGTTTAAGTATGGAGTAAGTTTTTTTATATAGTTCCTTTTTTTCTTCATCCTCCAAATGATGGACAGACAGTGCTGACACTACAAGGTCATATTCTTCTGCGAAATCATACTTTGAATAGTCTGCTATAATATATTTTACGTTTGAATTATTCCCAAACCTCTCTTTTGCAATTTCCAGCATCTTTTCCGAGATATCAATAAGAGTAAATGATGCCTCTGGATATCTCTCCATCAGAAATGACGATAGTAGTCCTGTTCCGGCACCTACATCCAAAATATTAGGAGTCTTCGTATCAGCTGATGCCACAGATGCCGATAATCTGTAAAAATCGTCGAAACAAGGTATAAACTTCCTTCTCTGCTCATCATACTTTTTAGAAACCTCATCGAATTTTCTTTGAATTTCGCTCATATTTCCCTCCAGGCTTTTGCATCAAGGATAGGCATTTCTTTTCCCGGATATTTGCAGTAATCAGGTAATTTAGGTACTTAATTTTGCATAAGTAATTGTTTTGGGCACTTATAGGTTAATAGGATCAATTTGCAATATCATTTTTCAAAATATTAAGATGATTATAGGGCCGAACCAGGAATTCACAATTGCGTCTCAAATTGAGATATTAGATTTTTAGAATTTATCCTCTTGATCGCACATTCTGAGGAGTATCTGATGCAAGAATACACCTCAAAAATCCAGACAAAGCAATAAAAGATCGTTAAGAAATGTACAGGCTTATGCACGGTTGCTTTTACCTGAGTCTATGTTCGAACAAAAGGAGATTATTTTCTGAGAATAATTTAGAAGTAGATGGTAGAGATTTGAGTCCCTATTCTCAAAACCCTACCTGCGATCCAAACCAAAGATTAAGAGGAAACCAAGTAGGGTAGATTTGTTTATTTCTCCTGCCAATTTACATTACTATCGTTTCAATGACAGAGAAACTACCTCAAAGGTGATTGGTATTTTTGATCAAAGTCAAATTTGGGTCTTCGGTGGAAATTCACAGATTCGTGTTTTCACGATTTTGAAAAACCGAAGAAAAGAAAACCTTACTGTCCTGAGGTAATGATGGAGCAAATAACAAAAAAGGTAAGTGAAAATTACTTTCATTTATCAGGCATGTGACTCGAAGAATTTAATGTGCGTTTTTTCTCAATTTCCTTTTCAGACTCCTTTGATTTTTCTCTTTTTGCTATCAGCTTTATGTTGTCATTTTTAATATTATTCTAAATAATATTATTTTATGTTTTCAAAATTTTTATATAGTGTCGGATCAGATTCTTTATAATAAATTTTGTGGGGGTAATGGTTCATTGAACAAGTTACATCAGGAAGAACCAGAAATCAGGGAGGATCTACAGGGAAGAATTGAGGTTTTTGATCAAAGCATAAGGAGTTTTGAAAAGAGGCTCAGGGCAGTCGAAAGGCGCCTTTCAGTGGAAACTCCTCCTTCCCTGGAGACTGAAAGAGTTTTCTCTGGGAATTTCTCTGATCCTTTTCCTGAGGAAAATTCAGGGACTATTGTTGCAGGCTCCGCGGTTTTTCCACAGATGCCTTCTGTGTCTCCTGAATCTTCTATTCCTCTTCATGGAAATTCTTTGCTTTCTAATTCAGTTCCATCATTTTCAGAGGGGAATAATTCTAGTCTTGCTCTCAGTGCAGTCCTTCCTTCAGGTAACACCTCGGATATTTCTATTCTCTCTGTGGATAATTCTTCCGAAACTTCAGGAACTGGCTACAAAATCAGGAGTATAAATGAGCTCTTCTCCGGTCTTTCCGAAAGTCTTCGCGCTCTTCAGGCCTCACTCTCCGAATTATCAGGTTTTGTTCACGACAACTTGAAACCGGAAATTGAAAGGATAGATAAAGAAGTTCAGAATTTCAGGAATCAAGAGACTGCGAAATACGAATACATGAAAAAACTTGAGTCTCGCGTTGAATTTCTTGAGAATCAAAACAGGTTTACCCTAGGCTCAATCAAAATTCCCCTGGAAATCTCAGGAATTGTGGGGTCTTCAGCTCTTTTCCTCGCCGGATTCCTTGTCTGGTCCGGTAGGTGGGATATAATAAGGTCTCCTTATTTTCCTATGGGTCTTGGAGTCATGATGGCAGGGGCTGTCCTCATGAAATTTTACATGGTAAACCGTAAAAAGAAATCACTATCCGATCCTGAATAAAGCGGGCAAAAACAGCTGCTTAATGATTTATTCTTTCAGAAAAGTATAAATTATTCATCTCTCGCGAGCAATCACAGAATCTGCTATACTATTAATCACTCTCATAATGTTATACAATCGCCTTTATGAATTTTCTGAAGGTGATTGAAAATTCTTTTTCATTTACTATCATATTTTATCCAACCATACTTGTGAACTACTAAATTTCCGAATTAAAATACCTCTTATTCGCTCTTATGTTATCAATTTTGATCTTCAAGTGCGTAAAACATATATAATATTATGAGATTGTTATTATCGGTGGCTTCTGTGATAAGTAAGGGGAAATCTGCATTTCCGGAAAGAGGGTATGAACTAATGAAATAACCAGTTAAAAGGCATCCTGACAGGTTTTCTAAATGAATTATCTATTACCTGTGAGGCTTCAAACCTCCTGGTTCTCTCAATGGATTACTTTCTATTGAACTTCGGATAAGGCTATTTCTCTTAAACTAAGGCTATCATCGTATTTTAGATTAAATCGAAAATAAGAAAGGAGGTCTTAAAAAATGAGTGAGTTGATAGTTTTTGCCTTTTCGAACGACAAAGGCGCCTCTGAGATGGATGGAGCCATCAAAAAACTTCAAAAAGAGCAGTTGATAACTCTTGATGACGCTGCAATCGTTATTCGCAACCACGATGGTAAGGTCAAGGTAAAGCAGGCAATGAACCTTGTCGGTGCAGGCACGGTTGGTGGAGCATTCTGGGGTATGCTGATAGGGCTACTTTTCTGGATGCCCTGGTTGGGTATGGCAATTGGTGCCGTGACAGGTGCAATTTCTGCCAAATTAACGGATTATGGAATTAATGACGACTTCATCCATGAGGTTGCTGAAACTGTAGAACCCGGAGGATCTGCCCTCTTCCTGTTGATTTCAAAATGGACTGAAGATAAGGTTCTCGATGAATTGGGCAAATTCAATCCAAAAGTAGTGCGCACTTCCCTATCCAAGGAAGAAGAACGCAAGCTTAAAGCTGCCTTTGGTGCCGGAGAATAAATAAAGATCTGTAGTTTTGTGGAAAGTCAATTATTGAAACCCGCAAGCATAAAATCTCTACACTTTTAAAAATTGAGGATATGTTTGTTGTTTTAAATATGATTGATAAATCCACTCAATCTTTCTTTTTATCCATTTCTAAGCTTTCTTCATTGCAGCTATTTATTTACAGATTATGTCTTTTAATAGCCAGAACCTCTGGCCAGAATCTGAAGACAGCTAACAAATTGTATACGCAGGCTACATTTCTGTTCTTTTACAAAAGGAAGCAGAAATTCTTCAGAAGATCTTAGTCTCAGAAAACTTTAACTTCGTACTACTTTAACAAAATACTCACTTGTGAAATCTATGTATCCACTTCTCATAACTTTTATTGAAATATATCCTTCGGCTTTTCCTTGAGGTATTTTGGGGTTGGATATTTTTATTACTGCATTTCCTTTATAGTCAGTAATACCTGAATATGCATTTCCCTTATCAGGGCTCCAGGCAATTACATTTGCTTGTTTTATGCCGCGGTTGTTCCTGTCAATAACTTTTACAAGCAGATGCAGATTAGTTTCCCCTGAGCTTCCTGATTCGGGTGAAGGTAAAGAAAATGAGCTTATATTAGCTGTTGCGTACATGGGTTCGGGAGGAGCAGGAGCGCTACCGAGAGCTGAAAGTATTGCGTAAAACCCCACTAAACCGACAATTGAAAGGACTAGTATCCTTAGTGGAAGCCCCACAGTTCCTGTTTCATTATTTTTGAGTTTTTCTGGCAGCATACCAGTCTCCTTTCTCCAGCTTTACCTGTACATATATTCGATTTAGCGAGTCTTGATAATCATAACTGCATCTTTCTTCTCATAGTCGTAAAAGCCATCTGCCATAATTTTCAGGTCCATTGTTCCCTCATTCTGATTCGGATCAAGCTTGACAAGTGAAGTTGAAGGTGTTGTCAGGACACTGAGCCCGTTTGCATCCGTAGTATTGGATGCAGCACCCCCAAGTCCCCTGAGAATAACATTTGCGTTTCTGACAGGGTTTCCGTCATTGTCTGTTACCTTTACCGATACAGTTATTGCAAAAGGATTTTCTGCAGTTCTCGCATTTACTACTATAGAGTTGCCTGGCTGAAGAGTCCCTCCTCCCAGTGCTGATCTTTCTACAAATACCGACATTTCCTTTGTTGGAGTAGGTATTATCGAAATAAGTGCTGCTAGGGCAACCATTCCGACAACAAGCATGACAACAATATTAATCGGGAGTTCCATGGCTTTTTCATCATTTCTCAATAATGTAAGTTTAGTCATGAATTTACCTCACGTATAGACATTAAAAAATAATTTATTCAGTTAATATTCAATAGCCACATTATTGTATTTATAGTTTATTTCTATTTTTTGACCTTCTATATTTACCATAGTCGAAAATTATTATAATTATTCAAAATAAGTATGTATTTATATAGTTGTTTTATCCATATTCTTTTCACCATCAAAAAGCCAGCTTATCAATCAAGAACGAGGGGAAAAAGTTTTTTGACTCAAGAATGTTCTGATGATTCAAGTGAATCGGACCATGACCATAGTTTCTTGTGTTTTATTGGACTGCATAAATGGAAACGAAAGACTGGGGCGCTGTTTTTTTTGCCAACAGTGCTTGAAAAGCGCTATAAATGTATACGTTGTGGCAAACATAAGGTGATTTTTGAAAGAGAGGAAAGACCTTATAGTTTTTCTGCAGACAGATACTGATCAGTACAGATTTACAGAATCCTTTAATTTTTCTTCCAATTTCAATCTCTTTCTATAATTTCCCTTCTGATTTTTCTTTATTCGTAAGCTTAATCTATTTGAACTTATTCTTTACAGCTATGAAAAGAATCGTGATTCTCGATTACGGACTTGGAAATCTCCGGAGTGTTCAAAAGGGGCTCGAACACGTTGGTGCCAGTCCCACAATCACCGGGGACCATGAGGAGATCCTTGCAGCAGATGGGGTGATTCTCCCGGGCGTCGGCGCTTTTGTGGATGCGATGAAGTGTCTTGCCCCGATAAAAGGAATTATCTCTGATTACGTAAAGTCAGGAAGGCCGATTCTCGGGATATGTCTCGGGCAACAGGTTCTGATGAGTTCCTCAGAGGAAGGGAAACTGACTGATGGACTGAATCTTATCTCCGGCAAAGTGCTGCGCTTTCCAAAATCGGAATTGAAAGTTCCTCATATTGGCTGGAATAATATTGAAACCAGACAGGATCACCCTCTTTTTGAAGGCGTCCCTGATGATTCTTTCGTATATTTCGTACACTCTTACTACGTGGACTCAGCACCTGAAAATACCCTTGCATCTTGTAACTACGGACTGGAGTTTTCAGCCTCTGTCGTAAACTCAAAAGGCAATGTGATGGGCACTCAATTCCATCCTGAGAAGAGTGGAGCTACCGGACTGAAGATTCTGAAAAATTTTGTGGAAATGTGCTGAAAGGAATCATTTGGAGAGTGTTTTCAGCATTGAAACTTGATTTATTTTTCTCATTTTTATTCGGTATTAAGTTCTAGCAATTAAGTTTTAGTAGTTTAATTTTAGTAGTTGAATTCTAGTGTTGAACTCTAGTAGTTGAGTTCTGACTCCTAAATCATTTAAATTACTTATAGTTCTACGGATTACACTTGTGCCAATTTGCTCAGCCCTGCACCTGATAGGGCAGAGATATCTGCGAGATGGTAATTATGGATATAGAAGGTTATGTAAAAAGGGCTCTCAGGAAAGATCCCTCGAATGAAGAAGGGCTTGAGTTACAGCTGGCTTCAAGAATTCTTGAAATCAAAAATATAAACCCTGAAAGGGCTCGTGAGATTGCGGCTGCGGTCATTTGTGAGGCAAAAGCAACCCTTAATGTGGAGGGAGATGTACTAAGTCCTACTCTCTCCGGAGTTTCCATGGGAGAATTTGGAGTAGGATCAAGGGGCACCGGGGACTTTTACGTTCACGCCAAACTTGGAGAAGTAATAGGTCAGACAGGTGCGGTTGTGGATAGTTCCCAGCTTGACGACTCAGGAGTTGTTAAAATAGGCGATAATTACCTGGTAGTCACCGTTGACGGAATTCACTCCCGTCTGAGCGATTTTCCTTTTCTCTCAGGTTTTCATGTAGCCAGAGCAGCTCTACGTGATGTATATTCTATGGGGGCCCGTCCTCTAGCCATGCTTTCCGATATTCATATAGCAGATGACGGAGACGTGGCAAAAATATTTGATCATATTGCAGGAATAACCACAGTTTCCGAACTGACAGGCATACCTCTTATAACCGGAAGCACCCTTCGAATCGGGGGGGACATGGTCATAGGTGAGCGCATGACAGGTGGTGTTGGCGCTGTAGGGGTAACTTCTTCTCTTACCTCCCGAAACAAAACGCAGGTAGGAGACCTTATCCTTATGACTGAAGGAGCAGGTGGGGGCACGATTTCTACAACTGCACTCTATTACAGAATGCATGAGGTCGTGGAAGAGACCATCAATATTCGCTTCCTTGAAGCCTGTGAAGTTCTGCTGCAGTCCGAATTACACCGGAAAGTCCACTCAATGACTGACGTTACAAACGGTGGAATCCGGGGTGATGCCAAGGAAATCTCAAAAACAGCAGGTGTAAAACTGGTTTTTGAAGAAGAAAAAATAAGGGCTCTTGTGAATCCTAAAGTGCTTTCCATGCTTGAGACTCTTAAAATTGATTATCTTGGAGTTTCTCTCGATGCCTTGCTTGTAATTGCTCCTCCTGAATACGCTAATGAGATTCTTGATGCTGTCAGAGCTGCAGGCATTCAAATGGATATCATAGGTCGTGTGGAGAACGGAAATGGGGCTGAGATTTTCGTAAATGGAGAATGCAGAGACTTTACACCCAGATTTAGAGAATCAGCCTATACTCCTGTCAAAAAAGTCCATGGCGAAGAAAATCCGAGGGGTTTTGAAGAAATGAGAGAATCAATTGATAAAGCAGCTCTTGAAGCTATTGAAAAGAAACAAAAAGTTTTGGAAAAAATAAGAAAAAAGTAACAAGCAGATTTAGTTTTGAATCTGAAAAGAAGGGATAATTATTTTTTTCTCACCAGAAGTACTTCCCTTTCTTTTCCAATTATTTCAACTTCTTCTTTAACTCCTATTTCCTCCTCTGATCTGGCTTGCCAGTATTCTCCGCTGTAACGAACAAATCCTGATTTCCCCGGGCCAAGAGAATCTATAGTTTGAGCAGTATTCCCTATAATCGATCCAATTACTGGTTTTTTCTTTCTAATCTCGGCCACTTTATATATTGCAAAGACAAGGAATAACCCGAAGACGATTGTAGGGGCGATAATAGTCAGGGTCATGAGCCTCCGGAATTCGGGAGTGTATATATTTTCGCCTCCCATAGGTACAAGGAGTATACTTCCTATTATTAGACTGATAAGACCCGCAAGCCCGAAAATACCGAATCCAGGTATCTTAATTTCAACAATGAGAAGTCCTATTCCTAAAAGAATGAGAAAGAGTGCCCCTATGTTTATATCAAATCCCGTGCCTATCAACCCGAGTGCTATTGAAATAATTCCCATTACCTCTGCTCCTGCACCTGGGCTCGAAATCCCAAAGATTATTCCATAGAGTCCGATGGTCAAAAGAAGGGAGGATATAATCGGGTTTGAGATAAGCCCTAAAAAAGAAAGAGGCAAGGGGGGTTCGTAGTTCTCTGTTTGTGCGTTTTCGGTTTTCAGAGTTCTTCCTTTTATTTCATTCCCGTTAATCCGGGTAAGCAAATCTGGAATAGAAGGAGCAATGTACTCTATCACGCCTGTATCCAGGGCTTCCTGTGCATCAAGGTTTTTATTTTTCGTTATGACTTCTTCTGCAAAGGTCTCGTTTCTTCCGTGTTTGCTCGCAGTCGTAACTGAAAACTTGACAAGGGCATTTATTATTTTCTCATCTTTAATGGGTTTTGTGCCTTCTGCAGATACCTGTACTGGCTGAGCTGACCCGATAACCGTAAATGGGGCCATTGCTGCAATATCTGTTCCCATAAGGATCAGAGTACCCGCGGACCAGGCTTTCCCGCCATCGGGCACATACCCTATTACAGGCACGCTGGTGTTCTCTATGTTTTTTATAATTATCTGGGTCTCCTCCAACCCTCCCCCAGGAGTATCCAGACCGATTACGAGGGCTTCAAAGTTTTCATTTTCAGCTTTCTCGATTGCATTAGCTATGATATCATCCGAAGCCGGGGTTATGGCTTCGGAAATTTCAAGTACAAGCACCTTGCCTTCAGGTCCTGCCCCGGCAGCTGGTGCAAGAGCTGCTATAAGGATAAAACACAGGAAAAAAATAGAGGGGAAATGGGAAGCCCTATCAGCAGGCATGTTTATCTATCCTTTCTTGCTCATTGCTTTTCTTCAGACTCTTCTTTAGCCTTTATTGTTCTTTCCTTCTAGAAATAGCCTGAGATATAGCTGCTAAATTTCCGGTTTCAAGAGTCTGAGATTGTGTAACCACTATGAGATTCTTTTCCCTGGCAATCTCGGCTAAAGTTTGCAGCTCCCTCAATTTGATTGCTGTGGGTATTCCCTCATAGAGAGCGGCGGCCTCTGTCATTTTCTGGGCAGCCTGAGACTCTCCTTCCGCAAGGATAATCCTGGCACGCTTTTCCCTTTCAGCTTCAGCCTGTTTAGCAATTGCTCTCTTCATTGTTTCAGGCAGGGCTACGTCCCTGATCGTGACCCCTGTAACCTTAATTCCCCAAGGGTCGGTATATGCATCCAGAAGTTCCTGTATCTGCTTGTTAATATTCTCTCTTTCCGAAAGCAATTCATCAAGTTCCATCTGACCCAGCACGTCCCTCAGGGTTGTCTGTGAAAGGGTGGAAGTTGCAAACATATAATTTTCAACCTGTGTGATAGCGGCCCCAGGCTCAACTACCTTGTAATAGACAACGGCATCCACTTCAACCGTGACATTATCCCTAGTGATAACTGCCTGTTTAGGGACATCAATTGCAACAATTCTCAGATCTATTTTCATAGCTTTATCAATAAGCGGGATAATCAGGAAAATTCCAGGTCCTTTCACACCACTAAGGCGGCCCAACCTGAAAATAACTACTCTCTCATATTCATTAACCATTTTTATTGACTGTGAGATTATTAATAATACAATTATTAATAGAGGAAAAGATACAGGAAGCGATAATTGACTGGCAATAATATCCATAATTTGTAACCTCTTGTTTCATTAATATTTATCTTATGCTTAATAATAAATAAGTATTATTTCTCTAGAAAATCGTATTGAAATTTTGGAGGATAAATATTATACAACTTCAAAGAGTTGTAGTTTAGTATCTCTCTGAATATCTTTAAAACTATCTAATGCCTTTCATATTCCGGATTTTCTGTGAACGGTAGTTTTTCGGCTTTTTGAGAAACACTTCGAAGTAAATTTCGGATCTGCACATATTGGCTTACTATGAGAAACTACCAATTCTGTTCAGAACCTAACTCTGATAAATCTGGTCTCTGAAAATACTTATATCTAGAGTAATATAAATACAAAACAGGAAAAGTGGATGGACAGAACAAGAAGGATCACAAGGATGCCATTTTCGGGCTAGATAAAGCCAGCCAGTTCATCAGTATACATTAAGATTAAAGAGAAAAAGGTATTGTCAGGTTTAAAACTTTATCCTGAGCAATAAAGAACTGTATAGTAAGAAAACGCAGGTTCGGAAGAACCACTGGTGTTGATATTAATGAGTAAGGAATGCCCAGATTGCCACGGACGTGGCAATGAAATTATTTCAACTGATATCTGCCCTCAATGTAAGGGAAAAGGCAAGTCAAAATCTATTGATTTGATGAAATTTTCTGAAAAAAACATTGATAGCTTTTTGAAAAATAGTACTGAATGTGAAAAATGCAAAGGAAAGGGAGTTATTGAAACGACCAGAGCCTGTGAAACCTGTAAGGGACTCGGGAAGATCTACATCTGCAAGGTTTGTGGGGTGCATATTTCTGATCCAGAGGATACCGATGAAGAAATCTGTAATTCATGCTCTCGTTCTCAGTATGTGTATGCTCTCGATGAATCCTGTGATCTTAAGGATGTAGAGGCAGGAAAACTTTACCATGGTATAGTAAGCAGTATAGCATCTTTTGGCGTTTTTGTGGACCTTAATCCTCATGTAAGGGGGCTTATGCACTCCAGCAATATTGGGACTCAGCCTGAAGTTGGGGAAGCCGTGATAGTGCTGGTAAAAAGCGTCAAAGCCGGAGGAAAACTGGATCTAATCCCTAAAACTCTTAAAAAGTATGAAACTATTGAACTTGAAAAAGAGCTTCCACTTAAGAATTCAGCTGAAATAGACTCAAGTATGAAAGGCAGGCTGATTAGACTTGAAGGCGAAGTCATTCAGGTTAAGCAGACCAGCGGGCCTACTATTTTCACGATTAGCGATGAAGGAGGCTTTGTTCCCTGTGCTGCTTTTGAAAGTGCGGGGAAGCGTTCCTATCCACATATCGACACGGGAATGATTGTTTCAATTACTGGAGAAGTGACTCTGAGGGATGAGCAGATTCAGATCGAAGTCATGAGTATGAAGCTGCTTAAAGGAGAAAAGGAGGAAGTTGTCAGGGCAAGAGTTGAGAGGGTAATTGAGGCAAAAGCAGCTCCTGCTGATATCCCCTTCCTGGTTGAGAGCGAGATTATGGAAAAGCTCAAACCCAGAATGATGCATGTCGCCAAAGAAATCAAAAAAGCGATTTTCCATTCGACTCCTATCATTCTCAGGCATCATGCCGATGCCGATGGAATTACCTCAGCAATTGCAATTGAGAGGGCAATTCTACCCATTATTACCGAAATAGGTGGATCGGATGCAGAATATTATATGTACAAGCGTGCTCCATCGAAGGCTCCTTTTTACGAGCTAGCGGACGTCACAAGAGATATTTCTTTTGCGCTTGAAGATATTTCAAGACACGGACAGAAAATGCCGCTTGTAATCCTTGTGGATAACGGGTCAACCGAAGAAGATGTTCCTTCTATGAGGCAGGCCAGAGTTTATGGCATTGATATGCTTGTAATTGATCACCATCATCCGGATGAAATAGTTGACCAGTATCTGATAGGGCACGTAAATCCTGCACATGTGGGAGGAGATTTCGGGGTTACTGCGGGTATGCTCTGTGCTGAGGTCGCTCGTATGATCAATCCCAGCATCAGTGATACAATAAAACACCTGCCTGCAGTTTCAGCAGTAGGGGACCGTTCGGAGGCACCGGAAGCTGGAAGGTACATATCCCTTGCCTCGGACAGCTATAGCCTCAAGGAATTGAAGGAAATGGCTCTGGCTCTGGATTATGAACAGTTCTGGTTGAAATTCAGCAGTGGAAAAGGTCTTATTGATGATATCCTGGACCTTGGCGATCATGAGGTCCATAAAAATCTGGTTTCCCTGCTCTGCGAACAGGCAAACACCATGATTCAGGATCAGCTCGAGACCTGCCTCTTCAATGTCAAGTCTCAGAAACTGGCAAATGGGGCCATTATGAATGTAATTGACGTTGAAAACTACGCCCAGAAATTTACCTTCCCGCCACCAGGAAAGACATCTGGAGAAGTTCACGATGTGCTTACCAAAAGATATCCAAACCAACCTGTGGTTACCTTAGGATATGGTCCTGACTTTGCGGTCATCCGTTCAAAAGGAGTTCTTATGAATATCCCGAGAATTGTCAGGGAGCTCAGGGAAGAAATGAAAGGCGCAGGTGTCAGCGGAGGAGGACACCTTGTCGTAGGGAGCATTAAGTTTGTAGAAGGAATGAGAACTGAGGTTTTATCAAAGCTTGCCGAAAAAATAGGATCTACAGAAGTAGAGTATTAAAAGGCTTTAATAAGCCTCTTTTCCTTCCATCATTTTGCCGTATTTACCATATAAAAAAGATACTAACTTTTTAAATTTGATTTAAGTTTCAAAAAGGTATAAATTTTGGAAAAGCCCTTCTATTGAAAGGCTTTCCACATAATAAGTTGTCTTATTTTAGTTATCAATTTATATTTTTCAGTCCAGACGCACAATCTTTACGAGTGACCGGATAGGAACATTAGCAATTGTATCTGCACCCTTTTTGTCTACCAGAACCACTACAGCCCTTGGCTTTGCATCCATTTCTCTCAGCTGCTCAATTACTTCCATGGTAGTGGAACCTGTAGTAATGACGTCGTCTACAATTACGCAGTTTTTGCCTGCGACGGTTCCAAAGTTTCTGCTTATGGTTCCTTTGTGGCCAGGCTGAACTACATCCTGTCCCTTACGGGAGTGATAAAGAGCAAAGTCTGCTCCAAGTTCGTTTGCCATCATGCTTGCAAGAGGAATACCACTTGCGGCAACACCAACGACCACATCTACTTCGGTATTTGATTGTTCCAGGACCTCAAGCACCATATCGCAGAGTGCAAGAGAGATATAGTGGAGACGTGTGGCACTTTTCCCTATGCTGCTCCAGTTTACGGAAATATCCTTTGGAGCCGGAGCTGTTACTTCTTTTTTCGAACGGGTTAAAAGCCAGGTTACTGTTTCTCTTGAAACGTTGAGTTCATCGGCAATCTGGCCGGTAACAAGCCCGTTGCTTTGCAGTTCCACAGCTTTCTGAATTAAATCTTCTATATTCTTCATGTCTCCATTCCCACCTGAAATTTTTTCAGGCCGTATTTCGCAGCGAACTTTAACTTATTCGACTTGCGGATCTTGCCTGAAATACTTATTGAAAATTATATTTGTGTATTTGTTCACTCAATTAAAGACAATATTACACTATCAAGCGTTATATCTTTTTCTTCAGTTTAAGATTGCCTCTTTTCTTTTATAGTTTTTTTCCTCTTTTTTTTAAGAGGGGAGCCACAGATAGGGCAGACATCTCCTTCTTTAAATGTTTTTCTGCAACCAATACATTGCTTTTGCCAGATTATTATATCCTTAATTTTTTTCTGAGCAATGGGTTCAACCTGAATCCCAAGCTGTATGGCAACATTCTGGACTGCATAGTCATCCGTAAGCAGGATACATCTGTCCTTATGCTCAAAGGCTTTTGCAAGGACTTCAAGGTCTGTTCTGGAAAGTTCTTCTGAATCCCTTGTATGCTCCGCCATTTCCCGAACCCTTTTTACCATTTCGGGTTCAGGCCATTCAACGCGTAATCCTCCTTCTTTTGCAAGGTCAAAACGTAGCACCGAATCCCTGCTTTTTAATTCGTCAGCAACAGAAGGGACGGTAATCATCAGCGAACTATCGAAATTGCAGTTCCCCATTATAAAGACCGCTGAATCTGCTATGTAACAGGTCATTTTCCTTCTCTTTTCTCTATTAGTATATAATTCATCTCTTCATATACTCCATTGAGTTCCACCTGAATTACGCTTCTGCGCCCGAGTTCCGCTTCCCGAGTTCCGCTTCCGGGGAGCACGGGGTCTGTTTCGCTTCGCTCAAGCAGACTAATTCATGACTTAGAAGTTTGATTCTCTTAAATTGATTTATTTAAAATTCAGGACTATTCTTTCCCGAATGGCGCATTGGAATAACAGTAATAAAAAGGATTTGTTCAAAAAAGATGAAATTAGAGGTATTTTCGAGGTTAAAAACGTTTAAAATCTATTTTTTATTATTTGACAAGCCCTTTCTTGAATTAGGAAACTTTAATTCGGAAATCTTGTGAAAGGGCTTGAACACGAAGGAATTTTATTTTGAAGAGAAAACATTGATTTTATCTGGGGCAGATCTCTTTGAGACCTGAGAGTACATCAGGTAGAAGTTCTACCGGAATTCCCATTATCATTTCTTCGTCTTCGATTTTAGTGTAAGTTCTACTGCCGCTGCAACCAACTGTGACTCCGACTTTACCTTCTTTGTAAGCCTGCACAACAGCATCGGAACACAGGCTCTGCTTCCCTGCGAAACTGGTTTCAAGCCTGCCTCCGGTTTTGTACATATAAGCTTGTGTGAGCAGCATTACCTGTTTGGGGGTACAGATAATTACAATTACGTCCGGAGAAAATGTGGCTTTTTCAAGGGGGGCGTAGAGGACAGCTTCTGTTGAGTTCGGTGGCATTTTAGGGACTCTGTCAATAGTACGCCTTGCGGCACCCTGTGTACTGAATTGTTTGAGTCCTTTTAAATAGAACTCCCCAGTGGCTACTTTTGGAGGCAGTTCCCCAAGGCCCATTGCCCCGGCTCCTCCTTTGCACATCTGATCTTCTCCGAGGGTGTAGAACTCTTCGCCGGACCTTCTCACTCTATCAACAAGCTGGCAATGCCTCATAGTCTCGTCTACTTTCTTCATTCCCTCAGGAACCGGGTTTCCTTTTGGAACCAGTTTAACTGCGACAGGAGAAGTTTTTAGTTTCAAACAGTCGATCAATTCCTGACCATAACTGTTTATTTTTTCTATATCCATATTTTCTAACTCCAATTTTTAATTCCCGCTTATGTGGTTTATTATTAAAAAATGAGATCAATGCTATTTTAATATTTTGAGATCGATTTTTACTGATATTGAATAAATTATACTTAATGAAATTTAATTTAAGCATTCCTGAGTTAATGTGTATCCAGAGTATTTTCCACAGTACTGTTAATTTTTCATATTTCTCTCAGTACACTTGTTTTTAACGAAGAACTTAAGGGCTTGTTGGAGGATACTCACTCCAATTTGTCAAATATAATTTCCATCTTCCCCATACCCCTTGCAAGATTTTTGGAGATCATGCCGTTTTCGAGCCAGCAAGCATTCATTACCGCCGCCGGTACGAGACAGGTGGGTGTAAGGGGAGCTTCAGCCATTTTTTGAGCAATTACCGTATCTGGCCCACCCATAAGATCTTTCATTCCCATCTCAAAGTGTGTACCCCATTTTCTTAGTTTCTCACATGAAGTTTTTATATGCACATGGGTGTTCTTTCCTTCCTTTGTGGCAATGATCTTTGTGGTGTGTCCGCATATGGTATTCAGTGAAATTTCGGTAACCATTACTGTTTCTCCTCGTACTGTATTAAACATGTAAATATCTAATATTACAGCAATTATTACAGCAATTACTACAGCATTAATTCTTTTTTATGATTTAAATCTCTTTAATTTTATTTGCTGTATGTTATATAATCCCTGTTGTCAAAGTGCAATGTATTATATATCTATCTCTTTACCTTCTGTTTGTGAGTCTTTCTCATACCCGATTTCTAACTATCGAAGGCATTTTCGCAGGCACAGGCGCCTGTAAACAGGAAAGTCCCAAAATTGAGTTTTTCTAACTTCCTGATCGCAAAGTTCATATACGATTCTATTTGTATTGATAAGTCCATAGCAAATATGCTATCAGTACTCCTGTTAATATATGCTAATCAAGCACTCCTGTTAATATAATTAATATATAATCAGAGCAATTAGCTACTGATAGGTGTGCTTTTGCCCTGACAAGATTATCAGATCAGGATCATCAGGATTAATATTTACAATAGGAAAGTACAGGTTAATCATAAATGAAAACACTGCTTACAATTTCATTATATATGAGGTTTTAATATGAGATGGCAAGGTAGCTCCAGAAGGAAAGTGACCGGTGGGAAAGTTATTGCTGCCCGCGGGAAGCGCAAGTTTGAAATGGGCCGCGAATCTGCGGATACCCGTATAACTGGTGTAAAGAGGAAAAATATCTCCACAATGGGTGGCAACAGGAAGGTAAGGCTGCTTCAGTGCAACATTGCAAACATAACCAATCCAAAAGACGGAAAGACCGTCTCTGCTGCCATTGAAACAGTTATTGACAACACTGCTAATAAACACTATGTCAGGCGTAACATTCTGACAAAAGGCTCCGTCATAAGGACAGCTCTCGGAACTGCGAAAGTTACCAGCAGACCAGGACAGGACGGAGTTGTAAACGCTGTATTGATTGAATAATTTGATAAAATCTAACCTCGGAAACGGGGAATTCTTTGCCAAATTTTTCTCAACTTTGTGCCGGTGATCACTATGGATGAACAGATTCGACATATACTGGAAATTCTTGAAAATGACGCTCGAGCAACTCCTGAAGAAATTGCAGCACTGATAAATATGTCTGCAAAGGAAGTTTCCCAGACGATCGCAAAACTTGAAGAAACAGGAGTTATCCGGCACTATAAGACCATTGTTGATTGGGATCTGGTTGGGGAAAACTATGTTTATGCCGTGATTCAGCTGAAGGTCACTCTCGAGCGCAATCAGGGCTATCAGGCAATTGCAGAAAGGATCTATAAGTTCCCGGAAGTCAGATCTGTCAGGCTCTTATCCGGGGACTATGACATATCTCTTACCGTCCGGGGAAAGTCAATGAAGGATGTAGCCTTTTTCGTAGCAGAAAAAATTGCAACCCTGGATCAGGTACAGAGTACGTCAACTCACTTCGTACTGAAGACCTACAAAGAAGATGGGGTAATTCTCCACGAACCTGAGGCGATAAAAAGGCTTCCAGTCTCGTTTTAATGCGAGATTGTAAGACCTGATCCTCTTATCAGCTTACATTCATTCTACTCACATATTTTTACAGGGGTGCTTTGCTTGAGACCTCCATGCGATCCTTCAAAATTTGTTGCCGAAGCTGTGAAGAATATCCCGCCTTCAGGAATACGTCGTTTTTTTGATCTGGTTTCCGGACTCGAAGATATAATTTCTCTTGGTGTGGGGGAACCTGATTTCATTACTCCCTGGCATATCCGTGAAATGTGTATCCACTCTCTGGAAAAGGGAGAGACTTCATACACCTCAAATTACGGGCTTCCTGAACTTAGAGACGAACTTAGCAGAACCTATTACAGGCGTTATGGCCTGGACTATGACCCTGCATCCGAGATCCTGGTCACAACGGGTGTTAGTGAAGCTCTGGATATTGCAATAAGGGCAGTTACAAACCCGGGTGATGAGGTTATTGTAGTCCAGCCTTCATATGTAGCATATGTCCCCTCCGTTATTCTGGCAGGTGGCAAGCCTGTTATCGTCCCTACTTACATGAAAGATAACTTTAGTCTGACTGCAGAGGCTCTTAAGCCCGCAATTACGGATAAGACCAAGGCAATTGTTCTAAACTTCCCCAATAACCCTACAGGGGCCATTATGGTGAAGGAAGGGATGGAGGAAATTTCCGACCTTGTTGTAGAGAATGATCTATTTGTTATCTCGGACGAGGTTTATGAGTGTCTGACCTATGAAGGTACTCATGTTCCGTTTTCTTCTCTTGATGGGATGAAAGACAGAACTGTTATGCTAAACGGCTTTTCCAAAGCCTACGCAATGACAGGACTCAGGCTTGGATTTGCGATGGGTTCTCCTGAAATTATTCACTCCATGATGATGATCCATCAGTACTCAATGATGTGTGCTCCTACAACTGCTCAGATAGGTGCCATTGAAGCTCTCCGCAATGGCAAAGAGGAAATGGAGCGGATGGCCAGGGAATATGATCGGCGAAGACACTTTATCGTCAGGGGTTTTAACAGCATAGGGCTTGAGTGCTTCAACCCCAAGGGCGCATTCTACGCCTTCCCGTATATAGGAAACACAGGGCTTTCTTCCTCAGAGTTTTCAGAGCGCCTTCTAAACGAAAAGAAGGTTGTTACAATTCCAGGAGATGTTTTTGGAGAGTCAGGTGAAGGTTTCCTTCGATGTGCCTATGCAGCGTCCATGGATGATATTAAAAAAGCAATAGAAAGAATGGGAGATTTTGTAGACGGGTTAAAACGCTGATTTTACCTGGTCTTCCAAAATTTTCTATTAATACTCATTTTTAGTTTTTTATATTTAATTTTCACAAGTTCATTTTTATTTTGTCTTTAGTTTTCGTCCACTCTGCATGAAAACACTTATTCTATCATCCATTTGTCTATCAGGTTATTCATTTGAATGTACCATTCATCAACGTTTTTCTTTACCATCTGCTTCACTTCCTCGGGTTCAAGGGCTACATATTCATAGTAATATCCCCCACTCTCAATAGATTTTGTTTCTCTGTAAACAATTCCACATGCTATGAGGTTCTGTAAAGCACGGTAAGCGGTACTTCTTTCCCTGTTAAGGATTTCTCCTAATTTCTCGGCTGTCAGGGAGCCATGCAGGAGCAGGGCCTTGTATGCTTCAATGTCAAGAGATTTCAAGCCCAGTACGCATTTTACCATATCTTCGCATCTGAAGCTTGCTCTGATCATCTCATGAATAGAATTTGCCATAAGACCACTATTTTGGACAGTTTGCCTTGTTCAATTCTACATGCTCGTTTTTGAGAATTCTAATAATTTATGAAAGGATATTGGAATATATGAAAATAGATTATTTATTTATATTGGAGATTTCCAAAATGACTTTCTGTATTTAGGTTATACTTCTTAATTATATTTAATCTCTCTTGTTCAAATAAATTTCAAAAATGAAGTAGAGACGATTCAATACTGGTTAGTGACTTATTTATTTTTCTTATCCTTTTTTCCTGTTCTTTTTATATTATTCTACTTATATTCTACTCTTCTTATATTACATTTCTTCTATATTACATGTTTTCTACTTTACCTACCTCTGAACGCTCTTTTCATACACGCTCACGAATTCTAAAACAGGCTGAATTTAGTTAATTATATATACAATCTCCAGGCTCAATTAACCTTGACGTTTATGAAACCAATTATTCCTGAAGATGAACGTTCTCAAGAGCCTCTTGATACTGATAGGGTAATCTATCATCCGGATATGATAAGAGCCAATGAATGGGTCCTGAGCGAGTATGAAGCTCCCTTCAGAGAGCTCTGCATTTTCGTCCCATGTGCCAAAAGAAAACCCTATCACGAAAGCCCCTCTCACAAAAAATTCGATCGGGTAATCTTCGGAATTGCAAAACCTGAGGATGTACACATAGTAACTTTCGGAACCTGCGGAATCACTCCCAGAGAGCTTGACACGCAATATCCTTTCATGCATTACAGTTTCATGATGGGAAAATGTAATGTGACAAAGATCAAACGGGATTTCATAAAAATGGAAAGTGAAAGGCTTGCTGCTTATCTTGAAAAGACCAGGGACAATTACAAACACAGGATAGCTTACTGTATAGGAGATTTCCGAACTGCGATGGAAAAAGCCGTAGAAATGGTTGATATAAAAGTTGATATTGTTCCCAGGGAAGCAACGATTCAGAAAATGATCCAGCCAGATAAACCTTTCATCTATAACAGCCTCTCCTCAAGAGAGTACCTTCAGGACTTTTCAGATGCGATTACTGACGCACTTAAGCTTCCCAGGAGGGAAGTAGGCCTTAAAGAAGATATTTCGGTTGATGACACTGACTGGTATATTTTATGACGAAATAAAATATACTTATCTCAACAAGAGGCTTTTGCATGGAATTAGATGAACTCCGAGAAGACCCATTTATACTGGAATAGATGGACAACTTTAACAGAGCAAATACGACTCGTTCATATTTACAGGGAGCCTATCCCAAAACCTATTTTTTTCCAGATCCATAGGAATTTCATAACTACTTTCCTGATCAATAGCTCAATTAAATGTTTTTAAGTTGAGATTCAAAGAAGTAGTTTTTGAGTTTTGGGATCAACTCTATCATAACTCAATTAAAATAAAAGGCGCTGTTCGTTTCCTATAAATTGCAATCTGTCTATTTCTACTGCGGAAGCAGCTTATATCGGAAAGTTATGGGGTGGGTTTAATGGAGTTTAAAGAGTCTGTTGTATTGGGTTTCATTATAGGGATCATTATGTATTTTTTGAGTATGAAGCCTTGAATCAATTGCCTGGAGAAATAGTAGTCACATATTGATAAAAATCTTTGGAGTAACACCGGTTTTAATTATGAAACTCAAAAAGTGTGCGCGATGGATCTTTATTGGGGGTTTTATGGTTGTCTGTGCAATTTGGTTATCTATCGTGGAGAGGTTCAGAGTCACTGATTCAAAACAACGTTCAGAGACAGCTACATCTTTAGATGTTCAATAAGGTCACTGACTACAAAACTGAGCGGGACTAGCTCCCCATATGGTTACTTTTTTAGATTTGATTATTCTCATGGATTCTATTCATGATAGTCACTGTTTCCCTCTTAATCGCATTATAATCCAGCCATTAAATCAGTAACTACATCTCAACATTTATAATACATTATTAAAATAAATGGCGATGTACGCATCATATAAGTTCAGTTCCTCTTACTTACATCAGGGGATATAAACTGAAAATACTAATAGAATTAAGAAAAACCGAGTTGCTTACAACTTATGAACACAATTTAATAAATGTAGAAAAGCATTTGGCTGAAGCAGAGGCAGAGGTTAGGGTTTACAAGGAAGTCGTAGACATTGTCAAACACATTCCTACCGAAAAAGAAAGCCAGTGACTACAAATTAAATATTTTTATATATACACACCAAATAACAATTTTTTAATGAAACAGGTATTTTCATCGGATGCTTTGCATATTGCTTTTTGTTGCAGCTTCTTTCTATTTGCTTGTTAGTGGGTGTGATCTGTACGGAAACTATCATTTAAAAGATTGGGGAAAGGATATGTGCCTGAGCTCGTGAGAGCTCGCAGGCTGGACTTTCGCCGTAGATCTTTGTGTCTTACCCTGGATGAGAAGAGGCTCTAAAGTTAGTGCAAAAAAAGGAAATTGTTTGATGCCGCGGGGGCAGGTGAATATTATCACCCCATTTTAAATGCAAGGAAGGTCACAAATAATAAAGGTTCAAACGCTTATTTTACGTTTATCAACCCTTTAAAGACCAGTAGCTTGCTCTTTAAGTATTTATAAACCCTCTTATTTCCAATAAATACTTTAAAAACACTTATTTTAAGGATATTCATACTTTTAGATATATAGTTATAATAAGTATCTTTTTATTTAATTTAGTCAATATTATGATTGTTAAGTCGAAGATAGTCGGCGAGACAAAAATAAATCAACTCCTGAAGCTGACGGATAGTTGAAAAAAGATTAAAAAACGAAATGTAAACAGTTGGAGAGACAATTTAAAAAAACAAAAATAGTGCATTAAGAAGCATCTGGGTTAATCTGGATAAATTCAGATTAATCCAGATTAACCTGAATATTAGTATTAATAATGGGGTTAACAAATTTTAGGAGTGGCAAATATGCTGAAAATAAAAAAAATAATGGGTATTTTGCTTGCAATTTGTTTTGTGCTGTCAGTGACAGTTGCATCAGTAAATGCTGCACCTCAGAAAGGTGAGAGCCAGTGGGGAAACGAGAAACAAAAATGGGATGGGGAGAAGAAAAAGTGGGGAAATGAGAATAAAAAATGGGACGGAGAGAAGAAAAAGTGGGAAGGGGAGAAGAAAAAGTGGGATAGAGAGAAGAAGCATGGCAAAGAGTACAACAACTGGTACAGCCTGTATATGAAATGGTTTAACAATTATAAGAAGTGGAACAACAATTACGGGAAATGGAACAAAAATCATGGAAAATGGTATAGCGATTATAACAAGTACCACGGAAACAGAAGGTAAACTTGGGGATAACCACCTCCCCTCCCTCCACGTTCCTTATTACTCTTTTTATTCAGAAACATAGTTCTCTGCTTTTCTTATCACTGAATTAAAATAAAAGGCTCTATCCGCTTCATATAAATTCCAATTTGTCTACTTTCTCTTCAAAATCCACGGGGAATCAAGTGGACATTATTTTCTGCGTTCAGGTATCTGCCCACTTTCTCTTTTACTTATTTCATTTAGCCTTTTTGTCGTAACCCTCATCGATGTTGGAAGGTAACTGAAGAACTGATCTATTAATGTTTATTTCCTCACTATCTTCCTTATGAGAAAAGCTGAAAATTTATCCGACTTAGAAATAGTCATTGGAGCTGATTAGACCGCGTACTTCGGGCTTTCGGGGATTGATGAGGGATTTGTGCTAGTAGGAGAAACGAGGCTTAAAATTTATGCATAATTAGAGCTGTTTTTTGACTTAGATTGATGATTGAAATTGTTAATGATTCTGCAGGTTAGCTGCCAGTTAGACCTTCATTATCGGCTGATCATTTTCTCTGTTACAGTAAATCTGACAGTGAATTCACTCCCATTGCCTTTCTTCAGTTCAAGCTCCCCATCTAACTGGCTTACTAGGGTATTTACCAACTGCAGACCAAGAGTGTCTGAATTCTCAAAATCTATTTCTTCGGAAATACCAATCCCATCATCCGAGACTGAGAGAGTGTATCTAGTACTTTTTCCAGCAAGCTCTTCGTCATTATTTGGTTTATCTCTAGTCTCTTCACTTAAGAGTTTAATTCTAATTGTCCCTTTATGTCTGTTGGGAAATGCATACTTGAAAGAATTGGAAATAAGTTCGTTGATAATCATCCCTAATGGGACTGCAATATCCATGTCGAAGAAAATGTTCTTTTCAAGATCCAGATCTAGGCAAATCTCAATGTCTCCAAATCTGTATGTCTGAAATAGATTATGAAGAAGTCTTTGCAGATACAGTGAAAAGTTAAGTGCGTCGTCTCCCCTACCCTCATGCAATTCTTCATGGATTAAGGCAATAGATATTACTCTGTCCTGGCTTTCCCTAAAAGCCTCCAGAACTTCAGAATCATTAATACATTCTCTGTTGTTAAACTGTTCAGCCTGAAGGTCAAGAAGGGACGAGATAACCTGCAGGTTATTTTTTATTCTATGATGGATTTCCTTTTTACGGATAATTTCAATGTTTGCCAGAGTTTCTTCAGCTTTTCTACGCTCTGTAATATCCTGAACTATTCCTCTCAATCTAACAGGATAATTTGTCTCATCAAAAGTAACTCTAATATGAGAGTGGACTATGCGTTCTTCTCCATTAGCTAGAATTATTCTATAATCACCTGCAATAGATTCTCCATTTAAACCCTTTTTTAAGGCATTATTCACATCGTCTCGATCATCAGGATGTACATAATTTAGAAATTCGTCGTAAGTTGCGCCTAATTCTTGAGGAGAACGTCTAAAAATGCTATATAACTCATCAGACCAACATGCTTCGCCAGTTACAAGATTCCAGTCCCAATTTCCAAGATGAGCCATCTTTTGAGCTTCAGCAAGACTTCTTTCGCTTTCCTTCAACGAATTGTAAGCTTTTTCAAGTTCTATTGTCCTTTCTCTAACCTTTTCCTCTAAATCCTGATATGCTGTTTTAAGATATTCTTCCATTTGTTTTCGCTCTGTAATGTCAAGATTGAAGCCTACCCATTCAGTGATTTTCCCCTCTTTATCCTTGATCGGTCTGCCTATCGCTAATATGCTCCGGTAGCTTCCGTCTTTTGCCCGGAAACGGTGCTCTTTCTCGAAGTCCTCACCAGTCTTGATACAACGAAGCCAGTGATTTATAGTTGGCTGCACGTCCTCAGGCGGGAGTAGATGCAGCCAGCCAAACTTTTGAACCTGCTCCATTGACATGTCCACCAGTTCAAGGAAAGAATTACTTACAAAGGTACAGTAGCCGGCTGCATCTGTCACCCAAACTCCGTAGGGGATCGTATCACCAAGAGTTCTGTACTGCTTTTCACTATGTTTTAACACTTCCTCTGCTTGCTTACTTTCAGTGATATCCTGAACGATTCCTGACATCCGGCTTACTTTTCCGTTAGAATCCACACGATGCCGCCCAGCCGCCCAAATCCACCTAACCTCATCATCCACTCGCCGGATACGGCACTCGAAATTCCAGTCTTTGCCCGCAGTTGTAGCTTCTTGGAACTTTGCGTCCACTAATGCGCGATCCTCAGGTAGTACGTGGTCGAGAAACATCTCGTAAGTCCACTGCGGGAGTAGTTGTTCGTAACCGAAAATGCGGTCATGCTCAAGAGATCGATAAGCTGTGTGATCCACCAGATCAAGATCCCACGCGCCTGTATGGCTGGTTTCGAGTGCAAAGTTCAACATTTCTTCACTCTCACGAAGTTTCCCTTCAAGCTCTTTCTGGTCAGTTATATCGAACCCATAGAGGTTTACACATTCTTCTTCTGGTAAGGGATGAAACGCGACAAAGTATACTCTTTTTCCTGCTTTAACCTCGGTTTTTTCCGGAATGTTCCGTGAAATTACCCTTCGCACAATATCTCCGATATTTGAAGATAATTTTTCTCCTACTTCCACGTCCCATTCATGCAATAAAGGCTCACCTGCCCCATTTGAGTAAAGAACAGTACCATCCTTTGAAACACTAAGCACAGGATTTGGGTTTTTTGCTGGAAATTGCTCCATTTTTTTCATTTTTCCTCTGCTGAGATCCCTTGTTAAGCTGTGATCAATTATAAATAAAGTATAATATTTAAATTTGTATAAATATATAATTAGATGTTAAATTTAACTGTCTATTACTTATAAAAATTTTGTTAATCTTTGAAGATAATAGGCAATGATATTTTATAAGGCAATGAGAATATTTGGTTCTCTTCAGGATAGGTGCCTGAGCTTTTGAGAGCTCCGTTGCTTGAGAGATTAGTAAGGTTCCAAGACCTCCTAGATTACAAGAAGAAGGAAAATAAACCCAAAGAGAAAATTTAACCTAACTTTAAGGGATGTTCAGGAGCATTTTTACAGATATGTGGCAACCCGATAGTTTTTCTTCTTTTCTTATATTTTTCGTGCCAGGGTTTGTTTCTTTGAAAGTCTTTGATTCATTCGTACCAAATTCTTCAATTAGGATATAAAATACGAACTGGTATGTCCTTTAAATTTTCTGAGGATATCTATTAAAAAAGAGTCTGCTGTAAGAAAACAGGAAAATCAATCTCCTTCAAGACTTAAGGTTTCTCCTACCGAGAGCAAAAGTTCCCCGTAGAGCAGTTTTTCCAGGGTTTCGGCTACATATTTCCTTTGCTGATATTTCTGGATATCCTCATGCATTCTGAGATCGGAATCTACCTGGACCCTCAGGAGAGCAAAATGGAAAGCTTTTTCGTTTTTAATCTGGGCAGTATAAAAGGCATCCAGCATGTAAGGGAGCTTGAGAGGATCTTCTATAACCTCGCTTAAAAGCAGCATTTCTTCAGGAATGCTTTCGCGGTGTGCAGCTATATCTTTTTTTCCGGTAATGAGTTGAAGATTTTTTTCTGAATATTTTTTCTCAAGGATTACGATATATCCAGTCATGCTTTACACTCCCTTTTCGTTTGAATCTAAGGTTCTCAGGTGAGTTTTTCCAAATTCACGGCCTGAACCTGAAGCAATGACTACTCCGGATAAAAGGGAATTAAAGGCTTTCAGGCCAGCATTCCCTTTACAATTATATCTATAGCATCGTCTTCTTCAAGGCCGCGAGCCATCAAAGTTTCGACTTCTTTTTTGTCCACACAACCAATTGCAGCCTCGTGAGTTACTTTTGCCAGAGGATTGTCAACACGTACAATGGGAATAGCTTCGGCTTTTGCATTTCCCTGGATAACTTCCATGCAGTCCACATGTCCCCTGGCCCTTGGAGCTCGTCCCTCAGTAATTCCTCTGAACTCCGATTCTGCATCATCGGTAATCGCCAGTCGACTTTTAATTACACTTCTGGCATTTTCCCCATTAAGGGATATCTTTTCTAAGATTTTTATTTTGTCGTCCTTTTTTCCATAAACCTTTGTAACCATCTCGCAGATAGAATCTTTTCCGGCATCCACGCTATAGTCAAATTCCAGATATCCCACTCTACCCGAAATAAGTGAGAAATTGGTGTAGTAGCTTCCCCCTTCCTCTATTTTTATATGGGCTTTAGGAATTACCTGAATTCCTCCATGGGGGCCGTGGAAGTGGGTCTCTGTGTATTTTAACGAGGCATTTTTTCCTATAAGCATTTGAGCGTCCATTTTATGGATGACCTTTATAGCATTGGGGAAGGTGCAGTGAGCAATGAGTTCAACAGCCGAATCTTCTTCAGCTACGAAATTCATTTTTATTTCCTGGAGTCCCTCTTTCGGGACAAGTCCGAAACAGAGGTGGACTGGAAGTGGAATTTTATAGCCCTTTTTAATAGTCATTTTAATGTCCACTCCATATTCAGTTTCATGCTTTTCGAGCACAATCCCTTCTGTCCCGTTCGCATTGAGAACCCTATTTCCACTTATCACAAGGCTTGCAAGCTCGTGTTTGTGAAGGACTGCGGCATCTCCCCCTGCTGCTGTATAAGCTGCATTTATATCTTCCATTTCGCTTGAAAGCACATTAAGAGTTTTCTGATTCATTGTCAGACCGCCTTTGGTGGGGATACTCTGCTGTCACAGGGTATGCATCTGTTTTTGAAAAACTCGCTGATCTCTAAAGGATCTCCGCTCCTCAGGATAGCTCCCTCACACATCAGGGACGCTTTATCCGAAGCAGCCGCAATTTCCTCCCTGTGCGTTATTACAAGTACTGAAGAACCATTTTCCTTAAGAGTCTGGATCAAACTTACGATTTCTTTTAAGGAAACAACATCAATCCCTGAATCAGGTTCATCAAGGATTGCAAGTTTGGGTTTCATTGTAATTATAGAAGCGAGTTCTATTCGTTTCCTTTCGCCCCCGCTGAGGGCTTCACCTACTTCCCTGTTCAGGTATTTTTCGGGTTTAAGGTCAACTTTTCTCAAGGCATCCTTTAGTTCCTCTTCCGTGGTACCGCCATGAACCATTGCCCCGATTGCCAGGTAATCTCTAACCTTCAGTCCTTCAAAGCGGGCAGGTTCCTGCCAGGCAAGAGTAATGCCTTTTCTTGCACGCTCGGTTATTGAGAGCTGTGTAATATCTTCCCCATCAAAAATGAGGCTGCCTTCCTCGCGTTCATAACCCTGCAGTCCCATCAGGGTATAGGCAAGCGTACTTTTTCCTGCGCCGTTTGCGCCAATGATACTGTGGATCTCCCGGTCCCCTACCTCAAGGTTGACTCCACGCAAGATTTTTTTTCCATCGCGGCTCAGTACCAGGTTTTTTAAAGATAGAATCTACGACACCTCTAGCAAATTTTAGTTTGAACAATGAAGCAAATCTCTGCATCTCTGCAGATCTTTTACGGTATTTACGTTTATTGCTAGTTTGGGATTCTCAAGTATCAGATTAAAGTCTTCCTGTTCTTTTCTGATTTGAGAGCTGTCCAGAATATTAATTCCAGTAGGTACGATCAGTTTTCCGTCCTTGTTAAAGACCGTATCCGGCCTGATTCCGGCTCCTTTGCAGGTATTAATAGGAACATATACCGAAAGGGCAGGTTTTCCTTCTTCCCTGTATTTTTCAATTACCGAGTCAACAAGTTCGGGATCAATGAGGGGAATATCTGACATAATAATCATTACAGGACCATTAGTTTTTGAAGTTTCTACTGCATAGATCATGTCCCCTACATAGTTTCCGCCAAAAGTCCTGATTACCTGTATTTCTCCTTTATAACGTTCCTGAATCATAATTTCGGTCTTAGGGGTTACAGGTGAGACCGCTACAAAGATCTTATCTATATTCTTTGAAGCTCTAAGAGTATCTATCACATAGCTTATGAGTGGTTTTCCAAGAAGTTCAACGCAGGGCTTTTCCCCCATTCCGAGCCTCTGTCCGAAACCTCCTGCCATTACAATAGCGTCCATTCTAAACCTCCCGTATATCCGTTTAATGAAAGTTTCATAATGACTGCTATAATGATCAGGGCAGTTACTCTCCCTATTTCATTTGCAGTCCCAATTCCGTCTCCATTTAAGCCGCCAAAATGAGCATAGCTTCGATTGAGAAGCACAAGAGCAGACGCGCAGGCCGCCAGATAGGGAACCAGTCCTATCCACCCAAAAGGCAGGAAACACATGACAGCTCCGAATATGAATCCTATGAGGAAATTTTTCCGTGTTGCTCCGTTTATAGTCATGGCTCCCAGGCCAGGGTAAGCCTGTTTATCCTGCGGAGGTATGGGCTTTCCAAAAGCGGCGATTGTGAGCATGGACTGCTTTGCACTGACCTCTGCAATAAACATTGATGAGAACATCAGCACTGGAAGGTTAGATCCAAAAACAGTCATGCCTTCTTCCTGTACTGCTCTTATGGAACCGTATAAAGTAAGCAGCAGCAGAATGCAAAAAGAAACTCCTCCTGTCCCGAGGTTTGTGTCTTTCAGAGCCCGGATCTTTTTTTCAAGCGAGCCGTGAGCCATGAAACCATCACCCATGTCAGTAACTCCATCCAGATGGTTAAAACCTGTAATATAATACAGGAATCCCATTATAAGGGCAGCAAGGATGGGTCCGGGAAATATTATCTGCCCTATGTACGCAACTGCCCCTATGAGAAGTCCGAGTACGGCTCCCACGACAGGGTAAAAATATATCTTTTTCATAAGCTCATCGATCCCTTCCATGGTGATTCCCACAGGGATCGTGGACAGGAAGCCAAAACCCGATTTAAAAGCAAGTAAATATGAGTTCATAATACACCGCCTGGTTTTCAGTCCTTTTTCTCAAAAAACTCTGCCATGCCTCTAGAATACATATTAGAGGACACTCCTCCTATAAGGCCTCCAATTATGTCATCCATAAACGGCCCGAGATTTGCAAGGATTCCGGGCTTTTGTTTGTCATATCTGACAAACTCGAATGCCCCTTTGGAGCCGCTGATGTATGTTGCAATGCTTGTGCCAAGGACCTCATCTGCAATTATGAAAGACAGGTCTTTTTCATAGGAACTTTTGCTGAGGTTCGGAAGGGTTCCTGCCCTGCCTTCTCTTTCAAGGAGAATTCCGGAATAAATCAGAAGACAGAGGTTTGGGTCCGAAAGAGCGTATTTTAGTTCCCTTTTAAACAGAGCTTCTGCTTTTTCCCTGGTCTCGAGCCCGGGATGGGGGACATACATTTCAAGAGCCGTATTTGCAAGATCCTGGACATTGATGCCTTCTTCGGCAAGGACATCAAGAATGTCAACTGTAGCGTTTCCCTCTAATTTTTCAGGCTGTCCTTTTTTCAGGTCCCTTTCCTCAATATCGGATAACTTCATACGATCACTTCGGAATTGTCAATAAGGTCATATTTACTGTCGAAAATCATTAAAATCGTAAATTGGCTTCTCTTAGAACCCTGTTGCCTCATAAAATTCGAGCTATCACAAGAACAGGGCTCTGCTACTATAAGAGGAAATTACAGGTACAGATAAATTCCTGCTATCTGGATCACTACCGCAAAAGCAGCAAGTGAGAATCCTGAAGCAATTGCTATTAATTGGGATACCCTTTTTATATCTTTTATTTCAGTTGGGGGATACGAAGCCCCAAGTACATAAGTTTCGGGTTTTTCAAGTTTGACACCAAGAGCCCCTGCAGTTGCTGCCATAGGATATCCTGAATTGGGGGACGGAGTCTTCATTCCATCTTCCAGAGCGCTCTTTATGCTATTGAAAGGATTAATTTTTTCCTGTTTTTTCGAGAGCAAAGAAATTGTAAAGGCTGCGGCAAGAATGAATACCACGGAAATCCTGGCAGGAATCCAGTTCAATACGTCGTCGGATTTTGCGGAGAAGTATCCCAATTCTCTGTAGGGCTCTGTCTTGTATCCAACCATGGAGTCCAGGGTACTTATAGCTTTAAAGACGTATGCGGCCACAAGTCCTAATTCCCCGAAAAGGGCATAATAGAAAATCGGGCTCAAGATGCCGTCTACGTAATTTTCTGACACGGACTCGATAACTGCAGAAGACATCTGAGTCTTGGTCAGCTTGGAGGTATTCCGGCTTACATAGATAGGAAGCATCTCCCTTACCTTATCAAGCCTGTTTTCTTCAAGAGACCTATAAATCTCTCTTGCCGGGCTAAGCAAACAGTTGATAGCAAAGGTAGCTTTAAGGAAATACGCTTCTATCAGAAGAGCAAGAATCCCCGGAATTCCCGGGAGAGCTGCAATGTAGAGGACGGAATAACCCAGTAAAGCTGCAAATAAAACACAGCAGAAGGCCATAGCAACTCCATACATTTTTCTATGGGTTTTTGGAGCTGCATTTTTCAAAATATTGATTAGTTTTCCTATCCACACTACAGGGTGCACGGCAGCCGGGGGCTCTCCAAAAACAATGTCTATAGCTGCTGCAAGCAGAAGTACAAGAGCAAGGTGCCCGGTATCCGGCACAATCATAAGATAGGCTCCATTACTTTTTTCCAGGCAACTTTCACAAGCTCGTCAGTATCTCCTTCCTGCATAAGGCAGTCAAGAATTTGCTGAGCTATTTCTTTTTTATGTACGAGATGACAGTCAACACAGCTCCATACCTTGCCGCCTCTTGAACTCTGGATCCATTTTCCTCCGGTCTTTTCATTTTCACAGGGGTAGAATGGACAGAAACAGAAGGTACAGTTCTGGCCTTCAAAATGGCAGGGATAATATTCGCAGGTTTTCCTGCCTCCTATTCCTTCTTCAGATGCCTTTTCGATTACATGTTGCAGTTCGTTCTTTGCCTGTTCTCTGCCCCACTCGGTAATGACATCGCTAATTGCAGCAATCAGTTTATCATTTTCTTCTGCGGTCCTGACTGCAACCCTTATGTAATCTTTTCCAAGGCCGTGGAAGGAAATACAGTCTCTTATCAGGACTCCGCGAGCTGCCATACGTGCACTTAATTCGCTTGAGTCGAGTATGAATTTACTGATATCGACAAAAATAAAGTTTACATTCACTTCTCCGGCTTCAAAGCCTCTTATCCTGTTAAGTTTGATTTTGAGTTTTTCTCCTTCTTCCCGGATTGCAGTTCTTGCTTTTTTCAGGTACGGATTGTCCATCCCGCCTTCTATATTCAGAAGTGAGGTTGCTATAGTGTTTGCCACAGTTCCCAGGTTCCAGGAGAGCCTTGCAGTATTCAGGATCTCAGCCATTTCAGGGGAAGCTATTCCGAATCCCATCCTGATGCCTGGAATTGCAAAGTCCTTTGTAAGGGAACGCATAACAAAAATATAATTATTGTTTACTGCGAGGTCAGCAACACTCTGGGCAGGGTCAGAAAGTTCGATGAAGGCTTCATCCACAAAAAGAAGAGTTTTATGCTGCTTGCAGCGCTCTGCAAGAACTTTGATTTCTTCTCTTGTCCGGAGCTTTCCTGTAGGGTTGTTAGGGTTGCAAATAAAAAGGATTTTTGCTTTTTCCAGCATTTCATCAGGAAGTGTTTCCACCTCATCCTGCCTTGGGTATTCGGGTTTTGCTCCCATAATCCGGCACTGCATTTCGTATTCTCCGAAAGTCGGCCACGGCAGAAGGACAGTATCTCCTTTTTCAACTACACACTCAACTACAAGCCTGACAATTTCAGTTGAACCATTACCCGGAATGATATTATGCGGAGTTACTCCGAGCCCTACGAATCTTGCAGCAGCCTCCCGAAACTCCGGATATCTGTTGTCAGGGTATTCCATAAGTTTTTCAAAGCTTTTTTTAAGAATACTGTCAAAATCCAATCCGCTTTCAGGATGTTCAAAGGGGTTCCCAAGAGGATTAAAGTTTGCACTGAAATCAAGAATTTCGTTTTCAGGAATCCCGTAAGTCTCAGACGTTTCCTGAACTAGCCCTCCATGCAGGCAGGGCTTCAGGGCCAGTAGATGCTCCCTTAAAGGTACACTTCTTTGCTCGGACACGGTGATCGCAAATATTTAGTGCAAATCATGTATATTAATCTGCTTATTATATTATTCAACGTAAACTTGCCTTTATTTGCTTTATACTTGTTTGATTGCGAAAAGTTCGGCTTTCGTAATCCATTCTACTTTATTTTACAGAATAAATATATTATTTCAGTGTTTTTCCTCTTAGTTTGAGACGTTTTAACTGATTTGAGGTAGTATCGAAAAAGTAAAATAGCATGCTTTCACCTACTATCATCCGAAAGAGCTGAGAAGAACAATGAAAAAAATGTCTTAAAATAATTGCTCTAACTCGATATATATCAGGTGCATTTAGAAATGACAGTCAATAGACCAAGAGGGACCCGGGATTTTTTACCTGCCGATACTACCCGGAGAAGATACGTGGAAAGTGTTATGAGAAATGTTGCCCGCAACTGGGGTTATAGTGAAATCATTACTCCCACGTTTGAACATCTGGACCTTTTCACCCTGAAATCCGGAGAAGGAATTATAGGAGAACTCTATAACTTCACGGACAAGGGAGGCAGAGACATGACCCTCAGGCCGGAGTTGACTGCTCCTGTTATGCGCTTCTATGTAAACGAGCTTCAATCATTCCCAAAACCCTTAAAGCTCTTTTATTTCGAAAACTGTTTCCGTTACGAGCGTCCTCAAAAGGGCCGTTTCAGAGAGTTCTGGCAGTTTGGAGTCGAACTTATAGGAAGCGGAAAACCTGACTCCGATGCAGAGGTTATTGCTCTTGCCGACTCCCTGTTAAAAGCAGTTGGAGTCAGGGGAGACATGAAAATTGGAAACCTTGCAGTGATACGCACTCTTTTGAGAGGGCTTGAACCTGAAATAGTCAGTCAGGTCATGAGGCTTGTGGATAAGAAAGAATATGCAGGCCTGGAAGCCCTGCTTGATGAGATCGGTGCAGAGGAACAATTGAAATCAGACATTTTCCGGCTGATCAAGCTTGAAGGCAGGTATATTCTCCCTCAGGTAAAAGAAATTGTAGGAAATATCCCTGAAATTGTAGGTTTTGAAAAGACTCTCAAAATTCTCGATGCATATGGGGTTGACTACTCCCTTGACTTCGGAATCGCTCGAGGGCTTGATTACTATACGGGCATGGTCTTTGAGGTCTATGCTGAAGGCCTCGGCGCCCAGAAACAGGTCTGCGGAGGAGGCTCTTATCAGCTTATCCAGCTTTTTGGCGGCGGAGATATCCCTTCTACAGGTTTCGGAATCGGTTTTGACAGAATAATGGAAATCTGCCCTCTCGAATATCCGACACCTAAAAGTCTTGTTGTAATTTCAAAGCCTGATACTCACATTGAAGCCGTAAAAATTGCAGCTAAATTAAGAAAATATCTTCCAGTACATGTAGACCTTATGGAACGTAATTTCAAAGCCCAGCTGTCCTACGCAAATACCATCAATGCCGGCTACGCGGTTATAGTCGGGGAAAAAGAGATTGAGGCAGGGAAGCTTACCTTCAGGGATATGGTATCCGGAGATCAGGAACTTTTGACGCTGGAAGAGATTATTGAGAAGGTTTCATGAAACTGAAGCTTTCGTTAGGCTGGCATTTTCGCCAAGCTGAAAAGCTTCAGCACCCTGAAACTTAATCTTTTTTATCTTGTTTTATTCGATTTATTTTTAATTTTTTATTCCTTTAACTTTTGAGCTGTGAACTAAGTTCCTGAATACTATGTAAGAAGTTCCTAAATACTATAGGACTTACGCGGTTGAACTGAAAAACCAACGGCGTTAAACCTTCAATTGTCTAAACCATGGTATTTATAGCAATGTCTGTTGCTCTTGATTTTGAGCCTGAAGTGCGTAAGACATAATTAATTAAGTCTGGCAAAACGGGCACATATACCTTCTTTGTCCTGATTTGAAAACTGCTTTTCGGTTTGCGATTTTCAGTAACTGACTCCCACGACCGATTTATTGAGCACAAAAGTGTACAAAAAAAGTGAAAGGATTAACCTTTCATCCTTTATTTCACATCTAACTTTGTATTTCTCCTTTTTATTTTCTTATATAATAGAATACGCTAAGCAAGACAACTATGCCATAAATAATTTCAAAGCCAGGCATATCTGTATTTTCTTCCTGTTCGGGTTCCTGATTAGCTTCCGATCCTGGACCCTCCGTGTTCTCTTCAGAGTTGTCAGACTCATCTCCATGCCATATTTCAGTTACAGTTTCAGAGGTATTTACCTTCTCTTTTACCTTCCCTGTTATTGCAAAGGAAGAGAATTCCGGGGTTTCTGCTGTGAAATACAGATACCTGTCATCTTCTCCTGATTGGCTGGTAGGCAATGGATCCCACTTCTTTTCACTGTACCTGTTCAGGATGATTGAAGATTGGTCTATATTTTTATCCTGTATCCAGGATTTTTCAACTTTGAAATATACAGTCGCATTTCCGATATTCTTTTCAGTTGCATACCCATCGTTTCCAACCCAGATATTCAGGTAGTTATAGACTTCACCAGTGGGCGTATCAGAGGTAAGATTGGATTGATTTTTCAGCATCTCGACAATAGTTGTAATCTTACCAGCAGTCTTCTTAGAGTCAAAACCCACATACACAACACAGGTTGCATTCTTGGTGAAATCAAACTTAACAGCCTTTCCGTTCGTAATGAAGACCTGGGAAAGTTCCTTTACTTCAATGTTTTTTGCAGATTCAGGAGAACCACCGCCTCCACTTGAACTTTTACCCGAACTGGGCGGAACATAAAACTGACGATCCATAACCATTGTAGCTTTTTTTGAGGCAGTGACGTTTTCATTGCTCAAAGTTAGGGTAACAATATAGCTTCTTTGTATATTTATGGCCCCACCTTCACCACTAAATGATGAATGATCTATATAGATATGCCTCGGGTTTTGAAGGGTTGAAGTAGCTCCATCTCCAAAGTCCCAGTTCCATCCAGCTGCGTTTTGAGAAAGGTCAGTAAACTGGACGAAAAGAGGATTACCGCCTCTAGACGGATTGGCAGCAAAGTCTGCTACAGGAGGTAAATTGTAATCTAAAGCAGTTATTATAGCAAATTTCGAATCTTTATCGTTTTCATTGTTTGCGATTAGTTTAACAGTGTAGGGTCCTGCAGAAGAATAAGTATGCGTCGGATTCTGGTCAGTTGAAATAGTTCCATCTCCAAAGTCCCAGTACCATCCGGTTGCATTTTGCGACAGATCAGTAAACTGGACAGTCAGAGGAGCATACTCACTGGTTAGATTGCTACTGAAGTTCACATAAAGTACTGGTTTTAGTGCTGAACGAGGAACTATAAACAGCCCATTGACAATAGGACTGCCTCCGACATTCACTGTGGATGTAACCCTATTAGTTGCTGTGTCAATTATTGAGACCATGCCACAATCCGGATTCGTGACGAACGCCTTTGTCCCAGATGGGTTGAATGCAATTCCTCGAGCAGGGTTTCCGACATTCACCGTGGCTGTAACAGCGTTTGTTGCTGTATCAATTACAGTGACGATGTAATCTCGCTCAAAATAATTTGTCACATATACCTTTGATCCATCTGGACTGACTGCAATTTCGCGAGGCCGTTCTACTACATCAACCGTGGCTGTAACAGTATTTGTCGCGGTGTCAATGACAGAAATATCATTGCCGTACCCAACCACATATACCTGCGTTCCCGATGGGTTGACCGCAACTTCAAAAGGATTAGTTCCTACAGGTACCGTAGCTGTAACAGTATCTGTGACTGTGTCAATTACAGAGACAGTATTGTCAGCACTGTTCGCCACATATGCCTTTGTTCCATCCGGGCTGATTTCAACTCTGGTAGAACCATTTCCTACAGGTACAGTGGCTATAACAGTATCGTTTGTGGTGTCAATTACAGAAACTGTATTGTTGCCCCGGCTCGTCACATATACCTTTTTTCCATCCGGTGTGACTGCAACTTCAGAAGAAGATTCTCCTACATCAACGTTAGCTGTAACGATGTTAGTTATTGTATTTATTACAGAGACAGTGTTGCTCAAAGAGTTCGCCACAAACACCTTTGTTCCATCTGGGCTGACTGCAACTCCACTTGGATATCCACCTACATTTACCGTAGCTGTAACGGTGTTAGTTGTTGTATTTATTACAGAGACAGTGTTGCTCAAAGAGTTCGCCACAAACACCTTTGTTCCATCCGGGCTGAATGCAACTCCACTGGGATTGCCTACACTCACAGTAGCTGTAATAGTATAGTTTGTTGTGTCAAGTACAGAAATAGTCCCATCTTGATTTGCGATATATGCATATATTGCAACAGGCGAAGCACCTTGTACAGGGTCTGCCGACGCAGTAGATGATATGAATATTAAAAACAAAGCGATAAATAGTGATACGAAAGTTTTTGAGTACAATATGTTCTTATTTTTCATTATATTTCCTCTTTTATATTATTAAATTTGAAAAATCTTAGTATTAAACAGTTTAAAGAAATTTATAAGTATCTCCACGATCTTGGTTTCAAATTAGAGAATATTAGATTATTTGTTAGAAAGGAGATCACATGGAAGCAAATGTGGGTAAGATTATGAGATTTCAGTAACTAAAAAATTTAGAGGTTAGATTATTTAGGAATTAGATATAGGACTTACTTATTTGCCTGCTTTGCAGGCCACTTTTCAATTTTCTCAATTTTTAGATTAAGATGTAGATTGGCTTTCTTAGGAATTGATTAACAGCATTTCTTTTAATGTTCCATTTCGCTTCAAACCATGTAATGCCTGTTTTTATTCTTTGTACTTCAAACCTTAGAAATGCTCTTATCGTCATCATAATATGTGCTCTCTGCACACTGTTTCTTCTTGCCTGACAGCGTTCAACTCCACAAAACTGTTTAATTCCTCTATGATACTCTTCAATTTTCCAGGCTTTTTTTCCCTAACTCTTTCCTTTTTTTCCTGCATATCCAGTACATCTGTAGCCCAGTATTGCGCGTCTCCGTCATTGGAAGCTATCCGAAACACCTTAATAAAACCGTACTCTTTCAGATGAACCGTCATTCCTTCTGGTGGAATAGTTAACAATTTAATTGATACATTACCAGTCTTATCAGGGTTAACTAACCTGTTTTTCTTCAACCTTGTTAACCAGTGCCATTCTTTTTTCCTGATTGCTTTGAGATTCTTTACACTGGAATACTATGTATCAAAAAGAACAAATTCGGGGGAAAAACCACGTTCTTCTGCCCTGTTCAACATATCAAGAAAATGATCGTTTTTGGTTTTACCGTCAGTATCTATATTGTAAATTCTAAAGTCAACAGGAATTATAGCATCATTATTTGTCCAGACAACGATTTCAAGATTGATCCCATTTATAATCTGATGATGTTTACCACTCCATTGCCTGTAAACAAGATCTATATGTTTGGAATAAGGTTTATCCAGAACAGTATCATCGATAATGAAAAATCCAGTCAGGAATGACAAGATCCTTGACTTCTTCCCATAAAGCCTCCGTATCCGGAGGCTGCCTTAGAAGAAGGCGAGTAAAAGAGTCATGAGATGGACGATTCGAGTCTGTAAAACTACATTTAGAAGCTTCAGTACAGCTAAAGACTCGCGAAGAAGCAATGAGAAAGTTGATGCAATCAAGTTCAGTACATTTAGGCGGATTTATTGCATTCAACTCAAAGATTTTTTTTTTTGATTATATTTTTATTATTATATTGAAATCAATATTATTTTAATGTGATCTACAGCAATTGGCTCTTCGCTGTTTTGTGTGGGTTGAAAATTATTACTTAGTTAGAAAGTAACCCGGTCAAAAAGGAAAACATCAAGTTTGAATATGATTTTAAATAACGGATGTTTCTAAATTCTAGATATACCACTTCAACATTTAGGATATGAATGTAAGTTACCCGCTCAAAATAGCGAAGAACCAAACACAAGTCCTATACTATATAAGTCTAATAACTCGTTCATTCTTCCAAATAAGGGATTTGCCTCACTCAAAATTCACTAAAAGTATTCACGGATGCCATGTTTTTGAATAAGCGTAAAACCCGAGATCCCTATTTTTCTGGTGCTATCTCACCAAACTTTAATAATATAAAAAGACCCTATACTAATACGTGACTCTTCATGGGAAATGAAGTCATAAATGTAAAATCAATTGAATGTGACTTTCCATGGGGATGAGGTTATGAGTATAAAATAAGTTAATTGTGACTCATCATGGAGGATGAATTCACAAATAATCAAACCAGTTAATCCTCTTACTTCGGAAATAACATACTGGAGCTGAAATCATGGTGTTTAGATCAGTTAATCCCTATACTGAAGAAGTAAACTGGACGTACGATTCTTTTTCTTTTGAGGACTGTGAAGCCCATATCAAAAAATCAAGGGCTGCTTTTTCAGTATGGAGTTCTCTGTCTGTTGAAGAGAGAACCGGGCATCTTGCAAGGGCTGCAGAGGTTCTCAGGAAGAATACCGACATCTATGCCGAGATTATTACGAAGGAAATGGGAAAACCTATCAAGCAGTCAAAAGCTGAGATTCAGAAATGTGCTCTGGTCTGCGATTATTACGTTAAAAATGCGGCTGAGTTTCTGAAAGATGAGTTTGTTGATACCGGGGCCGAGAAAAGCTACGTACGTTTTGAGCCTATGGGGGTAATTCTCGGGATAATGCCCTGGAATTTTCCTTTCTGGCAGGTATTCAAGTTTGCAATACCTTCAATCTGTGCAGGAAATGTTTGTGTGCTCAAACATGCCTCAAACGTGCCGAAGTCCGCCCTTGAGGTTGAAAAAGTCTTTTTGGAGGCCGGATTTCCGGAGAATGTTTTTAAAACTCTTTTAATCGATTCCAAAACTGCAATGGAAATCGTAAAAAAGGACATGGTAGATGGGATTTCGCTTACAGGCAGCATAAATGCAGGGTCTGAAATAGGGGAACTTGCCGGAAAAACTATCAAGCCTTTTGTCCTGGAACTAGGAGGATCTGATCCGTTTATAGTGCTTGAAGATGCCGATATAGAGAGGGCTGCTCAGGCTGCGGCAAAGTCCCGCTTCCTCAATACCGGGCAGGGCTGTATTGCTGCCAAGAGATTTATTATCCTGGAAAACGTTATTGAAGATTTTGCGAAAGCATTTGAATTCGAAGTAAATAAATTGAAAATCGGAGACCCTATGGATGAGGAAACCGATATTGGACCTGTTGCAAAGAAGGAATTTGCCGAAGACCTCGAAAAAATTCTGCAGGATGCAAGAAAGAAAGGAGCAGAACCTCTTGTTTGTGGCAAAGAATGTGAAAAAGGCTTTTTCTTCAGGCCAGCCATTATTCCTGCAGCGAGTCTTGATATGGAAGCCTGCACTGTGGAGGTTTTCGGACCCATTGCACCACTGATTACGGCAAAGGATGATGATGAAGCAGTAAAAATTGCAAACTCGACCGAGTTCGGGCTTGGAGCAGAGGTGTGGTCAGGAAACCTGGAAAGGGCTGAAAAGCTGGCAAAAAGAATACTATCGGGATTTGTAGCAGTCAACGGAATGGTCAGGTCTGACCCAAGGCTTCCTTTTGGCGGGGTTAAGAAGTCCGGAGTCGGGAGAGAGCTTTCCCATTATGGGCTCAAGGAATTCACGAATATAAAGGCTATAGTGGTTAACAAATAACAGATGCAATAACTTTAAAAGTTTCCGGGTAATTTAAGGCCTTTTAGAAGAGAATATAAAGTGAGGATTCCGGATATAGATAAATCGTGAATAACTTGTCGATTTTGAGGATTTCATCTAATTTGTTTACATTTTCTTCCTCCATTTTAATTTGTTTATAATTTGTTTATAATTTGTTTATATTTTTTTTTTTTTCTTCCTCCATTTTGATTTTACTTTCTTTTTTGTTTTGAGCCACATTTAGCTCAACACCTTTAAATGTAAGTAACCGCTTACTTACATTCCTGATGAGTACAGAACAAAGAATCCTGGATGCAGCTTTAAAAGTGTTCGCCAGCGAAGGATATACAGGAGCTACTACTCGTAGAATCGCGGAAGAAGCAAATGTTGCAGAAGTGACTTTGTTCCGAAAGTTCCAATCAAAAGAAAACCTGCTGAAAGAAGTTCTGTTTAAAAATCGGGCTGCATTTTCGGCACTGGACAATTTATTCCAACCTGAAAAAGATTCAGATCTTGAGACCGATCTTCGTATCCTGGGTAAAAACGTTGCAAAGGTCATGAAGGACAATAAAGAGGATAGTAAGCGGCGTATGTTGATGTATATGCTCTTTGAAGAAGGACGAAGGAGGCCTGAAGTTGCTGAGGTTATATCGTCGATCTTTCAAATAAACATAACTCGTCTGAAGGAATACTTTGAAATACAGATTAAAAACGGAAAAATGCGGAATGTCAATCCTCGATCAGCTGCAATAACTTTCATTAGTTATTTTGTCTACACTTCCTTAGTAAGAGGAGTATTTGGTGACTCTTTTTTAGGTGATAATGACGAGGAGATTGATAGGTTTATTGAGATATTTACTAAAGGTATCCTGAAGGCCGAGGATACGAAGACAAGGTGAGTAAATGGAACCAATTATTGAGGTCAGGAACCTTGTTAAGGTTTTTCATTCGAGAGGAAGAAAAATTACTGCAGTGAATGGTGTCAGTTTCGACGTATTCAAAGGTGAAATTTTTGGTATGATAGGCCCTAACGGAGCTGGCAAATCCACTACATTTTCCATGCTGACCACGTTAACAAAGCCTACAAGCGGCAGTATAAAAGTTGCAGGCTTTGATGTTGAAAAACAGGACAACAAAATAAGACCACTTATAGGGATAGTCCCGCAGAAGCTTAGCCTTTACCCTCTCCTTACAGCCAGGGAGAATCTGGAACTTATGGGTAACCTCTATAATGTGCCAAAAAAGGAAATGGAAGAAAAAATCGATTACTACCTGAAGCTTGTAGGGCTTGAAGCTAGCGCCGACCGTTTTACGGGAGGCTTTTCCGGAGGTATGAAGCAGAGGCTATCAGTAATCGCCGCAGTGTTACATGATCCAGAAATCCTATTCTGGGATGAGCCTTCAACCGGTCTCGACCCCCAGACCAGAAATGTTATCTGGAAACTTGCTAGAAAATTCAATGACGAAGGGAAAACCCTGATATTTACAACCCATTACATGGAGGAAGCGGATAATCTCTGTAATAGGGTTGCTGTAATGGATTCAGGCAAAATTGTAGCTCTTGATAAGCCGGAGATTTTAAAGGAAAAAACCGGAAGTACAAATCTTGAGGAAGTGTTTGTACGCTTTACAGGAGAAGAGGTACGTGATTAAATGACAATAAAAACCGAGCTAATGGATTCATTAATAGTAGCAAAAAAAGAATTCAAAATACTTTTCAGAAAAAAGGCGCTCATAATTCCTCTGGTTCTATTCCCTATAATCATGATAGTCTTTTTTGGCTACGGCATGGGCGGGACAGTGAAAGATGCCCCTATCCTCATAGTCAATGATGATACAGGCAGAGCCTCCAGTTCCCTTGTTCAGGCAATCGGAAGTTATACCGGCAAATACGACGGAACCCCAATGTTCTCGGTAACCTACACAAAGGATATGTCGCAGTCTGAGGCTGAGAGTAAAATAAACGATGGAGTATACAAGGGCGTTCTGATTATTCCTCCGGAATATAGTGATAGCATAGCGAAAAATGAGAGTACGACTTTGACGCTTCTGACTGATTCCTCAGATACTACCACAAGTGGCATAATCATAAATTATATGAAACAATTGTTGGCGAAAACAGGGTCAACCAACTTAAATATTCCCAATATGTACGGTAATCTGGAATATCTGGACTTCCTCATACCAGGTGTTATAGCCCTTACCGTGTTTATGGGTTCTGTAGCAACCACGGGTTCTGCCATTGCAGGAGAAAAAGAAGACGGTACACTTGTTCGTATGTTAATGACGCCTATCAGCAAGAGATCTGTAATTCTCGGAAAAACGATATATCAGCTAATATTGCAATTAGGCAGAGCTGTTATCCTTATTCTTGCAGCATATCTTCTATTGGGATTCCATATGAATGGTAGCTGGCTACTTATCTCTCTGGTGCTTGTTATTTTCACTCTTGGCGGCGTAGGGATGGGGATAGTCATGTCTTCAAGGGTAGACGACATGGAATCTTTCTTTCAGTTAAATATGCTGGTTACTATGCCAGCCATGTTTGTTACAGGTGTGTTTTTCCCCTTGAGTTCCGTTCCTGATTGGATGCGTTATATAGCTTATTGCTTGCCTCTGACTTATGCAATCGATGCTATGCGTATTATTATGATTAAGGGTCAGGGTTTGAACGCCATATCTACTGACTTGATAATACTTACTCTCTTTGCAATTGTTACTTTCACTTTAGGTGTCCATCTCTTCAGGAGGGAAGCATAAAATGAAAAAAATGATAATAGTCTCTCTGTTATTAATTTCTATGATTTCATGTGCATCAGGCGTTTCCGCAGCAGGCACTTCTACTACGCCGGATAATTATAATATCCCTCAAAGCTTTAACCTTGGGAAAAATTATTACAATGTAGATGGCAGTCCTGATCTTAGTGCCATCATTATTGGCAGCAATGAATTCGATAGAGACCAAACGATTACTTTGAATATTGATTTAATGAACAAAGGCAAATTATTAGGATTTGAGAATGACAGGACTCCTTCTGATTCGGATGAAATATATGCTGCAAAAACAGAAATGAAGCTGGAAAGCAGTATAGTGGATGCCACAAATGTAGTTGCTTCTCTCTCAGTAGATCCGGGAAGTCCGATTGAGGTAAAATCAGTTAGTCAGCAAATAGGTACTGTAAAAAGTGGAGAAAATGCACTTGCGCCTGCAAAATTTGATATAAAAATAGATAAAAAGGCAAATGCAGGTGAATACAACCTCTACCTGAATCTTTCTTATGATTACCAGAAAAATGTGCAAATAACGAATCCGGATTCTACTGCTCAGACCTATGATGCTAGTCGCTGGTATGGAATAATGAACCAGAGCCAGATATTAAAGATTAAAGTGAAAAATCAGGCTGATTTTGAGATCGTAAACACTACAGGAAGTATTTCTCCCGGTGGGGAGGACATAATCCAGGTAGAGATTAAAAATACAGGTGAGGAAGAAGCAAGAAACGTTAAAGCTATAATTAATCCTTCGGATCCTTTGAGTACAACAGACAGTACATCATTCCTATCCACTATAGCACCTGGAAGTACGGCTGTTGCAAAGATTAAAGTTAAGGCAGATAGTGCAGCTGTACCTAAAATGTATGGAATAGATACTGTAATAAGATATGAAACCCCAGAAGGTGACATCAAATATTCAGATGCTCTCCAGGCTCCGGTAGAGGTAACAGAGGCGGGATTTTTCCAGAAGCTATTTGGATGGCTTTAACGGAAAAAAATCCTGGTTCCTTTACAATTCTAGCGAATAAATTTAAGTTTAAAGTGAGGAATTTACCTTTTATTCCTCACTTACTCCAAGACCAAATAATCCTATTTTCTTAATTTTATATTTCGGGTCGTATCCCAGAGTTATTGATCAATAGGAATGTGGTGTTTGTGGTCAATTCTTTACAGATTTCAGACCATGTTTATATTCTGAGGTTCAATTAATCATTTGATTTTTTTGGTGATATTATTCTAATTTTCAGGATGGACTGGATAAAAAACACTCAAAGTTGAATCTGGATTCTCCAGTTTCCTGGTGCCTAGATTATAGGGATAAACAATAGTAAGAACATCTGGCTGCAGCCCTAATTTTGTGGATTCATGCATATAGTCTTGATCATTTTTCCTGGAAATATTTGTTATCTGCAGTGTAGCACTGTTAAGTCCTATATTCTGTATCTTTACTTCCGGAAATTCGGAAAAGATCTCCTTTATTTTTGGCTCCAGATTCTTGCTGCCAAAGAAGAATATATACGCCCTGGCGAAGGGGGAGAGATGATATTCGACATCAACAGTCGCGTTTACTTTACTAAACTCTATTATCATGTTATCAATATGGATATACTTTCCTTCCCTATATTGCTCATAATTCATTGCTGGAGATATTCTTACAGCCAATAGAACAGCTGAGATGATAAGGGCAATTACAATTATCGGTTTTGAGTTCATAGTCCTTACTCAATGATAATCTTTTTTTCGGATATTTTGAGTTCATAGTTTTACTCAATGATAATCTTTTTTTCGGATATTTTGAGTTCATAGTTTTACTCAATGATAATCTTTTTTTCTGATATTTATTCCTTGCAGCACTCTCTTTTTTATTTGCATGTATAACTGTTTATATCCTGAAATCAATTTCGCTTTGAGCTTCTCTCCAGTTTTTCATATTTTAAAGCCCAGACGGCCTAACTTCTACTCAAAGGGCTGTTTTTAGTGACAATCTATTCCAGAAAGGATTTTTTTGTGACTCAGTTTTTTTTGTTTTATTTGAAAGAGATAAGATTATCAAAACTTCTACCACGGCTTACTACCTTCTGTATTTTCCAGAAGCAGTTTAATGTTTAACCTATTGTTCTCTTATATCAGCGTTTGAATGTGTACTGTTTGCTTATGCACTTTTTCATTTGTTTTTCAATCTGGTATATCTAAGTAAGTTTTAATGAAATTAATTATATAGTTCTGGTTTTTATAGAGAAGGATATTAAAAAGTGAGCTTATTGAGCTTATTATACATCCACTCCTTGAATAACGTTTTTAACTCTTGAAGGTTAATTGTTGATATTGTTAATCTCAATTTCTTCATTTTTTAGATGTTAGGTGACCCTAATTAATTAAAATTAAGAGTAAAGTCAACATCCAAGGAATCAATTCTTTTGATAACTATTTTTGTATTTGTCATTTTCGTGCGTATGGTCTTTGTAATGACTGTACAAAAACACACAGCAATCTTTAACCGATAGAGCAAGCTTTTATATGCCAACTGTGTAAACTTATTTATTAATTACAAATTGTTCTTTAATTTATTGGGGGTTAATTCACGGGAAATAAAGGTCAAATTTCTGTCCGCTGGGTTGAAACCGACGAGTCCGCAGTTTGTGCGCTCCCTTTCAGGCTTACAGTCTCAGGCATCCTTTTTGCTTCACTATTATTACTTTCTTCAATTTCTGTTTATGATTTTCTGGATGGGGTAAAGGAAAAAGAAATCCTTGATGAGGTCTCAAAACTTAAGGTTGCAGCTGAGCAGCTCTCTATAAGGGGAGAAGGCAGTGAAATTTGTCTGGAGCTTAGAGTTCCTGAAGGAGTAACAGTGGATTTCGGGAATCTTCCGGGGTGTCAGAATAAGTGGCCTGCAGATGCTAATAATTACTGCATTCATATAGAGGGAAAAAGTAAGTTTTATTCTTCATCTGCTTTATTTTCAAATCCTGAAATCAACGGTCCCATCTCTCTTGGTTCCGGCAGGCACAGGCTGACTCTATCCACAAAAACAGAAGCAGATTCTGGCAGACTTTTCGTACTGATTTCCGATAAAGGAATTTGAAGAAAACTTATTTTAGTTAGAATTAAGAAATTTATTCTGTTCACGGAGTATGATGATTTGAAAGACTTTACTGAAGACGATTCGGCATGGGCTGATTTTCTTATCTGTAAAGCAGCCCTGATTCTCGCAAGCATCGTCATTTTTGCAGGCCTTTTTCATCTTGCCACGGATTTTAAGGATCTTGAGACACAGGAACAGCTTGATTATCTCGCCCAGGATTTCAAAACCAGAGTAGATGAAGCAGGAATGAAGAATCTTCAGGAAAATTTCCCAACCAAATTTTCTGGTTATCAGGAAACTTCAGGCTCTCAGCAGTCTTTTGGCTCTCAGGAAACTTACTATTATCGTTATAATGATAAAGAGATTTTTCAGGCTCTACCTTTCAGGGAGGAGGTAAAAGTTCTTGTTTCGGGAGAATACGTCTGTCTGGAAGCCGAATACTGTGGAAAACCCTTCAGGGCTGTAAGTCCTTTTACTTTCAGAGTTTTACCCTTCAGTGAACCTGAACTTCAGGACAAACTTCGCACACGGTTTGGGACCGAAGGCAGTGAAGCATCTCCTCTTACAGCTGATTACAACGAATTTTTAACTTTTGTGCAGAATCTTGGAACTCAGGAGGTAATCCTGGACCCTGAAGAAGATATCTCAGTAAAAAAAGAGGATATTTACATAAATAGCAATGAGGAGGGTTTTACTTTTGGCTGTGTCCTTGTTTATCAGTGATTTTTGCAGAATTGCCGATAAATCGGTTGTTACAAAATCTTTTGTCATAAAACACGCTGCCACACAATCACTTTTCACACAATCACCTTTCACGCAACTACTTTTCGTACAATCACCCTTCACACAGTCATCTTTCACACAACCACTTTTCACAAACTCAGTTGGCACCACATCAGTTGTCACAAGGTCGTTTTTTCCAAAATCGGTAAAAACAACCTGTAAATCCATGTTCAGGGATGAAAGGGGAGTCCTTGAGCCTCAGGCTGATATTCTCTCCACAGCTCTTGCAGTGATAGGTTTTGTAGTTTTTGCGGCTATTATGTCTCATGCATATCTGGGGTATGAAGCCCGTTCTTTCGCCCTGGAGAACTACGAAAGTGCTTCTCTTCTTGCAGAAACTCTCGAATCTTCTCCTGCCCTCAAAGCTGAGAGTTCTAATCTGATTTCGGCATCTTCCCTTGATAAGCTGTCCGGGCCTTCAGGAATTAAAGAAAGAGAAAAGTTCTTTGCGTCTTTTTCCGGAAATTATTTGTTTCTGGTTGAGGTTCGGACCTGGGATGGGAAATGGCAGTGGAAGATAGTACCGGATAATTCCGAATCTGACTCTTTTATTGAGGGCAGGGAAAAAATTGCAGCATCCATGCCTGTAGTAATCGAATTGAATCCTGCGGAATCCGTTCCGGGAACCCTTACTGTTGTGCTTTATAAGACTTTGTGGAGGTGAGATAAACGGCATGCAGGAAAAAAGGGGGAGAAATAAGAAAAAGACGGCAAAAAAATCTGATTGCAGAGTTTTCGGGTTATTCCACGGTTTTAGATGCCCTTTTTTTGCTTGTATTGATCTCGCTTGCAGGTGTCCTGCTCATGTCTCCTATGCAGGCCGAAAAACAGTACTCTGCGGCAGGATATGTCACTTCATCTGAACTTGACACCTGCATGCTTGAATCCCTTCTTTCCTGCAAACTTGAGAACTTTGAATATGAAATTTCGCCTCTGTCTGCGCTCAATATGTCTGCATCTGAAAATTCAGTTGTGGAAAACCCTTCTCATACCCTTTTTACTAAAGAACAGAAACACAGGACTTTTGCTGATCTTGTAGCCGAATATCTGGCCCTTTCTCTTGTCTTATATGACGTTTCACCTGATGGCAATTCCTTTTCTCTAAATCCTCTTGCTGCAGATTATTCTCTGAAGGATTCGGAGTCCATTTCTGCTTATCTGGACCATAGAGTTGCAGGGAGGTTCTCTTACAGGTTTGAAGCATACTGGCAGCCTGTAGATGTTTTTCCTATGAGAAGCGAGCTTATTATAGGAGAAGAGCCTCCTGCAAATGCATTAAGGCAAAGTACAAAACTATCTATGCCTCTTTATGCAAATTCTCCTTCAAGAAATACTCTTTTTGCCTGTGTCAATGATTCCGTGCTTGAGACTTCCCTTAACTCTTCAGATGATGAAGCTTCAAGGTTGCTATCTCAGGTTTTCAATGATACTCTTGACACTGCCGCTCAGGAAGGGGCAGAAGTAGTTGTTGAAGTCCTTTTTCCCTCGGATTATTCCGGGACGGTTTTTGGGAAAGATTCTGACGAGTCTCTTCAGACTCTGATGTATGGGGTTTCCGAAAATTCTGGAGAGAATTCTCCTTCTGCGGAGGAAGCATTTGTGGTATATTACCGGGATGTGCTTGATACGGGATTCCCGCTTGATCTCGGAGCTTTACCTGAAAATTCATCCACAGATGATCTTTCCCTGCTTAAAAATCAGCTTGAGGTCTTTATTAAAAATGATATAAGGGCACGGCTTGAAGTTGAGTGTTCAGGTGAGATTGGCGAAACTGTCCGTTCCATTGCGGAAACCGAAGACTTCTCGGAAGCTCAGGCCTTTCGGGATTTGTTCATTGATTCTATTTACAGGAAAATAAATCCCGGGGGAGCAAGAATAGTCTTGAGCCTGTGGAAATCTTCATAATATACAATCTTTGGTTTTTCACATACAAAACTTAGCTTTTCCTCGTTAGGCCGCTATGACCTGGTTTTTTCGGCATGGATGGAGGCTCGATAATTTTTCCCCAACAAAAAGTATATATTATATGGTGCGCTCTCTAGTCATGTTTTTACCGAAAAACTCATGCTTTTACAGGAATTCCTGAAAAGCCACGCAGCAATTTGCTGTGGCGGATTGAAGTCTCCCGATCGATGTATTGGTCCGTTATAGTCGGTAAAGATATAACTTCAGCCCGAAGAGATTTCTTCAGGCATCGATCAATTGATATCAGGAGAATTGATTATGGCAAAAATGCACACAAAAAGAAAAGGTAAATCTGCTTCCACAAAACCTATCAGAACCGAGCCACCTGAGTGGTGCAAGATTGGCGCAGACGAAGTCGTTACGATTGCTCTGGACCTCTGGAAACAGGGTGTTTCCACTTCCGAAATCGGCATGATTCTAAGGGACAGGTATGGAGTTCCCGATGCCAAGCTTATCACAGGCAAGAAGATCACAGCTATTCTCAAAGAGAACAATGTTGCTTCAAACATTCCGGAAGATCTTACCAACCTCATCGTGAAGGCCCTGGGGCTTAGAAAGCATCTTTCTGTCAACAAGAAGGATGTCCACAACAAGCGTGCCCTCAATCTGACCGAATCCAAGATTCGAAGGCTTGTTAAATACTACCACCAGGAAAAGGTGCTTCCAAGAGACTGGTTCTACAAGCCTGAAACTGCAGAAATGATGATTACCAGGTAAGCCTGGGAATCTATTTTTGGTCGGTTTTGCTTTTTCTGCAAAACCGTACCTCAGATTATTTTTAAAAATTGCTATTTTTATTCTTTCCTTCTGGATTAAGAGATAGTTAAAAAATTAGAAAATAAGTTTCACAGCTATTTTTCTGTATTTTGATTGACTATTTCAAGGCTAACGTCTATCCAACTCGATTTATGGATAAGAGATCCCATTGATATGACGTCTACCCCGGTTTTCGCATAAGCTTCAAGATTTGCCTGAGAAATTCCTCCTGACGCTTCAATGATAACCGAGTCCCTGAATCCTTTTTCTTTAATCATTCCAAGGGTCTTTCTGATGGTTTCAGGCTGCATGTTATCCAGCATGATAATGTCAGCTCCGAGTTTTGCAGCAAATACGGCATCTTCTGCGGATTCAACTTCAACCTCTATTTTTCGGGTAAAGCTAGTTTTTTTAGCTTCCTTGATTGCAGCTTCTATTCCCATCAGTTTAATGTGGTTGTCTTTAATCATGACAGAATCTGAAAGGTTGAACCTGTGTGTGTCCCCTCCGCCTGCAGCTACAGCCAGTTTTTCGAATTTCCTTATGCCTGGTGTGGTTTTTCTGGTACATGCTACTCTCATAGTTTCCGAATGTCTCCTTACTATATCCACGCAGGTCCGGGTAAGGGTTGAAATTCCGCTAAGGTGCCCGAGAAAGTTCAGGGTAAGCCTTTCTGCTCTAAGAATCGATACAGCTCCTCCTTTTAACCTGAAAATTATATCTCCTTCTTTGAGGCAATCTCCATCTTTAAGAGTGGTTTCAGCCTGAACTCCAAGATAGCAAAAAATTGAATCGGCTTCTTTAAGCCCGGCAATTATACAGTTCTCTTTTGTGAAAATGATGGCTTCTGCAGATCTGTCAGGCACAATAGTACACGAAACATCATCGTACCCCAGATCTTCTTCTATAAAATTTTCGATCTCTTTAATGAGCATGATTTTTACCCTGCTATTTAATGTCTCCCGGATTTATAAGAGGTACGGCATTTTTTCCTGGATATCTTACTGTGAGTGAAACAAAGGGTAAGAGAAACTTTTACTAATAAATAAGAGATGTTCAACAACAGAAGGTTTTAAGAGAGGGAAAGGAATACAGTATCCCGGCCCTCGAGTTGATAATGCAGGGTACTCAAATCTAAAGATCAAAATTTATTGATTATTTATCAGGAGCCTGGAACGCTGAAAATAGGAATTATTGGTTGCGGATTTATTGGTGGACAGATTTGCAGGGCTATTGATGCCGATACTGTTAATGCGGAGCTGCATGCTTTATGTGATTCTTCCGAGAGCAAAGCTCTTGAACTTGCAGCCTCTCTGAAAAAGTGCAATCCTGCATATATGAAGATTGAGGAACTATTAAACAGTGTAGATCTTGTTATAGAAAGTGCTTCTCAAAACGCTGTCAGGTTCATCGTGCCTCAAGCCCTTGAAGCAGGGTGTGATGTTATGGTTCTCAGTGTAGGGGCTCTTGCTGACGAAGAACTCAGAGAAAGGCTTTTCGGCCTTGCAAAGCAGAATAACTGCAAGCTCTATTTCCCTTCGGGTGCCGTTGTTGGTATAGATGGAATAAACTCTGCATCAGCTGCTGGAATTTCGTCAGTTACCCTTACTACCAGAAAACCTCCTTCAGGGCTTGTAGGAGCTCCGCATGTTGTAAATATGGGAATTGAACTTGAAAAAATCGAAAACGAAACCCTTCTCTTTGAAGGCCCTGCCTCAAAAGCTGTCAAAGCCTTTCCTGCAAATGTAAACGTAGCAGCCACAATAAGCCTTGCAGGTATAGGCTTTGAGAAAACAATGGTGAGAGTTATTGCCGACCCTACTCTTTCCAGAAATGTGCATGAAGTCACTGTAGAAGGGGAATTCGGCAAATTTACCACAAAAGTAGAAAATCTCCCTTCTCCCGAAAACCCCAAAACCAGCTATCTTGCTGCCCTTTCTGCAATCTCAACCCTGAAAAAAATTCTAAGTCCCGTCCAGATAGGAACCTAATTTGGAGAAAAGTATGTGTTATAGGACTTACGCACTTGAGGTTCAAAATCAAGATCAATAGAAATCACTAATAAATCGATACTTTAGACAGTTGAAGGTTTGAGGCTGTTGATTATTCAGTTCAACCGCGTAAGTCCTGCAGTACAAAAAAGAAGAGTAAAAAGGATATAGAGAATTTTACAGAAATTTAGGCACACTGCCCACTGGTTTTCGTTATTGAGCAATTTGCAGTTAGAGGAAGAATATGCTATACCTGCAATAGAGCTCATTTTAGAAGTTATTTTAATCATTTATTACTTGACCTTAATCATAGAAACAAGGATTATCAGAATGGATCCTGCAAACCCGATCAATCCGACCCAGGAGAAAGAATCTCCATTTAACAAAATATAAGTCGACACAATAAGCAGGACAGCGAGATAGAACTCCTTTGAGAAAATAGTTTCTTTGCCCTTTTTTTGCTTTACAGAGAGAAACTTGTCTCCCATTCCTTCCATTTTGTCGGCAACCTCCCTGATTGCAGCCCTCAGCTCGGCTTTTTCATCTACAGGTTCGGTAGAAAACTCAATACTAAGGGCAGCCCTTTTTGGAAGACTTAGTTTTTTATAGGCTTCCACCAATACCGGAATTGCAATTGTTTTGATATTGTATCTCGGGTCCAGCTCAAGGCAGACTCCTTCAATAAGCAGGATTGCCCTTTGCAGGGTTGAAAACTCTCCTGGCAGCCGGATATCATATTTCAGGCCGAGTTTGGCGTAGTTGTCACTCTGCCTGCCTTCAAGTCCGTAGTTCTGGTTTGCGATCAGTTCATCCATATCTTTCCTGAGCCTGTGAATATCCACATCTCTTGCATCCGCATCCCCGATTCTCAGAAAAGCCTGCGTTGCACCTTCAACATCCCTGTTATTGATAGCGTAATAAAACTCCAGCATATTCTTTTTAAGCTCATCATCGATACTTCCGACAGCCCCAAAATCGATGAAAGCAATGGTGTCGTTTTCTTCAACCAGCATATTCCCCCCATGGGGATCTGCATGGTAAAAGCCGTCTATATAGACCTGTTTAAGGTAGCTTTTGGTAATTGTGCGTGTATATTCCGATTTCTTGCTCTGCGGCACAGATATATCAATAATATCTTTGATCTGAGTCCCCTCAATGAATTCCATTGTAAGGACATTGGCAGAGCAGTAATCCTCATAAATTTCAGGCACGGCTACATTTTTTACATTTTTAAAATTGTCCTCAAAACGCCGCATATTAACGGCTTCGATTCTGAGGTCAACTTCCCGGGTAAGCATCTCCCGAATTTCCAGGAGAAAAGCATTAATGTCGAAGTTTCCCTCTAATCCGAGAATTTTTTTCATAACAGGTTTAAAATCGTCCAGAATAGAAAGATCGATATTTATAGTATCAATAAGGTTTGGGCGCAGAATCTTTACAGCTACAGGCTTGCCTTCAATAACCCCTTTGTAAACCTGGGCAATTGAGCCGCATGCAATCGGATTTGGGTCAAAACTGTCAAATATTTCAATGAAGGCCTTTGCCCTTCTCTCCCTTGAAGCCTTAATTTCCTCATGGGTTTTCTTCCGGGAGCGCTCTGCCCGCGTCTGGTATTCACAGATGCAGGCAAGGTCCAGAGATTCGGCCATTTCTTCAAAAGGCATCGGCTTAACTTTGTCCTGAAGGTTTGCCATTTCTATAACATAAGCCTGGGGAACAAGGTCAGGCCTCTTGCTCATGGTCTGCCCCATTTTGATAAAAGTTGGCCCAAGCTCTTCAAAAGCCTGCCTGAGTTTTACAGCTGTCTGCCTGTTTTCAAGATCAAAAGAGCAGGTACATTCAGGATTTGAAATATAATCAGTCCGCAGGTCCCGGTATAGTTCCGGAATAAGGTTATACTTTAAAAGAACCCTCGTAACCTCAAGATAGCGCTTTGTTTTCCCCAGCATTAAAGATAATAGAAGCCTGTTTATTTATATAGATATTTTATTCCATTTTATAAGCACATCCTAAATTCAGTAAAGACCTTGTTTTGCCCTTATCTTCCTGAAAACTCCTCAAAAGCCAGTCTTTTTGCTCCCTTAAAGATGGCAGTGAGTATCATTCCAAGATATATTTGGAAGAAAGGAGATGAGCAGAAGACACATAGAACAGTTAAATTTTTTTAATATAGATGCCAATAGTTTAGTTTATCTTGGATCTTATGGACGGCAAAATATCAAAACAAAGGCAGGTAAATCGAAAAAAGATAGTCATTTTCAGTGTGGTTCTCATTCTTTTAGCTGTGGGTACGGTTTTCTTCGTATCAGCTAAAACTTCGAATAAGACAATTTATGTAACTTCTACGGGATTTGGAGATTATGATTGTAACGGGTGGAGGGATCAGGTAGAGATAAATAGAGCTCTTGCTTACGTGGCAGAAAACCCGCAATTTACAACCGTTTATTTGAGGGGCCCTAATACTTATGTCATTTCGGACACTATTTTTATTGGAAATAATACTGTCCTTGAAGGCGATTCCACAGCTGTGATCAAGCTTAGAGATAATGCAAGCTGGGAGAAAGAAAAGCCTTTGATTAAGCAGATAGACAGCAACAAAAGTCATGATATTATTATAAGGGGGTTTGAAATTGATGGAAATCATGACAATAATAGTGAATATGGGAACGGAAAGGGGTATTACAATTTAATCCACATTGTAAATTGCACAAGCGTATTCGTTCACGATATGTATATGCATGATAGTCATGGAGATGGGCTGAAAGTTTCAAGGAGCTTAAATATTAAATTTTATAACAACAGTGTGTACAATTTAGGACATGACGCTCTATACGTTATCAATTCTGCAAACGTGCAGGCCTGGAATAACAATATAACATGCAGAACAAATAGCGGATTAAGGATATACAACACCAACCACGTAAGATTTCATAACAATGTCATCAGCTCCAATGGACAGGGAGGAGCAGGAATTGAAATCCAGAAATTCAATCCTCCAACTGCTACAAATACACCAGCTACTACCAGTCCTGCAATCGTTATGGACGATATCGAAATTTGCAATAATATGCTTAATCAGACCCATGCTGCCGGCATCTGGGTATTTGGGTATGGCTCAGAGTATCCCAAATCCTCTGCAAAAGATGTGTATATTCATCATAACAGGTTTTACGAAACCGGCACTAACGGAGGTGCTCACTGGGCAGGGGGTATAGTGCTCAATGGTTTTCAAAATACTCTCATAGAGAATAATTTCTTCAACGGGTGCTATGGTGCAGCTATTGCTCATAAGGAGGTAACTGAAGAATTTTCAGCCCCAGGTTCAGGATATACAACAGTTGTAAAAGACAATATAATTATTAACACACAGCCGAGCCGTACAGCCGGAAAAGGATACGCGGTATTTAATAACCTGAGCACTAACCATTCATTTATCCTGAAAAACAACTGCCTATCAAACAATAGCGGTGGGAATTATATGTACGAAAATTCCACATCGGATTTTGTGTTTGATCCAAAATTTGTAGAACAGGTAAGTGAAAATGAGTCTCTGAAGGAGTATTTCCCCTGGAGTAGAGCAATTTCTGCGGGAGCGCAAAGACCTTACCAGATACACAGTATGAAAGCGGTTGAAAATCTTTTCCCAAATCGGGTTGAAATATTTTCACCGTATTATACAGGAAATATGTCCAATAAAACTTCTAATGGGCAAAAAAGTCTGTTAGACTGAACGAAATTATCTTACTGGTATTCTTAATCTGGCAGAATCGACATTCCTCAATTCTTCGCCATGAGCTTTTAGTCGTACAGAGATTTCTAAGTGCAATTTTCTGGATCTTAAAGCTGTTTTTAAATTCATGAACCAATAATATTTGCTTAAATATCCAGTAAATTTAGAAAAAGAAAGCTCTTACGGTTTTGCCCTTATTTTCCTGAAAATATCATTAAAAGCCAGTTTTTTTACCTCCTGAATGGTGAAACCGGCTTCTTTTATGTTCTTTTCCGTATCTCGGGTTGTATGATCTCCAAGCAGGGAAAATAGAACAGGATCAATCAGTTCTTCGAACCTGGCAAACAAAGGGTTGCTGCTGCTCACATGCTCAAGAGCTATCAGTTCACCTGATGGTTTCAGCACACGCCTCATTTCTTTAAGAGCTTTCACAGGGTCAGGGATTGTGCAAAGGACAAAAGTTGTGACAATATAATCGAAACTCCTGTCCGGAAATTCCAGGTTTTCGGCATCCATAAGGATAAAAGTAAACCTTTTCTTGTCGATAGCTTTCTCCCTGGCTCTTTCAAGCATCTCCTTGCTGTTATCTATCCCTGTTACCGAGCAGCTTGCAGGATAGTATTTCAGATTCCTTCCAGTTCCCACTCCAACTTCCAGAACTTTCCCACTCAGGCTTGAAAGCGCCTCTTTTCTCCACTTTCGGAAAAAAAACTCAAGCGGCAAATCTATCAGCTCATAGATGGGGGCGATTCGATTATACTTAAAGGCTGCAGACATCTTTGTGGTTCTGGACATGTAGTTGAGTAATGATACTTAATCAATTTAAAACTAAAAGATGAGTCATGAAGTTGGCTTTTTCTGAAAATTATCTAGAAGGTTATTTCTTTCTTATTGGAATACTTCTTTCTTGAAGTATTTCTTTCTTATTGGAATTTAATCGAGAACAGCTAAAAAATGCAGGATTTCACATGACATAAAAATCTTGCACGAGAACTCCCTGAAACCGATTCATATTTAAGTATTCGGAATAATACGACGCTACATATTTCAATACCTCTGACTCAAAGACATTTTTAATCTTACAGGCATTATTACTCTTCAAACACAATAATTCAGTTCATCTTACACAGAAATTGAGCTACTGTAGGCATTGATTATTACTCTACTAAATCAGGCATTGATTATTACTCTACCAGCATATTATTCCAATTAAGATTTTCACATATACAGGTTCATTAAATAAGATCACAAAGAGGAAAACCCATGAGCAACATTTTACGCAGAGGCAGGCTGGAAGCCGCTCCTGATGAGGAGATTTTACGTTATACCTCTTCAATGGAGGCGGACAGATGGATTTTTGACGCTGACATTGCAGTGGACCTTGCTCACACAGTTATGTTAAAGGAGCAGGGAATTATAAATTCGAAGGACTGCAGCAAAATCCTGAGTGGGCTTTTGAAAATCAGGGAAGAGGGGATGGAAAAACTAGATTTCAGCTACGAAGACATTCATATCTCCCTTGAGTCCAGACTCATCGATATGGTCGGAGAGGACGTAGGAGGCAGGATGCACTCCGGACGCTCGAGAAATGATGAGGTTGCAACCTGCATAAGGCTTGCCCTTAGAGAAGAGCTTATGGGACTGCTTGAAGAAATCTTCTACCTGAGAAATACGCTTCTCGGCCTCGCAGAAAAAAACACCAGTACCCTTATGCCAGGTTTTACTCACCTTCAGCATGCTCAGCCGACAACCCTTGCCCATCACCTATGTGCTCATGAAGCAGCCCTTGGCAGGGACTTCGACAGGGTCCAGGATGCATTTTCCAGGGTAAACCTCTGCCCTCTCGGGGCTGCTGCATTTGCTTCTACAGGTTTTGACCTTAACAGGAAACGGACCGCAGAACTCCTGGGCTTTGAAGGCTTGCTGGAAAATTCAATGGATGCTGTCAGTAGCAGAGATTTCCTTATTGAGTGCGCATCCGTGTTTACAAATCTAATGATTAACCTGAGCCGGATGGCTGAAGAGCTTGTGATCTGGTCTTCATCCGAATTCAACTTCATAGAACTGGACGATACCTATGCTTCTACCTCTTCGATTATGCCTCAAAAGAAAAATCCGGATACAGCCGAACTTATGCGCGGAAAAACCGGAGTGGCCGTCGGAGCTCTAATGTCCCTTCTTACGATCTGTAAGGGTCTGCCCCTCAGTTATAACCGGGACCTTCAGGAAGCAACTCCGAATATCTGGCGCTCGGTTGAAACTGTCAGGGCGTCTGTACGGATAATGGGAGGGATGATAAGGACTATGAAAGTCCGCTATGAGGTGCTGGCAGCCCAGTCCGTCACAGGTTTTACGACAGCCACTGAACTTGCAGACACCTTTGTCCGGGAAACAGGCATTCCCTTCAGAACTGCCCACCAGATAGTCGGAATGCTGGCAAAAGACGGCGAAAAACCTACAATGGAAAAGATTGATTCGGTTTCCGAGGTTGTTCTGGGAGAATCGCTTTCTGGAAGGGGTCTGACAGAAAATATGGTAAAGGAAGCCCTTAATCCGATTTCAAACGTAAAAAGGAGAAAGGTTATTGGCGGGCCTGCGCCAGAAGAAATGCAGCGCTACCTTTCAAAACGGCAGACAGAACTCGAACTTAATAAGCAGGAGATTGAGACCCTCAAGGATATTATAGATTCTGCTTTTGAAAATTTGCTTTCAGAGGTTGATGAGCACAGGAAGATTTGAATGTGCTTGATATGAGCTTAAACATCAAAAACACATTTAGTTTTAATATTACCTTGACCTCTTAGTATTACACGAATACCGATTATTTATACACTATCTCAAAAAATCAGCACAAAAGGGATTATTCATGGAGTTCAAACAGGGCGACCGGGTACGTATTGAGAAGAACGGCACAGTCTATGAAGGCAAAGTGATGCCTTCAATGAAAGGATATATTACAATAAAAATGAAAAGCGGTTATAATGCCGGTTTTTCCACAGATAAAGTCCGGATAACCCTTCTGGAAAGCAATGGGGAAGCTGCAAACGGAGGCAAAAATGGAGGGAAAGAGTCAAAAGCAATTGTAGATGCCTCTTCAAAATCCGGGAAAAAACTTCCTAAAGTTGCAATTCTTTCCACAGGCGGAACAATTGCCAGCAAGATCGACTACCGGACAGGAGCAGTAACATCCCAGTTCACTGCTGACGATATCCTTGCCGCAATTCCCGAACTTAAAGAAATAGCCGATTTCAAAGGCAGGGTTATCTCAAGCATCCTCTCGGAAAATATGGACTCTGAATCCTGGCAAAATCTTGCCCGGGCAGTTGTGGAAGAAATTGAAGCCGGAGCCGAGGGGGTACTCGTTACGCATGGTACCGACACCATGATGTACACTGCTGCAGCCCTTTCTTTCATGATAGAGACGCCTGTACCTATTGTTCTGGTAGGTTCCCAGAGAAGTGCAGACCGTCCAAGCAGCGACAATGCCATGAATGCGATCTGCGCAGCTTTAGTTGCCATAAGCGATATTGCCGAGGTCTCGGTTGTAATGCACGGTACAACTTCCGATGATTTCTGTGAAATTCACCGCGGCACAAAAGTCCGGAAAATGCATACTTCTCGCAGGGATGCCTTCAAGTCCGTAAACTCCCTTCCCATAGGAGTTGTAGATTACAATGCAAGAGAAATAAAAACTTTCATTGACTACACCAGACGTGGAGAAAAAACCCTTAAATTCAAGCCTGGAATGGAGCCAAAATGTGCTCTCGTAAAGTTTACCCCTGGTTCAGACCCTTCAGTTCTTGATTGTTATATTGACAACGGCTACAGAGGACTGGTCCTTGAAGGAACAGGGCTCGGACACGTTTCTACTAGATGGATTCCTTTTATTCAAAAAGCCACGGATGCAAAAATGCCTGTAATAGTGACATCCCAGTGCCTTAAAGGCAGGATCTGCGACCGCGTCTATGATACCGGACGTGATATGCTGAAAGCTGGCGCAATCGAAGGGGAAGACACATTGCCTGAGACTGCTCTTGTTAAATTGATGTGGGTTCTCGGCCAGACAGATGATTTCGACAAAGCTATTGAGATTCTCAGGGAAGATCTCAGCGGAGAAATTACTGAATGCACTGCGAAGTAAAATAAAAAATGTAATCTATATGAAATAGGCATTCAACGGAAAAACCTGAATACATTACTCAAAAAGGAGAAAGAATCAAGAAAATATTCTCTCTCCCGCATACTGTATTTCCATTCCGAATTTTTGACTTTCTTTATTTTTCTGCTTCCCACAAAAGTCATTTTATTGCATGGAGAGATTAATTTCAAGAATATTCTGCTGTTTTCAAAGATATCTCTTATATTCTTTATTCCGTACGTTTTTTCGATATCTTCATGGATTAATTAATATCAAACAAGATTATAGCCCTCGAAATTTGATTTTTAGAATATATCCTTCATTTTTTATTTTATAATCATTACTTTATATTGGAATTTACCCTACTCAATATGTTTAAATAACAAAAAGAGTAAAATGTACAGTGCTACCAAGTATCATGTTAACGATTATCAATATATTCTTTAGGAAGGTGTTGTAGATGTTAGGAATCGATGATTATCAGATCTGGCTTGCATACCTTGCCAGTATACTTAGTGCACTCGGATGCATGATTTACGGAGCTTTTCATTGGAGAAGCGAAGACGAAGAGAAGGCAGTAAAAAGCAGTGCTAAAAAACCAGAGGTCCAGGACCAGTAAACCTGACATTGCTGGAATTTTATTTCCCGCTTAAGTAGATTTTTTGATTAATCTGAGAATAAAAGTAATCAATATTGTTCTGGAGTAGTTTTTATGGCAGTCAGTACTTTAACTCTTATCCTTTTTATTGTTATTTATCTTGCAGCCACCTTTTATGTTGCCTACCTGGGTTATAAGAAAAATTCCCAGACAGATGGGTATATGCTCGCTGGTCGAGGGGTGCATCCTGCAATTATGGCTCTTTCCTACGGAGCTGCGTTTATCAGCACTTCTGCAATCATAGGATTCGGAGGAGTAGCCGCTTCTTTAGGAATGGGACTTTTGTGGCTTGTCTTTATGAACATCTTTTTTGGAATCTTTATCGCTTTCGTTGTCTTTGGACCTCCAACAAGGCGCATGGGACTGAACCTGGGAGCTATAACCTATCCTGAGTTTATAGGGAAACGGTTCCAATCGAAGTTCATTCAGGCCTATTCCGGGCTTCTTATCGGTGTTTTCATGCCCCTTTACGCTGCAAGCGTCATGATAGGATCCGGAAGATTCCTTGAGACAACGCTTGGGGTTAACTATAATATTGCTCTTCTGATCTTCACAGTAATTATTGCTTCTTATGTGATTAAAGGCGGTCTTCTCTCAGTCATGTATGTGGATGCTTTCCAGGCTATTCTCATGTTGCTGGGAATGGGTTTTCTGCTTATCTATACTTACAGCATGCTTGGAGGAGTTACTGAAGCCCACCAGGCTCTTACCAATATGGCAAACCTTGTTCCTCCTGCCCTTGCAGCTCAGGGACACAGGGGATGGACTTCTATGCCTGCACTCGGTTCTCCTATCTGGTGGACAATGGTTTCCACAATTATAATGGGGGTAGGAATCGGAGTACTTGCACAGCCTCAGCTTGCAGTCAGGTTCATGACTGTAAAAAATGACATCTCCCTGAAAAGAGCAGTTGCTGTTGGTGGTCCTTTCCTTCTTATGATGGTAGGAGTTGCCTATGCTGTGGGAGCCCTTTCCAATGTATATTTCTACAAAACTATGGGCAAGATTGCTCTTCAGGTCGTGCCGGATGGAAACACTGACCTTATAATGCCAACGTTCCTGAACCACGCCATGCCTGAGATGTTTGTAGCACTTTTCATGCTAAGCCTGCTCTCAGCCGCAATGTCTACTGCAGCCGCTCAGTTCCATACAATGGGCACGGCCATAGGGTATGACGTCTACCAGCAGAGCATTATGAAAGGTAAATCCACGGCAACTGTCCGCGTCACAAAATTAGGAATCGCCTTTACCATCCTGGTTGCAGTCATTCTGGCATATATCCTGCCAGGAAGCATTATCGCCAGAGCTACTGCCATGTTCATGGGTCTGTGTACGGCTTCTTTCCTGCCCCTGTTCATAGGAGCACTTTTCTGGAAGCGCACAACAAGAGCCGGAGCAACTGCAAGTCTTGTTATAGGATCCTTAACCAGTCTCTTCTGGCTGACCTTTGTCCATGCAAAAGAAGCAATTCCCCTTGGAATCTGCCAGGCAATTTTCGGCAAAGAAACTCTATTTTCCGGCACTTGGCCTCTTGTAGACCCTATCCTGATTGCAACTCCTCTCTCTCTTCTTGCTCTGGTCGCGGTAAGCCTTATGACACCTCAATTTTCACCTGAATTCCTCAAAAAGGCTTTCAGGCGCAGATTTGAAGACGAAAATGAAGAAAATTCGGAAAAAGTATCAAGCAACGTATCAGATTCTGCAGGCGTTTAAGCCTGCATCTTTTTAATTTCTCATTTATGTTTTAGATGACCCCAAAACCAGTTTTTATTCACAATATCAATAAGAGTCTTAGAACTATTTTTTTATGATCGGAAGTTCAATTATGAGAAGCTTGTTTTATGTTTATTGAAATATGTTATCTAACTTATGGCTATTTCTAATATTTCACTTATAGAAATTACAGAGAATTTTGAGAACCAAAAACTAAGAATGATTCTCAATAAAACCATAACTCAATATGTTTAAATAATAATAAAGTAATGTACAATGCTAGCAGGTATCATGCTGTCATTTAACAATTATCATGATTATATGTGAAGGTGTTGTAGATGTTAGGAATAGATGATCCTCAGATCTGGCTTGCATATCTTGCCAGTATATTGAGTGCACTCGGATGCATGGTATATGGAGCATTGCATTGGACAGGAGAAGACAAAGAGAAGGCAGTAAAAAGCAATGCTCAGAAATCAGTGAATCAGGAATAAACTGGATATATTAAATGAGATCGATTTAAACTGGCATATATGAAATGGATCGATTTGAAAAATCCTGTTTAAATCAAACTTTTTGTAAAACTGGAAAAGGCAGTAATTAAAAACAGTCTTGAAATTACTTCGGAATGGTTTTATGACAATCAGTATATCAACTCTTATCCTTTTTGTGATTATTTATCTTGCAGCCACCTTTTACATCGCTCATCTGGGTTATAAGAAAAATTCCCAGACAGACGGGTATATGCTCGCTGGCCGAGGTGTGCATCCTGCAATTATGGCTCTTTCTTACGGAGCTGCGTTTATCAGCACTTCTGCAATCATAGGATTCGGAGGAGTAGCCGGATCTTTAGGAATGGGGATTTTGTGGCTTACTTTTTTGAATATCTTTTTCGGAATCTTTATCGCTTTCGTTGTCTTTGGACCTCCAACAAGGCGCATGGGACTGAACCTGGGAGCTATAACCTATCCTGAGTTTATAGGGAAACGGTTCCAATCAAAGTTCATTCAGGCGTATTCCGGGCTTCTTATCGGTGTTTTCATGCCCCTTTACGCTGCAAGCGTCATGATAGGATCCGGAAGATTCCTTGAGACAACGCTTGGGGTTAACTATAATATTGCTCTTCTGATCTTCACAGTAATTATTGCATCCTATGTGATTAAAGGCGGTCTTCTCTCAGTCATGTATGTGGATGCTTTCCAGGCTATTCTCATGTTGCTAGGAATGGGTTTCCTGCTTATCTATACTTACAGCATGCTTGGAGGAGTTACTGAAGCCCATCAGACTCTTACCAATATGGCAAACCTTGTTCCTCCTGCCCTTGCAGCTCAGGGACACAGGGGATGGACTTCTATGCCTGTGCTCGGTTCTCCTATCTGGTGGACAATGGTTTCCACGATTATAATGGGGGTAGGAATCGGAGTACTTGCACAGCCTCAGCTTGCAGTCAGGTTCATGACTGTAAAAAATGACATCTCCCTGAAAAGAGCAGTTGCTGTTGGTGGTCCTTTCCTTCTTATGATGACAGGAGTCGCATTCGTTGTAGGCGCCCTTTCCAACGTGTACTTTTATAAGACTGCAGGCAAAATTGCCCTTCAGATGGTGCCGGACGGAAACACCGATCTTATAATGCCAACGTTCCTGAACCATGCCATGCCTGAGATGTTTGTAGCACTCTTCATGCTAAGCCTGCTTTCAGCCGCAATGTCTACTGCAGCCGCCCAGTTCCATACCATGGGAACAGCCATAGGGTATGATGTTTACCAGCAGAGCATTATGAAAGGTAAATCCACGGCAACTGTCCGCGTTACAAAATTAGGAATCGCCTTTACTATTCTGGTTGCAGTTATTCTGGCATATATCCTGCCAGGAAGCATTATCGCCAGAGCTACTGCCATGTTCATGGGCCTGTGCACAGCTGCTTTCCTGCCCCTGTTCATAGGAGCACTTTTCTGGAAGCGTACAACAAGAGCCGGAGCAACTGCAAGTCTTGTTATAGGATCCTTAACCAGTCTCTTCTGGCTGACCTTTGTCCATGCAAAAGAAGCAATTCCCCTTGGAATCTGCCAGGCAATTTTCGGCAAAGAAACTCTATTTTCCGGCACCTGGACAGTTGTAGATCCGATCCTGATTGCAACCCCTCTCTCGCTCCTTGCTCTGGTCGTGGTAAGCTTTATGACACCCCAACTTTCACCTGAATTCCTCAAAAAGGCTTTCAGGCGCAGATTTGAAGATGAGCAGGAAGAAAACTCGGAAAAAGTATCAAGCAACGTATCAGATTCAGCAGGCGTTTAAGCCTGCACTTTTTTAACTGAGTGTTACTTTTTAATTGACTGATTTATTCTTTTTCTCTTTTTCCGTTACCATTTTTTAAAAAGTTAATGATTCTAGGAGTTTTAATATTAAGCTTGAAATAGTCTTAAAAAGAATATATGGATCAGTTATCTTTTCTAACTGGCAGGGTCTGCCCTCCGTGAGGCATAAGGTGTATTTTTGCATCAGGATTTTCTGAAAGGACTGCTGAAAGGGCTTCTTTTAAGCCTGGCACAGGAATAAAGAACGCGTCTCTGGTTTGTTCTTCCGGAAGTTTGGATACCAGGTAGAGCTTGAATTTTTTCGAAGCTTTTGCAACAATCGCACTTTTGTGTCCCCCAAATTCGAAACAATGCTTGAAACGTTCAATTGCCTCGTCAGGAGTCTTGCATTCCCGATTCCAGCATTCATATACCAGATTTCCTATTCCTTCTGCGCATTCGGCCACTAAGATGATCGAGCCTCCATCCTTTACGGCCTGAGTTGCATTGTCAAGAGCTTTGTGTGCCTGGAAAAGATTGATATCTTTTGGAAAACCCCCACAAGAAACTATTACTGCATCTGCTGGCTCTACGGGCACCTTGTACATGGAGTCTACAATCCCTGCTCCTTTCCTGTGAGCTTCGATAAAGTCCCCGGCAACGGCAGCAACTATTTCTTTTTTGCTGTCGAGTACCACATTTAAAATAAAATCAAGACCAGCAAATTTCGCGGCTTCTTCCATGTCCTGTCTAACAGGTCCGTCAACTCTTCCGGAAACAGCTTTCTCTTCAATCATCATCTTATGGTTTGTAATCACTGCTTCTTCCGAGCTTACGCCCGGGAGCACGGACTTTGCCCCTCCACTATATCCTGCATAATAATGGAATTCTATGCTGCCTGTCCCTATTATTACGTCCGCGTCAAGAATCTCCTCAAATATCTCTATAGGAGTGCCTCGAGAAGTCACACCAACATATCTGCATCTGCCAATATCATGCTGGATGCATCGGATTTTCCTATAAATTTCCTCTCCGACCAGTTTTTTTGATTCCTCTTCAGTCTGCTGGCGGTGGAGCCCGAGAGCAAACACAATCTTAATATTTTCATTCTTGGCTCCTCCCAGATAAAGCTCTTCAAGCAGAGAAGGAAGGATCTTTGCAGTCGGAGTCGGCCTGGTTATGTCGCTTACGATAATTACAATTCTGGAAGCCGGAGTTACAATCTCAGAAAGTCGCCTGCTTTTTACAGGATTTTCAAGCGCTTTTTTAATTAGAAGAGTTTTTTCCTCCATTATTCCAGGTTCCGAAGGAAGGATAATGCTGGATATATTTTTCTCAGGGATATCCAGCTCAAGTTCCAGATTTCCAAAAGCAAGTGGTATTTTTTTTGTGTTTGCAGTCATGTTTATGCCGTTGGTTTCATCTTGATACCATTTTTATCTTGATACTTTTTTCTTTAATAGTAAAAATATAGGGATAAACAATTATAAAACATACTTAAAGGCAGTTCATTAAAGGCAGTTCAAACCTGCGCTTTAAGTCTCTTTATTCAAGCGTGGATCAGATGTAATGGCTCTAAACTTTACTGGCTCGATTTCTTACAGGATTGCTTTCAGCTTTCTGTTTTTGATTATAAACATTTTATTCATTACTTTGTATTTAATTCTTGTTTTATTTTTTTACAGGCAAGGTCCACCCGCCATTGGGCATAACATGAATTCTAGCTTCAGGATTCTCGGAAATGATCTTTTGAAGTGCTTCATCTATACTTTTAGCAGGTATGAAAAAGGCGTTTTTACTTTCTTTTTCAGGAAGTTTTGAGACAATATAAAGTTTGAAATCTTTTGCAGCCTTTCCTACAATAGCGGATTTATGGCCTCCGAACTCGAAGCATTCCCTGAACTTCTCTACCGCTTCACAGGGAGTCCTGCATTCACTGTTCCAGCGTTCATAGACCTGGTTTCCTATTCCTTCAGCACATTCGGCAACAAGGATAATTGAACCTCCCTTTTTTACGGCAGGAATAGCATTTTCAAGGGATTTTGTCGCCTGGTAGAGATTGATATCTTTTGGGTAACCCCCACAGGAAACAACTACAGCATCCGCGGGTTCTACAGGTACTTTGTACATTGAGTCCACATACTCTGCTCCTTTCCTGTGAGCCTCGACAAAATCGCCTGCAACGGCAGCAACTATCTCTTTTTTGCTGTCTATCACGACGTTGAGTATAAAAGTCAGGCCTGCAATCTTTGCAGCTTCTTCTATATTCTGTCTTGCCGGACTGTTAACTCTTCCTGAAAGAGGCGAGCCTTCAAAGAGCTTGCTATAAAAGCTGTGGAAAGAAATTATAGCTTTTTCCGAACTAACTCCAGGAAGGATAGCTTTTCCTCCTCCCCCATATCCTGCATAATAGTGAAACTCCAGTGTTCCAGTACTTATTATCAGGTCCGAGTCAAGTACTTCTTCAAAGACTTCAACAGGCGTCCCAAAACTCGTTTCCCCTATATGTCTGCACCTTTCCCTGTCATGCTGAATGCACCTTATACTTTCGAAGATTTCTTTCCCTACAAGCTGTCGGCATTCTTCTTCGGTCTGTAAACGGTGGAGTCCGAGAGCAAACACAATGGTAATATTTTCTTTCTTTGCTCCTCCCAGATAGAGTTCCTCAAGAAGAGGAGGAAGAATCTTTGCGGTTGGTGTCGGTCTGGTAACATCGCTAACCATGATTGCAACCTTTGAGTTGGGGTTTACAATCTCAGAAAGCCTCCTGCTTTTTACAGGATTCTCAAGCGCTTTTTTTATTAAAAGAGCTCCTTTTTCCCTGATTTCAGGTTCCGAAGGCAGGATAACACTGGATATATTTTTTTGAGGAATGTTCAGCTCAAAAATCCCGCTTCCGTAAGCGACTGGAATCGTTTTTATATTTGTAGTCATGTTAATTCCGATGTGTTCGTGTTAATTATATAAAACCGTATAGGTTAACAATACTGAAACTTCTTATATTGTTTTGTAATATTAATAGTTGAAATCGGTAGTTTTCTCAAGTTCAATTTTTTTCAAACGTTTGTATCCAGTATTTCTGTATTAATATTAATTTTTTTTGTATTGTCTGTAGACTTTTTATTTCTCAAGCGTAGTAAATCCTAAAAATGTAAATATTTCCTGCGCTTACTTATACGTATAGTCATCTACAAGAATGCCTACTGCTGTGGATCTGTTTAATGAAACTATTCATATGAGTAAGTCAGAAGGAACTTTTCAAATATTTCGTGGAGAGGCGGGAAAAGGGAATTCGTATTGGGGGATTAGAACAATGGACAAAGATAGGATATCTTATCACGACTCCGTTCAAAAAATGTACGATCGGATAAAAAAAGACAGTATGACAAACGTCTGGGACCGTTATGAGGCGCAGGGCCTTGGAGGAGATCCAGACAAAAGGTGTTTGTTCTGTATGAGAGGGGTGCGCTGTGACCTCTGTTCCAACGGTCCCTGCCGCTCGGATGCTGCAAAGGACAAAAGAGGGGTATGCGGAATCACTGCCGATGGTATGGCAATGAGGATGATGCTCCTCAGAAATGTAATGGGAGCTTCGACTTATCACTACCATACTGACCAGACTATCAGGACTTTGAGAGAAACTGCCAGAGGCAGCACTCCTTATACTATAAGAGAACCTGAAAAGTTAAGGACGTTTGCAGGGCGGTTGGGAATTGAAACCGACGGATCCGACTCGGAAGTTGCTCTTCGCCTGTGCGAATTTGTAGAAAAGGATTTTAACAGACCTGCCTACGAACCGAGCCGGATTGTTGAGCTCCTTGCTCCTCCCGAAAGAAAAGAAAAATGGAAAGCGCTGGAAATATTCCCTGGTGGGATCTACGGAGAAATGATGCTTTCTACAAGTTCCTGCCTGACAAACGTGGATGGGTATTATTCGAGCCTGGCCCTGAAAGCCATGCGCATGGGAATTGCGATGGGATATCAGAGCCAGATTGTAAATGAATATTGTCAGGACATTCTTTTCGGGATTCCAAAGCCCCACAATATGAGAGTAGATCTTGGAGTCCTGGACCCTGAATTCGTAAATGTGCTCCCTAACGGGCACGAGCCGTTCCTCGGCTTTGCCATGGTTCAGCTTGCCCGAAAATCGGGATGGCAGGAAAAAGCAAAAGCTGTAGGGGCAAAAGGCCTGAGGGTTATCGCTAACATCGAAACTGGACAGGAGATGATCCAGAGATGGGAGGAAGATGATGTGTTCTATGGATTTACCGGCAATTGGATTTCCCAGGAAGCGGTGCTTGCAAGCGGAAGTGTGGACCTCTTTGCCGCAGACATGAACTGTTCACTCCCTGTCGCTCCTCTCTACGCCGAAAAATATAATTTCAAACTCATGCCTGTAAGTGAGCTTGTGGCCTTCGAAGGCATCGAAGAACGCCTTAACTATAACCCTGTAGAAGCAGAAAAGCAGGCAGCACAACTTCTGGATATGGCGATTGAAAATTTCAAAAAACGGAGAAGTTCGGTAGAACCGGTTTTGAAACTACCTATGAAAGAAGCAATGGTTGGCTTTTCAAGCGAGAGCATCCTTGAGGCTCTGGGAGGCAGCCTTGACCCACTCCTTAATGCCATAAAAAGCGGTTCGATTAAAGGAGTTGTCGGGATGGTTTCCTGTACCACTCTAAGGGACTATGGACAGGACGTGCACAGCGTTGCCGTGGTAAAAGAGCTGATCAAAAGAAATATTCTCGTCCTGTCTATGGGCTGCGGGAATGGGGCCATGCAGGTTGCAGGCCTCTGTACTCCTGAAGCCAGAGAATTTGCAGGAGATAGCCTGAAAGCTGTATGCGAAGCCCTTGGTGTTCCTCCAGTGCTCAGTTATGGGACATGCACCGATACAGGCAGGCTTGCCGATCTCCTAGGAGCCATTTCCGGAGCTCTTGGAGGTGTTCCAGTTCCAGACCTTCCTATTGCTGCTGCAGCTCCTGAGTATATGGAGCAGAAAGCTACAATAGATGCCATATTTGCCCTGGCTCTCGGTCTCTATACATATGTGAATCCTATCCCGACCGTCACAGGCGCTCCGAATCTGGTCAAACTGCTTACAGAAGACTGTCGTGAAGTTACAGGTGGAATCCTGAATGTGGAAAAGGATGCTGTAAAAGCAGTTGATGGGATAGAACAGCACATTATGGAAAAGAGAAAAAAGCTTGGAATCTGAGGGTCAGGATATGAAAAAAATTAAAGGCCTTTTAAGAGAATAGGGCTGAAAATTAGAATCCTGAACAGAAAATTGCTGAAATTAGAGTCCTGAATAGAATAGGTTTAAAAAAGAAGAGGTTTAAAGTAACATCTAAGTAATTCTGATTTATCTGATCTCTTCTACTTTTATATTTAACTAAATGAACTTGAAATGAGAAATTAAAATTCGATGGTTTCTCCGGGTTTCATAATAACAACTTTTGTATCGACTTTTGCTTCCACGGCTCTTTTGAATTCTTCAGGGTCCTGCCTAATCACATCAAAGGTGTTGTAATGCATGGGCACAACAATTTTGGGCCGGATGAGTTCTACAGCTTTTACGGCTTCCTTTATTCCCATGGTAAACCTGTCTCCTATCGGCAAAAGGGCTATATCAGGTTCATAGAGTTCGCCAATAAGCTGCATATCCCCAAAAACACCCGTATCTCCTGCATGATAAATAGAAAGTCCTCCAATTCCTATCACAAAGCCAGCAGGGCAGCCTCCATCGAATCTGAAGCCGGAAGCATCAATTGAAGATGAGTGAAGTGCTTCAGTCATCGTTAAAGTTATACCTTCTATATTGATTGTCCCGCTTTTATTAATGCCCTCCGCAAAAACGCCTTTTGATTTGATGTAATTTGCAACCTCATGGATGGAAACAATACGGCATCCAGTCATTTTTCCTATTTCTACCGCATCCCCCAGATGGTCGCGGTGTCCGTGAGTTACGGCTATGATATCAGGATCCAGATCTTCAGGGCTGCAAGGAGCCTTCGGATTTCCTGAAATAAAAGGATCGATCAATACTTCCTTTTCGGCTTTGAGCAAAAAAGCAGAATGTCCAAGCCAGGTAATTTTTACGTCAGCCATCTCTTTGCCTCTTCATAACTATGTTTTTGCCAGAATGTGACGATCAGTAATTTAGTTTTCTATAATTTACGAACTAAGATTGGGAGTTTTACCCTTATCTTAATTAGTTTTCATAAAACTAGAAAATGTTGAACGTAACTAACCGCTACAACAAGAATATTAAAACAGAATAATTAGAAGGAAAGTTAAAACGGTGACTATTACTTAAGAAGGCTAAGGGTTTTTGTTAAATTCAACTATGAACTCAACACTACCATTTAGCCTAGACTTATTACTGCTTTTCATTTATTACTGCTTTTCATCTAAGTTACTCATTTGCTTTTGGAGACTGTTATGTATTTGTATCTTGCTACTGAATTACTGCCTTTTAGATTGTTTACCGTCAAGCTGACACTGTATTTTCCTTCTTGATTGTATGTATGGACAGGATTTTGCTCTATCGAATTCGTCCCGTCTCCAAAATTCCATTTCCATGATGTTGGAGATCCCTTACTATTGTCAGTAAAGCTTACATCCAGGGGAGAGTTTCCTGACACCGGAGTTGCAGAGAAATCAACAACCGGAACATCCATATCATTTATGAGACTTATGTAGCTGTATTTTGTTGCTGTATTAGAACCCATCAGATTACTTACTATTAAGCTGACGGTATATTTTCCTGTTTTATTATATGTGTGTACAGGATTTTGTTCTGTTGAATTTGTCCCGTCTCCGAAGTACCATTTCCATGCCGTTGGTAATCCCATACTGTTGTCAGTAAAACTGATATTTAGAGGTGCACTTCCTGAAATCTGGGATGCAGAGAAATCAGCCTCAGGAGTTCTCATATCGTTTGTGAGATTTATATGCCCATATTTTGCTACCGTATTGGTACCCAACATATTATTTACCGTCAACGTAACGGTGTATTTTCCTGCTTTAGTATACGTATGTACAGGATTTTGTTCTGTTGAATTTGTCCCGTCCCCAAAGTACCATTTCCATGCCGTTGGCAATCCCGTACTGTTGTCAGTAAAGCTGATATTTTGAGGTGCACTTCCTGAAGTCTGGGATGCAGAGAAATCAGCAACAGGAATTTTTATGTCGTTTGCAAGAATTATATGATTATATTTCGTTATTGAATTAGCACCCATCGGATTAGTTACTACTAAGCTGACGGTGTATTTTCCTGTTTTATTGTACGTATGTACGGGATTTTGTTCCGTTGAGTTTGTTCCGTCTCCAAAGTACCATTTCCATGCCTTTGGGGATCCCGTACTGTTGTCAGTGAAGCTGATATTTAGAGAGGTACTTCCTGAGGTCTGGGATACAGAGAAATCAGCAACAGGAATTTTCATGTCACTTATAATATTTATATATCCATATTTTGCTATTGTATTACTGCCAGCCGCATTATTTGCCGTCAACGTAATGGTGTATTTTCCTGTTTTATTGTAAGTGTGTACCGGATTTTGTTCTGTTGAATTTGTCCCATCCCCAAAGTACCATTTCCACCCTGTTGCATTTTTAGATAAATCTGTAAACTGTATTGATAGGGGTGCATAACCTTCAGTAAGATTAGTACTGAAATTCGCTACAGGTACTACAGGTACTAATGTTTCAGGTTTTACTGATGCGGTTATTTTGGCAAACTTTGAATTAGTACCGTTCCCGTTGCCTACCGTCAGATTAACCGTATAGTTTCCTGCTACATAATAAGTATGCATTGGATTCTGCTCAGTTGAATTAATTCCATCTCCAAAGTCCCAGTTCCATCCTGTTGCATTTTGCGAGAGATCCATAAACTGCACATAAAGAGGAGCATAGCCTTCTGTAATATTGATACTGAAATTTGCCACCGGGATTACCGGTTCAGGCTTTTCTAATACGGTTACCGTAACCAACTTTGAATCCGTTCCGTTCCCGTTAATTGCTGTCAAGTTAGCCGTATAGTTTCCTGGATTTTCATACAGATGACTGAAGCTCTCATTGTTATAGTCAGCAATTCCGTCATTGTCAATATCCCAGTTTCTTTCTGTTGCATTTTCGGATAGGTCTGTAAACTGAACAAAAAGTGGAGCATAACCGCTGGTTACATTGGTACTGAAGTTTGCTACAGGAAGTAATGGTTCAGGCTTTTCTAAAACAGTTATTGTAATAGAATTTGAACTTGTACCATTTTCATTAATTGCTGTCAGATTAACCGTATAATTTCCTGAATCTTCAAATTGATAAATTTGATCCCTTTCCATGGAGTCTACTGATCCGTCACTATTAAAATCCCAGCTCACTTCCATTGCATTTTCCGATTTATCTGTAAACTGGACATTGAGAGGAGCATAACCGCTGGTTACGTTGGTACTGAAGTTCGCTGCAGGAAATATCGGTTCAGGCTTTTCTAATACGGTTACTGTAATCAACTTTGAATCTGTACCGTTTTCGTTGATTACGGTCAGGCTGACATTATAAGTTCCGGGAACTGCGTACACATAAAATGGAGTTTCGTCTGTAGAGTTATTTCCATCTCCAAATTCCCAGTCTCTCTCTGTTGCATTTATAGACAGGTCTGTGAAATGGACTGAGAGGGGAGCGTAACCCTCAGTAACATTAGCACTGAAATTTGCCTCAGGAACTACTATTGCAGGCTGTTCTAAAGCAATTATTGTCACTAGCTTTGAATCTGTACCGTATTCATTACTTGCTGTCAGGTTCACCGTATAATTTCCTGGAGATATGTATCTATAAATTGGATTTCTGTCTGTTGAGTCTACTGTTCCGTCGTTTTCAAAGTCCCAGTTTCTTTCAGTTGCATTTTCCGACAGATCTGTGAACTGGACTGATAAAGGAGTGTAACCTTCAGTAATATTAGAACTGAAATTCGCTATGGGAAATATTACTCCAAGTTTTTCTAAAACGGTTATTGTGGCAAATGTTGATTTCGTACCATTTATTGAGGTTAAACTAACGTTGTAAGTTCCTGGAATTGTATACAAATGAGTTGGATTTGTGTATGTCGAGTCATCACTTCCATCTCCAAACTCCCAGATTAATCCGGTTGTATTTTCCGATTGTGATGTAAACTGGATGTAAAGAGGAGCATAACCGCTTACTTTGATATTGAAACTTGCAACAGGAACTACTGTTGCCGGTTTTTCTAAAACAGTTACAGTGACAAACTTTGAATCAGTGCCTTTTTCATTTGTTACTGTTAGATTGACATTATACGTCCCAGGAACTGTATACGAATGAGCTGGACTTTCGTTTGTAGAATCACTACTTCCATCTCCAAATTCCCAGTTCCATCCAGTTGCATATTCAGATGAGTCCATAAACTGCACATTAAGAGGAGCATAGCCTTCAGTAACATTTGTACTGAAATTTGCAACAGGTTTTTTATTTTTGACTGCCGAATCCCCGTATTCATGGTTATTCGATGCTGCTGCTGCCGATAATACGCAAGTTAATAGTAGTAGAATCAGGGCTATCGAAATTATGCCTATTGAATCCAACTTTTCCTTATTTTTCATCCGTTTTCCTCTTTTATCTTTTGTTTATTTTTTATTTAAAAAAATATGAATACTTGATAACTTACTTAAAATCTTTAAACCTTTCTCTTACTTTTTGGAATAATTATAGGCCTAGATTCAGAGGGTTTATTTGAAGAATAAGGCTCAACTGAAGCATTTACTTGTAAAAAGACCATAATTTTCCAGCATAAAAACAAAAAGTGAAGTAAAAAAATTTAACATTATTTTTAAATCTCAAAAAGTTAGATTTCTAAAAACTGAGCTCAATAAGAGTGTCTACAACACTGCTTTTTAACTAATTGATAAATAATTTGGTGTAGTTAGATGTTTCAGTTAGCTTTCAGTTTAAGAGCTGCTAAAAGGAGTGCATTAATATGTGTCTTACTTTAAATCATTCTAAATGAAGATCAGCCTGGTAATTCACGGACCCGAGGTAATAGATTCGGGGGAAGCAAAAAAGTCCTTGAAAAGCTTTCCTGTATGGGCACAGTAGAAGCTAGGCTTGGGGGAACCATGGGAAAAACAGCTGTTCTTGATGCCGGACTTGAGAACTTTATAGACATTAGTGGAAACCTGAAGCCTAGTGCCTGCATTGACTCTTTTTTTGAAAGTTCATCAGGCTTTGCGAGTTCATGTATTATCTGCCTCCTAAATAGGGGGAAAACGGTCGAAACCGGCAGGATATTCGGAGGAATGGTTACTGCCCGGCTCAAAGAGCCAGATGTTAGCCCTCTTATCCAGATAGAGAGCCCGGATTCTCCAGATGGAAAATTGATACCGCTTAATAAAAAGGCTGGAAAGTATCTTGAAAAACTTTCTGAAATTCTTGAAGTTCCTGCCGTGATTCTTTTATCTCTTCAAAATTCAGGTTCTCAAAATTCAGGTTCTCAAAATTCAGGTTCTCAAAATTCAGGTTCTCAAAATTCAGGTTCTCAAAGTTCGATTTTTGTGAAAAAATGCTCTGATATAGGTAAAATCCGGGTTATTCGAAAGCTTTCAGGGGTTTTTCCCGAAGAAAATATTCTGGTAAATGGAATTGTGATTGGAAAAGCCCTGTCCTCCGAAATAAGCATAATTTCCGAAAACGGCTTTATTATCGCAATCGAAGGGGGAGAAATAAAAGAGCATGGACTTGAAAAACTGCATAATTATGAAAAAAGAGATCCTGTTGACCTTGCAAAGGCCTGGGTAAAAAGTGGAAACCTTAGAAGAAGCGATTTTACTTCCCTGAAATACCGAAAGCAAAATACAATGGTTATGAGTTCGAATTCTTTTTGCAAGTCCAGAACAGGAAAAAATAGTGCTTATAGACCATTCTGCAGAACGTACGTTTGAACTCGCTGCAGGAGCTGAACTCGCAGTCAACATAGGAGACGATACTACAGCCATAGCAGGCGATATCCTCTGCAGGCTTGGGATTCCTATTCTGGGAAGCACGGATGGAGACTGCGACAACCTCGCCTTCCAGACTGAAATATTCCCGGGCTCGATTGTGCTCAGGCTGGCAGCAGGAAACGACGACATCCTTGGGAAAAAACTGAAAAAAGAATTATTCAGGGGAGAATCTTCTACTTTTTCAGGTAATATCTTCTCTTTTAAGGAAGATATACTGAATCTTGCAGAACCTTTAATTGAGGCTATTTTTAAGTATTGAAATAGCTCTTCCGCTGAAAAGGTCATTTTAGTCATTAGAATAAATTAATTCAGAATATTTAGTAAATAATTTAAAAATAAAGCTAAAATATGTATCTATTTCCATTGTGCGCGTTTTTAGTAATTTATTTATATCTTCGATATTAATACTATAATATGTCTTCGTTGGTTGGGAATGCCGAATCTATTAGCCGGCAAATTCCTGCGGATGTAGCGTTTGAATATTCCATTATTCTAATGATCATTGGCCTAGTGCTGCTTCTCCTTTTGATCTTGACTCTACGTCATGATGTTCGGAGTAAACCGAATATCTAAAATTTTCTCATTTCCGCAGGTTTTTCAGTTTAGAATTCTCAATTGCTTATTCTCATATATTCGAAGATATGGATATGAATTTTTATCTGTACTTTTTATTGGATTTGCTTCTCAATCAGGTCTTTTCCTTCTCTTGTTTTGTAGTTTAACACATTCAGAAAGAGAAAATAACGACTAAGGTTTTTTTCAGTCACTGCAGCGTCATAGAGCATCTGGCACGGCACATAGCACTCAAGGTTTATTAAAGTTCAATTTAAAATATAAAAAAGAAAATTGAAAAAATTAGATCAGTCAAAGTAGATCGGTCAAAGCTCATTAAAGATCAGGTGATCAGTCGAATCTCAATTAATTCTCCTCTATCCTGAGCTTCAATGATATCGGATGCAAGGTCCGAGTTTACTCGGAGTTTTACTTCTCCGTGTCGGCTTACAGTTGCACTGAAAAGATATTTATCTTCAATGAAGATCTCCACGTCCTTTCCTGAAAATTCTGGAGCTCCTATAATAAGATGTTTTTTATTTATTTCAATAAGAGGATGACCGGAAGAGGCAGTAACTTCCGGTTCAAACTCAGAGGGCCTGGGTTTTTGCGGAGAGGCTCTACTTTCGGCTCCATACTTGCGACCCTTTGCAGCTCTTGGAGCTTCTTCCTCTATCTCCCTGACATCTATACGAATTCCCAGAGTGTTTTCGATCCTGTCGATAACGTTTCCACCCTTGCCGATGACTTTTCGCATTTCGTCTTTCCGGACTTTTACAATCGTACTGTCATCAGATGTTAATTCAACCTCAATCGGACCTGATGCATACCCGCCAATAACGCTTCGGATTTCTTCTTCGGCAAGCCTCCACGCAGGTTTCCTTCCCTCCCGTGAAGCCCCTATTGGCATAACCACAACCTGCTCTCCATAGGTGTAGATCTCATATTCGAGTTTGCCGGTCTCAAAATCTGCAATAGTAATCACAGGTCTTGCAAGATCCTGTTCAGTCATTCCATGAGGAACTTTTACCGTAAATGCAAGCACCAGAACCTTTGCAACTTCCCCTTTATCAATGAAAATGACAGTATCCACCACCTGGGGAATCACGCCCAGTTCAACCCTTCCTATCAGGCGCTGGATAGCATCTACTGCCCTTGTTGCATGCACTACACCTATCATTCCCACTCCTGCCAGGCGCATATCTGCAAAAATAAGGAAGTCGTTGGTTTTCCGGACCTCATCATAAATAGTATAATCAGGCCTGACGAGAAGCAAAAGATCTGCTGTGTCTTCCATCCTGCCATTAAGGGGTGAATACTGGGTAATCTCAGGAGGTACCTGCAGATCTCTTGGAGATTCCATGGTTTTGACAACCTGCCCGTGATCATTAAGGTAACGGGCGACCCCTGCAGCAAAAGTGGATTTCCCCGCACCTGGAGGTCCTGCAATGAGAATACCCCGCTGGCTTACAATACGTTCTTTTAATTTGTCATTGAGACGATAATGCTCAAGATCCACAACTACAGTTGGCCTGACAGCTGTAATTTCCATATCATCAGAAAAAGGCGGGTGAGCAATCGCAATTCTCATATTCCGGATCTGCAGGACAGTAGCTCCACTTGAAGACATTTCAATGAAAGACTCGGGATCCAGCCTTGCCCTCTCAATAAGTTCTCTTGAGATACTGGAAAGTTCCGAAGAAGTAGCAGGCTCTTCACGGATACTCACATAACGCACATTCCCTACAGGCCCCTTTTTGGCCATAGGCAGTACGTTATTTTTGAGGTGTACGGACATCGTATCATCAGTAAAAAAATGCTCTATTTTGAGAGATCTAAATTCCGAAGGATCCAGAACTTTGGGATAAATATACTCGACTTCGAGTCCTTTTGCTTTGGCTATAAGAGACTGGACTCTATCTTCACTTAAAAATAGCCCGCCGACCTCAATAGCAGTATTTCGAATAAGAGCATCTACTCTGCCTTCTTTAGAGAATTTAATCTCTTCAAGAGTAGGCTGAACCCCGCTGAATCTGAGTTGAATTTCCCCCCTGTCTGCCAATTTGCGAAGTTCCGAAAGCTCCTCAAGCCCTTTGAAACCTATTTCTCTACCCCTGTTTGCCTGGGCTTCAAGTTCCGAGACTACAGCTTCGGGAATTATAACCTCAGCTTTCCCGAATTCACCGTTTTTGATTCGGGACGAAAGCCGCCCATCAATAATTACGCTCGTATCCGGGACGATCCTCCATATCCGTTTCTCTTCAACCATATAAAGGGATATAGAGCCAGAAGGTATATAATATAACTCTTCAATTACCCAATAGTGTGTATACATCTCACTTTGCAATACAATTTGGTGACAAAAAGATGCAAAAAAATGAGTTACTATCCAGCCCACCCAAAATCAGTTATTGATATAGATTTTTGCTTGACAGATATGTATGATTACTAAAATGTTTTCAAAGCCATTAAAATTTTCAAAATAATATATTTTTTTAATTATATTGGAATTTGAAATCAGAAACAATCTTTCGTATCGGTCATGATATATATAATCGTGCTCTTATATATGTTCAGATTAAGAGTAATAGGGTTTCCTCTTAATCATTGGGTTGGATCGCAGGTAGGGCTTGAGAATAGGGACTCAAATCCCTACCATCTACTTCTTAGCTGATCTTAAAATCTTCTATTTCTTGATATTCCATTCATGACCTAATATTTTGAATTCTTATCAATTTTACATACCACTAGTTTGCAAATATTGTCGTATTGCGCTTTAGACTCTCAATTAGAATCTAAACCAGTTGTGTATGGGATGTGTCATACTTTAAGACTACTTTTGGTAGTGGTATCGGCGAGAAAGAAGTACTGGACAGTTCATAAGCAGAGAGTTAAGATGCCTTACCGGGTTTGCACTGAGCAGAAAAACCAGTCAACAAAACGCTTGAAGAGGGACAACTGTGTTCTTTACCAAATGCGAGTACGCTTCAAAATGTGCCGCTTATCGAGATGATTCATACACCTGCACAAAAGATTTGGATAAATCATACTGTGGCATTTATAAACAATTTATGAAAGGGATAATTAAAGTGCATAGAGAGAAATAAGAATTGTATTCACACCGAACAGCAAAGGAAAAAATCAGAAAAAATAGATAATGCGATCAGTGCGTCTCAAATAATTATTACTTTTCAAATAATTATTACTTTTTGAAGTCAAAATTGCAACGGCCAACTCTTCACAATTAATTGGGTAAAACAGATTAATGAAAAGTAATTCATTATTATAATGCCTTTGTGGTAAAGTATCCTGATGGGAGAAATAAGGTCAAAAATTGCCGGGGGACAAATATGGAAAGGTATTAATTGGAGAAGTATGAGTAATAATATGTGGGCTATATAATTATTGTAAGCCCTTTGATAAAGCTGTGAGGTGATAATGATGTGTAGCGTTGGAGACTCTTTTGATATCGATATGGAAGGAAAGTTACCGGTTAAACATTACGTATGCAAAAATTGTGGGAATAAATTCAAAGGAATTGGCAAGAATGTGAAATGTCCTTCCTGTCAGTCTAAAAATGTAGAAGAATCCAAATAATCAACTGGATTTTATAGATACTTATTTTTAACATGAAAAAACCAGTCTATTCTAAAGACATTTCACTGAAAGAAAGTGAAATACTTTTTCTGCGCGGGAAGGCAGGAACAGTGGCTATTGTGAAAGTAGGTCCGCATGGACAGTTCTTTCTGGAAACTGAAACTGAAGAGATTGTACTCGGACTGGAACCCCATGACCTTATCGTTGCTTCTGCGCTTTCGGTGGATGAGAGAACTGAAAAAGGACTTAAATGCGTTCTCTTCATGGTTCGGGAAATCAGATCACCATTAATAGTTCTTCCAAAGAACCATCCTGCATCACCAAGGCTTCCAATTGTAGTGTCGGCTGGAAAAAAGACTGTTCTAAACTGCAATATCACTCCTGGCACGCACCCGAACCAAGACGTACTTTGCGGTTCAAATGAGTTTGATAGTCTGGAGATAACAGGAACACTGGAGGGAGTACAAATTAAAAATATGCCACAATGTGAGGTATTGAAGGTTAACTTTGAGATATGACCAATGTATCTCTTAGAAACAAAAAGGAAGCTGACTTGTTACACCAATGAAAAAAATGGTAAAAGTAATTTTACTATATTGAATATTTGTTTTCTTGACTAATTTTATTGTTAATCGAAGTAAGGTCCAATCGAAGTAAATCTGAAAAGTGTATTAGTTATCCCAAGTTTAGTAGACATCATCCGGTTCGAAAACCTTCTCTCCCACAACCTCTCCGTCAAGATTTCGGTAAAAACATGATCTATATCCCATATGACAGGCTCCTCCGACCTGTTCTACCAGAAGAAGAAGAGAATCCAGATCACAGTCAATCCTGATTTCCTTTACTTTTTGCAAATGCCCTGATGTTTCCCCTTTTTTCCAGAGACTTTGTCGGCTTCGGCTCCAGAAATGAGTAATTCCGGATTCTACAGTTTTTTCAAGAGCTTCCTGATTCATATAGGCACACATCAGTACCTCTTTGCTGCCCTGGTCCTGAACAACAGCAAGAATAAGCCCGTTTTCGTATTTTAGGCTATTAAAATCAATCATGGGAGGTAGATTGACAAACTAGTATAAAAAAGAGAGGGAACAGGAAAAAAGCTGCAGAAAAAATATTTCTTTCAGGGTTTGGTCCCAAGCACATCCTCTACATATGCCCTGAGAATTTCCGCAACACTCCAGGCCTGGGAAATGCAGCCTCCAGGAGAATAAGGATAATCCCCATCAAATACCTCGGAAATAGTACCAATACCTGCAGTTTCAAGATGCTTATCAAAGCCCTGGAGAAGGGCCCTCATGTCTTCAAGACTCTTTTTTGAATAATTGTTAACTTTCCTGTAAGCTTTTACATATGCCCCAAGAAGCCAGGGCCAGACAGTCCCATTGTGATAAGCTGAATCTCTGGCTTTAGGGTCCCCCTGATACTGTCCTACATAAGAGGGATAATCACATGAGAGAGTCCTGAGCCCAAAGGGTGTGAGAAGATCTTTTTCAACTCTATCGACAATAGCTTTTTCTTTTTCAGGAGAAAGCATAGTATAAGGAAGTGCTACTGCAAAGATTTGATTGGGGCGGATTGCAGGATCTTTAATCAAGTTTCCTGCTTTGTCCTGAGATACCAGATCAAAGAGGCAGTTAGCCTCAGGGTTCCAGAAAACATTCTCAAAATTTGAGGCAACGCTGGCTGCAAGAGTTTCATATGGAGAAATGTCTTTGCCGAGAAGAATTCCCAAATTGGAGGCAGTTTTCAGGGCATTATACCAGAGAGCATTTATCTCACAGGCTTTACCTGCTCTTGGAGTGACCGCCAAATCCCCTATTTTAGCATCCATCCATGTTAGTTGAGGTCCCTGATGAATAAGACAGTCAGAATCCATACCAATTCCAAAATCTGTACCTTTATGATAATTATCTATGATACTATCTATGGTATCCCAGATATCCGAGAGAAACAGTAAATCTTTTGTATATGCGAAATAACGGCCAGCGGCATGAATAAACCATAGGGAAGCATCCACTGTATTGTAAATTGGGTCTTCTCCTAGAGACAGGAAAGCATTTGGGATTAAACCTTTCCTGCAGTGCCTGGCAAAATTTTTGAGAATATACTTAGCCTCCTCAAAGCGACGGGGAATTAAAAGAAGACCAGGCAGAGAAATCATTGTGTCCCGCCCCCAGTCAGCAAACCAGTGGTATCCCGCAATCATAGTCGTGTCACCTGAAGCGGGATTTTTGATAATAAAAGTGTCAGTTGCCCTGAGAAGCTTAAGGGCGAAGGGCTCAGTAAGTCTTGAATTAAAAGCTAGAAGATTCTGCCGATATACTTCCTTGGTATAGAGTTCATCAACTTTTTCAAGATTGAAAGAAGATATATTCTCAGTTGAAGCAGCAATAAAAAAGCGGGAAGTTCCCAATTTGAGTTTACTTTCGAAATAACCGGGATTAAAGTTGTCTTCCTGGAAAACCAGTCCCCTTTTCTTTTCGGCATCATACTCAAAATTGTAGTACCACATAGGGTCAGGATGGTACTGGAGATTGGATGAAAGCGAGAAACTAAAACCGTTAGAGCTTTCCAGATCTGTGCCCATAGGACTAGTTTTCTGGGAAAAGGAAAGGCCTGTAGAGTGAGTAGTAAAATGGAAATCTCTTGAGTTTACCAGAGGAAAAATTCTCAATATGGCTCCTTCTTTTCTGGATTTGATATCGTATAGTATACAGGTTGTGTTACTGTTATGGATCATAAAGATCTTTTTTTTTACGGTAAAATCCCCGGTTTGATAAACCCAGAGGGGGAAAGGAGCAAGAATGAATTTGGTCAGGTAATTGAAGCCTGCAGGATAAACAGTTCCAGGATATTTGTGAGTTGCAAGTCGATAAGTCTCCTGATTGATAGAAATTTCCTCATCAAGAGAAGAGAGTAGCAAAACTCTTCCGGGCGAATTTTTTGGAGCAGCTACAAGCAGTCCGTGATAAGTCCTTGTTCCAGCCCCTATGAGTGTAGAGGAGGCATATCCTCCAAGTCCATTTGCTATGATCCACTCTTTCTTTATTCCATCTTCGTACGTTGAAAAGGCTTCTCCTCCAAGCCTGATCCCACTCATATAACATGATTGGAACTGATTTCTTAAATAGTTGTATGCTTGGAAAAAGGAGTTAAAAACGCCATAAAACATTGCGAGAAATCCCTGAGTATAATAAGTTGCAAAATTATTATATTTTAAGTGTGAACATAAACTATTTTAGTTGTGCAGAATATAAGAAAGTGAGACTCATGAAGCAAGACCTTTTAGAAATCCTTGTTGATATCTTCAAATCATCCGGATACAACGTCATAATATCCAGCCAGTGTGATATTCTTGTTGAGAAAAACGGGCATCAGGCTTATGTCAGGTGTACCCTGCAGCCAGATTATGAAGAAATAAAAGACTTTTCTGAAAAGATAGGAGATTGTACAGGAATCTATGTGATGACCCAGAAAACTTCTGGAAATATAATTGACTATGCAACTGAACTAGGGATTTATTTATGGGACAGAGATGAATTAGCCCTTCAAATAGGAAGAGCAGTTCTCGTAAATATGGAGCAGAAAAGTAACTGTTATTCTGAGCCTGAAATATCGAAAACAAATGAAACACTGAATCTACTTGGAGAACCAGCTTCGGAGCTGTATATAGAAAGCCGGAAAGCAGAAGAAGAAGTTGTACAGGACTCTTATTTCAGCAGAGGAGTCGTATCGCTTCAGACTCAACCATTAGTAGCAGAAGTAATTTCACTTGAAGCAAACTATCTTCCACGCACCTATGAGATGAAGAGAGATTCAAATAACCTGGAGCAGGCTGAGGTTTCAGAATCCGATTCCTATGAAATGCTGAATATACAGTCAGTAGAACCAAAGATTTCTAAAGACCAGGTACTTATCATTGCAAAACCTTATCTCAGCAATCCCAAGGATGTCATTTTGAAATTTGTACCTTTCTGGAAATACAAGTATAATGTTGAGGCTGAAAAAAAGTTTAGATCAAAAGTTCTAAGCATTGTAGCAGAAGGAAAGGGTTTTCTCAACGCACTAAATAAATCAAGGGAAGAAATAGAAGTAGAAGGTCTTGGTACACCCACAAGGATTCCGGCAGTAGAATACGAATTAAAGCGCCCTAATGTAGATAAAAAACTGGCAGAAAAGCTTCTTATTGATTTAATTATACAGGAAAATACACGTGAGATGCGCTTTAACAACCTGGAAGGACAGGCAATTATATATGAACACAGGAGTATCAAACCGAAACCCGAGGAAATTGAACTCAAAATGGAGCTTGTGTATATTCCTGTATGGGAAGTTAAAGGAAAACGTAATTCTGTGGAAATCAATGCTTATAACGCAAAGATTCTGGAAGAACCTATTGATGAAGATGCAGAATTCGTGTGAGTAGGAAGTCAGAAAATGTATCAGAAGAAAAATATATAAAATAGAAGATATAATTATAGTTCGCAGAATAATAGAATTCTTTTGAAAAATGAATTCAGATCCTGCTCTCCCATGAATTCCTGTTGAAAAGCATTTTTCAGGGAAAAAGCGCCAATACTACATAAACGTTATATCTGCCAGATGGAAGAATATATAATGTTTGGAAATTATCTGTAAGCTGTAACGGATGGCATCTTGCAAAAATTAAAGCAGATAGATATCAAAATTTTAAAATCAAAAGAGGTGCATGAATGATAGAAGTAACAGAAAAAGCTGCTTCAGAGCTTAAAACATTGATTGAACAGGAAGGTAAACCTGATCTTGCTCTCAGGATCTTTGTTGCAGGAGTTGCCTGCAGCGGAATTCAGTACGGACTTGCCTTTGATGAAGAGATAAAAGAAGAAGACGTGACTATGGAAAGTAACGGTATCAAACTCGTCATGACAAAAGACATTGAAAGAAGCTTTTCAGAGGGTAGCATCGACTTCATTGAAGATGAAAATGGAAAAGGATTCATGATCCGCAACCCATCAGCAGGTGGATGCGGCCCATGTGGCGGATGCCATTAAACAAGTAAAACCGCGCTTAGGGTATGAAAAACCCGACCTGAAGAAGCAAACTAAAATTGAAAACAAAGGAGAAGAGAATTCATGTTTCCAGGAATGGGAGGCGTGGGCGGTCGGGGAATGAACCCGGCTAAAATGAAACAAATGATGAAGCAGATGGGAATTGACGTTAAAGAACTTAAAGATATTCAAGAAGTAATCATAAAGACTGCAGACTCTAATATCATCATAGAGAATGCAAGTGTTACTATCATGAAAGTTCAGGGTTCGGAAACATACCAGATAGTAGGTGACGTAAAAGAAGTCCCCAAAGAACTGGAAATTCCCGCTGAAGATATAAAACTTGTAATGGAGCAGACAGGTGTTTCTGAAGACGAAGCCCGAAAAGCTCTTAAGAACTCAAACGGAGATCTGGCAGAAGCCATTGTGGCACTTTCTTCTGCCTGATTCCCTTTCTTTCCCGCCCGAGTTCCGCGTCGGGATCACAGGAAATTGGAGATTTTCCGGGAGTTGAGATGTGATCGTAACAGCACGGTGTCTATTTCGCCATGCTGCGCTTCACTCAATGAGACTAATTTATGGCGTGGATTTAGAGTATTAGAGTCCTTTTTTGCTTCCCCACTTGTGCAGGAGGAAGTAACCTTTCCTTCTTTTTTCGCTTGAAAGGATGATAATTTACGACATCAATCATTTCACATTTTTAAATAACCTGGGGATCGTAAAAAATCTTCTATTTTTGGAGAACTGCTTTTGAGAACTGCAATAGAAAGGGAAAGAAAGAAGAGAGAATAATCAAAAAAGTGACACATATTTTGTACTTTAGTCCTTAATTTCATTTTTTGCTATTTAAATATTGGATAATAAAAAGATTGGGCTCAAAAGGAAAAATAATAGAAAATAATAGAGGAATAGAAAATAATAGAGGAAGCCAGATAAAAATTTCTGAGAATAGTAATTAACCAACAAAACAATCAAAAAGTAATCCAATAATATTTTCAGAATAAGTTTAGAATAAAGTATTATAGGTGAGTATGGCAGCGATCCAGAGTTCCCGAAGACTCGCGTACTTCAGTACAGTAAGGAACGTGGACAGGCTTATCTGCTGTGTTCGGAATGGGTACAGGAGTTGCCCTGTCGCTATGGCCGCCACACTCAACATATAAAGAGGATTTTGTGAAAGACTAAAAGTCATGTATAGGATATGTGCTGCATACCGGATTTCGCCTGGACCTGATGAGGAAAAGGAACGGATTGTTAGTGAACGCGGACTGAACACCTCGTTGCCTTGGTGCTTACATCCCGTTTCTATCGAACCGGTCTTCTACCGGAATCCTTAATGAGGTCTCTTTTTAGGTCAGATTTCGAGCTTAGATGCATTCAGCTCTTATTCCTTGGCGCGTAGCTGCCCGGCGGTGCCTTGTCAGACAACCGGTACACCAGTGGCGCCGCTGCTTGGTTCCTCTCGTACTAAAAGCAGCTTACCCTCAGACCTCGTGCACCTCTAGTAGATAGTAACCGACCTGTCTCACGACGGTCTAAACCCAGCTCACGATCTCCTTTAATAGGCGAACAACCTCACCCTTGGCCGCTGCTGCACGGCCAGGATGGAAAGAACCGACATCGAGGTAGCAAGCTGCCGGGTCGATATGTACTCTTGCCGGCAACGACTCAATTATCCCCGGGGTAACTTTTCTGTCATTTTTGGCCCCCACCAAGGAGGCACAAAAGTTCGCTAGAGCCGACTTTCGTCTCGTCATCCACTGCTATGCTGAATAACGTCAGGCTGACTTATGCTCTTGCACTCTTCAGTGAGTTTCCGACCCACTTGAGTCAACCATTGCGCGCCCTTGATATCTTTTCAAGGGCGTCCCGCCCCAGGCAAACTGCCCACCTATCGGGGTCCTCTTCTCAGAGTTAGGGTCGTAGTCCCAGAAGGGTAGTGTCCCAATTGCGGCTCCACGAATGCTGGCGCACCCGCTTCGACGCCTCCTACCTACACTGTACATCCAGAACCACAACCCAACGACAGGCTGCAGTAAAGCTCCACGGGGTCTTCACTTCCCCCTAGAGGTCTCTAGACTGTGCACTAGAATGTAAGCTTCACCGGACTCCAGTTAGGGACAGTAGGGCTCTCATTGATCCATTCATGCAAGTCGCCAATTAAGCGACAAGGTACTACGCTACCTTAAGAGGGTCATAGTTACCCCCGCTGTTTACAGGCCCTTCTTCCCGTTGAACCGGGGTTTCAGGTACCTGCACTGAGCAGGATTCAGAGATTGTACTAGCCTTTTCAGGTTTGCAATCTCCTATGTTGGTATTAGACAGTTAGAGCCCCCTGGTCACTGCGACCTGCTGTCTTCACAGCAGGCACTCCTTATCCCGAAGTTACGGAGCTAATTTGCCGAATTCCCTTAACTGAATTACTCCGACACGCCTTAGCCTTTTCAGCTAGGGGCACCAGTGTCAGTTCTCGGTACGGACATTTAGCGGCTTTTTCACGGGTCCCTGGGTGCAGCCGACTGTTGCCATTACAGATTCGCCTGCTTCTCGCCATTACGGCTCTCCACGGGTTTCGCTGCTTAGACGGCGCGACGGCGCCGCTCGGCCTGCCCTGAGACGTCAGACTTAGTGCTAAATGGTACAGGAATATTAACCTGTTTCCCTTTTGGCGTACTCGAGTTACGGTACGTCTTAGGACCGACTAACCCTCGGCTGACGATCATTGCCGAGGAAACCTGGCCCCTTCGGCGGCAAGGATTCTCACCTTGCTATGCTGCTACTATTACCAGGATTTTCGTTTGTGAACGGTCAACAGGACTTCACAGCCCTGCTTCGGCCCGAACACAACGCCTTCCTACGAGATTACCTTGCGGTACTCCGTGGTATCGGTAGTCGACTTGAGCCCCGTCAATTTTCGGGGCCCCAAACCTCGACTGGTGAGCTGTTACGCACTCTTTAAAGGGTAGCTGCTTCTAAGCTAACCTTCCAGCTGTCTTGGGCTTGGGACGCCCTTTAGTGTTGACACTTAGTCGACATTTGGGGACCTTAACCACGGGCTGGGTTGTCTCCCTTACGGACTACAAGCTTACCCCAGCAGTCCGGACTCCGACTTTCTACGATGACGGTGGGTTTGGAGTTTGACAGGCGGGTGAGGGATTTCTCCCCCGGAACCGCCAATCAGTGCTCTACTCCACCGACGAATCTCAAGTCAGGTCATGCTGCGACATGTTTCGGAAGGAACCAGCTGATGCCGGGTTAGATTAGCATTTCACTACGAGACGCAGGTCACACGAATGATTTGCAGATCAACACCGCTTGCGGTCCTCCACGTAGCTTTCGCCACGCTTCAACCTGCCCACGCCTAGATCACCCGGCTTCGGGTCGTGCCCCAATGACTCCACGCACTTGTATACGTCGTGCCTCACCCGAGGGTTGCGCACATGTTGCTTTCGCTTCGGCTGCCCAAGTATAAGGTTAGCCATTGCCATCAAGACACACTCCCTGGCCCGTTCTTCAAAACGTAAGATACGACACTGGCAGTGATATTCGTACTGCATTCTCGCGAATGTTTCCTTCATATCAAAGATCCTTTCATGCCGTATCGTTCCATCACTATCAGGTTTCAGGCACTTTGCACCTCCCTTCTCGGGGTACTTTTCAGCGTTCGGTCACCCTACTATTTCGCTATCGGTCTCAAGGAGTATTTAGTTTTGGAGGTTGGTGCCCCCCGGATTCCCGCACGATATCCAACGCACGGTACTCAGGGACATGTTCCGATCTTTTGGCTTACACCTACGTGACTGTCACACTCTACGGTCTGCCGTTTCAGGCAAGTTTGGTTTTGCCGCCAGACGTTTGAACAGCCCTACAACACCACATTTCCCCGTGAGGGGATTCGGTTTGAACTGTGCCGGTTTCACTCGCCGTTACTTACGGCATCTCGTTTGATTTCTTTTCCCGCTCCTACTGAGATGTTTCAATTCGGAGCGTTCCCGATCATTACTGATCACTATGGAGAGGTCCCATTCGGAGATCCCGGGTTCATTGGCTCCATGCGCCTACCCCGGGCTTATCGCAGCTTGGCACGTCCTTCTTCAGCTCTTGAGCCGAGCCATCCACCTGATAGCATAATTCCTGTATATCCTAACCAGGTCCAGTTAGCGTCCAGTATACAGCACCTATACATGACTTCATGAGCCTGCGGTTCCGCACAGGCGATCCGTCCTTCCCCGATAATTTACTTACCGGGTGCATTAAATGAGTTAAAAATTGATCATTAGATTATGATCGAGTAGTTAATGGTTTGAGGATTTTGTTCGGTTTATCGGCATCTGGTTGGTGTGTTTTGTGCTTAGGAGGTGATCCAGCCGCAGATTCCCCTACGGCTACCTTGTTACGACTTAACCCCCCTTGCAAAATTCAGGTTCGAACACGGCACGTTGTCCGTGCCCTCACCCATACCTCACTCGGGTGGTTTGACGGGCGGTGTGTGCAAGGAGCAGGGACGTATTCACCGCGCTATATTGAAACGCGATTACTACGGATTCCAGCTTCACGAGGGCGAGTTACAGCCCTCGATCCGAACTACGGATGGGTTTGTGAGATTGCCATCCCCTTTCGGGGTAGGGACCCATTGTCCCATCCATTGTAGCCCGCGTGTAGCCCGGGAAATTCGGGGCATACTGACCTACCGTGGCCCGCACCTTCCTCCGATTTAACACCGGCGGTCCCCACAGAGTACCCATCATCCCGGAGGATATGCTGGTAACAGTGGGCACGGGTCTCGCTCGTTGCCTGACTTAACAGGATGCTTCACAGTACGAACTGGCGACGGCCATGCACCTCCTCTCAGCGATTCAGGCAAGGTCTTCAGCCTGGCCTACATTTTGCTGTCGTCCCCGGTGAGTTGTCCGGCGTTGAGTCCAATTAAACCGCAGGCTCCACCCGTTGTTGTGCTCCCCCGCCAATTCCTTTAAGTTTCAGCCTTGCGGCCGTACTTCCCAGGTGGCTCGCTTCACGGCTTCCCTGCGGCACCAGACACGGTCGCGCCATGTCTGACACCTAGCGAGCATCGTTTACGGCTGGGACTACCCGGGTATCTAATCCGGTTCGTGCCCCCAGCTTTCGTCCCTCACCGTCGAACCCGTTCTGGTAAGACGCCTTCGCCACAGGTGGTCCCACAGGGATTACAAGATTTCACTCCTACCCCTGTAGTACCTCTTACCTCTCCCGGTTCCAAGTCTGGCAGTATCCCCCGAAAGCCTAATAGTTGAGCTATCAGATTTCCCGGAGGACTGACCAAACCGGCTACGGACCCTTTAGACCCAATAATCACGATCACCACTCGGGCCGCCGGTGTTACCGCGGCGGCTGGCACCGGTCTTGCCCGGCCCTTGCTAACAGGTGTATTTTACACACCTGGACAGCCAGCATATGATGCTGGCACTCGGTGTCCCCTTATCACGGTTTCCCGCATTGTAAAGTTTTCGCGCCTGCTGCGCCCCGTAGGGCCTGGATTCATGTCTCAGAATCCATCTCCGGGCTCTTGCTCTCACAACCCGTACCCGTCGTCGGCTAGTAGGTACATTACACCCACTACTACCTGATAGGCCGCAGACCCATCCTTGGGCAGACGAATCCATTTTACGCATAAAGCATTCCAGCATATATGCGTTATCCGGAATTATCCCCAGTTTCCCGGGGTTATGCCGGACCCAAGGGCAGGTTATCCACGTGTTACTGAGCAGTACGCCATGTATTGCTACATATGACTCGCATGGCTTAGGCGAACACCGATAGCAGTAACCTCTGGCAGGATCAACCAGAATTGTTAAGTATCGCACACTTAAAATTAAAGGTCTTGGTCGCAGAAACTTGCACTAACAACATCAATTCAGTTATTCAAGTTCGCGATAGATGTTTTATGAAAAACAACTACCAACCAGAATTAACCGAACCGACAAAATCCTCGTCAGTCAGGAAACAACTCCTGACTCCATTTTAATGAGTAGTATTTGCTGCATTTAAGATGCAGGAAGTTATATATACGCTCTCATAGTATTTAAAGGCATCCATCCTCACTTAAATAAAGGAGAATTATCAACCAGATAACTATAAGAAAACCATTCAGCAGACTTAATTTCACGCTGGAACGGGAAACATATATACATCAGTTTTAGTATATAAAGCTTTTCATCCAGGAAACATTTCAAAAAAACAAACTTGACAGATAAGAAAAATTTGTTTCATTTTAATCCTGAATTCCACCCTTGAACTTAGAATTCGAGAGCGGCGCGCACTTGTTTTGCGCGTAGGACATACAAAGACACATCTGATATAAATAACTGTCGCCCACATGACTACTTCGAAAAAAATAACAATAAGAAGTGCGTAAAAGAACATTAAAAGATAGCAGAAAAGCGCAGCATTAAAATAACAACAACAAGATGAAAGCTGCAGAACTAATAACCTTAAAGTCCGAAAAAATCTATATAAGGGTATTTAAGGATACAAAAATAAAAAAACACAATAATAATTCAAACCAGATTAATGGGGAATCACACTGGCAGACTTAAAGAAACCTACATCCAGAGCCAAACCTGACACGGAAGAAACAGTCACAAGAGTACGCACACCGCGAAGGGATAATAACGAGATCCTGGCAACTGTAGAGAGCCTTCTTGGCGCAAACCGCTTGAGGCTACGTTGCATTGATGGAGTCGTTCGTATGGGAAGAATCCCCGGTTCAATGAAGAAAAAGACATGGATTAGAGAAGGAGATGTAGTCATTGTCGTGCCCTGGGAATTCCAGAATGAAAAAGCAGATGTGATCTGGAAGTATACAAGGCCGCAAATAGACTGGCTTGAAAGGAAAGGATATCTGAAAGGATAAAGTAGGAATGGACAACGAAGAAAAAATCAGGCGCATCGACAGCGCTAAAGACAAAGCGCGTGCCAGGGAGAAAGACTCCGAGAGGTTAAAGGTAGAAGAAAATGTATTCGATGTACCCACCCTTAAAATACTTTATACTCTCTCCAATAAAGGCATAATAAAAGCAATGGGTGGATCCATCAGTACTGGAAAAGAAGCGAATGTATTTCATGCAGAGGGCCCGGAAAAAGAGCTGGCAGTGAAAATATACCGAATTTCTAGCAGCACTTTCAAGGCTATGGATGCCTACATTATGAAGGATCCTCGCTTCACAAATATCCGAAATAACAAGCGAGACATAATTTTTGCATGGACACGCAAGGAATTCCAGAACCTTAAACGTGCAAAAAGTGCAGGAGTTCGGGTTCCGGAGCCATTGCTTGCCGAAAAAAATATCTTGATCATGGAATTTATGGGAGAAAAAGAGGTACCTTACCCTCTTCTGAAGAACACACCTCTTGAAGGGGAAGAAGTAAAATCTGTTTTTGACACAATTGTCAAATACATGAGCCTCCTTTACAAAGAAGCAAACCTTGTACATGCTGATCTGAGCGAATATAACATCCTGATCGATCCACACGATATAGCCCCCATATTCATCGATATGGGGCAATCCGTAACACTGGAACATCCTAACGCCCGAGAGTTCCTCTACAGGGACGTACGAAATATACTCAGGTTCTTCAGCCGCTACGGGATCAAAGACAAACCTGAAGAACTGCTTACAAAAATACAGGCGGAACAACAATGACTCAATATGTCAAAATTCCCAAAGATAGAATCGGAGTAATTATAGGCCCGAAAGGAGAAACAAAGAAATTTATTGAGGATAAATCCGCGTGTCAACTGGATATTGACAGTGAAAGTGGAAAAATAGATGTCACCTGCGAGGAAGACCCGCTAATGGAATTTAGGATTCTTGAAACTCTCAAAGCCATAGGAAGAGGTTTCAGTCCTGAAAAAGCATTTGAGCTCCTTGATGACGAGATGCTTGCTCTTGAAGTCATTGACCTTTCTGACGTCGCTACTACTCCAAAAGAACTTCAGCGCGTAAAAGGCCGGATTATCGGAAGAAATGGGAGAACTAGAGAGCTCACAGAGACCTTGATTAATGTCAAGATTTCAGTATATGGGAAAACCGTATCCATACTTGGGTATCCTGAACAAAATAACGTAGTAAGGACTGCCATAAAAATGCTGCTTGAAGGAGCCACCCACGGTGCAGTCTACAAATTCCTTGAAAAGAAACATCAGGAACTTTTGCAGTCCCAGCTGGACTCGATTGATTTTTACTGAATAGGAAAAACCAGCATCTGGAAAAGTATCTGCTTTTCCAAGAAACTGGACTTTATTCCATGCATTTTTTTCCTTAAATACAATTTCGGGTTAAGATCAATGTTTACTTTAAACTTTTTTGACACACAACTCAGGTTCAGATCAACCTATCCAAAGTCGTTATAGCACAGGTTTTACTCGGTCTCTTCGAAATTTTCTCCTGAACCTTTACCTTTACCTTCCAGAAACTTGCCCCTTCCAGCCTTTGCATTAATGAACTCTTCAGCCCATATAACCTCACCCCTGGACAAAGTATACTGTGGAAAGACCGCATCCATGTCTTCAAAAGGGGTCCATCCAGCTTTACTGTGCAGCATCTCAGCCTTAATTGGTTGAATGGCACGGGGATCTACAATTATGAGGTCGGCATCAAACCCTACTTCAAGCCTTCCCTTGCCCTGAGCATCCAGCCCGAAAGCCCTTGCAGGATTCCAGCTTGTAAGCATAATCATCTGTGAAAGAGGCAAAATGTTTTTTCTGACTGCGGCAAGCATGAGAGGCATTAGAGTCTCAACTCCGGGAACTCCCGAAGGAGCAACTCTTAGGTCAACATCTTTTTCAGATTCCAGATGAGGAGCATGATCCGAAGCCACCATGTCAATAGTCCCATCATTAATCCCATTTACAAGGGCTTTAATACTATGATTTCCCCTGAGAGGCGGATTCATTTTTCCAAAAGATCTTAACCGTTCCCAATCCCGCGTGGAAAGAAAAAGATGGTGAGGAGTAACTTCACTGGTAAAAAGAGGTGTTTTATTTTCCTTCCTTGCAAGATATTTTTCCTTTCTTATCATACCTACAGCTTCAAGTGTGCTCAGATGGCAGAAATGTGCCCTGACTTTAAGTCTTGAAATAAGTTCCAGAGCTTTTTGAACAGCAGCAGCTTCACATGCATTGGGACGCACCCTGGAATGGTAGTCCGGAGAAACATCCCCTTTTAACAGCCCTTCCAGCTCAAGGCGCATCTTTTCGTCTTCTGCATGGATGGTTGCAAGGGCATCGAGGCGTTTAATCTCAACAAGAGCCTCCTCAAAGGTTTCCTCATTTATATTTAACCCTCCCGTGGATTCAGCCATGAAAATCTCCCCAAAGGCTGTAACCCCCAGATTCCAGAGTTCTTTTAGCTTCTCCATATTTCCGGTTACTCCACCATTAATCCCGAAATCAACAATAGACTTCTTCCTGGCAAGCTTAAGTTTCTGTTCAAAAGAACGCCTATCAGTTGTGGGAGGAATCGTATTGGGCTGGTCAATAACAGTTGTAACTCCTCCGGCAGCTGCCGCACAGGAACCTGTATACCAGTTTTCTTTTGCAGTCATACCAGGTTCCCTGAAATGGACATGCACATCAATTCCTGCAGGCAGGGTGAGAGAACCCCCGGCATCGATAATAAGATCCGAACTTGAGACTCTTAGATCTTTTGCGATTTTTGTTACTTTACCGCCTTCAATAATGATTTCGGCAGGCTGAAGAGAGTTATTGTAATAGATCCTTGTATTTTTGATAAGAATATCAGGCATGGGCGTCTATATGCTTATAAGTATACTTAAAATATGTACATTAAAGAGAAATAGAGAATAGTGGAGAATTGAGACGAAAAAAGAAAAACTCGGACTAAAAAGAGCAAAAAAGAAAAAGTAAAAAGCAAAAATAAGATAGAAAACAAGAAACAAAAAATATAAAACAAAAAACAAAGACGAAAAAGCAAAAAAGGACAGAAATAAAAATAAAAGAAAGGAAGGAAAACTAAAAAGGAAAGACGAAAAGTCGTTTCAGTTTAGCTTAACCCTCTCAGCTGTCTTCAGGTATACTACGCTCTCACAGATAACACAGCAGTGATCGGAAATTCTTTCAATATAACGGACCAAGAAGAGTAGATACGTCGCTTTGGAAACAATGCTGGTATCTTTTGCCATCATTTCTATTAACTCAACCCAAACCGCGTAAAAAAGTTTGTCAACCTCGTCATCCCTTGCTGCTGTTGCCTTTGCAAGTTCATGATCCTGAGTTTCGAAGGCTTTTAGGGAGTTTTCAAGCATATATGCCGCAATATCTGCCATTTTTCTCGTATCTATAAGCGGCTTTATATGCCCACCTTCGATTTTACTAGGGATTTTGGCAATATTCATTGAGAGACCTACAATTCTTTTAAGGTCTGCTGCAATCTTAAGTGTGGACACGACAAGCCTGAGATCACTTGCCATAGGCTGCTGAAGCGCAAGCAGGTCAAAGATAGAGGCCTCAATTTCTTCCTCAAGCTTATCCGCTTTGGGCTCAAGGGCAAGAGTCTTATTGGCAAGCTCGATATTGAGATCTATAACCGCCTCCATGGAATCGCGAAAAACCAGCTCAGACATTTCTCCCAGAGAGAGCAAGGACTTTTTAAGCAGATCCAGCTGCTCAAAGTATCGTTCTCTAACCATTTTAATCACCCAAACCTGCCAGTAATATAATCTTCAGTGCTCTTTTCCCTGGGACTGTGAAAAATCTGTCTTGTTTGACCGAACTCAATCAGTTCTCCCATAAGGAAAAATCCCGTGTAGTCCGAAATCCTTGCTGCCTGTTGCATATTATGAGTTACAATTACTATTGTATAATCTTTTTTAAGGTTCATTATAAGATCTTCAATCCTTGAAGTGGAAATTGGATCAAGAGCGCTCGTGGGCTCATCGAAAAGAATAACTTTTGGCTTTACTGCCAGAGTCCTGGCAATACAAAGCCTTTGCTGCTGTCCACCACTTAGAGAAAGAGCAGAAGACTTGAGCCTGTCTGATGTTTCTTCCCAGAGAGCAGCCGAATGAAGAGCATTCTCAACAATCCCATCAAGATCCTTCTTATTTACTCCATGGATACGCGGCCCATATGCAATATTGTCATGTATGGACATAGGAAAAGGATTAGGCTTCTGAAAAACCATACCCACCTGTTTCCGGAGCTCAACAACATCCACATCTGCTCCGTAGATGTTCTGGTCTTCAATTAAAACTTTACCTTCGATCCTGCAGTTTTTAACAAGATCGTTCATCCGGTTTAAGCAGCGGATAAAAGTAGACTTACCACAGCCTGAAGGCCCTATAAGAGCAGTTACGCTGTTTTTGGGGACACGCATAGATATATTTCTAAGGGCCTGCTTTTCCCCATACCACAGATTAAGATTTTCTACAATTATATGAGGCTGAGCTACGTTTTGAACAACTTCAGTCATTTATCGACCTCAATTTACATATAAGCATGACATTTTTGAGAATCTAAACTTGATCCTTTATTTATAAGAATTTAATCAAATTTTCAATTTTTGCCTGTAGTGCCTTCGGATAAGAACCGCTATAAGATTTAAACCCAGCACAATCATCAAAAGAACAAGAGCCGTTCCGTACTGAAGGGGCCTGGTTTTGACAATGTTCGTTCCGGAGGTAGCAAGCACAAAGAGATGATATGGAAGGGCCATGAACTGAGAATGAATTGAGTCCGGCAGCCTCGGCAGAAAATAAGCGACACCTGTGAGGAGAATAGGAGCTGTTTCTCCTGCAACCCTCCCAATACTCAGAATAGAGCCTGTAACAATTCCAGGGATAGCTGCAGGAAGCACCACATGCCTTATAGTCTGCCATTTGCTAACCCCGAGAGCAAGAGAGGAATCACGATACTCATTCGGGACTGCAATCAGAGCCTCCTGAGTAGAACGGATAATTACAGGAATGATCAGAAGAGAAAGAGTAAGAGAGGAAGAGAGCAAAGAAGAACCAAAACCAAAATATTTAACAAACAGCGCCAGTCCGAAGAGCCCGAAAACTACAGACGGGGTTCCTGCAAGGTTGTTGATTGCCATTTCTATAAACCAGGTCGTACGGGTTTCTCCCGCGTATTCATTCAGGTAAATGGCAGCCATAGTCCCCATAGGAAGAGCTACAGCCATTGAGCCCATAATAAGAAGAATGGTACCTACAATCGCAGGATAAATTCCTCCTTTAGTCATCATCATGCGGGGCATTTCAGTAAGAAACTCAATACTTATTGCACTGTACCCATTGTAAACAATATAAGCAAGGATGACTACTACAAATCCAGCTACTGCCATTGCCGAAAGTCGGAGCAGTGCAAAGGCGATCTTTTCACTTGTTCTTGCATTCAATCCCATTTTAAGTCCACCCTGCACCTGAACAAAGTTATGATCATTTTCATTTAATTTTGAACTTAACTCCATGCTCAGTCCACCTTGAACCTGTATCGCTTTTTAATAGAATCCGCAATCATGTTGATCAGGAAAGTTATAATAAAAAGCACAGTTCCGACCGCAAAAAGAGCATGGAAGTGAGCGCTCCCTTGAGGAACTTCCCCCATTTCAAGTGCAATTGTAGCAGTCATAGTCCTTACAGGATCTAGAATGCCTCCCGGAAAAGAAGGAATCACTGCTGTGTTTCCAGTTACCATCATAAGAGTCATTGTCTCCCCTATGGCCCTCCCTATGCCGAGCATTACGGCTGCTGAGATTCCTGAGAGGGCAGCAGGGACTATGACTTTGTATATGGTCTGCCATCTTGTAGCACCCAGAGCAAGTGAACCCTGTTTGATTGTGCTGGGAACCGAACTTATGGCATCTTCCGAAATAGTGATTATAGTGGGAAGCGCCATGATTCCAAGCATAATGGAACCTGTAAGAGCGGTTTGTCCTGTTGGCAAGTTGAAGGTGTTCTGCGCAACCGGAACTAGAATAACAAGCCCAAAAAATCCGAATACGACAGAAGGAATTCCTGCCAGGATTTCGATAAAGGGTTTCAAAGTATCTGCAACCTTTGGATGTGCAATCTCAGAAATATAAATAGCACAGGCAATTCCCAGCGGCACTGCGAAAATTATTGCTCCGGCAGTGACAAGAAGAGAACCGAAAAAGAGAGGTAATAGTCCAAACTGCCTATTCACAGATGTAGGGTACCAGAACTTTCCTGTAAGAAAGTCCAGAAGGGACGTGTCTTTAAAAAGAAGTAGACTATCCCTGAATAAAAAAAGGCATATAAGGAAAAGAATAACCACCGTAAGCGCACTTACTGAGAAAAGCACCGATTCGATCGCTTTTTCCTTATAATTCCTGCTAAACATGTTTTTCCCTTAAACTGTTTTAAAGTTTAGTACTTTTTATTATTTCTTCATCGGGAAGTACCCGACTTCAGTCATTAGACTCTGTCCTTTCTCGCTTGTTACAAAGTCAATGAATTCCTTTGTGAGACCCGAGGGTTCCCCGTTGGTGTAGAAGTAGAGAGCTCTTGAAAGTGGGTATGCACCACTGAGGATGTTTTCAGAAGTTGGAGCTTCAGAGCCGTTTCCAGCATCCAGGTTAAGGGCTTTTACGCTTTCATCAAGGTATGCAACACCGATATATCCTATTGCATTGGTGTTCTGGGAAACCTCACCTACAATTCCGCCTGTAGCAGGCTGAGTAAGGGCATCAGCCCGGTATTCGTCTCCCTGTAAAACTTCTTCCTTGAAGTACTCATAAGTTCCAGAACTGCTGTCCCTGGAAATCACTACAATTTCCTTATCTTCTCCGCCAACATCCTTCCAGTTGCTAACGCTTCCATTGTAGATGCCGCGAAGCTGATCAAAAGTAAGTTGGGTAACAGGATTCTGAGGGTTTACAATAACTGAAATACCGTCATAAGCAATGGTAGTCTCTACAGGATTGATACCGTTTGTTTTAGCGGCTTCGATTTCTTCAGTCTTCATTTCTCTCGATGCGGTAGCAATATCTACCTCGCCATCAATTAAAGCTGTGATACCAACACCAGATCCGCCTCCAGTAACGGTCACACTTTTCCCGGAGTTTTCAACCATGAACTCTTCAGCTTCAGCCTGTGCGAGAGGCAGAACAGTGTCAGAGCCCTTCAGAGAAATACTCTGTGCTCCACCAGCAGTAGTTTCTTCTGTAGTAGTTTCAGTTGCAGGGGCTCCCTCTGAAGAAGATTCATTAACAGAAGAAGAGTCACCACTATTTTTTTCAGTACATCCAATTCCCAAAAACACAAATCCCATGACCAGTAATATAAGAACTGCGCATGTTTTTAATTTAGTTGTCATTTTATATATACTCCTTTAAGAAATCCTAATACCTCATTACTCTACAGTTATCGAATTTGTTTTAGTATAATTGTTGTATAAAAGAAGAAAAGCATATAAATATTCCCAATATATAATATAGAGAGGTATATACTCACATAGATCGAAGTAATAAATAATAAAGTATATAGTTAATACAATAATTCCATAGATAGTGAAGGAGTGCTCCCCGAAAGAATAAAAAGGGATAACAAGAAAATAAAAATTTGAAAGTAAGTAAGTCAAAACTATTCAGACAAAATGAAAAAGAATAAGATTAGAGATCGTAGATGAAAATTAAAAAAGCGGATAATCGGAAGAATAAAGTGGAAATAAATAAAATCTCAGAAATCTAACAGGGAACTTTGTCCTGAATATCCATTCTCCGAACATAAAATATTCTCCTTACTTTTATCTTCACTCTCCCTTTCGAATAAAGTTTCTTTCTTTTCCTGCTTTTTTGCTTCAGGTCTTTTCGCCTCAAAATCAAAAAGTCCTTTCTGCTTAGGATCAAAGTCAAGAGAAGATGTTTTTACTCCCAGAACCTCAAGGATACGCTCTACAGGGGGCAGAATCTGTTTTTTAATATAATAATCCACATCAATGGGCACATTATGTTCTCGGACATAATCAGGATCTTCAGCTCTATCCACAAAAAGGCCTTTTCCAGCAATAATGACAAAAGGAATCCTTGTCCCTATCGAAGGCATAACACCTGTCCTTTTTTTCAGATTTTCTGCAACAGTCAGATGAGGTTGTTTATTCTTGTAACTATCAGACTTTCTTGTGAGCGTTCGAGTTAAAACAAGACTTTCGACTATTTCGGCGTCTTTTCTTGGATCAAGGTTGCGGACAGCACTAACTACCGTTTTGACATACTCGACAGCCCCCTCAACATCACCCTCAATAAGTACAAGCTCGAGGACCTTGTTAAGAGTCTTCGAGGTCAATTCGCACCAGTCCCTGCGGACGGTTTCCATTCCCTTGACCTTTATTTTGTTTTCCCAGTCTGAATTTCTGGGCTCAAAAAGCCAGAGAGCGTAGCGCTTCTTGGCAATAAGGAGGGCACGTTTTGCAATAGATTCAAACTCGAGCTCCATAGGATCAGGCAAGGAAGCAGAGACAATATCCGAAAGCCTGTTTCCTACGAGGCTAACTTCTTCAAGAGAGAGATCACCTTTTGAAGTACAATGAACAAAAACACTGTCCGTATCCCCGTAAGCAACCGACAATTCTACTATCCTCTCATGAGGAGAAATTTCCCCTGCTTCTTCCAGAAGTAAAGCTTCCGAATTCCTGAGAACAATTTTTCCTATAGTTTTATTGATAAGGTCCCGAGTATTCAGAATATTGTTTCTTCCAAAACTGGTTACGGCGTTTGCAAGCGTTAAACTATAGAGTCTTGCCCTTGCATACCCAGAATAACCATAAAAACTATTCAAAAGGATCTTCAGAGCGAGTTGAGTAGCATCAAGTACTCGGTACTCATTTTCGTCCGACGTATTTCTCATCTTTTTCTTTGTCTCGCCTCTCTGAGAAAGAAGATTTTCAAGAATTGAGGGCACAATGCCTTTGAATATCTCCGGAGGTACGAATTCTCCCCCTGAAGGAGGTTTGATGGTTTTTCCCTCAGGCCTACCTTCGGTAACGACAGTAGTATAACAGAGATTATGTGCCATCATTATGGTCGGGTAAAGAGACTTATAGTCAAGGATGAGCACATTATCCAGAAGCCCCTTTTTTGGCTCCAGAACTTCTCCCCCTTTCAGATCCGAGCTCATGTCATATCTCTCGGCTGAAAGTTCATCCCCGGGTTTTGGAAGAAGAACCCTATCTTTTTGCCCGAATTCCCTCAGCAGAAGGTTTTCGACCATTGAAGTCTGGCCCCCGTCGACAATTTCCTGCAGGAGACTTCCACTTACCTGAGCAAGAGCAATATATTTATCCAGAAGTTTCAGATTAAGGATTAGTTCAAGGGCTAGCTCGGAGTCCCTGCGGGCATAATCTATGAATTTTTTAAGTTTTTCCCCGGAGTCGACCCAGTGAGCTTCCATTTCCATGGGAGGAACATCAAGTTTTTCGCGGTTCAAAAGCTCTCTTGAAACTGCTCTCAGAGTGTACTGTTTCAAGCTATATGCCCGGCGCACAAGAGGAAGAGCATCCACCACCACCCGACCTTTTAATTCAGTCCGGGTAATAAGCCCAAACTTCCTGTACCCTATCTGGCTACCGTCCCTGCCAGCAACAGGGTTAATTATCTCCCCTTTAGAAATAAGGGCTTTTACCCGCTCTGTGATGTAAGGAATGTCGAAATCCTGATGGTTATAACCTACAACAATATCAGGATCGTATTCGCAAAAAATATCAAAAAAACGATTTAACATTTCAACTTCGTCTCTACAGGGCAGAACGTCACTGTCCACCCCCTCGACCGGCTTTGCAACAAGGACCAGAGTCTTATGCCCTTTATATTCCGGTTCGAAGGAAAAGCTGATCATGATGATAGGTGAAACATCAGGGGAAGGCATCCCACCGTCAAGAGGCAGGCATTCTATGTCAAAAGCCAGATACTTTAGAGGAGCAATTGCAAGGCTTTCAATTTTCGTCAAACCGGATGCAAGAATTGAGGAATCACACGAAAAGTTTTCACAGCGAGACCTGTTTCCAGAATATTCCCGTAAATATTTAGAAGGGTCGACAGACTCTCCTTCTGCAGAGATCCAGACCATTCCACCAAGGCCATTATCAATTAAAAAACGGTTTCTAAAAAGGATATCAGTTTCGTAGACTTCCCATTTACCTTCAGCTTTTACTATATCCTGGACCTTCAGAATTTCATCTCTGATCTCAGGCACATCCCTGGGCAGATTGGTGGTAACTTTAAGCATCTTTTTTCTGGCTTGCTGATATCCTACAGGCTCGAATTTCTCAACGATTTCGACCTTTTTGACCTGCTCGAAAGTATCCTTGATGAGTCTGGCCACTGCATGCAGGTCTCCCGAAGCCTTGAGATAGAAATAAGGCTCAGAACCCGGGACAAAGCAGCAAACGCTCTTTCCATCTGCCCCTCTGCCAAAAAGGCGGATGACAGGCCCGCTGTCGTTAACTACTTCATAATCTGCATCCAAGATCTGAAAATCCATAGGCATGGTTTACAGCTTTAGATAGACATATAGCTTTTGTTGTATTTTCGAAAAAACAGGATTCTATTTTCGAAGAAGCCTGTAGAACTTAAGATTAAAAAGAGGAAGACCTTCAAGTTGAAAAGCTGCCTGAAGGAAACAAAAGCTTGAAAAGAGATGAAAAATAGAAAAATGAAAAAAATAGAGAGATAAGAAAAAGAGAAACAAAAAAGAAATAAAAAAGAAGTCTAAACTTTGAGATTCAGACCTGTTTTATACTCATGTTTAGGGCAACTTCCGCAATATCAGCACTATATTCAGCTACCCTCCGCAGGCTTTCCAGGATCATGCTAAACTCAACATTACCTGAACCCTCGACATGCTCCGACTCAATGGAATATCCAAACTGGGAAACTTTTTTAGCTTCCACAACAATTTTATTAATAGCCTGAAGGTCTTCTTCTGACATTGAGCCTATTGAGCTTTCGAAAACCTTGCGGGAGAGTTCAGCCATTTTGAAAATAGGATCATCAGCACTGACTCCGGAGTTCATTTTCAGGACATTTTTGGCTATCCTGACTGCGTGGTCCCCTACACGCTCGATACTCTTTGTAATAAGCCTGTATCCAAGACATTCCCGAGGATGCCTAATTCCAATTTTTTCAGAGAGTTCAATATCTTCTATTGAGGCTTTGAGCTGGCGAACAGCAAGAAGATAGAAGCGGTCCACGTCATCATCCCTCTGGATGACGTCTTCGGCAATCTCAATATTATGATCCTTAAGAGCGGTCATGGAGTCTTCGAGCATTGAAAGTACGAGACCATACATGTTTTTTATTACACGACCAAGGGGCAGATCATTGTAATTAAGGAGGCACTGGAAAACCAGCTCGTTTCTGGATTCCTCTACAAGTTCAAGACCTATCAATTTCTGACGTACAGAATCTTTGATAAACTTGCGATCATAAGCACTGAAACCCTTTTTAGTGGTCAGTCTGATAGAGTCGTAACCCACCAGATAATGAGAAATGAGAATCCTTAGATTATTTTCCGCACTATCAGAGTGAACATAGTCTATTGTTGCTCTGAGAGCAGAATGATCTTTTGAACCCGAGCTGGAAGAAACAAGCAGAGTTTTGTTGGGCATGGGTGTAAGAGTTAGGGTATCTCCTGCTTCAAGCCCTATATCCCGGACCCATTTTATAGGGAGGGACACAATATAAGTAGAATTTCCGGTAAACTGAACTTTTCTTTTATCTTTGGTAATAAATAATCCCCCTGAGGGTATTCTAATGAATCTTGGAGGATCTATATAGACAATAGTGATATATAAAGGTATCTAAAAAGTAGAGCGATAAAGTAAGAAATAAATCATGATAATTCCGTCTAAGCACGATATAAGGATTAGTTATTGGATATAGGTACATAGGTCAATTATTGAATTATAGGTATATAGGTCAATTATTGAATTATAGGTATATAGGTTTTTTATTGTATCATAGAAAAAAGTATTATTACATTAAAAATAAGATAAACTTCAAGTCACAGAAAAATATGTTTTTGGTTCCGTAACCGCCGAAAAAGCGAAAAGCGCTGAAGAACTGTGCGTATAAGTTAGTCCTCTTGAGCACAGCGATAAGGACTGCGTACTCCCGTGGCGCAATTCGGGGTGGAAAGCACTGAAAAAAACTGTGCCCATATCTTCCTTATTCCACGTTTTCCGTGCTTTCAACGGTTTATCCCTTATTTTGGATTAATGAAGGAAATTAGAGAATAACGATAGAAAAGAAAGTTGATCTTATTTTATAAAATCAATGTTTTCAAATTTTATGTTTAAGAGTTGAGGTTTATTCCTTATGTCAAAAAATAATATAGATTTTTCATATGCGAACTACACAATTAATAATTATTTTCAATAAATACAAAAAATTCATTTTATAACATAAATTTTAGAATAATAAAAATAAAGTTTACCCCCTTATAAAAATTGGTTAACTATACAAATACAATTAATCAAATTAATTGACTTTTGAACCGAGAAGGACATGCACTTGACTACGAAGAGTAAAGATTATATTCACACACTCTCATTTTACGATATAAGAAAATTAAGAATCAAATCTTCGATTTACAGGGTATACGTAGGTTTATGATTTTAGGGTAAAAGTTTAGAACTCTTCAGTTTACCCAACTTTTTGTCGGAAATACCCGGATTTGAGATTTGAGGAGAGTGCTTATATGAAGAAGTTCTTAACTTTGATACTACTCGTTTCAATTATCTTTATATCTGGTTGTGCATCGACGGAAAAAACAAACTCGCCAGTCAATCCGGAAGATCTGGCTGTGAGTACAGAACCCCTGGTGATTAAGGAATTTAATGAGCAGGATATTTCTGTTAATGTATTGAATAACAACAGTACTCAGGCAATTGACTCGGTATCTGTAAGCTCTTTTGATCCATTTACAATTGTCGGGACAAGTTCACAGATCAATATTCCTGCAAAAAATGAGGCTTCTTTAAGTTTTAAGGTAATGGCTCCTGCGTTTGACAGAGCTGAGAATACTTCTATGTTAACACTGTCATATACATCTGGCCTCGATAAAGAGGAAAAGCCCATAATTAAGACAAAGGTCGTGCCTGTCCAGACGGTTGTTTTGCCTGATGCAAAACTTCAGTTTGTCGGCTTTGCCGAAAGTATGGACAATCTGCGTGCGTCTCCCCCTGTTTCTACCTGGGAAACTAAGAAAGGTGAGAATATCACAGTGAAATTCTCTGTTAAAAATCACGGACAAACAACCATAGCCGGAGATTCCATGTATGTGACAGTAGATATAGAAAACAAACTGATAGGGAATAGTTCGAGAGTTAATATCACCGAAGCGATGGCAAAAGGAGGAACTTCCTATACAAGAGGTACGGAGCTTCCTATTCTGAAAGATGCCCCCAATGGAGAAACCAATGTGTATGTAAATCTGATGAAAGGGGATTATCTTCTTGACTCCCAGACCCTCGTACTTAAAGTGAAGCTATAATCCGGATTTGGTTCCCATGAGATTCAGGTTATGTATAAAACCTAAGAAATCTCCTCTTTTATTTTTTAATGGATTTTTAATCAGCATTTTGCTGGTTTTAATCCTCTCTTCCGGCTGTTTTGAGAGTTCAGAAGATGTTTTCAGGGAGTATAATGAAGTTTCCATCCAGAATATAGATGTAATGTCAACTCCGCAAGGAGAGGGCACCCTTCTGACAGTCACCCCTTATATCCGCAATGACCAGGATACTGACAGTTCCATGATTTCTGTCAAAGTCAAAGTTATTGATGAGGAGACACAGCTGATCGTAGCAGAAAAAGATGAGGATATGGGATATGTCAAAGCCCAATCTCTCGCTTACAATACTGTATCTCTGGGAGTTATAAATCCCGGGAATTATGCAGTGGAGGTCCAGCTTTTCCAGGAAGGCCAGATTCTTGACTCCGGAAGCGAGTTCATCATCATAAAAGCTAATTCCTCCGTTGACCAGCCTGCTGATATCCTGCTCACTGACATGAACCTTGTAATTACCCAGTTCACTGATAGGGATGCAAAGGTTGTGGTGGATATTTCCCCTGGAGTTTATAACCAGGGAGGAGATTCCAAAGCTCTGAACATGGTAGTCACTGCAAAAACAGACGCATATACCTCGTATACTGAAAGCGACGAACTCGGAATTGTCGAAGGTTCAAGCCAGCTTAGAGGACATGTTCGCTTTGTACTACCAAGAAGGGCAGAATATACATTTTCGGTTATTGTGGAGGAAAATGGCAGGGAGATAATCACTTCCGAAGTCACTGGGCCAATAAAAATGGATAAAATCGAACGAAATGTTACAAAAAATTACCCACTTATAGAGGAAGGTACGCCTGTTGAATCCCCTGCGGAAGAAGAAAATTCCAAGTCCGAAGGTTCGACTCCCGGCTTTGAAGGTTTGATCATGTGTGTAGCCTTCTTGATGGCGGCAGGCATTATAATAAACAGGAATCTTTTGAACAAAAAGGATGGGAACGAGGAAATATATGATTGGAAAAGAAGATAATCCCTACATTGAAGAAAAAGACACGGATCGTCAATTGGTGGCGGCCCGGATGCCTGGAAAAGGAGATACACAGGAAAATAACGACGCTTCGTTTAGAAAACTGGTAAATGCAGCTGCGATGATTGTTCTTGTAGCCCTTATTTTCATCGCTCTGTTTTCTTTTTTCTTCAATATGCAGGAGGCGATAATTGCCCTTTTCCATCCAAAATACCAGGCCCTTATGCAGGCCCTCTTTAGTTTGTTAGTTATGATCCTAGGAATTTACATGATCAAGCTCCTCCTTTCAAATAAACGCTGATGATTACTCTTTTTAGAGAAGCCAAATTTCTTTTTTTAAAAATTTATTCTATAAGATTTTTAGCTTTTAAATGTGAAGTCTAAAGCGTGTAAGTTCAAAAATATCAACTGAGCAGTGTAGAAGTAGAGAAATTTCTTATAATTAATAAATGGACACTGAAATAGACTGTTAAAGAGGTAATATATAATTAGCAAAAAGTGAATTAAAAGGATTGGAAAAAAGAGTAAAGAAAGCCAGTTAATAAAAAATCATGTATTGACTGACGATCTCTCATTTGTCATCATTTTCATCATTCATCATTATTTTCCTTATTTTTCTTTGATTATTAAGGCATGGGATGCTGTTGTTTAAAGCTCTTTGAAAACTCCAGGTACCGACGAGCTATCTCCTGTGCCCTATCCTGGCTTATGACTTGCTGAGATTTTGGGAATACTTTATTTTCTTCTTCTTCTACGTGATGACTTATAGTTTCATCCAGTTCCTTGAGTTTTGAAGTCCAGTTTGAACTTCCGGCATCCATACTTTCCAGTTCAGAAGAAATTGATTTTATCTCGTTATGTTCTTCATAGGCATGATTAACAAGATCACTTAATTCTTCTTTTTCCTGAAGCAGCGGATAGAGAAGCTTCTCTTCTCCAGCCAGATGAGGATCGGTTTTAGCCTTTATTTTAATAAAAGATTCTTTTGAGCCATCGCGTATTGCTTGTTGTATAAGGTCCGAGACTTGCTTGTGTTCTGCTTTTAGTATATCATAGATTGTGTCCATAACTCCCCCCCTCATTTGAGGTATAAGCAAAAGTATTTTTACAAAAGTATAAATATATAACTATAGACCACAATTTATAAAAAAAGTACGTCAACGAATATTATAAAAAAGGTATAAAAAAGTGACCCAAAAAAGCAAAAATCCCAATCTTTTCACAGAATTTACCTGAAAAAGCAAGTAAATATTTTATTCTTCTTCAGATGATATCCATGTATTTCCTTCGCAATCCGTGAAAGTATTTCCCTTTTCGAGCCAGATAGTCTCACCTGTTTTATAGCAGGAATAAAAGCCAGATTCTTCAACCTGCGTGCCTGCTTTATGAGGGTTCCAAGCCTCAATCATATCCTCGGAGATAGTAGGTAGACCAGGCTTTTGTTTCCCAGCCCGAAATTTAAACACGCTTAGACTCCCGTCCCTTTCAAGATAAGCGACCTCAATTTCTCCCAAACTCCTGACTCCTTGATTTCTTAATAAAAGAAAAAGATCATCCTGTGTAGGAGTGTGTTTTTTGAGCTCTTCTGAATCAAGAATCCCATTAGTTATTATTTTTACGGGAGTACCCTCAGTTAAATCTTCGTACCAGGGAAATCTATTCGCCAGAGTATTTTGTATCCTGTAAAGTACCAGAATGGTTCCAATTCCAAAAACTGACCATAAGATAGCAACATCAGGATAAATCATAGGATCTCCCATAGCCGATCCAAGAGCAATAATGAGCAAAAGATCAAAAGAAGTAAGCTGATGAATTGCTCTTCTTCCTAAAAAGCGCATGAAAATCAGTGCGAAAATAAACATGAAAACTGACCTGAGAATTACTTCAAATAAAAAGAGCCAGTGAGCATCGGCTAGAAGAATCCTTGCCAATTCGAATACTTCAGCAGGAGATTCTACCATATTAGTAATAAAGATATAAAAGGGCTTAAAAGTTCTCAGTTAAACATTTGATGATATGAGGGATGAAACCACTATAAAAAGTGGGGTGAAATAGTAGAAAAGATTACCTTTAACGGGAAGAAAGATATCGGAAAGAGTTAGATGCCCGGAGCGTGACTCGAACACGCGACCTCCAGATATCTCAGGAGATTAAAGACGCCTCATATAAGGTCCCTATGAGTCTGGCGCCCCAACCGACTAGGCTATCCGGGCTTGCAACACACAAATGTACAAAGATATATTAAAGTCTAACGATCGGATTACGTAAAAATGGGGTGTTTTACACTTTTTGAGATGAAATTTTGATTGGAGATCTGAAAAAATAATCCATAAAAGACTTAAAAAGCACGAGTAGAATCATGAAACATATTATGTTAGTGCTGACATAATCGGGTAATTATAATCAAAGTTGCGCTGGCGCACCCCGCAGCAAGCTACGGAATATTTGACTGAAATAAAAGAGGAGATTTGTTTCTCCAGTAATCAGTAAAATTTCAAAATAGATAGAGATGAGGAGAATAAACTGAAAGCAACCAAATAAGAGAAAAAGAAAAGAAACAAAGGGCAATGGAGCCCTTTATTTAAATATTGAGTATATCAGTATCCTGTTGCCATTGCCAGCTGTTTGACAGGAGACTCTTCATCGGTGTTCCCGAATACTACTATTACATAGTTTTCATTGCTCCAGATATAAGAGTATCTTGGAACAGTTTTTCCTTCAGATGTGATATAATCGGTGATTTTCACGGCAGAATGCCCGTTAAAGGATTCATCCGTAAAGAATGAAACATTTTCTAGTGTCGGGAAAGAAGACTTGTACGCAGTGATAAATTATCTGCAGCTTCCTTATTTTCAAGTTTTATTACGTCTATATAATAATCAGTTTCATTAGAGCCTGTGTAGACTCCTTCAGAACCCTCAAGGATTCCGGAAACATTTTCAGCTTTATAATCAATGCCAATTTGTTCAGTAGTAAGCGGAAGAGTAATAACATATTCAAACCCTGCAGGAAGAGTTTCAAGAGTACTTACTCCAGTGGTATTATCATCACTGGAAATTGCTTTGGCCTCTACTTTTGTTTCCGGATTTGCTGAATTTGTTCCATTATCTGCAGGAGCATTCTTATCCACGCAACCTGAAAAAGCGATCATTAAAATCGCAAGTACGGATATTAAGGTTACACATTTTTTTAAAGTTATGATTTTTGTCATAAGACTTCACCTGATTAAAATCCTGAGAAATAACCAGACAGGTCTAAGGATCAGGATTTTAGGATTAAAAAGAATAGACAGGACTTAAGACATCCTTAAATAAAAAACTATCTGCAAAATAACTAAAAAAAGAATTAAAGAGAAGGGTTAAGGAAACCCTTCATTTAGAAATTTATTTGTTTCTCCTGACGAGGTAGACAACTGCAAGGAGTCCAAGGATTCCTGGAACAACTGCGAAGCCTGGAGTCTGGTTCTTCAGTTTCGTTCTCAGCTGGAGTTTCCTCGGATGGCTCGGTTTCGGATGGTTCCTCACCGGTTACATCCTCAGTTGGCTCTTCGGAAGCGTTCTCTTCTGAAGGTTCAGTAGCGTTCACTTCTTCATCAGTTTTGTTCTCATCAGTTTTGTTACTCGGATCGGAGTAACGGTTTCGTTTCCTTCACCGACTGTCCTCTCAACGAATGGGTAGTACCTGAGTTCGGAGGTTGAGGTGTCAGCGACCTTGAAGGACATACCTTCGGCGATTTCCTGATCAGAATCCCTGGTCAGAGTGAAGGTGTCTTCATTGCTGATGTTAAGGGTGTCACCGTTGATCTTAACGTTGTTGAGTTCGCCGAATTCATCGTCAGATTCGATCTTCATGGCGTTTGCGTAGTCAATGAGCCACATACCTTCGATCTGAGCAATGCTGTCGACTGCACCCTGGAAGACCTGGTTGACATGTACTTTAAGGACAACGACATCGTCTTCGCCCTGGATGTCATCGAGTTCGACGTCCCAGGTGTTGTCGCTACCGCTGGAGACTGAGATGATTTCGTCATCTACATATTCTCCGTCTTTGGTGAACTCGAGCCAGACTTTCTCACCGTCTACATCAACCTGCTTGGCTTCGAGAGCATAGCCCTCACCGAGGTCAAGGCTTTCGCCGGTTCTGAGAGTCTGCTTGGTGTCACTGTCCATTACGAGTTTGGCAAGTTTGTCAGCTTTGGTTGGTTTAATTGGAACATACTTTTCTGCAAAGAAGCCCATTACAGGGAATGTCTTCCAACCAGCATCTGCATTCTCGTATTCGTAGGCGACGTTCTCAATTGTGGTTGAGTACTTAAGACCGTTTTCAGGAATTACATTTCCTTCAATGTCAGAGACAGAGAGAGATTCTGTTTTAACATTGTCATTGATGTCGTAGTAGAATCCTGCAAAGTTGTCTGCAGTCCAGGTCATGTCACCTGTGCCAGATGCAACCTGTCCCCTGATCTCATAGGTTCCAGGCTCTGTGATTTCTTTTGTTGGATAGAATCTGAGCATATTGGATGAGGTGTCAGCAATCTTGAAGGACAATCCCTGAGCAATTTCCTGGGTTGAGTCCCTGGTCAGAGTGAAGGTGTCTTCATTGCTGATGGTAAGGGTGTCACCGTTGATCTTAACGTTGTTGAGTTCGCCGAATTCATCGTCAGACTCGATCTTCATGGCGTTTGCGTAGTCAATGAGCCACATACCTTCGATCTGAGCAATGCTGTCGACTGCACCCTGGAAGACCTGGTTGACATGTACTTTAAGGACAACGACATCGTCTTCGCCCTGGATGTCATCGAGTTCGACGTCCCAGGTGTTGTCACTGTTGTCAGTCGACTGAGATGATTTCGTCATCTACGTATTCTCCGTCTTTAGTGAACTCGAGCCAGACTTTCTCACCGTCTACATCAACCTGCTTGGCTTCGAGAGCATAGCCTTCACCGAGGTCAAGGGTTTCACCGGTTCTGAGGGTCTGCTTGGCGTCACTGTCCATTACGAGTTTGGCAAGTTTGTCAGCTTTGGTTGGTTTAATTGGGATATACTTGTCTGCAAAGAAACCAATCAAGCTGTAGTTGTCCCAGCCAGCATCTGCATTTTCGTATTCGTAAGCAACCTTCTTAATCTGGGTTGTGTAGACAAGACCATTCTCTCCAATGACGTTACCTTCAGTGCCTGCAACGTCTTTAATGGAAAGTGTTTCGGTTGTTACGTTGTCGTTAATGTCGTAGTAGAATGCTGCAAATTTAGTTGCATCGACTGTAAGGGTTGTACCGTCACCCTGGGTGTCGATAATATCGTCAATGTTAGAGCCGTTGAACACAGGACCGCGGATCTCAACTGAGTCTGCTGCACTTGCGGCGGATGCAAATACAGTCAGAAGCATGAGAGCAGCCAGTGTTACCGCTGCAAATCTCTTCATTTTATTGTTTCCTCCATGTTTGTTAAGATATGTCGTATGTAAGAAGAAGTGTCGGGATCAACACACTTAAAGGGTTTCACCATTCTTCACCAAATAAGACTTAGTAATTATCGTCTATTGTCGAAGAGGATTTCATTCCCTCCTTATCCCTCTAAATTGGATTACAAGTGTTCTATAAAATAATTGCCTTATTAAATCTTTTGTGGTCTGTTTCAGGGAAATTGAATAGGAAAAGCGCAAAACAACGATATAAATAACGGGAAATGTCGAAAGATCTCAGATGGGAGATTCGTCAGAAGTTAACATGAGAGATAAAGTCGAAATATTTATAATTGACTATGAAAAAAAGATATATAATTAAAGGGTATTTTACTAAATAAATTCAGTAACTACTAATTTTAAAAATATGCGAAGTTAATGTAGATTGTAATTTTGAGAAACTCCTGAAACTCCGAAAGCTACCCTTATTTCATAAAGCCCCGATTTCCAGAAATCATGATTTTAGCTTCACCCGGGTAAGTCGGCGAAGATATGCATGTTCAGGAGCAATAACAGAATTTGCCCTGAGAATAAATATCCTCAGAAGATACTTTCTTAATGGAACGTCCACTGAATGACCAAAAATATCAACATGGAAGTTCAACATGAAAGTTCAACATATCACGCCCTAATTCAGAAAAATATCAATACAAAGCTGAAGGTTGTTTTTAAAATAATTTAGACAATTGCTGCAAGTACTTCTATTATTTTTATAATAATAAAGTTTGAACAGAATTATGTCTTTGCCATTGCGGGAAAAATCATTTATGATATTAGAAATTGACGATATAAGAGGAGAAATATAAAATAGATATTATGTATGAATACTAAGAGATTGGAAAAAAGCAAAATCGTCTGTACACTCTGAATATGCAGAGAATTAAATAAGATCATATTTTATACCTTAGTAATATATAGGTCTAAAAATACGAAGGGGAAAATTATATTGGAATGTAAAAATGCTATTCAGGAAGCCATATGCAGGATAAAAGCTATAAAAGGTGTGGAAGAAACATACATTTTGAGCGAAGAGGACAAAGAAAAAGTTCTTGAACTCGAAAAGAAGGCAGAAGGAGCCGTCCTTATGGGCCTTGGAATTGGAGATAACCAGGGAATTAAGGAAGTATTCAAGCGTCAAGTGATTATCGCCTTTACAACCAATATGGACTATGTATGGCCCGAGGGCCCCAATGTTGTTTTCATGCAATATGGGCAAAAAGTCGGCGAAGATGTTTATGACCCCGAAAAACTTGAGGAATGCAAAAAATGTAAAGATATGATGGTTATGGGTAATTTTGTGCTTTACAAAAGTGCAGTACCTAAGCCAAACGATTCAAAGAAAGAACCTATAACAGTAGTTCTACCCCCTCAAAAATGTAAAGAATTAGATTGTATGAACGGCATAAGCAATATTGTGCTCGCATCTCCTTCTACTCCTTCAGATGAGTACATCAGATCCGTAATGGACTTAAAGCCAGAAACAGGGCGTGGAACCTTTATAATTGGGTTAGATCTCTGCTAAGCAGGAAAATCCTGTGAAGACCGTAGAGGTAAGCAAATATCATAGAGTAATAAATTTTTGTAATCACAAACTAGTGTATTCATTTAGCTTACAATCCGTGAGAACTAAAGCATAAGGCCTTAGAAAAGGTCAAATGCAATCTTTTTTGAAAATCCTCGAACATTTGCTTTTATTCAAAGAACTGTACAGAAGAAAAATCCGGAATAATAGAACCCGGAAAGATGGAACTTGAGATGAAAGAAAACGACTATATCATGGCCTGTAAGGAAGTTCTCGAAAAAGTACTGGCGGGCGAAATAAAAGATGAGAAACAATTAAATAAAGCGAAGAAAGACGTCAGTAAGCACTATCATCTGACAAGCCTTCCCAGGAATGGGGACATTATAATGCAGGGTACCCCCGAAGAGCAGACAGTTATTAAGGAATTTCTGAAACGGAAGCCAGTGAGAACAATTTCCGGAGTTGCGGTAATTGCTGTGATGACCTCGCCAGCCCCATGCCCTCACGGGGTCTGTTTGCCCTGTCCCGGAGGTCCAGGCTCTGCATTTAAGTCTCCTCAAAGCTATATGGGGCGAGAACCTGCAGCTATGAGAGCTATCCAGCATGAGTTCGACCCATACACTCAGGTGACATCAAGGCTTTCCCAGCTCAAAGAAATAGGTCATGACATAGAGAAAGTTGAACTGATAGTAATGGGGGGCACATTTTCCGCGCGCAGTCTTGATTATCAAGAATGGTTTACTAAAAGGTGTCTTGAGGCAATGAATGATTTCACAGGGGAGGAATGGAGAAAAAACGCCTGGAAAATTGGAAAGGACATCCCCTATATCCCTCTTGAAGAGGTGCAAAAAGCCAACGAGACAGCCAAAATCCGTAATGTGGGGATTACATTTGAAACTCGTCCGGACTGGGCAGAAGCAAAACATGTTGACGAATTTCTCAGGCTTGGAGGGACAAAAGTAGAACTGGGGGTACAGAGTGTCTATGATTTTGTGCTTACCCGCATGCAGAGAGGACACGGAGTTTCAGAGATTGTAAAGGCTAACCAGGTGCTTCGAGATAGCGCATTTAAAGTTGGGTTCCATATGATGCCCCATCTTCCAGGGGCAGACTCAAAACTGGATCTAAGAGGGTTTAAAAAACTCTTTGAGGACTTTCGCTTCAGGCCTGATTATCTCAAGATTTACCCTACCCTTGTAACTGAAGGGACTCCTCTATACAGGCTCTGGGAAACAGGAGAATATGAAGCTCTTTCTGATGAAGAAGCAGCAGAACTGGTTGCAGATATAAAAGCTATCCTGCCTAAATGGGTAAGGCTTCAACGCGTTCAGCGTGATATTCCCGCCCATCAGATCTTTGCAGGAGTCCGCAAGAGTAACCTCAGGCAATTGGCAGAAGAAAAGCTTAGAGAAAAAGGAGGGAAATGCCGCTGTATCCGCTGCAGGGAAGTAGGACATACCAGTTTGAAGGGGAGAAAAGTAAATGAGGAAGACATCGAACTTACTGTGGAAACCTATGAAGCTTGTGAAGGTAAAGAGCACTTCATCGCATTTGAAGATCTTGCTGCAGATGTTCTAATAGGGTTTACTCGCCTGCGTTTCCCGGCTGCCCCTCACCGCCCGGAGCTTCAGGAAGCTGCTTTGATAAGAGAACTGCATGTTTACGGCTCAATGGTACCTGTAGGAAAAGGAGCAAAGCAAAAAGATTGGCAGCATCGAGGATATGGAAAGGAACTTCTGGAACACGCAGAGAATATAGCGCATGATTCCGGTTACAGTAAACTCAGCATAATTAGTGGAATAGGCGCCAGAGAATATTACCGGAAATTAGGGTATACTCTTGATAACGTATATATGTCTAAAATGTTGGAAGATTAACAAGATAGTGAGTTCAAAGTAAAGGGAAAAAATAATCTCCTTTTATATTAGGGTAATGGGCATGAGTTATTGAAAACGTAATCATAATACTCTTTCTACATTTATCTCAAATATGGGGAATGTACTCGCTTTTTCGTAATTGATCAATAACTCACGGACACACTCTATATATTTTGCATGAAATAAATGAAATAGGCTTGGAAGAGAACCGAAAAAATTCATAATTCCCGATTCAGAAAGGCCTGCATCAGAAAATGAATTTTTTCATATAGTTTTCAGTAGAAAAGCATCTTTTTGCAAAAACATAGTAGTAAATTTAAAAAGAGCCCTACCGAAAAATATTAAATAGTATCGTATAAATATAGCATAGATACGTCATATATAAAAATATTTATAATGTGAGAAAGAATATAAGTAAAAAAATACCTTTCGGTAAACTGACCATTCAAGCGCAGGAATCGGAACAGAAAGAAATCATTGAGCTCAGAAATGAATTAAAAAAGCCTGAAAGGGACCCAAAAACCTCACAAACTTAAAAAAGCTCTTAAAATTTCACGAAACCCTAAAAACCCTATGAGAATTCTAAAAGCCTGGAAAGAACGGTGATGAAAAATGAAAATAAGAGTTGTAAGTTCAAAAGAAGAAATAGACACTTTAAAACTCGATGAGGAAATTATCCATCTGGCATTCAGACCTTCTAACAAGGATATTTTCAAGCTCATCCTGAAGTGTCCAGAAGTAAAAGCGATCCACATCCCAAGCTCATACAAGAGGACAATTTCCAGTTCTGCACAGATGTATCTCTGCATGCAGAATATTTCTCTGCTTGAAGGCGATGTATGGGGCCACCGAAAAGATATTAATGAATATTCTGAAGTATCTCAGCATGTTTTTGACCGCATAAGAGAACTTAAAGAAGAAGGTCTTTCCAATGAAGACACTATAGAGAGGCTTGTAAAGGAAACGAGGCTCAGCCCGGATTTTGTAAGCTTCATTATAGCAAATTAAATAGTTCACATTTGCCGATCATATTGATCGGCTCTATTTTTAGAAAATTGTTTCTTTCAACTTTATTCCAGCTCTTTTCCAGCTTTTTAAGCACTAGAAAAAATACTTCTGAACAAATTTCATAATTTTACCTTTAGTAGATTCATACTTTACTCTAATTGTTCTCTGATTTCAGAAATTTTGATCTATTTTTGATCTATAATAGATCCCACTAAAAAACAAATAAGTTTTAGAGAACCTATGTTTTCTAAAAAAACATATTTGCGAGTGATTAAAGAAAATCGTACTCAAAAGTAAACCTGTACTCAAGACTTTATAATATTGTCATTCTTATGATTTTCTGGGAGTAATCCACACTGACCCATTTTATATTCATGAAACAGAAGAACTATATTCTAAAAGCTTAAGTAAAATAGCGAGGACATTAGACAGGATTTCATGACCGAATTTGAACGCCTGCTTGTAAATTCCTTTAACACATACATTGAAGAAAAAGGCATCAGGGCTATCTCCTACAGGCTTAAACAACACAGGTTTACTTCTCAGTTTCTTGATGTGCTTGTAGATTCTCTTAATCCTGATTTATACCTTGGAATTGAGTGCAAAAGTATATCGGTAGACAAAGGGGCAAATGCACTCTACTTCTCTCAACATTTTACAGTGGACAAAAAAGGAATTCATCAGATAGAAAGGATTTCAGATTACCTTAACAAATCAGGAAGAAAAGGATTCCTTGCGGTAGAACTTCGTATGGGAGCAGGACATGGTAGAGAAGCATATATGGTTCCCTGGGAAGAGTTAAAGAAAAAATATCTAACTCAAAATCTCAAACTCACATTACAGGAGATTAGGGGTTTTCCAGAGATAAAAAGAGATGGAAAAGATTACAAAATCGATCCTCGAGAATGGGAAAGAAAACAAAGCTAAGAAAAGAAATTTAAGTTGACAAGTAGAAAAATTCTGGAGAGAATATGTCTGAGACGATGAAAGAGCTTCAGAAAGAAGCAGGCAAATGTGCCAACGAGATCAGGAAACACAAATCCATTCATGTCGTATCCCACATTGATGCTGACGGACTGACTTCTGCAGGAATTATCTGCACTGCTCTTAAACGAGCAGATTTTGAATATACAGCACACTTTGTGAAACAGCTTGATGAAAAGTCCCTTGATGCTATTGCAGATGAAAACCATGAGATGGTTATCTTTACGGACTTGGGAAGCGGTATGTGTGAACAGATTAAATCTCGTGGAATCCATGCAGTAATCTCAGACCACCATCAACCTCAGGGCAACTATCAATTTCACCTCAATCCCCACCTCTTCGGGGCAAACGGCTCCTATGAATTGAGCGGCTCTGGAAGCACCTATCTTCTGGCCTCAGCTCTTGGAAAAAATAAGGATCTTTCTTCTCTTGCCATAGTGGGAGCAATTGGAGATATGCAGCACCTGAAAATGGGACAGCTTGTAGGCATTAACAGAGAAATTCTTGAGGAGGGAGTAAAAGAAGGCTCTCTTGAATTCAAAAAAGATTTGACCCTTTTTGGAAAGCAAACTCGCCCGATTTACAAGTTATTACAGTACTCCTCGGACCCGTACCTGCCCGGGCTTACAGGCGATGAAGAAGCTTGCATTGAATTTATTCATTCACTGAATGTTCGCTTCGGCCAGGATGAGCGCTGGAGGCGCTGGATTGATCTTGAAACTCCAGAAAAGCAAAAAATTGTCTCAGGGCTTATCCAGTACTGCCTTAAATCAGGGATACCCTCATACAAGATAGAGAAACTCATAGGCGAAGTTTACATCCTTCGAAATGAAAGAGAAGGAACGGAGATGAGAGATGCATCCGAATTTTCGACACTTCTTAACGCCACTGCACGCTATGACCATGCAGAAATAGGACTTGCAGTCTGCATGGGAAATAGAGAAGAAGCCTATGAAGACGCCCGTAAATTGCTTGCTGAACACAGGCAGAATCTCATTAACGGACTCATGTATGTTAAGGAAAAAGGAATTATCCAGCTGGAAAATATTCAATATTTTGATGCAGGTTCGGAGATTAAAGAAACCATTGTAGGAATTATTGCAGGCATGAGTTCCACAATAGTTGAGAACAGGAATCTTCCGATTATTGCCTTCGCAAAAGCCGACGGAGGAATTAAAGTCTCAGCCAGGGGAACGCAGGATCTCATAAGAAGAGGGGTAAACCTTTCGGAAGCCATGTCGACGGTTTCGGCAGAAGTTGGAGGGATGGGAGGCGGACACGATATTGCAGCCGGAGCAACTATTCCTGAAAATGCAAAAGAAGAATTTGCCAGGAGGCTTAATTTGTTTATAGGGGAACAGTTGCGAAAGAAGGGTTAATAAATAAAAGAAACAAGAAAAGAGACAAAACTTAGGAAGCCGAACAAAAAGCCGAATGAATGCTAAATAAAAGCTCGTGAAAAGAGACTTTTAGAAAGAAGGACATTTCAGATTTTAGATCAGATCTTCAATTCTGCTCATCTCTTTAAATGAAATTAGTCTTGACATTGCGCTGGTATTTATCGAGATTCCATATTCCTGTACAACAGCCATAGGATTTGTTCCTCCTATGACCACTATTCCAAGATGGTCTCTCTCAATGGGGACATCCAGAACCCTTGTATTTGGTTCTCCGACTTCCAGAATACCACTGAAACCTGCATCCAGAAGATCAGAAAGACAACTTTCTATCTCGTCTCTTGCAACCATGGGGGCTTCTCTGAGGTTTGCGAGGATTTTGCCTGAACCTGTTCTGAGCATTTCCGAAACAGAAGTAATACCCTGTGACATCAGAATTTCAAGAGGGTCTACAGTTGTGCTTACATAAGTTAGTACATCAGTAAAGCGTACCGGGATCCCATTTCGAATTTGAACAACTCCGCCTAGCTTCGGATTTATGGGAATGCCTGCTTTGAGCAGAACACCATCAATTGTTATACTGCATACTGTCCCGATACCTACCTTTCCCTTTTCAATAGTCAGGTCTCCAATGGACTCCCCTTCAGAGATTATTTTTACATAGGGAGTTACTGAGAGTCCGCTTGAGATAACCACCTTAAAGATTCTAAGTACGTCATCAAGGTCCTTTTTATCAATAATAGAGAGATTAAGTATAATATCTCCATCCATCTTTTTGGGATCAAAAGTAGTCCTGTACATAAGATCCTTGATTCTGGATGATGTAAATTGAACACGGTATCCATTTTTTTTCATTTCAACCCTCCACTAATTGAAGGTATTTATGCCTCTTATAAGTTGTGTATTATTACCAAATTATGTTGTCTAATTACCAAAGTATATTGTCTAAAACTCTTGCGCTTTTAGCCTGTTTCAAAGTTAGAGAACCGCTCTTAAAAATAAAGGAAAATCAGGATTGTTCAGAACGAATTGCAAGAAAAAGAGAATCAAAGCATATAAAGCTTTGAAGATAAAAATCTAACAACTATTTTTGAAATAGTTTTTTTAGAATATTCCTGTAAAAAATCCCATGAAGTCCTGTGGAGCTGTCAAAAACCGGAGTTTTTCAATTTCATGCACGAGCTCATACATGTTTTCCCCAGAACTCAACCCAAGAGTATTGGGAGGCAGAGGCTCAAGATGGCGAATGGATGGGACCTTCCTGTAAAGAGGATTTTTGACAAAACCATCATCAAGAAGGAAGTAGGAAGCTCCGGAAAGCCTCTTAATAGGCTCATAAATAGAGTTAAAATCACGGCAAACCCAATTTGCCATCTCAAGAGTCTTATCAGAAGCATTTATGGTCACATGCCCATATCCGGGAGGAACGAGCACCAGATCATTTTTTTCCGCTGTGATGACTACAACATCCAGAGCGAAATCCTCCTTTCCATACTCCACTTTTTGAAGGAGATAGGTAGCAGAACCTTCAAGTACCTGATAAATCTCAGGATAAGAAATATCTGTCCCGGGAACTCGAGGATGGTAGTGCCCTACGGTTTTAATATATTCCGACCCTAGCATTCCAGCCGGAATTACAGTAATATCGTATCTCAGATGATTCGATGTAATTGTCTGAAGGTCAGCATCACTTTTAGCAAGATCTCTGAACATATAGTATGTATCTTTATTTCTGATTTCTGTTCTCTCAAACCATTCTTTATCAAACACTACATCTTCCATATCATGGAGTTTTCTTATATCTGCTACAGTGGTTTTGTCCCCAAACTTCAGTGTTAATTCCATTAAATTCCCCTTTCCTGATAAGCACAGAGATAATTTTAAACGGTTGACAACATTTTTCAAAGGGCTGGTATGTACTATGAGACAGAGTCTATCAAAAGGCCAGTATCTACCATGAGACAGAATCTAAGACCATCAGTATAAGGTATAAGTATTAATGGAAAATATATACCTACTGCCTGAGATCTTTGTCTTTTATTAATTTCGGATCTTGAAAAGATTCTAGCCTTCAGACCTCTAGAGCCTTTTCAACCATTTTAGGGTAAGTGAGCTCTATAATCGTCTTCAGATTTACAATATCCTCTTCATTATATTTAACAAGTAGGTTCAGAGCTTCCTGATCCCCTCTCTCATACTTTTTCCAGAGCCTGACAGCATCAAACCCAGTTATACCTTCAGTATCTTCACTTCTGGAGATTCCGAGTAGTTTTTCAATTTTTTTGAGACCTCCACTGTATCCAATTCTTCTTAACGGATACATCAGGTCAATATGGAGTTGATTAAATTTAATATCAGGAAATTCGGACTTTATGAAGGGGAGATCAAAACGAGCACCGTTGAAAGAAACGAGCAGTCCGTATTTTGAAAACTCTTCGACGGCATCATCGAGATTTATACCTTTTACATATGTTTTTGGTTTTTTCCCGTCATAAATTCCAATAATGGTAATTTTATCTCGATGTTGAGAAAGGCCCGTTGTCTCAATATCAACAAACGCGACAGAGTCGGAAAATACAGGATAAGCTCTCCAGTGTTCCACAGAAGGGAGACACTGCGAAAAAAAAGAGTAATCCTTCGAAGCCAGACGCTCAGAGGATTCCCCAATTCCTTCGCAAATTCTGACTTTCCGGGCAGAAGGGATTTGAATTATCTCTTTCATCTCAAGGAACTCTTCCCATGTATGTATTCCCTGAGCCCAGATTTTCTGCTCGAGATTCTTCCCTATACCCGGAATATGAATATATGTATTATTCAGCATGTTTTCCCTGATCCAGCATATTTCTCTGCCTAATTGAGAGTAATGTCTAATAAAAATACTGCATGAAAACTGAAAGTATTCGAAAAAAATAGTGTCAAATTTCTGTTATTGGTGCATCTTGAAAAATAAGATGAAAAATTTTAGGATGGAACAACAAAAAATAAATATTCAAATAATAGTTTACCAGTAATAATAAACAAAGTAAAGAATAAATATTTAATTCCGAAGATAAGGAACTATTCTGAATAATTGTATGATACAGGAGTGCAAGTAATGGCTAAAATTTCTGTTATTGGTGCAGGAAATGTGGGAGCAACTACAGTCCAGCGGCTAGCTGAACTTGAGCTTGGCGAAATTGTTATGACTGATGTTGTAGAAGGAATGCCTCAAGGAAAAGCTCTTGATCTGATGCAGGCAGGAGCGATAAAGGGGTATGATACCTCAATACTGGGTACCAATAACTACGCAGATATCGCAGATTCTGATCTCGTAATTATTACAGCCGGAATTGCCAGGAAACCAGGAATGAGTCGTGAAGACCTGATTAAAACAAACTCTAAAATAATAATAGAAATTTCCAAAAATATTGCAAAATATGCTCCGAAATCTATAGTAATTACTGTTACAAACCCACTTGACATTATAACCCATGTAGCTATGAAGTCAACAGGATTTGAGACAAAAAGAGTATTCGGAATGAGCGGAGTTCTGGATGCAGGCCGTTTTTCTAGCTTTATTGCAGAAGAGCTTAAATGTTCGAAAAAGGACGTACAGGCAATGGTAATAGGGGGACACGGTGATCTTATGGTACCCCTCCCTCAGTATACGACAGTATCAGGGATTCCACTTACAGACTTGCTTCCGAAGGATAAAATTTCCAGGCTGGTAGAAAGAACAATAAACGGAGGAGCCGAAATTGTTGAACTTCTTAAACAGGGAAGTGCGTTTTATGCTCCCTCTTCAGCTATAGTATCTATGGCAGAGGCCATAATTAAAGACACAAAAAGAGTTCTTCCGGCTTGCGCTTATCTGGAAGGACAGTATGGACAGGAAGGAATTTATTTTGGCGTACCAGTGAAACTCGGAGCATCCGGAGTTGAAGAAATCCTTGAACTCAAGCTTAATGAGAATCAACATGAAATCTTGAGGAAATCAGCCGAAAATATCAGAACTGTAATCTCAGGGCTGGAAATATAAGTAATGGAAATAACCTCGGTGCAAAAAGAAGAAAATAATTAGAGTAAGTTTGATAAAAAATAAGTATAACTAGTAAAACAAATTGATGTAGATAAATAAAACAAAATTAATCTAACGTAAAAATAAGCAAATGAAAGTAAAAAAGGTCGCATAAAAGATTAAAAAGTTCTGCTCATAGGTAATTTAGAAATTTACCTATGAGCCAAAAATTATAAAAAGATATCAGCTTTCAGTTCATGATATAACAGTGGCCCGGTTCACAATAGAACGTGTAACTACGTATAATACTTAACGGCAAAGACAATAAACAAAAGTTGCCCCTTTGATCGAATCTTCAAGAACGACTTAACGCAACTAAAACTATTTCTTTTTCATTCAGTATTGGAAAAAGGATTTAAATGTCTAAATGTCTTCATTTCTTTCGTTAACTTAATAAGAATTGTTATTATAATAAAGAGTTAATCCAAGTTTACCCAAATAACGACAGAAAATTAGTAATCATAAGCCAGTAAAACTGTAAGATATATAAGTATGTTTTTCCTATAAGGTTAGGAGAAAGATTTAAATTAATTTACAAAGCAGGGATATGATGCGCGCAGAAATTACATCACTCTTTGGTTTAAACATATACACAAGTAATGGTGTCTATGTTGGAAAGCTACAGGATCTCGTAATTGATATAGAAGAACAGAAGATCACCGGACTTGCTGTTTCGGAGATTAACAGGGAACTATTTGATCTGAACACCAGAGGCATAATTATTCCTTACAGGTGGGTTATAACAGCAGCAGATATTATCATAGTTAGAGATATTGTCCAGAGATACAAGAAACAGAAGGAAGACTGACAAATTTCGAAAGGTTTATGAAAAGCCGGGAAATCTATGCTGAAATGCGCTGTATCCCTCCTGTGATTGTGCGCGCTGACGGCAGGAATTTTAGAAATACGCTTTTGGGACTGGGCTTTAAAAAACCCTATGATCAAACCTTCGCCAGGGCAATGGCGGATACTGCCGAACTTTTAATTAAAAAAAGCGGTTTAAGTCCCCTCTCTGCCTATACTTTTTCGGATGAAATCAGCTTTTTATTCATGGAGCTTCCATTTGAAGGAAGGGTGGAAAAAATCGACTCCATCGTAGCAAGCTTTCTGGGAAGTTCCCTTACAATAAATTTAAAGCTTGAAGAACCTGTGGCTTTTGATTCTAGAATAGTTGCCCTTCAAAAAGAAGAAATTTCTACTTATTTTCAGTGGAGACAGCTTGAAGCCTGGCGCAATTTTGTAGCAGCCTGGGGGTATTATACCCTGAGGGATGAAGGAATGGAAAAAGATGAGGCTGCAAAATATCTGAAAGGGAAAAAGGAACGGGAAATTCACGAAATGCTTTTTGAAAGAGGAACTAATCTTGCCACACTCCCTGCCTGGCAGAGGAGAGGAATTATTATTTCTAAGGAAGAATATGAAATTTCTGGCTTTAACCCCATTCTTAGTAAGGAAACAAAATCTCTGCGTAGAAAAGTCACCCAAAACTGGGAAGTTCCCAATTTTAAATCAAAAGAAGGGATGGTATTTTTAGAGAAACTTATTAATAGAAACTAAGTTTTTGAGAATAAGAAAATAAAGATAAGGATTGTAGAGGCAATGGACAGATTCGAACTTATAAAAAGAAATGTTCAGGAAATTGTAACTGAAAATGAACTTGAAGACCTCCTTAAGAAAAAGGAAGCTCCACGTGCCTATGTAGGATACGAACCTAGCGGGAAAATCCATATGGGACACGTCTTGACAGTAAACAAACTAATTGATCTGCAAAAGGCCGGCTTCAAAATCACTGTCTTACTTGCAGATATACATGCTTATCTGAACAGAAAAGGCACACTTGAAGAAGTACGAAAAATAGCAGATTATAACAGGAAATGCTTTATTGCACTCGGGCTTGATGAAGAAGAAACTAATTTTGTATATGGATCGGATTTTCAGCTTGGAGACGAGTACATGTTAAATGTCCTCAAGCTTTCAGGGGCAGTAACTCTTAACAGGGCACGCAGGAGCATGGATGAGGTTGGGCGTGCTATGGATGACCCAATGGTCTCCCAGATGGTGTATCCCTTGATGCAGGCTGTTGACATTGCCATGCTCGAAGTAGATGTTGCAGTTGGAGGTATTGATCAGAGGAAAATCCATATGCTTGCCCGTGAAAATTTAAAAAATCTAGGGTTCCAAACGCCCATCTGCATTCACACCCCGATTCTTCTCGGCTTGGATGGAACCAAGATGGCTTCTTCAAAAGATAATTTCATCTCAGTAGACGACACTGAAGAAGAAATATACAGAAAGTTTAAGAAAGCCTTCTGTAAAATCGGAGATGTAGAAGAAAACCCTATTCTTGCTCTTTTCCGCTATCACATCTTCCCCAGATATGAAACAGTTGTCATAGAGAGACCTGAAAAGTTTGGTGGAAACCTGACATATGCAAGTTACTTTGAAATGGAAAGTGCTTTTGTAGCAGAAAACGTTCATCCAATGGACCTTAAAAATTCAGCTGCAAAATATATAAATGAAATTCTGGACCCTGTCAGAAAGATTCTGCTATAAAATAGAAGTGTCTGGACCTTTAGTGGGTATCCTTGGGGAGTATAAGGGGGTAACCCACATAAGAAAAGAGAAACATCACTTAAAAATAGGATAAGATCTTGGATAAAATATTATATAGCTATAGGTCATAGAATATTTGAAGGGTTGTTTAGCTATCCAGGGTGCTTTCATGAAATATATTTACCAAGACTCCACAGAACTGCCTGTGCAGCGAGATTTCATTGAGGATCTGAAAATATTTTTAGATATGACTTCCAAAGTAATCCCTCTGGAGAACTCCATAATAGAAATAAAGTGCAAACATAAAGAAGCGCTCCATGAATTGAACAGCAGAATAAATGGAATGAACATTTTTGAAGAGAAACTGGGCTTACTACTCAAAAGATTAGTGAATGAAGTGGGCACTGAAGATGTCATACCCTGTGCCAATAAACTCCTCCAGATTTGCAGTGAGAATTTTGAGAAAAAAAGAGATGTCCTCGAAACAGAGCACAAAAAAATTGAAAGTGGAAACGCTCACGAATACAAAAAAATTGAAAGCAAAATCCTGGAAGTGCTTAGCAGATTTTTAATCTCAGGAGTTTATGGGGCCGAGAAGAGATTTGAGCTTTCCAGCAGCATAAACGGCATTTCAGGAGAGATAGAGGGTTCGGTCTCAGGCCTCCAGTATTATTATAAGCTTGAGTTCTTAGAAGAGTCCCTGACAGTAGAAAAGCTGCTTGGGAATTTAAGCCTGCCGGGCTGGACCAGGGCAGGTATTCTTCGAAAAGAAGAGAAAATAAAAATGCAGGATCTATCTGACTTTATTGTAACTTTTCTGGCATATGATAGTGATAAAAACTTCCGCCTAACCCTTGAAAACAAAAAAGCAAACAGAAAATACAGGATCGAAGGCGGAGAATTAAGATATTTCATATATGAAGACAATAAGGAAATCACTGCTGATAAAGAACTCAGAGCTTTTGTAGATACGGAAAAACTGGCAGAAGTTCCGGAAAGAATCCAGGCTTACTTGAGGACAAATATCCGTACCTATGATCTTTTAAAAGTTCTGCTTGACGAAGAAGATGCAGTTTCCACAAACCAGATTTTTGACTGCTTGAAAGTTATTGCCGAACAATACGGGGTAATCGTTCAGGAATGCCTGGCAAAAGGACACAATAAAGAAGAGATAACCATCAAAATGGAAGATGCTGATGGAACAAGGACTGAAAAATACATCTCAAGATCAGAAATCTACTCCCGGCTTGCGGAGGTAGGCAGTGAAGGGGTAGAAATTGCCGGAATACTTGGGGTAGATAGCAGAGCCCAGATCAGAGATAAAAAATATCTGATTGCTTGATTCCTCTTTATTTTTACTCTTTACTCTTAGAGACTTTACGCTTATTACTCTATTTATTTCACTTTTCTCATACAGCATTTATTTATTTTTTATTTATTTATTTTTTTTTTTTTTTTTTTCCTTTTTGCACTTTTTTTTCTTTGCCCTTTTATTGTACATTGTCCATTTACTTTGAAAGCTTACAAAATTATATTCTATTATGATTGGGATTGGAAAAAATAACAAAAGATATATAATGGCTGGGAAAATTCACTTTTACATTGTAAGCTTAAAAGAAATTGTATAAACTGAAAAACTAAACTAAAAATAGTAAATGATTAAAGTTTTTGCTCCAAAAATTGTACGAGGATTATACCGGGGCAATATATAAATGTCTTAATAAACAATTTTATAATAAGATATATTTCAGAATTAAAGATCAGAAACTTTATTTATATTATCCACGAAATAATTATCGGAGAATCAGTAGTATATATCAGACATTTTTGTTTACAAAGGTGGGGGCAAAGCCGATGAAAATGAAAACAGGTTTTTACAATTCTTTAATCTCGATATTATTAATAGTTTTAATCATCCCAGGACTAATGCCCGAAATTATAACTGCCGCAGATGAAAATGATACAGGAAATAATTCAACTGTTAATGAATTTCCAGATCTGATAATTGAAGATCTTTCTTTTAATCCAGTGAATCCAGAACCTGGACAAACGGTAACTATTACAGCAACAATAAAAAATCAAGGAACAGCAAGCTCGGGAGTAACTGATGTAGCTTATTATAGCGATGGAAACTCTATAGGAAAGAGCGAAGTCCCTGAAATAGTAGCCGGGCAGAGTAGACAAATATCATTGTTATGGAATTTAGGAACTGAGGGTACCGTGGAGATGACCGCAAAGGTCGATGAAGAAAATTTGGTAGTCGAAAGCAATGATGAAAATAACCAGAGAACAGCCACATTAACGGTAATAGAAAATCCTCTCCCAGACCTGATAATTGAAGACATTGTTCCGGGATCATCTGCCCCTCAAGTAGGCAATCTCTTAAATATTGCCCTGAAAATAAAAAACCAGGGTACAGCCCCCTCAGAAGCTGTTATGGTGAGATATTATATTGACGGGGTTGCAGGTCAGGATATTAATGTTTCACCTCTTCCAGCGGAAGAGAGTACATCTGTTGTATTTTCCTTAACCCCAGACAAAGAAGGCCAGATAGAAATAGGGGGACTTATTGATTCAGGAACAGCAGTATATGAAAGTAACGAAACGAACAACGGACTCACAAAAAAAGTGAACATATTAGCCATACCTCCTGATCTGACTATAGAGTCTCTTTCTGTAAATCCGGAAGCTCCGGAGCCCGGAGAAAACATTACTTTCGCAGTAACAGTAAAAAATAATGGGCCTGGGAGCTCATCAAGATGCGAACTCAAATATAACATCAAGGGAATCAATGAGACTTCCAGCGGGCAAACAACGGTACCTGCCCTTTCTGCAGGTGGAACGTCACCGATCACATTTTTCTGGACTCCTACAGTCGAGGGACAAATCGAAGTAAAACTTACAGTGGATTCCGGAACAGTGATACGTGAAAAAGACGAAACAAACAATGAACTCACAAAAACTGTGAATGTGACAAAATCCTCTTCAGGCGAGAGTTCAGGTTCAGATTCAGTAGTTCAGGTTCCAGCTCTGGATCCAGCTCAAAATCAAAATCAAGTTCTAGTGGCGGTGCTGGCGGCGGTTCTCCAGAGCCCGCATCGAATGTGAAAGTAAAGGAACTTTCCCAGGTTTTCATTACCAGTGGAAAATTTATAAAGTTTGAGTTCATAAATAACGCTACTGCTATTGTAAGTTTGAGCTTTGATTCAAAGAAGACTGTTGGCAAGACAACAACTATTGTTGAAATGCTGAAAAATAAATCCACTCTCACTCCGGATGCACCTGAAGACGAAGTCTATAACTACCTCAATATATGGGTTGGAAACAGCGGGTATGGAAGCGACACAGATAATCTCGAAAATGCAGTCATAAATTTCAGAGTTGAAAAATCCTGGATGCAGGATAAAAGTATTAACAAGTCTTCAATCATCCTGAACAGGTACAGTGACAAGAAATGGAATGAACTTCCAACCACTCTTTCAGGGGAAGACAGTAAATATCTGTATTTCAAGGCAGAAAGTCCTGGATTCTCTCCATTTGCAATAACCGGATACAATGGCATTGAAGAAAAAACAGACGAAAATAAAACTCAGACAGGAGCATCAATCAAGGAAACTCTAAAAGGCCTGGAGGATGAAGGAAAATCTATTTTGGATAAAGGCGTAGGAAATGAGGACAGAAGAACAACAAAACCAATGGGAAAAGCGAAAATTCTAATGGCTATTTCCCTGCCTTTATTGATGATCCTTATAGAATATTTCATATTGAAGAAAAAGCTCTGAAAAAGTTTCTTTTTCTTCATAATCTATTTTTCTTATTTCAAAAGAATATTAACTTCCTTAGCTCAGAAGATATTTTTCATTACTTTTAGAGCTTAACTTTTAGTTTCCAGAGCGAAACCTAACTGTTATACTACTCTCTTTTCCGCCAGTACGGCCCCAATTATCGAGCCAATTATACCCATCACAGCCGTATGCGCTACGATAACCAGTGTAATTACAAATGTAGAGGCAGCTACGAATCCCCCAAGCACAGGAGCATCTCTGAGTATTGACCCCAGAAATCCCCCAAGAACGATTCCCGGAATAATCATAAATATAGTCATTAGAACTCCAGTTTCAAGACCTCCTCTAAACTCTCCGTCTGCATAATAACCAGCTAAAAGACCACCCAGTAGGGGAGCTATAACATTTACACCCGGAATGAAATAGAAGATAAAAGTACAGACCATACCTATCAGTGCACCAGCTAAAACTCTAGACATTCATTTTCACCCCAACACCAATTAAAAAAAGGATAAAAAATGGTCAATATAATAAGAGGAATTATATTTATTCTCAGATATATAGTTGAGCATTAAATATCCTACTTTCGAGAAGAAAGAAAACTATTTTTGGACTTCCTAAGATCTCGATTAGACTTGAAAACATGATTGGCATAATCATTCTTGACTTTGAGCCCCAGAAGTAAGGAAGCAAGTACTACAGAAATGCTGTTTGCTACGACAATTGCGGGATCATTCACCTGAATCCCATGAAAGAGCCAGAGAAACATGCCTGAAGTTGAGCAGAGTAACATCATAAGAGATACGTCTTTTGTAGATTTTGTTGTCAGGGCTTTTAAAAGCTGGGGAGCAAAAGCTATGGTTGTTAGCGCTCCTGCAATATAACCAATCATGAAAAATTCACTCTCCTGATAAATATTAGAGTTGGAAATGTATTTACAGTTGATCTTGTCAGAATCTTAGTCTCAAAGTCCAACAATAAATTAAGGAAGATACAGAACCCTGATATAAGTGTACCTCTTAAACCTCTAAGGGGATACAGTTATGACAGAAGATTGCCTTTTTTGTAAAATAATAGCAGGAAAAATTCCTTCGAATAAGATATATGAAGACGACTCCACTTTTGCATTTCTGGACATTCACCCGGCAAGCGAAGGCCATACTCTCGTAGCTCCTAAAAAACATTTTAACTCATTCAAGGACATGGATGCAGAAGGAGTCGGCTCGCTTTTTGAAGCTGCAAGGAAAATTACAATTGCAGTCGAGAGAACATTTTCGGCAGAAGGATCGAATATTGGCATCAATAATGGGAAAGTTGCCGGTCAGGAAGTTCCTCACGTACACGTACATATTATTCCAAGAAAGAAGGGAGATGGAGGAAGAGGAATAAAATCAATAGTATGGACCGAACCTGACACTACAAATATGGAAGAGATTGCAGAGAAAATAAGGAGAGCACTCTGAAGAGAAAATAATTTAGAATAAGAATATTAAGGGTTATTTCCAAATAATATTTTCAATATAAAACCGTGACATATTTTTCGAGATTACTGAATCATGAACAGACGGCAGAAATGTGTCATGATTCTTTCATTTCTCTTGCTTTGGGGGTGAGAAAGTGGCAGAAATAGAAATAGACGTCCGCAAGCAGACCTGCCCTGTTCCACTGGTGGAGTGCAGAAAAGCATTAAAAAAAGCTTCTCCAGGAGATCTTGTAATTGTAAAGGGTACGCATCCGGCATCAAAAAAAGAAATTCCTATGGCCTGTGAGGCAATGGGATTCAAGGTACTGGAAATTGAAGACAAAGAGGGAGGTAAAGAGTGGGAGATAAAGATCCGCAGGTGAAACCGAAAGGGGAAGGAAAATGGGGGAAAAGACAGTTATTGTTTTGCACAGTGGAGACATGGACAAAGTATACAGTGCACTTATAATTGGGAACGGTGCCCTGGCAATGGGGATGGAAGCCTCGATATACTTCACTTTCTGGGGACTAATGAGGTTAAAGAAAGGAGAACTTGAGAAGGGGCCTCTTTCCAAGATGAACATGCTTGGACTTGGAAGGTGGATGGTCAAAAGGAGAATGGACAAAGCCAACGTTGCTTCACTTGAAAAGCTCATGAGTGATTTCAAAGAACTTGGCGGAAAGATAATCGCCTGTGAAATGACCATGGAAATTATGGGCATAAAGAAAGAAGAACTCCGAACGGAATGGATAGATGAGTGGGGAGCTGTAGGGTCTTACATCCATGAAGCAAGAGATGCTAACGTAACTCTATTTATTTGATTATTAGGAATTTTTAAGGCTTAGGTTATTATGGCAGTCCGAATTTCTATTTGATTTGTTTCAATTCTTAATCAGTTATATTCAGCAAATAACGTGTTTAGAATCCTATCCGATAATTCTCAAAATTTAATTGTAAACTTGAAATTTAATTATAAAGTAGAAGATCTATTTAATCTGAGGAGGGGAAAAAATATTTGAGAATATAGTTTATCTTGACAATGCTGCGTCCACCCGTCTTGATGAAAGGGTGCTTGAGGCAATGCAACCTTATTTTTTTGAGACCTATGCAGTAGCAACATCTGAATTTGGGTATTCAATGGGCCTGGATGCAAAAGAAGGGCTCGAAAAATCACGCGAAAGTATAATTGCAAGACTCGGCGCTGATTCAAACGAGGTAATTTTCACTTCTGGAGATACGGAGTCAAGCAACACTGCTCTTAAAGGAGTGGCCTGGGCCCTTAAAGAAAGAAAAGGCAAGCATATTATTGTCTCAAAAATAGAGGATTTTCCTGTCCTGAATACGGCAAAAGCTCTCCAGAAACAGGGATTTGACGTAACTTTCCTGGACGTAGACGCACATGGGTTTGTAGACCTCGAAGGACTAAGAAAAGCGATCGCAAAAGAGACAATCCTTGTCTCAATCCAGCATGGAAACCAGGAAATAGGAACAGTGCAGGATCTGAAGCTTATTTCAGAGATCTGCAAAGAAAAAGATGTGCTCTTGCATACGGATGCCACCCATAGTTTTACCCGGCTTCCCCTCAATGTGAAGGAACTGCCCGTAGATCTGGTTACTATGTCAGCCCACACCATTCATGGCCCCAGGGGAGTAGGTGCTCTCTACATCAGAAAAGACACGCCAATAAGTAAATTTATGGACGGAGGTTTTCAGGAGTTCAACCTGAGGGCTGGAGTGGAAAATATTCCAGGGGCCGTAGGTTTCTCAAAGGCAGTAGAACTCGTAACTGAAGAAGAAAATAGAAGGCTTGAAGCCATGAGAGATAGGGTAATCGAGAAAGCCCTTTCCGAAATTTCGGATGTTACCCTCAATGGGAGCCGAGAAAAACGCCTGCCACAGAACGCAAACCTGACTTTCCACTATGTAGAAGGAGAATCTGTTACTCTGCATATGGACATGAGAGGGTTTGCAGTAAGTACAGGTTCAGCCTGCTTTAGCCGCTCCCTTGAAGCCAGCCATGTGATAAGGGGTATTGGAGGAGATCATGAAAGAGCTCATGGATCAGTTCGTTTTACCTTCGGACGATACAATAAGATGGAAGATGTCGATGCGGCTATTGATGCCATGAGTGAGATTGTGGCAAAGCTTAGAGAAATAAGTCCCCTTGCAAGAAAATGAACTGAAAATAAAGGAAACATAAGAAATCAGGATAAAAGAAGGTCGGAAAATGGAGATTAAACGCAAAGAGAAAAGTGAAACAATAAAGTTTCCTTACACTGAAAAAGTGCTGGAACATTTCAGGAATCCACATAACGTAGGAAAAATAGAAAATCCTGATGGGAAAGGTCTTGAAGGAAGCCCTGCATGCGGGGATATGGTTGCAGTTTATCTTAAGGTCAATCCTGACACAAAGGTTATTGAGGACATAAAATTCGAATCTTATGGCTGTGCTTCAAATATCGCTACAGGTTCGGTTATAACAGATATGGCACGTGGAAAGACTCTTGATGAAGCAAAAAAAATAACCTGGAAACAGGCTTCTGAAGAACTTGGAGGGCTGCCTCCGATTAAAGCCCACTGCTCAGTGCTTGCAGTTGAGGGTCTTCGTGCTGCAATCAGAGACTATGAAGAAAAGCACGGACTTGTTACCGAAAAGGAGCCTACGACAGAGGAAGTTATCAGGAATAGGCTTAAGCATGTAATGAACCCGCTAACCGGCCTGGACATAATCCGTACAAATCTTATCCTGAAAACAAGTGTTGAAAACGGAGTGATTAGAGTGGTCGTAGACCTGCCCGCAGATCACCAGTTTGCATCTGCAATAAAAGAAGACATTATGGAAAAACTGGGGTCTTTGTGGGATGTAGAAAGAGTAGACGTAGTGTTTACAGCATGACAAAACAGCATGACAAATAAAGAGATAAATAAAAGCTTCAGGCAGCAAACGTAAAAAAGTAAGAAGTAAAAATCATGACGGATCGGAAAGAAACTGATATTTCATTAACTTCATTATGAGTGAACATTTAAAATATGTGTATTTTTCACATGCCTTATTTCAGAACTTTCAAGCCCGCAGTGACAGCACTCTCCTGAAGCTGTAAGGGGATCTACATGAATAGTAGTACCTGAAAGGTGAGAAAAGTTTTCCAGAAGCTTTTCTCTTATCGCGTTAGCAATGTCGTGCCCTTCTTTAACAGAAAGCGAAGGGAAAACGGAAGCATTGATCTCTACATGGAGCCTGGGGCCAATCCAGCGGGCTCTGAGGTCTGTAATTTCGCAAACACCTTCAACAATTTTTCACCTTATCTATGACCTCAGGCTCAACTCCATCAAACAAACTCAGTAAATATAATAATTTTTAACACAGAGGTAGAAACATAGATACCCCATTTTTCGCTCCCCAATAAGCTAGTAAATAATGGACCTTAAAACTTGAGTTAGCTTATTAAAGCTTGATTTAATTTCAGTATTGCTACTAACATTACAACCCAGGGTATGATATTTCGTTTATTTCAATCCAGGAAATACTTTCCGCATAAATCTAGCCAGCTAAAGAATTTTTCAATTGTATTTTAAAATATTGAGACGCAAATATCTGAAAAGGGAACCTAGATTAAGTAAAACTTTACAAAATCTTGCTCAAAAATGACTTTGTTCTTTCATTCTGAGCATCAAAGAAGATTTCGTGGGGTGTCCCTTTTTCGACTATGATACCGTCATCCATGAAAAGTACTCGATTCCCTACTTCCCTGGCAAAACCCATTTCATGTGTCACGACAACCATTGTCATGCCTTCTTTTGCAAGGCTTTTCATGACGTTTAAGACTTCTCCGACCATTTCAGGATCTAGAGCAGATGTGGGCTCATCAAAAAGCATGACTTTGGGACGCATGGCAAGAGCTCTGGCGATTGCAACCCTTTGCTGCTGACCCCCGGAAAGAGAATTGGGATAGACATCGGCTTTATCCTCAAGCCCTACTTTTTTAAGGAGATCACGGGCACGGTCGTAAGCTTCTTTTTCGGAAATACCACGAACCTTTATCGGGGCAAGAGCTACATTCTTAAGAGCAGTCATGTGAGGAAAAAGGTTGAAGCGCTGGAAAACCATGCCTACTTCTTCCCTGATTTTGTTTATATTAACAGTAGGGGATGTGATCTTTTCCCCATAAATCCAGATATCCCCGGAAGTAGGGGTTTCAAGGAGGTTCAAGCAACGGAGGAAAGTGCTTTTGCCGGACCCTGAAGGGCCAATTATACAGACCACTTCACTGTCTTCAATCTTCTCAGTGATTCCTTTAAGGACTTTCAAATTTCCGAAGTTCTTGTGAAGATTATTCACTTCTATCACTTACACCGAGCCTCCTTTCAATGTAATTAAGAATCCTGGAAATTCCCATGGTCAATGCCAGATACACAAAAGCTACCGAAATATACGCTGGAAAGGCTGCAAATGTTTTTGAGACATAGAGCATTCCATTTTTGGAAAGCTCATGTACGCTGATAACTGCCAGTAGAGAAGAGTCTTTCAAAAGTGCAATGAATTCATTTCCCAGAGGGGGGATAATGAGCCTGACAGCCTGAGGCATAATTACTTCCTTCATAGCCTGCCCTTCGGTCATTCCAAGGGAACGAGCTGCTTCCATCTGGCCTCTGTCAACAGACTTGATGCCTGCACGTACAATTTCCGCATTGTATGCCCCGCTGTTGATGCTGCATACGGCAATACCTGCGATAATTGGATCGACGCGGAACACTTCACCTGTAAGTCCGTTAATAAGACCGGGAATACCATAGTAAAAAATCAGGATTTGAACAAATAAAGGGGTTCCCCTGATAAAATCAACATAAATAGAACTGGGAATTCTGAAAAGCGATCTTTTGGAGAGTTTTCCAAAGGCTGCAATAGTCCCCAGCATCAATCCAAAAAATATTGCAAAGGTAGTGACCTCTACAGTAATTACTGCCCCCCTTAGCAAACTGGGGAACACGGCGATAATGTGGTGAAGATAGGAGGCTAAAAGAGACAAACTTCGACCTCAGATGTTTACGATAATATAGAGATGGACTTGGAGCAAATATGGCAAGTGTTGAGAGTACCTTTATGAAGAATGTACGTTTTTCCAGATGCAACCAGAACAGGGTCTTTTCGGTGCACATTTCAGCATATAGCTTTCAGAGCGTCCTTAATAAGACCTTTAGAGAAATATCCAGTGCAGTTACCTGTTTTATAGAAATACATATTGATAAATAATATTCAATTATATAAAACCAATCATTTTAAACAGGGGCATGATAAGTTAGAATGTTATGAGAAAGGAAAATAAAGAGATTTTAGAAATCAAATAATCTTTCAACAAGAGTTTAGCAAAATTGGCCTGAAAAAACAGAAGTGAAAATGAGAGAAGCACAATTAGTGCTTGATTCTCAAGTTAGAACTTCATTTATTCTTCCATATAATTTGGAATGTTTTTCATAAGTTCATCATACTTGCCGCTGGCTTTGACGTTTTCAAGACCTTTATTGATCTTATTAAGAAGTTCAGTATTGCCAGAACGAACGGCAAAACCATAGGATTCGCCAGTAAGAGGTTCACCTACGATTTTAATTACTCCAGGTTGAGCTGCAATAAAAGCATTTGTGACAGGCAGGTCATTGATCATTACATCTGCACCACCGATCTTTATTTCCTCAATAGCCTCATTTACATGAGGGAAATCTTTGATTTCGGCAATAACTCCTGCATTCTTAAGCTCTTCTGCTTTCATATAGCCAGTGGAACCTGTCTGAACAGCTGCTGTCTTGCCCTTCAGGTCATCTACACTTTTAATATCTTCATTGTCAACAGTTACGGCAAGAGCCAGTCCTGCAGTAATGTAAGGCTCACTGAAATCGACTTCTTTTTCGCGCTCTTCAGTAATTGTCATCCCTGAGGCGATAATGTCAATGTTTCCGGTCTGGAGTGCTGGGATAAGACCTGCGAAGTCCTGGTCCATATACTGAACTTTAAATCCCTGGTCTTCCGCAATTGCGTTCAGAAGGTCAACATCAAAGCCGATAACATTCCCCTGAGAATCAACAATCTCAAAAGGAGGAAACTGGGCTTCTGTTCCTACGATGTAAGTGGGCATCTCCCCGGATGTATTATCTGCAACAGTATTTTCTGCGGCAGTAGTATTTTCTCCAGCACCAACACTTCCTTCAGCAGGAATGTTTTCTTCTGCTGGGGCAACTTCTTTTGTATCGTCTACACTCTTTTCAGCACAGCCGGCTGCAAAGACAATGGTAGCAATTAAAAGAAAAAATACAATTGTTTTTAACATTTTTTGCATATCAGTACCTCTAAAAGCCTTCATTAAAAAAATTAATTTATAAACACCAAATTTATAACAAGTAAAACAATAGATTAAAAGATTTCTATTTTTAATTCGTATTTATATAATTAAACATAAATATCAAATAAATAAGCTTCAAAAATAAAGAAAAATTAATATTTATATAGATTTGCGACATATTTGCAACTATTTAGATAATAAATAGAAAAATTGTAAAACGAATAGTCAAAATACAGTCCAATAATAAAGTTACTGTTATAATTGAGGATTATAAAGGTCCAGGTTAATAAATGGCGTTTTTTATGCGTGAGATTAAGTGTTAACAATACTGATTCAACTCATCAGGAAAAACCGAACAGTAAAAGACCTTTAAATTAGTTCTAGATGCCTTAAAATCGATAATCAGAGATAGTTAAAATAAAGAAAATATATTACAATGCTCCTTCGATAGCAGGGTAAAAAAATTGATAACTTACGGTCTAGAAAAATGATTATCGTTCACAGAGAAACATTAGATAATCTAAGTTGAATTACTGGTATTGAAAAAATAGAAGTTTGTAGCCTTTATAAAGGCTACTCAGATTTTTGTGGAAACAAAAAACTCTTACTTTGTTTCGTTAGTGATGTTTTCATCAGTGATGTTTTCAGTGATGTTTTCATCAGTGATGTCTTCAGTGATGTTTTCAGTCATGTTTTCAGTGATGTTTTCAGTCATGTTTGGTGCATCACCGTTTCCAGTCTGTTCTCCAAGACCGACATCTGATACATTAGTTTCTTCAGTTACCTGTTCTGTATTTTCCTCTTCTGTTGCTGGAGCTTCTTTGTCAGCACAGCCGGCTGCAAAGATGACAGTAGCAATAACGAGGAGCATAGCCATGATCTTTAACATTTTTTTCATTAATTTTACCTCGAAAGTTCTCTTCCTTTTTTACACCCAGCTCATAGAAAATTATGAGATTTTTCATATGAGATAGTAATGCATGATCAGCCAATAAGATTAAAACTTTTCGATTTGGTTAAAAAATAAGAGACCGAAATAGTTTATATAATAGAAATATATGACGCAATTTGAATAATAAAATTAATTAATTCCAATGTAAAAATAAATATAATTATATTTATCAAATGAATCGTAATAAATGCCCATGTTTCATATATTATAAACAAGTTAGATAATACATAATGAAAAAAAAAGGAAAATATTTAAAGGTTTGAAGGTCCCCCGCTGAATAATAAAAATTTATTAACTTTCAGTATATAAAAGAGATAAAATACATGGGGATAAAAACTGAATTATCATAAAACCCTTAGGTGCTCCAGCACGACTCAAAAGGAATTCAAGAATTCCCTGTTTATAGGTTATGCAAGTCCTATAAAAAATGAGGATGAAGCAAAGGCTTTCATAAAAAAGATAAAGGAATTGCATGGGGATGCAGATCATAACGTTTCAGCCTATTTTGTAAGAGAAAAAAATTCCTTTGCCTTCAAATCGGACGATGACGGAGAACCTTCCGGAAGCTCCGGAAAGCCCATATTAAAAATACTTGAGTCAAAGGACATTCAGAACTCTATTGTGGTTGTGACCAGGTATTTTGGGGGAACAAAGCTGGGCTTTGGAGGCCTTTCAAGAGCATACAGAGAAACAGCACTCTCAGCTATTGAAGAGGCAGGAACTATTGAAGTTTATGAACAGGTCAGGCTTAAAATACGCACAGGATATCCTGAAAGTCAGAAAATAAGAAATCTGATAGAGGGATATGGAAACATAGAGGAAGAAAAATACTCTGAGACCGTAGAGTTTACTCTTTTCGTAAAAAAAGATCTTGAAAATGAATTAATCGAAAAAGTAAAAAACCAGACAAAAAATAAGGCAGAACTTGAAAGGTTTTAGCATGACCAATGAAAACAGACTCTCAGACTTAATATCAAAAGATCTTCTTTAAAAGAGAAGAAGAAGCCGGACTCAGGAAATTGATAAAAAGTATGGAAGATATATACAATTCGAGGATTTCTAGCTGTCAAAAAGACTCTTTGCTGGAATATATTATTTAGATACATGCTGAAAAATAAAAGCATTCTACATATTCAAAAATCCATACTGAAGTTCCAGAGGGAATATTGGAAGTGAAAAGATTGAAACAAGGAAACTTTCCAATTCTGTTGATTTCGATTATTTTATTAATGGCAATGTGTACATTCACAGGGTCGGCTGCTGATGAAGCATTGAATGGAAGAGAACAGGAGATTAGCTCGGCTTTTGGGAACCAGGTTAGCCCGGTAATCTCAGGGAACTATATTGTCTGGCAGGATGAGAGGGACGGAAACTGGGATATTTACATGTACGATCTTTCTGTGGGAAGGACAGAAGTTGCACTTTTTTCAGGCTCAGAAGATGAAATGGAACCTGCAATATCTGGCAACCTTCTGGTTATCTCAGATAACAGAAGAGGCAACTCTGATATCTATATATATGATCTTGATTCCAAAACCGAAACCCGGATTACCTCGGATAAGGCTTCCCAAATAGAACCCGCAATCTCAGGCGATAAGATTGTATGGACGGACCGCAGGAACCAGAATACGGATATCTACATGTACGACCTTACAACCAAAAAAGAAACTCAAATAACAACAGATAAAGCGGATCAGTCTCAGCCTGCAATCTCAGGAGATAAAATTGTCTGGAAAGACACCAGAAACGGCAATGATGATATTTACATATACGATATCAACACAGGTAAAGAAAGTGAGGTAGTTACGGATTCTGCAGAACAGTCAAACCCTGCGATTGAAGGCAATTATATTGTATGGGAAGACAGGCGCAATGGGAACCTTGACATTTACATGTACGACCTTTCTAAAGGAGAGGAAAAGCCTGTAGTTACCAATACATCTCCCCAGAAAACCCCTGCTATATCAGATGGAAGAGTCGTATGGGCTGACGGAAGAATAAAGGGAACAAATATCTATATCTACGATATCCCCACAGGGGAAGAAAAGACTGTCTCTACTGCCTCAGAGTATGAGAGCAACCCTGCAATTGACGGAAGCAGGATAGTCTGGCAGGACAAACGCAAAGGTGCTATGGATATATTTATGTTTACAGACGAGAGCTCTACAAGTGAAACGGCCTCTAAAGGAGACGGAAATTCAGAAGTAGAAAAATCGCCCTTTGGCATATACCCTGTAGCAGCCGCGATTGTAGCGGCATATCTTGCAGTAACGGTTGGGAAGAGCAAGAGGCTTAAAAAATAAATAGGAAGTAAGAATAAAACCTTACATGGAAAAAAATAAGGAAAAGATAAAAGAACTGAAAATCCGAAAAATGAGCCGGGAAGAAGCCAAATTCGCAGTTGAAATGGCAGCTGCAGAAGGCTGGAATCCCGGCATCCATGATGGAGAACTTTTTTACGATACTGACCCTGACGGCTTTTTCATTGCAGAAGTGGCAGGAAAAACAGTAGGCTGTGCTTCTGCTGTTGCATACGATGATTCTTTTGGTTTTTTAGGTCTTTACGTAGTTGAGCCAGAGTTCAGGGAAAAAGGTGTAGGGGCAAAACTAACCGAGAAATGTCTGGAATATATGGGGAACAGGAATATAGGGCTTGATGGGGTAGTAGAAAACGAAAAAAAGTATCAGAAGGTAATGAAATTCCGTTCCTTCTACAGTAACCTGCGTTTTGAAGGCAAGGGTGGAGGAGAGTTTCCAGATGGGCTTGTAGAAATCTCAGCCGTCCCATTTGAAAAACTGCTGGAATACGACAGGCAAATGTTTCCGGCCTCAAGGCCCGGTTTTCTGAAAAGATGGATCAAACAACCTGATTCTTATTCTTTTGCTGCCCTTGAAGCAGGAAAACTAAAAGGATATGGTGTTATAAGGAAATGCCGGGAAGGATACAAAATAGGACCTCTTTTTGCAGACAACCAGGCAATTGCGGAAAAAATATTTCTGGGCCTCAAGGCCTCTGTCCCGGGTGAAGCCATATATTTAGATGTCCCGGAACCAAACAAAAAAGCAGTGCAAATTGCAGATAAATACAGGATGAACGTAATGTTCAAAACTATTCGCATGTACAGCCTGGAAGAGCCGAAAATAAAGCTTGAACGAGTTTACGGCGTTACAAGTTTTGAACTTGGATGAAACAAAATGAGTAACAATAATTAAATAATTAAATTTCACGCAGTTATAATTCAAGATACTTTATGTGTCTCTCGTACTGTTCTTCCCAGGCCGGAGCTGTAATACAAATCTGTTTAAGGCTTCCCTTGAACCAGAATCTTTTCCCTGCAGGCACGACAACCACATCTCCGGCTTGGACTTCAAATTCCCTGTCTTCAACTATCCAGCTACCGCTTCCTTCAAGAATATAATAAATGAAATCACTTCTTTCGTGCAGAAACTCTTCTGTATGTCCGATTTCTGTATCCTGATACAGGAGAGCAGCATTTTTGCAGTCCGCTTTAGTGGTATAAATCCTCATCCTGACCCCGTGTTTCTCAATTAATTCTGCATTTTCAGGCCTGAAAACTATATGATTGGATTCTGAAAGGTCAGAGGGATGTAATTCAGCAGGAAGTAAGTCCAAAGAAGAAGAAGAGGAAGGAAGGATCTATCTTTTCAGCAGGAGAAAGAAGGAGCAGATTTTTCTCAAAACCTCCCTTTTCGAGCTTTTTATGAACCCTTAAAGCCTCAAGACCATCTTTTGAGGATCCCCTCAGTTCTGCTATCCTGTAAATAACCTCAAGAAGGTCTGCAAGCTCCTCAAGCTCTTTGCTTTCAAGGTACTCCTCGAGTTCCTCTTTAAGCTTATCCTCAAGTTCAGGAAGGAAAGTGAGATCTGAAAGCTGCCTGAATATGCATTTCCGGCCTGAAAGTTTTGTAATTTCGGGTATAAGATCTCTGATTGCTTTGGAGTTTTTTCTTTCCATAAATTTGCCATGAGTCATTCTTGCTTATTACCGGATGATAATGACACTTCCCAATAGATATATAAATAGTATGCATAATATCCACTCTGAAATGCTTCTGGAGAACAAAAAGGCTCACCTGGCAGTAATTACAGGCTGCATATTTTACAGTATGAACGGACTCTTCATTGCCCGGATCCATGATATGGCCATTTCTCCGATAATTTTCTACAGATTATTTTTCGGACTGCTATTTCTTTTCATATATATAGCTAGCAGAGGAAAAACCTCAGATCTGAAATTAAAGAAAAAGAAAGGAAACCTTCTATTGCAGGGATTTCTTGTTATTGCCTGCATGTTGCTTTACTTCACTTGCCTTAAAATTACCTGTGTTTCTATTGCCATCCTGCTCCAGTATACAGCCCCTATATATGTAATGCTGGCTTCTCCTCTTATCCTGAATGAGAAAGTAGGAAAAGAAAGCGTAGCGGCTCTATTAATCGCAATTGCAGGTGTATTCCTGATCGTCAGACCTGCAGAAGGATTCTCAGGATTGGAACTTACCAGTAATTACATACTTGGCATTGTGGCAGGATTACTCTCAGGAGTGGTCTTTGCAGCCTTGATTATGAACGTAAAAGTCCTGAAAACAGAGTATCCGGAACTTGCGATCATCTTCTGGCCAATGGGAATCGCTCTTTTGTTGCTGAGCCCTTTTGCGCTTGATGTATCCCCTGAAATTCTCTATGGAAATCTGAAAGTGCTTGCAGCCTTCGGGATAGTATCCATAGGGTTTGGAGAAATTTTCACGGTTCTGGGATTTGCCAACCTCAAAGCCCAGACAGGCAGCCTTCTTGCCCTGATAGAACCTGTCAGCGGGGTATTTTTTGATATAGCTTTGCTGGGAATCAAGTTATCCGCCGAGACTCTTGCAGGCTGCGCTCTCATAATGATTTGTGCAGCATTCATTAGCCTTAAAGATTCAGACAGGATTAAAGAAACCAGAGAGTTTCTTATTAAGAAGCTTCCTCAGGAGACCCTTAAGGAAAAAATACTGTAAGAAATCACTGTGAGAAATAAAGATCCCTTGCCTTTAGAAGCGCTTTTATATTTGCAAGTGGAGTCTGAGGAGCAAGCCCGCAACCAGGGGCAAGAATATCGATCCCATCTTCAAGGCAGGCAGTAGCCTCTATTATAACTTCTTCAGGTCCTTTCGTCAGCAGAGTGTCGGAAGGAGAAACGTTTCCTATAAGACGTACTCGATTACCCACGAGCTTTTTTGCAAAACTGACACCTACTTTTTCTTCAATGCTTATCCCCTCAAACCCTGCATTTGCAAGGGGATCAAGGACCGCAGTTGCGTCTCCGCACATATGAAGGATTCTCAAGCCTTTAACCTCCCTGCAGAATTTTCTATAAAGAGGAAAGACAGATGTTTGGAACATTTCAGGAGCAATAATATCAGGTCCGGCCTCAGAATCTATAAGGGTTACTGCATCCGCTCCCCTATCCAGCAATCCGTTTGCATACTCTATACATGCCTCGGTCAAAATCCCCATGAGCTCTTCAACAACTTCGGGATTTGTTACAAACCACATAAGATAGTTTCTCATCCCGGCAAGCATGGAGGCGAGTCCGGCAGGGCCTACAAGTCCGGCAATAACAGGCACGTCTTCCCCGACTTTTTCCTTTAGAATTTCAACTGCATCCAGCACTATTGAAGTCCGTCTGCTTTCGAGAAGCGAATCAGGAACTGTTAACTCTTTGACATCTTTCTTTTTCTTGCAGGGGAAATCGGTTACATAGGGCTGTATGTCAATACTTCCTTCAGCTACCGTACAGCCAAATGTTTCGGCAAGCACCGTGGTGCAGAAAGGACAGCGGACATTTTCGAATCCTGCAATCTCATATCCTGCCAGTGCAAGCGTAGCCATCTTTTTGGCATCATAGTTTGCCTGGGGCCAGTATGCTCCAGCCATTTCCATAAGTTCGACAGTGCCGGTCTGAGTTACAGAACAGACAGGAACCATATCTAAGGCTTCTCCTTTTAGTGCCTTTTCAAATCTCTCTTTCAAGGTAAGTTTACTCATTTCTGTCACCGGGTGGAAAAATTGTTCACTGAAAGAATGCTCTCTGGAGAATATTTTAGAATTAAATAATATAATGGCAAAGGAATATAAAAACATATAAATGAAGAAACTTTCGAAAGAATATAAGATTGAATACATGGGAGGGAAAATGGGAACATCAGACAAACATGAAAACGAAAAGTGCTGGATGCTACTATCTTTTGCCGCAGGTGCGGCCCTTGGAAGCCTCTATGGAGCTTTTATTCTTGGACCTGCTTTGAGAAGCCCTCTGGAAGGGATAGTTATAGGTGTCTCAATTGGGATTGGGGCTGGAGTGAGCATAGGAGCAATTTTCGAAATGGGAAAGAGATCTGACAAAATAAATGAAAAACAAAATAAACTCTTAATTGCAGTGATAATTGCAACCCTGTTGCTGGTAATATCAACTGCCTTTCTGGCTTTTACAGGTGTCTCTTAACCCCGCATATTTTCCAGAATTTAAATTTGACTCAATGAGACTCATATTATTGAAATGATAGTGAAATTGATATTAAGTGCGGTTTAAACAAAAGAAGTATTTCGATTCTGGCTTGATCCTTCAGAATAAGGTTTTTTATAGGAAAGTGAACTGCAAAAATGAGTTTTTAAGGGATGTTTCCGCGCCAATTACCTGGCGGTACTGTGATCTCAAACTTCGCGCCTTCTCCCTCAGTTCCAATCTCTCTAATTCCCATGCCGGTTATAGAAAGAATGCCTCGAACCAGAAAAAGGCCAAGCCCCGTGTTTTTCCCGACAGATTTCTCGAAAATTGGCTCTTTCATGTAAGGAGAAACTCCTATGCCATTATCCTTTACTTCGATTACAACACTTTCCTCAACCTTCTTGGAGCTGACGCTGATTTCAGTAACATGCTCTCCATGAGCTCTTGAATTGTCAAAAAGGTTGTAAAAGACTTTTCTGAACAAAGGATCAGCGTACACTTCCAGTTCATTTTCCTCGATGGAAAATTTCAATCCCTGACCAGAAAAGGCAAAAGCCGCATCTTTTGCCACACTGTTTATAGACTGCCAGATTGGAGAAACCACTCCAAGTTCCTGGTAATCTTTAGTGAAAATAATCTGGTTATGGATGGTCTCAATTCCTTTATTGAGGTTTTTAAGGTACTTTCCTATTCGAGGATCGTTCCTAATATCCTGAGGAAGAGTCTCAGCGATCAATTCCGTATATCCTGAAAGCACATTTACCTGATTGAGGATATCATGTCTGGTGATAGTGCTCATGAGATTTATCTTCTTGTTAGCCTGTTTCAAAGCTTCTTGATATCGGTATATTTCAGTAATATCATGAATCAGGATCAATTTACCCTCCGGATAATCCCAGGTCTTGAGGGTACTGACACTGAAAGTAAAGAATTTAGTATCAAGTCCCCTTTTTAAAGAAAGCTCTTTGCCTAAATCACCTTCATAAATATCATTGTGAGAAAGGTCTATCCCCTCCCCGAAAAGTTCATTAAAATCTTTCCCGAGAATTTCTTTTCTCGTTTTTCCGGTCAGCTCAAGAGCAGCCTTATTGATGTCCACTATGGAATTTTTAAGATCTACTACGACATAACCATCTTTCATTGATTCAACAACACTTTCTCTTGCAATCGGAACGATATTAAGAAATCCATACTGCCTTGTACTCCAGAAAAGGATCAAACCTGTGATTGTAAACGAGAAAGGAGTTGGATCGAGAAATTCAAAAGGACCAACACCTGCAATATGGAGCATATTTCCCAGAAGAGGGATACAAGCTGCCATAAGAACGATTCCCGCCTGACCTCTAAAGGGCGCAGAAAGACTGAAGAACTGCTTGAAAAAGAAAGAAATTCCAAAAACAATTAAAATAAAGGAGTAAGCATAAAAAATCCAGAAAAGGGGCCCATGTGAGATAACAAGATGTAAGCCTCCATGGAAACCGGGACTAACCTTAAGATAGAGCTCATGAAACCTGCTAAGCACCAGCAGGATTGTAAGAAAAGGAAAAAGGAAAAGTATACTCTCGTACTTTCTCACGAATTGTTTGCATATCCCTGAATATTCAGCTGCAAATAGAAACCATGCTACGGGAGCAAGGGCGATTCCAAAATACTCCAGGCGGGCAAAAAGAAATTTGAGTTCATAATCAATAAATCCTACCTCAAAAGAGTAAATAACAGACCACAAGGACATACTTAGCATAATAAGTATGAAATATTTTGAAGAAGGCGTCTTTCGAGAATTGAAGGTATTGTATGCTTTAATTGCAAGTAAAATGGATATAAGCCCCGAAAAAATTAATGCTCCCATGTAAGGAAATGCAGCATTGTAGATTTGAAGATTTATAAGACGACCTTCCTATTTTCAATTAACGTTAGAGAAATTGTCACAGGCGGCAAGATCAAATCAAGCGAGATCAAATCAAAAAACACTGGATGTTGTAGTAATTACGTAAGTAATATGTATATAAGTTTATGTGTTAATTTAAGAAGAAGTATAGAATTTATAAGAGACAAAAGTCTGAATATACAAAATAAGGGAAAGAAAACAGAGAAGAGAAAAATAGAAAATGAAAGAAAAAAATACTCAGGAAAGGACATTAAATTTTCAGTTTCAATCTAGAGGCGCGTAAATTTCAGTAGTTATCTCTTCAGGCGGAACTTCCCTGGGATCATTCAGATATACCTCACGAATAGGCCCAACAATTATTTTTCCACTTTCTGCAATCCACGAAAAAAGTTTTTCATAGGTCAGAATGCATTCTTCATAAGGACCCTTATGAACAATCTTTGCCATTTTTCCTCCCGGAAGTTTATATACCTGGATTTCCTTATCTTCCGGGACTTCGATAATTTCTGAGATCGGGAATGAAACTTCAATATCAGCACTTCCTTCTGTATCGGCTTTTTGAGCTTCTTCAACCGTAGTCTCATGCCAGATGAAAACGGGATAGCCAGCAATCTGAATATTTTTGTTGAGAGCAAAATCAAAAATTCTGGGAAACATTAAAGGAATTTCTTGGTAAGAGCCTTTCTTGCGTATTCCAAGTACTACTTGGGGGCTTAGTTCAACAACAGTAACCTCGGGCATCAAAAACCTCCGTTATCTTTAGATGTATCGAAGACTTAGATATAAAGTTGCATGTGTTGAAAAACTACTTTCCTCATTGTAAAGAAGGCTATCGATTTTAGAAAAAGATGATATCCAATCTCAAAACTTTAAGGTTAGAAATCTCTCAGAGCTTCTGTTTGTAAGAATTTGTAAGCATTAAGGAGGGAATAGCCTGCATAGATTATCTCCAGACCTCCGCAGCATAAGGAACTCCAAAAAGATAATCACTGAAGCAGTAAAATTGTATTTTAAATGTCTTTTTACTTCTGCTTGAGAATTACTTTTCTGCCCTGAGAGGGCTTGTAACCTCGTGGGTCAGGGGATGTCAAGAGATATAAACTTATTCATATAAATCTAAATGTAAAATAATGAAAGATAAAGCCCTTGAAATAACGGAAAAATAAAAATTAAAAAAGGGATTTTGAGATAAGATCCAAAGGAGCTTTCTTCACCATTCAGAGGAAAAGCTTAGAAGGCCAGCTAATCCCGTATTAAACCTGTATTTTCCAAAACTTGAGGTTTCAAGAATCTTCTGCTTTATGTAATACAGAGCACCTAGAAGGTTTTCACTATTTTCAGATTCCATGTCTCCGGCATAAGGATGGATATTTTCTTCGAGGGCATCCATGAGCCGGGAATCAAGTTCATTTATAAAGTAGGTATCCAAAACCAGGAGGTCTAAGATTTGCTCGTAGAAACCTTCAAGTTCTCCAAACCAGGCTGAAGTCTCATGGTATGCTATATATTTCTGTCTTTTGAGGTACATAAGATAACTGTAAATAGTATCTATAAGCGATTCAGTCAACCTGTTATCAGGAAATACAATGGGGAAATGTTTTAAGACCGCAGGCGCTGAGGCACTCGAGTACATCATTTCAGACTTGCAAACTGCAGGAAAGAGTCTAGCAATAGAGCTGTTAAGTACTGAAGTAACATAAGGATATTTACTCTGATCTTTGAGAACAATTCCGCAGCCATCTTCAAATACACAATTTCCTGCAGAATCGTATGCAGCCTGGAAGTGATAGCCTTCAGTAGCAATGATTTTGGGAGTATTAAAGTACTCCAGGAATTTTCTCCCTTTTATACTATAATCTGCAGAGCTAAGTGAAGAATTATCGTGAAGGAACTCTTTTTTGAATTCCAGAATTCTTCTGTAAGCCATAGGAAATTCGACTTTTAGCTTCTCGGGAGGAATTACTCTATACTCTTCCTTTTTGCTTTCGTCGGAAAACTCATAAGGCAGCATAAAGCTGTAAGGGGAAGGGTGAAAAGTAAACTTTTCGGAAAATAACCCAGATACATATGGGTAAACAAGTTCAGGCTCTAAAAATACAGGTCTGCAGAGACCTTCGCAGAGATAAAATGAATCAGAACCGCCTTCCTCAGGAAGGATAAGTCTGTTCAACAGACTGTTTTTTGTATTTACACCTCCGAAGATGCTTTCAGAGACATCTCCAAGTGTAACCGGGATTTCACAAATTTTGTCTATAATTTTGTTTTCTTTAGGGAACATCTATTTTTCACTTCTTGAGAAGATATCTTCTCTTAGGTTTTTATTTTCCAAGACTGAGTATTGAGTGAAATATATCAGTTGCATAACCATCTCAGAGTTCTGGACTCTTAGACCCCTCTTAATAAATTAAAGCCCAGCCTGGAAATTAGAGTAAGATCACATTATTTTATACAGGGATAATAGAAAAACATAAGTATATAAATATATTTCTCACTGAAAATAAATTATAAATATAAATCATGACAAATATCCGGTCCAAAAAACACCAGTTTCGATAATATACCATCATATCTTAAAAATTTAAGATGGGCGTAGAAAAAATATGGGGTTAGAGTTAAATTATATCAAGGTTCTAGCAATATGCCTCATAAAGGGCTTAAAAATTGAAAATGCCTTTTAGAAAAGCTTCTGTGTGTCTATAGATACAACCCTTCCCTAAACTCGCCTGGTAAAACCTTTTCCTAAACTAACCGTCAACAGATAAAAAAATTTAAATGATTATGCTCAGATTATGTGCATATGCTGGAAGAAGATAAATTCAAAACTTTTGCAATAAGAGAAGCTATGTCTGAAGATATTCAGGAAATGCTTGAAGTCTTTAACTACTACGTGGAAAATAGTTTTGCAGCATATCTCGAAACTCCCGTAGGCCCGGACTTTTTCAAGAATATCTATGAAGGAAATGAGCAGAAGAAAGATGAGCAATTTCCTTTTTATGTGATAGAAGTAAACAGCAGGATTATAGGCATAGGAGCCTTGAAACCCTATTTACCCTTTCCGAATTTTCTTCACACAGGTGTTCTCTCATACTTTATTCTGCCGACATATACGAGAAAAGGGCTAGGAACAAAGCTATTTGATACACTCTGCCGGGAAGCTCAAAAGAAAAAGATGAAAAGCCTCCTTGTAAATGTTTCTTCGAAAAATGAGGCAAGCCTGAATTTTCACTTAAAAAACGGATTTGTTGAATGTGGTAGGTTCAAATCTGCAGGAACCAAGTTTGGGAAGTATTTTGATGTTGTGTGGTTGCAGAAATTCCTCGAAAATACCCCTGAAAAAGAAAGTGAGTAGTTGTATAATCAATCAGCTACCCGAGTTTTTTCAGGCGGGTAAAAGAAAAAAAATAATTTATCAAACATTTTCTGGAGATTGGCAGGCAGGTGCCTATAAAATCCATACACCAATCTCCATTAATGCTGTTCGCTGTTTTCACTGGCACCCAGGTTGCTGGCTTATACCGGAGAGTAAGGATAACACATCTTATACAAAGCTCTCTATTAATCCGTAGTACCAGAACCCGAAAGAGGCAGATAATCAATGCTTTCGTTACTCAAGGCATAAACTACGTCGCAGATACCATCGTTATTTGAGTCTACTTGAGTTTGGCTGAAACCATCTCCGTTTGGTGTAGCCCAGAAATTCCCACCTAAATAGGGCCCTTCGACAATATTCGTTCCCTCTGTTTTGGTCGTATTCAACATTGTTCCGGAGTTTATACCCTGGAGATAAGTATTGTTCAAGTTATTGAGGTAATTATTATAAATCGAGTTGTTTTCTGAGTCAAGAATGTAGAGACCGTATTCAGAATTCGAAACAACCCTGTTACTATCCAGTTTATTGTTCCCAGAAGACCATAAGTAGACTCCATACCTACTGTTCAGGTTTGCCCCGTTACCAGACAACTCGTTGTAACTGGATGTTCTCAAATAAATCCCGATTTCATTGTTTGATGCTCTGTTATCAGTCAGATTGTTATTATTGCTGGAAGAATTCATCCATATGCCATAAATGCTGCTGATTGCCGTGTTATTGACAAGCATATTATTGCTGGAGTTATACATCAGGACAGAGACGCCGTTATTCAACCCTTTGTTGTCGTTTAAAGTGTTCCCTACAGAATCCCATAAACTAATACCATGTATAGTACTGTTTGATGCCTCGTTGGCTGTCAGTACGTTTCCACTTGAGTCTTTTACATGAATACCTACTTTGCCATTTGATACTATGTTATTAGTCAGATTATTATCATTGCTGGAAGAGTAAAGCCAGATACCATAACTGTTATTGGATACTATGTTCCCATTCAGCAAATTTCCGCTGGAATTACGCAAAAAAATAGAGATATTGTTATTTAATACTGTAGAGTTACTCAGTTCATTTTCTGTAGAATTCCTCAGACTGATCCCAGAATAAATATTATTTAGAACCGTACTGTTATTAAGCGTGTTCCCTACGGAAGCTTTCAGATAGAACCCTATTTTGCTATTTGATGCGTTATTCGTATCCAGCATATTATTGGTAGAAGAATCTATCCAGAAAGCAAAATTATTGCTTGATGCAGTGTTATTGCCAAGAATATTTTCACTGGAATTATTCAGGAGAATAGAGGTTCCATTACCTGACACCGAGTTATTGCCCAGAATATTACTGCTGGAAGAATCCAGACGGATCCCAAACCCCGAATCAGAATTTGAATCATTTCCTGAATAATTTTCAGAGTTATTTACGGTATCATTTCCAGAATTATTTATGGAATCAGTACCAGAAAGTTGATTGTTTTCGATAAGGCAATGCTTAATTCCATTAAGATGGATTTTGGAATAGGGAGAATTTACGGGTCCTTTTAAACTAAGCCCACTGATTGTCACCCCATCTGCGATAACATAGAAAACATCATCCGAACTGATGGCTGCCTCAATTATTGTATCTTCAGGATTTCCGGATTCAGACATGACAGTTAAATTTGTTACATATATATCGACGTTTTCCTTATATACGCCCGGAGAAACAAGAATTATATCTCCTGGTAAAGAGTTGTCTACAGCAGCCTGGATGGAAGTGAAATCCGCAGCCTGATCTGTACTATTGTCAGCTGAACTATTATTTACAGTAACTGTCGTAGGCTTCGATTCTTTAAGAGGGAGGAAATCTATGAATTCGTTTCCTTCAATATTATATTGCACATCAAAAATACCGTCAAGGTCAGTATCCTTAATTCCCTCAGGATATACAGTGCCATCAGGTCTTGCCCAGAAATTCCCTCCCAGATATGGGCCGCCAACTATGTTAGTCCCTTCAATTTTAGTGGAATTCCAGACGTTTGCTCCTGAAACAAGTTCTGATTGTACATTCAGAGTGTTACTGAAATAATTATTGTAGATTAGGTTGTCAGAAGTCTCGTATACATTCAACCCCACAATTTCATTAGAATATAGAGTATTGTTTATCAGAGTGTTACTGCTTGACTCCCCTATTAGAGAAATACCTTCGACATTTTTAGATATGAGGCTATTGTTCAGGATATTATTTGTGGAATCAAAAAGTGAAATTCCATTTGTGCAATTTGATATTGAATTATTACTCAGGATATTATACCAGCTGTCTCCAAGGCTGATGCCGGTCATACTGTCCGTAATGTTATTGTTATCCAGCGTATTACCTGAACTGAACTGGCACAAATCGATACTACAGCTATTATTTGATAAATTATTATTTTGAACAAGGCAATTAGTAACTCCGAAAAAGTGTATTCCAGAGTAAGTGGAACCGCTTATAGTAAAACCTTTAATGCTTACACCGTTTGCCATGACAGTAAAAATGTCCTCAGAGCTCTTTGCTGCCTGAATTATAGTGTCTGAAGAATTTCCAGATTCAGAAGCAATAGTCAGGTTCTTGGTGATATTGAGATTTTCCACATAAGTACCGGGTTTGACAATAATTTCGTCTCCAGAGTTTGCAGCATTTACCGCAGCCTGGATCGAGGTGAAATCTGCAACAGGATCCGTGCTGTTATTCACATAAATTGCAATAGCTGCTCCACTCCCTACAGTCATCAGATTTAATGCAAAAATTAATAAAAAAACAGTTATGAATCTTTGTATTATTTGCCGCATGGTAAACACCGTAGTAGAATTTTAAATTGAGTAACTAGACACGTTTTTAATAGTTATTTGAGTTAACATTAAGAGAGAAACTTATGCAAGGTTTTACAGGATGTGTTGAAGCCCTCAGTAACAAACACCTGGCGGGATTTCTAAGATTGCTATCTCCACTTGAAACTCCAGACTTTCAATTCAGTCTTTAAAAATAAAATAAGAAAGAACCAAACACTCAGCAAAAATTTCTCACTTATTCATATCTAGTTTAATTAGATGGCTGTTACGCAGTCATTAAATGATATAATGATAGCATTTATTAGCCCAAACATTTCAAATTTTGAAATCAACATCATATATAAAAAAATTGTATTGTTATATAAAATTAACTCAGAACTAGAAATTTGGTGATGTGAAGAGGCATGTCTCACGAAACTTATCATAGCGAGAAACACCCTTTATTGACCTAAACACTCTTTGATGCAGGATATCCCAGAAATTCAAGGAAAATTTGAAAAAATCGATTTTTAACCCCCTGATTCATCCTCTGGAATTAAATAAAAAACATAGGAAATATCTAATTTGAATACTGTTCAGTAAGCTGGGAAAATTAAAATAGAATCATTTGAATATAAATAAATAGTGGGGGGTTAACATGAGATTAACAGGAGCTTTGCTGCCTTTTATAGTCATTCTATTTTTTACAGTGGCTTCAAACACAGAAAAATACAGCTTGACGGAAAATAAGGGTTCTGAAAAAGGGAAATCGGTAGGTGACATAAGAGTAGGTGAAATAGTTTACAATAACAGCGGGGAAATTTACAGGGATGGGATTGTTGATAACTTTAATTATTTCGAAAATCGGAGATATGTCGTAAAACATAGTGGAGATAGAACTTCTTTCATATCGTCTTCGGAACCTGCGTGCAACCTGATAACTGTTAATTGAGGTAAAAATAAAGGAAATTTATCAAAACCAAAAATCTGCGGTTTTCCTATCTTTCTCACAAGGGTGCTTGGACAAAAGATCTAGTGAAAGTACATTTTGAGGTACGGATTATGAAAGCGATAAGGATTCATGAGTTTGGGGGACCAGAAGTTATGAAGTACGAGGAAATTCCTGAGCCTGAGCCAGGCCAGAGTGAAGTTCGAATTAAAATAATTGCAGCAGGAGTCAATCCGATAGATTGGAAGATACGCAAAGGTCTGATAGGTGAATTCCCCTTGCCGATGACTGTTGGACTGGATATTGCAGGTATCGTAGACTCTGTAGGGAAAGGAGAAGTTACCTTTCAAACCGGAGAAGAAATCTTTGCCAAAGTATCGATAGGTCAGGGAGGATATGCTGAATACGCTGTTGTTAACTCCACGCAGGTTGCACGGAAGCCAAAAAGTATAGGGTTTGTAGAAAGCGCTGCCATTCCTACTGCGGGACTGGCTGCCTGGCAATCGCTCTTTGATATTGCCAGACTCGAAAAAGGGCAGTCCATACTCATTCATGGAGCTGCCGGAGGAGTCGGGACTTTTGCAGTCCAGTTCGCCAGATGGAAAGGAGCACATGTCATTGGAACTGCCTCGAGTGGCAATTTGCAGTTTTTGAAAAGCATAGGTGCAGATGAAGTAATTGATTACAAGAACCAGCGATTTGAAGATTTAGTTAGCAAGCTGGACGTGGTACTGGACACAATAGGAGGGGAGACTCTTGAGAGGTCATGGGAAGTCTTAAAACCCGGTGGATTTCTGGTAACGACTGTGGCCACTATTCCAGAGAATGCTCCTGAAAAATATGGAGTACGTGCAGAAAGACTCACGACCCAGCCTGATGGAAAAGAGCTCACTCAAATTGCAGCTATAATAGATGAGCAACAGATCAAACCGATAGTGACGACTATACTTCCTCTGAAGGATGCACAAAAGGCGCATGAGATCAGTGAAAGTCGTCACGCGCGTGGGAAGATTGTTTTAAGAGTTGTAGACGACAAGCAGTGAATCCTGATCCAATGTTGTAACCTTCTGATAAACTGTAACTATCCTTTTACCTTATTTAGAAAAAAATAAAGCATATCAAAAATAAAGCTGCGACAGAGGAAAGAGATTTAGATGAAAGCTATTTGAGTATGAAATATTGCTTGAAAGAGGGGGAAAAGATGCCAGAAGAACCTAAAAAACACAGAGGTCTTAAATGGCTTTACATATTGATTTTTATATATTATGTAGCTACAGCACTTCATGGAGGAGGGGAAAATGTGATATCAAAAACAGTATCAAGCGAATCAGATTTTCCGGTAGATCTCACAAAGGGTGTGAATTATAAACTCTTAATTGAAAATTACAAAGGTCCAGAGAAGATAAATGTGACAATAAGCAAGGGTTCGTTAATCGTTTTTGAAGACACATTTAAATTGACGGAATCCAGGAAAAATTATCTTCCTTACCATCCGATGTTTACTGTACAAGAAAATGGAACTTACCATATTCATGCTAAACCACTTAACTCAGGAACAGTTAATTTGATAATAGAAAAAACCGTAGCTTCAAAAATTCCATAATCTGGTGGACTACAAATGAAAGAAACTTATAATTACACTCTCCAGACTCCCCCAAATGTTGTGGCTGGGATCCTTTTTGTAAGTTGTTTAGTTTTAAAGTGAATCATTAAAAGCAGATAACTTAAAAATATAGAAAAAATAAATAAAATTAAGATTCCAAAACAGATTTTATGGGAAGATTATTTAAAAGTAAGTATATTATTTAAAAGAAAATATATTTTTATAAATTTTTTATATATTTTATAATTATTTAGTATAAGAATATTATATTCGTTCTAATTTATATATTCTTTAGTCATATACAGATCAATTCTAAAATTTTTAGTTATTTCAGGTATTCCTGCATAGAATCGATCTGATTTGTGTAAGTCTTATAGAATTATAAAAATTGGCAAAATGAAGCCGACAAGAGAAGACAATTTATTGAGTAACTGCTTTTAATGGGGGGTAATGAGATGTCGAAGAATCGACTTGGGGTAACAGTTTTAATAATATGCTTGATTCTGGCAACGATTCCAGCTACAGTTTGTGCTGCACCTCATCCAATAAATCAACATAAAATAATAACCGAAAGCGACAACGGAAAGTTCATCATTCTCAAAAAGGGAGATACTGTTTACTTAAAGCTTAAGGAAAACCCGAGTACGGGCTACTCATGGAACCTAACTATGAGTAAAGGGCTCAAATTGAAGTCAGATGAATATATCTCTTCAAATCCTTCTAACAAGCTCATTGTAGGTGCCGGAGGAGTTCATTTATGGGAAATAAAAGCCACAGCTAGAGGCAAACAGCAGATAGAAGGGATATACAAGAGATCCTGGGAACAGGAAACAGGTGCAGAACAGAAATTCAAACTTAATATTATAGTAATTTAATATTATAGTAATCTGAACTGAACCTTTGCCTTTAACATTTTTCTAAATTTTCCTCTATAATTTTTAATAATTTCCTTTCTTTTGCTTTTTTAGTACATTTTTAACCTTTTTATGTCATGCAAAAATAACTTAGAATCCACATAACGACAATGCCTGTAGCAGCTAAATATTTAAACTGATAGATATCCAAAGACCGTTTCCCCCCAGAAACAGGTGATTACTATAAATATATCGTTAATCCTTTTTAAATATATTCATGGTGCGAAATTTTTCAGTTCAATTGCATAAGAATCCATTATGAGAATTCATCAGAACAGAGGTTCATTTTGGAAGATTAAGCAGTCTTCAGACTAACTTTAACAAGCTTAATATATTATTATTACTATTTTTATTTGCATTCAATTATTTTAAGTGCACCTGTAATTCTTGCAGAAACAGGAACTTGTACTTAATTTAGATCCTTTTTTTAATGATGCAACAAACTAGGATTTCCATAGAGCCAAAATTTGATTTACTTTTAGAAAGAGTATTAATTGTCTCAATTGATACGAAAGAAGAAAAATCCAACTTGATAGTTAGTTTAAGGAATCCTTTATACAACTTAATACAAGATTGGGGGATTAATAATGGATAAAATTTATAATACAAGAGAGGAGAAAATTGAAACAGATCTTGAACGATCAAACGTCAGCTTAGAGAGGGTTTCTGATAATAGCGTGATTTTTCCAGAAAAAGTGAGAGGCGCCCATTACCGCCCAGCAGACCCCAGGAGAATTTGGGATTATCTGGAATTATTGTTTTCCATGTTAACAGATTCCTTTAATGGGAAATACCCTGTTCCAAAGAAAACAGTATTCGTGATAACATTCGCACTCCTGTATCTAATAAGTCCGATAGACATCTCTCCGGATATTCTTCCTTTAATTGGATTTGTAGATGATATCGCGGTGCTTGCTTTTGCAGCTAGCCTTATTAAAGATGACTTGGAAAAATATTACTCCTGGAAAATGAGTTACTGACAGTGATTTTGTTTAATCCATTTATTATGTCGAGATAGCGTAAGATATTATAAGGTAGACACAGACCGCATACTCACTGATGAAGAGAGAAAGCTCGTAGATGAAAGTTATGAGAACTAGAAAAAGGAACGTTGATACCCCTTTCAGAGCTCAAAAAAGAAATGGGACTTCTGATATTAAAAAGTATTTTTCACGTTATTCAGCTTCCACAGACCTGTATCGCTTCTTTTATACGCTCCATGGCCTGCTCAACTGTTTTTCCCGGAGTATAACAGCCCGGGATGTCAGGAATTTTAGTAATATATATCCCGTCTTCGTCCTGCTCGATCAGAACCGATAATTCAAGCTCTTGCCTTCCATCTTTACCGGAATAACATTTAGTCTGTGTATTTAAAACTGCGACCGCCAAAATTGAAGTGAAAGTTATCTTAGAACCGCAAAAAGTCGGAGCGATATAACTGTTTTATTATATTTCCGCCCCAGCCCCCCTTAAATTCGTCGGTAGAAAATCATCCGATTGCGCCGCTATTTTGGGGGTTTACTTAGTTTTTGAAAGGCACAGCCTTGAAACTTTCATTTATCAGTACAAATTAAAAAATCTTAATCTATCTGAAGCAGAAACTGGAGTCATATAAAAAGAAGCTTGAATTTTTGAGGATATGAATTGAGGTAAACAAAGTCATTCTTTTTATGCCTGGATTACTTTAGCTTTTGTTTTGATTCCATCAATAAGGTACGGACTTATTGATTCCCCAGTAAGTGAACCTATTTTTACTCCAAGAAACTCTGACAATTCTCTCTCAGTCCGAAAAAGGATTCTCAGACCTTTTTTTCGAAACTCCACAAGAATATCGATATCGCTTTCCTCTTTTCTTCTCCTCTTGCGTAAGAGCCAAAGACAGCTACCGTTATCGCTCCTTCTTTTTCAAGGAAGGAAGAGATTTTTTCGAACAACTCTTTGTGCCAGCAGCATTCTCCATGTCAGTATATTTTGTTTGTGATCATTTAAAGGTATGCTGGAGTGAAAAGGCTGCCAGGGAAGTTCTATAATTAATCTCTAAAACCGAAGCAACCGTATTAGCTGTCTTCACGGGTTTTTTCCGCGCTAGAGCGCAGCTTTTCCAGAATAGATTAGAAGAAAAGAATTCTGATCGTCTATCATTATGCGGTTGGTGTTTTAGGACTCTGATTCCAGTTCTAGAAATACCTGCTTTTTATGTATCAATATCATTTCTACCTTGTAGGACTTTATACGAATAATCTATTAAATTTACTTCGTTTCCATGATTATTCAATAAAAGTCTCGCAAAAGCAACTCCAAGATTAGCCATAAATCAAAACCTTAATATTTAGTGTATAAACTTAATCTTTAAGTAAACTGGCGAAATACTTATGCTTTGCGAAATAAATCGAAAAAGATACGTATGAAGGTAAAATGACTTCTAAAAATTACAAAAAAGATGATTTGAGCCCTAACTATTTTATCCAGTCGTACTCTATCAAAGATATCATTCTTTCTAGTGATTTTCTTCGGTCATTTTTTTGTGCCATTATTCTGCTACTCTTAATAATATATTTCTCACTAAACTTTGAATCACAGCAAGAATCTAAAATCTTTGTATTATAGGACTTACGCGGTTGAAGCACTTTTGTAAATCATACTGAATTGCATTTAAAATAATATGTTGTGATATATAAAAATGTTTTTGAATTAAATAACATCAACCAACTAATTGCACGACCTTGATTATATCAACTTTCTCATTGCTTCTTCTCGCGTCTTCAGCTGTACTGAAGCTTCTAAGTGCAGTTTTATAGACTCTAATAGTCCATCTCATGACTCTTTTTCTCGTCTTCTTCTAAGGCAGCCTCCGGAAACGGAGGCTTTATGGGACGAAGTCAAGACTTTTGTCATTCCTGAAACTGGCTTTCTTATTATCGATGATACTGTTCTCGATAAACCTTATTCCAAACACATCGATCTTGTTTACAGGCAATGGAGTGGTAAACATCATCAGATTGTAAATGGAATCAATCTTGAAACCGTTGTCTGGACATATAATGATGCTATAATTCCTGTTGACTTTAGAATTTACGATATAGATACTGACGGAAAAACAAAAAATGATCACTTCCTTGACATGCTAAATAAGGCAGAAGAACGTGGTTTTAGACCAGAATTTGTTCTTTTTGATACATGGTATTCAAGCATAAAGAATCTCAAAGACATCAGGAAAAAAGGATGGCACTGGTTAACAAGGTTGAAGAAAAACCGGTTAGTTAACCCTGATAAGACTGGTAATGTAGCAATTGAATTGTTAACTATTCCACCAGAAGGAATGACAGTTCATCTGAAAGAATATGGCTTTATTAAGGTATTTTGGATAGTTTCCAAGGACGGAGACGCGCAATACTGGGCTACAGATGTACTGGATATGAAAGAAGAAAAAAGGAAAGAGTTAGGGAAAAAATCCTGGAAAATTGAAGGTCTCGTAGGGGAATAAAACAGTTTTGTGGAGTAGAACGCTGTCAGGCAAGAAGAAACAATGTGCAGAGAGCACATATTATGATGGCAATAAGAGCATTTCTAAGATTTGAAATTCAAAGGATAAAAACAGGAGTTACATGGTTTGAAACAAAGTGGAACATTACAAGAAATGCTGTTAGTCAATTTTTAAAAAAGCCAATCTATACCTTAACCTAAATATCGAAAAAATTAAAAAGTTGCCTGCAAAGCAGGCAAATGCGTAAGTCCTATATTAAAAATCAGTGAATCTATGCTATCAAATACAATCGTAATCAATAGTTCATTATTAGGCATAATAATCGCATCAATAGCAATTTTTTCTTCGTTTTCTCGACCAGAACTGTTAAGAAATCTTTATGGGTACAAAAAAGAAGAAGGAAGATTGCATCAATACCTTTTAGTGCTTTTCTATCCTGCAATTCCAGCAATAATAGGGATCTTTTTTTCCTTTGTTGGCAATGTATTGTTGATAGCAAACAACAAGTTTACTATATATGTAACATTTGTTTCGGTGTTTTTCACTTTCTATTGCATATTCGGAGTATGGGAATCCATCAAACAAATATCAAAATCGATTATAACCCTAGCTAAAGTAGAAAACGAAGACACCATTTTAAGGAATTAAACTTTTTAACCAAAGACGAGATTAAAAGTTTCAATCTCCAGAGAAACTATATAGAAAGGACTTGGACCAAAAATGAGCATACAATCATTCTGATAATTTGCTTATTCATCCATTCATTCCCAGAACTTCTTCGTTTTTACATAATTCCTTTCTGCAACCAGAATATCCCTGTAAAACGCCTCTTCATCCACCCTCATCTTTTCAATTACCCTTGATGCAGTTTCAGGCCCGATTCCCCTGCTGGCAAGCGCAATAACTGCCTTCTTTCCCTGGGAGCGGACTATGCTTGCGTTTCTGTAGACGCGCTGGATGCGTTTCTTTTCTTCGGGGGTGACTTTGACGTTTTTTGCCTGTTTTTTAACGAGATTGATTTCTTCTTCTTCCCAGGGTTTGAGGGCTGCAATCATCTGGGAATCGCAGACAGGGCAGATGATTTCTTCAGGGACGCCTTTCACCTGGCGGCGGGAGGTCCATTTCTTGCAGTTCGTACAGAATAGGATGATTTTGTCGTTCATAATGCGCTCTTTAAGGGCGAGGACAATTGAACGGTCGGCTTTCTCAGGAGCTACAAGGTCTTTTTTCATGGCAAAGCCAGATGAACCGATGGGGGTCGGGCCGGATACCTCGACTGAAATTACACCGGCTGCAAGTTTTGTAAGGACTTCTTTTGCCCTGGGGACATCAAGCAGGTCGTGGAAGATCTCGCGGATGACCTCGTCGTACATGGAAGAGCCTTCGTAGATCTCAAGGAGCTTTTTCATGCTTATCCTGTCGTGGTCAACGTCGCGGGAGAGGGCTCCGAACTTTCTTGCCACATGGACCATTTTCCATTTCATGACAGTTGTGTTTTTCAGGGTCATTTCGATAATAGGTTCAACGTGTTCCGGACGGAGGGAGAGAAGCATGTCCCGAATCTGAACAGGGCCGACACGCCTGGGAAGAGTCAGTCTTATCCTATAGGGGTCCACTTCCTGGGCTACACTGCTCCCGAAGCGGGCTGAGAGGAGAGAGGTCAGGACTCTGGCAAGGGTGCCGTTTGTGTTGTGGCCAAAACATGCGTTCAGGGTCACGGCGTCTCCTTCGTCTTCTATAACTATTGTAGCCGCATCTGGAAGGGGGAAGCCTCCTTCTACATGGTCGCGGATAAGGCGTATCAGGTCAAGTACAGCATTCCTTGCAACAGGATATTTTATCCGCAGCTTCTCTGCAATGGCTTCATCGTCGAATTCTGCATGGATAAGAGTTGCAATTTCTCCCCTGAGCTTTCCTACGTCCTGAGCCACCTCAAAAGGTACGGGGATTTCTTCGCCTGTCCAGCTTGGGACTTCTCCCATTCCCTCGACAGGCTCGACCTTGATCCTGTCCTTTCCCTGTTCTCGGCCCGGGTCAGGCATCTCAATGACGCGCCACATGTAACCTTTTGTTATAAAAACGGCACCAGGTTCTGCAAAATTCACAACAAAGGCTTCGTCCAGCACTCCTACTGGCCTTCCGCTCACAATATCGTAAATCTCGTACTTCTTTTCGTCCGGGATCATGGAAAGGTTATCGTAATAATATTCCCAGCTTTTCCTGCGCTTTTTCAGTATTCTTGAGCCTTTTTCGTGCCAGACAAGCTTGTAATCCCCGATCTGGTCAACAACTCTCTGCAGCTCTTCAATTTGCAGGTCTTTGAAAGGGTAAGCCCTTCGAAGAACCTTGAAAACCTTCTCGATTTCGACCTCCCCGAAGTCCATAACCATGCCTGCGATCTGATTTGCCACAACATCCAGAGATTTTATGTGCGGGGAAACCTCTTCAACCCTGCCTTCAAGTGCAGCTTTAGTAATCGCCATACTCTCTGCAGTATCGTCCACTTCCATCGAAATAATAGTACCCCGGGAGATTTCATGCAACCTGTGTCCTGCTCTCCCGACTCTCTGGAGCAGCCTTGAAACCTGCCTTGGAGATCCGTACTGGACTACCCGGTCAACATTTCCGATATCAATTCCAAGTTCCATGGAAGAAGTACAGATAAGTCCTCTTAAGGCTCCAGATTTGAAAGCCTCTTCAGCTTCCACACGGGCTTCAAAAGAAAGAGAACCGTGGTGAACACCTATGGATGCTTCCAGCTTCCGAAAACCGGCAGCCAGAGCTTCGGCACTCTGCCGCGTATTAACAAAAATAAGAGTGGACTGGCTTTCATCCACAATTTTCCTGATACAAAGGAGATGAGATGCAAATTCTGGCTCGCAGCCCGCCTTATTTGCAATTTCAAGCACTTCTTTCTCCCGTATCTCGCCTCCGTCCGAGACCTGAGGGCTGACCACATCGAATTCCAGCAATTTGAGCAGGGCTACTTCAATGACAGTGAAATCCCTTCCATTTCCTGCCAGAAACTTTGCAATCTCCCAGGGGTTTCCGACTGTAGCAGAGAGCCCTATTCTCTGAAACTCTCCTGAAATCTCCACAAGTCTCTCAAGCCCCACAGCCAGCTGGGCTCCTCGTTTTGAGCCTGCGAGCTCGTGAATTTCATCTATAACAACATGGGTTACTGTTTCCAGGTTCTGCCTCAGACGAGAGCCGGTAAACATCGCCTGCAAGGTCTCAGGTGTTGTAATCAGGACATCAGGCGGATTCCTGGACTGACGCTGCCTCTCACTCTGCGGGGTATCTCCATGCCTGACCTGCACTTTGATATCAAGCAATTTTCCGAGAAACTCGATGCGGGAAAGCATATCCCTGTTAAGGGCCCTGAGAGGAGTTATGTAGAGGGCAGAAATTCCCCTTCTGGCTTCAGGCTTCTTTTTCAGGATGCTGTGAAAAACAGGCAGCACGGCTGATTCAGTCTTGCCAGAACCTGTAGGGGCTATCAAAAAGGTGTGTTTCCTATCCATTATATGAGGAAAAGCCCTTTCCTGAGGCTCCGTGGGCTTTGTAAAGCCAAGGATTTTGAGAGCTTCCTGAATTTTCGGATGAAAAGAGTTGAATGCGTTATGAAATGTCATGTTTTCGTAAGCGATTTTGGTTAGAATTATTCCAGTTGTTGAGTTAGTCAGCAAGAATATAAATGCTTTTATTTAAGAGGCTTTGCACTTAAAGCACCTTTGTCTCCTGACCTGGGTGCAGAATGAGGACTTTGGATGCAAGATAAAAAGTAGTAGCTTTTTTGGATGTAAAATAGTTAGAAATTAAATTAATTTCTTATAAAACTAATCCCAAAACCAATTCTATTTCAACGTAAAAAAGAGTTTCAGAACCATTTTCCTGATCAGAAGATTGATTATCCAAAATCCGAGATTTAAGGATGTAATCTGAGTTTTCGGGATTAGCTCATAATATAAATCATGATATTATCAGTACTTATTTCAGAGCACTACCCATAAAGAACCGAAAAATTCACAGAAACAAGTTACAGAGGCAGGAAAATAATTTTCAAATATTAAATAAGACCAGAAGGTTTGACTTAACTTAATCGACAAAATTCCTGACAGCCTTCTGGTCTTGACCTTTTTCGTTATTATTTTAACCGAGATTTTTCACTCATTTTGTCACTTTGAAGCTAGTTACACTGACATACTTATATTTTGTTAAAGAGTTATTGCCAGACGCATTTTTTACTGTTAAACTTATAGTATATTTCCCTGCTTTGCTGTATGTATGTACAGGATTCTTCTCTGTTGAATATGTTCCATCTCCAAAACTCCATTTCCATGATGTTGGTGAGCCTGTACTCTTATCTGTAAATATTACCTTCAGGGGCGCATTTCCAGAGGTTGGTGATGCCGAAAAAGCAGCAACTGGAAGTTTTAAAGAATTTGCAACATTTATGAAGCCTGTCTTCGTTACCGAACTACTGTCTTTGGCATTCTTTACCGTCAGAATAACAGTATATTTTCCGGTTTTACTAAAAGTATGTACAGGGTTCCGGGCAGTCGAATATGTTCCATCTCCAAAGTCCCAATTCCATGAAGTTGCATTTTTCGACATATCTGTAAACTGAACATAAATGGGAGCATAACCTTCACTTATATTAGTACTGAAATTCGCTACTGGAAGTACTGAAGCAGCTTTATCTGTAACAGTAATTGCGGCATATCTTGTGAGTGTACCGTTTGCATTGCTTACTGTCAGACTAGTTGTGTAAATTCCTGGTGCAGTGTAATTATGAATAGGATTCCTCTCAGTGGAATTAGTTCCGTCTCCAAAGTCCCAGAACCAGGAAGTAGGTGAACCTGTGCTCTTATCTGTGAATGTCACCGGCAGAGGAGCTGTCCCCCAGATAGGATATACAGAAAAATCAACATTCGGAACTGTTACTGAATCACTTGGTATATACTGGAAACTATTAAATACAATTTCTTTTGATTGCCCACTTAATGGCGCTTTTCCCCTTACAGTGGTAATGACTTCAATAATCGTTGCATCGACATGAGGCACAGCGCTTGCATTTGTTAAATTCCAGTTGCTGATGACTGTTCCATCACTACTTATGGCTGAATAATTTATGTAAGTAGGCTCCCAATCAAACATGTAAGTTACGTTTGTTGCATCTAAATATGAAGAATTAGAATATACACTATAATAAACGTTATCAGGGCGTTTACCAAGTGTCCCAGGTTGATTCACGAACCATAAATGAGGATCGAGACCAGGCCATTGATTTATTTCGATATCAATTTCATGATCATCATCTGTATAAGTAAACATTCCAATTGATGTATTACGTTCGAATTGCAAAGATGTGGAACTTACATTCCATATAAATTTTCCATATAAATAAGTAGTCGGGCTATTTAGCTCCGTGCCATACCAGCGGTCCCCGATTTTTTGTAACCTCATATGAAGAAGACCTTGATCATCCACCCATGTACTGTTTTCCATCTGAGTATAGACTCGCCAGTTGATCCCACTCCACAAAAGGCGGCCTTTAGTTACGTTACTCTGTTGTCCTGAATTTAAATTGGAATTCGTATCCTCTGCCAGTACTATATTAGAAGAGAAAATCAGTAATATGAGACTAAATATAAGTATTAGATTTTTCATCGTTATATCCCCACATTTTAATTTTTTCTGCTTATGCAGCGTACAGAACTAAAATCACAATATGAAAAATCTTATTTGGGTTATTCATATCAATTTCATGATGTCATTGTTGTTTGAGTTCATTATGAACTCAAAAGTTCCCAATTTGAAAACCTCTGGACCAGGACAGAAAGAAGATTTCTGAAAGCCTTCGGGAGTTTAAAGTGCTTTTCAGTAACATTAAACTTGTAAAATTGTCGATTCCCTGAAGAAGAACTAAAAGATAATTTAAACTGTTAATTTCTCTCATGTTTTTCACCCAATATTCTCAGTACCTCTATTCAAGCTATTTTTCAATCAACACTGATCTTTCAATCTATCTAAGTTGGCATTATAATAACGAACTTTTCTTAGTTTAGCCAAATATTAAGAGCAATAGATAAATTTTTAAATATATAATTAGTACAGTAATATTTCTCCTGATCTTTGTTTCTTTAGAAGTTTGGAAGTCTATCACCAAAAACTGATTTCCCAGATTCTGTAAAATTTTGGAGTTAATATTATAGGACTTATGCATGAGAGTGGGGATTTTTAACTCGATTTAAAAAACCAAAAAAGGAAGATAAATGAGCAGTGAAGGAAGATGGATGAGCAGCAAAAGAATTGAATCAAAAGATAAATAATCAGATAGTATGAACTAACCACTAAAAGAAAGGAAAAAGGAAATGATGAATCTTCTAAAAGATCCATCACTGGACTACAATCCCAAGCCGAAATAACTAGTAAACTGATTCTTTGTGGCTCAGTCTTCTCTCTTCATCTGCGGGAAAAGTATTACTTCTTTAATAGATTCGAGCCCCGCAAGGATCATGGTAAGGCGGTCAATTCCAAGCCCCATGCCACCTGTTGGAGGCAGTCCGTATCCGAGAGCGTTTATGAAGTCATAATCGATTGTCTGGGCTTCAAGGTCTCCAAGCTTTCTTTTCTTGTCCTGGTCTTCAAACCTTTTTTCCTGTTCAAGTGGGTCGTTTAATTCTGAGTAACCGTTTGCCAGTTCCCAGCCATTGAGGAAGAGTTCGAAACGCTCGACAAAGCCTGCTTTTTCTCTGTGGTTTTTAGCAAGAGGGGAATTTTCTACAGGGAAGTCGTATATGAAAGTCGGATTTATTAGCTTGTCTTCTACAAGGCCTTCAAAGAGAAGGGCAAGGAATTCCCCGTAGGTTTTTGCCTTTTCATAATCCTCAATCCTGTTCTGAATTGCGATTTGCTTCAACTCTTCAAGAGAGTGGGCAAAAACGTCAAGCCCTGCATACTCTATTAAAGCGTCCTCCATTGAGATTCTTTTCCAGGGGGAGCGGAGGTTGATAGTTTTCTCACCCATTTTAACTTCGTAGCCGCCGGTAAGCTTGAACACGAGTTCCGAGATCAGGGCTTCGGTTAAGTCCATCATGTCATTATAGTCTTGGTAAGCCTCGTAGATCTCTATCATTGTAAACTCAGGGTTGTGAGTGGTGTCGATATCTTCATTCCTGAAGTTTTTGGAAATCTCAAAGACCTTCTCGTAACCTCCGACAACAAGCCTCTTGAGATAAAGTTCGGGAGCAATCCTGAGGAACAGGTTCTGTCCAAGGCAGTTGTGAAAAGTCATGAAAGGCCTTGCATTTGCCCCTCCGTACACAGTCTGAAGGATAGGGGTCTCAAATTCCAGAAATTCCCTTTCGGAAAGGAATCTTCTGATTTCGGAGATGAGTTTGCTCCTCATGACGAAAATATCCCTTTTTTCGGCATTGACTATCAGGTCAAGATATCTCTTCCTGTACCGGGTTTCAATATCTTTTAAACCGTGGAATTTTTCCGGAAGCGCACATAGGGACTTTGAGAGCAAAGAGAACTCGGATACGCTGATAGAGTTTTCCCCTCTCTTTGTCCTGAAAAGTTCTCCCTTGATTCCTATAATATCTCCCGAATCTACAAAGTTTTTAAAGATCTCGAACTCCTCATCAGGAAGGTTGCCTTTCCTTACAAGAATCTGAATCCTGCCAGCCTGATCTCCAAGGTCGGCAAATATCATTTTCCCATGCTTGCGAATATTGTAAAGTCTACCAGCCGTCCTGACAGTTAAACCTTCATTCTTTTCAAAGTCGTCGAACTTTTTAAGTATATCACAGATATCTCCATTCTTTTCAAACTTGTAAGGATAAGGATTCAGCCCCTGTGTCCTGAGGCCATTTAATTTTACAAGTTTAGAGTCATCAAAGACCCTGCTATTTGAGCTATCATTGTTGTCAGAAAGGGGAATATTTTCCGAATTCTCTGTATTGTTAATTTCCATGCTCATTGAATCAGTACATCCTCTTCAAGTAATACGAATAAATAAACTGATCAGTAATTACCCGTGAAATAGATCAGAAATCAGTAAGAAGCCCGATCATTAAATCACTCATAGTAGATCGATAGTAGTAATAAGTTGGTAATCAATAATCAAGCCCAAACTTACAGCAAAAGGAGATTGTGGAGGGCTTTAGGGGCTGCTGAAAGCCTTTGAATTTCCATTCACCTGGGCTGAATGATGTAAGTTTGAGTTAACTTTGAGTTAGGTTTGAGTTAGGTTTGAGTTAAGTTTGAGTTATCAAGAATGATGACTGTCTATTAGCCTGATTCCTGACATTTATTTTTTTCCATAGATCCATGCATTTTATATAAACATTGAGAAAAGAATCAATATATTAATAAAATTATACTTTCCTGGAAGAAATCGCTTTGAATTTTCGTTTCAGTTTTCCAGCACTTATCACCTGGTTGCTTGCCTGATTATCTCAGGAAGAGTTTTTGGATGTATGGTTTCTGTTTGTACTTCTGTTTCCTTTCTTGCTCCCATTCCCTCTCATACTGCCATTTTTAACCCTTGTATGCTGCAATTTGCGGATATTTTTCAGAATCCCGAGTCTTGTCCCGTCAAGTAAATAAATTTCCGCATTTTCAATTTCAACCCCTCCTGAAGAGAAGACAGGACCCAGCAAATCTTCCTGCATTGATTCGTTAAAAGGTACTCCCCCACAAAGTTCGTTAAAGGCGGGCATAATAAAAAGCTCAGGGTCTGCCCATTGTTCCTTGTTTTCAAAATCAAGATTTACGAAACGGGTTTTCAGGGTATATTCAATAAACTTTGTCCTGACCCAGGAAGGTTCCACAATGGAGTAACCAAAGGAATCCGTAAAACGAACAGTAGGATGATTGTGTGCAGTGACTACATGAGATGCAGCCAGCAATTCAGGTGCAGGCCAGGTATGCCCGTGAAAATATCCTACTCCGTCAACAACCGCACCGCGTGCTGAATGAACTGTAATATCCTTCTGCCTGCTGAAAAGAAGTTCGATTCCCCCATCATGGTTTCCCGGAAAAATATCCACATGGGCACGTTCTGCAAGTGTTTCAAGAAAACGAGGAATTTCATCTTTTTCCTGCCAGGAAACCTGAGGGACATTATGCTTCACATCCCCCAGAAGTATGATCCTGTCAGGGGAATTCTCTTGAATATAACCCAGAATTCGGTTCAGCCTCTCTTCCATTCGGCTGGGTAAATTTATTCCGCTTCTGTACAGATCCCACTCTATCCCAAGGTGAATGTCAGCAACTGCAAGTGAGATTTCAGAATTTCTGACTACAAGCGCAGGTTCTTCAAGAATAGGTATGATTTCAGGTGGCATAATATGAGGAAAAAAATTTTTCAAAATTTTGAAAATCGCATACCGAAATAACGATTTTAATGTTATTTGTCTATCTATCTACTCTTAGCTTCAGGTGTCTGCTAATATATATTTGACACCATATAAAAGAATAACTGTCTTAAGTAGGGAGCGTTCCATAAGAGACCTTTCTTGATAAGCATAGATCAATTCGAAGAACGAAGGTTACAAAAAAGACAAGATCCTGAGCTAAAAGAAGACAAATCTTACGCAGTTTGTATAAAGTAAAGATATCCTTATCCTCAAGAAGCGGAACACAAAAGAAAACGTAGCTGAATTCGTAATCCAAAGACTTGGAAAAGAATATGAGGTTTCAGGAAAGAAAAGAATTCCTGAAAACAAATGTTGCAGTCAAATTATTGGAAATCCCAGCTCTCCTGGTTTCACTTCTCATATTTCAGGACATCTTCAATATTGTCCACATATTCGATATTTATACCCACCTTTTTCTCGATGTATTTTTCAGCGTCCACTATTTCCGGCTGCCTCTCAACAATAGTAAAGCCACCAAAACTTCTTTCTACCAGCTTATACGTAACAAGTTTGCTGTTTTCCCTGGGTATTAGGAAGAGAGTTTTACCTCCATCTTTTGCTGCTTGGGCTTTTTCAAGGACTCCACCTATTTCTCCAATAGCGCCTTCACTGTCAATAGTGCCTGTAAGGGTTATACTGTCATTAAGTGTTTTATTTTCGATAGCAGAAATAGTAAGCAGAGTCATAAGAGCACCTGCACTTGACCCATCAACACCCGGGATTTTGTCTTTAGCAGTTATGCTGAAAATAATGTCACTGCTTGAGAGCTGCTTTTCAGTTTTATTCTCAGCTGCAAAGACTGCAGTGTTTGCAGCGTCCTGGAATACCACACCCATAAGAGGAGTTGTCTGAACAAGCACGCGGCCCTTTCCGGGTCTTATTTCAACCGAGATGTTGAGCAAAGCTCCTTCTTCAGAAACTGATTGCCTGATAAATGGACCTTCCTGATTATTCTGGATTTTCTGATAAACTGCAGGCCCCTGAAGTGTAGCAAACCCTTCAAGGCCTACCGGACACATTGGAGAACCATTCTGAAGTTCGAAAACTTTTTCTCGATAAGAATCAAGCTGAGAAGCATAAGACTTTAGTGACTCATTATTCTGATTAATCTGCCCCCTAAGGTTTTCGTTTTCCTCCTCAAGAGAATTTATACGGGACTGCATTTCCTGTACCTGTTCTCCCTTAAATGAAGGTTGTTCTTCAAACCATACAAAATACGCGTTTGCAACAAGTGAAAGGACCAATAAAAAGACAAGCATTTTGGATTTCATGTTACTGACCATTATCAATTTACTCTGGGTGATACCTATTTTTTCCTTTTGAAATTACAGAAAGAGGAGAGAAAAGTCTTCATCTTAGCAGGCAAATTTGTAATAAATGTTTACGAATTGCATAGGCCAGACTTTCTCTTACTTTTCATATGATTTCTTTTCCTTCATTCTTCCATACGAGCGTTACTTTCAAATTTAGATCTTTCTCCGATTTGGTAATAACTGCGTCCCCAGTTGCAGTTAAGCGTAAGTTGAATGCCATCTGCATCTGAGATGGTCGATGCCCAGCAGGAGTCTCTTCCATAGTCTCTGCAATCTGTTCAGATATTTCTTTAATTACAAGAAGGGCATTGGCGATTGATTCTCTAGATTTCTCTTCCACAGCTTTAGGAGATACAGGCATAACTCTTTTAAATGCACCTGGGGCATGCCCCAGTTCGGCTAAAATAGACACAGTTTTTAAGGTATCCTTGTCGGAATCGTCACCCACTTTCCCATTAACGATCTCTGTATTCAGAAATTTCACCCCCACAGCAAGTACGGGTACGTACTATAGAAAAAAAAATACGACCCAGAATTAGAACAAATAAAACATAAACAACATAGTATATAATTAGATAAATATTTATTGACACTTTCTCAGCCGGATCCAAAAATAGTCAAGTACTCCGTTTTATTTGCTACTTTCTTGTCAATTTATTTGTTTTTCCTTTCTGCAAGATTTCCTTTTTACGCAAATATTGCATGCTCCTTCTTCAGTAATGCAGGGCTGCCTGGGAGCTTCGCCTTCACACATCCAGCGACTCACCGTATCCTTTTAACTCTTCTTCCAATTTCCGGAAGCTTTCCTATATTGATAATTAGCTAACTGCTGATTTGCATATAACCAACGTTAAAAGATACTAAATATGTCAATAAATACTGATGAATTTATACATCAGAATGACTTTAAAAGTTATAGATAAATAGAAGTATGGAAGATTTAGAATTATGATAGAAGCAGGCAGGATAAAGGAAAACGCCGCTGATAACCCGGTAATTGCTGAGGCTCAGGAGCTGGCGGAAATGAAGGCTATTAAGGAAAAACTTTCCGAGATGCATAACGATATCAAAAAAGTTATGGAATACTCCAATAGACTGCGTTTAGAGGCAGCTCTCGAAATTTCAAGACAGGAATACTCAAATGTTCTTCTCACTCATCTTTTTGATGATATCGATACAGGACTGGAAAGGAATATGGTAAAAAAATGCCCTGAAAAGAAAAACTGCACTTCTGCATTTACAGCGATTCTGCAAAAAAACGCAGGGCTGATAAAACAAAGCAAAGTAGAAGACACCCTAATTTCGAACAACAGAAAAAAGCTGGATGAACTGAGATGCGGGGCTCCTTTTGGTACTAAATGCGAACAATGCTTTTCCGAAGTTTCGAGCCTCTTTATCAAACAGGTTAATCTCATGCGCTCTATGAGGATTTATGCAGACAACCAGGAGCATAAAACCGACATTTCAGCCCTTAAAACCAAAGTGATTATGAGCGAGATTCTTGAACCTGTATCTAATAATCAGCGCCTTGAGATTCTTAGAGCTGTAGCTTTCGAAACCAGAAGTTTCTCGGCATTTTCCGAACTTACAGGCCTGAGAGGAGGAAACCTGCTTTTCCATCTCCAGAAACTAATGGACAGCGGGCTTATTCTGCAGCAGCACGAAAGAGGAGATTATATGATTACTGAAAAAGGGTTCAAAATCCTTCAGGGCCTGAACGAAATCTATTCTTCACTTCAAGATTCCCAGATACAGGCAATTAGTGAGAGAGTTTCAGAAAAAGAAGGGAGCCCGAGTCTTAAACTTTAACTTGGAAATGGATAATTTCAAAAGAAGAACTTTCAACTCTCTTCGACCTTTTTGACATTAGGGCCCTGTTTTGTATCCTGCACTATATATCCCAGAGATTTTATTTTCTCCCTGAGGACATCGGAAACTGTCCAATTTTTCTCTTTTCGGGCAACTTCGCGTTCTTCAACCAGTTTCATTACTTCTTCCGGAATTTCCTCATTTCCAGCTTCTGCAAAGATGCCCAGAACATCAGAAAACTGCCCGAAAAGAGAGTAGAGATCTTTAAGAACCTTTCTGTTTTTTCCTGCCTCAAGATATTTATTGGACTTTCGGGAAAGGTCTTTAAGTACATTTATAGCTTTAGGAGTGTTGAAATCATCTTCAAGAGCTTCACTAAACTGAATTTCCATTTCAGGAAGGGCTTTGAGAACTTCTTCGTCTTCGGGATATAGTTTGTCTTCTGAACTTTCGAGGGCGAATTTCAGGTTATCAAGAGTTTCTTTAAGCCGTAAATAATTATTTTTTGCATTTTCTGCGAAGGCGTCGGAATAGTCAAGCTTTCTCCGATAGTGAACTGAAAGAAACATAAAACGAACAACTTCTCCACTATACTTCCCGACAATCTCAGGCAATGTGAAGTAGTTCCCCTTCGATTTACTCATCTTCTCTCCTTCCACTATGAGGTGTTCGCCATGAATCCAGTAGTGCACAAAAGGCTTTCCAGTTGCTCCTTCAGACTGAGCGATCTCGTTTTCATGATGAGGGAAGATAAGGTCCACTCCTCCGAGATGCATATCAAGCGTTGGTCCGAAATATTTCATGGCCATGACAGAGCATTCGATGTGCCATCCAGGACGGATTTTTCCCCAGGGGCTTTCATAATAAATACCTATTTCGATTTCCTCAGGGGTAGAAGCTTTTAACAGAGCAAAATCGCGGGGATTATCTTTATCGTATTCATCTACATCCACCGACGCTCCAACAAGAATCTTATCAAAATCAAGCTTTGAAAGTTTGCCGTAGTCAGGAAACCTTGAAATCCTGTAGTAAACAGAGCCATCTTTCTCGTAAGCAAGTCCCTTTTCTATCAGCTTTTCAGCAAGTTTGATCATACCTTCAACGTTTTCGGTAGCTTTAGGATACGCTGAAGCTCTCTTTATATTCAACATATCCAGGCCTTTAAAGAATTCAGCTGCGTATTTATTCGTAAAGTCTTTGAGAGACATTCCCGCAGCTTTTGAATCCCTGATAGTCTTGTCATCGATATCCGTGATATTCATTACGAGTTTTACCCTGTATCCAAGATATTCGAGAGTTCTTTCAATATTGTCCGCCGTCAGAAAAGTACGATAATTACCGATATGCGGCATATTATAGACCGTAGGTCCGCAGGCATAAATCGAAATCTCGCCTTCCTTTAAAGGTTTGAATGGCTCTTTTTCTCTTGTCAGGGTATTATAGACTTGCAGCATCCGAAACGCCTCTATAGTTAAATGCCTGAAAGGACTGTAGTGTCGCGTCAATCCTCTACAATTCAACAAGTCTTAGTTGAAATCGATTTTATACAACATTTTGCTGTTGACGCGACAGTAGTGAAAGTATAATTTGAATACACACGATTTCCGTAATCAGAGTAATATATCTTTTTTACTATAAATTATCTTTATTAACTAACTAAATACTCTTTTTGCTGTTAATCAACTAAAATGCCTTTTTGCTGTTGACTAACATTTGACAATTAATATTTAGACTGTTATGTTATTCCTGACTATTTTATTACTTTTGCGGCTCTCGACAAAGCTCCCTGAGCCTGAAGCCCCAAGTATAAAGAATAAAACTCAGGAAAAATCCTCATCAAACACAGATACTCCGAATTTTCCCATAATTTTTGTCAGCCTGAAAAGAGGAAATCCTACCACATTAAAGAAGTCGCCCTCGATCCTTTCTACAAATACTGCTCCTTTCCCCTGAGCAGCAAAAGCCCCGGCTTTGTCTATAGGCTCTCCTGTCCTTATATAAGCTGAAATATGCTCCCTGCTCATTTCAGTTATCCAGACAAAGGTGGATTCGAATTCGCTAATTTCTTTCCCGGCATCAAGATCCAGAACAGTAAGACCAGTTATAACTCGAATCTTCTGCCCATTTAGTCTCATCAGCATTTCTTCTGCCTTTTCAGGAGATTGAGGCTTCCCCAAAATCTCATCCCCGCACACAACTCCGGTATCGGCAGAAATAATAAGCCCAGAATTGAAGTGTTTAGCTACATCCCTGGCTTTTTCGATTGAATGCTTCATAAGAAGCTCTTCAGGAGCTAAACCTGGAGAGGTAGATTCTCCATATGAACTGACATATACAAGAAAGTTATCTCCTATCAACTGTTTAAGAAGCTCTTTTCTCCTTGGGGAAGAGGAAGCAAGAATAATCTGACGCATAGAAGAAACTCAAGTTATATAGAATATATTTGTATTGGATATTGAAGGACTAGAAGGAAAGTAAAAAAAGTAAAAAAGAAAGTGTCACTTATCCATGAACACTTTCAAAGAATTTTCTTACATCAAATAGCTTCTCTGGTTTCCCCAGAAGGACACAGGCATCTTTTGCCCGGAGGAGAAAGTTTCCGTCAGGGGTATAAATCATTTCCGAACCTCTGCGAATAGAAAGGACTGTTACTCCATGTTTTTTCCTGAATTCCAGATCTGCGAGGGTTTTTCCATCGAAAGTTGAGCCGCTTCCTACTTTAACTACCTGGATGTCGACTCCCGGGAGTCCGTCCTTAAGACTGAATCCACTATCAATCCCTGTATCAACCGACAATTTTCTCATCATTCTGTAGCCGTTAGCCCTCATGTCGTTTACCAGTTTTTCGATATCTTCCTGAGGTACCAGATACTTTTCCAGCATGCGGACAAAGATCTCTACTGAAGTTTCGTATTCTTCAGGGATAATTTCATCCGCTCCCAGGGCATTGAGACGCTTCATTTCCTGTAGATCCTTTACTCTGGCAATTACACAAACATTGGGATTCACTTCTTTTGCTGTCTCTACTATTTTCCTTGTAGTTTCTGCATCAGAGATCCCAACTATAAGGACTCTTGCATTCTTTATACCTGCATGTTCCAGTACAGCCCCAAATGTTGCATCTCCATATTGTATCCTTTCTCCTTTTGTTTTCTCCTGCCTGACTGTATCAGGATTTGATTCTACGATAATATAGGGGATGCCTGCAGCTTTTGCGGCCCTTGAAACCGTTTTTCCTGAAAAACCAAACCCTACAACTATAAGGTGATCTTTTATCTCAGGCTCAATAAATTCTTCCTCTTCAAGAGAATCCGAGTAAAATCCCTTTACAAGTTTCATACCGAAAGGTGTACTTGAAGCTTTTTTGACAATAAAATCAGCAGGCTTGTAAGAAGCACCAATCAAAAAGGGCGTAACTCCCATAGTAAGGATTGAAACTGCCAGGAATGCCTGATAAGTTTCCGGTGTGAGAAGAGAATATTCAACCCCTAATCTGGAGAGAACAAAAGAGAATTCTCCTACCTGTGAAAGTGCAAGCCCTGTAAGTATAGTTGTACGGAGAGGAGACCCGAGAAGGAAAGCTACAATTGACCCAGCTACTGATTTTATAACAATTAGGGTTATAGTTGCAAGAATTAGAAGAGGAAGGTGATCAAGCAGATACCCCACATCAAGAAGCATGCCCACTGACACGAAAAAGAAACTCATGAACATGTCTTTCAAAGGTAAGATATTACCCATTGCCTGCTGGCTGTAAGGAGATCCGGATATGACTATCCCGGCTAAAAAGGCTCCAAGGGCCAGAGATAATCCGATACTCGAAGTAAAGATAGCTGCTGAGAGACAGATGAAAACAACACTGACTAGAAAAAGTTGCTTACTACCTGTCTTACCTACATGGTAAAATATCCAGGGGACCAGAAATTTGGCACTCAGGATAAAAACCAGGATAATTAGAGAGCCTTTAAAAAAAACATTTGAGATTGACCCCTCTAAACTCAAGGAACTTCCAGCAAGCATAGGAGTGATCAGGATGAGAGGCACAATAGCCAGGTCCTGAAAGATCAGAATCGCAAGCGAGGTTTTTCCATGTGGTGTATAGACTTCATTTCTATCCTGAAGGACTTTGAGCACTATTGCCGTACTGCTAAGTGAGATCAAGAAACCAATAAAAGCAGAAGTAGCAGGGCTGAAGCCGAGAGCTAAACAAACAAAATGAACTATCGCTGTCGTTAAAATAATCTGGAGAGTCCCACCCAGCAATAAGGCCTTTTTTATTTTCCAGAGTTCTTTTAAGGAAAGATCAACTCCTATTGTAAAAAGCAGGAAGATTACACCTAGCTCGGAATTCAGATCTACATTCTGCCCTCCGTTCAGAATCCCAAGCCCATAAGGTCCGATCAGCATTCCGGTTACAAGGAAACCCAGTACAGGAGGAAATTCAAATCTATAGAATATAGTAAGAATTAAAATGGCAAAACCAAGGATTACATCAACATTTGCCAGTAAAGAGACTACCATTTATATTACTCCTCCAGAAATAGGAATAAGGACTTTCATAAGGACTTTCATCAAATATTCTGAATTTTTTAGGAGAGTAGACTAAATCTGAGCATAAACATAAAACATTAATTACTTACCCACCCTAAAAATATTATTTCTGTAAGAGAACAAATATTTATTAAGAGATATAGTATTTTCGGTAGACTTTTAATTTTTGTAGCTTAGTAAAATTAAGCTTTATAAATTAGTACAATACTCTACCGTTATGAGATTTCTAACACTTTTGTAGATTTGACCTTTTCACAAAGTGAATTGCTGAATAAGCTTGTCCTGAAATAAATTTCAATAGAATTATGGAACAAAGAACAAGCAGAGATAAAAAAGAAGATGGAAGGACATGCGAAGAGAAAGGAAAATCAAAAATTATATAAAAAGCAATATAATAAACAGAGGAAGATAAGAAGTGCCTGGGTGTAGCCACACTCCATACCTTCCTTTCTTTACCTCAGACCAAACATTAATAATACTAACGCTGGAGATTTGGTAAGTGCCTCCATTAATTGTTCCAATTAATATACCTTACAGTCGCTTTTCAGAATTAAACTGACTTTTCTTTCATGATCTCTTCCCTACTTTTCCAAATAATATAGAAAAAAGGTGAATATTTTCACCCTGCACACATGTAACTTAAATACAATAAGCTTAAAACATCACACCGTCACAGATACCAAAACTAAGTATATATTGTGTAAGTATTTGGTCCATCATTATTGCGTATGGTCCATCATTATTGTGTAATTATTGTGTAACTAGCTGATCCATTATAAACCTGGAAACATTAAAGAGAATATCTGTACATGAGAGCATACCAGATCATCAGAGAATATCCCAAGATGAACTCTTCGAAGTTTTCCTGGGATTTACCCGACGGAATATCAAGCCTGCAGAGAGGGGGATTAGATAACGAGCGCTGACCATGATTTCTTAAAGGTGAGTAAACGAGGGCTTGAATCCCGGAATTCCCTGTCATCCAGAATGCATTCTGCCCTGCGTCAGTACTTCGGATACAGTTCTTTTCGTCCCCTACAGGAGGAAATCATCAGGGACGTTCTGGAAAGAAAAGACGTTTTTGTGCTCATGCCTACAGGCGGCGGCAAATCGATCTGCTACCAGTTGCCTGCCCTTCTGATGGAAGGAGTTACTGTAGTGGTTTCGCCCCTGATCTCCCTTATGAAAGATCAGGTTGACAGTCTTGATGCAAACGGGATTGCTGCAGCCTGCTTAAACAGTACCCAGAGTGCCCGGGTGATCAGGGATGTGAAAGCATCTTTTCTCGAAAACAGGTTGAAGGTTCTTTATATCGCGCCAGAAAGGCTCATGATGCCAGGTACCTTTGCTTTTTTAAAAAAAGGGAAGATCAGCCTCTTTGCAATAGACGAAGCACACTGTATTTCCGAGTGGGGACATGATTTTCGGCCTGAATACAGGAAACTGAAACATTTGAGAAATCAGGAGACAGGCTTTCCTGAAGTGCCCATTATTGCACTTACGGCTACAGCCACAGAAAGGGTTAGAAAAGATATTGTATCGCAGCTGGGGCTTGCAATACCCCCTGAAAAAGGCCCATATGTAGCCAGTTTTAACCGGAAAAACCTTTATTATGAAGTCAGGCCAAAGAAAGAGACTTTTTCTGAGATTTCTGATTATTTGAAAAAGCATAGGAGTGAAGCCGGGATTATATACTGCCAGAGCAGAAACAATGTTGAATCCCTTACAAAAAAACTGAATGTTGCGGGCTTCAGGGCTCTTCCTTACCATGCAGGCCTTTCCGATATGGAGCGAAACCAAAACCAGGAACTTTTCATAAAGGACGATGTGGATATCATAGTTGCCACAATTGCTTTTGGAATGGGGATTGATAAGTCCAATGTACGTTTTGTGATACATTATGATCTTCCCAGAAATCTTGAAAGTTACTATCAGGAAACAGGCAGAGGAGGAAGGGACGGCGGACCCTGTGAGTGTATACTTTTTTTCAGTAGAGGGGATCGCTTCAAGATTGAATACTTTATTTCTCAGAAAACAAATGAAAAAGAAAAAGATCTTTCTCTTGTGCAGTTAAGGCAAATGGTAGCCTACTGTGAGAGCAATAAATGCAGGCGTCAGAGACTGATGGAATACTTTGGGGAGGAAATTCCAGAATCCTGTGCAAACTGCGACTCCTGCCTCAGGCCAAAAGGTACCTTTGACGGAACTGAAACTGCCAGGAAGCTGATAGGTTGTGTACAGGAACTGAACCAGCGTTTTGGCACGAATTATATTATTGATATCCTTACAGGCTCAAAAAACAAAAAAATCAAGCAAAACCGCCACGAAAAGTTGAAGAGTCACAACAGTGGCAGGGAATTTACAAAGGAGCAATGGAAATCCTTAGCCTCCGAAATGATAAATACAGGGCTCTTAGATGTGGAGGGGGCGCAGTATCCTGTTTTGAAAATGAATGCCATGAGCAGGAAAATATTGAATGGCCGGGAGCAAGTAGAACTTGTCTGTCCTGCAGGTTTTACTCCAGAGATTGAAGAAAACCTGACGCTTTCAACATCTTTAGAAACAAAAGATGAAGACGTTGAAATCAATATGAAGTTTTCTAAAGAAGAACTCTCTTCAGAGATTCTTTCAATAGAGAGTTCTTCAGAGATTCTCTCAATAGAGGATTCTTCAGAAATTATTTCAACAGAGGGCCCTTCAGAGATTATTTCAACAGAGGGAAACGCTACAAAAAAATCCATAGGTGTTGCCGGCACTGCTGAGGGTACACTGAAGAAGAAAATAGTCATAAAGAGCGTAAAAACCGGAGAAGAGCCTGATTTGATCCTTTTTGAGCGACTAAAAGCTCTGAGAAAGGAAATCGCCTTAAAGAAAAACCTTCCACCTTACATAGTTTTCTCCGATACCACCCTTAAAGAAATGGCTACAAAATTTCCTCACAATCCAGAGGAATTTCATTCCATTACAGGAGTTGGAGACCATAAACTGAGAAAATATGGAGACATCTTCCTCAGGGAAATTGAAAATTACTGCATAGATTACGATCTGGCCTCCACTGAAAAAGATGAAAGTCCAGGAAACTCCGACAAAGAGTCTGAAAATGGGAGAGTAAACTCAAAAAATCCAATCCAAAAAAATGAGAATCCGGAAGTTGAGATGGAGCTGTTTACGGAAAAAATGCCTATTTCTGAATCAGATGAACTGAATAGCCCGGTAAAAAAAATAAACAGCTCTGAAATAAAGGCAAATAGTTCGGAAGTAAAGATAAATAATTCGGAAGTCTGCACGCTACCAACAAAAAAGGGAAGATATCTTGATATGAGTATACAGGACTGGTCAAAGTCTGATTCTCCTGTATGGAGCTCTAATAGAGAAGGTTCAATCGAAGCAGATTCAACCGGGATGTCACCTGAATCTAAAATCGCGGATTTGCATAAAAAGGATGCTCTTGAAACAGATAATCTTAAAATGGTCTATCAGCAAAGGACTTATTCTCTCTTTACCCAAGGACTCAGGGTCGATGAGATTGCCGAAATCCAAGGCCTGAGTATTGGAGATGTTTTTAAGCAGCTTGAGCAGCTAACCCTTGCGGGAAAGGTAAGGAACATTAAAGGACTGTTGCCTCCGCAGAGGCAAGAACAGATAAAAGCTGCATTGGAAACGTTAGAAACTGAAATGGATTCCTTAATTAGAGCAAAAATAGGTAAGGATTGCCAGGAAGAAGAGATAAACTTTGTTAGGGCCTTTCTTCTGTCCAAAATCATTATTACTCAATCTGAAGACTCTGAAAAATAATTGTTTTCTACTAAAGAGTCAAACATTCCAATAGAGTTGTTAATTGAAATTACGGTTATGGGAACTCGAAAGGTATAGAAGCATAAGCTTCTATACACGGTTTGGAATCCTGAACATTTTTGAGTATAAATTCAAAGTTTTTCCCATTTTTTAAGTTTTAGAATTTCTGATAGAGTCCCACCTCTCCGGATTTCATCGAAAAGCCTCTTTTCCTCCTTATTAACTTCTTTTGCTCTTCTTGCAAGTTCGTAGGCTCTCTCTCTGGGAATTACTACAACCCCGCTTTCATCTCCAACTATATAATCTCCTGGTTTTACTGTCTGGCCTCCGCAGGTAATCTCAGCGTTAATTTCTCCAAAACCTTTAGGATCTCCTGCATTAGGAACAGTATTACTGGTATAAATCGGAAGCCCCAGATTTTCGATCTCATCAAGGTCTCTTGCAGCCCCTTCAATTACAACTCCTGAAATTCCTTTATTTAAGGCGCTCAGGGTTGCAAGCCCTCCCCAGCAGGCAATATCTTTGCTTTCGTTGTAAATTACGATTACATCTCCCCCTTTTGCAATATCAATCGCCTCCACTGTCTTTGCCCAATCTCCGGCAAAAGCCTGCACAGTAATTGCAGTTCCTACCATTTTTCCTCTTATAACAGGATGAATACCTTTCATTGCACCTTTTCTGTGCATGGCATCCGAGATGTTTGAGGTAGATACTTCCTTGAGGATCTTTCTTATTTCCTGATCTACTGTTTCTGTGTCCCGAGTTTCCACGGCTTCAGGAGAATCAACACTCTTCCGGATTTTCCTGGCAGCTTCCGTTACGTTGTCAGAGCGGGTAATATTTCCTCCGACAATTACAATTCTGGCCCCTGCCCTGACAGCCTGTGCAGCACTTTCTATATCAAGCCCGCCCGCAACTGCAAGTTGTATAGTGACCTTTTCCGAGATTTCCTTTAGAATAGATATAGGGGTTTTTCCTATCATCTGCTGATCTATGCCTATGTGAACGTTCACATAGTCCACACCCAGAGCTTCGAGTTCCACTGCTCTTTTTACAGGATCAGGAGCCGAGATGAGGTCTGCCATCAATCTTACTCCATATTTGTGGGCTGAACGAAGAGAATCAAGTACTGTAGAGTCATCTGCACTTCCCAGCACAATAACAACATCAGCACCTGCTTTTGCTGCCATTTCAACTTCCATGGCTCCTGTATCCACAGTTTTCATATCTGCCAGGATTGTCCGGTCCGGAAAAATTTTCCTCATGGTACGGATCGCGTCCATTCCTGCGCTTTTAATCAGAGGAGTGCCTATTTCGATCCAATCCGCACCTCCTGCGATTGCTTCTCTTGCAATCTCTACCGAGCGGTCCAATTCCAGAAGATCAAGTGCAACCTGAATTATGGGAACGATAATATCACCTCAATAGGGAAAACGAAAACCTAAATGTTCCACTTTTCGGCATCGTTTCCCCTTTTGTTTTTATTTTTGCTTTAATTTTGAATTATCTGTTGAATTTTCGAGTTTTATATCTTATCATTAAGTTTTTTGATTGAATTATTAATTTATTTTTTATATGTGAGTATTTTATAATCTATATTATTTTTACTCAGGAGTTTTGTTAATTTACATTGATGCTTTATTATTTGATGTAAAGAGACAGAACGGGATTAGATCTTATCACGAAAACTGTTCTGATTGAAGACTCGATATAATTTGGGGAATATATTGTGGAGCAAAGCACTAAAGCAAATGAGAAAGAAAGCTCGGAAAAATATATAACTGACGAGGAGCGCAGGCAATTACTTTCTGCTTTACATTCACGCCTCTTTTGGGTGGGGCAGTACATCCCGCATAATATAGAGATAGGAGGAAAAAATTGTCCTCTGCACAATTATGTATGGGAACTAATTCAGAAAGAGACGCTTACAGAAGCAGAGAAAGCCAGCATAGATAAATGTATCGAAATAATTTCATCCAGGGAAAAAGAAGATGAACGTGAGCTGGAAGGAAATGCTCTAACACAGGAAGAAGCAAAAGCTCTCTACCACGAAACTGCAGGTTTGCTGCGTGCAATAATGGATTTGAAGGAAATAGAGGATGGAACTTTAAAGAAAAATACAAAATATTTTCAGGAACAGTTTGCCGATCAAAGAGTAAGAGATGCCAGACTCTGGCTCGAATTTCTCAAAAATGTATCCAGATAATGTGCCAATAATGTAAGAAGACCAGTAGTCCGACTATCTGACTAAAGCATAAAATTTCCGGAGCAAAGGTTATATCATTAGGAATCATTTATGAAAGCAGGATGCCATTCAAGAACAGACACGTCATCTCAATGAAAGACTTTTCCCGGGAAGAAATCGATCATGTTCTGGATACTGCAGAAAAGCTTGAGCCTGTAGCCAGAGGTGAAGAAAGATCCCGGCTGCTGGATGGAAAAATAGTTGCTCTTCTTTTTTTTGAACCAAGCACGAGGACCAGACTATCTTTTGAAGTTGCTACTCAGAGGCTTGGAGGGCAGGTATTGAACCTTGGTTCCGTGGAGGCAAGTTCAGTTATGAAAGGGGAAAATCTTGCCGACACTATCCGCGTGATCAGTAACTATGCCGATTTGATTGTATTGCGTCATCCTCTTGACGGGTCGGCACGAATGGCTGCTGAATTTGCAAGTGTCCCGATAATTAATGGTGGAGACGGTTCTGTCAACCACCCTACACAGACCTTCCTTGACCTTTATACTGTCCGCAGAGAAAGCCATCTTGAAGGCCTGAAAATTGCCATGGCAGGAGACCTGAAATATGGGAGAACGGTTCATTCACTTTGTCATGCCCTCTCTCTCTACGGAGCTGAAATGACTTTTGTTTCACCGCTTGAACTCAGGATGCCTTCCGAAATTGTCAAAGATCTTCAGAAGCATAAAATAAGTGTGAAAGAAACTGACTCTCTCGAGGAAATTATTAGAGATGTAGAGGTTCTCTACATGACAAGAGTTCAAAGAGAACGTTTTCCAGATCCCCAAGAATATGAAAAAGTTAAGAACAGACTTAGAGTTACAGGCGAGCTATTGAAAGATGCGGATCCTAATCTCAAGATTCTTCACCCTCTCCCCAGGGTCAATGAAATTACCCCAGATGTGGATGCTACGCCTCATGCACGTTATTTCGAGCAGGCTTTTTATGGTGTCCCTATCAGAATGGCTCTCCTTGCTCTTGCCATGGGGATGATTGAATGAAAGAAAAGAGAGATCTAAAGGTCCAGGCGATTGAAGACGGAACAGTAATAGATCACATAAAGGCAGGGCAGGCTTTAAATGTTCTGCGCATACTTGGAATTTCCAGTGCTTTTCGGGCCACTATAAGTTTTGTTATGAACGCTCCCGGAGCCAGAGGCAAAAAAGACGTTGTAAAAATAGAGGGAAAGGAACTCAGCGTCGAAGAGCTTAACAGGATTGCATTGATCGCTCCGAAAGCTACCATCAACATTATAAGGGATTTTGAGGTAGTCAAGAAAAATTATGTTGTACTTCCTTCTTATGTTGAAGGCATTGTCCGCTGCATTAACTCAAATTGTATTTCTAACAGCAACGAACCCATAAAGTCGAAGTTTTCCGTGATCCAGTCTGAAGAAGAAGGAGTTTCTCTCCAGTGCCTGTACTGCGAACACGTAATTTCGGAAAATATAGCAGAAAATTTGCTGTGAATAGAGAATTTTCTGAAACTTAAAATATTTTTGAATTTATTTTACTATTGTACTTATTTTGGAATTTTTTCCTTTATTTCAAACACCCTGATTCCTATACGATTTTCTCCTGGCAGACATCTACAGCTAAGATAAATAGAATGAGAGCAGAAGAGAAAGCGATACAAGAAAAATGATTTCAGGGGAAAACTTCATGCTGAAAAGTGAGAAAGCAACAAAAGCAGATGAAGAATATCTTGATTATGAGGAACGCAATAAACTCCTCTGGAGCCTCAGGAGTGATTTTGCCTGGGCAGGAAAGAAGATCCCCGAAAGCGTAGAGATTGATGGGCAGGAGTACAGACTGAGGGATCTGGCTCGAGAGCTGAAAGAAAAAGAATCACTCAGTTCAGAAGAAGCAGCCAAAATCAGAGCTCTTATCACAAAGCTGAAAGAAAGAGCGAAAGCAGACGAAGAACTGCTGGAAATCGAAGAACTTACAAAGGCAGAAGCTAAAGAGCTCTATGAAGAAGCAGCCGGACTTTTGCGGGCTGCAATGGAATTAAAAGACATACTTGAGGGAAAATGCGGCGAAGGAAGTGCCGATGAATTTAAAAAGATGCTTAAAACTCAGAAACTCGTGGATGAAAAACGGTGGCATGAGCTTATTAAAAGTTTAAAATAATGAATTTTTCATATTTTCTCCAGGCATTTCCAGTCTTAAGAGAATTAAAATTTCAGATATTTCTTAATTTTTCTCAGTTTTTGTATTTTATTCAGTCTCTTTTTGATTCAAAACCTGATAAGCAATTGCCTTGGCCTTTGTTTTGCAAAGAGTTTTTCATCGGGCACCAGCCCACTAATTTTTTGATAATATTGAGTTCCCTAGTCACAGTTCTCCCTCTTTTCTCCAAGGACATACAGCTTTTGCTGTCCTTTTTCTCTTTTCATATACATTTTCATATGGTTTTTCCTCTCCCAGTAAATTAGCTGGAAATAGAAGCCCCACATCAGAATCAGAGTGCCTGAAACGAAAGAGTACAGTGCCTGATCGTTAAAAAGATAAGCTGCATGAGACGATATATAAGGCAAGAAAGCCATTAGCAAACTCAAACCCAAAAATAGGAATAAGAAAATACAGAAGAATATTATTCTAAAGAAAGGAGAAATTACAGGTTTTTCTTTCACTTCATTGTATTGATGCATCTGTTTTTTCCAGCCGAGCAAATAGATCGGTAAAGAAAGTGAAAGGCCGAGAAGGAAAGCCTCTGTATTTATACCTTTTCGAAATAACAAGTTTATATAAACAGGAATAAAGAAAAATGGTAGCAAGAGGAGTTGGGTATCAAGCCTGGAATGCTGGCTTGGAACAATCGGACTTCTTGTTTTTTCTCCTTGCGATCGATCATTTGTTTCAAAATTATCAGGACTGAGCCGGGGGCCGGCTCCAGCAGTTTTTGCGTAAGGACACCAGCCCATTAGCTTTTTTATGAATTCAAGGTTCATGGTCGTTGCTCCTCTCCCGCATTTACAATGTAGATCCCTGGCATTTTACGCCCGCACACAAGCACTGTTTTTCCATTCTTCTTTTCCCAGTATAAATCTGTAAGGTAATACAGAAAAGCTGTTAAACAAAAGCCGGATAGAAACGTCATAACGTATCCCCAACCAAGCGATGAACCTAAGGAAAGTAGCACTACCAGGCCAGCTGAATTGAAACTAAAGTAATAAAACAGAGTTATTAAACAAAAGGCAAAGATAAAAAACAAAAAGAGTCCCCAGTCAGACTGTGTAAATAAGAGATAAAGCAATACTAGAGAAAGTACTAGATCTATAATTCTCCATTTTGGAGATCTATTGTTTATCTTAATTTCCTTGCCTGTCTTTTTTACGCTATCTAGATAATGCCAGTTCCAGATGCAAAAGAGCAGGTTAAAAACGGCTCCTATAACTAACCCAAAAACGAATTTGTCCAGAGGATGAACTCCCATAAATCCAATCCCTAATATGGAAAAGAGAGTCAGCCCTGAGGATATTACTAATGCCCTGTTATGGCGCTTATTCCACCAGCCAGAAGGCAAGACCGGAAAATTTCCAGCATCTTTTCCTCTGGCCTGGTTATTCACTTCAAAATATTCAGGGTGGATGGAATGTTGAGTTTCAAGCGTTTTTGCATTCGGACACCAACCCATCAGTTTCCTGATACTCCTTGTGAAGACATTCATCGTTCACCCTTCCTATGTTTACCTGCCTTTAGTCAGGTCTATTCTATTAAATTTTTTAATTTCTCAAACAGTTCATCAGCTATTTTTGTGGGATCTTCTGTACTCTGGAGTTTGAGCCCCATTTCTTCTGCAAAGTCCCAGAGAAGCTCGATACATTCTCTGTACCTCTCACAAGACCCGCATTCTCCTTCGTGCTCATACCAGACCTGCATTCCGTGTTTTACCGAAACGAAGACTACAGCATTGGCTTTGAAAGGAACCGATCTTCCAAAGAGAATTCCTTTCTTTGAGTCCAGTTTTTCTACTTCTATCTTGTTTGCCCTTGCCATTTCAAGCAGGGATTCCTCAATGCGCTTATCCATACTTAGAAGGGCTCTTGAAACTGCCTGCCTGGAAACCCCGAAACGCTTTGCGATATTGATATTTGGGAATCCATTTCGGTGCAAGATCCAGAATTCAAACTGTTTCTCACCTGCCGGAAGGAACATATGTAAACATCTAGATGTTGACTATATATAGCTTTTTGTTTTGGAACTTTTTAAGATTTTTATTCAAAAAAGTTTCTATTTACTGGAAATAATTCTTAAGTTTTCTCAAGATAGTTCGATGAAGTGGACATAAAAGATATATGGAACAAGGCTAAAGTTTGTGTTCAATTAAGACTATTAGATGAATAACATAAAAGTGAATAAAATTTTGTGCTAATAAAAGTGTAGAGCAGATTATATAGTGAGGGATTGATATGCCGAAGGAGGACTTCTCTGAAAAAAAATTAGAAGTACTCTTCCTTTCAGAAATTTCCCGAAAACTAGTACAGACTCTCTCAAACATAAATTCAATGAAAATCCTGCAACTTCTGGAAACTAATGAGATGTCAGCAGGTGAACTTGCAGAAAAGCTAGGCTTGGGTTTGAATACTCTTAAATATAATCTAGATTCCCTTCTTGAAGTCAACTTGATAAGAGTTTCAAAGATTAAATGGAGCCAGAGAGGCCGAAAGATAAAGGTTTACGAACGTGTTGAAAAAATAATAATCCTTGTCCCTGGCTGCAGGGATGTCAGCAGGGTGTCAGTCCTTGATCTACTTCTGCAATATGAGGAAGAAGATCTCTTCTTTAGCAGAGATTGATTTTTAAATCCCAAAAGGGTGTGAACTTGAATAAAATAGAAAAAATCTTTCTTATTTTGGGAATTACGGCTGCTGCCCCTATCCTTATTTTACTACTAGTAGATGATTGGATGCTGGGTTTTGCAGTAGTTACAGGTATTTTTCTGCTTCCCTTATTAATTGTGGACCCATTGGACTCTAAATAAAGAACGAAGAAGAAAAAAGAAAAGTGAAAGCTGAGGCATTCAGAGTTGAAGCTAAAGCAGCTGTCGACTCCAGATCTATGAACGTCCTTCTTTATTTCTCAGCATACCATTTATCATTGTTTTTGGAGGCATTGGAAGCAAATATGAGAGTGTATTCTCCATCGAACACGAAGGAAAAGCACTGGTTGTACTCTACCACGGGCTCTGCCTTGTTTCAGCTGATGATGAGCTCCTCATTCGCAGAAAATAGTATCGAGGAAAAAAGCTTGGGATACAGGGAAACGTCATTGTTGCGGATAGAATTGAAAACTTAAGTTCTGAGCTTGTGTTTGAAAAAGTTTGAAACTGCCCAATGTAAGTAATTGAAATCTAACAATTGAAATTAGGCGGAATCCTTATGAGGAGTTTTAAAAAAAGTCTACTGATCGGAATTTCTCTTCTGGCATTGATACTTATGCTACTGTTCATAGCCATCCCTTATCTTATAGCCGGCCCTCCGACTTCACTTTTCTCAATCCGAAACCACGATATCGGAGTCCATGAACTCAGGGTAGAGATATATGACTCAAAAAATAATTCAGTGCTCAATGAAACATATGAGCTTTCAGCAGGAGAGGAAGTTTATTATCCTAAACCCTTCAGATTCCATGTGCCAGGGTTTGAGGTTGTAGATTATACATTCAAATTTACTCTCGATAATGGACTTACGGAAACATATAGTGCGAATATCCAACCCTGGAACACTGTTGAAGTAGAACTTTATGCCGACTATGCGGAAGATCAACCCCTTTCAGTAGGAGAGGTTACGGCCTGAATCTCCCTTCTGGATTATATTTAAAAAAGAATGACACTATTGAATTTGCAGGGCTCCACAGAGGTTCATGAGAATCATTTTTTAAGTTTCCGTTTTTCAAGCTTTCGTTTTTCGTTTTCGGGAGCCCATGCAATTATTCCCGAAATAAATTATTTATTGGAATTTCATGCTTGCAAGTAATTATTTCTACTATGTTGTGTGAGAAGGTGTTTTTAGACTCCAGGGGTTGAAAACTTGCAAGCAGACAGTAACCTATTTCCTATTCCCTATTATTTAAAGTTTTTGAGTGACTATATAGAAAGATGGAACTTAAAAAATATGGAAGTGAGGAGAACTTAGAAAAATCCAAAAAATAGAATGAAAACACAAAAATATAATTCAGGCTATCAAAATTAAAGTGAGCCTGAGAGAAATTTATGGTATCTCTTTGGCCACACTAAGTTGTGTTATTCGAGAATCAAAAATATTGATTTACAATCCCAGTACATTGTCCATGGAATAAATTCCAGGTTCCTGTCCGCAGATCCATTCGGCTGCGCGAACTGCGCCTTTGGCAAAGATCTGGCGGGAGTGAGCCATGTGCCTGATTTCGATCCTTTCTGAATTGCCTACAAAAAGGACTGTATGGTCTCCTGTAATATCTCCTGCACGAACTGCATGAATTCCTATTTCTTTTCCACGCGGGGCAATTCCTTCCCTGCCGTAGACATATTCTTTTCCTCCAACAGCCTCACTTATCACGTCGGCTGCCCGAAGTGCAGTCCCGCTTGGAGCATCTTTCTTCTGGTTATGGTGACCTTCTATAATTTCGATATCATAATCTGCAAGATACTTTGCAGCTTCCTTCAGTATCTTGAAAAAGACGTTTACTCCTACGGAATAGTTAGGAGAAATAACTGCACGCACCTGGTTTTTCCGAATAGCTTCATCAATTACCACTCGTTGCTCTGCAGTCAGGCCTGTAGTTCCTATTATAAGGTTTACTCCACAGGATGCAGCTATTGGAGCATTTATTACAGTTGCTGATGCAGCTGTAAAATCAATAAGAACGTCAGTCTGAGTTTTTGTAAGGACGTTTTCAAGGTCTTTTACGTCTGAGATTTGAATCCCCAGGTTGCCTACATGAGCGAATTCTCCGGCATCTTTACCAAAGTTACTGATGTCAAAGGCGGCAACAAGCTGCATGTCAGGAGAACTGGTAATATTTTCTATAATTAAAGAGCCCATCCTGCCGCAGGCTCCGAGTACTGCTGCATTGATCATTCTATTACCCCTAATTTTCTGAGTTCTTCTGCAAGCTTCACAGTATTTGTCCCACTGAGGGGTGCGAGTGGAAGCCTCAGGTGCCCGCTTGCAAGCCCCATAAGCTCTGCAGCTTTCTTAACTGGAATAGGATTTGTTTCAAGAAACAGGGCACGAATCAGAGGATCGACCTCAAAATGGATTTTTCTTGCAGTTTCGTAGTCTCCGGCAAGAGCTGCATTTACCATTCTGGACATTTTATCAGGAACTATATTTGCAGCAACAGAAATTACTCCTCTGCCCCCTATTGAGAGAATAGGAAGTGTAAGTCCGTCTTCGCCTGAAAGGAGGACGAAATTCTCATCTACAGTACTTTCCAGGATCTGGGAAACTTTGCCAACATTTCCGCTGGCTTCCTTAATTCCCACTATATTTTCCACTTTTGCAAGTTCGGCGATAACATCTACTGGCATGTCCTGTCCTGTACGGGAAGGGACATTGTAGAGGATCATAGGGATATCCACAGCCTCTGCAATTTTCTTGAAGTGTGCAAGCAGGCCTGCAGGATTTGGTTTGTTGTAATAAGGAGAAATAAGAAGTACTCCATCAACACCTGCATCTGCAGCATGTTTTGTAAATTGGAGAGCTTCCTCTGTGTTGTTTGAGCCTGTCCCTGCAATCACAGGAACCTTTGAACATTCTACTGCAATATCAATGACTTCTTCGTGCTCGAGTGCGGAGAGAGTTGCCGATTCTCCGGTTGTGCCACATGGCACAATCCCTGAAACTCCTCCCTCTTCAACAAATGCAATATTCCGCTGTAGGCCTTCTCTGTCAATCCTGTTGTCCTTTGTAAAAGGAGTGATCAGAGCAGGCATTGCTCCTTCAAACATGTAAGATATCCCGCCTTTGTCCCGAAAGTAAATTTACTGTTCAGTATACTTTCATGCGTGCAACTTTTCTTGTGACGTAACCTGCAACTCTGTTTCTAATAATCTTACTTTCAATGGTTGTGTATTTTGTCACAAGAGTTTTGTTAGTTTCAAAGTCTTTTGTAAAGACGTCTCCGTAGTTTTCAATCAGTCTCAATGCGATTCTTTTTATGTTTGTCTGCCTTATATTTCCCATCGTATCTCCTCTTGCTGTTTTGCTTATATTAATTCCAGTTATTCAAAGTTACTTCTGTCTTGTCTCACCATATTTTACTGTGATTTCTGGTTAACGTGAAGTCGGACGCAAAAAACAGTTCTTTAGTGCCTGTTTTCTTTTCTCCGATTGATAGATCTCGTGAAAACTGGATGCAAAAATTTGAGTGATAATGATTTTGACTAATAGGGCACTTGAGATTTATAAGTTTTGGGGTAATCATTCCCCCCAAACTTTGAAGCTTATCGTTCCTTTTCTCAATTGTTTGGAAGTACATAAGCAGCTTATAATCTTTATTTAAATAATTTTTGGGATGATGGTACTGTCACTAATCAGTACCACTGCACCAATCAGTGAAATTCAACTAATCAGTATCGCTGCACGATATATCATTTAGACGTATCTTCTATTAAATTTATTCTGCATTTTTACGCGTATTTTTTCATTTTTTTCCTCACATAATCAGTTTTTCCCAAAAAACGATCAAAAGTTCCCGCATTAGTAAAAACACGCTCTCTTACCCCTTTGCGATTAATGAAGAGCCCTATCAAAACAATAAGCAATCCAAGCTCCGGTTTTGCCTCAACAATAATTGCTCCAATTAGCACCAGGGAAGAAGCTGCAAGTCCTCTCAGGGCTCCTTTCCTGTAAGAACGATAGCCTGTTCGCTTAAAAATCCTTATATCTCGCAGGGTCAGAAAAAGAACTACAAAATAAGCAATCATTGAAATTTCCAGATACATTTTTTTCTCCGTCATAAGCTTTTGATTTCTATATTCCTGCCCTTTTACTGGGACATGCAGGAAACTTTCATTTCATCATGCATTCCAGATATCATCAGGTAGGTAGAAGTTGATTAGAATGTTACTGCAAGATGTGAATATGTAAAAACGTATGTTAAATAGTATATAAAACCAGCAGGTTTTGCGTCTTCTGACAAATACTTAACTGGCAGATTTGAGTAAAAAAGCACAACCTTTGCTTTAAAAAGCCGCTCAGATATTCAGGAAAAAAATGAACTCGAAAATTAGTAGATAAATTGTGATGCCGATAAAATCTTGAATCTGGATATTATTTTATTCATCAGCAGTCTTTCTTAATCTATTCAAACATTTAAAATCTGAGAATTGTTTCGAGTATATTTATACCTATTTTCTAATGTTTTTATAACATGTTCGGGTCGAGTACTCCAATAAGGATTAGAAGTAGAAGAAAGAGCGGCTGATGGATGAAGTATATAAAGAGAGAATGCTGCCCTACATATGAAATGGATCTTATTATGGGACTTTTTCCGGGAAATGGAACTTTAAACTGTCTTTCTCCACCTGCATACAGCGAATTGCCAAGAAAAATCCCTGCAAGAAGTACTCCAAACCAGGGAAATATAGGAAAATAATCCAGAGTTTTGAAGTTTTCGGGCACAAAACCCAGCCAGAGTAACGTGGAAAAATTAAATGTCTTTTCCATAAGATAGAGTCCTGCAAGACCAAAGAAAAGGCTGAAAAATAGGTTTTCTTTTCCGTATTTCAAAAAGGGATAGACAAGTACTGCCGAAACTCCAAAAAAGTGGAGAATTCCAAAAACAATATACTCTCCAGGAAAGAAGACCCAGGTTATACCTGTGATCAGGGTACCCATGAAAAAAAGTTTGAGCCCTCTTTTAAGATATTTCGAAAACTTTTCTATGTTCTCTCCGCAAGCTCCCTTATCAAGCGCTCTTGAATGACTTATAGAGAGAGCAATTCCTGAGATCAAAATGAAGAGAAAAGCCGAACCTCGGCCTTCAAACAGAAGTAGACCGGATCTGAGCTGGATATCCGCAAGTCTGAAAAAGTCCAGATCGTAAAGGAAATGATACAAAAGCATCAAAAGGACAGCAAATCCTCGCAGACAATCAATCTCCCAGAAGCGGTCTAGATGTTTTTCCATAAATTATCCTCTGAAAACCTGAAATATTTTTACGAAAAAAGGTAACCTTCTTTAAAGAGAATATATTATATAATTTCCCGTTTTCAGTAAAGAAGGAAACCGTTTGTACTTCCATATAAATTTTCTGACATCGATTATCTGACTTCTTGTATACATCAGAGGAAAATATAATATAGTTTTTATTTATTCTTAAAGAAGGAGAGTAGAAGATTTTGATTTTTGGTATGATGTAATTTTGAAAGACGTTGCCAGCTCTCAAGAAAAACTTTAATAAATTATTTTTAGTACTGAGCTTAAAGTCAACCAAAACTACACAGTTTTACATTTCCGGTTTAATGACGTACTTTTATATGAAGCCCAGGCCAGGACCTAAGTAAGGGATTATCCCAAACAAAAATACATTTATCGAGCCGTGAATCATAATAACAAAAGGGAGACTCCTTGTTTTATAGAAAGAGTATCCGAGAAAGCATCCTACAAGAAATGTATATGCCATTTCATAGTAAGTACCATAACTGGAATGCATTACTCCGAAAAGAAGGCTTGTAAGGAAAACTCCTCCTGCAGGGCCCAGAAACTCTGCAAGCCTTGTCTGGAGGACTGCCCTGAAGATAAGCTCCTCTACCAAAGCGACAATAAAAACCATTATGAGTATAAGGCTTAACAGATTTACCTGTGAGAGATCAGGGATAAGGGCTCTGGATCCTATCAAGAGATATTCCGCTTCTCCAAAAGCCAGGCCTGCAATGATGGAGAGGGGAAGGTAAATCCACATTTTCTTAAGAGTATCCTTTTTTTTCTCAAACATGGAATCTTGATGAGCAGTGGCAATTATTACCGACATTGCCAGAGGCGCATAAATGAAGATAAATGAATAAAGGTTAACCTTGAAAAAGATTGGCATTGAAAGGTTTACCAGTCGGAAAATTGGTAGAAGCAGAAATGCCTGGTGGATTTTGCGTATCTCCTGCTTTTTTGTAACTGCTGTTGAGAATGAAAGGGTTAGAAGGAGAAGAGTGTAAACTATTGAGGCTTCTTTTAATCTTCCTCCGAAAATCATCAACTCAGCAAATATAATTGCAAGCGCGGGGATTCCTGCATAATATATTTTTTTCAGAAATCCAATTTTTTCTTCCGTTGGCATTTTAAACATTTTCCCGAGCTCCGGCAAAGAAATCTGTCCTCTTTCCAGCTCTGAAGTTGGAAAGTCTGATGCTGCCATTTTCAGGCCTCCTTAGTAACATTACTCTCATTGGTAACATTAATCTCACTGGTAACATTAATCCAGAGATGCAGATCCCTGTAAGGCACTGTTTTTTCGGTTTCGTTAAAAATCAGAAACTCTAGCTTCATATTGTTTCCTTCAAAGGGAGGAGTAAAAGTAACTGGATTTTCCCAGGACATGTTGTGTTCAAGGCTTATCGGTCTCTGGTTTTTCGAGAGAGGCAAAGACTTATTTTCAAGCTTTATCTCCATTGTATAATCTACGGGTCCGTACTCATGATTAACAATACCTACAATGACCGTCCCATTTTCTCCCTTGACAAACTCTGTAGGATAATTCCCAGCTGTTCCGTTAGCTCCAAGAATGTAGAATTCAGTAAAATGTTCTCTTTCTTTAGGAACTCCTATCACGTAAGCCAGGCTACCCATGGAGGCCAGAATCAAAACAACCACAAAGAATGCAAGAACTTTATCAACATTAGATTGAGGAGTACCTAAAATTTCGGTTTTCAAATTCAGGAAAGAAGCTTTAAGCGAGATTTCAGAAATTTCGGTTTCAGGCACTAAGCTTCTTTTGTAGTATGCAACTACGCACATAAGGAGAGTAAAAACCGAGAGTCCTGCAAGTACAGGAATTTCCCTGATCCCCCATACAGTATAGTTCAGACCTAATCCTAAAATTGGAACAAGTGCGATACTCAGCCCCAAGGAGACAACGGCTCTCTCAATCCCCTCAAGATCTTTTTTTGCAGGAAAGATAGCTCCAGTTAGGGCATAGCCTGGCAAGAATAGTACCAGAATAATACCCAGGTAGGTGCGCAGGAAGTTTTCACTAAGCGTAGGCACGAGTATGAAGATGTCAGTAAGAAGCACAAGACCTGCAACAAACATCAAATCAAAAGGAAGTTGTCTTTTTCCGGCCATTTTTATCACTGATGAAATTTTTGATACTTTATCTTCTTTGAATTTATACTTATGTGAGCCTTCAAGCAACCTGCTGTTTTTATGCATATATTTCAAATCAAGCTTATATTTTCAGGTTTTATGTCGCAGGAGATAGGATGGAACATACTACATTATATAAGAAAGTACCTCGTGTAGCACTTTTTCTCACTAGAATTCTCAGTTTTGAGTATGTCCTGCCCCTACGTCGGATCTGTACCTCTAAATGATCCCCCTTAGTTACGCAAATTTTTGATTCCCCAATATTCATAAGGCTTTTTTCTATGAAAAATTTTCCCTCTTTGAAAGACTTTTTAAAGACTGAACTATTTCCTATGCCTCTGAAATATCCCAACTTTATCTGAGACAACTTGGGAATGCATAGAAAATTTTATGTTGTATTTTTCCCATTTCTGCAAACATGAAAGTGCTGGTTACAGGGGGAGCAGGTTTCATAGGCTCCCATATAGCTGAGTATTTTGCAGAAGCAGGACACACAGTCAGGATTCTGGATAATCTTGTCACGGGTTTTCTAAGGAATATCCCTCAATACAAAAACGTAGAGTTCATTCAGGGAGACATATGTGACTATTCTTTAGTTGAAAAAACGGCTTCGGGAATGGATTATGTCTTTCATGAAGCTGCCCTTGTATCTGTACCTCTGAGTTGTGAAGTTCCGGCTGAAGCTTTCCGGATCAATACTCTAGGAACCCTTAACGTATTGCAGGCCTGCGTTAAAGCCGGAGTAGATAAATTCGTAACTGCATCCTCAGCTGCTGTTTACGGAAACAATCCGGTTCTTCCAAAGCGCGAAGATATGTATCCTGAACCATCCTCCCCCTATGCAATTTCCAAACTAGATGGAGAGTATCTGGCAAGGATGTTCTATGAGGCTCATGGGCTCCGGACTACATGCCTGCGTTACTTTAATGTATACGGTCCCCGCCAGGACCCGAAGTCTCCATACGCAGCTGTGATTCCTATTTTCCTTGAGAGGGCAAAAGCGGGGAAGGATTTGGTTATCTACGGAGATGGCCTCCAGAGTCGGGACTTTGTGCATATCAAAGACGTAGTCAGGGCAAACGCTGCAGCCCTTGAGCATGGAGATGGACAGGTCTTTAATGTGGCTATGGGAAAAAGCGTAACAGTCCTAGAACTTGCCGAAAATATTATCAAGTTGACAGACTCTTCCAGCAGGATCGTACACGCCACGCCAAGAGCAGGTGATGTTAAGGACTCTCTAGCAGATGTGTCAAGAATTTCCAGCTGGTGGAAAGGAGAGATTGAACTTCAGGAAGGATTAAAGAGTCTGATTTAAAAGGTTATAAGAGCAGTTTTCTTTCAAAAATAGGGTAATTACAGAAGACAGAATATGTCTCCTGTTTTACTTTTACAATACCTTCTTATTGTTCAGGTTTCTTTTTCCTCATTATAATTGCGCCTATAATGAGAATGATAATTAATCCTGCAAGGAAGGTTGTAATTTTCAAAATTGTTTGATTTTTGTTTTCCTGGGAAGTAGTGTCACTGGTTGACTTGGTTTCGTCCTGTGCCACATCTCCTGAACATACATCATTTTCTCTGTCTTTCCCCTCAATCGTTACTTTATTCTTTTCGGCTGAGATTGCGAATGGAGAGAAACTGGGAGTTGAAGATTCAAAGTAGATATACTCTTTATCTTCATCAATCTTCTTGGTAGGAAGATGGTTCCACTTTTTGTCATTGAAGTGCTGAAGGACTAATGAATCTAAATTGATGTTATTTTTATCAATCCAGTCCTTACTTACTTTAAAGCCAACAGTTGCATTTTCAATGTTATTGGAATTTGCAAAGCCACTGTTTCCTACCCAGATATTTACGTATTTGCATATCTCTCCTTCAGGTTTTTCTGGAGTTAGACTTGATTTTTCTTTTAACTCTTCAACAATTGCAGTGGTTTTTCCAGCAGTTTTCTTTGCCTTAAATGTCACATAGTTGATGCAGGTGTCTCCCTTTTTGAACTCAAACTTTATGAATTCACCACTTGAGATATACTGCTGACAGAGCTCCTTGCACTTGATGTTTTTAGAAGATTCAGGAGAAATACTGCCTCCTGAGCTACCGCCGCTTCCAGAGCCACCGCCACCGCCACCCTCTTTCTTTACAGTTATTGTAGCAGTTTTTGGAGTTGGGGAAGTTCCATTTTCATTGCTTGCTGTCAGATTGACAGTGTAAGTGCCTTCTGCAGTGAAAGTATGTGCTGGACTCTGTGCGGTTGAGCTGGCTCCATCTCCAAAGTTCCAGTACCATGCTGTTGGTGAGCCTGTGCTTTTGTCAGTGAACTGGACACAAAGAGGAGCCTTACCACTCATTGGACTGGCAATAAAATCAGCAACAAGGTCACTTGGACTGTGTTTCGTCGCAATTATTGTTACTGTGGCAGTTTTTGAAATATTTACATTTCCATAGCTTGCTGTCAGCTTGACAGTGTAAGTGCCTGCTGCAGTGAAAATATGTATAGGATTCTGCTCGGTTGAGTTGGTTCCATCTCCAAAGTCCCAATACCATGTTGTTGGTGAGCCTGTGCTTTTGTCAGTGAACTGGACACAAAGAGGAGCCTTACCACTCATTGGACTGGCAATAAAACCAACAACATAGTCAACGGTGGGGTTACAGTTCTCACAGTCATCACAGTCGTCACAGCATTTGCCGTCGTGACAGCCGTCACAATTGTCACAACACTCGTCATCAGGGTGGTTATAGTCACAGTAGGGGCAGTTAGGACAGTCGTTACAGCAATTGCCATGACAGTTATCACAATTACCACAACACTTGTTATCAGGAATATAGTCACAGTCGGGGCAGTTAGCACAGTCGTCACAGCAATTGCCATGACAGTTATCACAATTGTCACAGCACTTGCCTGAAATCCTGGTTTCTAACTGATTAAGCCCTACAAGTCCCTTTCCTGGAATATATGCCCCTACAAAGACGTAATATGTCCCAGCAGACAGATCAAGAGTAGTGAGCGAGAGTGTACTATCGCCTGCTTCCCCTACTGCTATAGTGCCTTTTCCTTCCCCAATAAGAGTCTGGAGTTCTTCCTGAAGTTCGTTTTTAGTCAATTTGGATTTATAATTTGAGGTGTTAATATCAAACTCATCAATGATATCTATATCATTTATTATTAGGGAACTACCACTCCTTGTGCCATCGGAATTAATTATTACGTCTGCTTTATATGCATCTTCATTGATCAGTACTGCTCCATAAGTGCATTCATCCTCATCAGAAGCATCCTTAAGGTCCATACTTATATCGAGATTCTTCCCCTTTACTATGAACCCTGTGTACCCAGGAGTTGAAATCTTCAGTTCATATTCTGTAACTACGAAAGCTGTTGCAGAAAGTACTGTCAGACTACTGTCCTCATTTTCCTGAATCATGACTATACAGTACTGTCCTGCATCAAACGATCCTAAATCATAGTTTAATAAATCGCCATTTCCTCCAAGATCAGCAGTATATTTCTTATAATTCCCGTCCATATTGCTGTGGAAAAGGCTATCCAAATTTCCTATCTCTCCTGCTTTGAGAGCATCAAAGATTCCGTATGCAGAATCTGAGGTCAGGTTAAACAGGTAGATATCCACATCGCCCTCCAGGCCTCGCTCTCCATGAAAAGACATTTTTACTTTTTCCCCTGGCAGGTAAACTGGATGAGTGCGGTAAGAATAGCTTGATGGGTAGCTTACAGTGTAAATTTCATTTTCTCCTTTGTATAGGGTCCCGGAAGCTCCACCGTATTCAATATGCTTAGGACCGTTATATGTGAGACTCATTGGAGAGGGAAGCTGGATTCTTCTTAAATCAGAGTATTTTCCCAGTGTAATCCAGTTTCCTCCGTTTGGATCGCTCGTGTGATCAAGGACATTAACAACCCTATCGGCAAAGTTTAAATCACCAATAGGACTTACGTTTGTTTTATCATTGCCTGCAATTGCTGTTGCAGAGACTGATATGAATACACATAATGCAATTATCAGTAGACTCTTTTTCAAGTCCATACCTCCACTCTGTTTATCGAATTTTTTCAGCTATCCTGATTGAAGATAGCAGACTTTTGCATGATAATCACCTTGTTGCCGTTTTTACTTCATTTATTTCTTGATTTCACTTCTTTCTTGATCGTTTCTTTCTTGACTTCATTTCTTTCTTGAATAGATTATCAGGATCAGAAGTCCTGCCCCCATTCCTGCGAGCAGATAAAGTTTATCTGTAGATTGTCCAGAAGATTCGGAAGCTGGGATATTTTTTCCGGAAAGTTGTTTATTATTTCCTTCTTCTACAAGATTTCCATCTTGAGTTGTAACTTCAGAATCCTCTTTTTCCTCAGTTGCTTTAGATTTTCCTGAATTTACAGGAGATTGTGTTTCTGTCGCAGAAAAACTTGAGGAAGAAGTTTCTTTTGAAGATTTTTCATTTGAGGATGTTTCATTTGAGGAGGTCTCGTTTGAGGAAGCTTCATTTGAGGAGGTCTCGTTTGAGAAAGCTCCATTTGAGGAGGTCTCGTTTGAGAAAGCTCCATTTGAGGAGGTCTCGTTTGAGAAAGCTCCATTTGAGGAAGAGTTTGTGGAAGAGGAATCTGTAGAAGATGAATCTGAAGAAGAACCTGAAGTTGCTCCTGACTTTTCTTTAGACTTAATGGTTACTGTTTTTGTGATTCCCCCCACTTTGATATCAAAATCCCCGGACGGTATCGATTTTGTGGAATAAGAGTAGGTAAACTTACCATTAGAATCAGCTTTTATACCCTGAAAAGCCGTGATCTTCAGTTTTACTTTTGAAACACCTTCTCCTGCATCTCCATCGATCTTTATTTTATACGTTCCCGATGGAACACTTGACTGGGATACGATTGCAGTATTTCCTGAAGCCTCTGAGCTTTTTGTCACCCAGACTATTATTTTCACCCTCACATTGAGGTTTTTAGCTCCAGTGGCTTCGACCGTAAATCTGTTGTCCATTCCTTCAGGGATTTTTACGTCTTCAAGAATGTATTCAAACTCCCCGCCGGATACAGAAACCGTTTTTTCAAAGGTTACGAATGCATCTACATCCTCTTCAGGTGAAGCACTTCCCTGTATGTTGAGAATATCCCCGGAAACAGGTTTTTGAGGGGAAAATTCCCAGCCGTTGACAGCTGCAACTGCAGGAGAAATAGATAGTAAAGACACAATTGAAAGAGAAGCGATTATAAGAGCCAATTTTTTAATTAGATTACAGAAATTAATTGATGCGTACACAGGAATTACTCCTTTTTAATTGGAATCAAATTATAATTTTTACTGCGGTTCTACTTTTAATCAAACTTTGGACATTGTTGTGCTGACATTTTGCCTCCCCCTGACAATGTGCAGTTATTTATCAAATCACGCGCTTGACTCTTGATATGCAGAGTTTATTCTCAGTAGGTATTATCTGAGTCCTCACTACTGCTATAGTTTCTTACTTTTGCTCACCTACTAATTTAGGATCTCTTTAAGCCTCCTTATGATACCTAGGTTTAAACATCACAAGAGTCTGAGTAAATATTTTAACAATGTTATAGGATGTTTATATTACTTTCGAATTTTCTGTCATATGTCATAAGTTTTAGATTGCATAAAAATATCTTAATTTTCTCAAAGTGATCGAGCTCCCTGATTATTATGTATTTTAGACGATGTTCTTGCTCCCCATATTCTTTTTAAACTATCGTTGTGTATCAATTGCCCAAAATCTTACAAAAGTTTTTTATACATTAGAGTGTTCATATCTTATACTTACATAATAAAAAACAGAATAAGTCTACTATTAGGGGGCACACTATGTTATTGAGTATCATTTCATCGAGTGCAATATCTTCGAGTGCAATTTCAATGATTACGAGTCCCGGCCTTCCACAATATGGGGCTGCGGTAGTTGTAGGGCTGATAGCTCTCCTTTCTTTGAAGGAGATTCTTTCAGCATCGAAAAAATGGAATAATTCCCTTAACAGCTCGTTTAACATGGCACTAATGCCTTTGTTAGTGTGTTTTTTAGCAATTCTAGTGTTCAGTGTTGTAGATATTATATGATTCCGGATTTTCGGAACACTATTTTCGCTTTTCAAATTTGTGGCCGGCCTTGGCCGGTTTTCATTTTATATTATACAGCTTTAAAGATCTGTTCTGAAAACGTTTGCTGATTCTTCTCTTGACTTCTCTTCCCCTCAAAAAGTCTCACAAAAAAGAAAAATCTGTTTTACAAAATATTGAGGACATCTTTAAGCTCTGGTCGTCCCTCATTATCCGGTTGATGTTTTCAGGATTAAGTTTCCAATGGTAGAAATGCTTATGCTTTGTGCATCAAAGCATGTCTAATAACCTCACAGAATCACTTACTGAATCGAAAAAAAGATATGATACTACATAAAAGTGTTTTGGAAATAACATCAACCAACTAATAGGAACTACCGAGGATTGTCAAAGGTTGTAAAAGCTGCTTAAAAGTAAAAAACAGGATTGCTTTTATAATTTGTAAAAGAATTAATCCTGCTTGAAGAAAATTTGGCACTTATCATAAGATATTTTCGAAAATAAGCGGAAACAGAAGACTTTCCGTCTTCTGTTTTAACTTTTACATTATCTTTTAATTCTCAGGTTCCTTTTTCTTCATTATAATCGCACCTATAACGAGAATAATGATTAATCCCGCAAAGAAAATTGTAATTTTTGAAATTGTATCATTTTTGTTTTTCTGAGAATTAGTATCAGTCCCATTGGTAGATCCGATTTCCTCCTCTGAAGATAAGTCTGAAGACTCCTCAATTTTTCCTCCATTCTCCTCAATAACTACCACATTCTTTTCGGCTGAGATTGCAAATGGGGAGAAACTGGGAGTTTCAGCTTCAAAGTAGATATATTCTTCATCTTCGTCAACCTTCTTGGTAGAAAGAGAGTTCCACTTTTTGTCGCTGAAGTGCTGAAGAACTAAAGAGTTTATATTGATGTGGTTTTCATCTATCCAATCCTTGCTAATCTTAAAACCTACAGTTGCATTTTCAATGTTGTTTGAGTTTGCAAATCCACTGTTCCCAACCCAAATATTTATATGTTTGTAGATTTCCCCTTCAGGTTCTTCAGGAGTTAAAATGGACTTTCCTTTTAGCTCTTCGACTATTGTGGTTGTTTTTCCGGCAGTTTTCTTTGCTTTAAATACTACATAGTCAACACAGGTACTTCCCTTAGTGAACTCGAATCTTATTATCTTACCACTTGAAATATATTGCTGGCAGAGTTCCTTTGAATTGATATTCTTAGCTGATTCAGGAGAGCCACCGGTTCCAGAGCTTCCACCACTTCCAGAACTACTGCTACTTCCAGAGCTACCACTGCCTCCAGAGCCATCATCTCCTCCAGAGCCATCATCTCCTCCAGAGCCATCATCTCCTCCAGAGCCATCATCTCCTCCAGAGCCATCATCTCCTCCAGAGCCATCATCTCCTCCAGAGCCATCATCTCCTCCAGAGCCATCATCTCCTCCAGAGCCATCATCTCCTCCAGAGCCATCATCTCCTCCAGAGCCATCATCTCCTCCAGAGCCATCATCTCCTCCAGAACCATCATCTCCTCCAGAGCCGTCATCATTGGAATTATCCGTTGATTTTATCTCAACTTTAACCTGATTAAGCCCTACAAGTCCCTTTCCTGGAGTATATGCTCCAACAAGGAGATAATAGTTGCCTTCTGGCAAATCAAAGGCTGTAATTGACAATGTTTTCTGTCCTTTTTCCCCTATTGCTAGAGATCCATTTCCTTCTCCTATCATGGTTTGGATCTCTGTCTGGATTTCATTCCTGGAAATTTTTGACTTATAATTAGAGGAATTAATGTCAAACTCATCAATAAGATCTATATCATTTATTATTACAGAAGTTCCGTTTCTCGTGCCGTTTGAATTGATTCTCACATCTGCCCTGTATGCATCTTCATTAATAAGCACTGCTCCATAAGTACAGTTACTCTCATTGGAAGCATTTTCAAGCTCCATGCTTATTTCCAGGTCTTCTCCTTTCACTATAGATTCAGGAGCGGAAACGAGCAGATCATCTTCCACTACTATAAAAACCGTTGCAGAAAGAACTGTCAGGCTATTGTCTTCGTTTTCCCTGGTCATAACTATACAGTACTGTCCTGCATCAGGTGTCCCCAAATCATAATTTAGTAAATCGCCATTTTCTCCAAGAACAGTAGTATATTTCTTATAACTTCCATCCATGTTACTATGGAAAAGGCTATTCAAATTCCCAGTCTCTCCTGCTTTGAGAGCATCAAAGATTCCGTATGCAGAACCAGAAGTTAATTTGAGCAGGTAGATATTCACATTTCCTTCTAAAGATGAATTCCCGTAGAAACACATCTCTACATTTTCCTCTGGCAGGTAAACTGGATGGGTGAGATAAGAAGACCCTGAAGGGTAGCTCACCGTGTAACTTTCGTTTTCTCCTTTGTATAAGGTCCCGGAAACTCCACCATATTCAACAGATTTCGGGCCAGTGTATGTAAGGCTTATTGGCGAGGGAAGCTGAACCCCCTTCCGTTTGAAAGAGCAGTTCATTGTAATCCAGTTTCCTTCATCTGGATCGTTTGTATGGTCAAGGACATGAACCACTCTATCAGTAAAATTTATACTGCCAATATAGCTTGAATTTTCTACATTTTCATCTGCCATTACCGTTGCAGAGGTTAATATTAATATACCGAGTGTAACTATCAGTAGACTGTTTTTCAAATACATACCTCCATTCTATTTGTCGAATTTTAACCCACTTCTGTATCAGGATAACAAGTTATCTTGCATTATAATCACCTGTTGCCTTTTTTACTTTATTTCTTTCTTGAATAGATTATCAAGATCAGAAGTCCTGCCCCCATTCCTGCGAGCAGATAGAGTTTATCTGTAGATTGTCCAGAAGATCCCGAAGCCTGAGTACTTTTTCCAGAAAGCTGTGTCTTATTTTCTTTATTTACGAGATCCTCATTCTGATTTGTAACTTCAGAAGTTCCCTTTTCTTGAATGACTCCAGAATTATCCAGATTCACATGAGACTCGACATCTGCAGAAGAAGAGTTTGTGGGAATAGAACTTGAGGAAGGCGACTTTTCAGATGATGAGTCTTCGAAGGAAGAATCTGAGGAAGTAGAGCCTTTGGAAGAAGTATCTGTAGAAGATGAATCCGAAGTTGACCCTGAATTTTCCTCAGACTTAATAGTTACTGTTTTTGTGATTCCTCCCACTTTGATATCAAAATCCCCGGAAGGTATCGATTTTGTAGAATAAGAGTAGGTAAACTCACCGTTAGAATCAGCTTTTATACTCTGAAAAGCCGTGATCTTCAGTTTTACTTTTGAAACCCCTTCTCCTGCGTCTCCATCGATCTTTATTTTATACGTTCCCGATGGAACACTTGACTGGGATACGATTGCAGTGTCTCCTGAAGCCTCTGAGCTTTTTGTCACCCAGACTACCATTTTTACCCTCACATTGAGGTTTTTAGCTCCAGTGGCTTCGACCGTAAATCTATTGTTCATCCCTTCAGGGATTTTTACGTCTTCAAGAATGTATTCAAACTCCCCATCGGATACAGAAACCGTTTTTTCAAAGGTTACGAATGCATCTATATACTCTTCAGGTGAAGCACTTCCCTGTATGTTGAGAATATCCCCGGAGACAGGTTTTTGAGGGGAAAATTCCCAGCCGTTGACAGCTGCAACTGCAGGAGAAATAGATAGTAAAGACACAATTGAAAGAGAAGCGATTATAAGAGCCAATTTTTTAATTAGATTACAGAAATTAATTGATGCGTACACAGGAATTACTCCTTTTTAATTGGAATCAAATTATAATTTTTAACAGGCAATCAAATACGATTTAAAATAATTATTTTAATAAGATAGTTTGTTAAAATATTATTTATATAAGATATCATGCAGTCTTTTGCTCCTGCACATATATAAATTTTTATAAATAGTTGATAGCATTTACTTTAATATCAGTTATATTTTATACCGAGAGTTTTTCTTCGTGTAGATAGTTACTCTTATCAAATTTTTAATATTTTTAAGCCCCCTGGGTATGTCTCATTTACTCCCTTTAATAATTTAGATAAATATGTAAATATAGTTATTTGATGTTTATATTACTTTCTTATTTTTTTCATTGAATACAAGGATTAATATTAAGTCATAACAGCAACTAATTTTCAAAAAAAGTAGCTTAATATCGATTTTTTGTTAAAGATAACTTTAACATATAGATCCCATAAACTAAATAAATTAATCATATATGTCAATCATATAATATCTGACAAAAGTTTTTTATAGATAGAGAGATTTTTACCTATTGTTTAGAAGTTTATTGAATAAGTCTTCTAAATGGGGGCACACTATGTTGTTGAGTATCATTTCATCAAGTGCAATATCTTCGAGTGCAATTTCAATGATTACGAGTCCCGGGCTTCCACAATATGGGGCTGCGGTAGTTATAGGGCTGATAGCTCTCCTTTCTTTGAAGGAGATTCTTTCAGCATCGAAAAAATGGAACAATTCCCTTAACAGCTCGTTTAACATGGCACTAATGCCTTTGTTAGTATGTTTTTTAGCAATTCTAGTGTTCAGTGTTGTAGATATTATATGATTCCGGATTTCCGGAACACTATTTTCTTATTTTCAATTTCAACCTAATTTTTTTCTCTGTTCTCAGCAACTTTTCACAAAATAAAAGCCAGGAAATTTAATGAAGAGTCTATCCCAAAACTACTTTTTATTCCCAAATTCACAACAATTTCAGAATTATTTTCTTGATTAGCAGCTCGGTTAATTATTTCAAAATCGAGATTCTGGCAGGTGATTTTTGATTTTTGGGATCAGCTCAAACTTTTAAATAAAGGTAATGACTTAAGAATTTATGACTTAAAGAAAAATAATCTCTCTCATTGTTTTATCAATAAAAGATAGTACTGCTAAAAAGGGAAAAATCGGTTACGGAGGCTGCAAGAAATAAAGGGCTCTTCACTGATTCACCTTGAAAGAAAAAAATAATTGCTTAGTTAGAAAGTAGCCAGGCCAAAAAGAGAAACATCAAACTTGAATATTATTTTTCGACACAAAGTCTTTCTAAATCTTAGATATAGGACTTACGCACTTGAGGGCTGAAATCAAGCACAATCAACCTTGTAGATAGAATTTTGATTTATACAGTTAAGTGTTTTCCATTTTTGTTTTTCAGTTCAACTGCGTAAGTCCTAAGATATACATTAACAGTTAGAAGAGGAATGAAAGTTACCAACTCAAAACAGCGAAGAGCCTCTTTAGATCTTGAACTTTTACCCATCATTGATTATTTATCCTTATCTTCAATCTCTTTCATGTAAGGCTTAATATCCAGCACAGGTGTACCATTGATGGCATCAAGACCTTTTACATGGAGTATATTTCCTTCTACCTTCAGGAGTTCTACAAGAGTGAGTCCTATTCCGTTAGGCCGGAATGGGCTCCTACTAGCAAAAACTCCTGCTAGCTCCCCGTCGTAACGGCGACGGTGAATTAGTTTATACCCTTCAGACCTGCTAAAGTAAAAGAGTATATAAAGTTTTCCAAGTTCACCTATCCTATAAAACCCATCTGTCAATTCTTTATTCAAGACAATTTTTGAAACTTTCTGGTAGATTTCTTCATTGTACCCGGGCTCGAAGTAGTCATTTTCCACATAGCCTATAGGAGTAAACTCTATTTTTTCTGGGAATTGCTCAGGGATCTCATTCATCTTTTGCCTCAAATCTCGTCAGATTCAGTTAATTTTGAGATAACAATTTCATATTGTGTAAGCGCTATTAATAAATTTTGCATTCATATAGTATTACAAAAAATATATTAAGTATTAATCACAGGATTAATTTCAAAACATTAGAAGTTTCCTTTTAAACTGGAACTCTATAGCATATTTTACCAGAAGGTATTAATAGAACAGAAGAAAATCGAAAGCTTGAGACTATTGTATATTTTTGAATAATCCTCAGAGAAAAGCAGCATAAAAATAAAATGAAGTATATATATTCAAATAGTATAAACTTATATAATATAATAAATATTGAGAAAAATGCTTTATACAATAATATTTATTTTGTGAAAAATAGTTTGCAAAAAATTTTGTTAGAATTGGGAGCCTTTTGCCACCTCTGATTTGGCTCCCAATTTTGTGATTCAACCCCTACGATTAAGAGAAAAACCCCTTAACTCTTAACCGTCGACTTCTTTTTTATGTTATGGACGTATATAACCTGTACGACTTCAAAATTTGCATCGTATTTGAAATTTGCTTCTTATTAAAAAATTCAGTTAGATCAAAATATAGTTAATTTGCCTGAGAAATCATATTGAAATTGGAATTTTTTATTCGTTGATTAAATTTTCACTTAAATAAACACAAAGATTAGTTGAGAGGGATATAAAATAGATCCGGGTATAGAGTGTACTTTTAAGCCAATAGATCTATAATAAGGGGGATATTTATTAAGTACAAGTATATATAAAGCAGAATATGACCAGCCCACTTATTGAATTAATTTTCCTATCCGAAAAGAGGAAAGATATTCTTTTATTTTTAACAGAGGGGCCAAAAACAACTGAAGAAATCAAGATACATTTAAATGCAGGTCTGGTAGCAATTCTTCCTCAGCTAAAAAAACTGAAAGAAAATTTTCTTGTCCTGAAGGAAGACGACACTTACAGCCTCTCCCCCCTAGGGGAATCAGTAGCTGGTAGAATGCAGAAAATGGTTGACATATTAAACGTCTTAGGATACCATTATGAGTACTGGACTAGCCATTCAGTCGAATGCATACCGGCGTTCTTGAGGAAAAGAATAGGAGAACTGTCAAAATGTAAATTTTCCGAACCTCCTGACAGAACACGTCTCTTTGAACCTCACAGAGAATTTGTGGAAAATCTTACAAAGTCGAGGAGAATAAATGGAACTGCTTCGATTTTTCATCCCCTTTATCCATCTCTTTTCCTTAATTTTGCGAAAATGGGTATGGATATTTCTCTCATAGTAACTCCCCCTGTTTATGAAAGAACAAAGGGAGAATACGAGGCTGAACTGAGAGAGTTTCTTAAATTCAAGAATGCAAATTTCTACGTATGCAGCAAAAAAATGGAACTATCCCACGTAGTTACTGATAGATTTCTATCTCTTACCTTACCCTTTTCTGACGGCACCTTTGACCATAAAGAAGATGTCCTCTGCTTTGACTCTGTTGCCCTCCAGTGGGGAGAGGAGCTTTTTGCTTATTACAGGAATTTATCGGAAAAAATAACTGAAATCTGAATCATGATTTGAGGAAATATCGAAATAGTCAGAGATAGTTATAAATCAAGCTCTATCTATCCTTTTATTATGAAAAAAGTTCAAGAAACAGCAGAAAAGATCAGGACAATGGAGATCCGGGGAGCGGGCAGAATTGCAAAAGCTGCTGCCGAAGCTATTAGAGATTATGCCGCAGGGCTGGAGGTTAATTCAATGGAGGAGTTCAGCTCCAGCATTGGGGAAGTATCTAATTTTCTCATCAGCACCCGTCCCACAGCTGTATCTCTTCCAAATGCCGTAAAACTTGCTTCTAAGTACACTTCAAACAATGTAGAAGAAGCAAGACGGGAAATCATCAGGAATGCGAATCTCTTTATCGAGAAAGCAGACAAAGCCCTCGGAAAGATAGGAAAAATCGGGTCAAGAAGAATTCAGAGTGGAGACGTTATCATGACTCACTGCAATTCCCATGCCGCTCTTTCTATTATCACTACGGCTTTTGAAGAAGGAAAAGATATTTCAGTAATTTCTACAGAAAGTCGTCCCAGATGTCAGGGTTTATTGACTATCAAGCATCTTAATGATTTTGGGATTCCTACAACCCTTATCGTTGACTCTGCAGTACGTTACTATATGAAAGATGTGGATAAGGTTATCGTTGGGGCGGATGCCATAGCAGCTAACGGCGCCCTGGTAAATAAGATCGGAACCTCCCAGCTTGCGCTTGCTGCGCATGAAGCCAGAAAAAGTTTCATGGTCGCTGCCGAGACTTTCAAGTTTAGCCCAAGCACAATTGTCGGAAATCCTATAGAGATTGAAGAAAGAAGTGCGGAGGAAGTTATTGATCTTTCTGTCCTTGCAGATCTTCCTAAAGTTCAGGTAAGAAATCCGGCTTTTGACTTCACTCCTGCCGAGTATATTGACATGATCGTGACTGATATCGGGATCATTCCCCCTGCCATGGCATATACTGTTATAAAAGAACATCTTGGATGGAAGTTTGAAGAGATCTGAATCAGAACTTGAAGACACAGAACTTTAATTTTCGGTTCGTCTTAATCTTTTGGCATGACATCCTTTTTACTCTGCTCATTTTTTGTTAACCATTTTCATGTCAGGTGTTTTAAAAGCGCCTTTAATTATCTTTTATTATTCCATCTGTTATCTTCAGCACCCTCGAACATTCCTTTGCAACCTCAGGATCGTGAGTGACCACAATAATCGTTTGCCCTTTTAGGCTCAGTTCTTTAAAAATCCTGATAATTGAATCCCGGGTTTTACTGTCTACCTCACCTGTAGGTTCGTCAGCCAGAATAAGGGCAGGTTTGTTCGCAAGTGCTCTGGCAATTGAAACTCGCTGCTGTTCTCCACCAGATAACTCTGAGGGTTTATGAGAGAGACGATCTCTCAAGCCCAATTCTTCAAGCAAACTCCTTGCCCTTTCTTCCCTTTCTTTTTTTGGCACCCTGGAAAAGCGCATGGAAAGCTCCACATTCTCAAACGCAGAAAGGGTTGGGATCAGATTATAGTGCTGGAAAATAAAACCTATTTTTTCTCTTCTCACGCGGGGAAGCAGTTTTTCAGGCACAGATATGAGGTCTGTCCCGTCAAGAATTATTTTCCCGTCAGTCGCTTTTTCAAGCGTGCCTATAAGAGCAAGGAGAGTGGATTTTCCGGAGCCTGACGGCCCCATGATGGCAAGGAGTTCTCCTTTTCTTACGGTTATGCAGGCGCAGCGAAGGGCATGGACAGGAATTTTCCCCTGAGTATAAGTTTTGGAAAGATTTTCAACCTGCAATATGACTTGCTGCCCTGCGTTCCCGCAATTGCGGCTATTTTCCTCTTTTTTCGGCTTGTTCAGAATTTCACGCCCTTTTTCTTCAATTCCCAATTCAGGCATGTTTCAAAGCCTCCATAGGACTCAGTTTTGATGCCCTGTATGCAGGATAAAGACCTGAAAGGGCACCAATTAGCAAGGCAAAAATCATGGCAATTACAAGAAGTCTGGGAGTTATCAGGAAAAGTACTATCCTTGTCTTTGCAAGCCAGAAGTTCATAAGATAAACAGCCCCGACCCCTACAAGGATTCCAAGGATTCCGCCGAAAAAGCCCATGCACGAGGCTTCCCCCAACGTAAGGAGTAAAATATCCCTGGTCTCAGCCCCAATAGCTTTTAAAATTCCAAATTCCCTGGTTCTTTCGGCAACAGACATGAGCATAGTATTCATTACACAGAGCCCACCTATGATTGCTGCAAGAATGCCGGAACTGATAGTTATTACACTAAAGATCATAAAGGACTGCCTTGCCTGCACCGCAAGTTCTCCAGGAGAGAGGGTACTTGTGCCTTTTACACTTAATTCTATGCGTTCTGAGAGCATTTCGGCATCTACCCTCTCGTCAGGCACGGCAAAAATATAGGATACGGAATCCCCCACACCATACAGTTCCTGTGCAGTATCAAGAGGGATAATTACGGCATTGTCAAAAATCGAGCCCGTATAGTCAAGGACTCCTACAACGGTAAAGTATTTGTCATGGATTTCAAATTTACTCCCTGGCTGGAGTTCATATTCCCTTTTTATATTATTTCCGACAACTACGTGATAGGAGTCCCCGGGACTGAGGAAGCGGCCTGCTTTTAACTCAACGGGATAAAGAGCAACGCTGGATTTCTCAGGAGGAACCCCAAGGATTTGTTTTCCGGTCATTCCCATCTTATCTTCATCAAAAGTGGTCATTAAAATTCCATAAGCGTCTTTCACACCTGCAACTCTGAGCACATCGCTTACTTTATCATCCATAAGCCCCCCTCCAAAAACTCCGCTTTCGGCAAAGACTCTGATTTTGTCACTGGTCACACTCATGGAGCGCTCAAAAGTCTGGTGGAAATTTTCAGACATTGCACCCATGACGATAACTGCAAAAATTCCAAGGGCAATTCCGCAGACTGTCAATGCGCTCCTGATTTTCCTGTTCATTATATTTCGGATGATGAGGTCAAACATGATGATCCCGCATTCGAATTATTTGGGCTTTGAAACCTTAAGGTCCCTTTTTCTCTTGCCTTACTCTTCCGGACAAAACTCCAGCACACAGAAAGATTCCAAGAATTGCAAAAAAACTAAGAGTTGAGGATTTCTCGACAGGTTCTGCTTGAGCTACGGGCTCAAAGACCCTCAGAACAGTCTCATGGCTGTCCAGAACCTTCCCCTCCCGGTTCAGCACATAAATCTTCACATTATAGTCTCCCTTTGGAACTCCCTGCCAGATTATCCCTACAGTATCTTCTTTTCCTGCTGCCAGTATATCTGCTGTTTCCTCAAAAACCTGCGCTTTTCCCCCTGCAGGACTCAGCACAACCCTTATAATTCCATCATAGGGCACCTGAGATTTTCCAACAACAGTGACACTTGCTCCGTATTCATCCACATCGATATCCCGGTCAATTATCTCTACCTTTTCCTCAGCCCTGAAATCTGACCTATAGGCTGTAGAAATATCAGGAGAATGAGAGTGAACCTTCAGGAGGGCTGTGTAGTTTTTGTCATTTTCAAGGAGGAGAGGCCAGTAAGTTACATTATAATAGGTGTTTGTAATAGGAATATTCTCCTGCTTATCGGAATAAAGAATATCCGCACCTGATAAAAGCTTCAGGTCAAAATCTATCATACTGGGCTCAGGCAGCTGCACACTTCCAAAACCGGTATGGCTTGTTGGAGTTAACAAAGCAGAAGCTTTTTCTGAATCCGCGGAAAAATCCACAACTTTAAGCTTTGAGAGAGTTGGATTTCGGTAAGAGAACGAAACTTTTCTCGAGTCAATGGTTTCGCTGCCGTTCTTTACAAAAAGTTGTGCTGTATAAGATTTTCTGTCTTCTCCGTAGTCTTCTGCAAGCCCCCAGAACAGAACTTTAGTAATTTCCTGCCCTTTCTTAACTGGAGCTAAAATGAAGGTTTCAGATTTTAATAGTTGATTTCCTGAACTCAAAGTAAAAACTAAAGAGACATTTTCAAGAGGTTTTTCAAACCGGATTGTCGCATCAGAGAAATTATGATCTGAATAAAATTCGGTGATAAAGACGTTCCTTTCCAGCTCTCCCTCAAGAGTTGACTCATTCATAATCCCTAAAGCGGGACTAACCTGAATATAGAAGGCGATAAGGAATAAAAACGTAAGTAAAGAGTAGAAAATAAACTTTGCAGGTTTAAAAAGATTCTTTTTTTCTGGTAGATTCAAGCCCAGATCCTCCTCCCGAAAACTGACGGAACCAAAGCCAACAATCAGGCCTGGTTCTCTGTAAATGAATGTATATCGAAACTTCTATGTTTAAGTTTTCATTTTTCGGGAGTTAAGGATTTTAAAGTTTGTTCTTACTTTTAAGATTTCATTTTATATTTTTCACCTGGATTTCAGGCTTAAACATCATTCCTTTGCTGTAATCCAGGTCCCACAGGCTACTGGAACCTTATTAACTGCCTCTCCATCAAGGATTTCTCCAAGCTGGGCAGGATTTCGGGCATCCATGACAAGGACATCGAGCTTGCAGCGTTCAATAATCTTTGCGGCTACAGGATCTACAGGAGATTTAGAACCTGCTTTCATCTCAATTGCCATAACTATGTTTATCAGTCGTTCAGGAGAGATTTTTTCGTACTTCACTGCGTCCGGGACACAGCTTGGGTCTGAAGAATAAACCCCATCTATAGAAGTTGCAATTGTTAGCAGGTCTGCACGCAGGTATTCTGCAAGAATTGCAGCTACAGCATCCGTGGTCTGACCAGGCGTGACCCCTCCCATAACCACTACCTTTCCAGGGCGCATGGCCTTTGCAGCTTCAAGATAGTTTGTCGGGATTTCTGGAGAGGCATCAGGTCCAAGAGCTGAAATAAGCAGTCTTGCGTTCAGGCGAGTGATCTCAATGCCTATGTAGTCGCAGGTTACTTCATCGGCCCCCATAGCTCGCGCAGTATCGATATAATGCCGCGCCGCTTCGCCGCCTCCAGTTACAACAAGCAGTGTATGTTTTTTCGAGATGCTCCGGAGGACTTCTGCATATTTTGAAAAACGATCCGGATCAAGGTCTTTTGCGAGAATTGACCCGCCTAATGAGAGTACTATGAGCATGATGATCTCTACACATTAACAATTCGGAGTTTTAAATTTATCGCTAAATACTTTTTCTATAAGTCCTGTTGAAAACTAAAGACTTTACCATTGGTCATCGGTTAAGACTTAATTTCCTTCTTCTCAAACTCTTTTTTGGATTCAATCTTCATCTCCTATTCAAACCATTCATCTCAAAACCTTTCTCTATTTACATACAGATCTAATACTTGACTTTCATATACACTCGCTTGATTTTCATATACACTCATTACAGTTTCAAAAGTTCTTTGAATTCCACATCTATTAAGAATTACTGTCAACAAATCTGATGCATTATCTGCAAAAATTGTACTCCAATGCAACTGCGTATATTGAGCCATTTTTTCAGGATGAGCTGTTGAGCTTCGTACAATAGAATAAACTCTTCTGCTAACGATTAGTGTTAAAATCGGCGTCCAGATTAAAGCCTCAATCACTTCACATTCTCTGTTTCAAGAACTTCCAGAGCATACTTGCTCTTCAACTCTATAAGAAAAATACTATGTCCCATCTTGCCCCATATGATTTTGCGATATATTTTGCATTCAAAAAAATCCTTTGAATGTTTGTGACCTGCTTTCGGAAGGTCGACATAAAAAATCCATTCATTTTTATCTTGATATCGTTTTTTCCAGAACTTTCAAAATTAAATTTAAATAAAAAACGGATGAATGTTAACTATGTAATTATTAATATATATTTATAGTAAACGAGGTAAATGATAAATCGGATTATATATAGCCCATATGACACTGATTTTTAATTAAACTCACAAAAAATAACAATCAAAGATATTTACATGTTAGAATGTTCTTGCTGCCGAATGTAGGGTATATGTGACGAACATGACAGTAACAGCGTTTCTGTAATTGACACGTCAAATAACATTGTTACATCCACGATGGATGTATTAGGCCAACCTGTAGCTTTTGGGAATTTTATAGTGGATAAAGCGCATAGATTTAAAAATATGAAAGATTAAATTGTGTGTGACCACCCCACCCCAAACAGGCTGCCCGGCATTTCAATCATAGGGAAAAAAGATGACAATGAAGGTTGGGGTATTCGCGACCCTCTGCACTCCGAATTAAAATATTATTCCAAACACGTCCCCTGTTAGTGAGTGCTTTAGTAATTTCGTGCCCGTATAACTCACATTCAATTTATTTCTCACTCCCCTTTTGCAGTGTTCGTAAGTTTGTGTTCCAAACTTATTGATGCTTTAGGATTGAGCATGTTATAGAAGGACTTTGACAATTTTATGCTGTTTAAATCCACAAAATAATACATCAGATAACTGAGTGAGAAAATTAATACCATCGAAAGTAAAAAAGTTAAAAGAAAAGCCGAAAAATACGGCATATAAGGAGCTAATTGAATAAATTGCCAGCTTGAATAGCTTGTAATAACGAGCCAGTGTACAACATACAAACTAAAAGATAGTGAACCTACAAAGACCAGTGCACGGTGAGATAGGATTTCTTGCAGATTCTTCAGATTGAGCAGCCCTAAGAGCAGGAGGGCGGCACCGGCTGAACAATAGAAATTTCTATTTTCAGGCAGTATATTAAGAGTCATTATTTGATAAACCGGATTATTTGAATTTTGGATATAACTTCCCAAAAACAAGCCCGCGAGCAGGATAAATGTAGATACATTTTTATTACTTATCCGAAACGAATCCTTCTTCTCACTATTATAAGTGTCTGCAAGGAACATACCAAAAATAAAGCACATATAATAAGTGTTTATTGTGAAAAAAAGGGCAAGAAGATACAAAGGATAACTATTTTTTACTTTGTTAATAAGTAGAGCCAGGGAGAATATCAAAAAACTTCCTATAAACTCAACGTTCATTGTCCAAAGTACAGGATTGTAAGAACTATTTCCATACACGCCGACCAAAAGTATGTCATGGAAAGCCTGCCATAATGCGTTCTTTAGATTGGGATTGAAAGGATAAAAATTACTGAACCAGTCCGAACCTATGATAGATCCAGCTTGCTTATTATACATTAAACCAAGAGATAATAGTAGATATGATGCGAGAATTGAGATGAGAATTGGTCCCAGAAGCCTGAAATACCGGCGAACTGCCCCACTTACGATTATCATATCGTCCTTTTTCTGAAAATATTTATATGTTAATACATAGCCGCTGAGAACAAAAAACACATATACTGCAAAACCCCCATTATAAAAAATATTTAATGGTGTTTCTCTCAGGAGGAATTCCAGCCTGGTAAAAGAAGTGTCTGTAAAACTAACCTTATAAAAAGTGGGGTAAAAACTGGTTACAAAGTGGCATATTACGACAACTAAAGCTGCAATACCCCTCAGACTATCAATATATCCAATTTTTTCTTCCATCTCCCGCTTCCCCCATTGATCTCTTATAATTCCTTTATTAGTATATTTCTTTAGAATGCTGTGTTTTTATATAATTCTTTTCTTAAATATACTTTACATATTTTTCAAGATTAGACTCATAGTTCTACCTCATAACAAGACTAAAGAAACTATAGCATAATATGATAAAATCCTGAGATAGAGAAAAAGAATCATAAACTATTTATTTAACAACGTAATAGTACAACCTAACTGACTAATCAGTCAGTAACAGAGATAACGCATGAAAGAACAGGTCAAAGACAAGAAAACAGCTATTATGGAAGCAGCCCTGAAGCTTTTCACTGAAAGAGGCTTCCACGGTACATCCACTGCCCAGATTTCAAAAGAAGCAGGTGTAGCCACAGGTACCCTTTTCAACTATTTTCCTACAAAAGAAGATCTTATCAATAACCTGTATTTTGAGGTAAAAGGAGAATTAAGCCAAGCTATGGGGAAAGATATAGAAGCTGAGAATATATTTCAGGGAAAATTAAGAAAAATATGGTCAAATTTAGTCAGATGGGGGGTAGACAATCAGGAGGAATTCCTTTTTGTCGGTCTATTCTGTTCATCCCCTTACATAACAAAATTTACGCGTGAAGAAGTAATGAAAGAATATGTTTTCCTCCATAAGCTTGTGGATGAAGGAATAAAAACGGGAGAGATCAGAGATTTTTCCGCGGAGCTGACCATTTCAATGTTTTATCAGGGTAGCAGGGCAGTAGTGAACCTTATCCTCGATTCTGACCCCTCTCAGGATGAAAACAAGATTATAGAGGACGGATTCCAGATAATATGGAGAGGTCTAGCTAAAAACTAATTTTTTTCATTCTAATTATGAGTGACTGCTCACTCATATATGGTAATTAATAGACTAACTTGCCTCAGAATATCCGGCCAATCAGAAAATCATACCAAAATACAAAAAAATAGTTTGAAGAAACCAGGTGAATGAAAATGCTGTACAGAAAAATGCCTAAGAACGGAGACGAGCTTTCTATACTTGGGTTCGGATGCATGCGTCTCCCAGTAAAAGAAGACGGTAGTATAGATGAAGAAAGAGCCACTAACCAGGTACGCTATGCAATCGACCGGGGAGTAAACTATGTTGATACGGCCTGGCCCTATCACATGGAACAGAGCGAGCCTTTCTTAGGTCGTGCTCTTGCTGATGGATATCGAGAAAAGGTAAAACTCGCAACAAAACTGCCTTCCTGGCTTATAGAGAGCCGGAAGGATATGGATAAGTTCTTGAATGCTCAGCTGGAGAAACTCAAAACAGACCACATCGACTATTACCTCATCCACGCTCTCGTTGGCGAACTGTGGGACAATATTAAAAAGCTGGGTGTAGCTGATTTCCTTGACAAAGCCAAAGCTGACGGCCGTATAATTAACGCAGGTTTTTCCTTCCATGGCTCTGGAGAGGATTTTAATCGGATAGTGGACGCCTATGATTGGGACTTTTGTCAGATTCAGTACAATTTCCTGGACGAAAAGAACCAGGCAGGTACCAAGGGTTTGGAATATGCAGCTTCAAAGGGACTTGGCGTAATCATTATGGAGCCACTCCGCGGAGGGAACCTGACAAAAACCGTGCCTCCTGCTGTTGAAACAATCTGGAACGAAGCAACTGTAAAACGTACGCCAGCGGAATGGGCTCTTCGCTGGGTATGGAACCACCAGGAGGTCACGGTTGTCCTCTCCGGGATGAATGAGGAAACCCACATTGAGGAAAACATTGCAGTAGCAGACAAAGCATACCCAGATTCTCTGACTGAAGCTGAACTGCAGCTAATAAAGGAAGTAGAGCAGAAGTATCGTGAACTGATGAAAGTAAGTTGTACAGGCTGCGGATACTGTATGCCCTGTCCAGCAGGGGTGAATATTCCATTATGTTTCGAATCTTACAACCATCTATACCTGGCCGGCAATGCAGACGAGGCAATGTTCCTCTATGCTGCAAGGTTGGGTGGCATCCTATCCGTCGGAGGGCCCGAATTTGCATCCCAGTGCATACAATGTGGAAAGTGCCTTGAAAAGTGCCCCCAGCACCTTGACATACCAACGATTCTCGAATCCACTGTGGAAGAACTTGAAGGACATGATCTGGAGGAGAGAGTTACCATAGCAAAGCAGATATTCAAGCGGACTTAAGAGCGAGAACGATTCGAAGTGCCGAAAAGACAAAATAAAGATATTGTTTAAGCTAACTTTATTTAAAGATTAAACAATATCTCCACTTTTCGAGGCTTCATCAAATTCAGTTAATTTTAGTCATCCAGCTTTAGAATTTTGAATTTCTACCTCAAATTGCAAAGCAACAACCCAAGTAATCTGAAAATCAAACTTATATAAGCATACGCGAAACTCTAAAGAGCCTCTAACTAATAATTATTGTTTAACTTGATATTTAACCTGTTTATTACTAAAGCACGTAATTTTTCGGTGCAGGGTGGTACATGGATCTTACTGATATACTAAGAGCTGTTAAAGACGGAAAAATGGATATTGAGACTGCGGAACATCAGGCCCGTGGCCTTGGTTTTGTCTCCTATTCAGACATTGCAAAACTTGATTCCCATAGAAAAAGCAGGACAGGAGTAGTCGAAGCTATCCTTGCCGACTGCAAAGAACCTGAGGATGTGGCGGAAATTGCCAGAGTCATGGTTTCACAGAGCAAAAGAGCCCTGGTTACCCGTGTCTCTACAAAGCACCTAGAAGCCCTGAAGGCAACATTTGGCGACGATAAGATTGAGTGGAACAGCCGAGCCCGTACAGTTGTTGTCCATGACGGTACTCCTGCCCCTAAAACAGGAGGAGTTATAGGGATTATTTCTGCAGGCACGGCAGACATTCCGGCTGCAGAAGAGGCCAGGGTTGTAGCTTCCGAGATGGGATGTGAAACTGTTGCTGTATATGACGTAGGGGTCGCAGGAATCCACAGACTCATTCCCGAAATCCAGAAGTTAAAAGCCGTGAATCCAGGAGCAGTTGTTGTTGCGGCCGGAAGGGAAGGGACGCTCCCTACGATTGTTTCGGGACTTGTTGATGTACCTGTGATCGGGCTTCCTGTATCTACGGGTTACGGAGCAGGTGGTGGAGGAAAGGCTGCCTTGCTGGCGATGCTCCAATCCTGTTCGACCCTTGCAGTAGTGAATATTGATGCAGGTTTTGTTGCAGGAGCGTATGCTGCCAGAATAGCAAACATGATTGCAGCTGCCAGAGCACATTGCAAGGATGAAAAAACGAAGCATGAAGAAGAATAAACTGGAAGTAATTGGAAACGAAACAGAAAGGGGTCTTTATGAAAGCACTTGTATTCAATCCGTTTTCAGGGGCAGCAGGGGATATGATTCTCGGATGTACACTGGACCTTGGAGCTGACAGGAAAGAGGTTAAAGAACTGATAGAAGCTTCCGCACCAGTATCCGTAGAAATGAAAGAAGTTGTGAAAAAAGGAATTAAAGCTCTGGACATCCGGATAAATTTGCCTGAAAAAGAACATGTGCGCACATATCCGGAACTCGTGGATCTTGTGAGGGAGGCGAAATTACCCCCCAGAGTGGAGGCAAGCGCTCTGGATATCTTTTTAAAGATGGCAGAAGCCGAATCTTCAGTCCACGGGCAATCTGACCTTGAAAAACTTCATTTCCATGAGGTAGGGCAGAGTGATGCCCTTGCGGATGTTATTGGCTCTTCGGCAGCCATCCACTCTCTCAACTGCGACTCTATTTACTGTACCCCTATCAATGTGGGAAGTGGAACAATAGAATGTGCACATGGAACTCTGCCTGTGCCTGCTCCGGCTACTCTTGAGCTTCTCAAGAAGGGGAAACTCTATTTTAGAGGCGGCAGTGAAAAAAAAGAACTCCTTACTCCTACAGGAGCTGCTATCCTCTCCCATTTTGCAAGGTCAGTGGAAACTTTTCCTCAGGGCAGAGTAATTTCAATAGGCTACGGAGCAGGAGATGCCGAGCTGGCTGGACCCAATGTGCTTCAGGGAATAATATCTGAACTTGATTCCTGCCTGGTTCCAGACATGATTGAAGTGCTTGAGACCAATGCCGACGATGTTAGTGGAGAAGTTTTAGGCAATCTTTTTGAAGAGCTTCTCTCTATGGGAGCAAGAGATGTTGCAATAATCCCTGCAACGATGAAAAAAGGAAGACCTGCCCATATCATTAAGGTTATTGCAAAACCCGAAGATAGTGCGAAACTTGCCCGGAAAATCATTACCGAAACTGGCTCTCTAGGCGTAAGGGTAATTCCTACCCGGCACAGGCTTATGGCTGCCCGAAAAATCGAAATGATTAAACTTGAGGTAGAAGGGCAGATCTATGAAATCTCAGTCAAGATAGCCAGAGATTCTGAAGGTGTCTTGCTCAATATCTCAGCCGAATTTGAGGACTGCAAAAAAGTAGCGAAAAATAGCGGCGTTCCTCTAAAAGAAGTAATCAGAAGAGCAGAGGAAGCGGCAAGAAAGGTTTTTGCCTGAAACTCAGAAAGAACAAAAGATAATATTAGAGGTATAATTATAAAAATAGTGCTTTTTTAATTACTAAAAGTTCAATGGATTAAAAATAATTTAAAAAAAGAAATTGGAAGTAAAAGTCTAAACTTCCAGCCTTTTACCGGGCTCTAGACTTTTATTTTTCATTCCTATCAATTCCATTCACCAAAGATTCAGAGTTTACCCATGGAATGAAGAAGCTCTGCATTCAGGACACTTGCTCCTGCGGCTCCGCGGATAGTGTTGTGCCCCATTGCAATGTAACGAATTCCTTCTCTTATGCGGCCCACCGAGACGCTCATGCCTTTTCCCATGTTGCGATCAAGGCGTGGCTGAGGTCTGTCGACTTCGTCTCTGACTATCAGGGCTTTTTTAGGTTCGGAAGGAAGTTCTCCCAATTTAGGGTCAAATTTGAGGAAAGCCTCCCTCACTTCTTCCGGAGTTGGCATGTCTCTCATCCCAGCCCAGATAGCTTCTGTGTGCCCGTCAACGACAGGGACTCTGTGACAGGATGCACTTACCTCCAAGTCTGCAGGCACGATTTCAGAGCCGTTAAATTCCCCAAGGAGTTTTAAAGTCTCTGTTTCCATTTTATTCTCTTCGCTTCCGATGTAAGGAATGATATTGTCGTATATTGCCATAGCAGGAACTCCGGAAAAACCCGCTCCGGAAATAGCCTGCATCGTGGCTACCTGCACGGTTTCGAGTCCGAACTTCATAAGAGGCTTTAATGTAATGGTCATGACAATTGTGGAGCAGTTTGGGTTTGTGATAATATACCCGTCCCAGCCCCGTGTGTCCTGCTGAACATCAAGGAGCCCAAGATGTTCGGGATTTACCTCAGGAATTACCAGAGGGATATCCTTTTCCATCCTGTAAGATGAAGCATTACTTGCCACTGCAAATCCGGCTTTTGCAAAAGCAGGCTCCACTGTGACGGCAAGATCTGCAGGAAGGGCAGAAAAGACCACGTCCGCATCAACGGCACTCGGGTCTACTGGAACAACTTCTATATTTTCAACGCTTTCCGGCATTGCTGTATCTAATCGCCAGCCTGCCGCTTCTTTGTATGTTTTGCCGGCGCTCCTTTCTGATGCTGCAAGGGCTGTTATCTCAAACCATGGATGGTTTGCCAGTGCTTCTACAAATCTTTGCCCGACAGCGCCTGTGGCGCCTAAAATACCCGCTTTAACTGCTACCATCTAAAAAGCTACCTCCGGAGAGATAAGAAATGTTTTGTAAAAAGGAAAAAGAAAAATGGAATAAAAAGATTATTCCATATTAATTCCCGTTTTACTCTTGTACCTTGATTGCCTGATTCGGGCATGCTTCTTCACATGCACCGCACTCTACACATTCATCCTGGTCGACAACTGCAAGTCCCTTTTCTTCATCAAGGGTAATTGCTTCAGAGGGACATTCATCGATACAGGTTCCACATCCTGAACATTCATCTGCATTAACTAATGCTGGCATATTTCTTCACACTCCTTTTTGTTGCTCGATATGTATCTGGAAATTGGATAGAGCGTTTTGAAACTTCCATAGAATACCGATAAGTTTAGTCATAACGCATTCACCAGATAAACATAAAAACTTATCGCTTTTTAGCAAAAGGAAGACTTCAAAAACAGGATGTGGGTAAGGTGCAGACTGTCAAAAATATATTATTGAAGGGGATATAAAATAAGGAAAAAATATTATAATATTTTATTCAACATACAGAGTCGTGCAACGCAATTCCCGCATCTGTAAGCCGATACATCCCGTCTTCGAATTTAAGGAGTTCCTCTTTGAGCAGGAAATCCATATTGAACTTGTAGAAGAAATCGTTTAATCCTGATTCTTCTTTTAACTGTTTCTCAGTCTTCCCAAAGACCCCAACTATTCTTAAAAGCTTTCTTCTTGCGGGATTTATGGAAATTTTTTCCATCATCACATGTTCCATTTTGACAACTTCTCCTTCAGTTGGCTCTCCTTTTTTGCTGAAATAAGCGTCAAGTTCGTCTATTTCCTCGTTCATGTCAAAACTCCGTATCATTTTTATGATTGAACTCAGACTTTTTAAAAGTTCCGAAAAGACTAAATGTGATTATTAGTTTTCGATTTTAAGCAGTATGACCCCTGCCTATTTAGTTTTCACTGTGAAGTTCGTTATTAACTCCTTGTTGGCATCCATTTTTATCTTTTTTCCAAAAATGATTCCTGACTCCCCAAGTTTTTCTTCGAGAGTGCCCTCTACAATTTCTGTAAGTTTATTTTTGGGAACTCTTGTAATTGCGGAGAGCAATCTGAGTTCGATTTTTTCATTTTTCCTATCCTGTAAAAGTTCTACCAGAGGAGCTTCTTTAGAGGAAGTCACACTGCCTTTTACCGTAGACTCAAGAAGTTTTAGGGAAAGCTTGACATGCCCTACAAATTCAGGGTTGATTTCCGTAATTCTTTGCTGAATAATTAACAGGTTTTCTTCTACGAAGTTCATGCCTTTCTCAGGATTAAAAGTTCCCGATTTGAAGGAATACAGAACTGAGTAGGCCGAAACTTCTGAAAGCTCTATTGAGTTTTTAATTTCTTCACAAATTTTCTTAAGACCTGGAACCGCAAGATAGAGAAGCAAACTTTCAAATATCTTGTCTCCAAGTTTTGCCGAAAATTTCAGAGTCTTTGCTTCAGGATTTATCTCAAGAAGCATTTTTTCTGTAGAATTTACAATTTCTACAGGCGTTATATCTATTTTATTTATGCAGAGAATTTCAGCTTCCTTTATCTGCGTCTCGACAAATTTAGGAATCTCTTTTGCTTCAGTCCCGAACCGGCCAGGGTCTACAAGAGTCACTATCGGAGAGAAGGAGAGGTCGGAAAGCCCCATTGTGTCGATTTCCTCTCGAATCTGTCCCGGGAAGGCAATACCCGTTGGCTCAATAATAACAACGTCAGGTTTAAACTCTTCCTCAAGAGTCTGGAGAGTATACTGCATGCTGATTCTAAGTGTACAACAGATGCATCCGCTCGTTAATTCCTCAGTTGCAATACCTGGATTTGCGAGGATATCTCCATCAAGTCCTATGTCACCTATCTCATTCACAATGATTGCAACCCGTTTTCCTGCGTCCCGGAGTTGCCTGCTGATTTTCAATATTGTAGTTGTCTTCCCGCTTCCGAGAAAACCCCCTATTATCATTATTTGCATTTTTTTCTTTCCTTTTTTGTTTTGCAAAAAATTTCTTTTCAGATAGCTTGATCAATATAATCTATTTCCTGATATATAAAATTGGCAACGCTGCCCAAGTTCTGCATAAGGGATCTAGACATCCTTTTCGCTTCCCGAATTTTGCTTCCCGAATTTTGCTTCCCGAGTTTCGCTTCCCGAGTTTCGCTTCGGGAGCACGAGGTCCTTTTCGCTGCGCTCAAGAGGACTAACTTGTAAGCAAGTAAAAATTAGTTTTTATTAACAAGAGTGGACGAAAAAATTGACAGTAAAACTCCTCAGCAGGATTAATTTATGAAGATTCTAGGAAAGGAATTAAACAGGATTATTTTTCCATTATTAAGACTATCCTGAAAGTTAAGACTATCCTGAAAGGCTAGCTGATGGAAAAGAAGAACAGAGACTATGAACTATTGTAAAAACTTGAAAATAAATTTGCGCCCTCATCCAAAAACCTGGAAGTTCCGAACGGTATAAAGAGATGCTTATTATTTTTGTCTGGGAAGAGATACTGAGATACTGGGCTTACGGGCTGCGAGTTTAGCTGTGTTTAATCCTCTACTTTCCGTTTTGCCCCCTTATTTGTGGAGTAGATATTACTAGTGGGGTGTTGAAAGGATGAGAACGCAAGTTCTACTATGTGCTCAAAATATATAATATTTTTAACACTTAATGTTATTCTAGTTTTAAAGTGTTAAGATATTCATATATTTTTAATATATTAGTTTAACCTTATATTATAGATATATCAGATTTATAAATATAAGTAAATTCTTGATCCAGGTTAAAATTCAAAAAAAGCAGAAAACTGGAGAAGCTATTAAAAAATATCTAAATATCTCATTAAAATTCGTTAGTTAATCTAAGGAATAAAGTAAATGTAAAAGTTACAAAAATTATGGTTAAATAAAATTAAGGAAATGGCGCTAATAAGGTAAATAGCCAATTTTAAGAAAAAACAAGGAAATTTTTGGATTTCCTTTAACATACTCCGTTTTTCTACATTTGCAGAATAGGAAAAATCGTAAATTATCAGTTAGCAGAAAGAAAGATAGATCTTACACTCTTTTTATGAATTCTGGCTATATTCCATTACGTTGCCTTCTTGATCGACAGTCTTCATTTTACCATCTTTCATGCTGAATTCGGAAACTTTTTCTCCGGATTCGTTATATGCAGTCCAGAAGAAGGTATTTCCGTCTTCAGACCACAGATATTCTACTTTGGAAAAATCTTCGTCTTCGGAATTAGTTTCGTAAACGGCTTTGCACATCTTTACTCCGTCAATAGTTTCGGATCCTACAACTTTCATGGTGACCTCTTCCCCTGTCTGAGGGTTTTTTGTTTTCCAGGAAGAGCCTACAGGGCACCAGTCATCAGAGTTTCCACTTGACTCCACTTTCATATCCTCCACTGAATTTCCAGAGGAGCCTTCTTTATTCTCTTCAACTGTATTTGCAGAATCACTTTCCTCACTATTTCCGACTGTATCTGTATTTTTGTCTTCTCCACTTTCGCTGCAACCCGAAGAAACAGCAAAAATAGTGCAGGAAAGCACTATAAGTAGTATAAACCACTTTTTAAACAAGATTTCTATTCCTCCTTGATTTATCTGAAACTTTAAATTGTTTTTTATTTATTTATATGTGCTGATTTACACTTTAAGTGAAAAATAACACTTTTTTCAAGCAGAATCAGACAAATATACGGCCAATGAAATTCTCCCTGTTTCTAATCTGACAGTCAACAATTTAAATTATATCAACAGAAGAATTTATATACATCTCAGTGAAGATGAAAGAAAAGGTTAGAACTACAGAAAAACAATACGAGGAACATTTGCATGCAAAGCAAACCAATTACACCGGAATTGAAGGCGTTCTTGATTTCGATAGGTTCGGTTTCCGTAGACTCTTCCCTTGTTCCACGGACTAGGGGCTCTACTGCAGGCCCTGGAGCAGGCACAGGCTCTGTTTTCTTCAAGACAGGAGGAAAAAGAGTAAGGCTTAGTATAAATAAGGAATCTCCCCTTTCCATTCAAGAAACAGAGGGTGGAGGGAATGTTGAACTCCTCTATGAGGGACAGGAGCTCGTTAGGGGAAAACTTGAACCTGCCCTTGCTCACTGCCCTGAGCAGGCTTTCATAACCCTTTGTGAAAGGTGCATATTTGACTGTAAATACTGCCCTGTACCCAAATTACACGGGCATGTAAAAAGTGAGAAAGAGGTTATGAGTATTGTTGATGAAGTATTAAAAACAGGAAATCTTAAAGCCATTTCCCTTACTTCTGGAGTTGAAACTTCAGTGGAAGGAGAAGTAGATCGTGTGCTCAAACTGCTTCCTACCCTTAAAAAATACAATGTCCCTATTGGAGTTTCAGTATATCCAACATCAGGCTGTTCCAGAAAATTCTATGAATCAGGCGTTTCCGAAGTAAAATACAACATCGAAACTATGGACAGAGAAATCTTCAAAAAGGTTTGTGGAGATCTATCACTTGATTACATCCTAGACAAACTTAAGGAAGCTGTAGAAGTTTTTGGAAAGAACAGGGTTTTCAGTAACTTTATAATCGGACTTGGGGAAAGTGACGTATCTGTCCAGGAAGGGGTTGAAAAACTTGCAAAAATGGGAGTGATTCCTATCCTTCGTCCGGTGAACCCACACCCTCTAAGGGCTGGAGATTGTTTTACTGAACGACCCTCCCCTGAGAGGTTACTAAAGCTTGCAAAAATTGAAGCTGAAATACTTAAGAAATATGAACTTAATCCTGAACTTGCAATGACCATGTGCCTTAAATGCACAGGCTGTGATCTGGTTCCTTTCATTGATTTTTAATTACGAATTCGGCTTTCTTTTTTATAGTATCAATTTTAGAGAGAACTTTTAATTCGCACGAATTTCTGTTTGAGTCTGTCACGAAACTAATATTATATTTGAATTATAAAGTTAGAATTATATAATTAGATGAGATCTATGATATTCTATGGAAATCCACAGAACATAATCTTACTCAACATAAGCCACCTACATGAAGAGATCATAGAAAAAAATAATTTTGGAACATTATTCATATTTTTTCTCTTTTAAGGTCACATTCTCCTCTCAGGCATGTCAGGATTAATGTTATCAGCCACCAAAATAATGAGGAAGGATTCCAAACAGGAAAACATTGACAAAACCGTGCAGAACTGCGATGAAGGGTAGACTTCTGGTTTTGTAGAAAGCAAGACCCATTATAAATCCTACAAAACCAGTATAGAGAATTTCGTAGAAGGTACCATATCCTGAGTGCATTAATCCAAACATGATACTTGTAATCAACAGAGCTTCCTGCACATTCAGGGCTTCTTCAAGTGTAGTTTGGAGGATTGATCTGAAAATAAGTTCTTCAATCAGGCCTACAAAGAAAACCATAACAATAGTTAGTTTAAGCAGGTTTCCGAAAGTAAGATCAGGGATCAGAGACCCTGTCTTAATGGTCATATATTCCCCTAGTCCCAGCAGAAAACCTATGGGGATTGAGAGAATCATGTAGACTACAATATTCTTCATAGAAATTCCGATCTGCTCAAGGGAATTCCGTTGGTGGATTACCATAACTCCGACAGGAATTGCCAGCGGACCATAAATGAAAATAAACGTATAAAGAGTGGTCTCAAAAAATACAGGCATTGAAAGGTTTATAAGTCTCAGGACTGGAAGAAGCATTAGGGCCTGATGTATTTTGTGGATTTCCCGATCTTTTATGAACATATTGGAAAGTGAAAGAGCTATCAGGATTCCGATATGTACCCAGACAGCTACTCCAATTCTCCCGGAAAAGATAAGGAGTTCGGCACCGATTATGCACAGAATTGGAATTCCGGTAAAGATCCTAAGTTTCCGCATTCTGGAATTTTCTCTGTTTGTTTTATGTAATGTCGGCCATATTTTAAGCGAATCGGAGCATTTAAGAGGTTTTTTTGAAGACTGAGAACTCCTCGAAGTCATATATAAATAAATTAGTAAAATTAAAATTAATGCCCCAAATCCAGCTCCAACATAAACTAGATCAGTGTATAACTCTATTTCTTTTGAGGGCCCAAAACTTTCCTGTGGATTAGGAGCAACTACTGAGTTCCCCGCATTCTCCAGGACTTCCAAAGATACATTTCCCAGAACATGCCCCACCTCTGGAGGAAAGGATAACTCCAGCTTGCTAGCGGATACGGCTACAGGAGAAATTGCAAGTAAAGTCAAAGTCAGAACTGAAATAATTAGAAGAAAGTTCGGTTCTTTTCGCCTTTTATTGGGGTTAATTAATTTTTGCACAGGAATGACTCCTTCTTCAAATAGGGGCAAACTCATATAATTATTTTAGTATTTCCGAATATTTTACTAAATTTTACCCAAATTTGACAGAAGCATATATTGCATAATGTTTAAATGGGCTTCATGCTTCTGTTTTCTTCATACAATTCAAAGTTTTGTCTCGCATCTTACGATTTTTTGACATATTTCATTTAATCAAAATGTAATGTGTCGATGAAATATGTTTTGTATAAGAAAATACTGTATTGATTAGCAGAATCTGTCAAATTAGGGTTCTACACTAATTATGAAGAACATTATACATTTATGATGCTATCTAGCCTTATTGAGAACATCATATAAATTTTTATTGATAGTAAAAGAGTTTAACTGAAAACTACTTCACCTCTTCCTTTTTTCGCTCTATTTCTCAAGCTTCGCTCCCTCTTTCTGTTCCTATATTTTCTCTTTTTCATCATCCTATATCTCTTTCTCTTTTTCTCAAACACTTCAATCTTCATCTCATGTCTTTTTCTTACCTATCCGCATTCCTCTTTCTTCCACGTTCCTTTCTTTCGTTCTCCCTTCTCCCCTCTCTTTTCTCTCCGTCTCTCTCTCTCGTCTCTTTCTCTCTCTCTCCCTTTCCCCGCTGTTTGTCTCTCTCCTGTCTCTCTGTTGGCTCAACAGTCCTCTACGTTGTGTTCCATCCGTCTCCTCTCCCTCAACTCATACCCTACATTTATCCTCTGACCCTCTTTTTGTGTCGTTATTTCATTAAACACAACCGTGTCTTTCCTTCGATCTTCTACCGTTCATCAATACACAATTCATTATTCTTCATATGTTTCAACCTCTAAGTTCTGAACATCTTTTCTGCTCTAATTATCGTACAACAATTTTTATTCCCATAATATCTTCAAAAAACTCAAAATTCGTCATAGATAAAATGATGATTTTTACTAACAGCTGAAGCTAAAATATTTAACCATACTGAACTGATATTTTACTGATTCAAAAAACACTTTATTTATTCTTCCACAGTAAACATCTTAATCTACTCTAATATTTAATTTTATGAACTTCAGGATCTGAAAAATAATAGATACATTCTGTACTCTCATAAGATCAGTAACTAGTTTACAGAATACCGAAAACAAATTTGAAATTTCACAAGAAAAGTTTGTGCATGTTCATCTTACGTTCCAGCTGCCTATCCTTGAAGGAGAATATAACTTATTTGAAAATACTGGTATGTGATATTTTTTTCACGGTGTTATATTCCAAATTGATGATCCTCAGAGCACTTACGGGCTGCAGGAAAGCCTTCATGAGAATAAGTTTTGGAGTATTTATTAAGAAATTTCATCCTGGATACTCGAATATCTTCGTAAACTGCACACCCAAAAATCTTATGAAATATACTTGAAAAATCTGACCTCGTTAATTTTGCTGGTCTGAAAGTAAAAAATCCATGACTTGAGATCTTATGCCTGTTGAGGTTCTGAGGTTTTTGGAACCTCAGGTTTTATTGTTGAGTTTACGTCGATCCAGATATGTAGATCTCTATAGGGCAGATTCTTGTCAGTTTCATTAAAGAGCAGAAACTCAAGCTTCAGATTCCTGCCTTCAAAAGGAGGCGTAAAAGTAACTGGTTCTTCCCATGTCTCGTTATGAGCAAGGCTTATATATCTTTGATTTTCCGGAAGAGGGAGAGATCTATTTTCAAGCCTAACTTCCATTGTGTAATTTACAAATCTGTATTCATGATTTACAACTTCCACAATTAAGGTTCCGTTATCTCCAAGGATATACTTTGCAGGATAGTTGTCAGCTTTTCCTTCAGACCCAAGAAGATAAAATTCTGTAAAATGTTCCCCCTCTTTAGGCGTTACAACTACATAAACAAGAGTTGCGACAGAGAATAGAATAGAAATTATCAGGATGATATTAAGGGTTTTATCTACCTTTGATTCCGGCTTTTCCAAGAGTTCGGATTTGAATGACAGTACCATTTCCTTGAAATCCACTTCGAAAACATCCGTTTCCGGAAGTTTTGCTCGCCTTAGGTAAGCAAGCCCACACATAATGAGAGTAAAAACTGATAGGCTTATAAGAATTGGCAAAAGCCTTATCCCCCATGGGGTGTAGTTGAGGCCTAACCCTATCAGAGGCACAACTGCAATGCTTAGTCCGAAGGAGAGAGCTGTCCTTTCGATTCCGTCAAGATCCAATTTTGCAGGAAAAAGAGCAGCAATAAGAGCATATCCTGGAAAGAAAAGCACAAGAGGTAGCCCAAGAATATTCCTGAGCATATTTTCATTTAATCCTGGTGTAAGTACAAAGATATCTGTAAGGAGCACAAGCCCCATAACGATCAAAAGGTCTGAGAAATTTTTTTTTCCGGTCATTCAGGTCATCTGGCCTTATAAAAAATTATTATCGTTCTTCATTTTATTTCAAGAGATTAACTATCTTTTACTCATCCTTCTTATTCTTTTGCTCTATTTTTTGTCAATGTATGCAATAATTCAGGATGCTTCTTTTAGTCTACTTTCTTTTTTATTACATTGGGAGCGCAGAGGGTCACGAATACCCCATCCTTTAGGGTGGGGATGAGGTGAACCCTCGCCTCTTCGTTTTTCCCTTTACATATCTTAATCGTCTCTTCTTTGGAAAGTGATCGGAAATCGGACAGAGTCTCGGTGGCAGAGTTTTAATCACTTAGATCAATGAAACCATATTAAAGGACAATGTGACTTCTTTTCCGAGTAACCGGGCGGCCCGAAGCATACCCCATCCTTTAGGGTGGGGTGACCGCACGCAATTTGATTTTTAGTTTTTAAATATACTTTTGGGCAACTTTACTTTAAGTTTTCCCACTGAATTTTTGATAGTCTTTCGTTCTTTTTCTCTCGCCTACTTACTTAAGATTTTAAGGTATTTATATATAATCTTTATTCAGAGACAATAATTATATAAACCAATTAATAAACGCATTTTTTAATAATACTTTCATTTATTATGTAAATTTATTCTCATTGACTGATATTCTGGAAAACATGTTTTTTCAATGTTCCCTATTAAGTAATTAAATCGAAAAATCTTTCCCATAAAATGCGGCAAGTCATACTTACGATGGAGTACGACTTCAGATTTCAAACTTAGCTGAAGAAAATTTGCCTGAGAACTCAGAAATTCGCGGGACCAGGAAAACATAATACATTAAGCTTACTGGAGCTCTTTTTTAAAAATAGTTTTTGAATTAAAAGCTATTGTTATGGTCAGTTCGGGATTTCAAAGTTTATTTACAAAGTCTGTTAGTTTAATCTTATATCATTACATGGATCCGATTAAAGTTTCATCCGATGATATTATTTTTTTATAATTATTTTACAATTAGACTACTCTCAATAAATTTATATAATCGTCTCCAAAATTTAACTTTTAAGAGTTAATCCATTAAGGTCTGATAAATAATCCAGAACATCTTCAGACCAAACAATTGTAAATTTTTTCTAATATTTTCACACATAAATTGGTTCTAAAATATTTAATTTCATACCTAGGGGGTCATCAGAAATGAGTAATAAATTGTTTATAGGCAAAAGTGCCAAAAGTACCACCAAGAAAGAAGAATATCCTTGCAGAAGAGATAAATCCATTCAAAATACTACAGTGGTTCTTCCTGCTTGTAATGAAGAAGCTTCCATTGGCAGTACTATTCTGCTAACAAGGCTTTATGCAGACAATGTAATCGTTGTAGATGACGGAAGCTCAGATCGGACAGGTGATATAGCTAAAAAAGCCGGAGCTACAGTGATTGTCAATGTAGCCAGCAAAGGAAAAAGTGCATCCCTTGAGACAGGTATCGAAGTTGCAATCAAACTTGGAGCCGATATAATTGTGACCATGGGCTCACAGGGACAGCACGATCCTGAAGATATTCCAAAACTAATTGCCCCGGTTGCCAAAGGAAGTGCTGATATTGTTAACGGTAGCCGTTACTTAAACGATTTGGGCAAAAAAGTTTCAATTTATCGCCGAGTTGGTCAGACCATACTGGACAAATTCACAAACCTTAATTCAGGCCTCAGGATAACAGACCCCCAGAGTGGTTTCCTCGCTTTTTCTGCTTCTGCAAAAGACAATTTCCAGTTCATTTCACAGGATCTTGAAATAGAGAGTGATATATTCTCAAAGGCTGAGAAATCCGGTCTTCGAATAAAAGAAGTTGAAATAGGGACTTCCCATAAACTTGAAAACCCAGTAAGAAATCCGATCAAGTACACTTTAGGAATCCTGGAGGCTGTTGTAAAAGACATAGAAATAAACAAACCATTGTATTTTTACTCAGTACCAGGTTTTGCCCTTGCAACATGTGCCCTATATATGGGATTCAGGTTCCTTGAAGCTTTTCTTCTCGGATTCAGAAGTCTTCACTTCGGCCCTGCATTCTTGATGGTGTTTCTTGCTCTTGCAGGCGCATATATGACAATAAAAGGAATCGTAATCCATTCACTAGAAGAGACAACGCAAACTGAACCAGCCATATAATTATTACTAATTCAGGCACTTGGCTTGAACCTCAAAAAATACTCTTACTATTTGCTAGTGCCTGTATACTAAAAAAATCATAAAAATTCCTAAAAATAATCGTACATACTTAGTTAATTTTTTTTCTTTATTACTACTAAATATCTATCCCACTTTCCGCAGTAAAATTTCATATTTTAATAGTGTTTAATGCTATCGATTTTCAATTTAACGTAAATTTATTGGACTTTTGTGCAGGAATTAAAGGTGGGTATGTATGAATTTAGAGGCCAAAAAACGATAGCACTCAATTTTCATCGAGTTTCATTTTGATTTTAGATTATTTTGAGATGTTCCAAAAACGCTATCGGAAAAAATCGTGATTTTCAAAAAAATACTGCGGAATGTGGGACATATAACTACTAAATATCTCATCTTGAAAAAGAGCTCCAAACTTACTCAATTACTATATTTGGAGATGTAAAATTCCCCCCAATTGAATAGAAAAAAAAGTTTGTAAGTGAACTTAATAACTCCTTCCTGATAATTACCTAAATATTCAATTTCTATCATTTTTCTATTGTAAACGAGGCGAGTACCTTTAAGAGTATGATATTACTTAAGATTCATCATTTCATAAATGTATTTTTCCTGAAGGTACAGAAATTAGCGGGACCGCGGATGAAATAAGACTAACCTCTATTGATTTTGTTTTTAAGAATTAATTTGATACTTTTGTAAAAATTACTCTATTTTTTCGACTTTAATTTTTACTTTTCACAAGGTATCGGTTGAATATTAAATTTATCCAAATATTAAAGAATATTTATTAGATGACATTAATCTTTGCGCATTATTATAAGTTGAATGTAATTTAAATAACTTTATATATTTTTTCAGATAATCTCTTTCTAAAAATTCAATTATTATAATTAATTCAAAATCTCAAAAAGATTTCATCTCAAACAACTTTCAAGCCTTATAATAGAATACTCTAAAAATTACATAATTTGGGGGATAGTCCAAAGTGAGTAATGAACCGTCTATGGGTAAAATCGCCCGATGCCTAATTAAAAAAAGCGAAAATTCCTGCAAGAGGGGCACAGCTCCCCAAAACATTACTGTTATTCTTCCAGCTTACAATGAAGAAGTATCTATAGGAAGCATAGTACTCCTTACAAAACACTACGCTGACAATGTGATCGTTGTAGACGACGGCAGCTCGGACAGGACAGCTGAAATTGCCAGGAATGCGGGCGCAGAAGTGATCGTTCATGAGGTTAACACAGGAAAAGGAGGCGCTCTAAAAACCGGTTTTTCAGCCGCAGAGGGTGCAGACATTATAGTTACCATGGACTCTGACGGCCAGCATAATCCTGAAGACATTCCACGACTTGTTCAGCCAATTCTTAAAGGCGAGGCAGATATGGTAAATGGTAGCCGTTATTTGAATGGTCTGGACAGGAACACACCTCTCTACCGTCGCGTCGGCCAGAGAGTTCTGGACAGGTTTACTAATCTGAATTCTGGACTCAAAATTACAGATTCTCAGAGCGGTTTTCGTGCCTTTGCAGCCTCTACAAAAGACAATTTTCGTTTCAATGCACAGGGTATGGCAATAGAAAGCGAAATGCTTGCAGATGCGGCAAAATCTGGCATTCGAATAAAAGAAGTTGAAATAGGAGTTCGCTACGACGTTGATTGCTCAACCAAAAATCCAATCGAGCATGGTTTCGGCGTCCTTGTCATGGTCTTAAAGGATATAGAGTTCAACAAGCCGCTTTACTACTTTACAGTTCCTGGCCTATCTCTTGGAATAGGAGGCCTCTATATGGGTGCTCACTTTATTCGCACCTTTTCCATGGGAGGAAGCCTTCAGTTTGGCCCAACAATGCTAATGGTTCTGTTTATTGTTATAGGGACCTTCATGGCTCTGACAGGGATATTATTACATTCGGTGTCTTCAATTATGAAGGAAGCAAGGGTGGCATAAATAGAGTAACCGAGGCTTTATTCCGAAAATATCGTGAAGTACTTGTAAAAAAATGTAAACATACCTGCTCAGTTGTCTACTATCTTTAAAAGAGCTAAAACTCTTTGTTTTTGCTTAAAGATATCGAAATTATTCCTAGATTCACGATCTTTGTATATTACCAGCTATTAAGAAGGCCAACTAGAAATTTTCACGGTTATATCTTTAGGGGTTTATGAATGACTAAAATATGTCTAGTTTGTTCTCATGGCGGTCATTTCACTGAAATGATGCAGTTAGTTAGAGCATTTGAACATTGTGATTATTTCTTTGCAACTTACTCTTCAGAAGCAACAAAAAACTTAAAAAATGCTTATTTTCTTGAGTTTAAAGATTGGACTCTAAAAGGAAAACTTTTACAAATTAAAAACATTATGAAAATTTTCTATATATTAGTTAAAGAGCGACCCAATATCATTGTAACTACAGGAGGAGGAGAAATTGCAGTTCCTTTCTGTTATATTGGTAAACTTTTGGGTTCAAAAGTGATTTTCATTGAAACGTTAGCACGTATAACAACACCCTCAGGAGGAGGAAAGCTAGTGTATCATATATCTGATGTTTTTCTGGTTCAATGGGAGTCACTCTTGTCAAAATATGGGAATAAGGCAAAATACTGGGGGAGAATTATCTGATATTTGTTACTATTGGTATGATGTATGGATTTGAAAGGCTAATTAGATGGATGGATGCAATTGCAGAAAAAACGGATGAAGAAGTTATAATGCAAATTGGAAACACTGAATATGAACCCAAGCACGCATCTTACTTCAGATTTGAGTCCAAGGAAAAAATGGATCAGTTTTATTCAGAAGCGAGAGTAATTGTTTGCCACGCAGGCGTCGGTTCGTTGATGACTTCATTAGAAAACGAAAAGTTGGTGATTGCGGTACCCCGAAATAAAGAATTGGGAGAGGTTATTGACGATCATCAATTAGAAATCTCAAAAGAACTTGAAAACGAAGACCGAATAATGGTTGCTAACACCCTGAATGAATTAGAAAATCATTTACAGGAATTAAAATGTACGGCTTCCCACCTGCGAATAAAAAACGAACTTGTAGAATCTCTTAAGCGATATATTAGCCAATATAATAAATCTGCTGCATGACACTAGATATGAAAAGGAAATTGGGCTTATTTATTAGAAGGAACGAGTTTTTATGAAGATTTCTTCAAAACTAGACTTAGTCGCTGCTTTAGGCATCAGTATTCTCGGTATACTTATATTATTTATCTCATGGTATGCAAAATTGCTTCAATATGATATCGGATTAATATTTTTCATTTCACCTCTAATCTATGTTCTTTTTAAAGATCGTTTTTTCAAAGAATCGCTTAGCAATTTTGATTACAGACTTAATAATGCAAATAAAACAATAATTCACTCACTGGACATAATGTTCGTATTTATTTATACTATCAGTATATTACTGCTTTATTTTAATATATATCACAGACCTCTTGTCTATTTTATATTAGTCTCTTTTTTAAGTTCACTGATCGCTATTGAGATTATTTATCTGAAGGAAAGAGATACAAAGCTGTCTGTAATACTGAAAATAATTTTCTTATCTTTAAACATAAGGTATGGAATATATTATGAATTTAATAGTTTGATTGGAAATGATTTATTCAAGCATGCAAAATTAATAAATCAAGTAGTAGCTTCCGGTTTTATTACTCCAGAAAGTATGGATTATACAAAATATTTCGATTTCCCTATCTACCATGTACTTAATGCAAGTTTAAGTCTAGTATCTTCTTTTAATATTAAAGATTCGGTGTTTTTCTCTACTGTTTTTTTCTTTTCAGTCAGTACAATATATATATATTTAATAGGCAAGAAGTTAGTCAGGAGTTAAATTTGGGTTATTTGCGATGTTACTTGCAAACGTAAGTGACATATTTATTGTAGCAAGTTTGACCAGTATAACGCCGGGATCAATAGTCTTTTGCTGGCTCTTAATACTTTTATATATTATACTTACTAATTCAAACTTTGTCGCTAATAATATTATTAAAGTCTTATTAATTTTTGTTTTGATACTTACTCACCAATTAAGCACCTTAGCTTCACTAATTATTTTATTAAGTATATTTATAGGAGAACATGTTTTTACTCATATTCATGGAAATCGTAGATATTTGAACATGAGCACTTTAAGTACAACTCTAAGCATGAATTCTCTATTAATTTTTGGAGTTATGCTTGTTTATTACTGGATGCAGGCTGACAAGGATCTCACTAGTGGGAAAAGTTTCTTTTATTTCGCAATTAATCCAATCGTCAATGTATTAAAATACGGAGACTTTTTTTCTCATGATTCTAACGTCTATGCTGATTATTATGCACAATATAGCATGATTTCTAACGTCTTATTTCATTTGGGATATTTAATTCTTATTGGCCTTGCTATTATTGGAGCCTTGATATGGTTCTCTTCAAAAGCTCAAGACTCTAAGAAGTTCACTATAATTGTAGCTACAGTTTCCCTGTATTTCTTCATATATGGAGCCCCACTTACTGGAATTGGAAACGCTCAGCTTTCTACCAGATGGCTTACATTTGCATATTTATTTTTAATTTTTATGTCAACACAAGCCATATTTTCCCTAGTAAATTCACTAAATAATAAGAAAATAACAACACTTTCTCTAATATTTATTATTTTTACATTTACAATGATAACAACCCCTTATGTCAATGGAGATAGTCCACTTTACTGTAAGGAGCGATGGCCACGTGCTTCGTTTACGAATTCTGAAATCCAAGCATCCAGAACTATTGCTGAAACTTGTAGTGGAACCGTAAACACTGACGGAAGTTATTCGATATTATTTAGAGAACTTTCGTGTAATTGCGACATTAAAGGCATTAATGAAACTGACTACGAATCGCTAAATAAAAATGTAATACTATTGAGGGAATGCATAACAGAAGAACCTGTGGTTATGGACTGGAAAGGGGGAGAATTAGGTTTAGTCAAAGTAATCGATGATGGTTTCCTATCACAATTTCAGACATCGAGACATGATTTGATTTATAATAATTATTATGTCAAAGCTTACTCAGGAAAAGACTGACTAAATTAAAAATTTGAGATAAGGAGAATAAAAATGACAAAAATACTAGTTGTGAATTTTGGAGGCAGATTTAACAAAGGTGGCGTAGCCTTAGTAAATTCCATGATTGAAACACTTACATATTTTATTCCTGAATGTAAGTTTACAGCGCTCGCGCATCAGGCAAATTACAATCAGTATCCAATAAAGGTTATTGAGACTGTAGGGAATAACTCATCTTTTAAGGCAGGCTTGAAAGCATTAAATTTATTGATGGCATCATTTTTATTAATGGTATATAATAAACTTGGAATCCATTTGAAGCCAAGAAATGAAATTTTACGTGAATATGTAGAATCTGATGCTGTAATTAATACTGGTGGCGACAATTTAACAGAAGACTATGGTACCCTATCTTTAGCCTTCAATTTGAATTACTTATTAATTGGACTTTTGTTGAAAAAGCCAGTTGTAGTATACGCAGAATCTATAGGACCTTTTAAAGGTACAATATCTAGATTAATGGCTAACTTTGTCCTTAACAGAGTTGATTTGATAACCATTAGAGAAGAGATTTCTAAAGAGAATCTTAATAAAATAAACGTAAATAAACCTCACATATGTATTACTGCCGATTCTGCATTTTTATTAAAGGCAGTAAACTCAACAAGATTAACAGAATTATTGACAAAAGAAAATATTACTGAAAACAACAGGCCTTTAGTGGGAATATCCATCAGTAAAATCATTTCCAGGTATGGCTTTTCAGATTTCGAAAAGCCGGAGGAGAAATATAATCAATATGTCAGTGTAATGGCTAAAACAATTGAATATATAACAGAGAATCTTGGAGCTACCGTAGTTATAGTTCCTCATGTTATAGATCCTAGAAGAAATGATGACAGATGGGTTGCAGATGATGTATGTAAACTTGTCCCAAATAAGTCAAAAGTAATCTCCATAAAAGAAGATTATACACCAGAGGAGTTGAAAGGAATAATAGGTCATTGTGACTTGTTTATTGGAGCAAGAATGCATGCAACAATAGCTTCCACATCAATGCTGGTCCCTACTATAGGAATTGCATACAGTCACAAAATTTACGGTATTGTTGGTGAAATGCTTGGGCAAAAAGAATATATTCTCGATGTAAAAGAACTAACATACGAAAGTTTAATCTCAAGAATAGACGATGTTTGGAAGAATAGAGAAAAAATTAAAAAACAATTGGAAATAAAAGTTCCTCAGGTCAAAGAAAGGGCAATGCTAAACGGAAAATTGGTCAAGGAGCTGCTAAGTGCTTAACTTGTCCACTTATTCCTTTTGAAATCACTTTTTGCTTTTTTTAATATAAAGTAAAAGTAAGGGACACTATAAAGCCAAATAACTTTTGTTGGTACCCAAAGCAGTATTTTTCTGAATACTGGCCTGGAGAATAATCTTACAGTTAAACAGGGAAACAGACTCAGCATAAAGTCTAGCCCATCTGATTTTAAAAGGTTATTGTTCTCAGGTGCAGCACCAAAAAGATATTTGTATGCCTTTGTTTTTTTCTTCTTAATATAAAGCATTCCTTCCTGAGACTGTACTACTTTTCTGGCATCCATTTGATTTAATCTAATGATATTTTTTGACTCCATTTTACGGAGTAGTGTATCTCCAAATTCAGTTTTTGAAATCAATATAGATATCCCAATTTTTTCATCAGACATTTCTGGAAGCCACGCATCTCCAAATGAAATATCAGCCAGCTCACAAATTCCATTACTGCAGCAGAGGCATCTATCTGGATAAAAGAAGTGTGAACCAATAAGGCGCCAGGAAGTAGATTGAACTAGACTTATCTTATTCTTTCCAGAAAGAATATTTAGCTTTCCAGGATATCCTTCTCCTCTATAGTTTATTTTGTTAACATCATTTTCTTTTATTTTTAGCTTCCTTAGAAGAGTTTTTGTAGCATAAAAATTGGGAGAATGATTACAAAATATACCTAACCGTAATACAATTTTCTGCTTTAATTTCTTATTAACCTGTTCGGCTTTTCTCAGTCCATCAATATGACATGGAAGGCCTACAATCGCAAATTTGCCTTCTGTTTTGAATGCTTCTTCTAAAGCGATATTCAATGGTACAGGGCAGTATTTCGACCCGCTTGCTTCAATAATTTCTTCTTTAGTTCTTGCAATAAAAGGTTCAGGTTCAAGAGGTTTTTCCTTTTTCATTCTAGTAACAATTGCACCATCAATTATTCCTTCTTCAAGTGCAAATATCAGCGTTTGAGTAACAAGCCCTCCAGAGGAGGAATTATAACGAATTTCATAATTTGTTGAGTTCCCACTATAGCAATTAAGATAATTTCCAATTAGAATATTTTCGGGAAATTTTCCAAATATTTCCATATTTAGTTCTTTATAATCCACACCATGCCCTGGACAAACTGCAAAACATACGTGGCATTGTGTACATTTTTCTTCATTTATCTGCGCAGCATAAACTCCTTTCTTCTCATCAATTTTCATAGATATAGCTTGTTTTGGACAGAGAGCTGCACAGGTTCCACATCCACTGCATAAATTTAGTTTTACAACTTCATTTACTGTACTCGGAGCTTTAATCACACATATCATCCTGATTTTTATGTCAAAGTTAAATTGATAGTTTGCCATGGATGGCTTTGAGTTATAATTCTTCCTGTGATTTTTGATTCAATTATTGATTCAAGCGATATTTTTCAGTCTCTTTTTCTAAGTCGCATATTCCATTTAATCTCAGTTTCATTCCTTCCCGTCACTTTATCTTAAAAACCTAATATATTATTACAAAATGATTTCGAAAAAACTCTATGACAAGCAGTTATTGATATATAGGAGATTGAGAGGGAAACCACAGCTATAAAAAGACTATATATAAATTGAAAAGAATGAAGTGAATTAAAAAAATCAATGTTTTTAACTATTCGGGCTACGACATAGATCAAAGGTGCATGTATTAAATATATGCCAAACGATACATCTCCAAGTCTAACTAAAAATTGGGGCCATTTCTTAATAATGTCTCTTAAATAAATAAAAGCAAAAATTATAGATATAGAGTACAGAAAAGATGAAAACTTTAAAGCAGAAACTGCAAATTCTAAATTATTATATTTTAGCATTAATACTTTTGCTTCAAATATTGAAAATATAAATCCTGCTATGACTCCTGCTATAATTACATACGAGTCTACTTTGTCAAAGATTTTCCCATCTCTTTTGTGCATTAACAGTCCAAGGTCATAAAAAATAATCCATGAATAAAAAGGTAAAGCGTAGTTTTGAAGTGGGATGTCTATATGCATATACAACCGTAAGACGTACAATGACAAAAGACTAAATAAGTTTATTAAAAAGATCGAAATTACCCCATAAAACTTACTATCTGTTATTTGAATTAAAGGTGTCAGTAAATATAACTGGATAATTAATATAACGAAATAATATGGGCCAATAGCCCCACCTGTTAGAAGTGTGATCAATATTTCACGAAAGTTAATTTCGCTTCCTGTGAAGGAAAAAATGGATATAATTATAAGTGACCAGAATACATAAGGGATCAGTACTCTAGGAACTCTTTTCTTTAGGAAAGTTCTGTACTCATTACTAGAGCTTATACTCATTGGCGTCCAATATCCTGATATGAAAATAAATAGCGGGACAGCAAAATTAAGCAACTGTCGACAAATAATAACTAGATCGTAGCTCCAGAAATCAGGTTCAATTTTTAGATTCATTAAACTATACCCTATCGAATGAATTGCAACGACAGCTATTATTGCAACTCCTCTAAGCGCATCGAACGAAGTATCTCGTACTTGTTGCATGTTTTTTCCTTTTTTAATATGAATCTTTACTCTTGATCAACTGAAAAATGAACATCTGTTCTAAAATTCTCTCTTAAAGAAATATCTTTAAACCATCCATCTTTCCATACAATAGACCCAATAATGAAAAAACACATTAAAGCATTACTCAGGATTGATGCATAACCAACCCCAACTATTCCATATGTGAGCATAAATGCGTAGCTTAAACCAATTAAAGAGACGAAAGAAAAGCCATTAATATACACAATACTAAGAATGCTGTTCTGAATTCTTTTTATAGAAAAATATGTCTGACTAATTCCAAAAAAGATATAAGAAATAGCTAAGAGTTGCAGTAGTTCTAAGCCTTTTTCCGCATATTCGGAACTAATTATTTTAAGTATTTCTCCTCCCAACAAACAAAGGATTATTATGGACGGAATCAATAGAGAATAGATTAAAAAAAGGGATTTGAGAACGGTTTTCTTCATATTCTCTCCGTGGCTTCCTTCTACAAACAATGAAAGGCTGATAGAGTTTGGTATCATATAAAGAAGTGAGGCTATCGAATAAGCTATGAAATAATAAGCTGCACTTTCAGCTCCAAGAGTGTTCAATATCAAAACAGGTAAAATCATTGTAGGCCCTAGCATAAACAAACTTACAAGATAATTACCTGCAGAAAAGTGAAATGAGTTTTTGAGATAATTTTGGTCTATTACACATCCGAGTTTAATTCCCGACTTTGTAATTAGATATATTGAGACTAACATGGAAAAGAAGAAAGAAATTCCCACTGCGCTAAAAATTCCTATGGCTTTAAAATTTATAAATGGTATTAGAAACAAAAGTCTGGAACCGGTAATTATACTCTGTAGACAATGATATTTCCCTTTTCTATCTGAAATAAACGAAATTCCCGTAAGTGTAGTGATTGAATTAATTATGAGAATTATTATGAAAAGAGCAGCATTAAATGGTGACTTTATAAGATAAAGTTCTGGCGAGAAAATATCAATTCCCAGGATATATATAATTCCAAATAATAGAGCAAGCACTGTAGTAACGATTAAAGATGTGTTGAACACTTTGTCCCTATCACTATCTGAAAAAAAGCGGATAATAGAGAAGTCCAGCCCTACTTTAGACAATAAAACGAGAAATCCCATAGAAGAAATAAGCGCTGTCGCTACTCCTACATTTTCTGCAGAATAAAATTTTGCTGCAAAAATCCAGAAAATGAATCCAAAACCAGCACCAAAAATAGAAGAAAACATTATAAAGAGGGAGTTTTGAATAAAAGGATCTGCAATATATCTGAATAACTTGAAACTATTTTTTATTTTCTGAAAATACATGATAACTCAATCTCATAGATTTTTGTATTACTACTTCTTTTCTTCTCAGAGTAGTCTGAATGAAGTAACATAGACAGAAAACACTTAAACGATAGAGTTCTGTTTATAGATATTAATTAGGAAATAATTAAGGGAATATATACAAGCACAGACAACTTTACTATATTAGAAAGCTAGTAAGATCAAGCCTTAATCTTAAAAGCTGCACTTAATTTTTTATCTAATACGCTTCATTGAAGAAACATAAATATATAAATTTTTATTAAGATACTCTCAATATTATTTAAGTTATTTGGTAGTATTCTATAGTTAATTCCTTATTTTCTTCACTGATCCAAAAAAAGCAGTAAACCGCTGAAAGCACAGAAAATTCGGAATAAGGAAGACGTGAGCACAGTTTTTTCATCTATTTTAACCCCGAGTTTCGCTTCCCGAATTGCGCCTCGGGAGTACGCAGTCTGTTTCGCTTCGCTCAAGCAGACTAATTTATGGTTTAGAATTCAGAATTTCGCTTCTTGATAACAGGAAATCGGAGATTTTCTGAGAGTTACGATGTAATCGCAACATCACGAGGTATATTTCACTCGCTAAGCTCGTTCAAGAGGACTAACTTATGGACACGGTTTTTAAGAGCTTTACGCGTTTTCCGTGGTTATAATATATTGGGCAATTATTCCTTATTCACCTGTTTTTCTCTGTCCATCTAACTCAAATGTCTCTAAATTAAATACTTGTGTTTAGAACTGCAATTAGCTTCTTAGTGTGAATCTATTTTGGAATCATCGTACTGATTTATGAAGTGAAGTAATTTGCAAACTTACTATCTTTTGATTTGCCTCTTTTTTCTCAACTATGTTCATTGATATTCACAATTGTGTTTTTAGATGAGTATTTATATTTTGAAACCTCTTAATCCAGAAAGTTAATTCAGTTACATGAGCTCATAAGAATCTAGATAAGGATATGGAAGGTGGTTTTACGCTTCAAAATATATTTCAAATGTATGAAGTGAATCGTTCAATAGAAAACCCTTTAAGGCATTTTCCGGCAATATTATCAAAAATTTTTAACAATATCAAGCTTAATAAACCTCTTTACTACTTTACACTGCCAGGTTTTATTCTTGTAGCAGGCGGAGTGTACATATGCCTTAATGTTGTGCAAACATCTCATCTTGACGGAGGCTTTGATTTTAAGTTTACAGCTTTAATAATACTGCTTACTCTGGTAGGGACTTCAATGGTTTTTATGGGGATTTTGCTGCATTCGATTACTGGATTAATCAGGTATAAAGCGAATAATCTGTGAAAAATTTCAGGTCGTGGGCATGAGTTATTGAAAACTGTAAGCATAAGAATCTCTCTACATTTCTCTCAAATACGGAAGATATACTCGCTTTTCGGAATTGATCAATAACCCGCGTACACGACCAAATTTCAATTAATTCAAATAATCAAGCTACGATTCCCGAATTTCACTCCGGCATCCGAGTTCCATATCCTAATTTCCACTTCAATATCCAAGTCCCACTTCAGCATCTGAATTCAGTTCCAGAGCACGAAATCCGTATTTCCGCTTAAGCGGACTATTAGAGAGTATTAAAACTAACTGATCGGCAAGATTGTCAGCTATCAAGCCTTCATGACTGAATCTCCCCGTAAATCCCAAAACTTTTTGTGTTGTAGTAGTTGAAATAGGACTGAAAACTCCAGAGAGGAAAAGCCTCCTGAAAAGTTTTTTCTGGAATTCAAGTTATTCAGTGCAAGAAATTTTCTCGTTTCTTCACTGTTTTATATGAGTTGAAAATAAGTGCTTAGTTAGAAAGTAGCCAAGCCAAAAAAAGAAATCTCAAGATTGGATGCTATTTTCCAATAGCGCTAGTTCTAAATTTTAAATATGCAGTTTAACATAAAAAGATGAATGGAAGTTACTCACTCAGAACAACAAAGGGTCAACGCGAATATTTTTAAACATCTGTTTCAACATTCTTGGACCACCAGTTAAAGACTTCCTCTCCACTTGTAATCCAAGCTTTCTTTTCGTAAACGTATTTAAGAAATTTTTCGTAATATTCAAGGTTCTTTCCTTCCATAGAGGTATTATTGTGCCAGAGAATTGTAACCACACCATTACATTTCTCTACCTTGTCAATAAGGCTCTTTACGAGCTCCCATGCCTTTTTAACATCAAGACGCATGTAATCTCTTAGCAACGTCCGGTCCATGATGATAAGTGGAATTTCGAGAATATCGATTTGTTTTCCAGTATTTAAATTATAGGGCCTGAAGGGATGACATACTCCATTTCTAAAGCCTGCACAGTCTGGATATCCGAATGTTGTATCATATTTGAAGCCTGCTTGACTCAAGAATTCCCATGTATCCGGCACTTTGAATCTTAAATAATGATTCCTGTACCCAATAATTTTTTTACCAAAAACTTTCTCAATCCTTTGCTTTTTCTCCTTTATATCTTCCAGACTCTTGTAAGACTCATGTCCCCCATGAAGGCCAACTTCCCATCCATGGTCGGATATAAATGGTAATTCTGCCTCAAGCTCCTCAATTTGATAATTGAAATCTTCCTCCCCAGGATGCAAGGCTAGAAAATAGAAACTGGATTTTGCATTGTATTTAGCCTCCAGTTCCATTATTTCTTTGAAATTCCAGCAAGGGTTACACTTCTTGTTAACTCTGGAGAAGGGCGTTTTCAAAGCACATGTTAAGTCCCTTTGAGCAAGTGCTTTCACAGTTCCGATGATTGGGTATAATTTTTCCGGGTAGATTACATCAATATCATGAGTAAGACAGACAGCAAATTTTTTCCCTTCGGGATACTCAGGATTCAATCCGTTTTCTACCAGAAATCTGGAAACTCTAGGATCAAAAACGCTTCTCTGACTACTTAAATAGTAAGGAAACCTTTCATACTGATCAGAGAAAGTCAAATTGTATTCTTCTTTTTTGGTATAAAGGTCCCAGAGTTCCTCGTTTTGTTTCAGTTTTTCAATCATTGTCCTAGCCCTTCTCCAGGTGATAAAAATGGAATTAAGCTATTGAAAGAGTTTATTTCATACTATTAAATGTTCGTTTTTATCTCCTCTTCCAATTCCCTTATACACAAATCCCTTACCAATGAACTCATCAGGCTCAATTACGTTTCTCCCATCTATAATAACTGGGTGTTTCTTTCCTGTAAGCTTCTTTACCCAATCAGCCTTTACATCAAAGTATGTGCTGTGTCCTGCAAGAATTACCACTGCATCCGCATCTTTAACTATCTTTTCTAAATTCTCCGAAATTTCGACTTCTGGAGAGTTTACAACATACGGGTCATGCACGGCTACACTGGCCCCAGCTTTCAGGCAGAGATCCCTATATGGTTCTGAAGGTGTGTTCCTGGCGTCATCCGAATCCCGGATAAAAGCCCAGCCTAACATAGCAATCTTTGAATCTTCCATTTTCTTTCCAATTCTCTCAAGAGCTTCAGCAGTGAGATTATACATGTGCACAGGCATGAAGTCGTTAACCTTTCTTGCGAGAACATAGATCGAATCTGCTCCTTTCGGATAGTCCAGTTTACCTTTCCCGATCTTGACCCCTCTTTCCAGATGATAGGTGTCTTTAGTCAGACAGTGGCCTCCGACGCCTGCTCCTGGCCAGAGAATGGCTCTTGTAATTCCTTCTCCTTTTAAGCTGTCCACTCCTGTTCTTACATCATATACGTTTATCCTCATGGCTTCACAGTAGAGAGCAAGCTCATTAATCGCTGCAATCTGAAGGTCACGGAAAGTATTCTCTGCAGTTTTTGTAACCTCAGCTGCAGTTGCACTCATGGGAATTACTTTTCCGACAGTCAATACAGGGGAATATAGTTCAACTGCTCTCTTAGTGCTTGCTTCATTAATACCTCCTACGATCCGGTCGTGTTCCCTAATATTTTTCAAGAGTCTGCCGACCATTACTCTTTCAGGAGCATGGGCAAGAGCAAAGTCTTCTCCTGCTTTCAGGCCTGATTCCTCTTCAAGAATCTGTTTTGCCATGCCTTCGGTTGTTCCAGGAGTGATTGTAGACTCGAGTACTACGAGCATTCCTGGTTTGAGGTATTTTCCTACGTTTCTGATTCCTTCAATGAGTGCAGAAAAGTCCGGTTCTAAATCCTTAGGATTTGCAAAAGGTGTTTGAATTGCAAGGGTAACTGCATCAAGCTCGGAAATCCTTGAGAAATCAGGAGTACATTCGAATTTTCCAGCCTTCACCACTTTGCTAATAAGTTCCTCAAGCCCTGGCTCTTCTCCCTTGAGAGGGCTTTCTCCACGGTTAAGCATGTCGATTTTGTAACTTGAGCTTTTAGAATTGCGTTGAAAACCGAGAACTTTATTAAAACATGAGGAATCTGCAAAAAGGACAGCTGCAGGAATACCTACGTAGCCCATTCCAAGGACCCCTATTTTTTTAATCGGACCGTGTTCCTTGAGAAGCTTTTCTAATTTACTCATAATCATCACTCCAAATTGTTTTTCAAATATTTTATATTCCCAGAAATTTTGGAATATTTGTCAGGATTTTATTCCGGTTTATTGTCCTACCTCAATTAATCTTTCTTCTTCGTAGGACTTTATAGCTGCCATTGCCACTTCCAGAGCGTGTTTTCCATCTTCTCCGCAAGGATTAGGGTCTTTACCTGTTGCAGCACAATCTATGAAGTAGGATAGTTCATTTTTGAGGGGCTCACTTGGCTCTACTTTTGCTTTTCTGATCCATCCGTTATCATGCAATTCTACTGTTTGATTAATGTAATCCAGATAGGCAACGCCTTTAATTCCGATAGCTGTCAACTGTCTTACTTTATGAGGAGTCAGCCAGTTTGTTTCCACGACTCCTGCAAAATTATGGTCCATCCGCAGAATAATTGAGGCATGGTCCTCAAATGAATGAATATCCGCGCCTGCAATGGCATAAACACCCTTTATTTTCTTTCCATAAAGATACGAGATAATATCTATATCATGCACCCCTATGTCCAGAATGACTCCTACATCTCTGATCCTCGGGTTATATGGACCCACACGCTTGGTCGATATTGAAACTATCTTGCCCAGAGTGCCTGAGTTTATTATCTCTTTGAGTCTTATGACTGCAGGATTAAAACGCTCAATGTGACCAACCATAAGGACTTTCCCAGCTTTTTTTGCAGCTGCAATCATCAGATCAGCATTTTCAGTCGTATCTGCAATCGGTTTTTCTACAAGGACATGTATCCCCGCGTCAAGAGCGTCAAGTACAACCTGTTTGTGCAGTTTCGTGGGTACAACAACGCTTACCGCATCAAGTCCTTCGGCGAACATTTTCTTATAATCTGTAAAAGATTTTGTCTTGAACTGTGCAGCCAAGGCATCTACACGACTCTGATCTACATCTGAGATTCCGGCAAGTTTTACACCCTCCATCTCGCTATAGATCCTGACGTGGTTCTGTCCCATGGCACCTGTACCTATAACTCCTACTCTAATCAAAAATCTCACTTCCTGATTTTGAAAAATGCAGCATCTAGAAAAATTACTTAAGCCTGTGCATAAAATTCTTTGATCGCTTTGACTACCGCCTGTACGTCGGCTCTGGACAATGCAGGATGTACAGGAATGGAGAGAACTTCTTCTACTGCCTTTTCCGAGACTGGAAGAGAGTCTTTGTATCCAAGATCTTTGTAGACTGGCTGCTTGTGGATAGGTATCGGGTAGTGAATTCCTGTCCCTATATCATTTTCTTTAAGGAAGGCTGCCAGTTGATCTCTCTTCTTGGCCCTGATGGTATACTGGTGGAATACATGGGTACACCCGGCTTTTGTAATTGATGGTATGAGTCCTGGTATGCCTTTGAGTCCGGATGACAGAATTTCTGCGTTTTTCTGTCTTGCTATGGTGAATTCATTTAGTTTTCCGAGCTGTACAAGGCCTATTGCAGCCGCAATATCAGTCATACGCAAGTTGAAACCCAGCATTTCGTGCAGGTAGCGGATCTTGGAACCATGGGCCCGGATCATTTTTGCTTTCTCTGCGATTTCTTTATCGTTTGTGGTGAGCATTCCACCTTCACTAGTTGTCATATTTTTTGTAGGGTAAAAGCTAAATGCTCCAGTTCCAAAGCTTCCTACTTTTTTTCCATGTAATGCTGCACCATGAGACTGACAGGCATCTTCAACCACAATAAGCTTTTTGTCCTCTGCAATTTCCATTATGGCCTTCATATCTGCAGGGTGTCCATAGAGATGGACAGGCATAATTGCTCTAGTCTTGGAAGTGATTTTTTCCTGAATTTTTTCAGGGTCTATATTGAAGGTATCTGGCTCTATATCTGCAAAAACAGGTTTTGCCCCAGTATAAAGGATGCTGTTTGCGGTAGCAATAAAGCTGAAGGGAGTCGTAATCACTTCATCTCCCTTTCCTATGCCGTAGGCGAGAAGTGCAATGTGTAGGGCTGCAGTGCCGGAATTTACAGCTGCTGCATACTCACAGCCAGTGTACTCGGAAAAAGCAAGTTCAAATTCATCTACTTTAGGGCCCTGTGCAATCATTCCTGAACTCAGAACCTCTGTTACGGCATCAATCTCTTCCTTGCCCAATAAGGGCTTGGCGATTGGGATCATTTTCGGACCTCTTTTTAATAATTCCAATAAACTTTTTTTTAACTTACTATTGGTTTTAGTAAGTTTATATCTTATTCAATTCCTTTAAATCCTTCGGAAGTTCCTGAATCTTTGCAGGCACACCAATTGCAAGTTTCCATGCGGGCACGTTCTTTGTCACAAGTGCCCCTCCGGCAACCATTGCCCCTTCTCCGATTTCAACATCAGGAAGCAGAGTAGCATTTGCACCGACAGATGCGCCTTTTCTCAAAACAGGACCTTTCAGTTCGTATTTTTTTCTAATAGGATATTTATCGTTAGCCAGAACCGCGCAGGGCCCTATAAACACGTTATCTTCAATGATGACGTTTGTAGGAATGTAGACATTGCCCTGAATACTGACGTTATTTCCTATCTTCACATGCCCGTCTATAATGACGTTTGTTCCAATAAGAACATTATCTCCTATTTCAGTGTTTTCTCTGATCAATACATTATGCCCGGTTTTGAAGTTTTTTCCGGTTTTCACGTTGGAGAAAATCGTTGACCCGGCTCTTACAATCGAATTCGAGCCTATAGTAGAACCTGGAAAATCAAAATCTTCAATTTCAAGATTTTGTTTCAAAATTTCCATCAGGGTCCTGTGTTCAGGATACCCGATAATCACATTTTCCATTATTACCGTATCTTTCCCTATTACAGAGGTACCGTATATTTTAGAAGAATTGTGGATTTTAAATTCGGTAGAGTTCATTGTTCCCCCCGTTTTTTCTGGATTTTCATCATGATAGCTGCACTCTTTTGATTCATAAAAATTTTCGGATCATTTTTTACGTCGTTTTCGGTTCTTTCGTTCCCGCCTATAAGGCCAACTCATAATTTCGAGGTAAACTCGAAGACGATTACGATATATTCCTTCCCGATGCTCACTCCCATTGATCTTTGTAACTATTTTAGCAACTATCTTAATTTTTTAAATGAATACACTGTATAATTATTTAAGTGATTTGGTTTATTTCATTATCGACTGTTTATTTTATGTTTTCTAACGGAGTTATTCAATTCATAACATCACTCATATATCAATAATTATAAAGTGTTTTAAAAACTTATATTTACAATACTATTATAGACAATACTTATATAAAAAATTTATAACTTATGAAGTTTCAAATGTCTCATGAATAAATAATTTTCATAGAAAAAATATGATAAATAAAATATTGGTCTTTAAACATGTCCTTCTTTTTTGCTTCCAACTTTCCGGAAAATTGAGATATCGAATAAGTTTAGAAAACGGCTCTTTTTAATATCTAAATCCTTTATTGTAATGGAGTTTTAATTTATCCTTCGTTCAAACCAGATAAGCTCAGTATTATTTTCGTAATCGTTTGACCCTCTGGACTCATATCCAAGGCATGAGTTATACATTAGATCTTTTTATACTTTTTCAGTAGTAGGAGGAGGGTTTTTATATCATATTGACATTTGTTCCTCAAATACGCGAATCAACTCAAGGAGTCCTAACTACGCTTATAAGTTTACTTTCGTCAAGTTCAGTTTCTTCAGGTATTCCCTCAATTACCAGCATACCAGAAATCCCTGTAGGTGCATCAGTGGCTACTGTAGCTTTACTTCTACTGCTCTTACTAAGGGATTTCCTTCCTGTATCAAAGCATTGGGGAGATACGGTGAAAGTTTCATTAAACATGGGAATTATTCCACTATTGTTTTCGTTTTGTGCAATCGTCCTTTACAAGATTGTAGATCTCTTCTAGAGGCAAATAATCATAAATTATTATATTTTTTCAGTTTTTTTGTTTATCCATTGAGCCTTCCGAATTATGATTCGTGAACCTCCGTCTGTTTCTCCACCCGAGATCTGCTTAGGGATCACAGAAAAATAGGAAATTTTCGGGGAGTTACGATATAATCACAATAGCGCAGGGTCTGTTTCACTCGATTCGTTCGCTCAAGCAGATTAATTAATGAATTTATTCTTGTGCTTTTATCCAAAACTGGATACATTTTCATTTGGATTCGGTTAAGGAACAAAAAATCAAAAAATGCTATTTTTTATGCAACATTTAAGAGAATTCTCTTGGAAAATCACTACACATGATATCCGAAGTTGTGCATAAAATTCGTTAACCGAATCCAGATGGATACATTTTTAACGTTCGGGATTATGCATTATATTTTTGAAGTTTGAAGAAGTAGTTAGGAACATCACTTTCAACTAATCTTCAGCATCTGCTTTTTAACTTGTTTTTATTTTTTGTGGATCTGCGAAAGGAGTTAGAGAAGGAAGGGGAAGATCCCGAAAACAAAGATGTTTATGAAGCCATGGATCATCATGACCAGAGGAAGGCTACGTGTTCTGTAGAAAAGTGATCCTATGAAGAGACCTACAAAGGATGCGTACAGCACTTCACTAAAACTCCCGTATCCTGAATGCATAAGTCCAAACAAAATGGCCGTAAATATCAATCCTTTCTTATCCCCGAGTACTATCTGAAGCCTGGTTTGAAGGATTGACCTGAAAATTAATTCCTCCACAAGACCTGCAAAAAAGATCATAACTATGCTAAGCTTTACGATATTAAAGACCGAAAGATCTGGGATAAGATTATTAGTTCCGATAATCAGGTATTCTCCTGCCCCCAATACTGCACCCAGAAATAGTGAAAGTGGGATATAGAGGATTAACTTATTAAAAGTTAACCCGAGCTGTGTGCGAGTAAAATCCTGATGAGCAGCTGCAATACTTACGGGAATTGACATGAGACAATATATAAAAATAAATGAGTCAAGTGTAGACTCAAAGAAAACTGGCATTGAAAGATTTATCAGACGCAGGATAGGCAGGAGAATAAGAACCTGGTATGTTTTCTGGATTTCTTCATTTTTTATGAACATTATGGAGAAGGAAAGTCCAAGCAGGATCACTGCATATATTATTGCAGCTTCTACTAATCTTCCCGAAGAAACACATATTTCCGCAAAAGCAACTGCTACAGCAGGCATTCCCAGATAAAACCATTTGTTTTTGACCTCAGACTTTTTTCTGGAATTTTCAAATGTTTCTATCCTCAGATTCTCAGGCGCTTCAATGGTTTCCATATTTATACTCTTAGAAGTTACCATCTCAGACCTCCTCCGTAACATTTATCCAGAGGCGCAGGTCTCTGTAAGGTATGTTCTTTTCAGTCTCATTGAAAAGCAGGAACTCGAGCTTCATATTCTTTCCTTCAATAGAAGGTGTGATTTCAACAGGCTCTTCAAGAGTTGTGTTATGATCAAGTTTTATATTTTGCAGGTTTTCAGGAAGCGGTAAAGTTTTATTTTCAAGCCTTACTTCCATTGTGTAGTTCATTGTTTTATATTCATTATTTGCTATTCCTATAATGTAAGTCCCACTTTCTCCCTGTATATAGTTTGTTTTATAATTCTCAGCTATCCTGTCAGCCCCCAGAATATAGAATTCCGTAAATGGTTCTTTTTCCGGAGGTACTAAGGCAACATAAGCTACAGTTCCAATCAAAATAAGGACAGAAAGGGCTAGAAATATTCTGAGAATGCCCTCAGTTTTTGATTCCGGTTTTTCAAGGACTCCAGCAATCAGACTGAGAACAGAAGCTTTTAAAGGAACACCAAATGTTTTGTCTTCTGGAAGTCGAACTCTTCTTATATAGGCCATTCCACACACTATAAGAGTAAATACTGAAAGGCTTATAAGAAGAGGAATTTCTCGTATTCCCAATGTTGTAAAATTAAGTGCAAGCCCTATAAGAGGTACAATTACAACGCTCATCCCAACAGAAAGAGCTATTCTCTCCATCCCTTCAAGTCCGCTTTTTTTCGGAAAAAACATGGCTATAAGTGCGTACCCTGGAAGGAAAAGTACCATAGGTAGACCAAGAGCCGTACGGATGAAACTTTCATTCAGTACAGGAATAAGTACGAAAATATCCGTAATAATTACAAGGCCTGCTACAAGCAACAGATCAGATGGAAACTTCTGGTTTCCGGCCATATGACTCCTCATAAAACGATTTTAATGTTTTTCTGGCTTTCCAGTTTCTTTCATATTATCGGGTTAATTTACGATTTCTGTACCCTCTTCTGAGGCATTCCAAAAATCTCCTTATCTCTCAAATGTATCTGCTTTCATCGGTGAATGTGAAGAATTAATCCCGAAAAGTAAACTATCCTAGTTTCGATCCAGGAAACATCTTTGGATTTAGCAGCACTTATATTCATGGGTTTTATCCTTTTCCAGGGATGTTCTTAACCCGACCTACTAATTACTTAGTTGTATAAAATATCTTTCCCATTTCCTGCTTGTTATGTCAAATACTTTTCCCTATTTACAGTATTTTTGAGAAGATTTGCGACCTTTAAAATATTCACTCATCCATTTTTTGAACTGAGTTTAAGTTGGGAATGTAACATTTAGAACGTTAAAAGACATCATGAAAACTTTTTGAAACCCATAGAGCACAATTCTCCCAAAATAAATAACTTTATATAAAATATGAATATATGCAATGCAACTTCTATCCAATACAAAAAAACATTAGCTAAATTCTTAATAAATTTTTATAGAGAAAACTGCATAATTATTTTTTGTATCTAAATGCTTATATAGCTCGTATATTAAAACAAATACACGTCTTAGATAATATGCCGTGACTTGTTTACAGAGCATCTATGCTCCTTCTTTTTGTCAAAAAGGAGGACTAAGATCCCCCAATCAAGTTCTGTAAATACAGCTATAGAAGATATTTTGAAACCCTTTAAAAATTATGGAGCGATGACTCTGAAAAATATGTTTACCGAATTCAAACTTTTTATCGATTCTTTTATAACAAATCACTTTATTCGGGAGACTATTGAGTCTTGTTGTCGAAGAGGTAGATGATTAAACATGACCGTTACGATTGCAGCCATGCCTGCCTATAATGAAGCCCATGCCATTGCAGAGGTCATTAAAGGCTGCAGAAGATATGTCGATAAAGTAGTGGTTGTGGACGACGGAAGCACTGACAACACTGTTGATATCGCTAAATCACTAGGTGCATATGTAGTCCGCCACGAGACCAACAAAGGATATGGTGCAGCTCTCCGGGACTGTTTTGAAACCGCTCGCGAGCTCGACGTAAGTGCTATGGTCATAATCGACTCTGACGGTCAACATGACCCATCCGAGATCCCTAAGCTCCTTGAACCCCTGAAAAACGGATTTGATCTCGTAATAGGTTCAAGGTTTGTCAACGGTAATGGGAAAAATGTTCCCATTTATCGTAAATTTGGAATGAAGGTCCTTGACGTCGCAACTGTAATGGCAGGGGGTCTGAAGGTAACAGATTCCCAGAGCGGTTTTCGGGCTTATGGAAAGAAAGCCATTGAAAATATAAACTTGAATGGCACAGATATGTCTGCAGGCTCCGAAATCCTTATTCAGGCAAAAGATTACAACCTGAGGTTTACTGAAGTAGAAATTCATTGTAGATATGACCTTGAGGACTGCTCAAGTGAACATCCTTTCATACATGGGCCCAGGGTTCTGTTTAGAATTCTGAAGGATATGGAATATAGAAGACCTCTATACTACTTTGCCGTACCTGGGCTGATTATGGCATCTACAGGCATTCTTATGGGATTGAAATTTTTGCAGGATTACCTTTTGGGAGGTTACCTGCGCTTCGGCCCTACCCTTCTTATGGTGATGCTGACAATCATAGGAGCCTTCATGGTGTTTACAGGAATAATACTGCATGCCATATCAAGGATGATATTTCTAAATGAGCATATTCGAAAACAATAACTTTAAAATGGGGTAAATTTGTATGGAATGCCCTTTTGTTTCAGTGGTAGTAGGTATTCGTAATGAAGAGAGGTTCATTGAAGAATGTATTGAATCACTTCTTAAGCTAGACTACCCTAAAGATTTTTATGAAATTACTATTGTCGATGGGATGTCCACAGATAAAACTAGGGACCTGGTACAAAAATATCCTGTCAGGCTTCTTTTAAATGAAAGAAAGAATGTTGCTGCGGCAAGGAATCTTGGAGTAGAGAACTCCACAGGAGATCTTGTTGCGTTTACTGATGGAGACTGTAAAGTTGACTCTCAATGGTTAAAGGTGCTTGTCCGCGAAATGCAAAACGCCCCGGATGATGTGGTGTGTGTTGGAGGCCCTAACCTGATTTTTGACACTGATCCTGTATTTGGCAGAGTAGTGGGATATACTCAGGAAACCTTTTTGGGTTCCGGAGGGTCGGCTCAATCCAAAAATTCAACAAAAAAACATTATGTTAGCTCTCTCCCAAACTGCAATGCCATGTATAAAAAATACGCCATTCAGGAAGTGGGAGGCTTTGACGAGAAATTTATTGTAGGTCAGGATGGAGATTTAAATTATAGAATAGGTAAAAGAGGACGTAAGTTTTTATACATCCCTGAAGCACAGGTTTTGCATCATAGAAGAGGAACTCCCAAGTCTTTTTCGGTAAGAATGTTTAAATATGGGATGTGGATGGCGGAGCTTTTCAAAAAACATGGGGAATTCGTTCGCTGGTATGCATTTTTGCCATCGATTGCAATAATCTTTGCAGTGGCTTTACTTATCGCTTCTATCATATATTTCACTCCAATACTGTTTCTACTTGCACTTGGGGCAATATATTTTTCTCTGGTATTCGTCACCTCAATTCAGGTAATTTACAAAATGAGATCTAAATACGGTCTTTTTGCCCTGCTTGTAATTCCTATACAACACGTTACCTATGGACTTGGGTTTTTGTATAGTTTTGCGAATTCCCTCATTATCTCAAAAAAGTCTCGTTCGGATATTTAATAACCAAGAGTTTATTGATCACGATATTAGAAAAGATAGTAATTGAAAAAAATGACCAAAACTTTAGAATAGATATCTGAGACTTTTTGGGGCAAAATATTTTTAATTAATATCGTCCTGATTGTAACTCTCTTTTGGTTTCAAATACAAAAATTTGAAAACCATATTTTGATAAATTTATAAAGTTATGGTTATTAAAGATCATGGAGATAGTATGTTAGAATTAAGTGAAGAGACAGGACAGAGGCGAGGTAATAACCGTTTAATGAAGTTAATTTATTCTCTGTTTCCTTTAGCTATAATTTTCGCAGTAATATTTACGTTTTTATGGATGTTCGCAACTGAAAAGTTGGGTTATGCACTTAGGGGACTGTTTACAGGAGTTCCTGCACTTCTTTCCTGTATTTTTGTACTCTTTGTTTACAAAAAAGATGTAAGTCTGCATGACATAGATGTTTTACCATCTCTAAACATAAAATCCCTTACCTATCTATTTGGAATATTTTATATCGGTTCCCTGGTCTCACTCCTTTTATCCCAGGGAAGCAGGCCCTGGTACTATTTCGCATTTATTTTAGTACTTTACCTCTCGGTATTTTTGCAAATATTCTCTAAAAAGGCAAGCCCTTCTCTGATTGTGGCAGAGTCTTTCTTAATCATGACTAATTTGATTTACAGTGTTACGTTGAATTATGATTTTTACGTAGGAACCACAGATATCCTGCCTCATATTTTCCTCTCGCAACTTACTGCTGATTTAGGGCAGACAATTTCAACGTCCTTAAGTGATTATGCATATTTTCCCCTATACCATGTACTTATTGCAGAAACTTCTGAACTTCTTAATATAAGCATAAAAACTTCACTTTTTCTGGTAACTGCCCCACTCTATGCAACAACCGTAATCTTTCTTTACTACCTTTTTAACTACATAACAAATAACAGGCAAATTTCGTTAATTTCCTGCATCCTGTTTTCAGTGAGTTCCACTGTGCTCTATTATGGAGCAAATGTAATCACTCGCACAATGTCATTCATTATGTTCATTATATTGCTTTACCTGATTTACGTAGTGAATTTCAAAGAGGAAAAACTGCCTATAAAAGCACTTTCAGTTCTTGTAGCAATCTTTTTAACTCTGGTTCACAATGTTTCTCTTCCTCAGCTAGTCCTATTGCTTGTCATTCTTTTCGCCTCGGAATACGTAGTAGGCAGCGGTAGCTATATAAGTAAACCCTTTTTCTTACTGCTTAATGTGACTTTCACTTCATACTGGTTTTTTGTAGCATACGTCTTTGTTCAAAGGAGTCTGACTCCCCGTTTACAAAGCCATTTATGGGAGTCTATAGTTTTAACTGCCGGCGGTACAGAAGTACTTCAGGAAAGTTTGATTAATTTAGTAGGACTTCTAGACAAATCCATCTTTTTATTTTTTGCCTTGATAGGAATAGGTTTTCTCCTGAAAAACTATAAAAAGAACTACGCTGCTGTATTTGGATTATTTGCCCTTTTGACCCTCGTTTTCTATGTTCCAAATCCAGTAAATACTATTTGGCAATTTAGAGTTCTTTTTAGAACTGACAGATTTATGCTTTTTGTCAGTCCATTTATGGCTTTCATAATGGGGTATGGAATATATATATTCTGGAATTATATGGACAAATATACCTCGAAAAAGGTAAATTCCTTCTTTTTAGTGCTCTTGCTATTCTCAGGATTTGTATTAGTTTCTTCGGTTTTCAGTGTTGGAGACCCGGATTTCCTTGGAAAGGACGCTAAGCATGAATACTTCACTTCCAATGAATTAAGTGGATTTGAACATGTTATCAATTATGTTCCTGTAAACTCCTCCGTTTATACCGACTATTACGCTTCAAGGTTCTTTTATCTTCCACTAATACCTTCAAGTTCTGCAGAGATGAATATTACATCTTATGATAATTACAGAATCGGTGATGTAAACAAACTCTCACAATATAGAGGCTATGTAGTTCTCAGAACCAGGGAGTTTCTAAGAAGTGGATTGTATTTCGGCAGTGAGGAAAGTACTCTCAAGGATACTGCCAACTATTTCTACGAAAGGAATCCCGAAAATGAACTAGAATTAGAGGATAACCTTGCAGTTCTTAGTAAAATTTACTCAAGTCCGTCTATAGATATCTTCATTCCAAAGCTTGGAGTAAACGCCAAACAAGAGAAAACGACGCAAAACGGTGGTTCTGAAAGCCAGAGTTATTAAGACCAGAAATAATTATTTGGACAACTTGCATGGTTTCTTGTGAATAGTTTAGTATCGAAAAAACAGGATCTTCATAATGTATGTTGCGTTCCAGACGAATTAGATGATAACAAGCCTATTTACAAAGAAGAAAAGACAGGAAGGTTTAAAAAACTAAATAAGAGTCGAGGGTTCCCTCACTCTTGACCTAAAAGGTCAGGTATTCATGACCTCGGAGCTCCCAATATAATAAAATAGTAAAAATTTATAAAATCACTTTGTCTTCTGCAAAAGCTTTGAATATATATCCACAGTTTTTTTTGCATGAGCTTCCCATGTCAAACCTCTCTGGATTATGCTTTTACGCCCAAACTGCCCCATCTTTTCTCTCTTACTTTCGTCTTCTAAAAGCTTATTAATTTTTTCAGCTAACTCCACAGGGTTTTTTGCAGGTACGAGATAGCCTGTTTCCCCATCGACCATTAGTTCCGGAATTCCACCCACATCTGTTGCTACAACAGGTACTTCACAGGAAAGAGCCTCGAGCACTACATTTGGCCTCCCCTCCGAAAGGGAAGGCAACACAAGAATATCCGAAGCTGAGATCCACAGAGGGATATCATCGTGATTTACGGGTCCAGTGTATTTAATGGAATTGGTGATTTTAAGCTCTCGTGCCCTTTTTTCCAGACTTTTTCCCAATCCGTCATCTCTGCCTACCATATAAAGCTCAGTATCAATATCCACAAAGTTTTTTGCAGCCTCTATCAGGTAGTCCACTCCTTTTATTTTTCTAAGGGCCCCTACAAATAAAACAATATTCTTATCCTGAGGCAGATTTAACAGGTTCCTTGCATATTCCTTGCCGACAGACTTGAACTTCTCAGTGTCAACACCATTTGGAACCACATGGACTTTATTTTCAGGCACCCCCAAATTCATGATGTGAAGCTTGAGGTCTTCACTGACAGAAAGAATCTTATCTGCGAAATTCATAGCTTCTATAATCTTCTTTGAAGTATGGGAGCCTTCATAGGCAACTTTTCGTTCTATTGTTCCAAGTGCACTTATAACTAGTGGGACCTTCCATTTCTTTGCTAATCCCATCATCCCATAACCATCAGGATATGAAAAGTGTGCATGGATAAGATCTGGTTCTGGGTTTATATGTTTGATTGCATATTTGGAGACAAAGTGAGAATAGGAAGTTCCGGTTATTGGATAAAAATACTTTTTAGGAACAGTATAAACATAGCGTGGATAATGAAGATCATATTTCTCAGTGTGCTCAAGATGTGGCAACTTGCAAAAATTGTGATATGGAAACATGGAAAAAGGGAGCACGAAAGGCTTTGGAGAAATGACAGTAACGTCTATACTCTGATCTGCAATTGAATCAATACTTTGTTTTATGAATGTCCCGAGTTGAGGATAATACCTGTTAGGAAATTCCTGACATACTTCCAGTACTCTCATAACTTTTTACCTTTTTTGAATTTGAGGTCTCAAAAACAGACAAAGGAGAGAATTAATCCTATAAATACCTCTCCTAAAAAAGTATTGAATTTTCAGTCATCGGATTAATGTTAAAAAGCATATTTATAACTCTTTGAAAATAATAACCAGAGTTATGGGATAAACTAATTAACTACTTTCACTATTCTGGTAACGACAATCATGTCTAAAAAAGTAAATAATATTTTCCTGGTTTATTACGGCTCTTTCAATACTAAATCCGGTTCGAACGTACACATCCTTGAGCTCCTTGGAAACTTGAAGAAATATACAAATATTGTTCTTTTCGCACCTGGCCAGAAGAGTGCGAATCGTTCTCTTACCGGAATAAAATACGTGCCTGTAATTGACAACAAATATCTTGTACAGCCTTCGTATGAATTCATGCTTTCTTTTTACCTTTTGTATTCATGTATAACAAAGAGACCTGACGTACTTTATCTCCGCCAGAATTCCTTTCCTTTCTTTCCAATAATTCTGTGCAAGATTTTGAAAATTCCTTCAATTGTAGAGGTTAACGGGCTGGTTTTAGACGAGTTAAAGGTAAACCCAGACTCAAAATCATTTGCATATAGAGTTTTTTCTTATCTGGCACTCAGTTCCGAAAAACTGAATTACAGATATTGCGACAGGATAGTTTCTGTCACGGATAAACTCAAAGATGAACTTGTAAGGTTTTACTCTGTTCCTCAGGAAAAAATCTTTGTTATTAATAATGGAGCAAATACCGATCTGTTCAAGCCTATGGATCAGAAACAGATAAAAGCCAAAATTGGGCTGGAAGACTCAAAAAGATACGTATGCTTTGTTGGGCATCTTGCTGGCTGGCAGGGAGTTGAGTTTTTGATTCATGCTTCACCTTTAATTCTGGAGAAATGTCCCGATGTTCGTTTTCTTGTTGTTGGAGACGGAGTTATGAAGGACAGATTAATAGAAATGGCTTCCAAATTGGGGCTTTCAGATAAATTCATTTTTACTGGAAGAGTCCCTTACGAAAGTGTCCCCCTGTACATTAACGCATCTGATATTTGCGTTGCTCCTTTTATTATGGAAAGAAACTCGAAAATAGGACTTTCAGCCTTGAAAACTTATGAATACCTTGCCTGTGGAAAACCTATAGTAGCAAGCAGTATTCCCGGAGTTAAAGATTTGATTGAATCTTCAGGAGGAGGCATCTCAGTAACTCCTGAGAATCCCAAAGAACTTGCGGCTGCCGTAGTAAAATTGATTTCAGATAAAAATACTAGAACTCTTATGGGAGAGAAAGGTCGCAAATATGTCCTTAAAAATCATAGCTGGAATGGTGTCGCAAGAAAAATTCTGGACATATGCAACGATATAATCTGACATTATTCTAACAAAAATGTAAACAGTTAATAGAGACTTTATAACAGTTAAAAGGGACTTTATATTACTATTTTTTTCATTTAAGGATATAAAATATTTGCAGGTTCAAAAATACTGCATATATACTTTTATAATATAATGATCTAATTACAATGTAGACTGTAGAAATTAAATTAGAAATAGAGAAGTAATTAATTTCTCATGTTTCGCCGGGGGGATTATGAGAATTCGAGAAGCTACCTGAGTCGCATATTTGTGATTCATTAGCCTCTTGTGCAGAGAATTTCTCAGAGGTATTCTATAGTCTTGAACTTCGGAGAGTGGATACGATTTGCATTCGGGAGTATATAGTATTTACACCAGATACAGAATAATAAACCTATTTAAACTTTTTAATGCGGACCTGAAATTTTGTGAAGATGTGAATACATTACCACATAAATATTTATCTAAGAAATATGAAAGCGAGTTTTTTGATTATAACTCTCAAATTATATCAATGATAAAAAGAGGGTTCCTAATCCTTTTCATGGCAGGTTGCCTTATTCTTGCAAGTATTCCTGCTGCTTCATGCAGAAGTCCCGCACCAACAATTTATGTTGCAGGAGATGGGAGTGGAGATTTTAACTGCGACGGGAAAGACGACCACGTACAGATTAACCAGGCTTTAAAATTTGTTGCGTCAAACTCTGCATACACAACCGTTCACCTGAAGGGACCATTTACCTATGTTATTGACGAGACTCTTTTAATCGGAAGCAATACAATTCTTGAAGGAGACTCGACTGCTGTGATAAAGCTTGTCAATAATGCACGCTGGGCTACGATGAAACCCCTTATACGCCAGATGAACAGCGCAGGAAATAATAACATCACGGTAAGGGGTTTCGAAGTTAACGTAAACTATGCTGGGAACCCCGGGATTTCCCTGGGTAAAGGGTATTACAATATAATGTATTTTACTCACTCTAATAATATAAAAGTATACAATATGTACATGCACGATGGGCATGGTGATGGGCTGAGAGTAAAGTACGGTGAAAACGTTCGATTCTACAACAATAAAATCTCTAAACTTGGACATGACGGCCTGTTTGCAAGCGAGTGTAAGAATGTAGAGGCTTGGAATAACAGAATAACCTGCAGAACTAACAGCGGAATAAGGATATGGAACTCTAATAAAGTAAAAGTTCACGATAATGTGATTGAATCTTCTTACTACCGGTGTACAGGCGGAGCAGCCATACAAATAGAAAAAAGTAGCGGCGTTATGGATACTCTAGAAGTATACAATAATACGCTTTATGATACTTATGGTCCTGGGATCTGGATGTTCAACTATGATACCTCTTCTACCACAAAAGAACAGGGCAAAAATATCAAAATTCATCACAATATTTTCTATGGCACGGGCACTAATACCGGAATTACCTGGGTAGGGGGCATTATATTGAGTGGATTCCACGACACTCTAATAGAAAACAATGTTTTTGACGGGGTATACAACGCTGCAGTTGTTCACACGTATCCCAGTGGTTATTCTCCAAATTATACATCAAAAACAGGATACACAACAATTTTGCGTAACAATATAATTGTAAACACGAAGAAGCGTATAAAAAGTCCTAGCGGAACAGGGAATGGAGCGGTCAATGAGCTAACTAAGAACCATAAATTTGTGCTGCAAAATAATTGCCTTTATAATAACACAGGAGGCAACTATAAAAGCTGCACATCGACAACTGATATTTACGTAAATCCTCTATTTGCAAACCAGAAAAACCACGATTACCATCTGCAGTCGATAGCAGGACGCTGGAATGGCAAAACCTGGGTTAAAGATAAAGTGAGCTCCCCATGTATTGATAAAGGGTATCCCTCTTCAAATTATTCAAAGGAACCTGAAAATAACGGCAATAGGATAAATATAGGGAGATATGGAAATACTATATATGCATCAAAATCAAAAAGTTGAAACAACTAATTTCTGGTCTGTACCTTCAGTAGATCATATTTCCAAAATTGTGACACATATGGGAGTAGCCTACACAAAGGCAAAGGTTTAACTTCCATAGATTTTTACTTTTGAAGATTTGGGAGTCTCTTTATATTTCTTATTCAACTTGATCTAATCTTCTATTTTTTGTTCAACTTAGTCTAGTATTCTGATTCTAATAATTATAGGTCTATTCGAATTATTTGATTCTATATCGAGACAAAAATAAAGGCTAATGTCACGTAAATAGTAAAAGGACATATAAAATCGGTTAAGACAATCTGAATCGTTGAATCCTTCAGGATTGACGCGATACTAAGATTTTTCTCCAGTTTTCAGATAAATAATCTTTAGGAAAATTTGAATATTTATTTGAAAATTAATTTATACTGAAATTAAATAAAATCTATCCATATTTAAGTTTTTATTCCAAAAAATCTACTGTGGCCCCCATATTTTCCAAATACTTAGAAATAAATTTAAGATTATTGCGTAAATACTTTTATAATATAATGATCTAATATGGTAATGACTATAGAAATATAATTAGAGATTAACTACACATATATTCCTCACGCTTCCAGGGGGATTAGTACAAATTTGAGAAATTGACCTGAGATACAGGGAAAACTTGTTTGAAATATTTTGTTGTAATTGTAATATCAATATCCTCTGTGACTGGGAATTTCTCTGTAGTTAGATCTATAATCTTCAATTTCGGGGAGTGGATACTATTTGCAAAATTCGATCCGTTTTGTGGGAAACAAATTAACAAATCAATTAAAATCTTTGACAATGTATGTAAATTTTTTTAGAGACAGAAGAGGATCACCGCAACACACTCTGTCTGAAGAAAAGTATAACTGTTTTTTATCTGATTACTTCCAGGTGATATCAATGATGAAAAAGGAATTCGGAATCCTCTTTTTAGTAGGTTGCCTTATTCTTGTAAGTGTTCCTGCTGTTTCATGCAGAAGTCCCGCACCGACAGTTTATGTTGCAGGAGATGGAAGTGGGGATTTTAACTGCGACGGAAAAGATGACCACTTACAGATTAACCAGGCTTTAAAGTTTGTTGCAGAAAATCCAAGTTATACAACTGTCCACCTTAAAGGACCTTTTACCTATATTATTGACGATACTCTTTTAATTGGCAGCAACACAATTCTTGAAGGAGACTCTAATGCTGTGATAAAGCTTGCCAATAATGCGGGCTGGGCTACTATGAAACCTCTTATTCAGCAGATGAGCAGCGCAGGAAATAATAACATCACAGTAAGGGGTTTTGAAGTTAATGTAAATCACGATGGGAACTCCGGAATTTCTAAGGGTAAAGGGTACTACAACATAATTTACTTCATACGTTGTAATAACGTAAAAGTATACAATATGTACATGCATGATGGACATGGGGACGGACTAAGAATAAGAAATAGCCAAAACATTCAGTTTTACAACAACAGAATTTCAAAACTGGGCCACGATGGTCTGTTTGCAATTGAGTGTAATAATATAGAAGCCTGGAATAATACCATCACCTGCAGGACCAATAGTGGTCTTAGAGCCTGGAACTCAAATTATGTAAAGTTCCATGACAACGAAATGGATTCTTTCTACTATATGAGTACTGGTGGACCAGGTATTCAGATAGAAAAAAGTTCAGCTATTATGGATAATATCGAGATCTACAATAATACTTTCAACAACACATATGGTCCTGGAATCTGGATTTTCAATTATGATACTTCTTCTACTACCAGAGACCAGGGTAAAGATGTCTACATCCATCATAACATTTTCTACAATACCGGCACTAACTCTGGAATTGCATGGATAGGAGGAATCTTAGCAGGAGGATTCAATAACACGACCATTGAAAACAATGTCTTTGACGGTGCATACAATGCTGCCATTATCCACATGTATATGCCTGGTTATTCCTCTATTTATTCTCCGAAAGGCGGATACGTAACTATAATTCGCAACAACATAATTGTAAACACTCTTAAGTGTAAAGCAGACCCTAGCGGAGGATATGGAGTGATTAATAACCTTCCTAGCACACATAAGTTTGAGATTCAAAATAACTGCCTTTACAATAATTCAGCAGGCAAATATAAAAACTGTACATCGACAACAGATATTTACGTAGACCCACTTTTTGTAAACCGGAAAAACCATGACTATCATCTGAAGTCAGCAGCAGGCCGCTGGAACGGAAAAACGTGGGTAAAGGACAGTGTAAGCTCTCCATGCATTGATGCAGGATATCTTTCTTCTGATTATTCAAATGAACCTGAAGACAATGGGAACAGAATCAACATCGGAAGATATGGAAATACAATTTATGCATCAAAATCAAATGTATCGAAGAATAATGCTCCAGTAATTACTTCCATTTCAAATTCTACAGTAAAAATAGGAGAAAATCTTAATTTTACGGTGAAAGCTTCTGATGCTGATGGAGACAGCCTTACTTACTCTGCTTCAGGCCTTCCTACAGGTGCATCTCTGAACAACAAATCGGGATTCTTCAGCTGGGCTCCTACTACCGGACAAAAAGGAACTTATGAAGTAACTTTTAAGGCAAGTGATGGTAGTTCCAGTGATTCGGAGATTATAAGCATAAGTGTGATAGAGAATGACAACTCTATGAGTCTTTCTGGAAAGGTGTATGACAACCGCCTTTGTGAGTATTCCCCTACTGGTATCTTTCAGAAAGACTCGTACATTGGTGTAGGAGGAACGAGCAGTTCTGGCAATTTCAGAGACATGATATGGTTTAATGTGAGCGAATACACCAGTGAAGACGAAATCAGTAACGTTACCCTCTCTCTGTGGTGGTATTATCCACTCAATTCGAGACTAAATGATACTGTTATTGAAATCTATAGACCCGCTTCAGCCTGGAATCCCGGTTATGTGAGCTGGAATAAGAGAGATAACGGTATTGCCTGGAATAAAAACGGCGGAGACTGGTATGATAAAAACAGGATTTTGCAGGGCAGCACTCCATATGCCACTTTAACCCTGAAAGCCAGCAGTTTGCCAGGTAACAGATATTACCAGCTAAACGTAACTGACCTTGTAAAGGAGTATGTTAGCGGGAAATATCCAAACACGGGTTTCCTGATTAAAGCTAGAACTGAAAACAACAATTACGTTGCTTTCTACAGTTCAGATTTTGGAAACTCAAGCAAAGTTCCGAAGCTTGATGTCACCAAAAAAGTAACTTCTAACCCGGTTGTAAACGCAACCCTTACCGGCGCAAAAGATAATCTTATTCGCGAATCGTCTCCTGGGACCATCTTTTCGAGTAAGGTATTTCTCGATGTTGGAGGACTTGGCAGTAGCAAGTATAGGGATCTAATACTGTTTGACCTCAGCAAATATAAAGGCGCAACAGAAGTGAGCAATGCTGCTCTTTCCCTCTTCTGGTATTATCCAAATAGCGTCCGGCAAAATGATACTGTTATTGAGGTTTATAGGCCTGCTTCCTCCTGGAATTCCAGTTATGTGAGCTGGAACAGAAAAGACAGTGGGATTCCCTGGAACAAGCCTGGAGGAGACTGGTATGATAAAAACGGAGTTTTACATGGAAGTACTCCGTATGCCACGCTAACTTTTAAAGCCAGTACTTTAGCAAACAAAAAATACTGTGAGCTTGACGTAACTGATCTTGTAAATGAATATGCAACCGGAAAGTACGCAAACACAGGCTTCCTTATAAAAGCCAGAAATGAAAACAACAATTATATCGCATTCTACAGTTCAGATTGTGGAAACGCTAGTCTAATGCCAAAGTTGAGTTTAACTTACAGATAAGATTGGATTTTTAAAAGAGATCTTCCATAATTCCAGAAAATTATCAAACCTTTACTCACTGGATTTATGGGAAAATCTCATTTTTAGGAGGTATATAGTAAGACTTTCTTGTAAAGGAATCCTTTAAAATGAATGTATTAACAATTTCTATTCTCTTTTCCGATTCAAGTTTAATTATTTCCAGATACGAAGCATCTTATCATTTACGAAAAATCCAATTTCAAAATAAGAATAGATTTCATATTTTATGTTAATCATTTGTGTTAAGCTCTTAATTATATCGTTCTATTTTGTAGAATTTTCCAATTATATTTGATTTCTGTTCTTCCTTACATACTCTGTTTTGCCTTTTCAAGAGAAGAATTTACATGCGTGAGAAACTTTTATAAAAAATTACCTGAACACAAAGACTTTTATCCCTTGTATGAATCTCTTACTGCGCCGAGCCAGATCATGAATTTTGTTGAAGATAACGCTACCGAAAAAAACTTAAAGTTAACGCTGAATATGTGTATATACTTCCGAGCCGCCTGAATAGGAATTTACGCCTACTTACATAAAAAAACACTACTCTTATAATGTGTATATAATAGAACTGCTAAGGAGAAAGAACCTTATTAAAAAATCATTGCCTAAAAAACTTAAACACCTGTTTTTGGGTTGTAATGAAATTAACTCACACAATAAGCTTTCGTGAAATTGTTTTCGCAATTTTTCAGGGAATCATAAATGTAAAATTATTTTTAAGGAGATATGATGTCATATCAAAAGTTTGCAAGGGATGTTGGTTTCATTGGAGCAGTTCAGATACTTACGAGTCTGGGCACTTTTTTTTTACTTCCAATTATCACAAAAACCCTTGGGACTTATGATTACGGGCTCTGGGCACAGATCAATATTACGGTATCTTTAATCTCTTCTATTGCACTTATGGGTCTTTCAATGGGCTTCGTCAGGTTTCTATCTTCTGAAACAGAAGAGAAAACAATAAAAGAAGCCGTTTATTCAATTCTTTTCTTTGTGACAATCTCCGGCATTCTGGCTTCTCTATTTCTGTATACATTTGCAGAGCCTCTTGCAACTTTCGGCTTCAGGGATCCCGAGGCAACTTATTTTATCAAGGCAGGCTCCCTTTTGATTCTCTTGAATGTAATCGAGCCTATATCTCTTTATTATTTCAGAGCATTCAGACAGATAAAAAAATTCTCTTATTTTACTCTTTTTGAGACTTTTGGGAAGTTATTCTTAATTGTAATTCTCCTCAAAATGGGATACGGGCTTCTTGGCGTGATTACAGCCACATTATTGGTGCAGAGCATCATTATTTTAATATCTCTTCTGTTGATCGTGTCACAGATAGGATTTGTTATTCCTCGATTTACTTACATAAAGGAATACCTGCAGTTTTCTCTTCCCTTAACCCCCAGTGCTCTTGTGAGATGGGTTACGGAATCAAGCGATAGATATCTGGTTACATATTTTCTCGGCCTGGGAAGTATGGGTGTATATTCAGCAGCTTATTCAATAGGAAGCCTTATCCAGCTTTTTGTAAGCCCTCTCCAGCTAATTCTCCTTCCTGAGCTCTCAAAATTGTTTGATGAGAATAAAACCGACCAGGTAAGGACCTACTTGTCACATTCACTAAGATATTTCCTTCTTATTACCATTCCTGCAGTCTTTGGGCTTTCCGCTCTTGCAAAACCTCTTCTTGGAATATTTACGACTCAAGATTTCCTTTCAGGCTGGCTTGTAATTCCAATTATTGCACTCTCAGGTCTATTGGTAGGAATCTTTCAAATTTTTGTCAATATAATGCTTCTTGTAAAAGAAACGAAATCTGCGACTTATATCAACGTGATTGCTGCAGTTTCGAACGTGCTGCTTAATATTTTGCTTATACCTTCGATTGGCATTATCGGAGCAGCACTATCGACTCTAATATCCTATTTTTTAATGATTGTACTCTGTATCCATATATCTATGAAACACATTGTGTTTGATTATTATTATTATGACATTGCAAAAAGTATATTCTCCTCTTTTGTGATGTATCTATTTGTCTCTCGCTTCTCGATTTCAACTGTCTATGGACTCTTTGGAATAGCAGCAATGGGAGTATTTGTTTATATTTCCTTAATGTTTATAATAGGCGGTTTCAGCAAGTGCGAACTTTCTGCTGTAAAAAAGTACACCCCTCCAAGATTATAATTATAATTTAGCATACTGCATGAGAATCTATTTTTAAAATAAAAATTTAAACAAGTAACCATATTAAAAGTTATATTTATAAGGATAAAGACTTCCAAAAATTAATTAGTAAACAGAAAATGTTATAAAAATCTGAATGTATTAAGGAAATAGATTTCTTTTACAAAAATTGACCAATAAAATTCATTATTAAACCTGATATTGACTAAAAATTAAAATTTTGTAACCTGGGAATATTTTATGATAAAGTCGAAACAGGACTATAAGTATTATCTAGAAGCAGACAGAATAGCCTTAGGTAAAAAAAGTAAAAAACCGATGTTTTTTTTTGATGAAGTATGGGTATTTCAGAGATTATTAAGAAAAGTTGAATACTATAAAAATTGTAAAAATTCTGTCTTCTACCGCCCTTACTATTACTACCTTTATCTAAAATTTTATTTATTAAGTCTATTTCTTGGTTTTCATATTAAGCCAAATGTTTTTGGCCCGGGCTTATCCATAAGTCATCCAGGTACGATTGTTGTCAACGGAAGTGCAAGAATAGGTGCGAATTGCAGGATACATGTATGCACTGTCATCGGAACTAAAGCTGGATATGGAGATGTGACACCAAGAATAGGAAATAATGTTTACATCGGACCTGGAGCTAAAATATTTGGCGATATAGAGATTGCAGATGGAATAGCTATAGGAGCTAATTCAGTTGTAAATAAGTCATTTACAGAACCAAATATAGGGATTGCGGGGATTCCAGCTAAAAAAATAAATGATAAAGGTTCTGAAAAATTAGTTGCAAGAGCAACAGAAATCTTAAATAATTCCCTAAAAAAAAATCAATAATTTTCAGAATTTTTAAATTAGTGAGAGAAAGAAATAATATCTAGCGAAGTTTTCTAATTAATTTCTCCCAAGCAAGGATCTAGCTGTTTCCCTCACGCTTCTCTCTGATGTATAGGCAGGCTTCCAACCTAATTTCTTTAATTTTTCAACATCTAGCCTCATTTTTGGGACATCCCCTTTCCAGCCTCTGCTCCCTCCGGTATAGACAAAACTGACATTAGAAAGTATCATCTCTTCCACGACAGCTTTTCCTATTCCAGTGGCGCTTATAGTGTCCTCTGAGCCAATATTGAAAATATTTACGTCTTCTTTGCTATTTTCCACTGTAAACAGTATCGCATCAACACATTCCGATACATGAAGGTAGGACTTTTCCTGCTTACCGTCACCAAGAATCTCCAGCTGGGCAGAATTATCCCGCAGCTTGTTGATAAAGTCTACAGTAATTCCATGAGTGCTGCGAGGACCGACAATATTTGCAAAACGGAAAATCCATGCGGTTATGTCAAAGGTATGAGAGTATGAGGTAATAAGAGCTTCACAGGCCAATTTGGAAGCTCCATAGAGGGATATGGGAATAAGAGGACCGTAATCTTCAGGAGTAGGTATAATTGATGCTTCCCCATAAATTGTAGAAGTTGAGGTGAATACGATCTCTTTAACATCGTTTTTTCTTATGGCTTCCAGAAGATTATAAGTTGCCAGAATATTCTGATCAAAATGAACTCTTGTATCTGAGGTCCCAAGCCTGACATCCGGATTTGCAGCTACATGGTAAACGCTGTTGATATCTTTGCAAGCTCTCTCTATTGCATCCTGATCAAGAAGATCTGCTTTTATCAGCGTGAAGTCAGGATTTTCAAAATGATGCTTTATAAACTCCATTTTTCCCGAACTCAGGTTATCAAAGATGGTAACCCTGTTTCCTTTTGAGATAAGCCGGTCTACCAGGTGGCTCCCTATAAAGCCGGCTCCCCCTGTCACAAGTATTTTATTCTTTGCAGGCATGGAAAATCCTTCAATAATCTATCTTTCCTTATTAATATCTTACACTGTTCCCTGGTAGTTAGAAAAACACTTTTGCCCCACTTCAGGTCAGGCTGGGAAAAAATATAAGGGAAATATTAAAGACGTGAGTGAAAAATACTTAAAGTCATTGCAAGAATCGTTCTTATAGAATTTCCTTTCCGGAGAGTTTAGTTTGACCATCAAAAAAGCACTTATTCCGGCGGCTGGCCTTGGAACTCGCTTCCTGCCTGCCACCAAATCAATGCCAAAGGAAATGCTTCCTATCATTGATACACCTGTTATCCAGTACGTTGTAGAAGAGGCTATTGCTTCAGGGATCGAAGATATTATCATTATCACAGGCCGGGGCAAAAGGGCAATTGAGGACTATTTTGACGATTCCCCTGAACTTGAGATGTATCTCGCAAAAAAGCACAACACCGAACTTCTTAAACTGGTGCGGGATATTTCTTCTCTTGTGGATATTCATTATATCCGTCAGAAGGAGCCAAATGGACTTGGGGACGCAGTTCTTAGAGCAGAAAAGCATATTGGAGACGAGCCTTTTGCCGTGCTCCTTGGAGATGACATAATAGTAAATGACAAACCCTGTACCGCCCAGCTAATTGAGAACTTTCAAAAATATGGAAGATCTACTCTCGCAGTAGAGGAAGTACCTTACGAAAAACTGAGCAGTTACGGGATAATAAAAGGTAGGCCTATTGATGACTCTCTTTACGTACTTGAAGATATCGTTGAGAAACCGTCACCTGAAGTTGCTCCGTCTAATATAGGGGCAATTGGGCGTTATGTTTTCACCCCTGAAATTTTTGACTGCATAAAGGATGCAGGTACAGGGGTTGGAAGTGAAATTCAGCTTACAGACGGGATCAGGGTTCTCAACAAATCTCAGATGATCTATGCCTGCAGGTTCAAAGGAAAGAGATTTGATACCGGAGACAGGCTAGGGTATGTAAAGGCCATAGTAGACTTTGCCCTTGAAAATGAAAACTTGAAGGAAGATGTACTTGAGTACTTGAGAGAAATTACGGCTACGGAAAAAAAGACTAAAGATGAGTAAATCCTTGAAAATAAGGATAATCAGACTATAATCAGACTTGTAGTCGAATTACAGATCATAATAGTACGGAACATAAAAGAAGGCAATTTCTGCCGGTTTTACCAGCAGAGCCCTTCATAATCTATTTTTTTCGCGTTAATTACCCTTCTTCCATCAATTACAATCTTTTTCTTCATGTTCTCAAATTCAGACTCAAGCCGCCTGAATTCATCCCATTCTGTCATTATAAGGCAGGCATCAGCATCCTTAAGTGCATCTTCAGCCTTTCCATAGTATTCTATTGTCGGAAAGATTCTTTTCATGTTCTCTATTGCCATAGGATCATAGGCTGAAATCTTTGCCCCAAGCCTCAGGAGTTCAGCAATGACAGGGATAGCTCTGGATTCTCTTATATCATCGGTCTCATTTTTAAAGGCAAGGCCGAGGACTGCAATCTTTTTGCCATTAAGATCTCCTATTTTCCTCTGAAGAATTTCGATCATCAGAAGTGGTTGTTTTTCATTTACAGCGATTACGGATTCCAGAAGCACAGGCGAATATCCTATCGTTTTTGCCTTCCCTATAAGGGCTTTTACATCTTTTGGGAAACAGGACCCTCCAAAGCCTGCTCCGGAATTTAAAAACCTTGGAGATATTCTGAAATCCTTACCTACGGCTTCCATAACCTCATAGGTGTCTATTCCAAGCTTTTTACAAATATTTCCGATTTCATTGGCAAAAGAGATCTTGGTTGCAAGCAGGGAATTGTTTGCATACTTGATCATTTCTGCTGTTGCTGGATTCGTACGGGTAACTTCACATTCAAAGGTCCGATAAAGTTCTGATACAAGGTCTCCTGATTTTCGGTCTATTGCCCCCACAACGATTTTGTCAGGGTGCATGAAATCGTGGACAGCTTTTCCTTCTCTGAGGAACTCAGGATTCATTGCAACTCCGAAATCCTTTCCAGCTTTTTTTCCTGATGCTTCTTCAAGAATAGGAAGTACAAACTTTTCTGTTGTTTCGGGTACAACTGTACTTTTTACGACTACTACATGGTACCCTTTTTTCTTTGCAAGGACTTTCCCAATACTTGTTGCAGCTGCTCGGACAATTGAGAGATCTATACTTCCGTCTTCAGCTGAGGGAGTACCCACACAGATAAAAGAAAGATCTGTTTCCATAACTGCAAATTCATAATCATCAGTTGCAATAAGCCTCTTTCCCGCATATTTTAGCAAAAGTTCCCCAAGTCCTTCTTCATATATAGGAGGAATACCTGCGTTTATCTGCTCCATTTTTTTTCTGTCAATATCTACACAGACAACTTCATGCCCTATTTCTGCAAAGCATGCCGCTGTGACTGACCCCACGTATCCTGAACCTATTACGGAAACTTTCATAGATTAAACCTCTTTTCTGGATTTACAGAGAAAATCAATACAATTTATATTTATTTTTTGATGAGTTATTACAAGCTCTAATAACATGAAACTGATAATTCTTCTGGTTTCTTATATTTGACTCTTTCATCTCAATTTATATATTTAAATAGTTTAACTGTCTATATTTACTAATAGTTTAATTGCTAATACTTACTACAATCAGGATTTAGTATATGTTCTGACAAACTCCTTTACAGAGATTTTGGGGGATTTGTAATGTTATCAATGTTTTCAATAGATGCTGAAGGATTTGTGACAGGAAGTTCTTTTCCAGGTTCTGGGATATGTTTCCTCTACACAGATTATGGAATACCTGTATATTATCAGATTATTGCCATCGGACTTATCGCTTTAGTCGGGATGAAGGAAATGATACTTGTATCTGCGAGAAAAGATCATCTATCAATAGATTCTATGGATATGGGAATCTATCCTTTATTAATATGTTTTATTGCAAACTTCTTTGTGGTAGGGTTTAGTATAATGTTAGCACAGTTGACTCCATAATAATTGCAAATTTTTTAGATTTTACAAATTTTTTTATATAATTATTAATTAAGTTACGAAAAAAATATAAAAGAGATAATAACGAATATTTTTCAGATTAAAACCCTAAAATGCCCTGTAAATTCACAATACAAAAGATATTATAAATATCAATTAAGAAACTTCATTCCGATAAGTATTTATTCTTGAATAATTTATCATCTTATCATAATTGTAATAGTAAGTAGCATTATCTGAAGTGAAAATTTAAGCTTCAAGAGAATGATACTATGGGGGGCGGCCTAGCCGCGGGACCTGAATAGTTACTGCCTGTTGTAGGTCAGAGGGAGATGAAAAAAGATTTTCTGAAAGTTAATGGTCGGAACCAGTTTGAAGGAAAAACAGGAGTCGATTGTATACCCTAAAAAGAAGGGCAGAAAGATTCCCTATTCATTGGTACTACCTTCTCTCGTAAGCCTTCATATAGGCTTTTGAGGCTGGGATTTAACCTTCAGCTGGCTGGAGCATTTTCATATCAGCATACTGTTTATCTCTCTTGATGTATTATAATTATATTAGAATAAATAGGGGAGTGAATATATTGAGAGTCCTTATTGATATAGGGCATCCAGCCCATGTTCATTTTTTTAAAAACACTATCTGGAATCTGGAAAAAAAAGGACATAAAGTAATGGTGGTCTCGCGGGATAAAGACGTAGTTGTAGAACTACTGGATGCCTATAAAATACCACATACAGTTTTAAGCAAAGTAAAGCCGGGAAAAATCCATTTGTTTGAAGAATGGTTTATACGGGAATACAAACTTCTTAAAATCGCAAGACAATTTGACCCTGATGTTCTTATGGGTATTCTTTCTCCAACTGCAGCTCAGATATCCTGGATGTTGCGGAAAAAATCAATAATATTTAACGACACCGAACATGCAGTGATAGCTCAGAAAATAACCTATCCTTTCTGTAATATAATATGTACTCCTTCATGTTATCTAAAGGATGAAGGAAAAAAGCAGATAAGGTATAGTGGCTACCATGAGCTGGCTTATCTTCACCCATCATATTTTACTCCACGTCCTGAAGTTCTCAAAGAGCTTGGAGTAAACGTAGGAGAACCTTTTGTAATCCTGCGCTTTGTTTCATGGGGAGCACACCATGATGTAGGACAGCATGGAATTGAAAATAAACTGGCGCTTGTTCAGGAACTTGAAAAATTCGGAAAAGTATTTATCACTTCAGAAGGGCCACTGGAAGAAAAATTTGAGAAATATAGAATTCGGATTTCATCTGAAAAAATTCACCATGTGCTTAACTATGCTACCCTGTACGTTGGCGAAGGGGCAACTATGGCTGTTGAAAGCGCACTTCTGGGAACTCCTTCGATCTATATTTCTAGTCTTGCAGGAACTATGGGGAATTTTTCGGAACTTGAAGATAAATATGGCTTGCTCTTTAATTACAGTGATTCAGAAGTTGCCCTCACAAAAGCCATAGAACTTCTCAAAGATCCGGAACTTAAAAAAACATGGGGCTTAAAAAGATCTGCTCTTCTCAGGGACAAGATCGATGTGACGGACTTTATGGTTAAGCTTATAGAAAGCCTTCCTAAGAAGAAATCTGGAGTTTCATTACCTTTGGTTTCGGATGAGACTTATGCATGAGCTTTTGAAGCAAAACCAGGAAATATGGGATTTATTCACTCGAAAAGAGGAATATTCACCTGAAAAGCTGGATGAACACGACCGTTTCCTCTGTGCTGACAGCGACCTCAAAAGAGCCTTTGAACCCGCAGTTTCCAAATACCTGACAGAACATGAGGGGATGGAGGTTGAATTCCCGGAAAACAAAACCTTTGCAGTTTGTTTGACCCATGATGTGGATGACATTTACCCACCTCTTTCCCACAGCTTACTTTCCTCAGCCCATTGTCTGAAGGGTCTGGATTTCCAGGGTTCTGCAGCCCAATTACTCTGGAAGCTAAGAGGAAAGGAACACTCCCCTTACATTAACCTTGCAGAAATTATGGATCTTGAGGCAAACTATGGAGCAAAGTCCTCTTTTTACTTTATAACTGCAGAAACCGACCCCATGAGATTCAGGTACAATGTAGAGGATATAGGACACAATTTAGGGGAGGTTTCAGACAGAGGATGGGAAGTTGGGCTTCACGGAGGCTACTATTCATATGATAACCTGGAAGCAATAAAAAACGAAAAAAAAAGATTGGAGAATGCTCTGGGGAATAAAGTTCTGGGTTTTCGCAATCATTACCTGAGATTCAAAACTCCCGACTCCTGGGAAATACTTGAAAATGCCGGCTTCAAATATGATTCCACTTTCGGGTACAGTAGATCAGTTGGATTCAGAAACGGCATGTGTCACCCTTTCAAACCATATAACCTGAACCAAGATAGAGAGATAGAAATTCTCGAAATTCCACTTGTCATTATGGATGTTGCTCTTTTTGCGACTTCAAAATCTTTTGAGGAAGCCTGGGAGTACACAAAAAATCTGATAGATACAACATCAAGACTTAACGGTGTCATTACCCTGCTATGGCATAATTTTGTTTTCAGCTGCAGTTTCCGAAAGGATTGGGTAAAACTATATGAAAAGGCGCTGCAATATTGTTCCGGGAAAGGGGCCTGGATAACAAGCGGGGAAGAAATTTACAGGTGGTGGGAAGATAGATCCTGAACTAAAGGGAAAATACGTGCTGGTTACGCCTGCAAGAAACGAAGAAGAGAATCTGCCTGATGTTTCAAAGTCTGTAACAGGACAGAAAGTAAAACCGATTCTATGGATAATAGTTGATGATGGGAGTACGGATGAGACTCCACAAATCATAGAAAATCTCAAGGCCAGTAACTCATGGATTCAGAGTATAAGACTCCCTCCCAAGCCACGAGACATTACCTTTCACTACAGCTATGTCTGCAAACAGGGATTTGATTATGTTCTTGAGTACTGCAGGGAAAATAAAATAGAATTCGAATGTATAGGCCTTCTTGATGCGGATACGGTGCTGGAAGAAAACTACTTCGAAAAACTTCTAATTGAGTTTGAAAAGGACGATACCCTCGGAGTTGTAAGCGGAGGAGTTTATTATGATACCGGAGGGAAACTTTCCAGGGAAATGACAGATAAAAACCTTCCTCGTGGGACCGGAAGACTCTGGAAAAAAGAGTGTTTCATTGAGACTGGGGGGTACCAGATTGAGCCGTCTCCTGATTCCATTTCCAATATAAAGGCCCTACTTCGAGGCTGGAAACTCATGCAATATCCCGATGCTATCCAGATCCAGAAACGTCAAACAAGTGCAGCTAATGGACTCTGGCATGGATATATCAAAAATGGATGGATGGCATATTATCTTGGCAAAAACCCTTTGGTTGCCCTGGGAAATGTACTTTACTACACTGTAAAACCTCCTTTCTATACAGGAGCTGCATACTGCTGCGGATATATCGGATCGGCTATCAAAAAGGAGAAAAAAATTTCTGACCCTGAAATAAGAGCTTACTACAAAAATCAGGGTCTTTCAGGAATATATTCCAGGATTACGGGAACCTTTGGCCGGAATACAGGAAATGCACACAAAAGAGAGCATTGAAACTTATAAAATATTCTAAAAAACAGTATCTAAAAGGTGATATTTTTGAAGTTGCTTTTTCTGGATATGGTATGGCCACTTTCTCTAGCAGATGGGTCTCTTATTCACAGGTACGAGCTTGTAAGCAACCTGGCCCGACTGGATAACGAGATTCATATATTTACCACTGATAGGGCCTGTCTTTCAAACATTGCTAATATCCACTGCCGTTACGTCCCACCTGGAAGCCTATTTACTCTTACTGTCAACTATTTTAGAAATCTTATAAGTCTTTTGAACTCAGAAACTTTTGATGTTGTATATACCCGCAATCCTAACTTTGGCTTCCTTGTGGGAATCTTTGGAAAAAGCAGATACAAAAAGATGGTTTATGAATTAAATGGGATTTCGCAGGATGAAAAAAACCTCGAGAAAAAGTGCGAAGAAGGTAAATGTTATAATCCAGGAAAAAATACGGGCATTTCACTCCCAAGAATACTTTCAAAACAATACTTCTCTGCACATGCCAGATTAAAACTATTTGTCCTCAAGAAAGCTTTGAGTTTTTCGGACCGAATAATTGCTGTAACCCCTGGAATAAAATCAAGTCTGGAGAATCTTTACAATATTCCAGGAGAAAAAATAGTTGTAGTTTCCAATGGGGCAAATACTTCCCTGTTTAAACCACTGGAACAGGAGGCCTGCAGAAAAGAACTGAATCTTAACCCTGGAGTTCCATATGTGTGTTTTGTGGGAAACCTTGCTCCCTGGCAGGGGGTTGAGTATCTGGTAAAGGCAGCTCCGTCCGTACTTTCCCGATTTCCAGAATGCTATTTTCTGATTGTTGGAGATGGGATAATGAAAAATGAACTTATTAATATCTCGAAAGAACTTGGAGTTGAAAAAAGGTTCATTTTTACAGGTGTAGTTGCTTACGAGCGAGTACCTCGCTACATTAACGCAAGCGATGCCTGTGTTGCCCCCTTCATATTTGCCAGAAATGCAAAGATTGGCTTATCTCCTTTAAAACTATATGAGTACATGGCCTGCGGAAAACCAGTTGTTGCAAGCAATATAAGCGGTGTTTCAGATGCACTTGAAGCTTCCGAGGGAGGCATCCCTGTCCTTCCGGAAAATCCTGGTGAGCTTGCAGAAGCTATCTTAAAACTGCTTGAAAATTCTGAATTAAGTAAGAAAATGGGTTCAAAAGGTTTAAGTTATGTTACTGAAAATTACAGCTGGTACAGCGTTGCGAAACAAGTTGACAGAGTCTGCAAAGCAGAACTTCAGGACTGAAAAAACTGATCTGTCTTATGTTTTCCTATAACTTATAAAGATACGAAGTTATCTATCCACGTTAAGGTACGAAGTTATCTATCCACACTAAGATACGAAGCTATCTATCCACGCTTAAGAAATGAATAATCATTATGGGGCTTAAAATGGACGAAATTGAAGTTAGAGAATTACTGCCATCCGAATATAAGGAATGGGACCTGCTTGTAGAAAAAGCTCAACCTGGGACACTCTTTCACATGAGTGACTGGCTGGGAATCTGCAGGGATGTTCTTTCGAGAGAGCTCAAGATTTATGGTTGTTTCCGAAAAGATGAGCTTGTGGGAGGGTGTCCTATATTCATTAAAAATTTGAAAGGAATTATGAAAGTGGCATCTTCTACCTGTAATATGACTGACTATTGCGGCCCCCTTATAAAAGAGGGAGCAAGCCCCAAAGCAAGTAAAAAAGTTCAGGAAACTCATGAAGTCTTTAATGCTCTCAGAGAGTTTCTCTGCAAACAGGGATTTGAGAGTATTCATCTGACATTTTCTCCGGGAATTGAGGATATAAGACCTTTTACATGGAATGGATGGGACTCCAGTGTGCGCTATACCCATTATCTAAATCTCAAGGAAGATGTAGATGGCAACCTCTCAAGAAAGATCCGAAGGGAGCTTAAATCCGCAGAAGAGGCAGGACTCAAAACGAGAATATCAAACGATCCCGAGATCTATTACCATCTACTTTCCATGGTTTATGAAAAGCAAAATCTAGCACTTCCTGTTCCAAAAGAATTTTTTGAAAGAGTATTTAAGTTGATTCAGGAGAAAGACGTAGGATATATGTTTGTCACGGAAACTCCCGAAGGAGAAGCCATTGCATCCCATCTAAACCTGTACGGTAAGGGATGTACGGTTACCTGGTCTTCAGCCCTTAACCCTGCCTTTGGTCGGACGGGTGCCAACTCCCTGCTGTATTATAATGAGTTTCTTGACCTGAAATCCAGAAATTTCGATCACATGAACGTGATGGCAGCAAACATTGCCAGATTTGCGGATTTCATAATGGGTTTTTCTCCAGAAGTTGTGCCTTACTACACTGCAACCCTACACACCAAAAAGTATTCCCTTATGAAGACATTATACCAAATTACACATGAAGAATCTGATTAACAGAAGTTGGAATTTTAAAATATATACCTCGGGTCTTTCCGAGATTAACATTTCTTTTTCATTATTGATCCTATTCTAAAAGAAGTCTATGTATTTTATGGAACTGAAAGTTTGAAAATGACATTTTTTTAGATCCTCTTAACCACATTTGATTAAAGAATACAGACGAAAGAAAAAAATCACAGATCATAATTTGAATAAATTACACTAAATGGATTTAAAATCTTTAGAAGTTAGAGGTAAGTTTTAGAATAAGTTAGTGGAATAATGTAAAAATAATCAAAGAGTTAAAATTATTTCCATTAAAAATCGTGATAATTATATATATTTCACCCATAGAAAAGAGGATGAAATAAAGAGGAATTTAGGACATAAAAGAGAAAGAAAATCTTTTTTGAAGGATTTTTGAACTTTATACCATTTTCATTGTTAAAAAATAAGAATAATGAATAATAGTTACATAAGCGTACAATAAACTTTATAATGTAAACCTATATAATATTGATAAGTATTAGGCAAAAACGTTTCCGGGAAAAATGATCCTTGAAATAGAAATTTACGGTGGAATGTAAATACGAATTTTAGAACTATTCCCATTATCTCATATACAGAGGACAGTTTCAAGAATCTCGCTTTAAGTGGGATGCGAACTGGAGAGTCTTTACTCTCCACCCGGACTGAAAACCTATTTTCATATTTTGATTCAACAGCCAAATTCCGACTTCAGGAGTGAATGTATTTGCTCGAAGCCTTTATTTACAGCGCTGTTTTAGCCCTGATATCCGGAACTTTCCTCCCCCTTCTGTACCGCACTAAAAACACAAGAAAGGCTTCCTTCGGCCTATCTTTAATTTCTTCAATCCTGCTCCTGGCTTTTGCAGGCATTATTCTTTACACAGGAAAAGAGCCTGCCTTTCCAACCTTCGGATATCTTCCCGGATTGAATTTCACTCTTGCTGCAGATCGACTTTCAGCAGGCTTCATTTTGCTAATTGCAGCAGTTATACCCGGAGTTTCAATTTATTCGGTCGAATACGTGGAACATGCTGAAAGCGAAGCCAGAAAGAACCTGCAAACAGCCCTCACAAATCTTTTTATTCTTGCAATGCTCCTTGTGGTGCTTGCAGGAAATATGGTAGGCTTCCTGTTTTTTTGGGAGATAATGTCCCTTTCCTCCCTGCTTCTTGTGCTCCATAATTATTCCTCGGAAGAAAACAAAAAAGCAGGTTTCTTTTACTTTGTAATGACAAGCCTGAGTACAACTTTTCTTTTCCTGGGTTTTATAAGCCTTTTCAGGCTTACCGGTTCTGCTGAGTTCGGACAGCTGGATTACCCGGCAAGCTCCCTGGCTCTGCCCTTCCTCTGCCTTTTCACTGGTTTTGGGATCAAAGCAGGGATTGTACCTTTCCACAAATGGCTTCCATATGCCCATCCTGCAGCTCCTTCCAGCGCCTCAGCTCTTATGTCAGGTGTCATGCTAAAGGTTGCAATCTACGGCTTTCTACGTTTTTTACTCTCTGTTTCCGTCCCCGAACTCTGGTGGGGAGTGCTCATTCTTATAGGAGGCTGTGTCACGGCTTTATTGGGAGTGATCTACGCCCTTAAAGAAAGTGACATAAAAAGACTGCTTGCCTACAGCAGTATCGAAAACATAGGGATCATTTTTATCGGGATAGGCATGTATGTAATATTTAAAGTAGAGGGGCTGGAAGCTCTAGCCCTATTAAGCCTCGCAGGAGCCTGTTTCCACTCTTTTAACCATGCCCTTTTCAAAAGTCTCCTTTTCCTCTGTGCAGGTTCAATAGTCCATGCTACAGGTACGCGAAACATCGAAGCTTTCGGAGGCCTTGTAAAAAGCATGCCTTCAACCTCGGCTCTCTTCATGATAGGGTCAATTTCTATTGCAGCTCTTCCTCCGACAAACGGTTTTGCCGGAGAACTCCTGCTCTACCAGGCTTTTCTACAGTCTTCAGCCCTTACCGAACCCCTGCTTACCGTGCTTTTAATAATCGCACTCTCAAGTTTTGCTCTTACAGGTGCTCTTGCAGCTGTCCTATTCGTAAAACTTTTCGGGATTACATGTCTGGCCATTCCTCGTTCGGAACAAAGCAAAATGGCAGAAGAAGTCAAAAACCCCATGCTTTTTGGCCCGGCCGTACCTGCAGTCCTCTGCATCCTTACAGGACTCTTTTCAAAACAGCTCCTTTCCCTTGCAGGCCTGAACTTAGAATTTCCGGATCTTTTCCTGCTCGGACTTTTGCTTGGTCTGACATACACGGCTCTTTTCCTTATAATGCGTTCAAAGAACCCTGCCCGAATCAGCGAAACCTGGGGCTGTGGAATTCCAGCCCTTACTTCTTCAATGGAATACAGCTCTGCGGGTTTCTCCGAACCGCTTGTAATGATTTTCAAAGGTATCTACAGAACAAGAATAGTACATAAACCTGAATATTTTGATATGCAGGAAAGTCTTTTCAAAAACGGAAAAGTGGAAATTCGCCTGCTTCGCATTTTTGAGGAGTATCTCTATACTCCACCTGCATATGCAATCGACAGTATTTCAAAGATGGTCTCAAAACTGCAGAACGGAAAACTTGACAGTTATGTCCTCTATGCATTTATTGCAGTTCTCATCCTGATTCTCGTGACCGGAGGTCTCGTATGAACAGTTCCTTTCTGCTCTTCGCCGTGTTAAATCCCATCTTCGCTTTACTGGCAGCCCCTCTGTATATGGCTCTTATAAGGAAAGTAAAAGCATATGCCCAGGGAAGAAAAGGGCCAAGACTTTTCCAGGTATATTATGATTTGAGGAAACTTCTGCACAAAGAGACAGTTTATTCTCCTACATCCTCCTGGATTATGCGTTTTACTCCATACCTTAATCTTTCTACCCTGCTCATTGCTTCCCTCTTTGTTCCCCTGGTGTTTGTACCCGAACCCGTGGGAGGATTCGGCCATGTTATCGTTTTCCTCTATCTCCTGGCACTGGAGCGTTTCTTTACGGCACTTGGAGGACTTGATGCAGGAAGTGCCTTTGGGGGCATGGGAAGTTCCCGTTCGATGAGCTTGGCAGCCGTAATAGAACCAAGTATGGTGGTATCTTTTGCAGCCCTTGCTTTTGTCCTTAAAAGCCTGAATATGCATGAAATGTTTGCGCTGACAGCAAGCAAGATTCTTCCTCTGAACCCTACACTTGTCCTGGTCTCAATTTCTCTTTTTATAATTCTTATTGTGGAGACCGGCAGGCTGCCTGTCGACAACCCGGCAACCCATCTTGAGTTAACAATGATTAATGAGGCCATGATACTGGAACAGACTGGAAAGAATCTGGCCCTACTCGAGCTTGCCCACGCTCTCAAACAGTTACTTTTGATGGGAATATTAATCAATACTATTATTCCGATAGGACTCAGTACTGAGTTAAATTCAGGAAAAATTGCAGTTTCAGCTGTCCTCTTTCTTCTGAAAGCCGGGCTGCTTGCCATCATTATAGGACTCTTTGAGTCATCCCTCGCAAAGATGCGTCTCTTCAGGCTTCCTGCTTTTTACGTGATGGCATTTTTCTTCTCAGCCCTTACAATTCTTATAGAGGTGTTTGCATGATTGACCCCCTCTTTATTGAAGGTCTAATCAAGATCCTTTTTGTTTTTGTCCTCATCAGTGCAGGTTTGATCATCTCAACCCGTAACCTTAGTTCAGTTCTGACCACATATACCATCCAATCCTTCCTGCTTGCTGCAGTCTCGGTCCTTCTCTACCTTATAGACGGGAAGGGACAGCTTTTGCTACTGGCAGGCCTGACCCTGACAAGTAAAGTGATTTTAATCCCATACTTTATCTCCAGGATAGAAGAAAAAATCAAAATCGGAAGAGATTTGCATTTTACCTATCTCGAACCTACAACTTCTCTTCTGTTAAGCATAGGCCTTATCCTGCTTTCCTATTCTTTCCTTTCCCGGATCTTCGAAGACCTTTCCCTCTCAAAGCTCTTCTTCTTCGGGGCTGTCATAGGAGTTTCTTTAACATTGATGGGGATGCTTGTCATTTTCAGCAGGAAGAGAGTAATTACAAAAGCTCTGGGTTACCTCAGTATGGAAAATGGAGTCTTGATGTTCGGACTCTTTGTCACTGAAATTCCTTTCATAATAGAAGTCCTGATAATAATTGACCTTGTGATACTGGTAATGCTAACAACTATCCTGGCTGTAGGAATGGATTCAAGTATTGAGGAGTACAGGCAGAAATTTAGAAAACTGCAGATATGGACAGGAGGCAGATACTTATGATCCGTTACTACCTCTTAACAATGGGAATTTTTCTGGCTCTGGGCCTTATTCCAAAATCCCACAAACTCATGAATTTCCTTGCCGCAGGCAATGCCCTGCTGCATCTTGTTCTAACCTGCGCAGCATTACTAGTCCTTGATTTGCCTGCCCGGTATGGAGACTATCTTTACCTGGACCACCTCAACCTTTATGTGGAATTGATAACTGCACTTGGATTCTCTGCAGCAGCCTTCTATGCCAAGGGATATACCGACAGCCTTATGGAAGCAGGAGATCTTGACCCCAAAAACCTGAAAACTTTCTACCTTGCTTTTAACCTCCTGCTTGTCACGGCTACTATTGCGCTTTTTTCGGATAATCTGGCGCTTTTCTGGATCTTTGTAGAGCTTACGACAGTCTGCGCTGCCGTACTTGTAGCAATCCTTTCCGCAAGAGAAAACATAGATGCCGCCCTAAAATATGTCTTCATAGTCTCCGGATCCATGCTTTTTGCGTTCCTTGGGTTGATTTTCCTTTTCACTCTTTCGGAACTAACTCTAGGGGAAGGAACTCTTAGCTGGACAAAACTTGCAGCGAATGCATCAAGTTTTTCACCTCCCCTCCTCCTTGCGAGTTTTACCTTTGTCTTCATAGGTTTCGGAGCAAAAGCAGGAATAGCTCCTTTCCATACATGGATTCCGGATGCTTACGCACGAGCCCCATCAGTAAGTGCAATTCTCTCAGGGCTCATGCAAAATCTGGGGATCTACGGCATTATCAGGATATATGCTCTGCTTAAAGAGAGTGAGGTAGCTCCACAGGCGTCTTTAATCCTGATAGCAGCAGGAGTTTTCTCAATTGCTCTGGCTTCATTCAGTATGCTTCAGCAGAGAAACCTGAAGAAATTGATAGCCTTTTCAAGTGTCGAGCACATGGGACTTCTTCTTATAGGGATAGGAATAGGAACTCCTCTTGCTCTTTTCTGGGTTCTTTTTTATATGCTTGGCCATGTCCTGATAAAGGAAATTTTGCTCTTTTCTGCAGGTGTCCTGCACAGGCAGTACGGAAGCAACATGCGTGAAGATATAAAGGATGTATTTAAACTCCAACCACGTGCAGCATGGACTCTTATTCTGGGGAGCATAGCCATAGTAGGGATGCCGCCTTTCCCTCTTTTCCCGGCGAAGTTTTTTATTCTTCTGGAGAGCGCAAAAATTTCACCCTATCTGACCCTGGCGCTGCTGCTAATGCTTATCCTTGCATCCGCATCCTTTGCAAACTTCCTGTTAAAAGCTTTCTCAAGAGTTTCTCTCGAGGAAGGAAAAGAAGGACATGAGAACAAATCCCTGGCTTCTGAAAGAACGGGATCTGAAAAACTCACTGAAAAACTCACTGAAAAAATCAGCCACAAAAAAAGTAATTTGATTTCACCTTATAATGTAAGGAGAGGAATGAGGATCCCGACAATTTTCCTGCTGGTCCTTGCCCTTGTTCTGGGACTTTATTTCCCAGAACCTTTGAGAAATCTGCTTGATTCAATAATTCTTGAGCTTGGATATTTGTGAGGGGTTTGTACATGGATATGAAAACTAACATAAGTGCAATTGAAATAGTTTCAAAAATTTCGAGTATTGCAGAAGAAGAGGCAACACTCCTCAATACCCGCGAAAACGAGACATATATTGGTATCTCGGAAACCGGACTTCGAAAGGTATCTGAAATCCTCGCAGAAAGGAGCTTCAGCCTTATAGGGCTCTTCTGCGCAGAAGCTTTTGAGAAAAACACTGATTTTAATCTTTTTTATGTTTTCAAGCAGGCCGGTAGGGCGCATATTTTGGTTCTTGTCCTTGAAACCAGGAAAGAAAAAAAGATTCATTCAGTTGCTGAGATTTTCCCTTCAGCTTCCTGGTTTGAGCGGGAAATAAGAGATGGCTTCGGACTGGAGTTTGCAGGAGCGTTTGATAACAGAAGACTCTTCCTGCATGAATGTTATCCTGAAGACTTCCATCCCCTGCAAAAAGGATTCAAAAATGGGCCCATCCTTCCTGCCGAGTCCTCCAGTACAGAATACAGGTTCAGGCAGGTGAAAGGAGAAGGTGTGTACCAGATTCCTGTAGGGCCTGTCCATGCAGGAATTATTGAGCCCGGACATTTCAGGTTCAGTGTAATAGGAGAACCCATTTTCAGCCTGGAAATCCGGTTGTTTTACAAGCACAGGGGCATAGAAAAACTGGCTGAAGGAAAGACTCCCCTGGAGTGTGTCCCTCTTGCCGAGGCCGTAAGTGGGGACGAAAGTGCGGCAAATGCAGCAGGATTTTGCATGGCTGTGGAACAGATCTATAGAATAGAAGTGCCGGAAAGAGCAGAACATTTGAGAGCAGTGGTACTGGAACTTGAACGGATTTACTCATTACTTGGGGACCTCGCAGGCATGGCTGTAGATGTAGGTTTTGCTCTTGTAGCAAGCCCTTTCTTGATATTAAGAGAAGAGGTTTTGAGACAAAACGAAAAGCTTACAGGTTCAAGGTTTTTAAGAGGAATTATGACCCCTGGCGGGCTTAAAAAAGATTTATCAGATACGTCCCTAAATGAACTTCCTGCTTTCCTGAAAAAATTCTCCAAGGTATTTGAACAGGCTTTTGAGAGGGCTATGTCCTCATCTTCCCTTATTGATAGATTTGCAACGACAGGGAGTAATAAAAAAAGAGCTTATTTCCCCACTTAACCTCACAGGCCCCCTGGCAAGAGCTTCGGGCTGTCCTGCAGATACCAGGATTGATAAGCCCTATGGAGCCTACAAAAAATTTGCTCCTGAATCCTCAGTTCGAAAAAAAGGAGATGTATTCTCCCGGTTTGAGGTAAAAGCCGATGAAATTCGGGCTTCCTTAAAACTTATCCTGCAGCTTATAGAAAGAGTTTCTGGAGGGCCTGTGTATGCTGCTAAATATGACTCCGACATGCGGACCACCGGCTACTCTCTTGCCCTGATAGAAGCTCCAAGAGGACAGAACCTGCATTGGGTTTACCTGAAAGACGGGATCATTGACCGTTATAAGGTAAGGACTGCCTCATTCTGCAACTGGCAGGCCATAGAACATGCAGTGCTCGGAAATATTGTTCCTGACTTCCCCCTGATTAATAAGAGTCTTAACCTTTCGTATGCAGGAACCGACCTTTGAGTATTATGATGAAAAAATAAAGAAACATGCGAGGCTTAACTATGGTAAATCCTCTTTCCCTATTCCTCCGTCCGAAAGTTACTGAGACCTTTGAATTTCGAGATGAAGAATTAGAAACCCTTGGTGCGGAAATAAAGAAGGAAATCCCGAAAGTTTTCAGGAGCAGCCTTGCAATCCGCGAGCTGGATTCCGGAAGCGATAATTCAACTGAAATTGAAATTTCGAATTTGGGAACACCCTACTATGATGTTGAAAGATTCGGGATATCTTTTGTAGCTTCTCCGAGACATGCCGATATCCTGCTAGTCACAGGTGCAGTAACCCTGAATATGGCTGAAGCAGTCAGAAAAACCTATGAAGCCATGCCCTCTCCAAAATTTGTGGTCGCAGCAGGAGACGATGCCTGCGACGGCGGGATCTATAAAGGTTCTTATGCCGTTCTCGGAGGTGTTGATAAGATTCTGCCAGTTGATATGAAGATTCCGGGAAACCCTCCCTCACCGAAAGAAATCCTGCGCGGAATTCTTGCTCTTGTAAAAAAAGCCTCAAAATAATTTATGAAATTTTTTCTGCCCCGTGCAGAAAATCCCTTTTTCGTTTATTCCTCACTTCACTCTTACCTTTTCTCTGGTTTTATCTCATTTTTCTTATAAAAATATATCTTCAGACCGATCTCTTTTATCTTCAGTTTTATGAGGACGTAAACAAAGCCAATTAAGATACTGGAAAAAATATAAATAATAGTACATAATTTTAGACGTTAGGTTATCCCACATGGAGAAATTGAAAAGAGAATCCTTAAAGATGAATTTTCAAAGAGAGCATCAGATACTTTTCAAGGACTGAGAAAAACAACATTTAACCCCAGAACGGAAATTACAGCTTGATATTATAGAGAAAAATTAGGGAAGGAACTAAAAAATTGCCTAAAAGTCAAAAAGAAGTTTAAAACTTTGAATAAAGAAGTAATTGACGGAAAGTAATTTTTAAAGAAAATTTCTAAAAAGAAAAAAAGAGTGAAAAAGGAATTTATATAAAAAATAAGTTTTTTTGGAAAAAAATATAAGGAATCAACTGAAAAATAGTGTAGTATTATTTCGCAAAGCCCCTCAATTATATTCTTTAGAAAATAGAAAGGACTATTGTCATATTATTGTTTTCCAAGAGATAAAAGAGAAGAGCTTTTTCAGGTACATTCAAGAGTTTCCGGGGAGATGGATAAAATGAAAATATCACTTATTGACTTGGCATTTTTATCAGAAAAAAGAAAAGATGTGCTGCTCCTGCTTGAGGAAGGACCTAAAACTGGAGATGAAATCAAAACTGCCCTTAATGTCAATTCGACTTCTATCATGCCCCAGATAAAAAAATTAAAAGAGGGACGATTAATAGTGCAGGATGACAGAAACACCTACAAACTCTCTGAAATGGGGGAGATAGTAGTAGAAAAGATGGAGCCCCTGCTGGATACCGTAAGGGTGTTTGAGGAAAATTACGATTACTGGACAAACCATGATTTTACTGCAATTCCCGAACATCTTCTTAACAGGATTAATGAATTGGGAAACTATTTCATGCTTGAGGCGGATCTTAACAGGCTTTTTGAGGTGCCTGAAGATTTTAAGAATAACCTTCTAGAATCAAAGCACATAAAAATGTTTCTTTCTTATTTCAACCCCCTTTACATTGAGATTTACTCTGAACTCGTAAGAAAGGAAGCTGAAATATGTCTCATCCTGACAGAGTCTGTGTTTGAGAGGATGAAAAAAGACTACTACGAGAGTCTGAAATTTCTTGTAGAGTCGAAAAACATTGAAATATACGTCTGTGACAAAAACGTAACGCTTAAAGATGTTGTAACAGAACGTTTTTGTTCGCTTGTACTTTTCGATAAAAAGGGAAAGTTTGACCATCAACGTCTGATGAGTTTTGACGAAACCGCACTTAGATGGTGCGAAGAGCTCTTCGTATATTATAAAGAGATGTCCAGACGTATTGAGAAAATATAATTTTAATTATGAAGCCAGGTGATTATTCTCCGGGGAATTATTCTCAGGCGATTATTTTCTCAGACGATTATTTTCTCAGACGATTATTTTCTCAGGCGGTTATTTTCTCAGGTGATTATTCTCCCAGATATTTATCAATCAAAGCCCTGAACTTGTGGATATCAAGGGGTTTGGAAATATAATCCACGCAGCCCATTTCAATGAAATGCTCTTCACTACCTTTCATAGCATGGGCTGTAACAGCTATCACAGGGATAGCCGCAGTTGCAGGATTCTTTTTTATTCGATCCAGAACTTCCAAACCATCCATTTTTGGAAGTTGCATATCCAGCAGGATGAGATCAAACTTTTTCTCAGCAAGGCGTTCAAGAGCTTTTATCCCGTCCTCAGCTTCTGTTACGTTGTGCCCATAGAATTCCAGAAGATCCAGAATCAGTTCCATATTCATTGGATTATCTTCAACAATCAGAATTTCTTTCATCGTTAAGCCTCTTCAGCATAGCTAATTGTTTTATCCTATTAATTAACTCTTTTCTTCCGAAAGTGCCTTTTTTCAAAATAGAAATAAAATGCTCTTTCAATTTACTGTTCAATTCTTTAATGTTTTTCTCAGTGAGTTGCCCAGACGTGCAGACAATAAGAGGAACATTTTTTGTGCTTAAATGTGCCCTCATGCTTGAGATCACATCAAAACCACTAACACAAGACGTCATAAGATCAAGGATTACTACATCAGGCTGTTTTTCTGAAAAGAGCTTTTTCAGACCTTCTCTTCCGCTATAAGCTTTGACCACCTCAAAACCCTCGGGTTCGATCATAGAACTCAACAGTTCTACGTTATTTTCATCATTGTCGACAACGAGAATTCTTGGATTTTCAAACCGTAATTTACCGGTGATTTCTTTGAGGGAACCCACAATCTCTGATCTTTTTACTGGCTTTGTAAAGGAATATGTCGCTCCAAGAACAATTCCAAGTTCGTTATTATTTGTCGAAGAAATAATAAGTATCGGAATTGAGGCAGTTTGAGGATCATTTCTGAGCTGTCTCAAAACAATCCAACCATCAATGTCTGGAAGGAGGACATCAAAAGTAATAATATCAGGTTTGAGCCTCCTTGCAGTCTCCAGAACACTTTTCCCATTAAAAAGAGAAGCTATACTATACCCTGCCTCTCTTAATACAATAGAAAGGAGATCATTGGAATTTTTATCGTTATCAACTACAAGAACAAGCCCCTGATTCCCACCTTCTGTTTCAGGGAGATAACTTTCAAGTATCTCTATATCGGCCTGAAGATCATCGGCAGATTCTTTTGAGAACGCCTCCGCTTTGTTCGTCTCGAAATTCAGGACAACATCTTCGAGTTCTGATTCATTAGCTTTCCTGGAATCGATCGGTTTTCTAAGAGGAATTGAAAATGTAAAAGTGCTGCCTTTTCCAATATCACTCTCAACCCAGATATCTCCCTGATGTAAATTTACAATTTTTTTCACAAGAGCTAGTCCGAGTCCTGTTCCACAATACTGTCTGGATGAGGAAGCATCAATCTGGGTAAAAGGCTGGAAAAGTTTTCTCTGGTCTTCAGCAGAAATTCCTATGCCGGTATCTGTTACTGAGATTAACGCTAAGCTTCCACTCTTTATACAAGAAATGGTGACTTTTCCCCCTTCGGGAGTAAATTTGATTGAATTGCTTGCAAGGTTATAAAGGATCTGAATCAGGCGGCTTCTGTCAGCCTCAAGAGTTGTAAACTCGGATTTTACGTTGAAGTAAATCTCAAGTGATTTTGTCTGAGCGAGAGGGATGAGAACTACTTTAACCTCCTCAAAAACTGAATCAACAGAAAATTCACTGTAATGAAGTTCCATTTTTCCGGCTTCTACTTTGGAGAGATCGAGGATATCATTTATGAGTTTTAGTAAATGCTTCCCACTGGTAGAGATGTTATTTATATATTTTAATTGTTTATCATTGAGCTCTCCGAAAACCCTTTCAAGCAGGATATCCGAAAATCCGATGACAGAATTCAGAGGCGTCCTTAATTCGTGACTTATATTAGCGAGGAATTCACTTTTTGTACGGTTGGCAGCTTCAGCTTCCAGTTTTGCCTGAATTAGCTTTTCTTCTGAACGCTTATGTTCGGTAATATCGAGACCTGTCTGGAGAATACCGGTAATTTTACCATTTTCATCCTTCACAAGGCTCGCACGAATCATCCATACCTTTCCATCAGGAGTAACGACTTCCCCTAGCTCTTCGCTTCCGGACTCTATTGCCTTCAGTACAGGAGATTTACCCGGATTCTTATGATATAAGCTATAGATCTCTTCATAACGGTGTCCGACTATGCCCTCAAACTTTAGATTTAGGTGGCCCAGAGAGGCTTTATTCATCCAGAGGATCTTCAAGTCTGGATCCATAAAAACCACCATCTCACTGAGAGAATTGAGGATTACGTTTTTTTCACGCTCTTGAATTTTGATTTTATCAGAAGTCGTTTTCAGACGGTCAAGCATCTGGTTAATTCCCTCTGACAATCGTGAAAGTTCATCGTCTCCATCCATGGAGAAGCGTTCAGAAGAATTTTCATCCTTTCCGACCTTTTCCACAAAATTATCAATTGCTACTATCCTCGAGGCTACTTCTTTATCAAGTAGAAGTTTACAGCCTGCCCCAATCATCAGACCTGCAAACAAAAGGAAAATTACAATGTACCTGAGAGATTCTTGGCCTACTGCACTTATATCACTGTTAGCGTCTATCTGGACCGCAGCAGCTGTTTCATTATTGATATCTTTGAGAATACAATAATTTCGAGATACTCCATTTGCTGTGACAGTATATGAGACACTTTCGCTTTTATTGTCTAGAAATGCTTGCTGCAAATAATCAGGTGCTGATTCCTCAGTAAAAAGCGAAACATGATTTCCTGCAATATTGCGCAAAGAATAGGTAAAATCGGGTTCCAGATTCTTACCCAGAATAACTGTCCCGATCATCTCTTCACTATTGGGTGCCGCAAGTACAGGGTGAGAAGAAACGATTGAAAAGTTGCTTCCTATTGTAAGAAGCCCACTTAGAGGACTTTTTGCGTCCTTGCAAAGGAGATTTCCACCATCTATTTTTCTTGTGATCTCGGAAAATATCAGGGCATCACTGGTATTATTTGATCCCGAAAACTTATAAATTATATTTCCTGAACTATTCGCAAGAAAAATGAAGTCACATCCACTTAGGGAGAAAAGATCTGTGAAAGAAATCCTGCTGAGATCTCCAGGGTCCTGACTGAACATAAAAGCTCTGACATCTTCCCTTGAGGAAAGCACGGAATTAGTCTCATTTAATTGCATAACCTGAAAATCGAGGAAGTTTCTTGCACTTTCCAGGCTATCATTTGCCTCATCATCCTCAAGGGAAGAAAAACTTGAATAAAGGATATTCTGAGACGCGAAAATAACAACTGAAGTAAGAAGAGCAAAAATAATGTAAATAATAACAAGGATCTTTTTACTAACATTCATACTTTAAACTCTGACGATGGGTTGGAGATTGGAATGAACAGGAAAATATTATAACAGAAATTCAACAGATAAAATTAAATTAGAATCCTATATAAAAGTTTTCTATTGTTCTCATAATAAAATAATTTTTTTAGAATTTTAGATAAATAGGATTAATTTTTTTCTTTTTGGCCAAAATAGAGCTTTTAAGCCTTTTATGCAAGAAAAGAATCTTAAATGAGGGCCTAAAAGTCAAAATAAATTTCAACATTGCCAGGTAAAAAAATAATAGTAGTTATTTAAAGTTACCACTTAAAGAACCTCTCTGCCCAGCTAACATTCTTTCTCAATAAATATTTTCTCAATTCATCAATTCCAAGCAGGAAGACTGCAAAAGGAACAGAAAGCAAGATATATTTGAGGTCAAGGGGAGATGTGTTAAAAATAAGATTGGCAAATGGATTCCAGATAATAAGAGCAAGAATCAACAGCTCAGATGCAATTCCCAGAAGAACCATACGGTTGCTGAATAATCCCATTGTGAAGACTGACTGGAACCGGGTTCGAGAAGCAAAAACATTAGCAATCTGACAGATAATAACTGCTGAAAAGAAAGCAGTTATTGACTGCATATAAAGAGGATTATTACTTGAGAGCTGTTCGCCGAAACTCCAGCCTCCTTCAAAAAGTACAGCAAAATAACAGAAAAAGCCTGCAGCGGCTTCTATAGGCCCTTTTACTCCATAAGCTGTAAAAAGAATCGGAGGCGTTAACAACTTTTCGTCTTTGTGCCTGGGAGGCCTTTTCATAATGTCTCCTTCTCCTTTTTCCTGCCCTAAAGCAATCGCAGGCAGCATATCAGTACCCAGATCAATTGCAAGAATAAGCTGTACAGGCATAGGAAGGGGCAGGGCAAAAAGAACAAAAGCTATGAAAGGCAGGATCTCAGGAACATTACTGGCAAGAATGTATACAATGAACTTTTTTATATTATCGAAAACTGTCCTTCCTTCTTCAACAGCGTTTACAATCGTAGCGAAATTATCGTCCAGAAGAATCATATCTGCAGCTTCGCGTGCTACATCCGTGCCGCTGCCCATGGCAACCCCCATATCTGCGTTCTTGATTGCAGGAGCATCGTTAACGCCGTCTCCGGTCATAGTTACGATCTCCCCTTCAGCCTGGAAAAGCTGTACTATTTTTAATTTTTGCACAGGAGAAGTGCGGGCGAATACAATGCTTGGGTTTTTTAATCTTGAAGCAAGGTCTGTACGTGAGAGTGAATTCAACTCGTCTCCCGTAATAATTTCAAGGCTTCCGGAATCTGCAAGTCCCACATCCTTTGCAATTGACTCTGCAGTGACAGGGTGATCACCGGTGATCATTACAACTTTGATCCCGGCTGCGTGGCATTTTGCAATAGCGTCTCTAGCTTCGGGACGTGGGGGATCTACAATTCCGATAAATCCAAGAAAAATAAAATCACCGTTATACTCCTTTTGTTCTTCTGCCTGCCTGTAAGCAAGAGCAATAATCCGTTCTCCTTTTTTTGCAAGTCTCAGGTGCCGGTCAAGAAGCTCCTGTTGTTCAGCTTCATTCAGTTTCTTAATTCCTCCTGAATATGTGGCTGAACTGCACATCTTCACAACTACCTCCGGAGCGCCTTTAAGATAAACTTCGAGTTCTCCTCCAGGAGTACGGCAGATAACTTCCATTCTTTTGGTAAGAGAATCGAAAGGAAACTCTTCAAGCCTTGGATATTCACTCTTGAGCTGCTTTATGTCTTCAATATTGTTCGCAAAAACAAGGAGTGACCCTTCAGTTGGATCACCAGTATATCCCGGAGGCAACTCGCTAAGTTTTGCGTTATTACAGAGTCCTGCAACTCTTATGAGAACAGATGATAATATTTCTGGCTTCCACACAGGTTTTTCTATAAGACAAAATCCTTCGGTCCCTGAGTCTGCAGTTTCTTTAGCAGCACCCCTGTTCATATCTTCTATCTTCTGCTCCATATTCCGTTTTTTAGAGCTGAGAGGGTTCTCAAGAACGATACATTCAAATCCAAGCATAAGACTATTGACTGTCATCTTATTCTGAGTAAGAGTCCCGGTTTTATCCGTACAGATAACAGTAGTTGAGCCCAGAGTTTCTACAGATTCAAGCTGTTTAATAAGGGCATTTCTCGAAGCCATTCGTCTCGAAGCCAGACTAAGTGCAAGAGTGACCGTGGGCAAAAGCCCCTCAGGAACATTGGCAACAATAATCCCAATTGCAAAAATAAGGCTTGCAAGAAAGACATCCTGAAGAAGAAAAGCGAGAATAAAGAAAGTTACTCCCAGAAAAATAGCAATTGCAGAGATTATTTTTATGAAATGATTGAGTTCCCTTCGAATGGGAGTATCCACATTTGAAATCTGTCCTGTAAGTGTTGCGAGGTTTCCAATCTGGGTATTCTGCCCTGTTCCGAAGATGATAGCTTTTCCGTTTCCGCTCTGTACCAGCGTTCCTGAAAAAACCATGTTCCTGCACTCCAGTATATTAGGATGAGTGCATTCAAGGGAGCGCAGCTGAGGTTCTGATTCGCCTGTGATAGCCGAATTATCAATTTTCAAAGCATTGACTTCGATTAAACGCCCATCTGCCGGAACCTTATCTCCCTCTTCAAGAAGGATAACATCTCCTGGAACAAGTTCCGAAGCCAGGATATCCTTTACTTTTCCATCTCTCAGAACCTTTGCGTGAGGAGGGAGAAGCTGCCGAAAACTTTCCATTGTTTTCTCAGCCTGATACTCCTGCACAAATGTGAAAGTTCCATTAAGGATTACAACTCCGGCGAGAGCAATTCCTATATAAAGATTCCCCTTTCCCGGATCGAGATATTCTCCGAGAAAAGCCAGAAGAGCTCCTATAGCCAGTAAGATAGTAAAAAAATTTCTGAATTGTCGGACATACTTTTTTAATATACTCTCCTTTCCTGTTTCTTCGAGGGCGTTGTGTCCACAGTCCTGAAGCCTCTTTTTGGCTTCCTGATCGCTAAGTCCTCTCTCATCAACTCCTAACCTTTGAAGAAACTCGGAAAAAGAAATACTATGTTCGTTGCCTTGAAGAAAGCAAATCTTGCTTTTACTGCCAGCCAGCTTCTTCTCCATCGAAACCCCTATGATTCAATGTAGCATAAGAATAAGAAGCTTAATGTTGATCATTCGGCTCCTCAAAATCAAAATAAAATAGTGAACGACTCTTTCGATACATAATCTTGATAGAATAGAAAGAGAGAATAATGAGCTCAAAAATTATGAGCCCATTTATCAAAAAAAAGAGAGAAAAAAATATCCAACAAATAGCTTTTATAATTTGGTAACTAAAAAAATGTCGCGTTTTAACGCAATCGCAAGGGGTTTGAGAATTGTTTTTAGAATTGTTATTCTCATCCATGCTCTAAGCGAGGCGTAAAGAAGACTCAAAGGTATTGTCGATTTCAAGCACAACCTAATAATTTTTTAAATATGTTTCGAAAATCTGGAGACCCTATCCGAGATTAGAAACATTTTGGATAGAAAAGGTCTATATAATATTGCTAAGTAGACAATAAAAGCGTATTAAAAATAAATCTATCAAGATAAAAATGAAAAGGTATGACCGATATGAGTGAATTTACACTTAAAACAAGACTTTTAGCTGCCCTCAAAGGCGAACCTGTCGACAAAGTACCTGTTTGCTCCGTTACCCAGACCGGAATTGTGGAGCTTATGGACACAGTAGGTGCACCATGGCCCGAATCCCACACAAACCCCGAACTTATGGCAAAGCTGGCAATTGCCAACTATGAGCTCAGCGGACTTGAAGCTGTAAGGCTCCCATACTGTCTTACCGTTCTTGTTGAAGCCATGGGCTGTGAAATCAACATGGGTACAAAGAACAGACAGCCGTCTGTCACTGCTCATCCTTACCCCAAGGACCTTGAAGGTGCATCCATTCCTGCAGACCTCCTGCAAAAAGGCAGAATCCCAGCAGTACTCGAAGCCATAAAGATTGTCAGGGAAAAAGTAGGTCCTGATGTGCCAATTATCGGCGGTATGGAAGGCCCTGTCACAGTCGCTTCCGACCTGGTAAGTGTAAAATCCTTCATGAAATGGTCCCTTAAAAAGACTGACCTCTTCCAGCAGGTTCTTGACCTTGCCACAGAAGCTTCAATCATGTATGCAAATGCAATGGTAGAAGCAGGCGCAGACATTATTGCTATTGCAGACCCTGTTTGTTCCCCTGACCTCATGAGCCCTGACTCCTTCAAGCAGTTCCTTAAGGCAAGACTGCAGAAGTTCTCCTCAAGTGTGAACTCAGTAACCATCCTCCACGTCTGCGGAAATGTTAACCCGATTCTCAGCTACATGGCAGACTGTGGCTTCGAAGGTCTTAGCGTTGAAGAAAAAATAGGCAGCGTAAAGAAGGGAAAAGAAGTAATCGGAACCAGAGCAAGATTAGTAGGAAATGTATCCAGTCCTTTCACTCTTCTGCCTGGACCTATTGACAAGATAAAAGCTGAAGCAAGAGAAGCTCTTGAAGGCGGCATTGATGTACTCGCACCAGGCTGTGGTATTGCACCCATGACCCCACTCGAAAACATCAAAGCAATGGTCGCAACAAGAGACGAATTCTACGCCTGAAAAGGCACCAAGATTATTTTATTTTTTCACGGGTAAATTCCGAAATTCTAGAATAATTAGAGCTTCGGAATATCCTATCCCGTTTCATGTTTTTTAGAATTTGCCAGGAAAAACCTCAAGAATTATAGTATCCAGATCCAGTCCAAAAAGGCTGTCAGTTCAGGAGGTTTAGCCTAGTGAATGATTGAGCAAAATTCACAAAGATAGCTTATCCAGCATAAAACTTATTGAATTTTGTTAAAAACTAAATATAAAAACTAAATATATTTACAGTACATCGTTGAATAAGTCTTAAACTGTTTTGGAGGAGGTTAAGACATGAGAACAGGAGTTGCAATTGATCTGGGAACCAGTGGTTTTAGGGCCCAGAAAATCGATCTGGAAAGCGGCGAAATCAAGAAAACCGTCATAACGCTGCGGAATCCTCTGCCTGGAGCAAACGTAATGGACCATCTTGACTTTGCAATCCATTACGGACTTGATAAAGCCCATGGGCTCTCAGCAACAGCGGTAAAAAACATTCTCACAGAACTTGGAGTAAACCTCGCTGAAATGGAAAAGTTTTCAATCTGTGGAAACCCTATCCAGCTATCAATATTCCAGGGAATCCCTATCGAGGATCTGGCATATGCAGGAGAGCGTAAAAAGCAAAAATATCATATTGAAGAGCAAAATAGAGATGCTCGGATTATACCTATAACTGAGATAGAGGGATTTGAAGAAGCCGTAAACTGTAAAATCCTCGTGCCCCCCTCAATTAAACACGAAGTTGGAGCCGACGCCCTTGCCCTTATTGTAAAAGCAGGCATGATCGAGAGTGATGAAATTGCGATTGCAACTGACTACGGGACAAATGCAGAAATGGCCCTGAAATCAAATGGAATCATCTACACTGGATCAGCTGCTGCAGGGCCTGCCCTTGAAGGTCAGGAAATTGAATACGGATCTATCGCTTCCCCTCACACAATCAGTGATGTAGAATTTGAAGGAGAAAACCTGCGCTGTTACGTTCTTGACAAGAGCATGAAGACTGTTGTCGGAGACCTTGTGAACCCCAAGACTGGAGAAGTAATAGAAAAAGGAGAGGTCACTGCAAAAGGTATCACAGGAACAGGAGTCATTGCCCTTATCGAAGCAGGGATGAGAAATAAGCTCATAGTTCTGCCGAAAATTCAGACTCCGGAGGGAATTATCTACCTCCAGGACGGAATCAAGTTTACAGAGAAAGACCTCATTGCAGCCGGAAGAGCCATAGGTGCACTTCGGGCAGGACATATTACTCTCTGTGGAGCTGCAGGGATCGAGATGGAAGATCTCAAGATAGCTCACATGTCAGGAGCTGCCGGAACCTACATGGACGCTGCAAAAGCTCATCATGTGGGAATGATCCCTTACAATACACATTATGTATCTCAGATAGGGAATACTTCTCTGATTGTTGCTCGGGAAATCCTTCTTTCAGAAGAAAGACTCTGGGAACTGCAGGCAATTGCAAAGGAAATACTGGGCACTCATGTAATGTTTGCAACCTCCGAGGCATTTAAAGAAGCCTATTTACTTGAACTTGCTTACTGGAATGAAGGCATGGCTTTCAAGATGCTTCAGAAGTTCCTGAAAAAGAAAAAACTCCCGATGATTGATGAACCATCAGCAATTCTGGAAATTGATCGCAGGGTTGAAAGAGATATTCCGGATATCGGAAACGAAGGACTTGAAGTGCTTGAAAAAGTCGGGACCTATCTTACAATGGTCATTGAAGACTGCGAAAGCTGTCATAAATGCGTAAAGGTTTGTCCCAATGGAGCTCTAAGGATGGAGGAAAACGGAACTGTGAAGATCAGAACCGACCTCTGTGATGGAGCAAACTGCCAGCGCTGCCTTCACGCCTGTCCTGATGACAGGTTTAAATGGGAAAACCTGACAGTAGCAGGCATCTAAAAGGAAAGAAACTTATCCAAAGTAGTAGATAACCCGTGAACTGAAGTTTGCGGGTTTTCTATTATAATACTGTAAACTATTGCTTACTCCTTAAGAGCTTACCCTTACTCTGTTATATAAAGTATCTCAGCTCATCCATTGTAAGGATTTCCCGATCTTTTTTGAACCCCAAAATAATAGATTTGTTCATATCTGTTTTACTTTTATCCAGTATTTAAGAGCCTGAAGGTTCAACCTGAATTAACTTTTAACATTCTTTTTTGCTACAAGCTGTTTTGATAGGCTCCAATTCATAGATAGAAAAATATACTTTGAGAATAGAAAAGTTGACACAATACGCCTAGTTAAAGTAGAAAAGTTTTACACAACGTTCTGTATAAGAAGAGGAACATAAGCGAAAAATGGCAGAAAACGGAGGAAAGTACATGCAAGTGATTGTTGTGGGAGGTTTCCTGGGAAGCGGGAAGACGACCACCATTATCAACATGGGTAAATACCTGGCAGAAAAAGAGAAAAAAGTTGCCATCATAGTGAACGAGATCGGAGAAATAGGAATTGACGGAGATGTGATCAAAAGGTTCGGTTTCGATACCAAGGAGATCACAAGCGGTTGCATCTGCTGCTCCCTGAAAGTGGGGTTGAGGACAACAATCACCCTTCTTATGAAAGAATACAAACCTGATATTCTTATGATAGAACCCACAGGGATTGCTTTTCCAAATGTAATCAGAAATGAAGTTGAGCTTATGAACCTTGGGGAACAAGTAAAAATAGCTCCTCTGGTGACTCTAATCGATGGTAGCCGCTTTAAGTACCTGATGAAAGAAGTAAAAGAATTTGCCATGAGGCAGATTATAGATGCTGAAATCCTTGGAATAAACAAGATAGACCTTATTGAACCTATCAGGCTTCCAATTATCGAAACTTCTGTGCAGCAGCTGAATCCAAAAGCCAGAATAGTTCTGCTCTCAGGAAAAGAGATGGGTGAAAGGTTTGAAAGTTTCATGCAAATATTGCTTCCGGACCTCGAAGAAAAACCAGCAAAACCCCCAGAAACCGCACCAGAAGTAAAGTCCAGTCTTTCTGGCCCTAAGGAAACAGAGGATTCAATTGAAGCCTCCGGGGTTGGCAGTTATTCTGCAGAATTTGCCATAGGAAACGAGAATATAGACACTGAAACTTCCCGGAAGCTCACAAATGAATTAATGAATAAAATAAAAGCAAAGGCTCTGAGATTAAATCCCGAATTTGTGGGACATATAAAACTCTTTCTTGACAATGGGTTCGAAACCGTGAAACAAAGCGTTACTATCTACTACGAAGAGCCTCAGGAAGATATTATCGAATCAAAGAAAGGAGCTTTACCAACGCTCAAAATTCTCTCAGCAGTCTCAAACGTTGAAAAGGGATGCCTTAAAGATGCAGTTGAAAGCTCTGTTCAGGAAACCTTCAAAAAATCGGGGATAGTAGTTCATAAAATGGAAAAAAGCCATAATCATGAACATAAGCACTCTGAACATGGGCATCACGAGCATGAACATCCCGAACAAGTGCAGAGAATCACGAGTATTAAAAAATGAAAGAATGAGACGAAAGGAAAAGGTGCTTAAAGTGAGATATTTCCCTTAAACACCATTTTCTAAAATTTTTTCAAAGCTCCAGCAAATCTTCATTGATTATCCTGAAAACTCTTCTTTCAAAGCTTCCACAAATTTCCCGTTAATTTTACCAGGAAATATTTCTATGTCAGCTATTTTTAAAATGGATTTTAGTGAGCAATCTATATAATATTGGACAAGTTCAACTGGATCAGTTCATTGAATTATTCACGAGAGTTACGAGGAATACCCTCTCAGGTATACGAAATAGTCTAGAGAAGATTACAAACGTCTGTGCATCCTTCGTAGAATCAGCATGAATATATCCTGAGAAATCTTGCCATCGCTTAAGTCTGATGTCTAAATCCTTGATACTATTATATAGAGCACCCTGGATTAGTACCCAAAAAGGAAAAACTGTAAATTGCAGTGTACTTCAGCACACAAAAAGACCAACACAGAGTTCTTAAAAGAGAAATGAACTCATTTCCAGGGTCAGAGGCACTAGCTGAGGTGACATCAATAACAAAATAATAACTCACTGAAACTATGAATCTGGCAATAGGAAAACAGCTGGAGAACAGAAGCAGTACTTTCGAAAAAAAAGACGGGAGCGCGCACGGGAGTGCTAAGGCAAGAGTAATACCATCTTACGAAAAGAGACTTCTGAAGGAAAGTTATTTCCGGTTGAGGACAGTCATGTCCTGACATACATAAACCTTATATAGATTAAAATAATCATCGATATTTATCCGAAAAGAACTTCTAAGGTAGAAAGATAGAGTTCTTTTTCAAACTTCCAGAAGAACGTGGCTTCAATGTAACAATGTAACTCCAGACAGGTGCTCGGAAGTTTATCCAAGAAAGAAATTAAGACAGAGACATGAAAACTTACTGGGGGAAAAATTCGGCTCTGCCACAAAATTGAATAAAAAACGGCAAAATTAGGACTGAAATAAACTCAGAGAAAAATTAAAACAACTGAGTTTTGAAAACTTTCATCCTTTTTTCGGAAGAAACAGGAAATCCTTAGAATTCCGGAGAAAATGGAGAGGGATATTCACATTACTTGTGTGCTTCAAAAAAAAGTAGCACAAGAATCTTATTTTGCCAGCTTTAAATTCCCTCTAAAAGCAAATCAACTTGATAACCTCTAAAGCTCAAACAAAAGCCTGCTATATATCCATACTCTGCAAGCAAACAATTCCCAGAAAACAGGACAATTACCGTATAAATTTTGATGCCATTGATTAGAACAATGACAACAAAAAAAGAATTCTTTTTTATAAAATCATTTGCAGAGAAAATTGAAGGGATAATTATAAAATTATAGTGGCGCAAAAATTAGCATCGGTGAAGGTATAAGCAAGTAAATATAATTTTGACTTGCAAGTTCGTTCCCGGATACAAAAGTGAGTACATCTCTTAACTAACTGGGAAGAGAAAATCCGCAAGCAGTAGAAAACAGAAAAACGAAAAAATGACTTAATTTTTAGCTGCTAGCTGATAAGTACATCACCAAGAAGTTATCCAAATCCCCCACAATGAGACTAATTCGATTATGGAGGTTTTCGAGTTCATTCTCATTGTATTAGAGAAGTATCTGGCAAAATTATGCTTGGAAACTCCAGGTTATGGGATGAATTCGATTATGGAGGTTTTCGAGTTCATTCTCGTTGCATTCAGTATCCTGCAAAAATTATGTCTGGAACTCCAGGGAAATGTAACTTGAGGGATCAAAGATCTGAGCAATCTGGATCCTTTTTACTAAATGGAGGTTAAAATATGTTGGATTTTAAACTGGAAGACATCGATGGCATATTAGTACGCTACAACGTCGCCCTCGAAAAGGAAATGACACCTGACGAAGCCGCAGAAGAGCTTTACCCGAAGGATGAACTCGTTTACCCAATTGCAAAAGCAATCTACGAGGGTGAAGAAGATGACGTCGTTGACGCACTCCAGGCAGCAATCGACGCAGGCAAAAAGCCAATCGACCTTATTGACAATGCCCTTATGATAGGTATGGGAGTTGTCACCAGACTCTACGATGATGGTATCATTTTCCTCCCTAACGTTATGATGTCTGCTGACGCAATGCTGGCAGGTATCGACTACTGCAAAACCAAGACAACAGAAGTTCCCGAATCAAAGGGCAAAGTCGTCTGCCACGTTGCAGAAGGTGACGTCCATGACATCGGAAAGAACATTGTTGTTGCCCTCCTGAGAGCAAACGGCTATGATGTAGTTGACCTTGGAAGAGATGTTCCAGTGGACGAAGTTATCACTGCAGTTGTAAAAGAGAAGCCAATCCTGGTCACAGGTACTGCCCTCATGACAACCACAATGTATGCATTCAAGGAAGTTAACGACAAACTCCTTGAGAAGGGAATAAAAGTCCCATTCGCATGTGGTGGCGGAGCAGTTAACCAGGACTTCGTATCCCAGTATGACCTTGGTGTATACGGTGAAGAAGCTGCAGATGCCCCCAAGATTGCTGACGCAATCGTTTCAGGCATCAAAGATATCGCGGCCTTAAGAGAGGAATTCCACAAGCACTAAGGAGGAAGCAAAATGGTAAAGAAATACACTTCAATGGCTTACGCTAGCGCAGATGAACTTATTTTTGGTAACTCAAAATTCCCAGTAAAGGCAGGCCTCGGACTCGAGATTGGTGCAGGTTACACATCCCCTGAAGTTAACTATGCTCCAAGACCTGAGGCAGGCAAATCTAAAGACAAACTCGTAAAAGAATACGAAAGGATCACCACTGACATCATGGCAAGAATGGTTCAGATCGGAGCTCCTTCAGTCGTACTCGAAACAGAACACGTCCAGCAGATGTCCAACCACCCCGCCTGGGGAGGAGCTGTTGCACACGCCCAGAAGACCATCATGGAAGAATACCACGATGAATACGGCATAAAGTGCGCACTTCGCCACACAATTGGTGACATCCGTGAAGACCGTGACTACCTCCAGCTCAGAGGAGACAAATACAACACCTTCATGGAAGCCTTCGAAGAAGTCGCCAAGAACGGTGCTGACCTGCTTTCAGTAGAGAGCATGGGTGGTAAGGAAGTATTCGACTACTCCATTCTGAGAAACGACACTGCAGGTATCCTCTTCGGTATCGGTGTGCTCGGCAGCATGGACATGGAAATGGTCTGGAAAGACATTGCAGCAGTCGCAAAGAGAACCGGAACTGTTGCAGCTGGTGACACAGACTGTGCTCAGGCAAACACTGCAATGTTCATTGCAGGCGGTCTGCTTGACAAGAACCTGGCCCACACAACTGCAATCGTTGCAAGAGCAATCTCTGCAGCAAGGTCCCTCTGTGCATATGAAGCAGGCGCAGTAGGCCCTGGAAAAGACTGTGGTTACGAAAACTCCATCATAAAGTCCGTTGCTGGTGTCCCAATCACCCAGGAAGGTAAGACCTCAACCTGTGCCCACTCTGACCTGATGGGTAACCTTGTCATGCAGTGCTGTGACCTCTGGTCCAACGAGTCTGTTGAATACCACGGTGAATTCGGTGGTACCACAGTTCAGTGCTGGTCCGAAACCCTTGCATACGACTGTTCCATGATGAACGTTGCACTCAAGACCGGCAAAGCAAAAGACCTCAGGGACATTCTCGTGCTCTCTGACAAATACAGAGACCCACAGGGCTATGTGCTTGCATACGACAACGCCTACAAGGTAGGACAGGCAATCGCAAAGGACGGAACCAACAACTACCTCCGTTCCAAGAATGCAGCAATCGAATGCTGTAAGATTGTCGAAGAGGGAGCCAACTCCGGCAAACTCAGACTCACAAGGTTCGAAACCAATGCTCTTGCAAAGGTTAAAGCTGACCTTGAAGCCCTCACTGACGATGCAGACAAGTTCATGAGCGACAACTTGACCAAATTCAAACAAGAAGTTGCAGTTTTCAGACCTGAAAACTACGGGCTTTAAGCCCTAAACTTCTTTTTTTATTTTTTTAAATTAAATGGCTTCAGGGGATAAAAAATGAGCGAAAACGCAGGAACCACTACCGAAATAATCGACAAGACCGCAAACCCTGCCCCACTTGGTTTTACTGGCCTGGGTCTTTCTGCAGTCCTGTTGAGTCTTAGTTACATCGGCGTATACCCTGTTGAATCTATGATTGTCTCTATGGCAATATTCTTAGGAGGATTCGCACAGGTATTTGCAGGAATCATGGCCTGGAAAAAAGGAGATGTCTTTGCAGGGACTGCATTTTCAGCTTTCGGCCTCTTCTGGTTCTCACTGGCCGGACTGATCATCATGCCCGCAATCGGTTGGGCTGAAGCCTCTTCTGGAACTGCAATGGCTGCATATCTCTTCATCTGGGGTGCGTACACTTTTGTTATGTTGCTTATTACAATGAAAATCGGAGTTAAAGCTCTTCAGTTCGTATTTGTGACATTATTTATATTATTTATGCTGCTTGCCGTTGTAAATGCAACCGGGAATGCAGGACTACTTGTAATAGCCGGATACGTAGGACTTATTATGGGCCTCGGATCTCTGTATACAGCTTTAGCCATGGTAATGAATGAAATCCATGGGAAAACAATTCTTCCGATCTGAAGAAAAAGTAATGACAACATTACACCCGCAAATCTGGTGAGAAACCTTCGCCAATCTAACGACCTATAAGAAAACCATAAAAACGAAAGGGCAAAAACATAAAAGATAGCCCAAATGAATATCAGCTAGTGAAAACGCAGGTTTCAAATCTGTGTTTTCATTTATTCAACTCTCTTCGATTATAGGACTTGAAAACTTTTTATTTTTGGATTAACGCCGTTTTTGTTTTATCGGACCGGTTTCGAAAAGGTTCGCTTTACGAAGGAGGACCAGAAAATATATAGAAGGTGAACTTCGAATGAAAGCGGACAAAAAATCGGGCAAATCCCGAAACATATCATACACAAAAGTTGCTCTTAGTTTTTTACTCACTTTTTTCAAATTACTGGCGGGATTTTTAGGGAACAGTACATTACTCCTTGCCGATGCGGTTCGTTCTTTCTCAGAATTTATCAACGAATGTATAAAGATACTGAACATTTCTATTGAAGATAAACCTGAAGATAAAAGCCATAATTATGGACATGGAAAGATTGAGACTCTCTGTAGAGGGGCAGGAGCGTCTATAATTCTCTGTGCATGTCTTTACATCCTTTATATGGGTTCAGAGCAACTTCTTATGTATATACAGGGCAAAGAATTAAAAACACCAGAATTAATTGCACTCTTTGCAGTAGTTTTAACCTTCGTTTTAAAAGATATCATTTTTATAGTTATAGGGGATAAAAAAATTACGGAATTAAAAACTATGGATATCTCTTCAGAAGGTTATCCACATATAAAAGAATTATTCGTTTCCGGTTTTGTTATTCTTGGCATAGGATGTACATTCCTTTCAGGAAGATATACGCATATTGCTGATTCATTTGCATCTGTTATTTTGAGTCTTTATCTCCTCTTGGCATCAGGCAACCTTTTCTATGGCACTGTAAATGAGCTTATAGAAGCTTCCCTTGATGAAGAGACGAACTGTAAAATCAGGGAAATAATAAATGGAATTGAAGGGGTAACTGAGTCCAAAGAACTTAAAACCCGGAAGATAGGAAAAGGAATAGCTATTAATGCCTGTATCAGTGTGGACAATTCCCTGAGTATTCAGGATGCTGCAAAAATCACAGACATTGTAGAACAAAAATTGAAAGCGGCATTTGGGGAAGATGCATATACTCTTATAAAAGTGGAACCTGATACCTTAAAAACCCTCACACTCCATAATAGGAATACGCCATCTGAAGAGGGAAAGAGAAAAACACCAATAAAAATGTGAAAACAGTGAATAATAATAATAATAATAATAATAATAATAATAATAATAATAATAATAATAATAATAATAATAATAATAATGGTGTTAGGAAATCAGCCAGAGAATGAATCTCAGGATACAAATTCACTTTCGATAAGATTTAGTCTTCGATAAGATTTAGTTTTCGATAAGATTTAGTCTTATAGATATCCATTTAACTACTACATGTTTAACAACTATTCAGTCTTACCCAAATAACAGTTAATCAATACCGGGACTCACCCATTCCGAATATCAATTTTCAGCATATATCGGTCACAATACAGATGTTGGTTATAATACAGAAATAACAGGAACTTATATCCAATTCGCAAAGAGGTTAGTAAAAAAATGCATTTTAGTCTTGGAATAGACGCAGGTGGCACTTACACTGATGCTGTGGTTGTAAGAGATTCTGATGGAGAGGTGATAGAGTCCAGCAAAGCCCTTACCACCTATCCAGATCCTCTTGAAGGAATTAAAAATGCTATTGACAAGGTTGATCCTAGATACCTTAAAGATATCCATCTTGTATCCGTATCTACTACTCTGTCTACAAATACAATTCTCGAAAGTACCGGCTTTCCGGTGGGGTTAATAATGGTAGGGGACTATGTCATTCCTGAAAGACTCCCTACGGAATACTGGATAGCTGTCTCTGGCGGGCATAATAGTGACGGCGAAGAACTAAAAACCCTTGATCTCGATTCTGTGGAAAAATTTGCTTCCAGGGTAAAAGATAAAGTTTCAGCTTTTGCGGTTTCTTCATATTTTAGTAACCGTAACCCTGAGCATGAGCTTGCTGTCAAAATAGCTATAAAAGAACTGACAGGTCATCCTGTAGTTTGCGGGCATGAACTTTCCCAGGATCTTGGAGCCTATGAAAGGGCTATAACTGCATTTCTGAATGCCCAGCTAATTCCCATTACTCATAAGTTCATCCAGTCAATAATCGAAGAATTTGAAATAAGAGGAATTAATGCAAATCTGCTGATGTTAAAATGTGATGGGTCGGTTGTAGGAATAGAAGAAGCTCTGGAAAAACCAATTGAAACAATATTTTCAGGACCTGCCGCGAGTCTTGTGGGGGCTTCTCACCTGAGCAGGCTCAGTACCTGTGCCGTTATTGATGTTGGAGGCACGAGTACTGATGTAGCCATGATGCAGAGCGGGCTCCCGCAGCTCAGCAACTCGGGCGCCGTTGTAGGAGGCTGGCAGACCCGTGTAAAAGCCATTCGCATGGAAACTTCAGCAACTGGCGGAGATAGTCACGTGTGGATAAAAGGTGACAGAGTTTATGTGGGTCCCCGCAGGGTTATCCCCCTCTGCAGGGCTTCTGCTATATATCCTGGTTTCAGGGATAAATTGAAACATAACAAAGTAGCAAAGGGGTACCTTTGCGAAAATATTCAGTTGACGAAATTCTTTGTAAGGACAAGCTTCAGACCTATTGAACTGAAGGTAGGCGAGAAGGAAATCTACCGACAAATAGGAAATGAACCTGCTTCTTTTGGTGACCTGCTAGTGGCGCTGAAAAAACGCCCATCCCCTTCAATGCTGGACTCATTGATCCAGAAGAGGCTTATTCAGGCAATTGGTTTTACACCTACAGATGCCCTTCACGTGCTTGGAGAATATACTGAGTGGGATGCTGAAGCCGCAAAAATAGGAGCTTCCATGCTTGGAAGAGCGTTTAAGCAAAGCCCTGAAGCGTTTAGTGCGGAAGTAAAAAACAGAGTTGCACGCAATATTGCAGAAGATTTGATTGCTTATCTTATAGAAGGAATGCCCAGGAGTGAGATTGACAGGGTTCTTATGGGAAAAAATTTCACCCGTATTGGAGTAGAAATTCCCGTGGTTCTCCTCGGAGGGCCTGTAAAAGCATATGGTGAGGATCTGAGGAAACTTATTAATGCAGATTTCATAGTTCCTGAACATGCCGATGTAGGTAATGCCGTAGGCGCTCTTATGGGGAAAGGAATAAAAAGAGTGGAGATTCTAATAAAAACAAGGATTATTCCTAAATCTCGCGAGTCTGAAATTGAAAGTGTAGATCCAGAAGCTCATGAAAGCTGCGTTGTAGAAGCTGTTTTGCAGGGTGAAAATAAAAAAGAATTTATTGTCTTTTCTCCTTCTGAAAGGAAGAAATTTGATGCATATAGCGAAGCGCTCGAATACGCAGAGAATCTCGGAAAGCAACTAGTTATGGATTACATGATCAGTGCAGGGCTTGGGAAAGAGGACATAAGAATAGATGTGAGCAGAAAACATCTGGCACCCAGTGGCTGGACAGATACACCTCTCGAAACAAAACTTGTTTTTGTAGGCGTAGGGATCCCGAAAAAAACAATTATGTGAAAGAAGAAAGACGGATCGAGATGTCAGTAGCTGCAGGTTATAATAAGACTTGATGTATAATTTCAAAAATCTGGATAAAAAGGGATATATACAGCTAAAAAAAGGGTATAAATTTCCCGATATAAAATAAAAATGGGGCTGTTTTGACATGCAATATAGTCTGGGTATTGATGCAGGTGGTACCTATACCGATGCTGTAATATTGAGAGATTCGGACAGTCGGATCCTTGATACTAGCAAAGCAATTACTACCTATCCAAACCTTATGACCGGGATTCGAAATGCAATTGATAAATTAAATCCTGAATACCTGAGCAAAGTAAAACTGGTATCGGTATCAACAACTCTTTCAACAAACACGATTCTCGAAAGAACAGGATATCCTGTTGGCCTGATTCTTGTAGGGGACTATACTATCCCAAGAGAACTTCCGGCCGACTATTGCATTACTGTTAGAGGAGGACATGACAACAACGGAGATGAACTGGAACCTCTGGATATCACCGCTGTAGAACAATTTGCAGTGAGCCTGAAAAAGAAAGTCTCTGCATTTGCTGTGTCTTCCTATTTCAGTACCAGAAATCCGGAACATGAGCTTAAAATTAAGAAAATAATCCTTAAATTGACAGGGCATCCTGTGGTCTGCGGACATGAACTCTCCCAGGAACTGGGGGCCTATGAAAGAGCAGCAACCGCAGTTTTAAATGCGCAGCTTATTCCCATAACCTATCAGTTTATCAATTCCATAATAAGTGAGATTAAGGAAAGAAATCTTGAAGCAAAAATCCTTATGTTGAAATGTGATGGTTCAGTCATTGATATAAAAGGAGCAAAATTGCGCCCTATTGAAACCATATTTTCAGGCCCTGCGGCAAGTATCATGGGGGCTTCTCACCTTTCAGGACTGGATACCTGCGCTGTAATAGATGTAGGAGGGACGAGCACGGATATTTCCATTATAAAAAAAGGAGTTCCCGAGCTTTGTGAGAAAGGAGCAATTGTCGGAGGCTGGCAAACCCGTGTAAAGGCCATAAAGATGGAAAGTTCCGCAAACGGTGGAGATAGCCATGTATGGTTCAAAAAATGTACGCGCATCGGCCCGAGAAGGGTAATGCCCCTCTGTTATGCTGCAGTGAAATACCCTAATTTCAAGGAAAAACTGGAGAAGAATCCTGTCCCCCTGAGGACCATGCTTAATGAACATATTCAGCCCACCAAATTCTTTGTCAGTACCGGGATAGTACCCATCGACCCCACAGAAAATGAGAAAAAGTTGTTAAAATTTATAGGGGATGAACCCCTTTCTATCCACGATATTTTAAACAAAACGAAGCGTTTCCCCTCTCCTGCAGTTATGGACTCACTGATTCAGCAGAGAGTAATCCAGGCGATAGGTTTCACACCTACGGATGCCCTGCACGTATTGGGAGAATATACTGAATGGGATGTAGAAGCCGCTCAGATAGGAGCGAGAAAACTTTCACGTTTTACACATATGGGCGTCCATGCCTTCTGCAAGAGAGTAAAGCATCAGGTTGCGAAAAATATGGCTTACGGCTTGATGTCTTTTATGATGGAAGGGAGAGGGAAAGACGGAATAAAAAAGATGCTGGAAGAAGAGATCCCTGTCCAGTACAAGGTAAACATTCCTATAGTTCTGCTAGGAGGACCGGTAAAAGCTTACTACGAAGAGCTGAAAGGTCTGATTGATGCAGAAGTTATAGTCCCTGAGCAGGCAAGAGTAGGAAATGCAGTTGGAGCTCTCGTAGGAAAAGGAATTAAAAGGATTGAGATAACTATCAGGCCTTACTCAATGGAAAACCCAGATCAAAAATTCCTGGTGTTCACTCCGGTTGGGAGGAAGAAATTTGAGCAGTACAGAACAGCAATAGAATACTCCTACAAAACAGGTGAAGAGCTTATCCTCGATTCAATGAAAGATTTCGGTCTTTCGGAAGATTCAATAAAAATAGACACGAGTGTAAAGTACCTTTCTCCTCCAGGCTGGAAGCAGACCCCAATGGAAACAAAGATAACCTTTGTAGGAGTCTGCACCCCCGGGATTTCAATTAACTGAAGCATGATTCTTTGTTAGATAGAAAAATTAATTGAAAAAAGCAGAAGAAATGTTGAAATTAAACATGAATACCAAGGAACCAGCCTGCCGAAAGAAGGATCGACGGCAACTCAAGAGATTAGACCGCAGGAAGTAAAGGTAAATGGATTCTTCACTTATTGATCTTGTTTTCCGCTCCGATAAAAGAAAAAACCTTCTTATATTGCTGGATAGCGGCTCAAAGAATATTGATGAAATCAGAGGCGAACTTGATGTTACTGCTACGTCAATTCTTCCCCAGATTAAGAAACTGATAGATAATGATCTTATAATTCAGGAAGACAGGATGTATAAACTCACAGTCCTGGGAGAATTTATCGTCAAGAAGATTAAGCCTCTGATAAGTGCTCTTGAAGTAGTGGAAAAGAACAACTGTTACTGGGTAGGTCACAACTTGAATTCGATTCCCAGGCATCTCCTGGAAAGGATATCAGAACTGGGAGATTGCATCCTTATTGAACCCGATCTGAATCATATATATGAGCCCTCTCAGGAAATTATCGAAAATATGGCTAATGCAAAGAAAGTTTTAACCTTTGCTTCGTATTTCAACCCCGCCTATCTGCCTCTATATGTTGAACTTGGCAGGAAAGATGCTGAACTTTCCCTGAATTTTACACAGTCTGTATGGGATCATCTTTCAAACGAGCACTCAAATATGATAAAGGAGTTAATGGGCAGGGATAATGTAAGCCTTTATGTCTCCAAAGAAGGAATAAAGATTAGTGAAGTCACTGTGACTGACAGGATAATGCTTCTTGGGCTTTTTGATAAAAACGGGAAATTCGATCAGCAATTTATTATGAGTTTTGAGCCCAGTGCCCTGCGATGGGGCCAAGAACTTTTCGATTACTTTAAGAAACTTTCCAGACAGGTAAACAAAATATGAATAAAGGAAGGATACAGATGAACCCCACAGCTATTTTTGAGTGTAATTCCAATCCCAAGAAGTCAGACTATGATAACAAAAACTCAAGAAAAATTGCCGTATAAATTTTCTTAAGGGGACATTAGGAAAAAATAATAAAATATAATTATATATTTTATAGTAGTAATCTGTTACGTGAAAATGGTATTCTCTTTATGTCCCCGAGTTTACACTTAGAAGATCCTTTTTCCCACAAAAAAAGAATAATGGCAAGGGATAAAGGTAAGCGAGGCCAAGAGGCTTCTGGTATAGAGATATATATCTGGCATAAAGATATATACAATATAAGATCTAATAGGATGAGACATTAAGAGAGGGAATCAGATGGAGTCATCATTACTGGATGTTCTCTTTCTTTCAGAAAAAAGGAAAAATCTCCTTCTGCTGCTTCTGGATGGGCCTAAAAGTATCGAAGAGATCAAGGATACACTTGATGTCCGCTCAAGCCCGATAATGACCCAGATAAAGATCCTGATGAAGCACGACGTGGTTGTTGAGAGCAACAGGCTCTACAAACTTTCCAGTATCGGAGAAATTCTGGTCCCGAAAATGAGGACGATCCTTGAAACATTCAACGTATTTGATAAAAACCATGATTACTGGATAAATCAGGATATGACATCAATTCCCCCGGAATTTCTGGATAATATCGGGAAACTTGGAGACTATATTGAAGTAAACCCTGACCGAAATCATGTGTTTGAATACCCTAAAGAAGTTGTAAAACATCTTTCAGAATCGGAAAAGGTGATGATCTCATCTTCATTTTTCCTGCCCATATATCCTTCTCTTTGTATAGAGCTCGCAGCAAAGGGTACGGATATAACGCTGGTATTCACAGAATACGTATATGACAGAATGCTCAACGATTACAAAAGAGAACTTGAACATTTTCTGAATCTCAAATATACCAAGCTGTATGTTTGTAATAATAACAACATGAAGATAGCATCAAGCATAGTTACGGAAAAATTCATGGCGCTCTCGCTCTTTTGTAACAGCGGCATTTATTACAATCATAACCTGGTAAGTTTTGATGAGAGCGCACTCAAATGGGGAAAAGAACTTTTTGATCACTACAAAAGTATAGCAAGACCTATTATGAGAGTATAAAAGAGATTTTCTCCCAAACTACAAAAATTAATTTGGAACAGGCTCCCTCAAAGAAGCTCTGTTCCTTCCTTCACTTAAGAGACAGCTCTTCGGAAAAAAGGAAAAATCGGTTTTCCAGTCAGATAGAAAGATTTCAGTTTACCCTAATTGTGCAATTCATCTTTGGAACATCTTTTACAGTGAAAAGATAGGTTCCGGGTTTGCTAAAGGTGTAACTGTAAGGTACGCTGTAAGCCAGTTCTTCATCCGGAAATAATCCTTCTTCACTGACAAGAACGTAAGTCCCCTGCCTTTTGCCGCTCCACCAGGAAACCGTATCTCCCGTATTGATATCCAGTTCTGATGGCCTGATGACCTCATAATACTCAAGGCGGACAATATGGTCTTCACCTGATCCTGAACTTAAATTTTCATTCTGTGCTGTCACATTGGCTTCAGGTGCAGAGGCATTGGAGTCCTCAGGTACGGTTCCTGTGTTCTTGTCAGCGCAACCTGAGGCGAGTAAGAACACAATCATTAGAAGTAAAATCAAAATTTTGCCCTTCATAATTATCACCATCTTTTGGTCTTTATAATATAAGTTCAGCTTATATTCATTACCTTTTTGATAGGAGAGAAGAATAGAAACAAAAATATAAATTTGAGGTTCAGGAAAAGAAAGAGGACAAGCAGAATGAAGGACGAGCAAAACTAAAGAAAAAAATACAGAAGCCACCAGAAGAAAGGAGAAATTAAAAGAAACAAAAATGAAGTAAGAAGAAAAACAAAAATAAAATTTACGTCCCGACTGAGACTTGAACTCAGGTCTAAGGCTCCGCAGGCCTCAAGGATATCCACTACCCTATCGGGACGCAAGCGAGCACCACTCATAAGCACATTCAAGAATATAAACCTTATTCCTCGAAAGGTGGTTCACTCCAAAATTCGCTTATCCGGCCTTTATGGAAGCAAAAGGAAAAAATCCATTTTCCCTGGCATCAATATCAATAAAGATTAAATGCAACAAGTTCGTTTTTATAATTCATGTCGATGACCATAGGACTTGCAGGAAAACCCAATGCGGGAAAATCAACTTTTTTCAAAGCTGCTACCCTTGCAGAAGTTGAAATTGCAAATTACCCTTTCACAACTATCAATGCAAATCACGGAGTTACCTATGTGAGGGCCGAATGTCCCTGCAAAGAAAAGGAGAAGAAATGCGGAAAATGTGTGGATGGGGTCAGGTTAGTTCCTATTGATATAATTGATGTTGCAGGACTTGTCCCGGATGCGCATAAAGGAAGAGGGCTTGGAAACACTTTTTTGGATGAACTCCGGCAGGCTCAAGCAATCGTCCATGTAGTGGATGCCTCAGGCGGGACAGACGCAGAAGGCAACCCTGTAGAAATAGGGGATCATGATCCTCTTGAAGATGTGGCATTCTTAAACAAAGAAATTACCATGTGGCTGTACGGTATTCTGGAAAGAAACTGGACTAAGCTTGCCAGAAAAATCCAGGCAGAAGGGCTTAAACTCGAAGTGGTAATTGCAGAACAGGTTGCAGGCGCAGGAATAAGAGAGTCACATGTAAACGCAGCTCTGGTAGAAACAGGGCTTGTGAGGATAGACCACATTAAATGGAGCGAAGAAGACATGATTCGGCTCTGCGACAAAATGAGGGAGATTAGCAAGCCCCTGCTCATTGCTGCAAATAAAGCAGATATTGCCCCAAGAGAAAATCTGAATAAACTCCGGGACCTTGACAGAATAGTGGTACCTACAAGTGCAGCAGCCGAACTGGCACTCAGATCCGCAGCAAAAAGTGGCATTATCAGATACGCACCAGGAGATAAAAACTTCGATATTCTTACCGAGGAACTCACAAAGGCGCAGAAAAAAGGGCTTGAAGCTATCCAGAAAGTAATTGAAAGGCTGGGCGGTACCGGTGTTCAGGAATGTATAAACAGGACTGTTTTTGAGCTTCTTGACCTTATTGTTGTTTATCCGGTGGAAGACGAAGGAAAATGGTCCGACAAAACCGGAAACATGCTTCCTGACGCCTATCTCATGAAAAGAGGCTCTACGTGCCATGATCTTGCTTACCAGATTCATACTGAGATCGGGGACAGGTTTCTGTACGCTGTAGATGCGCGTACAAGGCTGAGACTTGGAGAAAAGCACGAGATGAAGAATGAAGATGTAATTAAGATCGTATCTACTGCAAAGTAAACTGAAAAAAGTTATGGACAGGAAAAAATCTCAATCTAATTAAATTTTTATTGAAACAACGGAAAAGAAAAAATACTGAATTGTTTTAGCTTGTCAGGGAGGATATTGTCCAGATGGATTTATTTTCTATTGTTTACCCTTTTTATGAAAGATACCTTGCCTGGCAAATAACAAGGTCATCCTCAAAGATCCCACGGCATATAGCGATCATACTCAAGGAAACCGACCTTCTTGACCTTGAAGGAATGGAAAAATTTCTATCCGCACTCATAGTTTTTAGAAGATTTAAGGTGGAAGTTGTAAGCGTATACGTAGATATTCTCAAGACCGACCCCTCGCTGAAAACAGAAATTGCATCGACACTCAGAGACCGGTTGAAAGAAAGCTTTTCCCACCTTCCTGCAGGTACAGGTTATACAATTTACGGCCTGGAGGGAGAGTTAAACGGCAGCACTCTGGAAAGAGACTTTTTTGTATATATGTCCCTGGGGTTTGGAGGAAGAGATGAAATTACCAGAGCGGTATTAACCATTCTTAATGAAGTAAAGGTAGGAAGTGTAAAGCCGGAGGAGGTGGATGAGAAGATGCTCGAATCACACCTTCTTGTAAAGCATGAGCCAGATGTTATGATTCGTTCGGGAGGACAGAAACTCTCGGATTTTCTGGTATGGCAGTCAGTATATTCTGAACTCTACTTCACAGATGTCAACTGGAAAGACTTCAGAAAACTTGATCTTTTGAGAATAATAAGAGATTTTCAGAAGAGACAGAGAAGGTATGGAAAGTGATTGAACCGGAGCTAGGAAATAACCAAAAAAGGTCTCGCTACGCAGTTATTGTGTGCCCGAAATGCAGACAGCATGTTCAGATTACAGAAATCGGAAAAAAGACCCTTAGCTGCCAGCACTGTGGTGCTCTCCTGCAGGTCCGAAAACTGAGAGTCCTCCATTCTTCAGAAGAACTGACAGATGCAGTGGCCTTTAGAACTCGCTTGCAAGCCGAAATCTCAGGAGGAAAGGGAAGTGAAACTTTCTCGATTAAGCCTTCTGCTGAAGAATGCAGAATATTGAAACCTGAAGGAGAGGGGACAGAAAAAACATTTGAGCTTTCAGATAGCAGAGTTTCTGAGAATGAGCCCCTTAAAAAGGACCAGAAATCAATATTACTGGAAATTCTAGAAGCCGCAGATGGAGAAATAAGAGTTGAAGACCTTCGGCAGAAAGCTCTGGAAAAAGGAATAAATCGGGAAAAACTCCATGTAATTCTTGATAAACTTTTGGAGACAGGAGAACTTTATTCTCCTGGACCTGGAATAATAAAACTGGTATGACAGATCAATTGAAGCTTATTTAGTGTATCAATTGACCTGACACCGATATAAAGTATCAATCAATTAATTAATCCGGTAACTAGATGGCCGCCAGATTGTTGAAGAAGAAAAAAGCTTATAGAATATTCATCCAGTAAACCTTTTTAGCAAGTAGTAGAATTTGTTTTTCTGAAATATCTCATAGATTGATTCCAAAACTAAATAGACAAATTATATTAATAAGAAAAGATTCACTATAACTGCATATTTAAATGAAAGAGAATCTTTCTTGAGCATCCAAAGGAGAATAGGCAGAATTCAAAAACTATTTATATAAACTCATGTTGACCTGGAACGAATTCCAGGAAAATTCATTCATACTGATCTGAAAATAATTGCGCAACTTGAACAAATTAAACTCATGTTTTGTGTTTTTTTACGATCACCAGTAAGTTCATGTTTATAATAAAGGGAGAATGGTGTTATAACATGATGGATCCGCAAATAGAGCGAAAACTCATTGAGATTATGAGGGTGATTCACGAAAGTGACAAACCCATAGGTGCCCGAGCTATAGCTGACGAATTGAATAACCGGGGCTATGATATAGGAGAGAGGGCTGTCCGCTACCATCTGAGGATCCTGGATGAAAGAGGGTTCACACATAAACACGGGTATGCAGGGCGTACACTTACCGAGCTGGGAGAAAGTGAGATGAATGACGCCCTTATCGGGGACCGTTTTGGTTTCGTGATTTCCCGGATAGAAGAGATGGCTTTTAGAACAACCTATAACCCCGAAACCGGTGACGGCGTAGTAGCAGTAAATATCTCTTATTTTGATAAAGACGATATGGAAACTGTTATTGATGTTATTTCCTATACTGCACATGCAGGGTATATGATAAGCTCCCGTGTGAAAATTTTTGAAGAAGATGACGAATCAATATATATGCCCCCGGGAAAAGTTGGAATAGCTACGGTATGCAGTGTTACTTTTGATGGGCTTCTCTTGAAAGCAGGCATTCCTGTTGAACCTGCCTACGGAGGAATCCTCCAGATAGAAAGCCAAAAACCTTCACACTTTTTGGATTTGATATCTTACAGCGGAACTTCTATTGATCCAATACAGATCTTCATGAAAAGAAAAACTACTTCTGTTCTCGAGGTACTTGATAAAGGAGAAGGTAGAATTCTTGCCAATATGCGCCAGATAAACTCCTCAGCTTATGAAAAAACTTTCGAAATAATTAAAACAACTGAAAAAGTAGGATTGGGAGGGTGGTTCCCCCTGGGGGAAATTGATGAATTGTTATATGGGGCACCTGTTGAAACAGGGAAGTTCGGAGTTTCACTTGTAGGGGGAATTAACGGCATCTGTGCCCTTGAAGAATCGGGAATAAAAATTGAAACACACCCGGTTTCTACGGTTCTGGAATACAGAACCATGACAGAAATCTGAGAAAAGTAGATGTTAAGGCTTACTGTAGTATATGACAGTAAAGCCAGTCAGAATTTTATAGGAAGCTGGGGGTTTTCCGTTCTTGTTGAGACAGGCAACGATACCCTTCTTTTCGATACTGGGTGGGATGGCCTTCTTCTTCTGGAAAACATGAAAAAACTTGAGATTGATCCTGGGCACATAAAGAAACTTGTTCTTTCTCACCAGCACTGGGACCATATAGGCGGCCTTCCAGAGATACTTAAGGCAAATCCTGAAATTATAGTCTATGTTCCGATTTCTTTTTCGGAGAATCTTAAAAACGAAATTAAAAAAAGAGCCGCTCTTATTGAAGTAAAAGAACCTGTAGAGATCTACCAGGGTGTGCGAAGTACAGGGGAACTCGGAGATAAAATAAAAGAACAGGCCCTTATTCTGGACACAGGAAGTGGACTTTACGTACTTACAGGCTGTGCCCATCCAGGTCTTGCCGCAATTTTAGATACTGCCCTTCGCTATGGAAGAGTAAGGGGAATACTTGGAGGGTTGCACAAGAGTGAGGATTTTGAAAGGTTGAAAGGACTGGAACTCATAGCTGCAGGACATTGCACTTTTCACAGAGAAAAAATAAAAGAGATTTTTCCCCTGGAATTCATCGAGATCGAAGCAGGTTTATGCCTTGATCTTAAATAAATTGGCAGAATTAAAAATTTTTCTGCACATTGCTTATTTTTAGCACTGACTTTTCTCTCTAATCTGGAATAATTAAATAACTCTGGTTTTAAACAGATAAAACAAATTTTAAAAGAATCTATAATTAGAAATAGAATGCACTCTAAAGAGGATACAGAACTTTTTGCAGAATAACGGAGATTAGGCAAAGATGCCGGAAATTGTCTGATTATTACCGTTTTTCTGATACTTCAAGTGAATAGTACTTTGAGTGAATTCTGGAGATACGGAAGAAAAAAGGGGAACCGTATCAAAAATAAAGGGAGAAAATGTCGATGCTGAAAATAGAAGATCTGACTGTAGAGGTCAACGGGAAAACTTTGCTTCATGACGTGAACCTCGAAGTCCAAAAAGGGTACACTAATGTGCTTTTCGGGCCAAATGGAGCCGGGAAATCAGCTTTGATGAGAACAATTATGGGCTTTAGCGAGTATAAGGTTGTAAAAGGAAGAATTCTTTTCAATGGAGAAGATATTACAGGCCTGCCCGTAGATGAGCGAGCCCGTCGCGGACTTGGAATTATGATGCAACGTCCTCCAGACATGTCCGGGATTAAATTAAAAGATCTTGTAAAAGCAGTGTCGAAAGGAAAGAGAAATTCTGAAGAGCTTTCCGAAAAGCTCGATATGAAGCGTTTTATGGACAGAGATGTTAATGTTGGCTTTTCAGGAGGAGAAATCAAACGCTCCGAGCTTCTGCAGCTTTCTGCGCAGAATCCGAGCCTCTATCTTCTGGACGAACCTGAATCCGGAGTTGACCTTGTAAGTATAGAACAGGTTGGAATAACAATAAAAGAATTAATAGAAGAAGGGTCGGACTGCCCGGGCGAAAGATGCAATAAAGGAAAATCAGCCCTTATTATTACTCATACAGGTCAGATCCTGGATTACATGCAGGCAGATAGAGGATATATCCTTTGCAATGGGACAGTTATGTGTTCCGGAAACCCCATGAAAATGCTGGAAGAAATAAAGGAGAGAGGATACCAGGAGTGTATAAAATGCAGACTGATGAGCTGAACCTGAAAAAAAGAGCTGAGAGTGCAGTCAATAAAAAAGCAGCTTTCGGAGAAGACTTTGAACTGAAAGAGTTTGAAGAAGGTTCCAAAGTTAGTAAACCCATTGAGGATCTCAAAACCCTTGATGAGGAAAGCAAAAGAACTCTTCTCCAGGTTGGTGTAGTCCCAAGCGAAGAAGGCAGATCAGGCAGTCTTATAGTAGTGGATAATGCAGTCGCACACTCTTCCCTGAAAGATAAAAACGTGGAACTTATGTCCACTCACAAAGCTATGGAAAAATATGAGTGGCTCAAAGATTACTCCTGGAAACTCGTACAGGTAGACGCTGACAAATATACGGCAAAAACCTATCTTGAAGATGCAGACGGCTATTTTATCAGGGTGCCTGCAGGTAAGAAATCTTCAATGCCAGTCCAGACCTGTCTTATGCTGGGCAGTAAAAATGTATCCCAGACTGTGCACAATATAATTATCGTAGAAGAAGGAGCAAGCCTTGACATTATCACAGGCTGTACCTCCAAGAAAGGAGTAGAAGAAGGACTACATCTGGGAATTTCCGAAATGTACGTGAAAAAAGGAGCCACCCTGAACTTCACCATGATCCACAACTGGGCCGAGCAGATAGGAGTGCGTCCCAGAACAGTGATTCATGTGGAAGAAGGGGGGACTTACGTAAGCAATTACATTTGCCTTAAACCCGTACGCTCAGTACAGACTTACCCGACTGTAAAGCTCGAAGGTAAAGGGGCAGTAACAAGGCTCAATACCATAGCAATTGCCCATCCTGGCTCTGAACTCGACCTTGGAAGCAGAGCTGTTTTCAATGCCCCTGGCACCAAAGCTGAACTGATCTCAAGAACGATCACTATCGGCGGCAGAATAGTTGCAAGGGGAGAAATGATAGCCAATGAAAAGGGGGCTAAAGGTCATCTGGAGTGCAAGGGGCTTGTCCTGGGAAAAGGAAGCCAGCTCGCAATCCCGGTTCTTGAAGCAAACATTGACGATGTAGAACTTACCCACGAAGCAGCAGTCGGTAAAATTGCCAAAGACCAGGTAGAGTACCTGATGGCCAGAGGACTTACGGAAGAAGAGGCAGTAGGTATGATCGTTCGTGGTTTCCTGGATGTAGGAATCAGGGGAATTCCGGATGAGCTAAAGAAAGACATTGAAGATACAATCGCACAAACAGCTTTTGGAGCTTAAATTCTAGAGAGGATAGGAAAGAAAGACAAAACCTTTCCTTCTATTTCTTTTTTGTTTTTTAGAGTTATAAATTATGTAATTTTTGTAAATTTTGATGAGCTGGAAGTTAAGCAAAAAAAGTTATTTTGGAAAGCAAAAAAGCTCTTTTGGAAAAAACTTTAAAACCAGATAGAATAAAAAAATAAAGTACTTCTTATTTTTGGCTTAATGATACAGTACTTGCCAGTGTATATATACTACTGTGACAAAATTACAGTACTGTAGTGTTTCTGAGGGATTTAAATGATAGACTTCGCTTGCAAAGAATTCAAAGTAGAAGATGTAATCAAGTGTGCTCTTAATCTCACAAAGGCAGATCTTAAGGTAATGAAATATTTTTTAAATGAAACCGAGCAGTGGATAGACAGTGAATCTCTTTCGAAAATCCTGCGCCTGGACATCTCTACAATCCAGCGTTCCGTAAAAAAACTGCATGAGAAAGAAATTCTGCAGCGATCTCAGCAGAATCTGGATGGAGGAGGCTATGTCTTCAGATACAAAATCCACTCAAAAACTAAAATAAAAAACATTATAATGACTGTAGTGAATTCCTGGGCCGATCGATTGGGGCAGGAACTTGAAAAATGGGAAAGTGGAGGTTGAGTTCGTTGCTTAAAATTACTCCCTATCTGGGAATCCTTGTACTTATCGTTTCCATAGGAGGGCTCTGGTATCCTGCCCTCGGCTATTTCATGTTGCTCATTTTTGCAGCAATTTTCCTTAGCAGCCCTTTCAGAGGCAGATGGTTCTGCGGAAATCTCTGTCCTAGAGGAAGCCTTGTCGACTTCTGGGTAAGCAAAATTTCAAAGAAAAAGAGGATACCTGGAACTCTGCGGAGTCTGTGGGTTCGCCTACCTATATTCTTCCTCCTAATGGGCTTTATGGGATACAGGATATCAAGCATTATCGGAAGCCTTAATACCTTTGAAAAAATCGGTATGGTTTTTGTCACCATGTGCCTTGTGACAACTGCAATTGCAATTCTCCTGGGAAGCTTCCTGAGCCCAAGAACCTGGTGTTCCTTCTGTCCTATGGGGACAGCTCAGCGTCTGCTTGGAGGAAAGAGATACCAGCTCAAGCTTGCAAAGGAGAAATGCATTAACTGTAAAAAGTGCGAAAAAGTCTGTCCCATGCAGCTTAAAATTCGCGAGAGTGAAACAAAACCCGATTGTATAAAATGCGGGCGTTGCGTGACCGTATGTCCGAAAGATGCTCTTAAGTTTTAATTTTACGATTTGCATTTTCTTTTTAAAAGAATAGAATAATATCATTGCAAAGAATATTTTAAATTGAAAAATATACAATATAAAATATAGGGGAGTCAGAAAAACATTTCCAAAATCTGACCTGGTAAAATAATCTGCATACTGTAGAGTGTCCACAAATCGGCTGTAACTTAGGAGAAGAAGAATATGCCAGCAAAAAATGTACCGGAACTTTCAGAAGTCCAAAAAACAGAGCTCTCCAAACTCTTTGGGGAATGCGTCAATCTTGACAAGCGCGAACGCCACTATTACAATCACGATATAGGAGCTTTACCTCCGCTTGTCAAGAAAGTAATTGGGAACACAGATCCTGCAGCTGTTATAAAAATCCGGACAGAAGAAGATGCAGTAAAGCTTCTGGAATTTGCAAACAGGCACAAAATTCCGGTTGTCCCCCGCGCAGGAGCTTCCTCAGGATACGGAGGAGTAATTCCAACAAAGGGAGGAATAGTTGCCGATGTTACATTACTAAATAAGGTTATAAGTATCGATCCCGAAGGACAGAAAGCAGTTGTGCAGAGCGGGATAATCTGGGAAAAGTTAGAGAGGAAGCTAAAAGAAAGGGGGCTCTCATTAAGAGCACTCCCCTCAAGTGCGCCTTCTTCGACAGTAGGAGGCTGGCTGGCTCAAAGCGGGGCAGGTTATGGGAGTTATGAGTTTGGATGGGGCTACGAAAGCATGGAAAAAGTCCGTGTTGTCCTTCCGAATGGAAAAATAAAGGATTTTTCAGGTCCTGAACTGAAAAAGTTAATAGGGACAATGGGAACAACAGGCATCATCACGGAAGTAACCCTGAAGGTCCAGAAGCTTGAAGAGAGAAAAGCTGTTTCTGCCAGTTTTCCCAGCGCTTTAGCCATGAAAAAAGCTGTAGAAACCATAAGAGAAAAGAATATTCCTCTCTGGTCCATCTCTTTCCTGAACCCTGAATGGGCATATATGAAAAACAAAGCTCCCAGAAAACTCCACTATGGAGAAATCGTGGATAAAGACAGACCTGTTTTGCCTGCCGCTTATGTTTGTACTTTCATGTACCCTGCTTCCAGAGACGTATCTGGTCTGAAGGAGGCAATCGAAAGTGCAGATGGCTCAATCCTTCCGGAAGAAGTTGCAAAGCACGAGACTGAAGAATGGTTCAAGTCCATGAAAGTAAAAAGGCTCGGTCCCTCCTTCATTCCTGCCGAGATACTGGTACCGCTTGAGAAGATGGACACTACTTTTGAAGAAATCGAAAAGAGGATCAAACTTCCGGTGCTTACTGAAGGAATGGTTATAAGCGATGGAAATGTCGTGCTCCTCTGCTTCATGCGTCACTCCGAGCGCTCCTTACTCTTTAATACGGCCTTTGCTCTTTCCCTGAGCATCCTGAAAATTGCAGAAGAAAACGGGGGAAGAGCATATTCCTCCGGCCTATTCTTTGCCTCGAAGAAAAAGAGCGTCTTTGGAGACAGGCTTTCCGAAATCGAAGCCCTCAGAAAAGAATTTGATCCCAATGGGATCATGAACCCTGAGAAACTGGAGGGAAAAAAGCTTCTCAATACTGCAGTATCCCTTGGATCTTCCTTCGAACCTATGGGAAGGCTTGTGGGAAATATGTCGGGAATAGGGGAAGTCTCCTTCAAAGACGAAAAAAATATTCCTGCCGAGGTTGCAGAACTTGCCTACTCATGTTCCCAATGCGGGTATTGTGTAAGTGAGTGTGATCAGTATTACGGCAGGGGATGGGAATCCCAGTCTCCTCGCGGGAAATGGTTCTTTATCAAGGAATATCTTGCAGGCAGGGAAAAACTTGACCAGAGGCAGACGAATACTTTTCTTGGCTGCACGACCTGCCAGATGTGCGACTCCCGCTGTGAACTGGACATGCCAATAGAACACTCCTGGATGACCATGCGCGAAAAGCTGGTGAGAAAAGAGAAAAAGATGACCTTTCCACCTTTCGAAATCATGGCTGCGAGCCTGCTAAAAGAGAGGAATATCTGGGCAAATTATAGAAAAGATAGGGACAAATGGATCCCGGATGATATCCGGGCAAAAATGAAAGATGAAGCTGAGTATGCTTACTTTGCGGGTTGTACGGCTTCCTTTGTAGAAAACGACGTGGCTGTGGGAGCTGTCCGCATGCTGGATGATGCGGGAATTGAGTTCACAGGTCTCTTTGATAAAGAGGCATGCTGTGGGATTCCAATGCTTGTTGCCGGAAGATGGGACGTTTTTGAAAAGATAATGAGAATGAACGTCTCGAACATGAAAAAGAAAGGCGTAAAAACAGTTATCACTTCCTGCCCTGCATGCTGGCTTATGTGGCACACAGTCTATCCCCAGTGGGCGGAAAAGCTCGGAATAGAATTCGGAATTGAGACGAAGCACTATTCCGAAGTCCTTGTGGAACGCCTTGATGTCCTTAAACCGAAGTTCAAGCAGCCTCTGGATAAAGTAGTTGCCTGGCACGATTCCTGTCATCTAGGAAGAGCCGGAGGAAAAATATACGAGCCTCCAAGAGAGCTCTTGAAGTCAATTCCTGGAATCCAGTTCAGAGAACTTGAGTATAACCGGGAAAAGGCTCACTGCTGTGGTTCGGTGGTAAGCCTGATTGCAGAACCACCTGTTGCATATAGATTGGGAAATATGAGACTTCAGGAAGCTGTTGACGTTAACGCCGACATTATTGCAGCTCTTTGTCCATGCTGTATCTTCCAGTTCCGTGTGGCAGCACAGGAAAATAACCTTAACATCCAGGCTCAGGATCTCGGCGCTCTGGTGGGAAGAAGTCTTGGATATAACATTCCAGACTCTACAACCTATACCCTGGAATCATGGGTGCCTTTCGAAAGGATGATCGCCCTCATGCAGCCAGAAAATATGACCGAGCTGATGGTTGAGCTCATGCCCCAGATGATGGCAGCAATGCCTTCTCCGCTTCAGACCATGATGAAAATGGTCAAATACATCCCAGGAATGGATGCCATGATGAAACCCATGATGCCGATCATGATGCCGAAGCTTATGCCTTCTGTCATGCCAAAAGTCATGCCTGATATGCTCAAAGCTGTGGAAAGGAGAGTCCCCATGCCGGATTATATGAGAGAGCAGCTTCCTGACCTTATGCCAAAAGCTATGGAGAACCTGATGCCCAATATGCTTCCCGAGATTATTCCCCTGCTGACCCCACGGATGATTGAGTATATAAAAACACATTGAACATTGTCTAACAAACGCATGAGTATTTTCTCGTAAAGTTGTGCAGAAAAAGTTGAAGGTAAAGTGGTAAAAGCCTTCTACTTTATTTTCTAGAACCTATTGAGATATTGCCTTTTAACTAAGTCAAAAATTTCTCATTCATCCTCATTAATCCTTTTCATGATAGGATTTTACAACATAATCTGATTTATGAAATAAAACTTCTGGACTCAATTCCCATAAAGAGATCAGGAAAAGATATTAAACGATTCAGGAGACCCTTTTTTTTAGATTTAAGCTCTTTGATCCAGAGTAATTCTTATATAGAAGTGCTTGCATTAAGAATATGAAAAATTACGCACAAAGGTAATGTGCTCAGTAATACAACTAATTAAAATTCATATGAATTCATAATCATTGAAAGGAGATAGAAGCTTGTCAGCACAACCGATCTTTATTTTAAGGGAGGGCAGTAGGAGAACCCATGGTTCCGACGCCCAGCACAACAATATTATGGCCGCAAAGGCAGTCGCTGAAGCTGTGAGAACTACTCTCGGGCCCAAAGGTATGGACAAGATGCTTGTAGACTCCATGGGTGATGTTGTAATCACCAATGATGGAGCCACAATCCTCAAAGAAATGGACATCGAGCACCCAGGTGCAAAGATGATCGTAGAAGTAGCCAAGACCCAGGATGCCGAAGTAGGAGACGGAACAACCACCGCAGCCGTACTTGCAGGAGAATTCCTGACAAAGGCAGAAGAACTGCTGGAAAGCGGCGTTCACCCAACAATAATTGCAAGCGGTTACAGGCTTGCAGCAGACAGGGCTACAAAGATACTTGACACCATCACCATCAGAACGTCTCCCGAAGATACCGAAACTCTTGAAAAGCTTGCAGCCACAGCCATAACAGGAAAGGGTGCAGAAGCTAACAAGGAGCACCTCTCTGCGCTTGCAGTCAAAGCTGTCAAATCAGTTGTTGAGGTAAGTGAAGACGGAAAGATTACCGTAGACATCGAGGATATTAAGGTGGAAAAGAGACCAGGCGGAAGCATAAAGGACTCCGAGATCGTCGAAGGTGTAATTGTCGATAAAGAACGTGTCCATACAGGTATGCCAGAAGTAGTAGAAAATGCAAAAGTTCTGCTCTTGAGCGTACCTATCGAACTCAAAAAGACAGAAACCAAAGCCGAAATAAAGATTACTACTCCTGACCAGATGCAGCTCTTCTTAGACCAGGAAGAAGCAATGCTCAGGGAAATCGTGGACAAGGTAATTGGCACAGGCGCAGACGTTGTTTTCTGTCAGAAGGGTATCGATGACCTTGCTCAGTATTACCTGACAAAGGCAGGAATCTTTGCAATGCGCAGGGTTAAAAAGAGTGATATGGATAAGCTTTCCCGCGCAACAGGTGCAAGAGTTATTACCAGCCTGGACGAAATTGAGGAGTCTGACCTTGGCTATGCCGGCCTTGTAGAAGAAAGGGACGTTACAGGTTCCAGAATGACTTTTGTCACAGGCTGCAAAGACAGCAAGACCACCTCAATCCTCCTCCGCGGCGGAACAGAGCATGTAGTTGAAGGTCTTGAGAGAGCTCTCGAAGATGCTCTCAGAGTAGTTGGTGTCGCTCTCGAAGATCAGAAGATCGTTGTAGGTGGCGGTGCACCTGAAATTGAACTGTCTCTCAGACTCAAGGAATACGCAGCAACCCTTAAAGGCAGGGAACAGCTTGCTGTTGTGAAATTCGCAGAGTCTCTCGAGGTCATTCCTCAGACACTTGCCGAAAACGCAGGGCTTGACCCTATAGACATGCTTGTGGAAATGCGTTCCCAGCACGAGAAAGGCAATAAGCGTGCAGGACTTAACGTTTACACTGGTAAGATAGAGGACATGTTCGCAAACAATGTTGTCGAACCTCTCAGAATTAAGACCCAGGCAATTAATGCAGCCACAGAAGCTGCAATTATGATTCTCAGAATCGATGATGTAATAGCTTCATCTGGCACTGGGAGAGCTCCAGCAGGTCCAGGCGGCGAAATGCCCGAAGATATGTAATAAATAAATGAATAAATAAATTAAAATAAATAAAAAATAAATTAAAAAATAGCAATCCCGAGTTGCCGGAGAAAACTTAATTTTTCCGGCAACTTTCTTTTTCTATCTTTTTTCGCCTCTTAAAAAATACTTCTTTCAGGAACATTATTTTTTCAGAAAAATAGTGGTAGTATTTCCAAATAATGTTTTTTCAAAAAATAATAGCATCATTTTAAGAATAATAGTTTTATTCAGAATAGTAATAGTATTTTGGAATTCTCTTCTAGATAAGAGTCTCTTGCGCCAGAAAATTATTTTTCTCACAAAAATAGCAAACATCTTAATGTTGGTAATATTGAGATACAAGAAAAATAGAGAAAAAACGTTTTTTAAATTATTTTAGAAATCAGCTTTATTTAATAGGCTGTTATCTGGCTTCATAGCAAGAAATTTCTATAGCATCCACCCTAACCGGTTTCCCCAGTTCATCTGAAATGACACTTTTCACTCTTCCCATACACTTGCATTCAAGCTGAATACGAGCTGAAATAGCCTCTCGTTCTTCAACATAGAGATTGTTTGAACTAACGACGGAGTGAGCAGAGATCTGCCTCTGCACAACCTTTGCTATGAGACCAGGGCTCCCGTCCTTAAGATCCTCAAGACTGGTAGAAGTCAGGAGAACTTTATCTCCTGCATTGAGCCCAAGTACCCCTAAGAAATTTTGAGGATTTCTAATTTCAAGAGTTTTGAGTTGATGTTTCTTCAGGATCTCGATTATAGACTCAGCAATTCCTGTTAACGCGATGTACTCCATGGGATCACCCGTACATTGGGAACTCCTTTTTCACTTCGCCGCCTTTCTGCTCACTACTCTGAACATCTTCAGCAAGCCTCTGGAGTTCAATTTCTATGCGTTCAGCCTGCTCTATTAATCTCTCGGTATTTATTGAAAGCCCATATAGCTGGTTTAAAACTTCAATAACAGCAGAAGCAGCCCTTGGATCAGGATTTTGAGTTTTGGTAGCTCCAAGCAGACTAATTGCAGGAATTTCACGCAGCAGACATTCAGCCATTACGCTACCGGAAATTCCGGAAATAGTTCCCATCTGGAAAATTTCTACTTTATCCTTGAGCCGCTCCAGCATCTCTGAAGTGGTGGCTGCCCCGAAAACTTTGTGCCCTGTATCCATAATGGCGATTCCTGCAATGGAAGCAATCTCTTTTACATTGATAGATTCGGCCCAATCAACAAGAGCATTACTTACATCGTAAGATACTGTATGACTAATGGGGATATCGGAGATTACAATAAGCAGGTTGTGCTCTATGCTCTCATAAATCCTGACAGGCATGTTTATGAGCCCTTCATAAAGCACTGCAATAGAAGGGAAATATCTGGATTCAATAGAGCCGATATATTCCATCTTCAATTCTTCTATCATATGCTGACTTGCAATATTCCCCACAAGCCCGATACCGGGAAAACCTTCAATCAAAACCGGATTTTTTGACTGCACAGGTTTGGTAATAATCTTTACATCATTGTTGTCATAATCCGTAGTTGACAAATAACCACCTCGATAAAATACAACCCCTATGATTATATTTGACCTAATCCTAGATAAACAAGTTTTCATCAGCCCCGATATATATCACTTCCTGCACAGACATCGAAAATATGCAATGAAGCCGGGTTTCAGAATACCATAGCCCTCTTTTTTAATAAAAGAGAATCTTTTTAATATATATCTTTTCTCCTGATAGAGAAAAATAATTTCGGAAACTATTGTTTTAAAGTTAACATCAGATAAAAACAGGCTATCTAAAGATGCCATAAAAGGTTGGATATCAAAAAAGGAGCCAAAAAAAGACAATCATAAAAAGCATAATAAAAGAAAGGAACCTTAGAAGAAGCTTACAAAACGTAAAAAGATCATTTAAGAGAGATACGAAGAAAGAAAAATACGAAATCAGGAGAAAAAGGCAAATGGAAGAATCTGTTCTTTACTTTGACAATGTAGGAGAAGAAAATACCGACGCAGTTATTGAAGCGGCAGCAAAAAGGGCATCAGAACTGGGGATTTCCCATATTGTAGTCGCCAGCACCAGCGGGAAAACAGCTCTGAAAATGGCAGAAGCTGTAAAAGGCAGCGGCATAAAAGTTATTGGAGTAAGCCACCAGTATGGGCAGAAAGAGAAAGGCCAGTGGGAAGTTGAAGAAGAATATAAAAAGAAACTTGAAGCTCTCGGGGCAGTAATTACCACTCAATCCCACATGTTTTCCGGAATTGAGCGTTCGATTACAAAGAAGTTCGGAGGCTATTCCAGAGTAGAAGTAATTTCCGATACTCTCAGATCTCTCTTCGGGAAAGGCTTCAAAGTAGCTATTGAGGTTGCAATTATGGCAGCTGACTCAGGCCATATACCGGTCTCAGATACAACTGAGATTATAGCAATAGGAGGCACAAGATGGGGAGCAGATGTTGCTCTTGTACTCAGGCCAGCCCACAGCAGCGACTTTTTCTCCCTTCAGGTTAGGGAAATAATTGCTATGCCACGAGTAAAAGAAGATTGAGAAAAGAAGATTAAGGCAAGAAGAAAATCAAAAATCTGTATTTCGGAATCCAAAAAAAGAGAAAGACGGAAGAAAACCTCTATTTTCCCGTCTTTCAGCAAATCTTCTTGAAAACGAGAATCAATTTTCATTTTTTGGATACTACGATATATCCGGACATAGTTTTTGTGTTGCTTCCAGCATTCATTCTTTGCCGTCAAAGCTGACAGTATATTTTCCTGATTTACTATATGTGTGCAAAGGAATCTTAGATGTTGAGTACGTTCCATCTCCAAAACTCCATTTCCATGAAGTTGGACTATTAGAACTTTTATCAGTGAACTGAACTTTCAGTGGTGCTTTTCCTGATCTTGGAGATGCAGAGAAAGCTGCAACAGGTTTTATAGGGGCGGCTTTTATAGTCATATAATTTGTTTTTATTTCTGTATCTTTGCCTGCTGCATTACTTACAGTCTCTTTCACTGTGTAAGTTCCGGGTTTTGAATATGTGTGCGTTGGATTATATTGAGCTACAAGAGGAGATCCATCTCCAAAGCTCCATTTCCATGCAGTTGGTGCTCCACTGCTTTTGTCGGTGAATTTAACTGTCAGGGGTGCATTTCCTGAAGTAGTGGAGGCAGAAAAATCAGCAACTGGAACGATTTGTTTTTCTAAAACAGTTATTTTAGATAACTTTGAATTGGTGCCATTTTTATTACTTGCAGTCAGGTTAACAGTGTAGACCCCTTGAGCTGCATATATATAGATTGGGTTTCGATCTGTGGAATCTACCACTCCATTGTTGTCAAAGTCCCAATTTATTCCGGTTGCATCCTTCGATAGGTCTGTAAATTGCACATTAAGCGGAGCATAACCACTGGTTAGATTCATACTGAAGTTTGCTACAGGAAGTATTATTATTTCTTCTTTATAGAATACTGCTTCATATGCATTTATTCTGCCTGATCCATAGTCAGCGTCCTTTCCTGCAGCCCCCAGACCCACAGCGGTACTTTCTAAGATCTGTTTTATCTCAGATGGTTTGAGAGCAGGCTTTTTTTCCAGCATTAAAGCCACAGTACCCGATACATGCGGTGTAGCCATGGAAGTCCCGCTTGCTACCTCATAGGAACCGCCAGGATACGTGGACTCAATATCCACTCCGGGCGCAGAAACATCAGGTTTAATGTATTTTTGCCCGTTAAGATCAACAGGACCGCGGCTACTAAAATCAGCTATCGTATCAGAGGAATCAGTTGCACCAACAGTTGTAGAGTTGATTTCATCACCAGGGCACTCAATTGTATAAGAGCTCATCCCTGAATTACCAGCAGCTATAACGGGAATTACGCCTGCTGCCACAACATTATCTATGGCAATTGTGTATGGTGAATAATGACGTAATCCTCCACAACTGTAACTTATAACACGAGCATTATTATTGACTGCCCACTCAAAAGCAAGAATAACATTAGATGCATATCCTAGAACCAGATTCATCAAGAACTTTTGCTGCAATTAGCTTTGTACCCGGAGCAACTCCGGTATGTAAACCATTAGCACCTGTTCCTGATATAGTTCCGGCTATGTGAGTTCCATGCCCATAATCGTCATACGAAGAACTCTTCCCATTTGTATAATCAATCCAACCTACAACCTTTGGATCGTTTGTACTCGGATTGTCATCAAGATCGTCAAGATCGGGATGCTGCACATCAATACCGGTATCCACAACAGCAACAGTTATTCCTTTTCCGGTTATACCTTGCTGCCATACTGTCGGCGCTCCAATTTTATCAACTCCCCATGCATTCTTCTGTACAAGACCTGAAGTTTTTACTTCCTCTACCTGAATTTCCTGGCCTTCTGCTATGGAAACAACTTCATCAGGCTCGATTACTGAAACTTCAGGCATTTCAGAAATGGAAGCTATAGTTTCAGGAGCTACGTTGGCTGCAATAGCATTAATAATTTTTATGGACTTGATATTTTGTGCTTTTTTGTTAGATTCTGCAGCATTAAGAATGTTCATTAAATTCTTTTGTTCGCTGTTGATTTGAGATCTACCTTTTATAGAATTAAATGAAATACTCTGGTTTTTCAATAAAATAATTACAGGAATTTTTTCACTCGCTGAAGCTTCAGCAATCTTGGAAGAAAGTGTCGCTGAGATCTTGTTATCTGTGTTAGTTTTGTCAGATACATTTATGTTCTCAGCTAATGCCGTAAATGAGAACAACGATATTAATAATATTAATATGCAGCTTATGCTTAGTAATTTCATTTCTATTTTTTGTGAATGATTCGCAATTTTTTTCAACATATTCGTTACACTCCAGTATCAATATCTCTTTACCTGACTTCCCGATATGTTTCAAACTACAGGCGCTTATCTTCGAATAAAAACATACTTCAGGTTATTTAATTATGGAATATAGTGTAAAAAATAACGTTTATGAATATTTTTGTAATATTAACGGAAGTGAATATCTAGTGTCCAGAAAAATGTAATTACGAACACATTTGTGGAAAGCCAACCTATAAGGCACTTATTGAATTATTATAAACACTCGATATTCAAATAGTGTACACATAAATTACAGCGTTGGGTCATGGAATGTCTTCGTTGCTTTTAGGTTGCCCACTGCAATGAAGGTAAATATTAGGTGACTAGGTAACGAAGACTTCACAGAAACATAACAAATTTAAGGACTTCATGCAACTTCTGTGTAGCTGGAAGTTTCATTCATATAATTAGACGTTTCATTATCATAAAACTCTAAAAAATACTGAGTATGCATTACTTCAAGACTGTCATTTCCCCATGGTACTTCCTGTCCAAGAATAGCCCTGACTTTTACATAATCCGTGTCATTAACTTTTGCTGCTAGTAGATTATTGTACCGACCTCTGTATTTTTCAGGCCACTCATTTGGGTCATTATTTGCACTCAAATAGACAAAGAAAGACACATTTTCTCTTCCTTTTAGATTGTTACTTAAGTAGACATAGGTATCATAAGCCGGATTTGAAGTATACAATGTGTAGTCCCCATAAGGAACAGAAGAAACATTAGATACGTTTTCGACAGGGAATAACATGGGGCTTCCATTATTTATGGGATCAAAAATATCAAAATAATCTGCAACAAACCAGGCACCGTAATCAATATCTTCAAGTTTGGTCTCGTTTGTTCGGAATCCAAGCATAGAGCCTTTGTCAGTCTCTGCAATGAAAGTTACCCATTTCCCTTTTGTTATCTCTTTAGTATCAAGTCCCTCACTCATGTTTTCAAAATAGGGACCTACACGGTTTTGTTCAGGCTTGTGCGTAACTTTTAGCAGAAATTTCTGGAGTAAATCAGGCTTTTGTGTAAATGGAGTAAAAAATTTTCCTTCCTTAGATGCGGGAATAGGAACCATTATTACGGTTGTTCCATTCACCTCCTTTCCAGAAAGGCCTGTCACTTTGATATCATAATCAAAGTAGTATCTTTGAGTTGGCTCCCTCGCATGGATACCCGCATTTATGGTATAGATTGAATAAAAACATAGTATGCCTACAACAAGAAGAGTAAGAAAGATAGGAATTAGCAGCAAATTTCTTTTTCTCATTTATATACCGCCTTGTATTTTTTCTAATAAACAATATTATAAAATAGAAAAAAAATGGAAACTAATTTTTCAGCCTAGAGGTAGGTGGAATTATGTTTTCAGCTTCCATAATCCGTTTTTAACTCTTCATATATTTTGCCAGACCAGCGTTATACTTTGCTGCTTCCTGGTTCATAATTATCGTTACATATTGTATATATGTAGTATCATCCGCATTACCTGATTTATCGAAATTTGGATGAGCATAAATTTCGGCCCATAACTTAGTGGAGTAAGCATTGCTATATTGTGCCATCGATCTTACCGCTGCAGCAGGGTCGGTTACTGTCTTCACTTGGGTGTTTCTAGTAACATATTTCCCAAAATTGTGGCCATTGATCCAATTATTATCCACGTATTTTTCGTATCGATAATGGTAATAATTTCCATTCCAATTTAGCAAATAATCCTTAAGCGATCCTGATTCCCCACCAGAGTGCATTGGCTGTCCTACATCTGAAAGATAGTGACTGGCAATTCCAAGATTTTTGAAAGCGTTTGTGTAGTCCTTGTTCTTATAGTAGGTTTTCGCTGTTGCTGCGTAGGAAGAGCATTTCCCTGGAGCTCCCCCGAAACTGACATCAGGATTATAGTAGTGGTAATAACATGTTTTAGGAATCGAAATCGTTACCAAACCCAACGGAGTAGGTACAGGTACAGAGATTGAACCCGTATCAATAGTAGTATCAGGCAGCATGGCAGCACCAGATGCCGTGTTTGCCCAATTAGAGTTTGTATATATCAGGTTGACACCAGCGGAAATTAGATTTTTGTGTGCTACTGTCATCCATTTAGCACTTTGATCGCCTGCCCAATAAGTCTCTTCAACATATGTGGTTATTTCCTTTCCAATTTTTTTCATTACTGGATAATCTTCTTCCGTGATTCCATTTGGAACACGGCTCCAGATATCTTGCAGTGCATTTTTCATTTCACTTTTTTCAGAATCGGATACTGACAATTTGTCAATATAGCCCAGGAAAATCTCTTTTTCCTTATCGTTCGCTACAAGCAGAGCCATGTAAGGACATTTCTTGACAGTATTCGGCATCTTCTTGATACTACTGACTTCTTCTTCTATCTGCTTTACCTTCTTAGCATCAAGCCCTTTGATACCGTAAGTTTCGACTTTACTATCAGAGGCATTCTTTGCGCTTGCCTTATCAGCCGCTGCACTCGCTGCTGGCACAAATGTTACGCTCACCAGCAGCATTGTCAAAAGAAGTATTCCTATTCCTGTTCTCTTTAACGTCATTTATACTACTCCTGTTAATCTCCCAGGAGGCAGAATCAGGTAAGCTAAGCCTTAAATATACGCAAAGCTAACATAATCATGCCTTTTAGGGCAATGTGGAGTTTAAATAGGCTCCCCAGAGTGAATTTAAACTCTACAAACTACTTTTAGCCACGTGTTTATATATATTTGGGACTCAATCCTTGAAATGACTGATTTTAGAGTCTTTTTGAGCTTTTAATAATTTTATGAACCCTATTGTTCGAGAATTTGCACAAAAAGATTATATAATAGTACATCTGTCGTAATAAATAGAATTAGTTTAAATAAAAAAATGGAGATTTGAAAATTTACGTTCACTTTTGCTATATTTGAGTCAATATGCTTGAAAATATATTATAACAATTTAGCAAAGTGGTTTTAAAAAGAATTAAAAGATCATATAGCAAGATAATCAAAAAAAGACCAGAAAGTTGTTCTAAGGGAGCCTCTGTCACCCTTATTTTGGTCACTGCAATCAAGTGAAACCATTAAAATGGCCAGGTAAAATTCATAGAAATCTGGCCAACTGAAAGACTTCATTCAACGTCTGTGTAACTGAGAGTTTCGTTTATAACGTGAGACGTTTTATTATCATAGTAATCTCTAATATATTGACTCTCAAATAGAGAAATAATATTATTTCCTTGAGGCAGTACCTGTCCCAGAAAAACCCTGACTTTTACATAGCCTGTGTCGTTAACATTCGATAATACTAGATTTAAGTATCGACCCCTGTATTTTTCAGGCCACTCTGTCGGATCGTTATTTGCATCCAGCTCGATATCGAAAGATAATGGTTCCCCTCGTTTTAGATTATCACTTACATAGACGTAGGTATCATATGTCGGACTTGAAGCATACATATTGTAATCTCCATAAGGGACGGAAGAAATATTAGAAACGTTTTCAATTGGGAATAATATAGGGCTCCCATTATTTATAGGATCAAAAACATCAAAATGATCTACGACGAAGCTATCACCAAATTCGATATCCTTGAGCCTCGTCTCGTTTGTCCTGAATCCGAGCATGTAGCCTTTGTCGGTTTCTGCAATGAAAGTTGTCCAGTCTCCAATTGTTTCTTTGTCATCAAAAAATTCAGTTGCATTTCTGAAATAGGGCCCTTTGCGGTCTTCTTCAGGCCAATTCAGGATCTCATGCATTAGTTTCTGGGTAAAATAAGGATCTTTCTGAGTAGGTGGAGTAAAAAATTTGCCTTCCTTAGATGCGGGGATAGGAACCATTATCACTGTTGTCCCCTGTACTTCTTTTCCGGAAAGGCCTGTCACACTGACCGTATAACCACAATTATATCTAAGTGAGTCCTCTCTCCAATCATTTTGATCCATGTAAATAGCATGGGCAAACAATCCCACAATTAGAAGAGTAAGAAATATAGGAATTAGCAGCAAATTTCTTTTTCTCATTTATATACCGCCTTGTATTTTAATAGTAGAAAATTTGGCTCTGTAGAAAACCTATCTAAATCAGCATTAAGGGACTGAAACCAACTATGGAAAATGTAGATCATAAGGTTCAGTTCAAATTAATGTAGATTTGTTATTCCGTAGGTTTTCTACAGAGCCGAAAATTTACTTATCACTCATCATATTTTTTTTAATTAGAGAATGCTCTTTGTGATACAACGTTCGAGTCCAATCCGAAAGTACCTTGACATATTTTGCTTTATATAGGGTTTATAACTGGGGGTTTGTTTGCGCTGCTAAATCTATCGCTTAACAGCCCGTATACTTATCGACATTCTATTTACTAGTGTCGTGGCTATTTTATGAAAAATATTTAGATAGTTGACACTTATATGAGTATTGCTAAAAAAGATTGGGATGAAGGGTAACCCCCCTTCACCTTGTTATTTTCGTCTGTAATAAAATGCACCAAAGAAACAGGCAGTTCCAAAAACAAACTCAAATCCTGGAGTTTTCTTTCCAGGGCCGCCTTTTACTATAGTGTCATTGGCATCACTGGTCAGCCTTACTGATCCAATGAAAGGTAAATTATCTTCCTGTTGCTTAGAAACTTCCTGTGCAGCAGTGTCATTTGATTTTCCTGTTATTGCAAAAGAAGAGAATCCAGAAACATTGGCCGTAAAATACAGATAGTATTCATCTTCCCCTGACATATTAACCGGAATCTGCTCCCATTTTTTATCGTTATACCAGTTGAGGGCGATTGAAGCCGGATCTATACTTTTATCCTGAAGCCAGGACTTTTCAACCTTAAAACAAAGGACAGGATTCTCAATGTTTTCCTCTGAAGCTATTCCACCGTTCCCTACCCACACATTAAAGGATTTATAAACTTCACCTTCAGGAAGCTCGGAAACAAGAGAAGATTTATTTTTCAGCATTTCAGCAATAGCTGTGGTCTTTCCAAAGGTCTTTTTTGAACCAAAAGTCACATAAACAACACATGTTGCATTCTTCGTAAAATCAAACTTTACATTTTTTCCACTTGTGACAAATGCTTGTGAGAGTTCCTTGACGTCAACATTCTTTTGAGGTTCAGGAGATCCCCCTGCACCGCCTCCACCACCATTGCTGTGGTGATTGCCTCCATCACTATCTCCACCATCAGAAGAATCTCCACTCGTTCCGGTGTTCTCTGTTCCACTATTTCCATTTGTTTCTGTAACAGTTATCGTGGCAAGTTTCGAAGCTAGTCCAATCTCATTGGCAACTGTAAGATTTACTGTATATGTTCCTGGGACAATATACACATGGACTTCGGTTTTGCCTGTAGAGTCGATCTTTCCGTCATTTTCAAAGTCCCAGCTCCTCGAAACTATATTTTCAGAAAGATCAGTAAATGTAACAGAAAGAGGAGCAGGGCCCTGACTGATATTTATCTGGAAATTTGCTACTGGAAGTGAAGGCACAGGCTCGGCTCTGGAGATTATCAGAGGCATGTAGTCAATGATATTCTCATTTATTTGAAATATAGACTCAGCGATACCATCATTATTTGCATCTAACTGAGTCTGAGAAAACCCGTCTCCTGAAGGAGAGCCCCAGAAGTTACCACCTATGTAAGGACCGCCTATTATGTTTGTATCTTTTGTTTTAGTAGTGTTTAGAGTTGTTCCTGCAAATTCATCTGCTGTCTGCAGGTTAATATTGTTATTGAAGTAGTTATTATAAATTGTAGCAGATTCATCGGATAATTTTATGCCCACATCACAATCTGTGATATTATTTCCGGTAATGACGTGGCCTCCTCCCCCGGACAAAAGCTCTACACCTGTACTACAGTTTTGAATCTTATTTCCGATAATTTTATTGTCCATACTATCATATGTTGATATAGCGGCTGAACTGTCCGTAAAGATGTTATTTATTATAGTCTGATTTCCATGAAGATAGTTGTTACCTATACTCACGCCGGCTCCTTCAAATCTATTGTTCCGGATGATGCAGGATCCAGCTCCCATATCAAACCAGATCCAACCTTTAATGGTAAACCCATTTACCTGGGTACCAGCTGCATCTATTTCAAATCCATCGACAACTGTTGGATAGCCTGACGCGCCTTTTAAAATAATCATCTTATCCACAGTAACTCTCTCAGAATACACTCCAGAATTGACTATGATCGTGTCGCCCTCGCTAGCGTCATTTACAGCACTCTGGATCGTTGTGTAATTTCCCTGCCCTCCAGTGTCAACGTAAAACGTTGTAGCTGCTGCACTGCCAATAGCGGCCTGTAGTGCAAAGCCTATTAGAACTAATAATATTCCAATTTTTTTTAATTGCCACAAAACAAAGACCTCTACTAATTATTTTTACATCACTTGATTAGCCTTCAAAAGCTCTGCTTTTATTGACATCGATTTTTGAACCTAGAAGTAATACGGTTTAAATGGATAAAAATACTTTAAGGCTGAGATTTCTAAATCCATGATTTTTATTTATATGTTCGCGGAATGCTATTATATAAACTTAATTAAATTATTCTAAACTAATTCTCAAGGTAAGTAAAGTGTTGTCATTATCAGGGGGGACTCCCAAAATTATTACTTCATCTTTTTTGGAGCAAAAATATTAGTTTAAAGTAAAAAAGACAAATAATATAAAGAATGTGAAATACCATCCAAAAAGCTGGAAAAAGATAAGTAAATTTATGGTAAAGCCGTCACCCCAAAGATAAATATATCTGAGAGGCATCTATAACGCCGGCATGTCAACAATATTCGAAATTCTCGACAAGGACGCAGGCGGCAGAATAGGAAGGCTCAAAACTCCCCACGGGACTGTTGAGACACCTACAGTTATGCCTGTAATTAATCCAAATATCCAGCTTATCCCCCCGAGAGAAATGCGAAGTTTCGGGGCAGAGATCCTGATTACAAATTCCTATATTATATACCGAAAGGAAGAGCTTAAAAAAGTCGCCCTTGAGAAAGGACTGCACGGACTTCTGGACTTTAATGGACCTATAATGACTGACTCGGGTTCTTTCCAGTTATCCGTGTACGGATCAGTGGAAGTTACGAACGAAGAAATTCTCGGCTTCCAGCAAAAAATAGGAAGCGATATTATTGTCCCTCTGGATATTCCCACACCTCCTGACGTTCACTTCAGGAGGGCTGAAGAGGAACTGGTAATTACGGCCGAAAGGCTGGAAGCTGCCCGTAAATTCATTCAGGGGGAACAGCTCCTTGCAGGCCCGGTTCAGGGTTCAACTTATCCGGAACTGAGAGAAAAAGCAGCTTCCCACCTCAAAACCCTGAACTTTGAAGTATATCCACTGGGAGCAGTTGTCCCTCTCATGGAAGCCTACCGGTACGCAGAACTTGTTGATGTGATTGCAGCGTCCAAAAAAGGGCTTTCTCCAGCATCACCTGTACATCTTTTCGGGGCAGGGCATCCAATGATGTTCGCTCTTGCAGTGGCTCTGGGCTGTGATCTTTTTGATTCGGCAGCGTATGCCCTCTATGCCAAGGACGGAAGATATATTACTGCACATGGGACTTACCATGTGGAGAAACTAAATTATCTGCCCTGTTCCTGTCCCATATGTTCAAAATATACTGCCGAAGAACTGAAAAAGGCGGAAAATAAAGAAGAGCTTCTGGGAAGGCATAACCTCTATGCAACTTTTGCTGAAATCCGGCTGATTAAGCAGTGCATAAAGGATGGAAATTTACTCGAGCTTGTAGAGCAGCGTTGCCGTGCTCATCCAAAGCTTCTTGATGGGCTGAAAAAGCTTTATACCCATTCCTCCTGGCTGGAACAGTTTGACCCGGCGACAAAAGGAACTTATTTCTACTGCGGGCCAGAATCATCCTCCCGTCCGGAAGTCCTGCGCTTTGGGAAGAGGCTGGAAAGGTTCAGTCTGGAAGGCTCCGTACTTATTCGCACAGGCCAGTTAAAAGGAGAGAGAAGTTATGATCAAGTCCTCACTTTTAAAGCACCCTTTGGAGCGTTTCCTGTCGAAATGGAGGAAGTTTATCCTTTTAACGCAGAGGTTCCGAAATTTCCGGACTACGAATCCCTCAGCACAGCTCTCTCGAATACCCTTAAACTGATTGACCTGAATCCGCAAGCAGAATATACATTTGTCTGCGAAAAAGAGTTCAGCCATCCGCTAATTGAAGATATAAGTAAAAAAGCAAAACTGATATACAGAGAAGCCTGGAAAAAAGAATGAACTTTGAAAGTGAAAATAAAGAGAAATATTTTATAAATATTTCATAAATTTTTAAACTTTACCTGATTATTTCTGAATTCTTAGGACTTTCTTACACAAAACCTGCCTCTAAGAAGATAAAAAGAAAACTTTTTTGAGATGCAAACACTTATAGGACTACCTGTAAACAACCTTCTAAATTGAGAAAGAGCCTGAAGAATAAAATTCCTGAGACAAAAATTCAATATAAAATCAAAAGAAAATAGAAAAGCGCAGGTGAAACTATTGTCCCTTACAGCAAGGATCGGGGAAATCAGCCCTTATCTCCGGCTTTTGAGACCCGAACTCTACTACATGGATCTCACCCTCCCGGCCTCGAGTGCAATCCTGGCTTCTTACCTGGCGACCGGAGGGCTTCCTGAATTATTACCCTTCCTGATTGCAGTCATAGGAGGCTTTGCAGCTATTACAAGTTCATATGTTTTTAATGACTGGTGTGATGTTGATATTGATACAATCAATATTCCAAATCGCCCTTTGCCTTCTTCCAGAGTTTCAAAGAGTGCAGCACTTGCTTATGCAATCCTGCTTTTGGGAATTGCAGGTGCAGCGGCCTTTTACCTGAACCCTGAGTCTCTCCTGATTCTTTTTATCGCGGCGGGGATTATTACTGTTTATTCAATCTTTGCAAAGAGGAGTACTTTCCTCAGCTTTCTGCCTGTGGGAATTTCATACGGGCTTGTACCTGTTGGTGTCTGGCTTGCCTTTGACCCGGCTGGGATTCTGAAAGGCAGCGACGGAGTAATTCTGCCCCTCTCAGCGATCTGTTTCGGGCTCATGATGTGTGTTACGGACTGGGCTTTTACCCTTGGAGGTGTTGCCAGAGATGTTGAAGGAGACAGGCTGAAAGGTGCTCCAACACTTCCAGTAACCTTTGGAATTCCTTTAACTGCCAGATTCGTTACTTTCTGGTGGGTTATCGGGGTTATTGCCTCAGTAATCATAGGCTGGTCAGCTCAGCTCGGACCTGTGTATTTTGCAGGAGCCCTTGCTTCAGGGCTCTGGATGCTTATGCAATGTTTTGACTTTATCAAACATCCCACCCCTGAGAGAGGCGGCGCACTCTTCCTTAACGGCTCAAACTACAGAGCAATTATGTTTGGGTCAATGATCCTTGATGTGGTGCTGTGCATTTATGTGGGAGCTTATACCTCTATTCTCTGGTAAAAAAGGTAGAGAAAAATGGACGCAGATATTATTGTAATCGGAGCATCTCCTGCAGGGCTGATGGCTGCGAGAAATGCCTGTGAAAAAGGCTCTACGGTCCTTTTGCTGGAAAGAAAAAAAGAGATCGGAAATCCTCCCCATCCCGCAAATTCTTTTTTTAAGGGCATGCTCGATAAATGCGGAGAGACAGTAGACCCCTCGTATGTGGTGCATTATCTCAAAGGTATGCAAATTATTTCTCCATCTGGAAGGATAGTAGAAGTTGAAACACCTGGATACGCTATTGACAAGACAAAGTTTGACCGTTTTTATGCAGAAAAAATAGAGAAAGTCGGCGTGAATATTCAAACAGGAACAGAAGTTCATAATATCCTCAAAAAGGGGAAAAGATTTTACTGTCCATACGTCTGCCGGGAATTTCAAGTCAGAACTCGTTATAATCGCCGATGGTATTAATTCAAAAATGGCTTCCCTTATGGGACTAAAAACAATGAAACACCCGGAAGATATTGCCTGGGGAGTTGAACTGGACATCAGGGCTCCTGACCTTGGAAAGTCAAAAATGTTTGAATACTATGTAGGAAACCATGCCCCAGGATGGAAGACTACATACGCCCCAAGAGGAGGAGATAATGCTGCAATCGGGGCCTATGTGCGCAGATGCGGAAGAGATGCGACACCTTACCTGAACGCCTGGATTGAAAGGTTCAAGAAGCTAAAAGGGCTAGAAGAAATTGAAGTTGTACGGAAACTTTCAGGCGGAGACCCTATAGTGACAATCCCCAATGAGTACATAACCGATGGAGTCATGATCGTAGGAGGAGCAGCAGGGCAGTCTGGAATAGGATATGCTATGAGAGCAGGCCAGATATGCGGAGATATAGCCGCAGATGCCGTAAAAAAGGAAGACGTTTCAAAAAGTGCTCTCTTAGAGTATAGGAAGAGCTGGGAAAAGGAGTTTAAGGCAGAACACTACATAGGCCGCATAGGACTTGAGACGCTTAGAAAAATGACAGACCGCGAAATTGACGAAATGGCGGCGGTGTTTGAGAAAGAAGACCTCTCATTTATTCATGGAAGTTCAATTGAGCAGGCAATGCAAGTCTTTGCATTTATACTGAGGAAAAAACCCTCTGCGATATTGAAGTACAGAGCATTTCTCAGGAATAAATGAATCTGAACTTGAAACAATTATAATGAATCAAAAACAACGAATCAAAAAACTGAGAAAAAAGAGCTGAGAAAGGAACAGCAATGTCAAATATAAGACAAATCTCAGACTCAAAAATCATAAACCTCAGCATTAAACATTGATCAAACATCAGCATCAAACTGGTGCAGGAAAGAATATGCAGTACGATTTTTATAAAACCCCCCTTCTCAGAGTTTATGCAGAAATAGAAGAAGGACATATGAGGATGAAAACCAGCGGGGCTGCGTCTATCCTCCTGAGGAAAAATCTTGCGAAAAACCTCTCAATCTTTGAAGGTGAAAAGCCTGCAAAAATAGAAGAAGACAGGCTTATCTGTTCAACCTGGATGCCTCCAGTTCCAAGTTCAGGTTTTGACCGCCTGATTAAAAGCCAGTTTCTCTCTTTTCTGGGGAGGATGGTTCCAGATCAGGTTACAATCTCCATCACTGAAGAATGTCCGAATAACTGTATTCACTGTGCTCTCCCTGACACGAAAAACCGGGTAAGACTTGCGCCGGAAGTCGTTAAATCTACAATTGATCAGGTTCTCGAAATGGGGGCGACCTTTATAATTTTTGATGGAGGAGAACCCCTGACCTATTCTGGATTAGAAGATCTGATAAGATATGTGGACCCAGAAAAAGCCATTGCTGGCATGTTCACCTCTGGCGTAGGACTTACTGAAGAGCGGGCAATTCACCTGAAAGAAGCAGGACTGTATTCTTTGACTGTCAGTTTTGACAGCGCGCATGAAGAGAAGCATGATTATGTAAGAGGCAGGAGAGGAGTTTTTAAGAGTGCAGTAGAAGCGGTCAAAAACGGACTTAAAGCAGGGCTGCTTGTAAATATCTATGTGGTGCTTTCCAGAGACAATGTAGACGAGCTTGAAGAACTATTTGCTCTTGCAGCAGATCTTGGGGTCAACGAACTATCTTTCTACGAGATAGTTCCTACAGGCAGGTGGATGGAACATGCTTCCGAGATCATGACCCCAAAAGACATGAGAAAATTTGAAAATTTCGTATCCCAGGTCAGGGGAAAAGAAGGGCCCAGAGTTTTTCCTATCCCGCTGGTTATGAAAGCTACAGGCTGTATGGCAGGCCGTAAGTGGCTACATATCACCCCTGAAGGGAATATCCTCCCCTGTGCATGCATCCCTATTCCATATGGGAATGTACATAGAGATAAAGTAAGGGATGTCTGGAAAAAAATCAGAGAGGAAACCATATACAACGCAAAATGCTGCCTTATGAGGAACCCGGAGTTCAGGGAAAAGTATCTGAAGGTCCTTGAGTAAACCACAACACAAGTTCAAAACTCTCCCTTTATTTCAAATCATCTTTCTATTCCAAATCCTTTCTTATTCCAGATTCTCCTTTTAATGGATTTAAAAAAAGAAGCGGACACTATGAAAGCTCTTAAACTGTGTATAAAGAAACAGTAAATTAAACTGAAAGTGGAAATTTTAAAGCCGAAAATACCGGATAAATCAAAAAGAAAAATAGGATGCGAGTAACGTGTACCCGCACTGAAAAAATTTCAGCAATGTAAACTCCTGTTTTGTTAGAGGAATCAGACTAATCCAGATCTCTGAAGAGTCATCAGGTCTTCGGTAGTGAGTTTTGCTCCGCCCTTGAACTTCTCGAAGATAGACTTGGCATCTTTCTGAAGTTCGGACTTGACAACACGAGACTTTCCATCTTTGTCTTTCTTCTTAAGCTTAAAGATCTCTTTATCAAGGTCCCGGATTTCTTTCTGGGCATTGATGAAAACCTTATGCTGCTCGTCAGCTGCTTCCTGGGCTTTTACAAATTCCCTGTGGGCAATGTCAGATTCTGCCCTGGTTCTGTCAGCTTCCTTGAAAGCGGTAATCATCTTCTCATGATATTCCTGAGCCTGTCTGGCATACTCTGCCATCTCGTTGTGGAATACTGAGGCTTCGTCCCTAATTTGCTGAGCTTCGTCCAGAATATTCTTCAGTTCAAGGTTGTCCTCAAGCTGGACTTTTTTGATATGATACTGCTTCTGAAGCTGAGTAATCTTGCCGACGAGCTCTCTTTCCTTGCTTGTGCTCAGAACCTCGGTTTGCTGGGCGAATTCAAGACGGTCGATATCTTTCCTCAGGGCTTTGATAGAAGGTCCACCAAGATTGTTTTGTTTTCTGATGGAGTCTGCCTTTGCAAAAAGTTCATTTGCCCTGGAGTTTGTGTCATCGCGCTTATTCTTGCAATCGCTGACTTTCTCATTGACCTCGTCTCTAAGGACTTTTAATTCCTGAGCCTCGTTGATAAGATCTTTTGTCTTCTTGTTAAGGTCGTTACGCTTTGCGGCAAGAGTACTGGCCTCTGCATTTAAAGCGTTTCTTTTGTCCTTGGATTCTTCAGCAATATTCTTCAAATCGGTTCTTTTTTTCTGCAATTCCTTTAGCATCTCTTATTGTGCCTCCCGGTCCAGCAAAAGAGCTGGCATTTTAGTAGGTCTAATGTTCGATGTCGACATGCTGTGCCTGATTACGACATTGATAAGAAAGGGATTCAAGAACAGGGATAACGGCTTTAAGATCTTTTTTATTTATGACCACATCCGCATATTCCCTCAGGATAGGCTTGGGATTGAAAGCTATGGCGAAACCTGCCCTCTCAAAGATACAGGCGTCATTTGCGCCGTCCCCGATAACTACACATCGCTCTGGACGGATCCCATTAAGCCGTGTTAGTTCCTCAAAAACCTCGGCTTTGGAGTCACTTTGTGTGATGGAGCCGACAACTTTTCCCGTAAGGAAGCCGTCTTTCACAAGCAGTTCATTGGAAACGACAAAATCAATACCAAGCGCTTTACCTACCGGTTCGGCAGAAATAGTAAATCCACCGGAGATCATTGCAGTTTTATAACCCTTCTTTTTAACGTAGAGAATAAGCTCTTCTGCTCCCGGCATAAGGTTGATTTGATTTACCGCATCAAGGGCAGCTTCAAGAGGAAGCCCTTTAAGAAGCTTAACCCTTTCTACAAGCGCCTGCTCGAAATCAAGATCTCCACACATCGCTTTCTTCGTAATCTCTTCTACTTTACTTACAACACCTGCAGCCCTGGCGAGCTCATCGATAGTCTCAGCGTCTATAAGGGTACTATCCATATCAAAAACAATCATTTTATTCTCAGTATTTTTAGTAGAATTATGCATAGGACAGTTCACTCAATCAAAACCTGGACCTGAATAACTATAGATATAGCGGGATAGTTCCCGAAAAAGGGCATGCTGCCCGGTGTACCTTTTTCAGGGGTACCCCCGCAACCTGGTAAAATATACTTGCCCTGACATTAAAAGCCCACCAAAGGATATATGTTTTCAAATTATGATACGGGTTCTGCAAAACAAAACCACAAAACAACAGCATTGATGTCAACGTTTTTGAGTGAAATAAATCACATCCCTTTTAAGCTTTTCGGAGAGGAGGAGAAGATACTGAATAATAATTATAAATAAAGTATATATTTATAAAATATCTGTGATATGGAAGTAGTATTGCCAAAAGAATTATAAACCCCTCAGGAATTTCCACTATTGAAGAAAAAGGTCAACATAGGATTTTGAGAAAAATGGTCAACATAGGATTCATAAAAATGGGCAACCTGGGAATGAGCCAGGTTATCAATCTGATTCAAGATGAAATTGCAGCACGCGAAGGAATCACAGTACGGGTATTTGGCACAGGTGCTAAGATGGGCCCTGCTGATGCCGCAGATACTGAAAGTTTCAAGCAGTGGAACGCAGACTTTGTTGTGATCATCAGCCCGAACGCAGCAGCCCCAGGTCCGACTGCAGCCCGTGAAGTATGGAAAGACGTACCCTGCATTATCGTCTCTGACGGTCCGACAAAGAAAGAAGCTAGAGAGGCGTTCGAGCAGGAAGGTTTCGGATATATTATCCTCCCCGTAGACCCCCTCATAGGAGCAAAGAGAGAGTTTCTGGATCCCGTGGAGATGGCATCTTTCAACTCTGATGCAATGAAAGTACTCTCTGTCTGCGGCGTTGTAAGGCTTATCCAGGAAGAGCTGGACAAAGTAACCCAGCAGATCGCATCCGGAAAGTCAGGCAAAGACCTTGAACTTCCACACATTTTTGCTAAGCCAGAGAAGTGTGTTGAACATGGAGGTTTTGCAAACCCCTACGCAAAGGCAAAGGCTCTTGCTGCCCTTCACATGGCTGAGAAAGTAGCACAGGTTAACTTCCCTGCCTGTTTCATGTTGAAGGAAATCGATCAGGTTTGCCTTACAGCTGCAGCAGGACATGAAATAATGGGAGCAGCTGCCCTGCTTGCAGCTCAAGCAAGAGAAATCGAAAAATCAAATGACACAGTATTCAGGCAGCCCCATGCAAAGAACGGAACCCTGCTGAAGAAAACCAGATTATACGAAAAACCAGAATAAAGCTAAAAACACTGGATTTTGAAGCAGAACCCTGATTGGAGGAGCATAGAAAAAGACCCAGAAAAAGAATGGGGACAAAACCTCCAATTATGGACTCTTTTTAACTCGTCCTCAAAGGACTGAACAGGACTAAACACTAAATCGTCAATTTTATTTCTTTGCATCTTCGACTTCTTCCAGCACGGAAGTATATTCCTTAAAAACTGAAGGAAGATCAATGGTTGTTAGCAGGTCCACAATTCCAAGAGCTGCAATAACTTTTCCGTCCTTTGAACGAATGGGAGTAACAACTACATGTTTTCCCTTATATACGCCTTCTATGGGAACTTCATGAACAACTTTATTGGTTTTTAGTACTTCTTCCAGTACAGGCCCTGTGTAGTCTCTGTCGAGAACTTCCCCTTTTTCAAGACGAAGTCCTTTTCTTTTGAGACTACGAATAGTTGTGGGAAGCCCAACCAGCGAATGCACTGCAACTGCTATTGCCTCAAGATCTTCAGAACCTGAGTCTTCAGATATAGTTAGGGAAATAATGTTTTCACCCCCATAGATTAATGGTCGCCAGCATAGGTAAAAAGCCAGAGATTATTAGAATTAAAAACTGACTCTTACTTTCCTGCATATTAAGAATATGTTTTTTCAAACAATATATAATCAATCCTTACTCTCAAGAGCTTTAATAAATGCTTGCTTATGCAATTCCCCTGATTCATGTATCCCTCCAAGATCACCACGCGACGCCCTGCAGGGATAATGCTGGATCAATAGACCTGCCTTTGGAGGGGCGTCTTTGACAGAAGTTCCAACAATTTCTTTTGCCATATGCCAGGTACTTCCGCAAGGAGCTCCTTTTAGAACTTCAACTTCTGAAATATTTCCATCTTTCGTTTTTACTTTCAGGATAGGAGATCCAAACAGATCTGCGAATGGTTTGTTGAAGGCGTTGGGTTCAAGGGTGCAGCAAATCTCATCAACCTCGATGTCCATGCCCGAAGTTTCAGAAATCTTTTTTAGATCAGGGATTGAAGCTTTGGACGGCCCTCCTGGAATAATGAGGGAGCGTACACCGGCTTCTGCAGCAAGCTTCGCAATTGAAAATGTCAGGTCAGGATGCAGGGAGTAAGTAATTATAATTTCGGCAGAAAAAACACGGCGGTCGAAATCCAGATTTTCCAGAAATTCATCAGGTTCTTCAATGAAAACGGGCACGAACTCAGGAAGGTCAGCAGTGACGACTGAAAAATCGCTGTGTTCCTTGATGGTCTCAATCAAACGGTGCCCGTATTTACCTCGTGTGATTACTCCTATTACAGTCATTACTTTAAGCTATTTTTAATATTGCATAAATAGATGCTTATTTTATCCGGGAATTCCTATCCTGAATCACCACCAAATAGGGATTCCTCTGGAGAGTATAAATACACATAATACATTTCAATAAAAATATTTAAAGAAAAAAGATGGTCATTATGAGAGGCAAACTGATTACACTTGAAGGTATTGACGGTTCAGGTAAAAGTACGGTTGCAAAGAAACTTCAGGACAACCCGGAAATAAAAACATTTAAGCCTGTATTTACCAGGGAGCCGACAAGAGGTACGCTCACTGGAATTGCTGTGGAAAAGGCCATACAGTCGGATACTGACCAGCTTGCCGAGCTCTTCCTTTTTACGGCTGACCATGCCGAACATCTGGCAAAGCTTGTAAAACCCACGCTGGAAAGTGGAAACTCAGTGATTTCTGACCGCTATTCTGACAGCCGTTATGCTTACCAGGGAGTAACCCTGAAGAACCGCCTGGAAAATCCGCTTGAATGGGTAAAAAATCTGCATAGAGGCTGGACTGTTATTCCAGACATGACATTTCTTTTTGATATCAGGCCCGAAATTTCAGTTGAACGCTGTGGGAAGCGGGGAGATCATAGCAAGTTTGAAAAAATAGAATTTTTGCAAAGTGTAAGAGAGCTCTTCCTGAAACTCGCAGAAGAAGATACTGAGCGTTTTATCATAGTTGATGCCTCTCAGCCCCCCGAAAGCCTGGAAAAAGAAGTAACAGAAAAAGTTCTCGAATTACTCCGCACAAACTGAATTAGTAAAGAGAAATCAAAGATAAAAAAGAAAAAAATCAGCCTGTAAATTGAACCTCGAAAAAGGAAAAAGGGAAAGATCCTGTTAGAGCGAATTATCATCCGCAAATTTAAGAAGGGCTTCCCCGAGCATTCTAACGTGTGAAGGGTTAAGGTTGAACCTGGATTTCTTTACTCCTCCGCGCTCTTTTGCAAGCTCGACATACTCTTTTTCGTAACGGTCACTGTGAGCTAAGGAAATAGTCATGTACCAGCCTCCCCCCATTTTGATTTCTACGTACCCGTCTCCACTTTTCATCTCAGCAGTTTCCTCAACATTTTCTTCAGAAGTATTGTTCTTTACCATGATATAAACCTCGAAATATTTTGGTATTTATATAAAACCCATTTTTTGAATATAACGATACTCAATAGACTATATACAAACTCATGAGGAAGGGTAAAAACCTTCCTGCGATATATGATCAGACGTGTAGGAATTATTGCTTACCATCTGATTTGAGCCCTGAATTCAGAACTTCCGGAGAAACAAGGCCTGAATGAACTGCAGTTGCAACAAGGGCTCCTTCTATCCCGAGTCTTTTGAGAATGAAGAGGTCTTCCATATTTCGAACCCCTCCTGCAAGCAGGACACTGTGCTTGGAACATTCAACCAGTTTGAGAAGGAATTCAGGATCAAAGCCAGAAGCAGTTCCAACTCTGTCAAGGTCAAGGAAAATTAGGTCTTTGAGAGGAAGATCGTTTAGTAATTTTACGATTTCAAAAGGGCTCTCAGGTATTTCAGGATCCTTTTTAAGGATTTTTCCATGCTTCATATCGATACTAACACTGATAAGGCCAGGGTGCCGGAAAGCTGCATCTTTGATCACTGAAAAAGAGCCTGTTTCCGTACCCACAATTGCGGTCTTTGATATGGAAAGAGCCTTGTCTATTTCTTCTGGAGATGAGACTCCAAAATCAAGCATTGTGTCTGCCCTTAGACTGACTTCGCGGATAGTTTCGGCATTTGTATCACGAGGCCTCTTGCCCTGGAGAGCGTTAAGGTCGGCGATATAGACCTCCCTGGGTCGCAAAGCCTCAACTATATCCAGAGGGTTCGAGTTACTGCATACAACACTTGAATCAGAAACCGGACGGTATTTTTCCCTTACTCCACCTTTTGCAAGAACCACGCTACGGTTAAGTATATCCATTACAAAGACTACTCGGAACATACTTATTCCATAGCTGCATCATCCTATAAAAAAATATAAAATAAGATTTATTGTATAAAAAGAGAAATATTCATTATAATGATTCTAATTCCATGCTCAGTTAGAGGATTTTTATGAAACTGCTTGTAAGTCCAATCAATAGAGAAGAAGCAATCATTGCTTCCAGAGGCGGCGCAGACATTGTGGATGTCAAAAACCCAAAAGAAGGCTCCCTTGGGGCTAATTTCCCATGGATAATCAGAGATGTGAAAGAAGCCGTAAATGGCAGACAGCCGATAAGCGCAACTATAGGAGATTTTAATTATAAACCAGGAACTGCATCTCTTGCAGCCCTTGGAGCGGCAGTTGCCGGAGCAGACTACATAAAGGTGGGTCTTTATGATATCCAAACTGAAGAACAGGCCCTTGATTTTCTTACGAAAGTAACACAGGCTGTAAAGGATTATGACTCGACAAAGAGAGTTGTTGCTTCAGGATATTCGGACTACAAACGCATCAATTCAATTTCTCCTCTATTACTTCCTGCAATTGCCGCAGAGGCTGGGATAGATGTAGTAATGGTGGATACTGCAATCAAAGACGGAAAATCCACCTTTGAATTCATGGATGAAAAAACACTTAAAAAGTTCACTGATCTTGCTCATGAACACGGACTTGAAAATGCAATTGCAGGGTCCCTGAAATTTGAGGACCTGCCAATGCTTGAAAGGATCGGACCCGACATTATCGGCGTCCGGGGTATGGTCTGTGGGGGAGACAGAAGAACTGCTATCCGCCAGGAACTGGTAGAAAAGCTTGTAGCTGAATGCCAGGCCTGAGAATATTATCAGTTTGGCATAAAAATAAAAGATTAAGCCGGCAGGTCCCCCTGACAGGCCGGCCAAAAAGTAATTAAAATAAAGAAACTATTTTTAATCTGATGTTTGTTCTGGGGCATGTTGGGATTACTTTGGGAATTTTTTATTCCTTATACTATTTGTATTCAAAAAAGAACTTTCAAAGAGCTGTCCCATATATTGTAATAGGATCACTTTTTCCAGATATTATAGATAAACCTCTTGGCAGGATAATCCTTGCTGAAACCATAGGAAGTGGACGAATCTTTGCACATACCCTTTTATTTGCGACTCTGCTCGGTTTGGCGGGATACTATCTTTACCGGAATGGGAAATCTAAACTTCTTATCATTGCAGGGGCATCTTTTTGTCATCTGCTTGAAGATCAGATGTGGAATAGTCCTGAAGCGTTTTTCTGGCCCCTTTTAGGCTGGGAGTTTCCAAGAGACAAAATTTACGGAAGTTTTATCGAGTATCTGATGATAATCTTCAACAGATCTTATGACCCGGCATTTACACAGACTTTTATTTCAGAAATAATTGGATTAATTATAATTGTTCTTCTTACAGGCAAGTACATCCAATCGAAAATAAAAGAAAGTTTTACAGCACAGGAGTAGAAGAGGAAAAAAATAATTTACGGGTTATATTCATAAATCTCTATGTTGAGAGAGTCATAAATCTTGTATACGGGATAATTTCGGGGACTATTTTCTGAAAGATCCGGAATTCCCTTATATTTCCTTTCACTCAGGTTCAAAGCTTCTGAAAAAGTAGTAACTACTATGTAGGAAGGTTTGTTTTCAACTGGCTTTTCGAAAATGCTGTGATTTCCACTAAATTTCTCTGGAAGGTCACTTAGCTCTTTTCCTTCGGATGACATGATATATGGAGAGTTATCATTTACCTTTAATAACCATTTAACTCCATTGACCTCGTTTTGTGAAACCGCTTCAGAAATTCCGCCGGCATACGGAGAACTGAAACATGTGAAGAATCCCAGTGTCCAGAGAAGGCAAAGAACAAGGACCGCCGAGCCAAGGCCAAGGATATATCCTTTTCTGAGGAAAATAACATACAGAGAGTAACCCAGCAAAGGTATCTGGGCAAAAATGATAAAACTCAAGTTTACAAACCTATCCGGAGGATAAGGAACAAAGGGATTTAAAAGGAAGGCAAGCTCCAGGAAAAAAGTGGAGATATAAAGGATTAGAAAGCGAGGATACCTGTGGACAAAATGCTGACAAAACCTTTTACGATTCTGCCATACAATGATGGAATTAATTACGATAAAAATTAAAGGGATGTAGTACTTGCCATAATAAAGATTGAAAAGATTCACTAATTCAAAAAAACTTTCCTTTGTTTCCGGTATTAAGGAAAAACCTGCCTTCATTAATATCTCAGAGCGCCAGGCAAGATTTGAGGGGGAGACTTCGAAGATATTAAGCGCATATTTTGAATAGAGCAGGAGGCCTGCAAATGTAAAGGACAGAAAGATAAATACAGGAACCTTTTTTCCCGTAGAATTGGAAGAACCAAAGGGAAGAAGGTTGGAGCTTAAAATTTTACGAAGAAGTCCCTTCTTTAGCATTGTGCCTGAAATAGCAAGGGAGAGGGAAAAGCAAACCAGGTATGCAAAAATGAAGGGATAAGATAATGGGATCAAAGGTAACATAAATAGAAGACAGATAGCCATTCCCCTGTTTTTAGCTGCAAGTGCATTTCTCAATACGAAAAGATAGAGAGGCACAAGGCAAAAACATAGGTAATATGGAAACGTTGAAACCTGAAAATGTCCAAAATAAGGAATAAGCGAAGACAAAAACGTTACTAAAACCAGTTTTTCCCTGCTCATAAAGGCCCGATAGAACAGGAACATTCCGCTGATAAATAAAATTGAAAAAAAGAGGGGTAAAAAATATGAAAGTGTCCATGACTCCAGCCCTGAAACCAGAGCCAGGGCTGAGACGAATAAGGGACCGGTAGGAGATGCATTGGTAAGACTAAAAAGCCCACTCTCTCCTACAAGTCCCATATATGAGAGCTCCGATCCTCTGCCTACCGAAACATAACCAAGCATATGAGGAGTAATCAGCAATGTAACATGGACTAGAAAAAGAATGAGAACTGCGCTCATCTTTCTGTATGCAAGAAGCATGATACAGGCAGAGAGAAAACAAAAGAGCAAAGTCAGGAAGAAGTGGAAAGGAAGCTGCTCATAGATATTAACTATATACCCCTCAGGCTGGATTCCCCTGAGAACAAATAGGTTATAAACCAGTAAAAGCAGAGAAATCGAAGTTACAAGATTTAATATATTATTAGTAATTTTAGACAATGTGTCCCCCATCCTTTCCGAAAGTTACAAAGTCCAGTTTCTGCACCCGGGTATGAAGCCGACCCTGAAAAACATTTTAATTCTTTTAGAGTATTGCTTGAGAAGGCAATTAACAGGCTCAAAAACTTTCGCATATAGCTTTTTGTTACATTCTCCTTTTTATTTTTACCTATCCAATCGGCCCAACAAATAGTTAATAGTTGTGCCTGGAGCGCAGGTTGATATACCTGCCTCAATATAATTAATGTTTCGATGGATTAAAAATTTTCAAGAATTAAAGGCTTTCGGGTATTAATCCTTTACTTAGATAATTCACTATTTTTCGAGAAATTTATGGCGAGATCTGAAATCAAGCTCTTTATGAACAGATTTTCTGAGATATACAAAATCAGTCAATTGTTTTTCACAAAACTTAAGACAGAACTCCTGATAACCATTCAAAGTCCAGGTAAAGTACTCAGAATAGGTAATTCAACCTACTGAGTATAGATTTAAACTGAGAGTATAATCATGAATTTTCATAGGAAGTGGATGCGACAGTTTAATCAATGGAGTAATATAAGAATGAATATATTCAACAACTAACTAAAGATACTTTCAGGGGTAAATAATGGTTTCCTGAGAGATATATGATTTGGAAATTGTTTCTGATAGCAAAACAGAAAACAATACTAGAAATAAATATATTATATTTCGGGATACTCTCGCAAGCATATCTTGTCAACTTCGTTTAATTTGCTCAGGATATAACGAATTCTCTGTTCAACTAGCTTTCCTTTTATACACCAGTAAAAAGGCCTTCCATTCCCCACAGAAGGGAACCTGGAACAGGAAATATCCAGTGAGTGGAAATAGAAGATGGTATGTCCTCTTTTTAAGCTCTGGACAAGTCCATTTAACACGAGTGGAGCCCCAAAAAAGCGAAGGACAGGACCTCCACATGCTGGAATTTTCAGGACATTTTGATAATAGGCCCAGGGAAATTCAATAAAATTTCGGTCATCACCAGTTTCGAGCTCTCCTTCGAGAGGATAGTAAGGGATTGAGGAGACTGTTTTTAAAGCCGAATCCGTTTTATTATAGAGAGAATTTACGGATACCGAGGAGTCATATTTGAACCCCATATTTTCGAGAGAATCAAGCATCCAACCGCCTATAAGGGCATTTGGTGCTCTGTATCCGACTATTTTTTCACCGCTAATTTTTTCCAGCATCTTCTTTGCAAGTAGTGTCCTCTGCTCAAATTCCCCGATATTCATTAAAGGTTTTTTAGTATCAGGATCTATTTTACAGGCATGGTGCAGCCCATGACAAGCAAGCTCATGCCCTCTTTCTACAACCGACTCTATCAGTCCGGGATAATGTTCTATAATGTCCGCAACCACAAAGAACGTAGCAGTTACATTAAATTCATCGAGTATATCCAGTACCCTATTTGTAGGCTCAGTTAGATAGTCATATTTGCCTTTCCATTTTTCAAAGAACTCATTTACATTCCTGTAAACAGCATAAGGAGAACTGCATACAGATGGAATATGATACCAATCTTCAAGATCGACTGTAACCGAAAAAGTTCCCTTCATAGGACCCCCGTGCAATCATGCACACCTATAAAACAATATTAATCGGAAATAATATTGAGAGTTATATTAGTAATGTAAAATCCCAATGGCCCAAAAAGCCTTCTTATTTAGTGAAACATCATAAGAGTATAAAAAATTTTGGCATATGACAGTAAAAATAAAATTAGAAAAAAATGATTGCGAAGTTATATTCCCTTTAACACTGTTAATCAAATAATAGGTTAAACCAGAAGGGATAGATATAAATATGATATTGTCAGGCAAATAACCTGAGCAGATATTCTCCTTACAAAATTCCAGAAATTACCTCTGAAGATCATATATAACTGTTTTTCTAAACGCTCTATCTAATATTTCGAGAAAGATAGGCTGCTCACAAATAAATCAAATAGGACTTACGCGGTTGAACTGAATAATCAACAGCATCAAACCTTCAACTGTCTAAAGCATCGATTTATTAGTGATGTCTATTGATCTTTATTTTGAACCTCAAGTGCGTAAGTCCTAACTATATTGCATTCTATAGTTCCGATGGGCAAAACAAAAATTATAGACCTAAACTCACCATAGAGTATACCTGATATCAATAATTTTTTCCTTCAATATGTTTAGTCTATGAAAAAGAGAAAATTCTCATGCCTTCTGTTGCTTTGCTGTTGCTTAATACTTTTTTCCCGCGCTGGAATAGAAAATTAAGGTACACTTCAACTTTTTATGACTCTTTCGGAATTGAGTTTATCCAGACCTCCTAATACCCAAACTTAATAAAAATATTTTAAAAATCGAGCATAAAAATATTTTAAATTATATCAAAACGATTGATCCCGCAAAATCTTTTCTCTATAACCTAAAAGGTCAGAGCAGTGACTATTTTTAAGGTTATTCATTGAAAAAGTTTGAACAAAAAGAACTTTTATCAAGTAAGACTTTCGAAATAAAGAACAGCGGAGTGAGATAAAAAGATCCGGAAAGTGGATTTCCGGATTTTAACGAGCAAGTCCTATTCTTTCATTTCTTTTCTTTTCAACCTGCATATCGAAGAGCATTCCGAAAAGAAGCATTTGGAGTCCCGCACCCAGTACAAGGAAGCCCAGCAGGGGATAATAAGGAGGAAGGGGATTTTGTAATAGCATCTGCAAAAGACCCCATAATCCTAACAGGATACCTACAGGTAAAGAAAGCATTCCAAGGAAGTAGAACAAGACCAGAGGGTGAAAGTCCAGCACAGTATATTTTACCCTTAGCCTCCAGAGAAAACCTCTGAAAATCATAGGACCTACTTTGCGAATAAACTTTCCATATCGAATCTTCGATTTTTCTGCACCGTAACGGGCGGGCATAACCACATCCATTACTCTCATCCCAAACGCATTAAGCTTGATCAAAAGATCGTTACAATAGCCATAATAAGGATAGACCGAATCCAGATCAATAACCTCAAGGGCCTGCTTGGAGATGGCTGTGTATCCGTTTTGCGGATCCATAACCTGCCAGTATCCACTACCTATTTTTGTGATAAAACTAAGAAGAAGATTTCCAAATGATCTCCACGTGCTCATTCCAGTCATAAAATCGCTGGTAAGTAATCTGTTACCCTTTGTATAATCAGCTCTTCCCTCAATTATCGGGAAAATTAACCTTGGAAGCTGGACGGGATCCATCTGGTTGTCCCCAGCCATAACAGCAACTACATCCATTTCATCTTTCAGGGCAAGCTTGTACCCATCAATTATTGACGCACCTACACCTTTGTTAACTTCATGGCACAAATATACGATTCTCGGATCTCCGAACTTCTTTACGATCTCACCTGTGCGATCGATACTACCGTCATCAACGATATAGATTCGATCAACGTATTCAGGAATTCCTCTGAGAGTCTCCCCTATAAGTAATTCTTCATTATAAGCAGGTACGACAACTCCTATACGTGTACTCTCAAGCTTCCGGAATACAGGATCCACATCAAAGCTCAGGTAGTTGACTTTGAGCTTTTCTGTCTTTGCCGCAGAGAGTAAGGATTTCAAGGATGGATATTCATTGCCCGAATTTATTTTATGCATTGAATCTGCTGTTACGGCAAGGAACCCTATTTTTTCCTTAAAGGTAGTTTTCCCATTCAGAAGCATTACTGTTTCTTGCTCAGAAGAGACGCGACAGGGCCAGGAACCTACAGACAGATCGAAACCCTGCCTCAAAGGTTCAAGAACATGAGAAAGTAGATCTATATCCTGCATACACTCCGGATAGATGAGAACGACTATTTCCGAATCAAGGGATGCTCTGTAGAAAACCTTGAGCAAGGATTCTTCTCCACCTGTCAGAGGAACAACTCGCGCTCCTCCGAGAGCTGCCACTTCCATAGTTCGATCAGTAGAGCCCTGATCAAGAACGAGCACACGATCAGCGTAACTTGCCGCCAATAAAACTTTGCTTCCGATAGAAGCTTCTTCATTCTGAGCTGGAATTAAAACTGTAAATTCATGCCTGAGTAATCTATCGGTAAGTTGAGATGGAGAAGACACTATACTAACAGGATCGGAAATCAGAGAATTAAGACCAAGCGTAAGGGTTGAAAACAAACCCAATCCACCCCCTTATACATCTGCATATGCTATAACCCCCTTTATGTGTATAAATGCAAAAATATTAAAGGCTATCATACAAAAAATTATTAGACTAAGAAATATATAAAGTTAACACATGACTTTGATAACTGTTTAAAGATACTATCGAAGATATAGCATAAGTTATTGGCCAATTAGGGATTATCTGCACAGTAGCGAAAATTCAGTTTACTAATTAAGCTTATAATATGATTATCGTGAAGTTGTAGTACAATAAATTGATATTTTTCGTGTTTTTAAATTATAAATATATAGCTTTGCAATTTGGGAGTTAGATATACCTATGCATATACAGCTTAGGTGTAATTGAGGGGATCTTAATCTGATTAGACAAATCATTAGCTATTAAAGTGGACACCGATTATTTGATGAAAAAAATTAAAAAGCAGTTAAAGCTCACCATTCAGAGTCAATTGTCTACCAAAGAGTAATCTAAAGATGAAATTTCAAATGATTTAATTCGCAGGAGTATAAATTAGTTGATACTTCTGGTCTTGGAAGCCAAAAATATCAAAAATGTCAATTGTAAGTCTTATCCTCCAACATTACTGATGAATCTCAACCCACTAAAATAAGGATGTGGATGAATTAAAGAAATGAGGAACTAAGAGAATAAGGAGAAATATTAAGATAAAGCTAAAAGTTATATTCTAATAATATTTATTCATTTAAGGGGAACAATATAAGAGAAAAAAATCAAAGGGATTAACTCGTAAAGGGGAAAGGGTCCAACAGTTATAGTTCTCCATAATCAGAGGTAGTTATAGAACCTCGAAGTTTATTACCTGAAGAAACTTCTCCAGAGATCTAACGTGAATATAAATTTGTTTTAGTTTAGAAATTGCTTCTAGTTGCGCTATTTTATCAGGATTGATACAAATAATCTATTAATCCATACATGCAGAAAGGGATAAATATTCAAAAAATAATTAAATATTTAATGAAGTGAGAGATTCAAAAAGCAAAATGAAAGGTAAAAAGAGAATAAAAAATTAATATATGTCAAGAACTGTGGAGATTGCTTACAAAAAAGGAAGAGTAAAACCTTTACTTTCAAATAAATCTTGGAAATTATTGTTACCCGAATAATCAAGAAATATTTTTGAGCATAGGGTATTGAGCTTTTTACCAAGAAACAAAATAAGTCTGATTTCTTAATAAGAAGTACTTAATTAAAGTAGAATGTGAAGCTTACAAAACTGCTCCTCCTTAAAGAGATATGAAGAACATCTTTACCTCTCTAGCATTAACACGTAATGCGGAAATTATCTTAAATTTACAAAAATTCTGCAATATTAATAAAAATTTTAGAGGATATCGAACTCGGACCCACTACAGAATAAATAATATTAAAGAGATCGAGGAATAATCTGAAGCTTGAAGATAGAAGAATAAGAAGAAGTAAAATTCACATATTGATCCAAAACAAACAAAAAATATTTTACTACGGAAGGATTTAATTATAAAAAATTATCATATTGTGGGGTTGTATGGAATTTATAAGAAGATATGCAGAGAAATTTACAAAAAACTTAGATGTAATTCTCGGCGTTATGGGATTCAATATAGGGGTATCGATTATTTCTTTGTACTACCTATTTAATTTAAACCAGCAGGACATTGGAGTTACCATACTATCTGCCTGTTTAATATATATCATTTTCAGAAAGAAATTTAAAAGTGAAGCCCCCATATCTTCAGAAACAAGTAAACTAAAAACTATTCTGAGTATTTCATTTTATCTCATCTTCCTGACATGCATATTCATATACAGTATGAACCTGTATTACAGGCCCATATCTTACTTTATACTGATATGCGTCCTGGCAGGCATCGTTGCCTCCCAGATCCTTTATGTTAGAGAAGGAGACAGGGTAAGCTCTATATTACTCCAAATATTTCTGCTTTCTATTCTTATACGGGCCGGAATTTTTTACAATTTCCCGAGCCTCATGGGTTATGATGCTTATTTTCATGTAAACATGGCAAGGATAATCTCTGACACGGGATTTGTTGCCCCTCTTCAGATAAGTAGCAAGTATTTCTATTACCCACTTGCCCATATTTTTATTTCAGTTACTCAGTTAATGGGCAAGGTAGATGTAAAAGATGCAGTGTTTTATTCCATAGGATTTGCCAGTGTTTTCATTACAGCGGCCATTTATCTGATAGGAAAGAAAATTGAAGGCCCCCAGATGGGTCTGCTTGCAGCCCTACTTCTAAACTTGAACAACCATAATATCGTTACAGGCATTGCAAATATAACCCCAGGCTCCCTGGTTCTCTGTTATTTCATATTTATTACATATGCAATATTCAGCGAAAAGCAGGAATTGAAATACACAGGTCTCATTCTGTTAATCACTATTTTGATGGTTTTAACCCATCAGTTGACTACATTCGTAGTACTTCTTGCCGTAGTTACAATTTATCTGGGCAAATACCTGCACAAAAATCTGTACAAAGATTCTCCTTTTGGAACAAATGGCTTTAATTATATTCTCTTTTTTGTAGTTACTCTGCAGACATACTGGATGTCTACATATGTCACCACAGATACTTCTTTTTTTGAAATGATTTTTTTGCCTCTAATGGAAGTACTTACCTCAGGGACAAGCTATTCAGCAAATGAACTGATTACTGGTACCGCAACAAACCAGAATTCACTGGAGGTACTCTTACTTCACATCAGCTACCTTGCTCTACCTTTTTTTGCGATAGGAGGAGTATTAGCATGGTGTTCCCGTGAGGATGCCAAAAAACTCGACAAATTCTCAGTTGCTTTAATAGTTGCCATATTGTATAGTCTTGCTTACGGGATTCCTTTACTTGGAATGAGGAATTTCCTGACAAGCAGATGGTTCCCTTTGATAGCAGTGTTTCTTGTGCTTGTGGCAGCCTCATATATATTGAAGCTGGTAAGCCTTTTTGGCTCGAAAAAATTAAAGATTCCTGCAATCTTTATAATAGTCCTCTTGTTCTCTTTTGTTATGGTTACAACGCCAGGAATCAATAAAGACAATCCTCTTGTGGCAAAGGATACAACCGTAAGAAACCAGTTTAAAGACATTGAAATTCAGGCTATCAAAACAATATCTGGAAAGTACACTGGAGACCTTCTGCTGGACTCCCCTTACGACAGTTGCCTTTTTTACTGTAACCCAGGATACGACTATAGTAACGCAACATATTTTAATAATCAGCATATACAGACAGGAGAGATAGATAGAGACCCGATGATATTATTGAGAAAAACAACTCTTAAGGAGCCTGTCTCTATTAACGACCCTGAACGTTATGGAGTGAATTTTATCCAGCCCTTACCAGAAGACTTTTTCAAGAAATTTGAAACTTCTGAATACTCACAGGTGTATGATAACAAAGAAGTAACTGCCTACTTAAAAGAAAGAAACGTCATTACAAAATAAAGATCCGGGTGAAAAACGCCCCCTACATCAGGATTTATATTTCAAAGTTGGAAGCAATATGTCAAACTTTATTTCCAATGTATTAAAACTCGTATCCGGAAGTGTTACTTCACAGATTTTGAGCATACTTCTTGTACCTCTAATAACCAGAATCTATAGTCCAGACGATTTCGGAGTATTTCAAATTTTTCTCGCGGTATCAGGCATACTGGTAATATTCTCTACTTTTTCCTATCAGTTCGCCATAATGTTGCCAAAAACAGAAGAAGACTCTGCAAATGTTGCTTTCCTAAGCTTGATATTGCTGACTTTTGTATCTGTACTTACAGCCATAATAGTGCCATTCATTCCTCAAGATGTAGAGCATATTCTTAAGGCTGAGGGCCTTTTGAAATACCTAGTTTATCTTGCACCAGTAATTTTTCTTAACGGTTTGTTTTTCGTGCAGAATTACTGGCTTTCAAGAAGAGTTCGTTATGGAGTCATAGCAGGATCGAGAATCTCAAACACTCTTTCAACCAAAATATTCCAGTTGCTTATCCCCATATGGAGTATATCTCCCTTTGGTCTGATAGTTGGATACACTGCTGGATATGGGATTGCAGACCTTGTTATGCTCAAGGGAGTGGGAAAAGATGCAGAAGTTTTCAAAAAAGTATCAATAAAGAAAATGAAGGAAGTAGCTGTCAGGTATAAAAATTTCCCGTTATTCAGTTCCTGGTCTACGCTAGCAAACACTATTTCACCACAAGTTCCTACTTTTTTGCTTACTTATTTTTACGGGACAAGTGTTGTAGGACATTTTGGACTTGCCAATCAGGTAGTAAATATGCCCATGGGGCTTGTAGGTGCCGCCATAGGACAGGTATTTTTCCAGAAAATCAGCCTGGTAAAAAATGGGACCGAAAAGGGAGATATGAAAGTTATAGTTGAAGAAGTATATAAAAAATTAATTTCAACGGGAATATTTCCAATGCTTCTCCTCCTGCTCCTGGGAGAAGAAATATTTACGTTTGCCTTTGGAAAAAGCTGGGCCGTAGCAGGTACTTATGTAAGGATCCTTATACCATGGATATTCCTTGTATATCTGTCCTCTCCTATTTCAACTCTCTACAGTGTATTCGATAAACAAGGAGTATGGCTTACCTTCAGTATAATATTACTAATCTCAAGAGTCGCAGCACTGGTAATAGGCGGAACTTATGGAGAAAGCCCGGAGTTTACCCTCAGCCTTTTTAGCTTTACAGGAGTTCTCTTCTGGCTCTGGAATAATGCATATCTGCTGAACCTTGCAGGGATTGATAAAATGAAGAGCTTAAAAATTCTGATTAAGTACATTGTAATCGGACTTGCTGTTTGTGTTCCTTTAATTATACTGGATATGCTATCTGTAAACTTTTATGTAATTCTTTTAGCAGTAGGAATTCTAACACCTGTTTACTACGGTATAATCCTTCGTGAAGATCCAGCATTCCAGAAAATAGTCTCTAGTTTCCTGGTAAAGGTAAAGCACAAAGCCTGAGAAGGAGAGAAATTCTCCTCAGGGAATAAACTTTATACAACTTTGAATTTTTTAGATTATATTTAAACTGCTGTATTTTTTCCAAATTACGTAACTTACAGTCCCTATAATTTACATTTACCACCCTTGAAATACAGCTAAAAAGACAGCTTGGACAAAAGTTGTCTCCGGTTTGATAATGAGAAGAAGAAAAGCTGGATTGTACGCATCGTCAAAAAACAGAGCGTTCTTTCAATTTGGATATATAAAAATACTTGAGCGCAAAGAGTATTACAAATACTCGGCACATTTAATCAGACAATGAAAAGGTCACTATTTAAAGTAATTAATACATTTGCTTGTATTTATTCCCTACTTTTTGTTGTATTATTCCTTCAAAACCCTATACACCAGATGCACATATTTCTTTTCCACGATTTCATCCCTTAGAAGTTCAAGTTTAATTCCAACCTTTTCGAGATTTCTGAAAAGATTTGTTCCATTCTTTCCTGCAATCTCAGGGCTTATAATCAGGCTGATCTCCTCAACAAGCTCATGCTCAAGTAAGATGCTGTTTAACACTCCCCCACTGTCAGAAACCACAAGTTTGAAACCATACCGTTCATTTGCGATTTCAAGTGCCTGCCTGATATCTACACGATCTGGTCCTGCCCTGATGAAATCATAGTTCCTTTCATTAAGATAATTTATGTAAGCTTCCGGCGTTTTTTCGGAGACAAGGACAATGACGTCTTTGCTGTATTCGGAACGCCTGAAGACGTGCATCATCCCTTCGAGAATTCCACGGGAATCGGCGATCATCCAGTATGCCCTTGGGTCGTCTGGCTGAATCTCAGGCTTCAAGAAATCTGATTTATCTTCAGGTGGAATTTTTTCACAGAAAAACTGAGTTCCTGCTTTTGCAGTATTTGAACCTACTATCATGGCATCAGGCTGGTAGCTGCTCAAAATTCCGTAATGAACTTTAATGTTTGCTTCAAAACCGGTAGTTGAACCGTCAATACTTATACTGTTATGGATAATTAATTTTGGTAGCATAATATCCCCTAAAATAATATTATTTCTTCCATATTTTCTGAAATAACATTATTTCTTTTATTTTACCCCTTAAATAGACTTATTCATTCTATTGAGTTTTTATGGCCTTTTAATACTAAATAACTTCTTATTCCCATGAAGCATTCAATAAGATTTTGCTACATTTATATTGAGTAAACTAATCTCTGTGGGGACGTATTTATCCTTAATGCATATTGTAAATCTTGATCAGGCTAAAAATTGGGCAAATACGTGTTTTTTGAGCCTCTCTGAGCCTGCCTCAAATGATGAGATAGGTTATCTTTCTGAAGAGAGGAGACTGTGCAGAAAAACAAAAATTCTGGATATTCTGGTTTACCTAGCACAACCAAAAGATGTTAAAAAACAAGCTCAGTTAAATACTGAATTCCTTCCTAGTTCTGCAGGTTTATATGACAATAGATGAAGGAAAGAAAAGAACTCACGAAATAAACTATTATTTTATCGATGATATTTTATAATATAACTTACATACTATTAATTGGTTCATAAGGGGGATTTGCTGTAGATGAAGGAAAATATAGGACAGCTTGAAAACTGATCCTGTACTAAACTTCTAATACAGGATAACCTTGTGAACCACCTAAATGACCTTTTTAATTCAACTGTTTTTTAACAGCATTTTTTCGCCAGACAAGCATGATCGACTTTTTTATTCCCTTATTATGATTGTTTTTGAGGCAATCTGTAAGCCAACAAGCTTAAAAATGTCAAACGAAAACACAAAAAAGGATTTATGGAGAATTTCCTATAAAACTTACAAAAAGGTGGCGGAAATATTTCAATTGCAGATAATTTAGAGAAAAGGCTCACTTTGTGATCATTTACAAGATATATGAATATAATTTGCCTATTGTTGAGTTCACAGGGAATACATATTCACTCCTTATTTTTCATCTATCATCGTTTCCCACCCTAGACCATGAAAACAAATTATGAAGATAATAAGAAATGATTACAGACAACGTTAGTTTGCCCAATAACAAGATGATATCGACAAGATTCATAGGACAAGCAGCATCAGTAAACTTTGGAATAGATGAAAAGATGTTTTTTTGCTTAAATGTTTTATGTCCAAGGTTTCTAACAATCAGAAGCAAAGTTTGAATTTAAATTCGATTTTTTATAATATTATTTAATGTGTTAATTGTTAGAGACTTTGGACACAAAAATCATATTCTCTTGTAAAAGTAGTAATCTCTGGAGTTAAAAAGGATACTAGGAGAACGATTGAACTCTAACCTTGAATAAGCTCCGATCCTAAAAGAGGTAAATCTTCACAGTTTAAAAATTGCTTATACTTTCAGATTTGCTTCTCAATAGACGTTGATTATACCTTCATTATTTGGTTGATACTAATTATGAGTCCCAAAATTTCCAAACTTCCTTTATGTTCAGCATTTAGATTAACTAGAAACAAAATTCTGGACAGATAAAAACAGGCGGTCGTTACACTGGAACTTAACCATAAAAGCATCAATCAAATAAAGGGGGGATTATGAACAAATTCATGAACAGGAGAATTTCAATGACTAATCAGTTTTCGAAACTAAACCTTGACAAAGTCCAACAATTGCGTTCCTTCAAGATTAACTATAGAAACGTTCGTAATTTGGAGTATATAAATAAGGATAGGCAGCCACCTCAGACTTTTGCTCAGTATCGGCGTCTTATTCCACCGTCTGCACTTGAGACGGAAGAGCAAACAAGGCCGACATTTTCTTCAGATCTTAGATATTTGCAGAACTATTCAGCACAGCATTTCGTGAAGGGGAAGATGCTGATCTTAGTCAATTATGACCTTTATCCTTTAATCAAAACGTCAATGGACCAATATATTAAGGATGTAGCCTACGAAGGTTATTTCGCAACGGCTTTTCGAGTAAAAAATGGTACTCCGATGGAGCTACGAAATTATATTAAAAGCAAACTTCCAATTGTCGGCGTTCTTTTGGTAGGCAGTCTCCCTACGGCGTGGTTTGAAATGGATGATGACTTTTATGGCGCTCACTCTGAATTCCCTTGCGACCTGTATTACATGGATCTTAATGGAACTTGGAATGACCAAGATAATGATGGCAAATTCAGTGAACATCCTTCAGGACTTGAACCTGAAATATGGATTGGACGCTTGTGGACACCCTCTGCAAACGGCAACGATGCCTCTCTGCTCAATAATTATTTCACCCGCAACCACATGTTCCGGAAAGGTCAATTCAGCTATTCCAACCGCGCTATTGCCTATGTAGATGATGATTGGACTGGCTTTGGCGATTGTGCGTTAGACATGATGTTCCCGGGATCAAATATCGAAGTTATTACGGACCCTGCAACTACAGATGGAGATCGATACAAGGCAGAAATTAATCAACACCGTGCCTGGGCTCATATTTGCGCTCACTCTAACCCAGCAGGTCATTCGTTCAAGACGCCTAATGGTTCTGAATGGGTTGCAAACAGCTATTTGCGTGATGTCAACCCACCAAATGCCTATTTCTATAATCTTTTCGCCTGTAGTAACGCCCTTTTTACGCAACCTGACTATATGGCAGGATGGTATATTTTCAATAAAAATGGCGGTTCGGTATGCAATGGACTTGCTGCTGTTGGAAGTGCAAAAACTGGCTCGATGCTGGCATTTGAGAATTTCTATGGCCCAATGGGATCAGGAAAGGGTATCGGCGATGCCTACGTCGACTGGTGGAAAGCTCTTGGCAATACACATGATCTAGGGGATCGGCAGTGGTTCTATGGAATGGTGCTTCTAGGGGATCCTACAATCAATTGGTGGAGTGGTGTCGTACCCACTCTGCGTGACCCGTTTGAAGGAGACATTTTTGATCACTACCCACGCCTGACTAATATGAGATGGGATCCGATCGGTCTGAGTAATGTCACTTACAATATTGAGATTGATGCCTTCGGCGCTCGTGTTGCAGGGAAGTGGGCGGCGGAAGGAGGTTTTACTTGGCTTGTTTCAGGAGCACTTAATGATAATAACTACGAACACATGTTTGTTGGAGCACAGAGAGGTCGCTGGCGCGTACGTGCCAAAGTTGGTAATATAATCTGTCCATGGAGTGACTGGCGATACTTTACCTATAAAGTGTAAGTGAGAGGTTAGAAATTTCCCCTAGATAAGACGCCCTCAATTGATATTGTTGAGGGCACCTAATTTTTATGGCATTTAGCTATTTTCAGGTCGTAGACAATTAGTTGGTTGACGTTATTTTCCCAAAAACATTCTTAATGTCTCAACATATCATTTTTGCAATTCAGTATGATTAAGGTAGACATGATTTATGCACAAAAAGCAGGCATTTCTAGAATTGGAATCTGAATCCTAAAATACCAACCGCATAATGGTAAACGACCTAAAGTTGAAAAGGTGTGTAATTATGGGATCTAACAAAAAAAACTTTGATACAATTACAGGGAGATATCTACTTATTGAAAATCCCTGTACCACCGTACCCTGTTTACCAGGCGTAGCTTATGCGGTTTCAGTGAATGGAAAATACTATTATTTCACAATTAATGGTCATTGTTTTTCTAATAATCAATCTTGGAATGGATATACACCAGATGTTGACGATTTTGTTACGGTTATTGGTTTGTTGGGTGAAAGAAAAGATATTTTCGGTAAATCCTTTAACATCATTGAAGTAGTATCTCTGCAACCGGCAAGTAGAAATTAATAAGAAAAATCAGGAAAAAATTCATAAATTTGAAACTTTAACTATGGAATTTGATCAAAGTAGATCAATTTCTGAACCTGACTTCGGTAAGAGAAACATTGATATGGAATACACCTCTCTCCAGGAGGAGGGCCATTATTTTCTGAAGCCTTTTTTGCAAGAGCCAGAATTCCACGCACGATTTCTTTAGAAGGAGAGATTTTCTGAATTTTCAGATATTGGAAAGATTTTATAGACAGTCCCAAGGAAGGTATAGGAATCTTATTGATTTCTCTATTTCAGACATCGTTCCCTAGGACTATTTTAAAAGGACTACTGGCGACTATTTTTCTTAGTATGCTCTGAAGAGAGAGCAAAGTCCTTGAAAAAATAATAAAAATCCACTTGCCGACCAATTCAGCAAATCTACACCCAGCTCATCCTAAAAAACCAAGTTTTTGATGGGCTTCATAGTTGCTGTGAAAGAAGAGTTTTAATTTTATATTTAGTCCTGATTATTTGAATAACAAATGTTATCTTTTACTCTCACTAGATTCTAAAGATGTAAGATAAAAAAGAGTGGAAATCAGTAAACTTCAGTTTACAAAAAATAACGATAAGCACACTTGGATGCAGACTGAAGCAATATAGCTTCTCAACTTAATATCACGTCACTCCTCAAAGATTGAATTATTCTAAATATTTTTAATTGATTTTATACAATATTTACTGCTGACGCGACGCTAAGGACAAGCCCAACTTTAAGCCCACTCTTTACTGTAGGAATCCTGTATCTGTTGCACATGTTTTTCAACAAGGAGCTTATAGGACTGATTTATTCTGTAAATTGTCCTTCTCCCTTCTTTCTTCTCCAATATAAGGCCAACTTCTCTGAGGTTTTTTATATACCAGCTGACTGTAGCCCTGGAAACTCCAAATTCACGCGCGAGAGCCACATTTGTTTCACATTTCTCATTCATTATTTCAGAAACGATTCTTTGATTCGTTACGTTTTGAAGGGCAGAAATAACTTTTTTTTCATCCTCATTATAAGAAAAATGATTTTCGAAGTATCTTATTTTCCCTCCGTCTTTATAGGATTCGATTTTTCTCTTGGCTCTAAGGGTTTTAAGATGATATTTCACTGTTCCTCTGTCTAAGCCTATTTGTTCTACAATCTCACTAATATATGCTCCAGGTCTGGTTTTAATATAAGTATAGACTTTAGATCGGCTGGGATTGTCAAGTACATTAACAGGGCCTACAATCCGATATCCTGCTACTGCAAAAATTAGCCTTCCAGGATACAGTAAGTCAATTGCAGCTAAGACCTGTACTGTGGCCAGCCATAACAGAAACTGCCAGTAAGGTATTTCGACAACCTTGAGCGGTATCACCTCTTCTCCTTCAATTGGGACTCCGGCTTGATCAGTTGGAATGGGTTCCATACTATATTCGGTAGCTCCAGCTGTTGCTGTTAAAAAGAAAAATAATAAAAAACAAATAATAAGCTTCTTTTGAAGCTTAATAGTATGCGTAGAAATTAAACGTGTAGTCCTCAGTTCCACTGACTGATTCCCCGTAACTTGATCATCAAGGCTCCTTATTGCAGAGATACCCTGGCCATTGCTTTTATATGGAGAATTAATCTATCTCTATACTTCCGTCAGACATGTTTTATAAATTTCGAGAGCTTCGGCTTAAGGATAAGTAGCAAGATTCAAGTTATTATTGATGCGTGTAAGCTTTAAACGTGACAGAGCTCCCTCTGACCTCAAACTTCCATTTGCCTGTTTCTATAAATCCCCCACCTTTGTTTTTGATATTATAGGCGATCTCACCTTTACCAGATTTTGTTCCAATCTTTTGATTCGAAGGACTGTAGGCAGTAAGCTTCAAAGTATTATTACTGTTATTTGAACTTAAATATACATCAAGACTCTTCGCTCCAGAACCTACATTCACCTTATAACCGGCCTTCGCCAGACTTCTGGACTCTTCCCTTATGTCTTCATCATTCATTGCCTTTGGAGAATCAACATAATTTTCCTCAATGATAACAAAATTATCTGGCAAGTCTTCAACAATACATTCTATTCCGGTGAAAGTCGAACCAACTTTCGTATCAGAGTTTACAATATTCAAGGTCATAATAGTATCACCCGAAAAACAGTGTGAAAACTCGGCATATATATTTTCTGTCCAGAGTCTCTAACAATCAGAGTCGCAGATACTTTTAAAAAATAGTATTAAATATCCTATTTATTTTAAAAAAGATACGCAGTGACTTATATCAGGACAAATTCATGAGAATAAGCAACATTTAACCGTATTTTTCTATCCTACATATCAATGTAAAATCACAAATTATTTATATCAGTGTTAAAGAAGTTAATCTTAGTTATTTCTGATTTTTGCTGCTGACTGAGCAATCTGAGTAAGAATTCACCTTGCTCTCTTTGATCTTCTTTTTGTGAGCCTGCCTTTGTAGATAATTCTACAAAATGATCATACTCGGAATTATTCAAGCCATGAACAAGCTTTATTCAATTCATGATTTTTATCAGGATAGTTCAGCCTGAATACAGACTGGAGCAATATAGTTTACCACCTGAAGAGCAACGCTCTCAAGGAAGTTCCGGATACTCCATGGAATCTTATCCAGAGTACGGGAAGCAAAGTTAAGGCTGCCTACAACTTCTCCCCTGTATTTCAGAGGGATTATGGCAACAGCTTTTATTCCCTCTTTTTTTACTGCATCACTCATTGTATCGGAGTAGAAGTCCAGCGAATATATGGGTTTTTCAATCCAGATTTGTTTTGCCTCCAGGGAATCAGCCCTATATCTGGAAACTTTTTCTTTAAATTCGGGAGAAAGTCCCCTTGACGCAACAAGATTTATCTGGTCCAGAAGTTCGTCCTTTAAGTAGATTGCCCCAGCATTAACCCCGTTTATCTGGAGGCAAGCATCAAGAACTTTGTTGAGAATTGTTTGGAGATTCCATGTACTGCTCAGTTCCACTCCAAGTTTTCGCTGGATTTCAAGCATTTTCTGTGCTTCTTTTCTTTCAGTAATGTCAACTACAAGACCCTGAAAATGGGTAGCTCTGCCTTCAGTATCTCTCTGAATGAAAGTTTTCTCATCTACCCAGAGAATTTTTCCATTTCCTGTAAAAATTCGATATTCGAGATCAAAAGAATCCTGCTTTTCTATGATGTTGCGTTTGAGAGTTTCAATAACTGTGCCTACATCTTCCCTGTGAATAATACTCTCATAAGAAATCTGACCTGAAGTGAAATCTTCGGCCGTATATCCGAATTGAGTTACATTTTCCGAAACGTATACAGTAGGCATGTTTGCTTTATTTTCCCACAAAAAAGCTACTGCCTGGCTGTTGTTAATTATAGTTCTTAGCAGCTTCTGAGTTTCAAAAGACTTTCTGAGAGCCGCTTCGTTCTCCTTTCTTTCGGTTATATCCAGTACAAGCCCCTGTAAGTAAGTCACTTCCCCATCAGGATTTCGCTGGATAAAGGCCCTTTCATTCACCCACCGCAAGTCGCCAGCTTTTGTAAAGATCCTGTATTCTGCATCAAAATCTACTCCACCTCTCCTGATTCGCTCTTTGAGTGAATCCTCGACCCTTTTCAAGTCGTCGGAATGGATGATATCCCCGTACAGGACTCTGCCTGAAATAAAGTCCTCAACTGTATACCCGAACTGAACTACATTTTCAGAAACAAACTCAGAGGGCCTTTTTTCATCAGTTTTCCACAGAAAAACCACAGCTGGACTGTTATTTACGACTGTCCTGATTATCTCCTGCATCTCAAGGACAGAGAGCAAATCCACAATCCCGAGTGCAGCAATAACCTTCCCGTCCTCCGAGAAAATGGGAGAAACAGCTACGTTCCTGCCCAGATATGTGCCTTCCTTCGGAACTCCCCTTATAGTCTTGCCAACCCTGAGCACCTCTTCAAGTACAGGTCCTGTATATTCCCGGTCAAGGATTTTCCCATTTTCCAAACGAAGCCCCTTTCGATTAAGGCTACGGATTGTGGTCGGAAGTCCAACAAGGGAATGTACAGCCGTTGCAATTGGCTCAAGTTCTTCAGGTCCTGCGTTTTCAGATATCAAAGAAGTAATTTTTTCACCCCCAGAAAGATCCTGACAATTTTTAAAAATAAAAAGCAGAAATATTTTAAGCAAAAGAAATTAAGCACTGAACCTTTTTTCTGATCTTGTTTCGCTTTATTAAATACCTGTTTAAGGAATATATAGCTACTCTATTTATATAGTTAATAATATATCAAAAGTTTAGAGTTCAAGTCATCGGGAAATGGCTCCTCTCTGGGAACGGTTTGAAATCATGAAAATCCTGGTTATCATGGGAAGCCCACGAAAAGGTAATACTTACCAAGCGGCGAAGAAAATAGAAGAGTTTATACGGTCTAAGAGTAATGTTGAATTTGAGTACTTTATGCTCAAAGATGCTGACCTTTCTCAGTGTCGCGGCTGCTTTGTCTGTTTTGTAAAAGGAGAAGATCACTGTCCCTGTAAAGACAATGCCTTCGTTATCGAGCAGAAGATGCACTCTGCTGATGGGGTAATCTTTGCTACACCTGTCTATGGAATGAATGTCTCTGCACTCATGAAGACTTTCGTAGATCGTTTCTCCTATATTTTCCATCGTCCCCGTTTCTTCGATAAAAAAGCCCTTCTTCTCTCTACCACTGGCGCGCTGGGCAACAAGGAAGCTCTCGATTACCTCAAATTAGTAGCCAGTGTATGGGGTTTTGAAGTAGCTTACTCGGTTGGTCTTGTAACCCCTCCTATGCAGATTCCGAAGAAGAAAGAGCAAGGAGAATAACCGGAAGCTCGAAAAGGCTGCACTTGAGTTCTACAATTCCCTTCACAAAAAACGCCAATCTCCGGGGCTTCGAGATGTATTTATCTTTCACGCCCAGAAAGCAAGTTTTGGAGAGTTGGGCCTGATCTCCCCTGCTGATTACAAGTATTGGAAAGAGAAAGGCTGGCTGAGTCCGAAAGCGAAATATTACGCAGATGTACCTGTAAATCCTGTTTACAATGCTATTGGCTGGATCTCCGAAAAGATATTGAAAAGGAAAATGCGGAAGGATCTGGCTGAAATATCTCAAATTGCGTAATTACTCCGGTTTACATAAATATCAGTACTGCTGCCAGCAAAACAAATAAAACAGTTACATGATAGCGTTGTAATGGAGCATAAGAAATCATAAAAAATAAATTGGCGGTTTATCTGGAAAATTCTTGTATAACTGCCCTAATTGCGAGACTATTCCAGGAACTAGCTTGTTGAGAAGTTAATGTGGTAAGTTTATCTTTTAGTCCGTCATCGACAACAACACCAAGGTAATTACCCTTATGACGTTTATACGAATTTATTTCCGCGATGTAATCCTTTAGCTGCACCATATACACTGGTCTATCTTTGCACGTTGGTTTGAAATTAAAACATTTGTATATTACCTCTCTAAAAACGTCAGACCAATAAGTGTAGTTTTTCACTCGTGCGCGTTCATCAATCCGTTGAAGAATATTGTCTGAAAATTCATGTAATGGCACTAATAGCATAGCCATATTTCAATACTCCAAAAATATATTTACATTACAACTATATTTAGTTTTCATATACCCTAAGATAATTTTGGGTTTGTACCCCCTGAATTCCGTACTTCTAATCGAGAAGATAATCTCTTATAAATGAGGCTATGTTGACCACTGACTCTACACCCTGTTTTTTATGGTGAAAGAAAAAGAATCCAACATTCTACAGATGTTCTCAAAAAACGACATCTTTCTTGCTACCGATTCTGGAGAATTACTCAAAAATATCTGCTTATTGTCTCAACTGAAGCTTTGGGAAATGGAATTGAAAGTATTCATTGAAGGCAAAAGGTAGAAAATTAGAGAACGTTTACAAAATAGTATAGCAGATAACAGATGCAGTTATCTGAAAAACGATAGCAAGAAAAATTTGAAAATTGTAAGGACATCTGCAGAAAGTGGGTTTGGGGCAAATTCAGAAAAATTCATTTCCTTCAAATTCTTTGGCCCTTGCGAAACATTTCATAGCCTCGTCCAGATTACCAAGCCTACACAGGACATATCTTTCTATTTTAATATCCCTATCAGTGGTTTTTATCTTGACTAATTTATTATATAAGTCTATACCCTGCTTCATCTTCAAGAAATCTTTAATACGAAGTGATAAGCTTTTCCTGGCACTACAGCTTATTGTAATCTTTCTCGAGCTTGCCTAAGACTATTTCAAAAAAACGAATATAATGTAAGAGGCTGTCTTAAAATTCAAACCATTTCTACATTTGGATAGTAGGCATCGTTGATTTTAAACTTAGACCGTAAATTTATTACATCGGACTTGCTCGCTCGATGTATAAAACCAAATACATTAGGTGTCATGGTTAAAATTTACATATTAGACATTTAACGGTTTAATGCTACCATTTTTCAGTTCAAATGGGCAAATCTGGTCCCAATGGTAGAATCAAATTTAATTTTAAGACACGCTCTAAGAGAGAGTTATATGACAAGATAGAATTATTGTAACATATTGGAATTGTAAAAAATATTTTTATAGTCCTGAGCGGATTCGAACCGCTGTCCCGGGCTCCAAAGGCCCGAAGGATTGACCACTACCCTACAGGACTGCATGTTAAGCTTTTACTAATAGATTAATTCATGTACTTAATTTTTGTGCCAGACTAGGATTATTTTCGGAGTTTTTTTAGAAGATTATACCTTTTAAGTTATTTTATCTCATACTTTCCTATGCTGGCTTTGAAATATTTTGCATGAAAGCATTTTTTGATCACAAACAATTTTTCAGGTAATTAATTTAAAATAATTTATTTTATCACTATACTTTGGAGCTGGAAGAAATAGGGTATGAACGAATAGTGAAGTATTGAGCGGAGTAAAGAATTGCCTGAGGTCTATCTGGTCCTTGCTCTACGATATTTAGATGGGAGATATCGTCAACGCGGCTGCGTTGGGAAACGCGGTGAAGGGATTAAGATGCCCTCAGGCTTTCTTCTTATTACATTAAGTTCTGTTTTCATTTGTTTTTCCATTAATTTTGATATTTTTTTAGGGTTTTTAATTTAACTGCAATACTCATAATTTTTATGGGATGGGTTGCTTTAATTATCACAATCGTTATTGAGGCCAAAAAATGAAAGAAACCCTGAAAGCTTATATAGACCTCACTCGCGCTCACTTTCTTCCTGCCTGGCCCCTGATTTTCTGCTCAGGTCTTTTCCTTGCTTTTGCAAATTATGGCGGCTTTTCCTGGACACTAATCATTAAGGCTGCTCTTATAGGGCTCTTAGGATTCGAGGCCGGCTTCGTGCTTAATGATTACGTGGACAGGGATAGAGACAGGCTTGATGTAGAAAATAGACTTACAAAGTACTGGAGACCTTTTAAAGAAAGACCTATTCCTTCAGGAAAGATTTCTTCAAAAAGTGCCTTCTGGCTGTTTATCCTGCTTGCAGGAATTACTTCGGCTCTGATTTTCACTCTCCCATATCCGAATTCACTCTATGTATTCTCAATCATGCTGTATTCTTACGGCATTGAGGCTTTTTACCAGGTGAAAAAAAGAGATCAAAAGTACCCTATTGCACAGCTTCTGGGCAGGACTGACTTCACCCTTTTTCCTGCAGCAGGCTACCTTTGCTACGGGCAACCGGATATGACTGTATTCCTATATATGGTTTTTTTCTACCCCTGGACAATGGCGCATCTGGGATTAAATGATTTTATCGACCTGGAAAACGATAGGGCAAGAGGCATGAAATCTATAGCCGTACTTTATGGTTCAAAAGGGACTATGTACTGGATTACAGGTTTTACACTCCTGCATTTCCTTGCAGCTATCTTCTTCCTTAAGGAGCTTGGAGTTATTGCTCATTATGGCTTTCCTGTGGGCTTTATACTCCTTTCAGGAGCAAACATTTACCTCTGGAAAGAAAAAAGTCCGGCAGCCGGATTGAAGATACTTCCGCTTTTCCATGGGACTCTTGTAGTCTATGCAGCTTCAATCATTCTTGATTTTATGTATTGAACAGAAAAATGATAGTAATTAGAAAAGGCTGAGATAAGACTGAAACTCTTATTTTTTTTCAGCTCCTTTATTTTTGCCTTTTGTCTTTTTATTATGTCTTTAACTCTGGCTATTTGAACCAAATGTTCTCTGTTCCTTATTTTTCTTTAAAAAACTATAAACATATAACCGACTTTTATATTAGTCGGGGTTAAGGCACGAAAGAGACTGTTAAGGCTTTGATAGATTTGACAAGAGCCCACTTTTTTCTTGTCTGGATTTTGCTTTTCTATTCAGGACTTTCGCTGGCTTTTAAGAATTATGGGGAATTTTCCTGGTCCTTAACCTTTCAGGCCATTTTAATAGGGTTTTTCGGGTTTGAAGGCGGACTTGTACTAAACGATTATGTTGACCGGAAAGGAGACAGGTATGATGTGGAGAACTCCCTTACAACCTACTGGAGACCTTTTAAAAGCCGGCCGCTTCCTTCAGGCAGGATATCCTCCAACTTTGCCCTGGCAATTTTTTTACTTCTTTCTGGACTCACAGGACTATTGATACTTACTTTGCCTTATCCCAACTCTTTTTACGTATTTATCACAATGTTGTCTTCTTGTATTATTGAGTATTTCTATCAGGTTAAAAGAAAAAATCAAACATTTCCTGTTGCCCAGATTGTAGGAAGAATTGACTTTACTCTTTTTCCAATAGCAGGTTATCTCTGTTATGGACGGCCTGACAAATTCGTACTGCTTTATATTCTCTTTTTCTATCCCTGGACTCTTGCCCATCTTGCAGTTAACGATTTTATTGATACCGAAAATGATAGGGCAAGAGGAATAAAATCAATTCCTGTGCTTTATGGCACTAAAGGGACGCTACTCTGGATCTCGGGTTTTACACTGATGCACTGCTTTACAGCTTTGATCTTCTTAAAATATCTCGGAAATATTGCATTTTATGGTTTTCTGTCAGGATTTCTGGTTCTTGGGTTTGCAAACTATAAGCTCATAAGAGAAAAAAGTCAAAAAGCAGGTTTGTTTGCCCTTTTCCTATATCATATTTCACTCGTGCTCTACTCTGGATCGATTATTCTTGACTCTTTCTTCTGAGCTCTCCAGAAATCCTGACAGGTTTATTAAACTTTAGAAGTTTAATTTTTCCTCCTGCAGAGCCTCAGTGTATGACAGCGCAGACTCCCCCCTCCTGCACGCAGAGCTTCCGGATGGAAAGGAATAATCTCAACACCTTCATTTGAAAGGGTTTTCCTTGTTTTCTGGTCAAGTGCAATATCATAATGAAAGATTGTCCCGCTTTCTAACGGAACAAAAGAACAGGCGAGACGACTTTGCTCTGAGTCTGTAACAGGGATAATTTCCATGCCTTTTTCGCGCATAAACTCTTTGAAATCCATTTTTTCGGCGCACTGTTCTGTAAAAAGGCATGTATTTTCAAAAGCAGGCAGATAAGCGAGTGCAAGGTCTTCTCTGATCCTGTTGAAAACCGTATCCGGATGCATATAACGTCTGGCTTTTGGGATACTGGCGTAAATAACCTCATCAAACTCGCCCAGGATATTCGAAATGAATTCCCGAATAAAAGGATAAGTGTGCCTTTCCGTATCTGCAACAAAAATAGTTTCTTTTGAGAGCAGGAGACAACCTTCGAAAAAACCCCTTTCTCCATTGAATTCACTTAATATTGGAATTCCAAGATTACCCAGGGCTTCTTTTACGACAATTTCCTCTTTTTCCCTTGCCGGGGGACGCATTTTTGAAAGAATTGCCCCTTTTCTCGAGATTACTGCAGTGTCATGTAGAAAAGTAAGATTTGGCATTTTCTGACAAGTTCTACGTTTTTTTCCACGTGATCTGTAAGCTCATAGACCTTGACTCCGTTCGATTCCAGAAGCTCCTGGTAATTTCTGTGTTCTTCAATGTATTCGGGAATATCTGGCACCCGATCATAAAGCCATTGTTTATAGTTCGATTCGTTTACCAGAGTTAGTTCATCACCAGGAGTGTGCACAAGTACACTTTTCAGTCTTCCCAATTCGTCACAGCCATAAGCTATACTTGAAATGTCTTCTTTGTCTCTGCTCTGTTTTTCTAGCTCGCAACCCATACCCAAAACCTCCCTTTTACATACTGTCACTCCAAAATACGTTTTTTTGCAAGAATCATAGTGTTTAATCTGTCTTCACTCAGGAATACCTTGAGGACATCAAATCCATAAATGTTCAAAAAAGCAATTATCTGTTCATATGTGTATTTGTACGTAAAACCCATTCGGATGATGTCTCCATCCCTGAAATTTATGATTTCCTGTCCAATTCGGATCTCAGAATCCTTCAGGATATTCAGGTTTTTTCGGGTTCGGTACAGGGCTCCTATTCTGGAGTCCACATGTCCGAGTGAAAGTTCAAAATCAAAATCCTCAGGAAGCATTCCGTACTGGAGTAAAGGGTACATATTAAAAAGAGCATTTTCTCTTGAGGAATATGTGCCAAGAACAGATTTTTTTGCATACCTGGTGTTTTCATCTGAGCCCTGAACAGGGAGGATATTGGCATCAAAGAAAAAAAGGTCCCCTTGTTCAAGGTTTTCGTAGATAAGCCGGAGGATGAATTCTGGCTCGTAGTTGCAAAAAGTATTTCCCAGGATGCAGAAAAGGACCGGAAGGCGCCAGTGCCTTTTAAGCAATGGCATGTCCTCTATAAAACCAACTATTCCTTTCTTTTCCACAGGCAAATTCCTTACCTTCTTAAGAGCGGAATCTACAAACTGGCTACTTATATCTATAGGATAATAGCGTATTGATAATTTACCTGAGGCCGGTTTTTCAGCCAGATTTTTCCTTATCAGCTCTTCGAGAAGAATTTTTTCCTTTTCGCCGTTTCCTACCCCAACACTCACAAGGCTCATGCCTGCAGGAATGAATCTGACTATCGAGGCAATATTTTTCTCTAAAATTAATCTAAGTTTTCTGGCCACGGGAAATGTTTCAGACTCATCAAGTTTCAGCCAATTTTTTGCGCCTCCTGTGCCAGTATACAGGAGATAATCAGGCAGTTCACGATTTTTCAGGCACTCACACAGCCTGTCCTCCATACTTTTCTCACTGATTGTTATGATCTTTTCTTCATTTTCGGAAACCTTCCTGAATTCCACTTTTCCTGTACTGTTCACCTTCTCACCCTCTTATTTATTTGAAGCACTGCTGGCACTCCATCCTGAGAGCTTCGAGAGGATTTAACCCCTTGTTTATTCCTACGCTATAGGCGTATCCCCGGCAGCCTATGCACTCTTCCCTGTGCTCACAATTTCCGCATCTGCCTTCAAGTACTTTGTCTATGTTCCGGACATATGTAAAGAGATCGGAATTGTAAATCTTCCGAAGACTCATCCTGTTTACATTATAGGGATATTTCCCATCAATTCTAAGGGCAGGATGCTCATCCAGCTTTGTTGGAGCACAGGGCCGGACATTCCCTTCTATATTGATGTACAGGCTGTAAAGGTGCTGAAGGCAGCCACTCGCGGTAATCGGCGTATAGGGAAGCCAATCATGTCCATAATATTTTCTGTCTATTTCCAGCAGTCTTAATTTGTACTCCTTTATCTCTTCGGGAGTTAGCAGTTTATCTTCAAGTTCGTCATTTGCCCTGCCTGTAGGCGTGAGAATCTCCATATTAGGGAAAATATTATTCTGCCGACAGAAGTGCCAGATCTCTTCAATTTCTCCAAGGTTCATTTTATTGCTTACGAAGGAAACTCCCAGACGAAGTTTTCCAGGCTCTGAAGGTTCTGAAAAACCTGCTGCTAGAAGGTTTTCAAGTCCCTTTTTGATATCCTGAAAAGCCCCTTCTCTTCCGGCCAGATAATCCTGAATCTCTGGCTTAAGGGAATCCAGCTTTCCCATAACAGAAGCATTGTGTTCGTACAGGAACTCGGCAAGCTCCTGTGTCATCAAAATAGTGTTCGAAAAAATTACAGGGATTATTCCCAGGGAATCGATATAGGAAATCAATTCTCTGAAATTAGGGTGCAGGGTTGGTTCTCCTCCGCCTATCACAACTACAGACCTGATCCCGAGTTCTTTTGCCTCTGAAACAATGTGTTTGAGCTTATTGAAATCGGCCATATTTGCCGAGTCCTCTCCACTCTGTGCATAACAGTAGCGACAGCGGAGATTGCATGATTTATTTGTTTCAAGACGTATGGCTAAGAGCCTGTTTGAATTCCGGGCTTCATAAGCTTCCTGTGCTCCATACATATACCCTTTCAGTACCGGAGGTGGTGAAAACAGGGCACTCATATCTGGATTGATAAGTTCACTCCCCATATAGTTAAAAAGCATATACAAATTCTTAACTTGTTTATTATCTTAACTAACAAATTTCTCCCCTAAAATACTAGAAAATAGGTATTTATCAAGTTGTAAGAAACTAAGTGTTTTTTAAAGTCTAATCTGTACTTTCCGGACTAAATATGAATTTTTAGAATTATATTCATTTTCCGCGGCCTGATTGAATGAAATTTTTGCATCTTTATTGAATGCGATCGCCGGGAGAGAGATAATCAGATTCCCTGTGTGCAAGGTTTCGATCTGATAAGTTTCAGGTGCAGAATAATTTTTTAGTGGGAAAGGAAATATTATGATCTTTTTCCTTCAAATTAAGAACCTTTTCTTTCAAACTCTCCCTAGAAATGACAAAAACTTATGCATTACCAATTACTTTGGTTTCGTTTTATTATTCCTATGACAGTGTGGCAAATTCAAGATTATTTTTATGGTTAAATTTAGAAGGTTTAATTTAGCAAGATTCAATTATCTCTCTCACATATCTGTTTTCAATCTTTAAGGGAGAATACTGACAATGAACAGAAAAATTATAATTTTTGGAGGATTTGTCTTATTTATTCTCCTTTTGCTTGTGCTGGGTTCAATGTATCTGGAAAATAGAAACGAAGAAATGTATAATGACAGCGTCATGAGTAATTATGAATACAATATAAATATAGAAAGCAACAGAACCCTGCAAAATGTAACTTTGTATTTGCCTACCCCGGTTTTTGAAAATAAATCCGAAGTTGGGTTGGAAATGGTGAATGGAGATTATTACAATAAACCTTCAAATTGGAATCTCAGCCTTGAGAATACCGAGTATGGATTAATGTTCAAAATAGAAGCTGATAAGATTCAACCGGTTTATCATTCTCTTCCTGTGGCTATACCCGAGCCTGAACCTGGGGATATTGAAAATGACGTCGCGAAAGATGAACAGACAATGGAGTCCCAAGAGTACTCAGAGGAAACTCCAGTTCTGGCCCCAATTGATTTCGGGACCTCTATAAAGGCTGACCATCTGATTAATACCAGATTCCCTGTTGGCAATGAGTCCATACTCCTGCCAAAAAGTAATCTTCGAGAATCCGAAGAAGGATCAGTAATTTCTCCACCTGAAAATATCAATCCCAAATATTTTGATTATGAAAGCCGGTCCTATGCGCATTATGATTCACCTTCTGATGCCGATGTTCAGATTTTTGTCCAGATGGAAGGCCTGAATGAGTGGTGGATTTATGGCTGGCAACATAACGAATACAGCGATAGGATTTCTATCCGACTTTCAGGCCCGCAGGAAGGCTGGGTCAAGGCAGAAGGAAAGCTTATTACAGGAGATGGAATTTACAGAGAATAATTCATTCATTGTTCTATTTTTTAAGGAGAAGGCTTCGTATTTCTTGTTTTCCCTTTCGGAAGTTCATTTCTTAAGTTTATTATAGCTCTCAGCCCTATCTTATTCCAGAATGTTTGAAGAAATCAAGGTTAAAAAAGCTCTGAATCGGATAAATAAATCCAGCAGGATCACTCTGCCATTCCACTGGGACCTGAATATCTACAGGGGTTGCGAACATGGTTGCAATTATTGCTATGCAATGTATTCTCACAGCTATCTGGAAGAAAAGGATAAATCTGTCTTTTCAGAGAGGGATTTCGAGAAAAAATTCTGTAGTTCCTCAGAGGAAGGGGATTGTGCTTTTTTTCAAAGAATTTACGTAAAAACGAATGTTGCAGAAGCTCTTGAGAAACAGCTTGCAGCAAGAAGCTGGAAAAAAGAAGTAATCAATATAGGAGGAGTTTGCGATAGCTACCAGCCCGCAGAGGCAAAATACGGGCTGATGCGTGAGATTCTGGCACTTATGATCGAGTACAAGAATCCTGTTACTATATCTACGAAATCAGACCTGATCCTGAGAGACTTTGACCTTCTTTCAGAACTTGCCGAATTGACATATGTAAATATCGCAGTTACGGTCACAACAATGGATGGAAAGCTGAGTTCTATACTGGAACCCCTGGCTTCTTCTCCGGAAAAACGTATTTCAGTCCTCCAGAAGTTTGAAGACACAGCTGCTATTACAGGGCTTCATATGATGCCGATTCTTCCTTTTCTTACTGATAACCCTCAGAATCTCGAACAGATCTTTTCTCATGCAGCCGAATGTAAGGTAGACTATATTCTTCCAGGCATTCTTTATCTAAGGGGCGAAACCAGAAAGCATTTTTTCAGTTTCCTCAAATACAATTTTCCCGAGCTTCTGGATCCTTATCGCAAGCTGTACGCAAAAGGAGGAGCTGACACAGTCTATAAAGCTGAACTTTACGGAGTTATCAATGCTCTTATGGAGAAATATCATCTGTCAGGAGACTACATGCAACCAATGAAGGCAAAACTTTCCCATTCCAGACAGCTTAAGCTCACTGATTTTTCAGAAGATGATTTTTGAGCTTTTTGCGGAAAAGGGATAGGAAAGGGAAAATAAAAAAGGGATATTTCGTACAAGAGTTCTAACAGTGACCTTTCTCAGTAGGGAGACGGAGAACAGGTGTAAGATCCTATTTAGTTTCCCTGATTAATGCTTTTGCAGTTAATGAGTATTTTATTCTTTGTCTCCTGCGCAGCCGCAGGAAATGTTGCCTTTCAGGATTTCCTTCCAATCCCCAATTACGTCATGGGTCCAGCAGTCATCTGCACCTGCGGCTTCTCTCATAACCAGAGCAAAGATGTATGATAGTTCCTTGACCGTAGCGCCTGCTTCTAAGGCACCCTTAAAGTGCTTTAGGACGCAGGGCTTTGATCTGGCTTTGATGGAGAGGGCAAAACAGATGAACTGGTATGTCTTTTCATCAATCGTCTTTTTTTCGGCGTAGAGCTGATCAATTTCGTTCAGCTTCTGGGTGAATTCAGGGAAAAATTCTTCCAGCATTTTCATTTCTTTGGCTCCTTTTTTACTCGCATGCTTGCGAAATTCACGCTGTTACGGCGATATACATACTATGATAATTTTAATATTTAAATATTAGTTCAAAATCTTTTGAAATAATTCTCTTGATACTATATTTATGAAATTAATAGGGCTTAGGCATCTGAGGTACAAAATTGTACTAATTGACATCAAAACTCTTATTTAGAGCGTTCAATTTCTTCTATTTATGAGCTATTGCTGTCCTGCGGATCCAGAGAAAAAAAAGGAATGGGAAGAAAAAATGCTCCAGGAAATAGATTTTCTGGAAAATGACATCAAAAAAGCCAGTGATATATTCAGCGCTCTCGGACATCCGATTAGACTGAAAATCGCCTACTTTTTATCCCAGAGAGATCACTGTGTCTGTGAATTGATATTCAAATTGAACGAAAGACAGAACCTGGTATCTCATCATCTGGCAATTATGAAAGACTGCAGGATCGTTGAAGCTTACAACAGTTCAAAGTGGCATTTTTACAGGTTAAATCCCGAATTTGGAAACATTTTGAGCATTATATCTCAGATTCAAAGTAAAAAATGGGAGTAAAAGGTTAAGTGATCAGCCAGGATAAAATGAAATTTATAGGCAATTTCAGTCATCATAGCAACAATTGCAGTTCTTCTTCATCGTCTTTTGAATTATTCTCCGAATCTTTTTCTTCTAATACTATATCCTTTTCTTTTTCCATTTTCTCGCCTTGTTAATCCGTTGAGTTTTCAAAAATCAATAGTCGATATTAGAAAGCTCAAATTTAAAAACCCACATGAAAAATATCAAGAATAATTGATATAAGTTAAAACAATTATAGAGAACATTAAGAGCTGAATAGTAAGTTGATATTTTTCAGAATAATCACGTAATCCCATTTTACTTTTTAATTTCATATCAATCTTTTTTGATACCTATCCTGCGGGTTTTTATGAAGCGGATATATAGTAATTAAAAAACTGGACTTTTACCGAGAAAAAGTTGCCTAATTCACTGAATATCAGAAAAATTTAGGGTTCGATTTTTAATAAACTTCGCAGGTGTTGGAATTGCCGGGAAATCCGAACGAGATAAAATTGGTGAAAATGCTATGGCCAATGCCACTAGAAGGAAGATAATGAACTTCCTGGCAGATGGTGACAGAAATTCCGAGGACTTCGGAGATGCAGTAGGGAAATCAATGCTAGATTTTCATCTTAAAGTTCTGCAACAGGCAAGTCTGATTGAGTTAGGAGAAGGAACTGTAAAATTAAGTGAATACGGCAGGAATTTCCTGAAAGGCAAGGAAGAAAACAGTACTGGGAAAACTGCAGACCTTTCTCAGGCAAAGCCTGTTGAGATTGCTGAGATCAGACAGCTTTTGCCCTGCATAGATGACTCTCAAAATTCAGGGTAATTGCAAATATGGCTCCTCCGCTAGGTGGAACCCCCAAGCTGCTTGAACCACTTTTTCCCAGAGGCAGATATTCAGACAAAATAAGCGCCCTTATTATCCAAAAAGGAGAAATCATTACCACTACTTACGGTTCTGGAAAAGTCACTATGACGATGATTAAGAATAAGGATGAGGCCAGAGAAGCACTTGAAAAACTGAGAAACACTATTAATGAGGCTATTGCAAAAGGTGTAGCCCCAGCTCCCAGGGAAAAGGTTAGAGTCGAACCCATGGAGATTTACAAATACCTGCCTCAGACTAACTGTGGCAAGTGCAACGAACAGAGTTGCTATACATTTGCAATAAAAATTAGGAGTGGGGAAACTTCTCTAGACAAATGTACACCTCTCAAAGAATCGGAGTATACACTTAATCAGGAGCATTTGCAGGTTTTGACTGCATATATTTGAGGTCGCTGCATAAATAGTTAAATATTCGGAGGGAACTTTGAAGACGCTAACCATAGTACTCACTGACGGTCCTTATATTTCCGGATATGCAGAGATCGCCTGCAAGCTTGCCGAGGCTGCTCTTAAACAATATAACGTAAACATATTTCTGTACCTTGATGCAGTGCACATCCCCAAAAAGGGCCAGAATCCATCGTTTTTTACCAACGCAGGGGAATTCTTCACCAGACTTGCAGAGAAAGGGGCTGTAATCAGGGCATGTGCTCGGTGTGCTGCTGCACGAGGTTATATGATAGAAGGGGAAACTGGGAACGAAACTAATTGTAGAGACTATCTCCCAGGGATAAAAATTTCCAGTCTCTATGAACTCTCTGAAATGCTAAAGAAAAGTGATAGGGTGATATCGCTATCAAGGTAGTTCATCGAAAAGAGGTTAGAATCCAATGAAATCAGTTTTTTACCTGCTGGATACTGCCCCATATGGTAGTGAAAAAGCCTTCGGAGCATTGAATGCGGCTATAGTAAGCCTTAACAGAATGAATACTATTCTTGGCCTTTATGGAGATGGTGTCTATCTAACGGTTGGTGGCCAGGATAGTATAAATCTTGGAGTGCCAAATCTTGCAGATATTCTGTATGCTTATGGGGAACTGAGAGTACTCGTGCATGAACAGTCCCTTGTAGAGAGAGGCCTGTTTGAGGAAACCCTTATAGAAACTCTGGAACTAATAGATGAGGAAGATTTTTTAACAGCAATGGAAAACTCGGATTGTGTTGTTCTGCTTTAATACTGGTACTGGATAAGATATTGGTTACCGGATAAGGATGAATCGGTGATAATATGAAAGAAGAACGATGGGATGTGTTCCTGCTGACGAAGCCTCCCCATAGTACGAGGTCAGAAATATGCTTGAAACTTGTTGCTCGCTCCGTAAACGTCAGACTCTACCTTGCAGGGGACGGAGTCTATCACTTGCTTACCGGGATAGAGGAAAAACTGCCAGAGTGCAGAGTTTATGCATGCAAAGAAGATCTTAAGGCAAGAGCTATCAAAGCAGGAGAGAAAATTACAGTCCCGGATAATTTTTACGTTACATTTATAGATGATATTATGGAACACTGCAGAAACGAGTATACGTTTTAAATTATGTGGATTACAGGTTTAACCCACTTTCCGCAGTAAAATTTAAGTTTTTCACAATTTTTACTGCTATCGAGTTTCAATTTAACGTAAATTTATTGGACTTTTGTGCAGGAATAAAAAGTGAATATGTATGAGTTTAGAGGCCAAAAAACGATAGCATTCAATTTTCACCGAGCTTCATTTGATTTTAGATTATTGTAAGAAGTTCCAAAAACGCTATCAGAAAAAATAGTGATATTCGAAAAAATACTGCGGAATGTGGGATAATAAATAATATAAATGGATAAATAGTTTTTTCAGGGGTTCATGAGTAATAGCACCTCTTCAAAAAGAATGAATTTTTCTTGCTTTACTCTTTCTTCAGCAATCAATGAAGTGATTAATGTTTTACTTCCCAGTCATTTAATGTTTCAACTTACTGGTTGTTTATGTGAAGAAAAAAGTTTTCTTTTTCCGCAAATCGGAAATTTGCACATATCATGTTTTCCAGAGGCTTTTTTCGAAGGGATTTTCTATACCTATCATTTATTTTTCAGCAATTCAGCGAATTTGCAGACTTATTTTTGAAGATATACTGGGAAAAATTCTTTGATGACAACAAAAATATTTCGGGTTAAAAACAAGTAAAATATTCCATGCTATATGGAAATAATTATATAGTACAGACTATATCAATGTATATTGATGTATTTGAAAATACAACTATAAAAACTATAAATTCATAAAAGAAGGATCCAAAAATGGTTGACATTTTCTATCCCCTTCAATGGATTGCTGATAAACTGACATATGAGGTATTAGGAATTGAACCTGGTACCCACCTTGCAGCTAGTGTTAATTTTATTATTTATGATGTAATGAAAATTTTCGTCCTTCTAGCGGTAATGATCTTTGTTGTTTCCTACATACGGACATATGTAACCCCGGAAAAAACTCGAAAACTACTCGGAGGTAAAACAGGATTGCAATATCATCTGTTAGCCTCCTTGATGGGAGCAGTTACTCCCTTCTGTTCCTGTTCATCAGTGCCACTTTTTATTGGTTTCGTGGAAGCTGGGATTCCTCTTGGAGTGACTTTTTCCTTCCTTATTACCTCCCCCCTGGTAAACGAGGCCGCAGTTGCTGCGCTGTGGGCTACTATTGGTCTTAAAGCAACTTTGATTTATACAGTTTCAGGCATTTTACTTGGTGTTATTGGTGGCTACCTAATAGGTCGCTTGAAAATGGAAAAATACGTAGCTGACTTTGTTTATAATATAAAGGTAGGAGACTCGAATAAAAGCCCAAAAGAGTTAAGTGTAAAAGAAAGGTCTGCTGCCGCCTATGACTGTGTTAAAGATATCGTGGAAAGGGTCTGGATCTATGTGATTATCGGAGTTGCTCTGGGAGGAATTTTCCACGGATATGCACCCGAAGGCATTCTGGCAAAATATGCAGGAGAAGACAATTTGCTTGCAGTCCCGATTGCAGTTATCATAGGAGTGCCTCTCTACTCCAACGTTATGGGTATGATTCCTATTGTGGAAAGCCTTATTGGAAAAGGACTTCCAGTAGGCACTGCTCTTGCCTTTCTTATGGGAGTAACTGCGCTTTCTCTTCCAGAAATAATAATCTTGAAAAGAGTGCTTAAAAATGAACTGATAGCTGCTTTTGTTATAATTGTTACTATATCTATAATTTTTACGGGATATCTATTTAACATTATTCTGTAAGATTAAAGTATCATAAGCTGAAAAAGGAAAGAAATGTCTAAGATTAAAACAGTATAGGATAAAATGTGAGGTAATTAACATGAAAATAGAAGTTCTCGGTACAGGATGCTCTAAGTGCAAAAAGACAAAAGAAATAATTGAAAAAGTACTGAAGCAAAGTGGTGTTGAAGCTGAAGTGGTTAAAGTTGAGGATATTGAAAAAATCATGAGCTATGGTGTTATGATCACCCCTGCGGTTGTTATCGATGGAGACGTAAAACTTGCAGGCAAAGTTCCTGATGAAAAAGATATTAAAAAATGGATTGCCCAATGAAAGAGCATTTACTGCTGTGTTAAAAAAGACTAAATCCAGATGAAAACTCAAAAAGGAGATGAAACAATGGCAGGGGAGAACAAATGTGCATGCGGATCCTCAAATGTGGCAATCTTCCCATGTGTCGGGGCTTCAAACGTAGGCCAGCTCTCAAATAGAATCGCAATTGAACTTGAAAAACAGGGGATCGGAAATCTGATGTGTACTGCAGGAATCGGAGCTAGAGCCCCTGGACTTATGAAGTCTGCAGACGCTTCAGACAGGATAATTGCTATTGACGGGTGCCCGGTTAACTGTGCAAGCAAAACCCTCGAACTTGCAGGCTTCAAAGTGGATCGACATATTGTAATTTCAGAATTGGGGATCAAAAAGAATAAAGATAAAGATCTCAAGGACAATGAAATCTCAGAAGCTCTAGAAAAAACCCTTGAGATCCTGCAGTCCGAGTAATCTCGGACTCAATCAACTTGAATATAATTATTAGTATTCCAGATCTTTATTTAAATTAATCTTAGCTTTTCTTAAAATATTTTGTTCTCCAGTAAACTGCGACATTAACAAGTCCAATCATCACAGGTACTTCAATCAGAGGGCCTACAACTGCTGCAAAAGCCTGCCCTGAATTAATGCCAAAAACCGCTACTGCCACTGCAATTGCAAGTTCGAAATTATTACTGGCTGCAGTAAATGCAAGAGAGGTTGTCTGCTCATAATTTACCCCCATTTTTTTGGAAATAAAAAAGGAAACGCTGAACATAACTACGAAATAGATTAACAGAGGAATTGCAATCCTTACTACATCCATTGGTAGGGTAACGATATATTCCCCTTTTAAAGAGAACATCACAATAATAGTAAATAATAGAGCATAAAGTGATATCGGACCTATTTTAGGAATGAATTTTCCATCATACCATTCGGCTCCTTTTGAAGGGCGTAAGAAGTAACGGGTTAAAAACCCTGCAGCAAAAGGAATTCCCAGATAAATGGCAACACTCCGGGCAACCTCTCCAATTGAGATATTTACTTCCATACCACTAAGTCCAAGCCATTCAGGAAGCAGGGTTATAAAAAAATAGGCAAAAACTGAGTAGAAGACCAGCTGAAAGATGGAGTTAAAGGCAACCAGAGCAGCAGCATACTCATTATCTCCATCTGCCAGAGTGTTCCAGACGATTACCATGGCTATGCATCTGGCCAGGCCTATTAAAATAACACCCACCATGTATTCTGGATAAGCTCTGAGAAATAGAATAGCTAGGATGAACATTAGAATCGGGCCAACTACCCAATTTTGCAGTAAGGATAAGCCCAAAACCTTGTGATTCTTGAATACCTTGCCTAATTCCTCATATTTGACCCGTGCAAGGGGAGGATACATCATAACTATCAAACCAATAGCAATAGGAATGGATGTTGTCCCTATAGACAAATTCTTTAAGAATTCTGCAAATCCTGGATAAACAAAGCCCAACCCTACGCCTATAAACATAGCCATAAAAATCCATAGGGTTAAATAACGGTTCAGAAAGGATAATTTAGATACTACGGATTTTTCCACAACATATACCTCTACCATTTTTGCCTATACATTTGTATGTTAACACTGTTAACTTGATATTACATATATATTATGATAATATTAGTATTTAAGAATTAGTTCAAAATATTTTGAAATCGCTTTTTTACAGATTTATTCGCAAAATAGGAAGTAATATTTCTCTTTTGGAATATGATATATTTTCCAGAATGTTCTTCCCGATTTCAGGACTTATGATTTTCGAGACGTGCTCTTTCTTCCAGAGTTAAAAAAAGATAATTTTCAACTTTAAAGGCATGGATTAGAGTTCTAAGATTTTCAAGAGCTTTTTTTCCGGTATTAAACCTGCAGTCTATGCGTATAGGCATTCCGGACATGTCCACGAATTCCCAGGGATGGGCAAAAATTACAGGAGCTTTCGTATGCCTGAGTAGCGGGAGAAAAAGGCTTGGAGGTAGTCTTATGACAGAAGAGGTGACAGTCGCAGGAACTCTTATTATTTTGCCTTCTACTGTACTTCTGGGAAATGGAGGTTTATATGCTGCAATCGAGGAGTCATACAGGAAATCTTCATCTTCAAGGAGTTTAAGATAACTTTCAGGAAACTGAAGATTAGGGGCCCTGAAGGAGACCAGTCTGTTTTCAAACTGCCTGAGAACCTGTCCAGCTTTTTTAAGGGCAACTCTAGCCTCTTCCTTTTTCATTCTGTCAAAACGTTCATGGGTATATCCATGACAGCCGAGCTCATGCCCTTCTTTTGGAATTCTGGATATCAGGTCAGGATACTGTTCTGCCATTATTCCTGTTACGAAAAAAGTTGCTTTTACATCTTCTTCCTTAAAGAGATCAAGTAATTTAGGCAATCCTTCTTCCATACCTCTGGTACTTGTAAGCATGGGTGGACAATCTTCTTCTACATCAATTGTTATTGTGATGTTTTTCATAAATGACCTTTGAATATACCCTAAATGTTTGTTCATATATTCTATTCCAATCGTAGTTTGAAAGCCCCTTGCTTGCCTCTTGAGCAAATGATATTCTCTGATATGGATTTTCAATCAGAGTCTGAAGGTAGGACGAAAATTCCGGAAGGTCATCTGCAAGATAACCGTTTACTCCGTTTTTAATAATATCCGAGACTCCACTATGGTTCATTGCCACAACAGGGACATTTTTTAACATTGCTTCCAGAATCGAAATTCCAAATGCTTCATCAACAGAAGGAAGAGCAAAAATATCTGCCTGATTAAGGTATTCCATTACTTCCTCTCTGGAAACTTCTCCTGTAAAATAAAAATTTCGAGATAACCCACTTTCTTCTACTCTCTTTTCCAGGCTTTTTCTAAGTGGGCCATCTCCTATCATTAAAAACAGTAAATTATCGTTTATTCCCAGAAGGTAAGGAGCAAGACTTACAATATTCTGGACACCTTTCTTTTTTGTCATACGTGCTACTGTGGCGATTACCAGTTTTCTTTCCTTATAATCAGGAAAGGAAACTTTTAACTGGCTATTTTCCGAGTCAACTCCATTAAATATACGATATATAGGCTTTGATGTCATTATTTTTGAATCATTTTCAACTGCAGAGCTGACTGCAATTATAGCATCTGCATTTCTTAACAGTAGCTTGCCTGCTAAGTATAAAGTAGGACCATATATTGTATGTCCGATAAGAGAGTGATTGGTTACTACCGTAGGGATTCCAAGTTTCCTGGATGCAATAAGAGCCGACATACCAATAGGAGAATCCAGCCCATGGCAATTGACAATATCATAATCTTTCTTTTTCAAAAGGTAGTATAGTTCTTTGTATGCATTAGGAACGAGAAAACGATTCTGCCCTGGTAGAGGTTTGCCTTTGATTCTTATAACTGTAATTCCTTCTCTAATAGAGTGTTCAGGCAAACCCGGATAGCTCCTTGTGATAACATTTACGTCATGACCATGCATATTAAGGGTTTTAGCAAGTGCATGCATTGAATACTCGATTCCCCCAACTTTTGGAAAATACCAGTCGCTTATCAATGCGATTCTATGTTTTTCCATATCTTAAACCCTCCATAATAAAACAGGTATACGAATCCTATCAGGCTGCTGAGCCCAAAAGAGATAAAACGCTCGATAAAAACAAAGCTGCTAGCCAAAGCAAGTGACAATCCGAAATAGAGAAGGATAGAAACAAGCCCTCCTTCAACTATCCCAAGACCACCTGGGGTTATAGGTAAGCTTCCAAGAATCAAGTACAGGATTGACACTGTTGCGATCGTATGTAACGAGAGAGGAAGATTCAGGGCTAAAGCAATATATTTGAGACGTATTATGTCAAGAACCCAGACTCCACTGGATAATAAAAGCACAGGGATAAAAGATTTTTTAAGTTTTTTCCAGTTCGCATGTACACGCTTGAGGAGAGAAGTGAGTTTTTCTCGAAAAAACCATGTTAATATTCCCATTACAAGCACGATTAAAAGTAATAGATAAGTTGAGTTAAGTGTTAGACCGTTTTTCAGAGGTAAGGATTTGATTTCTAATATTGGAAGTGAGTATAGAACATAGATCGATATCATTAGAATAGGAACTGCTTCGACCATTCTTTCAAACAAAATCGATATGAAGGCGTTAGTATAGCTTACCTCAAACTGTTTCTTAATCCATAGTATCCTGAGGGGTTCACCCCCTGCTCTGCTTGCCGGAGTTAAGTTATTTGCAAATATTCCTCCGAAAATAATGGGGACAAGGTCTGTAGCTTTAAGCTTATAGTCCATGCAAGAGAGAACCTTCTGCCAGCGGGCTGCAAATAAGTAAACGCTTAATAAATAGACTATGAATGCCATAACAAAATAACGAATCCGGATTTCTTGGAGTATTCCCCAGCTTTCCCCCAAGAGAGCTATTATCTCTGTCCAGTATGCATGGACTAAAAATACCCCCAATATGAGAATTAAAAATAGTATTACATTTCTTTTAAAGGTTCCCAAGTTCAAAAGCACACCTTCACAAGGGTTCAAAGTGGAATTTATTGTAAGTAAACTTTTCTATAAATAAACTACGCTTCGGCTTTGATGTTCCATAAATTAAGAACTGATAGTGACTTTATTCTCAAAGCAGACTGAAAAGAGAGGACTCTAAAGTTTGTTATCATATCCCAAGCCCGGAATCCATTGAAATATATTTTTAGCCCTGCCTTTATCCCCACTCTAAATTTAGCTTCTTTTTATATTAATACTTGTCATTGTTACCTTTTAATAGATTTTAAGTATCGCCTCCAACTTATTATCGGATTCTCTCAGGAGAGACCCTTTAATTTCCACTGGAGAAATTCATTGATTAATTTTTTCACAATAATTGTTTTTTCATTTTCTCATTTCTTTGCATTTATTCTATATATTTTAAATTTTATCCACTGTAAATATTATCTTTAGAAGATGCACCCTTCCCCTATTTTAAGACAATTATTAAGAATTCATAAGAGTTTACGATGTAACATTACTTTGTACTACCAACCTTACTTTGTATAAATATTCGCCATTATAAGGCATTCAACTTCATTATTTTTTGTCTCCATCATAGATATTTCAATACCCCCTTAGTTCCACTGGAATCTAAAGATAACACGTTTATACCTAACGAAACATATAATTAAATAAAAATTTAGCTTCCGATATCTCTTAGAGGAAAGTCTAATTTTCGGCAAAGAAATTCATACACTTGCATCCAATAATAACACATATTTTGTAGTATGTTCAGAGAATGAGACTCCTGATATCTATTGTTAAAATTACATTTAAAGGAGGGAAACATTCAAAAAAAGTTAAAGAATAAAGAAAGGAACAGATGGTTGAGAAACATATCTCAAATGAGAGATTTCAGATGGATCGGGGGTAAAAATACACAATTCTTGGTCCAGTGTTGCTTCCCTTTTTTGAGACTTCGAGGAAGTCTTAATCTGAATTCCTGATTGTTATTAGTTATCTTTTGAATGGATTTTTCCTTCTGAAAAAAGAAGCCCCTTCATTTCCACTACATTTTTTAGATGGATTGATCCTTTTTAGACGGATTGATCTCTTGTTAAGAGAAAAATTTATATTTAATCAATATTTTTTTGAGTCACGTATTTTTTGGATCTTGGTTCTTATTTTGCCTGTGAATTCACATAATAAATTCATTTTTATTTCATTGTCAAGGCTTCTGCCTTTAACTTACTTACCCATATTAATAATCGCTTCTGCGCTCACACCCTCATGAACGATTTTTGCAATTCTACGGACAAGCCCTGTAGGATCTTCTGCCTGGAAAACATTCCTTCCTATAGCGACACCTTTCCCTCCGGCTTCCAGAGAACCTTCAATCATTTCCAGTAAATCCTGTTCAGAACTAACCTTAGGACCACCTGCAATAATTACAGGTACCGGACATCCGTCAACGACTTCTTTAAATGATTCTGGACTGCCTGTGTAATTGGTCTTGATTATATCTGCCCCAAGCTCAGCACCGATTCTGGCTGCATGCTTTACAACGTCCACATCATATTCGGAGCGAACTTTTTTTCCGCGAGGGTACATCATAGCAAGAAGAGGAATTCCCCATTCATCACACTTTCCTGCGACATAACCAAGACCCTGAAGCATTTCATATTCATCTTCAGCTCCAATATTGATATGAACGGATACCGCGTCAGCACCGACCTTTATAGCTTCTTCTACGGTCGTTACAAGAACTTTGTGGTTAGGGTCAACAGCAAGGGAAGTTGAAGCCGAGAGGTGGATTATAAGACCTACATCGTGCCCGTATCCCCTGTGTCCGTGTTTAGCAAGGCCCATATGCCCCAGAACTGCATTTGCTCCTCCCTCTGCGACCCTGTTTACAGCTTCCTGCAGGTTTTTGAGTCCAGGTATGGGACCTGCCCCAACTCCATGGTCCATAGGAATAATAATAGCGTTACCAGTATTTCTATTGAAAATACGTTCCATCCTTACAGACTTACCTATATTACTCATAAGGCTGTGATATGCGGATTAGATAATATATACTTTATCTGTATTTTTTAATGATGCCGCGTCCACTATTTCTATTGCTGCACTTCAGATTTATTTTATTTCAATTTTGGATAAATCTGCATTTAAGAACTGAAATTTACAAAACTTATATCAAAATCTTATTTTGTATTTTCGTTCTGGTATACACCTGAATATCCTTTTTCGACTTCTGCTTCCAGAGTGTAAAATAGAAGCTGCATGATTCGGGCGTCCTTCTTTAATCTGAAACCTGCAGTGTTGTAAACTACTAGCATTGACTCGCTACGTCCCCTGTAGCCTGCATCCCATACTGCAGTTTCAAGAGTGGCCCCACATCGAATAAGAGTTGACCTGGGCTTTGCAATTGCAGCCAGGTTCATGGGAATATTGACAATCTCATTAAAAAGTACCTTATAAATACCAGGAGGGAGATGGACCCACCCATCACTCTCGAATTCAAGGTTATTTGAATCCGGAAGCTTTCTTTCGGAATTATCAAAATCTACAGCTCCAGGACCTTCTATTGTTTTTATCTCTTTCAAGGTTAGTTCAAGCCCGTTAGGCTGTATCTGGGTTTCTACATCAACCGCGTTTTCAATCAAAGGAGGCTTCATCTGGAGAAGCTTCCTCAGTTCATTACTGGATAGGAGAGTCATCGAAGTTGTAATTAGAAAGCTTCTTTATTACCATTTCGGGTTATCTTTTCTTTTTTCATTTTTCATTTTACAATTTCAACTTATTTTAATCAAGGTTCTGTAGTATCATCCCAATATTTTCGATAAGTATTTATTAAAAAGATCTATTGTTTTGGAGTAATTAGTACCTGCCAAAATCTTGATATTACTTGTTTGAGTTTTATAAAGGGCTTACTAGAGGCTGCTACATATGAAAAAAAGATTTATCGTATGCGGGATCATTTCTGTTTTATTGATAGTTTCTTTCACAGGGTGTACCCTAGCTAAAAGTGATGACGAATGGGAGTATTCCCAGGATATTATCGTTACTGAGAATGTCGGTCAAAGCCTGGAAGACTATCCTGTCCCAGTTAGTTTGAACTCTTCCAATTTCGATTTTTCAAAGGCACAAAATGACGGTTCAGACATCCGCTTTTTTTCCGACAGTAAGAAACTAAAGTACTGGATTGAAACCTGGGAATCTGAAAACAAAGAAGCCCGTATATGGGTCAAGATCCCTTCCCTTCCTGCAAAAGAAAAAGATGTTATTCTTATGAAGTATGGAAATCCTGAGGCTGAGGATGAAAGCAGGGGAAAGGATACGTTTGATTTTTTCGATGATTTTGAGGATAGCACTTTCAGTGAGCTTAGATGGGCTACCGAGAGTACAGGTGGAGGAACGATTGAGATCGAAAATGGAAAATGTAAGATTTCAGCCCCTGAAGCGCATGTTCATGACTCTTCTGTAATCTACAGTAAAAACACTTTTGACATTAACTCTATGTTTGTAGTAAAGAGAATAAAAACTACCACCGGCACAGATAGCAGGGGACCTATTCTGCTTCAGGGTTTTACAGACCAGATAAACAGCAAAAATAATCAAATCACACATAAAACTAAACTTGCCGATGAAAGTTATGTTAGCTGGGAAGTATCCAAAAAGGAAGATTATAACTCCCCTGACCTTACTGACACCAGTGTTTCTGAAGGGCAATGGTATGTTTCGGGAGTTGCCTGGTTTAAGGGGAATGAGAATCGGGAAATAGCCTGGTTTAAAAATGGTGTCCGTGACTCGAGCATGGACTATACCTCAGATGAAGCTGTTCCCAATTCCCGTATGCATATTTATCTTTACACAGAATCGGATTCAGATTCTTCGAAGAATACAGGAGATATGACAGTTGAATATGTTTATGTAAGAAAGTATATAGAGATAGAACCAACGGTATTTATTCCAACCGGTTTGGAATCAGATATTTCGAAGAAAGATATTTCTGGAAACAATTCTGAAAATAATTCTGATAATATTTCAGAAATCAACTACAAAAAAATTTCTGAAAATATTTCTGGGAATTCTTCTCAAGCCGAACCTGTTTTTGAATCTGAAAATGTTCCTGAATCAGAACCAGGCTATGAGGGCTCTGTTCAAGAAGGAATTGCGCAGGCACAGGAAAACGAGAATAAAAAGGAAACAAATACCTCAAATACATCCTTTCCTGAATACCATGTCACTGTTTCTGGAATAAAACTTTCTTCTCCATATCAGTTTGATATTCAAACCCTTTCACAGGAACTCAATTCATCAGGTATAAACACCATTTTCCTGAGCGTGGGAAGTGAAAATGTCTGGCAATATGAACGTTTTGTAAAGAAAGCTCATGAAAAAGGAATTGCCGTACACGCCGTGATTCTGGAAGATTCCAATTTCTCAGAGGACACGGATTTGCAAAACTTCCAGGAGTCTTTAAACTCGGTATTCGATTACAATAATAAGTCTCTTGCACCCTTTGACGGAATTAATATTTACGTAAAATCCTCTGTTAAAGAAGAATCTGGAAATAATTATACGGACTACAGAACGCTCTTTGAGACTGCATATGAAAAAGCCAGAGGCAATGTATCTGTTTCGGCAAGTATTCCATCTCAGTATCCTGTAACAAATATTGATGAAATAGCTCCGTTAGTCAATTTTTTCATGATCAGAGCTTATGATAAAGAGACTGAAAAGCTGAATTCAGAATCCAGTATAGTTGATTCCATTGCCCCTCAGATGGGGGAAATTAGAGGTATGGGTTCAAAAGGGCTAATAGAAGTATCTGTAGGAGAAGGCTTTGAGAATAAGGTATCGATACAGAAACTTATCAAAAACCTTGCAAATTATTATTCAAATGATTCTGCTTTTCTTGGAGTTTCTATTTCCAATTATGAAACCTACACAGCTTTGCCCCAGGCGTCACAACCAGAAGATGATGGGTTTCAAGTACACGGATTTAGAATGACTTCTGCATTACTTGCAAGTCTTGGGGTTTTTGCCGCCTTAAAAGCAAAGAGAAAATAAAAAAGCAAAAACGTAAAGAAGGGGCAAAAGGAAAAAATAAAAATGGAGAAAATGAAATTAATTTCTTCTTTATGAAGGAGAGCTATTTTCTCTTTTCCTTCATTTTCCCTTATATTTTCCTAATTATTCCTCTTCTAGGGAGATTTTTGGTACCACTATTTTGCTGCATAGACAGGAGAAACATTTTTATTCTGACCGATCATTTATACTTTTGTTTATTTCTGAGTGAGATTTATCCTTTTAAATATTCAAACGGGGGTTCTAGCATTAAAGTCCTTGGATTGGTGGGTAGTCCGAATAATAATGGAAATACTGCAAAGCTTGTCAACTCAATTCTCGAAGGTGCTGCCGAAAATGGAGCCGAGAAAGTAATTTATAACCTGGCTTCTCTGGAGATAAGAGGCTGTGATGCCTGTCGCAGATGCCAGGAATCAGGATTCTGCGTAATAAATGATGATATGCAAGAGATTTACAAAGAAATTAAAGATGCGGATACTGTTGTACTTGGCTCTCCGATCTATCTGTGGCAGATGACTGGACAGACTAAAATATTTATTGACCGACTGACAGCCTTTTTAAGGCCCAACTTCTCGAGCAGACTTGATAACAAAAAATTAATTCTCGTTTTTTCCCAGGGTAGCTCGGATAGAGATGCCTTCAAACACTATATCGAATATACAGCAGGTCTCTTTTACTATCTGGGTTTTGATGTGATTGAGACGGTTATTGCAGCAGGCACGGATAAACTTGAAATTTCCTCCCGGCCCCAGCTTCTGGAAAAAGTAAGAGACCTTGGGAAAATGATATCAGTTCCTTGTCTTCCAGGCCCGGAGTACAGAAAAATCGAGTCAAGCCTTACGCCTTCGCTCTGAAATTCTTCTATTTTTTGTACAGAAATTTCATTGGATTATTTCCCATTCTATTTCCTGCAAAATTATAAAAATAGAACTTACGCGGTTGAACTGAATAATCAACAGCCTCAAACCTTCAACTGTCTAAAGCATCGATTTATTAGTGAGGTCTATTGATATTGATTTTGAACATCAAGTGCGTAAGTCCTAAAAAAGAATAAGCTCATGTGAAGTAATCTGATGCGAAAAGCAATTTGATGTGAAAATAATCTGAGTGATCAAAACCAAGAAGCAAGGATTTTAGATTTTGATTTCATGCTATTTGATTTTAGATCTGTTAATTTCGGATTTTTAATTCTTCTTTACACGCTATTGAACTCTTCAGGATATTCTACAACCCCGCCTGCGCCTTTAAGAGCTCCTTCCTTTAATTCCAGTGCCATAAAAGCTTCAGCCGGCGCACCAAAAGGATCTTTTATTCCCCATGAGCCAGCCTTTTTGAACCCAAACTTCGGATAGTACTCAGGATGCCCGAGAACTATAACAGAATCATATCCGAACTGTCTGTCGGAAGACTTAAGCCCTTCCTTTATAAGTTCTTCCCCGATACCTTTTTTCTGAAAATCTGGCCTAACTGCCACCGGAGCAAGTGAAATCGTCTCCTTTTCCTCTCCTGTTGCTGATCTGATTATTATCGGGAACAAGAGAATGTGACCAACGATTTTTCCATCAGCTTCAGCTACAAGTGAAAGTTCAGGGACAAATTTGGGGTTTTTCCTGAGGTTTTCAACGAGTTTCCCCTCAGCAGGCTATCCGAAAGCAAGGTCGTTTACTTCGGTTATTGCAGGGTAATCGAATGGGATTTCGGGGCGGATATTAAAAGTCATTATACGTCCTCTAATATTTATTCGCAAACATTTGTTATCCTGTACCAGGTATTTATTTCCTTCCTGTACCAGGTATTTATTTCCTTATTATGTGACTCTAGCTTTTCTATTCAGCAGGATTTATATGTTTAATAGATTCATTTAAAGAAAGTTAAGGAAAATAAGCTTTGATTTTAATTCTTGACTTTTATCCTTCCCAAAAAACTTAAAACGGAGCCCTAATTCATGATCCCCCCTTTAAGTGCAGGAAAAATAGCGCTTGGAAGCATTAAAAGCGCAAAGATGCGCTCAACCCTTACCGTGCTTGGAATCGTTATCGGAGTTGCGGCTGTAATTGCTAATGTGTCCCTTGGGGCAAGTTTCAACCAGCATTTTACAAATGAGGTAACCAATATAGGGTCGAATTTCATTTACATTCAGGGGATGGAACCAAAAATTTTCTACGATGATGAGATGAAGCTCGTTGAAAATACTCCTGGAATCTCCGGAGTTTCACCTTTGAAATCCCAGACTGCGGAAGTTACGTACATGTCCCAGACTAAAAATATAATGGTAAGCGGAGTAGGGGCGGATTACGACGAAGTGGCGAATACCAAACTCCAGAAAGGGACTTTCATTAACGACAACGACGGATATGTAGCTGTCATCGGGCACGACGTTGCAAATGAAAAGTTTGATCGGAACATCTCAGTCCGAAACTCTATAAATATAAGTTTCAGGGTAGGGGAAAACGAGACCGTTACAAAGACCTTCAGGGTTAAAGGAATAATCCAGAATCCAGAAAACACCTTTATCCAGGCATATGACGATAACGAAGCTGTGCTGATCCCTATCCATGTAATGAACGAAATCCTTGGAGAAACGGACTATGGTGGAGTTTTTGCAATGGCTGATGACCCTGCAACCATTGAGAATACTTCGGATGAAGTGGACAAACGCCTTGCCCGGAACTTCGGGATTGCCGACAGAGAGTTTGAAGACAAAGAGGCACGGCCCTATATGCTCATCAACCAGGCCGAAGTTTTAGAGCAGACTGATATGATGGCAGCGGCGCTCAGTTCGTTTCTAACAACAGTTGCCTTGATTTCCCTCCTTGTAGGTTCAATAGGGATCATGAATATCATGCTTGTAAGCGTAACTGAAAGGACAAGGGAGATAGGGGTGCTCAAGTCTCTTGGTTTTACCGGCTTTGATATCCTTTTCCTTTTTATGGTGGAGTCAATTCTGCTCGGAGTCTTCGGAGGAGTTATTGGAAGCACCTTAGGTATTGCAGGTGCCTACGGAGTGGAAAGTTCCCTTAATCTTCCTGTAGTATTCCCGTTCAGCCTGATAATAGCCGGATTCCTGGTAGCCGTTTTTGTGGGCTTTGTATCAGGGGTCTATCCGGCAAGGAAGGCCGCAAACATGAAACCTGTAGATTCGCTCAGGCATGAATGAGTATACAATTTGCCTGCTCAGAAGAAAAATATAATATTTCAGGAATGGCTAATTCATATGTATAAAGGGGGTTTGCGACTGGCAGAGAATAAAACCGAAATATCAGAAGAGGAATGGAAGAAAGTTCTTACTCCTGAACAATATAATGTCCTGAGGCAGAAAGGTACAGAGAGACCTTTTTCCGGCAACCTGTATTATAACAAGGAAAAAGGAGTCTATACATGCGCTGCCTGCGGGCAAGAACTATTTTCTTCAGATACCAAGTTTGAGTCAGGAACTGGCTGGCCAAGTTTCTACGATGCGATTTCCAGCGACAAGGTAAGGCTCAAAGAAGACACCAGCCACTTCATGAACAGGATCGAGGTAGTCTGTTCCCGTTGTGGAAGCCACCTGGGGCATGTTTTTGAAGACGGGCCTGCACCTACGGGGAAACGTTACTGCATCAACTCTGTTTCTCTTGAGTTCAAGAAAGAAGGAGAGAAGAAAAAAAGTGAAGAAGGAAAGTGAAGAAACATTGAAGAATAAAATGGAGAAGGGAAGTGAAGAAGCATCTGAAGAAAAAAGTGAAGAATAAAAATGAAGAAGAAAGTGAAGAATAAAAATGAAGAAGAAATGAAAAATAGAGTAAAAAAGTGAAAGCTTGTAAGCACATGCCAAAGATCTGAGATTTCTATATTTATAGATTGGAAGAGGGGGGTTTGATAAACCTGCATATAACAAAAATACAGGTACAACTAAGCGGATTTATAATTTTTTTGATTTCATATCTTCTATTTTTCAATTTATTCATCCACCTTCCAGAATCTAAAGTCCCTTTTTATGCTCCAGGTACCGCTGCGTTTGCCATTCTAGGTTACTGGCTGGGCGGCTATATTTACGATAAGTATAACAAATAAAAGAATAAGTCCTTATTTAGCTAAAAACTTGAGATATTTCTATATAGAGAATTCCTTGAAAGATTATTTTCACAAAATTTATTATAGATTACAACAATCTATGACTAGATGTTAAAAGCGATAATTTTTGATGTGGATGGGGTTCTTGTGGATTCCATGTTTTTTCAAGCCGATGCCTGGGCTAAAGCCTTCAAGGAAATTGGCATTACCATTACCAGGGAAGATATTTATGAACTTGAGGGCTCAAACGACGCAAGGTTGATTAAAGCAATATTTGAAAAGGCTGGCAAAGAGCCTGAATCCTGGCATTTCGAGCAACTTCCTGAAAGAAAACGTGAGTTTCTGGAGTTTGATGAGATAAAGCCTTTTCAAGGTGTTCTGGACTGTCTTGATGAATTAAAGAAGCATTTCAGGCTTGCTATGGTCTCCGGATCAAATGTCAATACAGTAACAAAAATTGTAGGTAAATTTTTTCCAGGTTACTTTGAAGTTATCATTAACGGGAGTGATTTGGAACGTGGAAAGCCTGATCCCGACCCTTATCTTAAAGCTGTTGAGAAACTTGATGTGACAAAGAACGAATGTGTTGTAGTTGAAAATGCACCTCTAGGTATAATTGCAGCCAAAAGAGCCGGACTTTATTGCGTAGCAGTTGCAAGTATGCTTGAGCCTGAAAAGATTCAGCATGCCGATCTTGTACTTGAAAACCATACCGCTCTTCTTGATTATTTGAAAAGTCTTATACCTGAATGAGCTTTCGAGTTTTTCTGAACAATCTACTTTGACTTTCAGAACTTATTATTTTCTTCTAAACTCGAAATTTATTTCGGTTTTTGGTTTGCAAATGCTATTTGCTCCTTCGAAGATGATCTAATTTTTTCTGATGAAGAATAAGGATTACCCTAAAAAAGCAAAGATAGAATGGGGAAATCAAAAATCTCAAAAAATATCAAAAATTCGAACCTTAGAAAATCATGTTTCAAGTTTCTCAAGATTTGCTTTTATCTAAAAAATGATAAAATTCTTAAACATAAGCAACAAAGGAATGCCAAAAATTAAAGTTAAAAGGAAGTAACATGGGGGAATTATATAAAACTCCTTATTGATGGCACACTTTTTGGTCTGTTCGTATAGTTTTTTGATCCCACGCTACTGACATATCGATAGTTTCTCAAGTATATATGTTTTTCTTTTTTTTCTATGCAATTATTGAGTAAATAAGGTTCTTATGCTTTAAAAATATATTATTATTTATCAGATGTCCTTGAAAGGATTGGAAGAATTTGAAAGAGGGTCTTGTCAAGCAACCTACAACCGATAAAAATGTGGTACTTTCATGAACATTCCGTTTTCCCAGCTGAAAAATTACCAGCATTTTGTGAAACTGACCCTTTCCTATTCTTTCCTTTTAGATCTGTATTCAATGAATGGAACTACCTATTTCTGTCTAGTGTCGTATCAGCGATGAAATGTCGATAATTCGATTACAACCCATATAAATTCGATTACAACCATTCAGAAGTTTTTAATCTTGAGGATTGACCAACAAGAGTGCATATTTCTATTAATAGCAAACTCTAGAATTGGGATGCATTTCAGTAGAATATTCGTTTCCCGTAACAGGATACATCACTTCCACTTTGATTGATGAATATAATTAAATTATTATTAATGCTTTTTTAAATTCACTCTAAATATTTATATATAATCACGAAATAATATTGCAAATATAAATGACAATTAATTTTAAATTTGATCTAACTATCTCTTTAATTTTGTATTAAGGGCCATTTCTTTTTGATTTAAACAGACACACTTGTAAGCTACCGATTATTAACAATCTGTGTGGTGTCCGCAATAGATATTACTAAAAAGGTTCTTATAATAACCCTACTAATTTTTGCCGCTCTTACTGTTGTATTTACGTTTACTCACGATATGCAGCTTTCCAATTTTTTGGAGCTTGAACAGGCGGACACATTAGAGGATGTAGAAAAAGTACAAAATACGGTGTCTACTGAACAGATATATCTTGATCAAATAGTTCAGGACTGGGCATGCTGGGATGATACTTACAGGTTTATCGAAGATAGAAATCAGAAATTTATAGATGTAGACATTCAGAACCAGACTCTTGCAGGACTAAGAATTAATGTGATGCTTTTCGTTAATAACTCTGGGTCCATCGTTTATGCAAAATTTATAGACATATATAGTGGAGAAGAGAGACCGGTTCCACAAGATCTTCTCGACGTGATAGACGATGGCACTCTTATTACAAAATCTGAACATGATACTGTAAGAGGTTTCGTATTACTCGATGAAAGCCCAATGTTTGTTTCATGCCATCCCATTCTTACGACAAATCACACGGGTCCTGTGAAGGGCACTTTGATTTTCGGGAGATACTTTGACAGCCTTCTTCTTGATTATTTCAACAAGGCTACTCAATCTTCTCTTTTGATGTACAGGGCCGATAGAAATATGCCCCCTGAATTCCGGACAAAAATTAATAATTTTTCCAAGACTCCGGGAAAGGCAATTATCGAACCTCTAGATAAAGAGCGAGTAGCAGGGTATTTCGAATTAAAGGATATTTCAGGCAAGCCTGCCATTGTGATGAGAGCGGACTTCCCAAGGGACCTCTATAAACATGGCAAGAAAAACCTTAATTATATGTATTTTTTCCTTTTGCTGACCGGACTTATGACAGGAGTTGGAGTTAAAGTTTCGCTTGATAGATTATTTATCTCAAGGTTAGTTGGAATCGAGAATTTTGTTGCAAGAGCCCGATCGGAAGAAAATTTTTCCAAAAGATTACCTCTTAAAGATAACGATGAACTTTATCGTCTCTCAAGAGAGATAAACGGGATGTTAAATGAAATCTATTTGACAAAACAAGAATACCAGAAAGAGCAGGAACTAAAAGCTCAAGAAAAGGAAAATAAAGCTTTACTTGACTCTCTAAGTGAACTTGTTGTTTTTATAAGCCCCAGACTTGACATTGTCTGGGCAAATAAGGCCGCTCTTGAACAGATGAAAATAAACCTTCAAGAAGCCGTAGGAGTACGCCTTAAAGATACTCCAGGCATAAGTGGTCCCTTATCTGAATACCTGCAAATTGAACAGATTTTTCTAACAGGTAATAAAAGCTCAGGTGAATTTACTGCAGAGGACGGCAGTTCATGGTTTGTTCAGGCTACTCCGGTAGCTGATGAAGATGGAAAAATTGTAGGGGTTCTCGAAACCTGTAGAGACATTACCAAAAAGAAAGAAGCAGAGAAACTTCTTCAGGAAAAACAATTAGCAGAAATTGCGAATCGTACCAAAAGTGAGTTCCTGGCTAATATGAGCCATGAATTGAGGACCCCACTTAACTCGATAATAGGATTTTCTGACCTCCTGTCTGAACAGGCGTATGGGGAATTAAATGAAAAACAACTAAAATCTGTGGTGAATATTTCAAAGAGTGGAAAACACCTTCTGGATCTTATCAATAGCATTCTGGATCTCTCAAGAGTAGAAGCCGGAAAAATGGAGCTTGATTATGAAGAGATTGAGCTTGCGGATAAGCTTCAAACAGTAAAAAAGATCTTGGCCCCTATAGCAGATAAGAAAAATATTAAAATTGAAATCGCTATAGATAGCAACCTTACCACCATCTATGCCGATGAAGCTAGATTTGCTCAGATAATGTATAACCTTCTGGACAATGCTATAAAGTTTTCTTACGAAAACGGTCTTGTAGAAGTAAGCGCAAGAGCCAAGGGACCTTTAGTGGAAATAACGGTTAAAGATGCAGGAGTTGGTATTAAAGTTGAGGATCAGAGCAAGCTCTTCAAACCTTTTAGTCAGGTAAATTCCTTTTCCTCCAAAGAATACCAGGGAGCCGGACTTGGCCTCTCGCTAGTTAAGCAGATTGTCCATCTACATGGCGGATATATATGGTTTCGGAGTAATCCCGGGGAAGGGAGTATTTTCGCATTTACAATTCCGACAGGTAGAGATAAACGAAACGAGGTCAATTTATAGTCAAGTATGAAGAATAAAACGACTGGGAAATTAAATTCTTTAAAAGGGTAAAATGGAGAAGAACAACAAAACTATAAGCAGTAAAAATGTTTGATTTTTTAATAAATACTTTAATGGTAAGTGATATTCACTGAGAAAATCAGAAGACAGATCCTTTTTCTTTGACTAGATTTAAGATATGTGTTATTATTAAGGCTTTTAGCAATTGACTCTGATCCTTTGCCTATAAAACGAATCAATTTACTCTTAATTAATCTACATTCTTTGTCACAGCAATGGGATGCAAATAAACGAGTGTAGAATTAACGATTCAAAAAACAGAAAAAAATATGCGAATTCAAAATTGATTTTAAAAAGAAAAAGAGAACCGGAGGGTTCGGCTTAGAAGCCGTAGTTCTCCGGAAGGAATACTTTAACTTCACTCTTGTATTTTGTAAGGCAATTGTCCATGAAGGTGTCCATGTCAGCTGGAAGAGCTTCGAGAGCTGCCTTTGCGTCTGCGAGGGCATTGGCTTCAAACCTGGAGAGTTCGAGCTTGCCGGCTGCACCTTCGTTGACGATGTCACAGCATGCAATTGCTGCATTCTTTGCTCTGAGGTAGATGTTGTCTCCGTCCTTAACAATTGACTGACCGACCTTGTATGCGTTGTCGTATGCAAGTACGTAGGACTGTGGGTCTCTGTACCTGTCGGAGAGCATTAGAAGGTCCCTGAGAATCTTTTCGTTCTTGGTTTCAAGAGCGGTGTTCATGAGGGCACAGTCGTATGCAAGGGATTCGGACCAGCACTGAACTGTTGTACCACCGAATTCACCGTGGTATTCAACAGACTCGTTGGACCAGCAGTCACAGCACTGCATAATGAGGTTACCCATTACGTCAGAGTGAGCACAGGTGGAAGTCTTACCTTCCTGGGTCATTGGCATACCGGTGATGGCTTTAACAATGACGTTCTCGTATCCACAGTCTTTTCCAGGGCCTACTGCGCCACACTCGTATGCGACGAGGGACCTTGGTGCAGAGATTGCTCTTGCAAGGATTGCAAGGGTGTGGGCGAGGTTCTTGTCGAGCAGTCCACCGCCGATGAACATTGCGGTGTTTGCCTGGGCACAGTCTGTGTCACCAGCAGAAACAGTTCCGGTCTTCTTTGCAATTGCGGAGATGTCGGACCAGATCATTTCCATGTCAATGGAGCCGAGACAGCCGATTGCGTAGAGGATACCAGCGATGTCGTTTCTGAGAACTGCGTAGTCGAAAACTTCCTTACCACCCATGCTCTCTACTGAAAGCAGGTCGGCACCGGCTTTGGCGCACTCTTCGAATGCCTCGAGGAAGACGGAGTACTTGTCGCCTCTGAGCTGGAGGAAGTCCCTGTTCTCACGGATGTCACCGATTGTGTGGCGAAGTGCGCACTTTATGCCGTATTCATCGTGGTACTCTTCCATGATGGTCTTCTGGGCGTGTGCAACTTCTGCTCCCCAGGAGGGGTTGTTGGACATCTGCTGAACGTGTTCTGTTTCAAGGATAACTGCTGGGAAACCGACCTGGACCATTCTTGCCATGATGTCAGTGGTGATCCTCTCGTATTCCTTTACGAGTTTTTCCTTGGATGCACCGGCTTCAGGTCTTGGAGCATAGTTAACTTCAGGAATTGTATAACCTGCACCAATCTCGAGGCCAAGGCCTGCCTTTACGGGGTGCTTGGCTACGCCGAAGGTCATTTCGTCTGCGCTTGCGTATGCCATCTTAGTGAATCTTTTTGCTGCCATTTCACTCACCTCAGTGCTTGTGGAATTTCTCTCTTAATGCTGCGATATCTGTGGTACCTGCAATGATTGCGTCAGCAATCTTGGGGGCATCAGCGGCTTCTTCACCGTACACACCGAGTGCATACTGAGATACGAAGTCCTGGTTAACTGCTCCGCCACCGCATGCGAATGGAATCTTGTATCCTTTCTCGAGGAGTTTGTCGTTAACTTCCTTGAATGCATACATGGTGGTGGTCATGAGTGCAGTACCTGTGACCAGAATTGGGTTGTTTGCAGCAACTGCAGTGATAACTTCGTCCACTGGAACATCCCTTCCGAGGTCAACTACATTGTAGCCGTTTGCCCTGAGGAGAGCGGTAACAATGTTCTTTCCAATGTCATGAACGTCACCTTCTGCAACGTGGCAGACAATGGTTCCCTTGGTTTCAGGAGCAGTTTCGGAGTTTTCCTTACAGAATTCGATACCATTAAGCATGGCGTCAGCGGACATCATGACATTGGGGAGGAAAATGATACCTTCATCGTAGAGTCTTGTGACAACACCCATACCGACCATGAGAGCATCGTCGATAAGAGTGATTGGGTCCTTGCCTGCTTTAATTGCTGCTTCGAGACCCTCTACAACGTCATCTTCTTCTCCTTCAAAGATGGCCTTTGCGATCGGGTAAATTAATTCGTCTTTAGGATAGAGTTCTTCTGCGGCTTCTTCAGGGGTCATTGCCTTTTCCAGAGCCACATTGTATCTGGTTAATACCCTTTTCAGACTTGCTGCTGTAAAGTCCAACATATTTCTAAACCTCCATTTAGATGTTCAACAAAAAGGTCGTTACCGCTCCGGGTCTGCAGTCCCGGATTTGTTCGGCATAATGAGGTTCCAGCTTTACCTCCGTGAAGTTTTTTCTTTCGGTTGTATTTATCCTGAAGAAAAATCCACAGTTTATCCGTTTTTTCAGTACTATTGAGCAATCAGTACTGCTTCTGGATTTCCCTATAGTGTAAACTCTCGAAAGAACTCTTCATTTTCGCCGGAACTTTTCCTTTTTGAATGATACCCGTGCCTGAATTCTGACACGTACTACAGCATAATTAGGGGAAATCATTGCATATACCATAACCGATGGAAATTTTTCCCCCATTTTTACAGAGCAATATAGGGTCTGAAATTTTGACCTCATTGCGCCACTTTTTGCCCCCAAAGTTTTTGTTTCTGTCTCTCGCAATAAACTGGGCCCAAAATTTTGAGATTACTTATTATATTTTCACATATTGAGAATTAAATGACAGGATATCCAAAACAGCAGTAATTTTTTTGAACAATGGGAGTATTCAGATAAAAGGTATCAAAAATTTCATTGTTCTTATTGTAGTATCTCAGGTTACAAATTTTTGGATATATTCTTGTTAAGCTTTAATTTTATTTAGAACAAAGGCATCAGATATATTTTTAACACGAAGAAAATATATTTCAGTTACTTCAAAAATATATCGACAAGATAATACTATTTTTCAAGAGATCATTTTACGTTTTAAATTATTAATCCAAATTCTTTTATATAAATGAGAATATCGTTTACCTTCAAATATGGCACAAACTTCTTCTCCTCTTCAGGTTTTACAGAACCAGACTGGAACTCGAGTTTATATTTGCCCATTGTACAGATGTTTATCAGAATATAAAATACCCAAATTTACAAAAAATGAGATAGAGGTGGTTTGAATACAACCTGAATTACTAGATGTCGTATTTCGTTCCCAAAAAAGAAGAGACCTCCTTTTACTCCTGGGAGAGAAACCCAGAACAATGGAAGAAATCAAAACCCTCCTTGATGTTTCTCCCACAGCTATCTTGCCACAGATCAAAAGGCTTACAGACAGTAATCTGGTTATTCAAAAAAATGGCAGCTATGAATTGACAGATATGGGAGATCAGATTTTCAAAAAAGTTCAATCTCTTGTTAATGTCCTTACTTTACTCGAAAAAGATAACTACTGGGTTGAACACGATCTGAGCGGAATTCCCCAGTATCTTCTTGAAAAAATAGGATATCTGAAAGACTGCAACCTGGTAAAAACAGATCCAAGCCAAATTTTTGAACCAAATACGGAACTTTTGAATTTCTTTTCCTCTTCGCGTTACCTAATGATATTTTCATCCTTTTACAGGCCTGAATTCCTTCCCCTTTACTCAAAACTTGCAAGGATGGACTCAGAAATTACCCTAATCTTTACGGAATCTGTACTCGAAAAGATTCTGCACAATTACGAAAGGAAAATAAAGAAAATTGCCTCAATGCAGAACACTGAGCTTTTTGTCTGCAATGACGGGATCAAGTTGGCCGAACTTCTAATTTCTGATCGTGGAATGGTGATCTCCCTCTTTGACCGTAATGGAAGGTTCTATCATGACTATATGTACTGTTCCGAACCTCAAGCTATGGGCTGGGCCAGAGAACTTTTTGAGTTCTATAAATCAAGAGCATCGCAGGTAGATAATGAAATAGTAATTGACAACGCAGTTCGTACATCTGAAAGAGGTGCCGTTTCAAAAGCCATGTTGCTCAGCCTTCAATGAGATATAAATCAGGTTTATATTTAGATTTAAGTTTTTAAGCCGTTTTCAGACGCCCAGGTGATTCCAGATATAGTTCAAATTTTTTTCCGGAGGCTAGATCTAATGAATATGGAGCTGCAGTTAATAGATACAATTTTTTTTTCGGACAAAAGAAAAAACTTACTTTTGCTCCTGAAGAACGGGCCAAAAACAATTGAAGAAATAAAAACCGAACTTGAAGTCAGTTCCAGCCCTATTATGGCCCAGATCCGTATTTTGCTTAAGGATGGGCTGCTTGTGCAGAAGGACGATGTTTACGAACTTTCGGTAAAAGGAAAGCTTATTGTTCCCAAAATGGAGCCTCTTCTCTTCACTTTTCAGGTATTTGATGAAAATCACGATTACTGGGCAAGACAGGATCTGCGTACCCTTCCTTCTCACCTGCTGGACAGGATTGGAGAACTGGGCCACTGCAAGGAGCTTGTACCTGAGAGGACTCATATTTTTGATTACCCTCCGGAAATTATGGATCCGCTTTACAGGTCTAAAGCAGTTATGGAAATTTCTTCATTTTTCCGTCCAGGATACCCCAGCCTGTATCTGGACCTTGCAAAAAAAGGTATCAAGGTATCTCTTATTCTCGAAAGGTCGATATACAGTAAATTGGTTGCAGACTATAAAGAGGAAGTAGGAGAGTTCCTTAATATGGAAAACACATGCCTTTATGTATGTGACAGCAAAATTGAGCTTGCCTCAAGCATTATTACAGATCGCTTCATCTCTTTATCCATGATCTCAAAAGATGGGAGATACTATAACCACGAAATGGTAAGCTTTGAGAAAAGCGCACTTTCCTGGGGGCAGGAACTTTTTAACTATTATAAAGAGATGTCAGAAAAGATTACCAAAATTTGAATTTTCTTCGATTCCAAAATTTAAAATATTCCTGAATTCCAGCTATTTATACGATGATAAAACAAGGTTTTCCAGCAATTGTTGACGAGAACACCGAAATTCTGATTCTCGGATCTCTTCCGGGTGATGTGTCCATCAGGAAACACCAGTATTATGGGCATCCTGGCAACGACTTCTGGAGGCTGGTCGGCCATTCAATTGGGGAAAACCTTCAGGATATGGATTACAAAAGCAGGCTCGAAACCCTGAAGTGTCATAAAATAGGCCTCTGGGACGTGTTTAAAGCAGGAAATAGAATAGGAAGTGAGGACGCAAAGATCAGGGATGAAGAAATAAACCAATTTTCAAAATTAAAAGAGATAGCCCCAAAAATAAGGCTGATCTGTTTCAACGGCAAAAAATCAGGAAAATACGAACCTCTTTTAAGGAAAATGGGATATGAAACAAAAGTCCTTCCCTCCTCAAGTGGAGCGAACAGACGGTATTTGAAAAACAGAGAATCGGAATGGGAAGCTGTTTTCAAGCACTAAAATAAACCCCTGAGTAGCCTCCCTTTTTACTTAGCTGAAGTTCTGAGTCTTGCAAAAAGACTCTTAGCGTAACTCAGCTCTTCCGGTTATTCTTTGACTTTTATAGCTTCTAGAGGGCAAGCTTCTTCGCATGCTCTACAATCTACACATTCTTCTTCATCTACAACTGCACAACCTTCTTCTTCGTCTATGATGATTGCTTCTACAGGGCATTCATCTACACAGGTTCCGCAGCCTGTACACTCTTCTTTGTTGACTTTTGCTGGCATGTTTTCATAACCCCTTATTTCGTTTTTGCTGTATTTATACTGGAATTTGGAGTACTAATTAACTTAAGTTATTTTTATTTATAATATATTTATATATAAATATTTATTCTTTTTACTGCTCTAATTAAATCCAACTTTTCTACTCTCAATTTTTCCCCATTTTTTTGCATCCCAATTAAAATTTCAGGATATTTGCTTTAACCATATCTGCAACTTCTTTATGCCCATTCAGAGTTCTTTTCTAGCATCAAGTAGCTCGTCAGGGAGTCCTGCGTCAAGCGAGATTTACAACCGAACCCGCAAGTCAGAAAAATCAGGTTTCTGAGACAATGTTTTGTCTATCTCGGAGGTATCTGCCAAGTTTAGTATCTTTTTGGGCAAATGTAACCAGTATATCGATTAACTCCTGTTTTTCTAGCTGTTCCAGATAGTTTCTAAGAATCTGGAGTGAAGATTCGTCAGTATCATAAGTTCCAAAGTTTTCGTATCCTGCATGCCCGATTCTGGCTCTTGAGATAAGCGTATCTTTCTCTGCAATAACAGAAATTTCTTCTTCGAGCTCTATGCGTTCAAGATACTCAAGTACGGCCGCAACCCCATGTTTACAGTTAGATCCTACAGGGCAGGTACAGATTGAGCTCAGTTTTCCATTTCTCAGGGACACCTCTATGAAATATTCTATTTTTCCCTCTACCCAGGCGACCAGATTGCCTTCATAGGTACGCTTAATTTCCGTTACTCTTCCCTCTTCCTGGTATTTGATCCCCTTTATAGTGGTTTTTTCTCCAGCCCAATCCTGTAGATCACTCCATTTAAGTTCATTGAAAGGATCGGCGTTTTTGCTTTCTGGTGGCATGAGCTATTATTTCTTTGAAGTAATATAAAAAATGGAAGCGCTTGATTGTACCTTTTATTCTTTCAAGGATAACGATTTTTATTTCCGATTTTCTTCTCAAGAAGCCCGTAAACTGCAGGACTTTGAATCACTTCCCCCCTGGAATTGTAACGGGAACCGTGACAGGGGCAATCCCAGGTTTTTTCAGCGTTATTCCAGGAAACAGAACAACCCATGTGTCGGCATGAGGGATTGAGAGTATACAGCGCCCCCTCAGAATCCTTATACACTGCCACCTTTTCCGTTCCTTTTTCAAAGAGAGTACCATTCCCTGGCTCAATTTTGGACATTTCTTCCTCAGGAAATTCGGCTAACTTTCCGGATCTTGAAGGGTCGTATACTTCAGTCCAAGGATTATCCCTTTCAAGTATCATATCCGTAAGAATGATTGCTGCTGCGGTGCCTGTCGTCATGCCCCACTTCTGAAATCCGGTTGCCAGTAATAAGTGCTCACTATCCGGAGTGAGCCTACCGATGAGTGGCACTCGGTCTTCAGAAATAACATCTTCAGTGGACCAGTGATAGTCAATAGACCGTACTTTATAAATCGACCTGGCCCAGTCCTCAAGATTTCTGTAATGCTCATTTGTTGGGCTTCCATTCCCTGTTGGATGCCCATCCCCAACTACAAGCACAAGTTCGCCTCCTTCTACAGGCTGCGAGCGCAAGGATCTGCCTGGCTCTTCGGCATTAATGAACATCCCATCCGGGAACGTTTCCTCTATACGTACACCCAGCACGTATGACATTGACTGGTACAGTTTCTTAAATAACTCCCCGGGACTATCTACAATAGGATAATGCGTAGCCTGAATAACGTTCTCATGCTTTTACGGTTCCTTTGTCAGTCTTTACGACTACCGGGTCTCCTCCTTCAATTCCTAACGCACGTGTTTTCTCAAAGATATAACAGCCATCCCCCTGAACTTCTCTGGCAAGGGCGCAAAGGTATTTTCTGGGATGAAACTGTGCCTGGTTGCTGAACTGAACTGAACCGGAAGTCTCAAAAGGCAATGGGGGTCAGCTTGAAATGAGGCTGGAAGTCCCAGGCTCCTGGCTGCCTGAACCTCGTCCAGAATTTTTTGTGAAGAATCTTCAGAACCTGCATAGACATAAGCTGGCTTGCGGACAAAGTCACATGATATGTCCCATGAGCGAACTATATAATCGATTCTCTCGATTGCTGCCTCATTTGATTCCGCATACTGCTTAGCCTGTCCTCTTCCTACTTTCGAGATGAGTCTGTTATAGATCAGACCATGCTGAGATGTAATTTTTGCAGTCGTATAGCCGGTAGCTCCTGTAATAATTCGATCTGCTTCAATTACTGCAACGGACACTCCTGCCAGCTTTAAAAGAAAAGCCGAGGTGATCCCAACGATTCCACCCCCGATTATTGCCACGTCAACGTGAATATCCCCCGGAAGAGGAGGATACTTTGATTCTGGAGTGCTTGCCAGCCAGTAAGATTCTGCCTTTCCAGGCAGACTGTAATCCATTTCCTTCTGGTTTACCATATAATCCCCATATCCATTGTTTATTTCCTTAAGGAATAATTCCGCTTTACTTTTTAGAAAGCCCATGCACTGCAGGACTGTGGATAACTTCTCCTTCCGCACTATAGCGGGAGCCGTGACAGGGGCAGTCCCAGGTTTTCTCTGCATTATTCCATGAAACAATGCATCCCATATGCCTGCACGAAGGATCGAAAGTATGTAGCACTCCTTCCAGGTCTCTGTATGCTGCTACCCTCTCACCTTCTACTTTGACGATAGCTCCTTCTCCAAGTGAAATCTGCGAAGCTTCTTCATGAGCGGGAGTTATCCGCTTTCCTACAAGGCCCTTAGTAGCTTCAGCAACCTGTGAAAGGAGAGTTTTTGCCGACTCGATTGGTTTGAACCTTGAAGGATCATATACCTCCTCCCAGGAGTTGGACTTTCCAAGAATCATATCCGTAAGAATCATTGCTGCAACCGTACCTGTGGTCATACCCCATTTTCGGAAACCCGTTGCAAGATATGAGTCTTCACTGCCTGAACTTAGCCGACCAATGTAAGGAATGTGGTCTATGCTTATGGTGTCCTGAGTAGACCAGCGGTAATCAATAGAACTGACTGAGTAGATTGATCGAATCCACTTTTCGAGATTTTTATAGTGGTCAGTCTCATGGTTTCCCTCACCTGTTCTGTGCCCCTCCCCACTTACAAGTACAAGTTCACCTCTTTCTGAAGGCTGGGAACGCAGGGAACGGACAGGATCCCCGATATTAATAAACATTCCATCAGGGAAAGGATCTTTAATGCGGATTCCAAGAACATATGACCTGGACTGGTAGAGGCGTTGGAAAAACAATCCAGGTTTATCATTAATTGGAAAATGTGTTGCCTGAATAACCTTACGCGCTCTCACAGTTCCTCTTTCCGTTGTTATAGTAAAAGGGCCATCCCCTTCGACCTTCAATGCCCTGGTATTCTCAAAAATATGGCATCCATCTCCGTGAATTTCTCTGGCAAGGGCACAGAGGTATTTTCTGGGATGGAATTGTGCCTGATTAGAAAAGCGAACTGAGCCGTAAGTCTCAAAAGGTAATGGAAGATCAGCTTCAAATGAAGCTGGAAGCCCAAGACTTTGAGCTGCCTCTACTTCATTTTGAATCCTTCCGGCAGATTCTTGAGAATCTGCATAAACGTAAGCAGACTTACGGATAAAATCGCAGTCAATATCTCTTGAGCTTATGATGGTAGCTATTTTTTCTATAGCTGCCTGATTAGATTCTGCATATTGCTGCGCCTGTCGTCTTCCGAATTTAGAGATCAGGCGATCATAAATCAGGTGGTGCTGCGAGGTCACTTTCGCAGTCGTGTGACCTGTTACTCCTCTGATAATTCGATCTGCTTCGATCACCGCCACGGATGAAACCCCTGCTTCCTTTAAAAGGAAAGCCAATGTAATCCCAACTATCCCTCCCCCCAAAATCGCTACATCGACACTGATATCTCCAGAAAGAGAAGGGTATTTTGATTCTGGTGTGCTTGCCAGCCAGTAAGATTCTGCCCTTCCGGGCAGGATATAATCGGTTTCACTCTGATTTGTCATGTTTCTCACCATTAACACTAACAAGATTTTACTCATGTTAACATTTTTTCATCAGTATAACCCAAATTGATTGTATGAAATTAAAGCAGGTAATAGTATCAGGAAATTTTCTAGATTATAGTACACCCGTTATCGACAGTTTCCCCTCGATCTAATCTCAGATATATGTTCTAAAATTATCTAATTAAATATTATAAAAATCAATAGTAATATTAATTCAGGTATTTTCCAAAAGCAGGATTGATCAGAAAAAGAATTTTATTTGGTCCGAGATTCGGAAAAAGTATCTGAATATTCTCCACCGCAGTACATGTTTCTCCAAACCGGAATTCTTTGAGAAGGAGCAAGTAAACATATTACATTTTAATGTTATCTTTAAAAGCGGCAATGAGTTAACATGGGGTATGATATGAGGTATCTGATATTTTTGAGAGGAGTGCCTGGCTCAGGAAAATCAACTTTTATCAGAGAGAATAAACTTGAACCATATACCATCTCTTCAGATGGGGTTAGGATTCTTCTTAAGCCGCCGGTGCTTTCTATTACTGGAAAGACTACAATTTCTCAAAAAATCAATCCCAGAGTCTGGGGGCTCATTTACTCACTAATTAAAAGCCGCATGGAAGAAGGAGAATTAACAATCCTTGATGCAACGAATGCAGGAAATGCAGATATTGCCAAGTACAGGAGACTTGTCAAGACTTATAGGTACAGAGCTTTATGTGTCGACTTTTCGGATGTATCAATTGAGGTTGCAAAGGAAAGAAACATGAGGAGACCTGCATATGAGATTGTCCCCGACGAAGTAATTGAGGAGATGCATTTTATAATACACACCCAGACCGTGCCATCATTTGTTACTGTAGTCAAACCTCACGAATTTCATAAAGAGTTGAAGTATAAAGTTACTGATTTTTCCCATTACAGGAAAATCCATCATATAGGAGATATAAGAGGGAATTACACAGCCCTGAAGAAATATTTCGCATGTGGGCTTAACGACAGTGATCTCTATATTTTCCTGGGTGATTACACGGGCAGTGGAGCAGAAAACATTGAGATAATCAAATTTTTAATTCCCATCATGCAAAAGGATAATGTGATATTACTCGAAGGAGACCGCGAAAAATGCCTTTGCGATCTGGCAGCAGGCAAAGAGCAAACCCATATGTCCGAATTTACGAATCCCATGTATTCCCTACCAGAAATGGAGCAGGCAGGCGTTATAAAAAAATGTGTTCTGGAATTTTATGAAAAAATGGTTCCATGTATCTATTATAGATTTCACAATAAATCCGTGCTTGTAACTCACGGCGGCCTGAGCAATCTTCCGCAAAACCTGATCTTTGTAGGAACCGACCAGATGATTAACGGTGTGGGTGAACCCGAAGACGCGCTTACAATTGCTCAAAATTTCAACAATAATACAAATGAAGATACATATCAAATTCACGGGCACAGGAATCCTGAAAGACTTCCTATTAAAAACGGCAGAACATTCAACTTATGCGATGAAACGGCAAATAAGGAACTTTTGAGGATTGTCGTACTTGACAGAGAAGGTTTTTATAGCCAGGAAGTCCAGAAAGGAATTAATTGATCCAATAATATCAAACTCATAAGAGCTTTATCCTTTTTACTTCTAAATTCCTGAAGTAGATCTACATCAAAATAGTAGATCAGTAGATCGATATCAAAATACTATATCTGTATGAAAACAGGAAGATTAGAGACAAGAATTTAAAACTACTGGAAAAATTAAAAATCTACAGCCCGAAGATATAACCTTTTCAAGCAGCTGATTTTGGGCAAGCTCAGAGATTATATTGATTCCAATAGAAAAAATTGAAGTTTCCGAGATTTAAAAATAAAATCGCCCTGGAGAAATCGGGTTGAGCCTCAGGTAAGAAATTTCAGGATAAATTGAAAATTTAAACCGGAGATTAATCCACAAAAATGGATTTTAGAAAGGTTCGGCATCTTTCTAATCTCTAATCTCCGGTAAGAGCCTTAAAGGCAGAATTTGTCATGCCTGAATTCAGGCAGAAACCTCTTTTGTCAGGATGTAAGCGATCATTTCAGGGTTAAGCTTGCTTTCCCTTGAAACCTTTGCTTCAATATCCTCAGTGGATTTCCCTTCAATCTTTAAGTCCTTTATTTTATCAATTACTGAGCTGGGAATACGGTAGTATTCGTTTATATCCTTCCTGTGACCCCAGACATCTCCCTCTATAAGCTGGATTCTTTGCATTCCAAGGAACATTACCATGGATTTTGAGATCGTGCGTTTGTAAGACTGAGGTACCTGGATTACCTCAATTTTAGGGCAGGTTTCAACCAGTGTAAAGATATCTTTGTTTGCAGGCCTGAAGGCCAGATGCACTATTTTTTCATTTGGATTCAGCGTGATGATTTCTTCTCTGGAACTAACTACTCTAATTTTCATATTTTTCCCCACTATTATGTTTTATAATATTAATTGACATAAAATACCTGGAACGTATTATAAATATTTATCTTACAGTACCACGGTTTTTTAGATAGTTCTCAGAATTTTCAGCTCATGTTGCGCTGTGTAAAATGATACAAAAAGCCTGAAAAAGAACAAAATCTGTTTATTAGAAGGTAAATTTCATACTCTGACTTTAACTTTTTTCTATCCGTTTGTCATATATTTTTATAAAGACTGCTTCAATTACCCTTAGCTTTGAGATTGTCCTCAACGATGACTGAAATTTAGGAATTCAGACCTTGAATAATTGAAGTTCACAAATTAAAACAACTTTAGAGAAAATTATATAATGAAAATGTGAAAAAGAGTGGTACCATATCAAGAAAACAGATTGAGAGAATAAGAATCAAAGGGATGGGAAGACATAGGTAAATTATAGAAGTAATTGGTCACAGTCAAATTGTTGAATTGCTCGATCAAATATGAAAGAACGGTTAAATATTTACTACCAGATTTCAACAAAATAGGACCTACGCTATTGAACGAGAAATAATAGCACAAAACTCAAACGATTTGTATCATATTCCTGACAGCCACTTGTTGTTTATTTATTCTCATCAAGTGCGCAAATCCTATTGAAATATGTAGTACATTTTTGGGAGGTTACTAAAGTTGTTTATTGACAGGTCTTCAGTTCTTTGAGTAATATATCTTTTTGCACAGATAAGCGGCTCTCATCCTCTCTTCTTTATTTTGTCTTTCACCTTCTATTTCTTCTATTTTAATTTGTAGTGCCTTACTTTTGCATAAGTCATAGCTTATTTCTTACAATCCTACTAATAAAAAAATATAAAATAGCTTTAGAGCTTTATCTCATTTTCCTATTATCTCTCTGTTTTTATAGGATAATCCAGTATAGTATTTATTGTAAGAAGTAAGTAATCTATTTCTTACTTAATAGTATAAATAAATTACTACAGACTAACAAAGCTACTTCAATAAAACTTCAATAAGAGTACTTTACTTCAAAAGTTGATAAACAGCACTAATGCTGTCATGCCAATATTAAATGCCATGTTATTTGGATGATTTAAGATCCTGTAGCATTCTCAATTGAGAGAAAAACCAGATCCAGGCTAGCGCGAAAATAGTAGGCGGAATGCGATTATGTTATCGGCCCGAAAAAATAGTGGTTAAAATATTTCTACAAAAATAAATAGGGTATATTGAATATATTGAAGAAAGCCAAATTACAGTAGTTCCATCGGAAATGAAGGGGTCTTGAATTTACTATTTACATCAATATTTTTTATTTTTTAATAATGAATATATCTTTTAGAAAATATAATAAACCTATGAAACATCTTAAAATGTGATCTTGAAGAAAAAGTTGAACAGCTGGAAAAGATCTATTCATCCCAGATTGAAAGGTAAAAACAAATAAAAAATTAACCTACTGAGATTAGAACTCAGGATCTTCACAGTACGCCTTGGGATCGTGTGACTTAATATAAGTACGACCTAACGAGCAACCTAAACAGTAAAAAAGCAAATAAGATGCTTAACAATCGACCAGCTATGCAGAGTTTTAAAATAACAACAAGAAAAGATAGGTATTGGGAATCTATCAATATATAAGAGGATAAAGACATAGACAGATATAATGCAACAGCATTAAGAAATGGGGAAGATATTAAAAATTGAAGGGGTGGGTTGTTGAAGCGTATAAGCATGTACTACAGATGAAGAGGTCAGATGGTCTGCACTTCATGTCCTGAAGTTTCGGATTTAAGAAAATTTAACATATGGGGTTATGTTCTAATATCAGAACCCTGTCAGAACACCTGATAGTTGCAATCGTTACAAGGCAATTAGGTAATAAGTAAAAATAACTAGGAAGTATTAATATGACTGAAAGACAAGTCGAAAGTGTAATTATTGAAATTCCAAAAGGGAGCCGAAATAAATACGAATACGATAAAGAAAAGAAAATGATTAAATTCGACAGAATGCTCTCTTCTTCAATGGTATATCCTTCTGATTATGGTTTTTTCCCCGAGACCCTAGCTCTTGATGGTGACCCTTTGGATGCTATGGTCTTAACATGGGAACCTACATTTCCAAGCTGTGGAATGGATGTACATCTTGTTGCACTATTTGACATGGAAGATGATAAAGGAAGAGATCAAAAAATCCTTTGCGTTCCAAAGAATGATCCTATGTGGAATTATATTGAGACCGTTGACCAGGTTCCACCTCATCTATTTAAGGAAATCACTCACTTCTTTGAAACTTATAAAAACTTAGAAGACAAAAAAGTGAAGGTTATTGGTTGGAAAAATTTAGAAACCGCAATTACTGTACTCCAGGAAGCTAAATCTCGATATTCCAAGAAGCTAAATCTCGATACATTGAACAAACGTAAATAATGCAATAAGAGATGAGTTATCTCTTTATTTTCATGGCTAAGTTCCAAAATCTAGTGATTTTCGATTTTACGTTCATCACTGAATTTTGGTACTGAGTCTATTTACTCAACTTGACAAATATTAGCTAATTTGAAGAGGAAAGAGCTGGAAAGCTGAAATGAAGTATAGCCAGGACTTACCCATTTATCCATTGCATGAATTTTTTTCTTCCAATTATTTTCTTTTTTCTTGAGCAATTTTCCCTTCAAACCAGTTAATATGATGATTATATGTGGAGCCGACTTTTTTTACTTATTCTCAACTAGCTGACAAGCTTTTTTTCTACATTATCCACTTTCCTCTCCATTTATTGTAAAGATTTGGAAAAAAATAAAGCTTTAAGGAAATCGTATTAAGATTTAAAGTCACCTATTAAGGATTATTCATAGTTTAAAGCTTTAATGACCCCTTAAATATAAAATAACCCTATTTTTTGACGGATATGTTTAAAGTATCTTTATTTATTTGTCTGAAATTAAGAGGCTGTACAAAAGTCAGATGGAATAATTAGTACGAATATACTTTTCCAAAAAGTATAACAATCCCCTTATGTTACAATTTTTAAATCGTTATAAAGATCCAGCCCAAAGGAGATACTATGCTAAAAAAACATCTAGGAACCCTATTCCTGGTAACATGCCTTATTTTAACTACCTTACCAACGGTATTAGGCTCTGAGAGTACAGAGATAGTAACCGTTGCCGGAGATGGAAGCGGAGAATATAATTGCGATGGCTCCAGCGACCAGATCCAGATTAACCAGGCGCTTGAATATGCAGCAGCAAACTCCATCTCAACAGTTTACTTAAAAGGTTCATTCACATATTATATAGCTGACCCTATTCTGCTTCAGAGCGGAGTGACTCTTACAGGGGACAGCACTGCAATAATTAAGCTTGCCTCAGAATTATCAATATGGGGTGGAAGTGATAGCAGCATTGCGAACGAGAAAGCCATGCTTATGATTAAAGACAATTCCGCAACAAACGTTACAATAGAAAACATAACTGTGGATGGTAGTCAAAGTGATTATTATTCTGGTGTTGAGCTTGGAACTTCCTGCTATAACATGGCAACTTTGATAGGCGTTAACGGGCTAACAATTCAGAATGTTACATTCAAGAATGGATGTAACGATGCCATGCTTATCTCAAAATCCTGTAACATAGTGATTGATAAAGTAACAGTAAACAAATGTGGACATGATGGTGTATATGCCTATAATGTAAAGGATATTACAGTTAAGAATTGTAAATTCATTAACCGTACAAATTCATCCTGTAGATTCTATACTGTTACCAGTGGAATATTCGCAAACAACGAATGTACTACGTCTGGTGGTGGATATGCAGGCCTGGAATTAGAAGGAGCTGTTAAAAATATAGAAGTTTACGGAAACTACTTCCATGATTTAGATGCTCCTGCAATAGCACACGTGAATACAACAGAAACTAATGTAAATATCCACGATAATAAAATCGTAAATTGTGAATAAGGAGAGTCTGATTAGGAAACTTTCAGTTAATAAACTGAAAGTTAGTCCAAATCACTTTTGAGAATATTAAATGGAACCCCAAAAAATTTGCGATCTTAACAACCACGTCAATACCCAGAAAACAAATTGTTCTCATTGGGTTGGTACAGTCTTCCACGCTGCTTCTGTTCCTTCACACCTTTTGCATTTTTGACCATTCTATCCGTCGATCATGAGCCATGTTTAACAGGAAACTCTCTGCGGCTTCAGAAGATTTACAGTATTCACCCCAGAGCCAGCTGCCCGGCTGTTCTGGCACCACTATTATCCCTTTTTTATCTGCAACGCCCTCAAGGATTATCTTTGCAGCTTCTTCCGCCGGAATCGCATCTTCAGGAGCTTTTACCTCTTCATGAACCGGACCCAGTATCGGCTTTTTCCAGATGCGTGAAACAACAGCACTAGGACATGTCACGGAGAAGTGAATGCCTTCTTCTGCAAACTCATACCGCATGCTTTCACTCAATCCAACCACCGCGTACTTGGTGGCGCAATAGAGAGCCTGGAAAGGAAACGGAATCAATCCTGCAATGGAAGCTGTATTAACGATGTGCCCCCGCCCTGGCGAAGCATAATTGGCAGCGCAGCGTCAATACCATATATTACACTCCAGAGATTGACATCAATGATAGACCGCCAGTGCTCAAGCGTAGAGTCTACAGTAGGCATCGTGCCCCCGATTCCCGCATTATTAAATAAAAAATCAATTCTGCCTTCCTGGGTGACCGTTTCCTGAACGGCCTTTTCCACTTCTGACTGTTTTGTCACGTCAACAAGCAGAATACGAATCTGTCCGGCATACATGTCAAGATTCTTAGCCGCTGAGGTCAGGCTTTCTGTGTTTCGACCAGCCATGAATACTATAGCCCCCTTCTCCAATAGAGCTTTACTTATCGCATAACCGATTCCAGAATTCGCACCTGTTACCAGGCAACATTTATCCTTAAAATACTCATCAACCCCTATTTTCACTCCCCCTTCTTCTTTACGCAGATATGATTTAATTGATTTCGTTTTTTCCTGATTAAAGAACTAACAAGGATTTGCCAACTCGCTTTAGTATAACCATTGATTTATCAATAAGGCTTTCTTTGTTCTCCCCTCAGGTACACATCAGGATGTACTCAGAATAAGGATTGTTTCGTAAAATACTAATTTCTGTTATATACTGCCCAGTAAAACTATAGCTGGCGAATAATTGCCAGACGGGCTATGACATATGCAACAGGGCCGGTATAAACCACTTTGAACAACGCCAATTTGCCCACGGAAAGCTCTGTAATGCCGAATAGAGAGAATATGGAAAAGGTTACAGTCACCATGACCAATGCCGTACAGACAAACAATACCATACCCATTAATACTCCTCTCTTAGGAAATCGAGATAATATCGACCCCGGATGGGGCAAATCTTCATCTTTAAAATGACCGGCGCGAAGCTGGCGATTCACATCAGCTGCCGAGAAGATCGTCACAAGCCAGGTCATTAAGATTGAGGTAATTATTGTATCAATCACAATACCAGATAAAGCAACGCTGTCCACATTATGATTAAGGAGGAATGCTAAGAGAGGATTTACTGCCATATTAATCAGGGCAGCCAACAGGGCCTGTTTGTGGATATATGAATTAATCGCGCTCAGCCTTACCATACCTCCGCTCCACTACCAAAGCTCCACTACCAAAGTAAGCAGTGAAGATCTTACCGGAACGTCTGTTTCCTCTATCGAGATCATGCGTACTTCCAGTCTCCCATACCCCTCAGGTATACAGAGAGAAATCGAGGGGATTTGCATAACCGCGGTATCCAGTTATTCTTAATGCTATAGGTGATTTCAAAATAATTTGAATATTATGTACTGCATATCATAGATACCATATATCATGAATCTTGTATTATAATCCGAACACTTGGGGGGGTTGACCTTGTTCCGATTTGAGGAGAATAAATGTTACAGAATGCCGGCTCATTTTGGTGGTTTTGATTATCCTGGTCCTGAAGCAGCACTGTACTATCGAGATGCAGTTACTGTATCCTTCATGTATACCACAGATGGAGACAAACTTGCCAGCTATGTACCTGAAGGTTTTGAGCTGATACGACCGGAACTGAATATCTCCTACAGTCAGTTTAGAGAGATCGACTGGATGGCAGGGGGAGCTTATAATCTTATCCAGTTAGTGTACCGGCCCGTTTCAATGGTAAACGCGACCAACTGGAAGGGCAGTTTATTCTGGTGGTCTGGGAGAATAAAACCTGGCCGATCCTTGGAGAAAGAGAGGAGACCGGCATACCAGAAATCCATGCCGATATAGAGGATCTGCACATTATCCAGCCAAATTACTACACCAACGCTAGCTATGAAGGAAACACATTTCTGCGCCTGGAAGTGCTGGGGGCAAAGCCTGTAGACGGGCAAATACTGGCTGAGATGAAGACCTCTGCAGCAACTATGAATGCCCTTGGATGGCGTTATATCCCAACAGTAGGCTGCCCGGGAGCGGATTTGAGCCAGCCCATCTTATATCCGCAGGGTGCCGAGATTAACAGTGCCTGGACAGGCATTGGTACTGTTAAATGGACACAGTTGAGCTGGGAGCAAAACCCAGGACAGTGGCACATAATCAAGGCACTGGCAGAGCTTCCCATGCTCGAAATGTTCCCGGCAGTCATGATAAAAGGTATTGTTATTTTGAAACCCAATAACGGACGTGTTCTTGAATAATTGACGCCTGCTCGCTGAAGTCGGCAGATTTTTATAACTTTTTAAGGGTGGTTCAGATGGAGTATCGCACGGGGACAGGTACTTCTAACACAAGTTTAGTGGCCAAAGAAACTTAGAATATCCGCTCTCTGAAGGCTCATGAAATAATCAATAGCTTTTTTACTTCATGGATACGGTTATTAAGGAGTCCAATAAGTATTAAACTTGCTTTTTAAGGATTTTTCACTATTTAAATAGATAATAAAGCTTCTTTTTGCAATTAATAACCTTTAAACCTCTTTATACGGAAAGTAAGCTTATATTTAAGCCGGCTAATTTCAGGGTTGTCAGCAGGTCGATAGCCTGCAAGAAAAACGGACAATGAATAAGTCAAAAATAACGGACAATGAGTAAGTCAAAAATGGAAGATAATATGAAAGATAACATGAAAGCGAAAAAAATATTAAATTTAATTTCCCGTTTTGCAACGGTGCTAATGATATTATGTATTATTCCTTCAGGAGCTTTTGCAGCAGAAAACAATCTAAAATTCGCTCCTCCACAGAACATAACAGAAGAAAATTTCACTGATGTTCAGGCAGATATACTTGATTCTATCACTGAACAGATTAGTGAGCTTCAAAGTTTCTATACTAATGTAAGTGAAGCAACCGATGCATCCGAACTTCAGGAAGTCCTGGCCAGTCAGGCACCAGCATATGGATGCGGACCGGATGGTATGAAAGGTCCCGAGAGAATGAACCAGGGACCCTGTGGAATGCCTGGATTATTTAACCTTGATCAGCTCGAAAACGTAACTGATGACAATTACACTGATGTCCAGACAGAAATATTTGGGTCCATAGGAAATATGACTGAAATGCTTAACACGCAGCTGGAAAACACAACTGATGAAAACATGACTGAAATGCTCAATGAACAGATAACTGAGCTTGAAGGCTTATCCACAAGCGTGAGTGAAGCTTCCAGTGCAACAGAGTTGCAAGAAGTCGTATTAACCTACATGCAGACTCAGGCTGTTGGTTCAATTGAAAAGGAGATTGAACATATTGAAGCTAAAGTAAGTGAGAGTGAAAACGCAACCGATGATACCAATGAAAATGTCACAGAACTCAACGGCAGAATCACGGAACTTACCGCTCTGATAGATGATATCAACGCAGCTGAATCCCTTGGAGATCTTAAAGAAATAATGTATTCTTCACAGGGAATGCCTGAAATGAATCCCGGCCCAATGCATGGTGGTTGTGACTGTCCTATTGGCCCTGGAAAAATGCCAGAAATCAGTACAGATAACAGCACTGAAGCTTAAGCTTTGAAAGATTCGAAGGCTTGATAAAGTGAGATGGGAAATTAATAAGGAAAAGAGATGGGAAGTTAGAAAGGAGATGATATTAAAATACATCTTCCCATCCTTTTTCCAGATAACTGCAGATAAATACCAATATAAGATAAATACTAAACAAGAATCTACAACCTAAATCTACACAACCTAAATCTGCAACCTAAATCTACAACCTAAATCTACATCTGAATTGTGTTGTACTTACTAAATATCAAATTGTACCCCGTCATCTGGCTCAGCCGAACAATGAACAGGATTTCTATGGACTATTGAAAAATTCATAACGGCTGAACCACCTCATTCAATATATTTTGCAAGAACATCGGAACTATTATTACATATCTTTTTTGAATAAGGAGAGTAGCAGATGTTATTAAAAAAATGTCCAAATTGTAACTCAGAACTTAAAAACAATATATTTAGAGATTTTCAGTACTGCCCTGTATGTGGATACTGGACCAGAAAAGAAACTGCAAGGCTTGATCCATTGATGATCCTAGAGTGACGATAATATGTCTGAATCCTCTTTGGAGTGTATCCTATGTGGTACACTTCTTAAAAAACAGCGAATAGGCACAAATGAATTTTACTATTGCAGAAAATGTGGATGTATAACCTCAGCCGCATCTGTGACTGTGCCTGCTCAATCTGCGAATCAGCAGACCAATGTTAAAAATGAGTCTACGCCCCAATAATCCTTAAAGCCATAAATATCGAATAAACGCTGGGGGATTTAGATAAGGAGTCTCTCCTGTGTTCTCCAGCTGAAAATGAAGGAATAACATTTCCACGTAACTACATACGATAATTTTTATATGTGTTTAGATAAATAAGATAGATGGGAATGGGAATATATGGATAAAATCGAAAAAGACGATTTATGATATAATTGGTTTAATATTTCTCGGCAAGATTGTGATCGAGTCCACTACGAATTTTCATAAAATCCTATTTTCCCTGAATAAAACTAATTGGAGGGTATATTATGGCTATAAAAGACGATTGTATTTACCATAAGTACTGGTATGAACCTGTGGATAACGGTAACATAGTGCCTAAGCATATCCAGATTGATAGGTGCACTTTAAGGCTTCAGGATATGGGGGATTGTACTTCTGAATGTGCGGCGTATAAACCCTTTGGACAGGAAGACAACGAACTGGAAACATTTTAACGCATATTATCCTGAATAATATGACATCAAATCGAATAATAGTTTATGAAATAACGCTCTTGAAGTGTGGCATCCAAAGCCTCACCAAAATTTATACTCCGTTTTTTTATTTCCATAATTTCCATATTATCTGGAAGCAGTTTAATGTTTAATTTGTTATTCTCCAGATCAACATTTGAATATGGACTGCTTGCATATGTGTCAGAGAGCAACATTTAGGGTAAAACGTTGCTGCTACTCAGTGGACCTCGTAGACCTGCATTTTATTCAGTGCCAGAACTTTTCTATGTAAAGTCTAAAAAGTGAGCGTCTTTTGCCACAAAAATACATGTTTGAAAATATTTAACCAGGAGAGTTCAGGATCTTGAGACCTAATTTAAAGGTCTTTATCGAGTTAGTTTCCCCAGATTTCTTGTATTTTCCGATTATCTGATCGAAGAGTATACCTCTTGGTGTAATCATCCACTCGTGATAAGAAGAGACATGTCCTTGATCCTTGATATTAACATTATCGTAAGTGCTTGTAAGCGTCCATGAGTATCCAGTACCAGTGTTTTCCTCAAGACGGATTAAAAAATATTGACTCTTATTAATATCCATCAGGCTTCCATTATCACCTTTAGTTATTATGAACTTGTATGGAATTGCATTTAATACATAAAGCTGCGGGAATCATTGTCAAGATAAGAAATATCATTAGAACTATTATTCCAAATCGAATTTTTGACATACCAATACTCTCTTCATTGAGGAATTTTATTTACACTTTGAGAATTTATAGAATTTAAACGGTTAAACCGAAAAATCAATAGAATTATAAGCCCCCGACTGTCTAAGATGGATGTTGACTATTTAATTATAGCTGCAAAATCGTTAGCTTTAGAGCTGAATCGTACATGATACTGCACAATAATATGGTTGATAGTTGAATAAAAATAGATGAAATAAAATATTCGGTTCTGTAGAAAACCTACATAAATCAGGTACGAAAGGCTGAAAATTAATCCTCAAAAATATCTCAGTCCATTAATTTACATGTCAGTCTGTTCAGTTAAAATTAATGGAGACTATTCTTAGCGGCTTCTACAAAGCCTGGATATATCTTTATTATATAGGAGTATGCCAGCAACCCTACTACCCTGTAAATTAATTCAAATACTGGGTATTTTTGCTGGCGTCTGTATTTTCCTAATCTGCAGTCTGCGGTTCAACACCTGCAGCTTCATTTTGAGTAGTTTCTTCTACATCTTCATTGTCAGATTCAGGTATTTATTCCTTTATTTATTCCTTTATCACTTCGACTTGCTTCTGCATTCTTTGACGATATCGGAAAAGTTTGTATATTCTCTGTCTGGGCAAGCCTCAAGAGCTTTTATTACTTCGCTGCGGGCATTAAGCTTTCTAGCTTCCTCTAAAAGCTGCTTCTTATTTGCAGGGAATTTCACTTCGCGGAAAGCCTGTACTACATTCTGAATACCTTCAAATTCCTTGAGGACATCGGCAGTACTGTGGTATTCTTTGTCTGGAATGTTCTCAATGGCTTGTATTACTTCGCTACGGGCATTAAGACTTCTAGCTTTATCGAGAAGTTGATTCTTCGTTACAGGATATTTCATATCTTTGAAAGCTTGAGAAGCTTTCTGAAATGAGTTCTGGATTTCCGATGAACTTGCTTGTTGCATTTGAGTTATCCCCCAATTTTAGTATCCTGTTTTTGTATATTGTATTATTTCCTGTAGGCCTGCTCGCCAACATATTGTTTAATTTGATACAATTTTAAAGCTGTCAGTTTTCTGATCTACCCTTATTCAGCAAAATCACTGTGAAAATAAAATTTGTCAATAATTGTGCTAAATATTATCCAGACTTATTTCGGAGAGGGTACATTATCGTAGATTCCATATCATTATATATGCCAATGAAAGTGGTTTTAAATTGTATCACTTGAATATTACATTCGTCCAATATAATAGATAGAGAAATATAAATAAGAAACCAATATAAATAAAAAGATTAAGTTAATTGTTTTAGTTTATCCATATTTACCCTGAGAAGTGGAATTTTCCACAGATTTATCGTATTAAAAGTACCATTCTTTTCAGAATGTAAGCAAGACCACTACAATCATAGAGGAAATGAAGAACAAATCTGCGTAATATCTATCCAACCTTTCAGATGGAGAAACTTACAAGAGTATCTGTATTGTAGGCTAAAGTATTATTTTTCATTAAAACAACAAGCCAGAAAATTGTCAACAAAAATCTTGACAAAAAACAGCCCTTAAAGAAGAGGTTAACTGTGAACTTAAAGTCATACAACCAGAAGTAAACAGCGTATGTATCGTTATTGCCGAGCCAAATACCATAGACATTTCTTTCTCATTAAATAGGAATCAAATCACCAGAACACTGTTCCGTAAAATGAAAATAATCAGAATAAGGTGCAGATGATCAATGCACCTTACGAGTTTTTGATAATATGAGTCCTGCAATAATTAAGATCAAAACACAGAAATAACTCATATTAGACCCTACTTTCGGGACATTACTACTTGGGAATGATACATTAACATTTTCACATACAGTACCGTAAGTTTGAGACTGGGCACTAATTCTCACAATGTACATTTTTCCGGGATAGTCAGTGACTATAAAAGAGTCAGTCACCACTCCTACAGGTTTATTCACTTTATCATTAGTGCCTGAAATTCCAGAAGGTACAAACGTTTTTCCATCACTCATAGTACCCAGTACGAAAGTTAGGTTGCTGGACTTTGATGAAGAATCATAATAGCTTGCATTAATGTAAGCTGCTGTATTGTTTATCTGCTTATATGTGCAATTTGTACTAATCACAGTCTTCATTGCCGGTATTGCAGAAGTGTCACCTGCAGGTATTGTAGAGATGTCATCTTCAGATAATGCAATGGTATATTGATCCAGATTCGGTGTCATTGTTTTAGTGTACTTCTGTCCATCTGGAGTAATTAGTACAATTTTACATGTGACACCTTGAGTCAAATGGAAACTTACTCTACTGTCTTTATTTGCCCAGGCACAAAAATTCGGTTTTTCATTACCTGGATCATTATCTGGTGTATAAATTTGAACTTCACACCCAGGAATCTTTTCATTTGAATCAGTTAAAACATATAAATGTACATAATGTGGCACACAATAATCAGGTGCCTGAGCCATTTTCAAATTTACTTCTGTGTTTATACCTGTCATATTTACTTGTAATTCAGGGCTGTTAAGATAGCCTGTTGCTGAAGCAGTTAAACAATAGGTGCCTTTTCCACTGCTCACAGTGAACTGGTAAAGCCCATCAATATCAGTAATTTGAGTTTCACTCCATGTATTATTTGATAACTTAACTACGGCACTCTGAATTGCTTGGCCTGTAGTTGCATCTGTTAAGTATCCATATATACCAGAATGAACTGTAGCCGATGTTTTACCACTTACCGTGAACAAACTTGCAGGACTGCTGTATACCCATGAATTATGAACATCATCATGTGCACCGATTTTTATGGCAAACGGTCCATTATAGCTAATTGGTACATTTGCAGATGTTTGTGAAGTCTTAAGATTATATATTAAGTGAGAAGAATCGAATTTTGATGTGCTATTATATACATTGATAGAATAACTGCTTGCGTTTAAATAAGTCCAGCTTACACTTACATAGCCGTTAACACTTGAAATTGTACTGCCCTTTGCCGGAAGAGTAACAGAAGGTGCTGCAGAACCATTGTAAACAGGCAAATTTCTTGTCCCATTATCTGCAACATACCCGCAATCTTTTGTACCCCTAGAGCTTGAATAAGAACTAGTTACAGTATTGCCAGTTGTTTTAATGTCCATACCATTAATTCCATTATATTCAGGACTGTTATAGAATACATTATTTGAAACGGTACCTCTGCCTGAACAAGCGCCATTAGCTGGGTCTTGATAAATTGTATTTAATTGAAGTGTTGAAAATGTATTATTATAAATATTAAGGCCTGTTACATTACCTCCCATTACTTCTACACCGGCATTACCAGAACCAGCATCAGAATAGAAAGTATTCCTGCAGATTTGAACGTTTTTTGTATTATGAACTTTAATACAAGAATTTATAAAAGTGCCCCAGCAATTATTGTATATTGAGATTCCATCCCCGGCTGACCATGCATCAAAGCTGTCATGCCCGGGTTTACAAACGGTATTATAAACCTTAACATTGCTGGTATTTTTAGAACAGAAAATAAAGTCACCCATACTGTATTGCATTTTTAAGTCGTGAATAACTGCATTTGAACAGTTGCGTAAATAAACTCCTTTTTCATATTCCCTGTACTTGTTTTTTTCCGCATGCATTATGCTTAAAGATTCCCAACCGCCATCAATTAAGAAATTCGAAATTTCAATATCAGAAATATTTTCACAGTTAATAATATTTTGAGTTGCAAAATTAGAGCTGGGATTATCACAATAGATTATTGTTGCACCAATCCCGTTTCCGTTAAGAGTTACCCCTGATTTCATGATTATGGGCGAACTTATGTGAAACGTGGTTGATGCAAGCTGTACGGTGTCACCGGATTTCGCTGATTGTATGGCAGCGTTAATAACAGTCTGGTCGTCTGATCCTTCAGGATTAAAGGAAGTGCCTGGCCCGACATTGATAACTGCACCAAAACAATTTGTTGAAAAAAAACATATTAGTAAAATCAAAGCAGTAAAGATATTTTTAATTTTCATACTTACCACCCAACCTTTTTCCTAGTAATATACTCTCTAATATTTCTTATGTTTGCTGCCTTGTTTTATTATCAAAGCTAAAAGACAAGTTTCAAAATTAGTTACTAAGCTCATCCCAAAACTCAAGACCCTTCTCTATATCTCATATTTGGGAATAATCAATAAACATTTGATCGTGAAAACAGTTATAAAAACTCTCATTGATGTGGAAGTAAAGTTGGTTTTGAGATGAGCTGGACTAAAATTATATTGAAATTCAAGGATTAAATTGAAAAAGATAGAAGGAAAAAGGCCCTATTTAAGTTTCTGGTTATTTGAACTTGTCTATGCATATACTAGAAGAAAAATGCAGAACACTTTAATTTGTCTATATAATCAAAATGAGTTAAAAAATTACATATTTATCTACTGCATATTGTATATTAATATTTATATTAATGAAGAAATATCGATTTAAATAGAAACCTTTATAAAAATTAAATCTTTTTTTTATGCACATTTATTCATATATAATTAAAATATAAAGCTTTGATAGTTCCAAAATGTTTAAATTAATTATAGTTAACCCAATAAACCAATCCAAGTGAATAAAAAAAGTCATAGATGTCAATTAATTGTTTACTTGGCAGGAGTGCTAAATTGTTAGGAATTAGTAAGAAGCGGTTTCGAAATTGGAGTTTTGAATATGGATGCACGAAAGTTAGAAATATTGGAAAAATTACTTGGTGTTTTTGTCGCAGTTGTTACTTTAAGTGGAGCAATTTATGGTCTATATCATTCAGGTAATCCAACATTGATACAAACATCATCTAATACTAATTCCATCTCATTTGCTTCTTCTCCAAGTGGTGCTAGTATTTATCTGGATAATACCTACAAAGGTGAAACACCAACTATTTTAAAAGACGTTGAGCAAGGTTCTCATATAATTTCACTAAAGCTTACAGGATATGAAGAATATTCTCAGACTGTAAGTGTAGATGCTGATAAGCAGACTCCAATATTAGCAACCTTGACCCCAAATAAAACATCTTCAACTGGTTCCATCTCAGTTACTTCTTCTCCTGTTGGTGCCAGTATCTATCTTGATGATGGTACGTACGAAGGTGAAACACCAAAGATTTTGAAAGATGTTGAGAAAGGTCCTCATATAGTTACCCTAAAACTTGAAGGATACGAAGACTGGTCGCAGTCTATAGATCTTAATTCAGATGAAACATTTCCATTATCACCTACTCTAACATCTAAACCTACTACTGAAATAACTACTACCCCTGAAGTAACTACTACCCCTGAAGAAACTACTACCCCTGAAGAAACTACTACCCCTGAAGTAACTGCTACTCCTGAAGTAACTACTACCCCTGAAGTAACTACTACCCCTGAAGTAACTACTACCCCTGAAGGAACGCCGTCAGCAGAAATAAAAAACGTTTGGTTCGAAACTGATACTGAAACCAAAAATGGAGTGACAATACATGTGGTATATACTGTATACAATCTTAAAGGTAAAGAATTTACGGTATCTGCACATTTTTATAATGCTTTGAATGGTGAACAATTAATAGATTCCAATGGAGAATATGGTGTTGATGGTAAAGTTGAAGTAGACAGGAGTTTCACTGCAATAGCTATGAAAAATTCATTTAACGACTATAATTTATTTATTCCAAACAAAGAGTTACACCTTAGTTCAGGAACTGCTAATATAAAATTCAAAGTGGTAATCAAGTATAAAGACCAAATACTGGCTGTATCAGATTGGAAATATTTTACATTTTAATAATAATGAATATGAAGGTTGCTTTAGCTGGAAAAGCTATGATAGAGCTATCTGAAAATATGTGATCTACCGTAAATTCATACGTGTTATTGAGTTTTCTGTATAGCTCAAATTATTTTTAATTCACTGAGATCATCTCAAATGTACCTATATTTTTAAAAAATTTTTCGAGAATTTCTTTACCCGATTTTTCCATTCCACTTTTGCCACTGTAACATCATCATAGTTATCTTAACATCAAATCTTCACATAATTCTATCTATTCACATTCACTATTCTCACCAGTGTTTCTTCTATTATCATAAGTTTCTTTCAGGCAAGTTGCATACCATCCTAAAAAGTAAAAAAAGCTTCATGTCATGAGAATTCCATAATCCGCATAAAGAATTCTATACACATCTCTTGTAGTTGGGTCTGTATTGGCAAACAATCTCATCGTATTCTTTTGATGGATATTCAAACAATACTCTAGTGTCAAGGAAGTTTAGTTATTGATCACCTAACAAGCTCTAAATCCTTGTATACTAAGGGGAAACTACCAAAGATTATGTTAAATAATTAAATTGCCATGACACTAGCTTCTTCATCAGCCGGGTCAAAAATGTAATCCTCAATTTTGATTTCACTGGTGTTGAATACCCTTCGCAGATCCGCACATTTTAATGTATTTCTCTGATGTATCCACAATTACCATCCTCTAAATACACCACTAAGAGTTTAATGGTGGAATAAGAATTAAATAACCAGAAACAAAATCCGACTTAGAATTAAGACTTGAAGCATTAGAAAATAAGCTCAACAAGCACTTAGAATCAGAAAACAAAGATAATAAAGACAGTGGGCCCGCTGAGATTCGAACTCAGGACCTCCGCCGTGTGAAGGCGACGTCATAACCGTCTAGACCACGAGCCCAGGCTTGCATTTGAAAATTAATAAGGATTAAGCAAGCATAAAATATAGCTTCTTGTGTATAAGCTTATCGCTTGCTGATTGGGGAAAGAGGCTTTCTGGACTTGCTATATGGTTAATATTTTAATATTTTTATCCCATACTTTGATTTGTTTCATTTTGATTCTGTTCTTTTCATATGCGGGATTTTTCCTTTTTAATGGATTTACAGGTTTACCAGAGAAATATTCACAATACCAATAAAGTAAATAAGTAATAAATGTAAATCACTATAAAAAGAATTTAAGTGCAGGGTCAAAATGATAGAAATCCTAAAAATACTCTTCAGTATGCCCTTTCTGCTTTACTCCTGTTATACGGACCTGAAATCCCGAAGGGTTTCGAATAAGGTCTGGAAATACATGCTTGCATTGGGTTCTGTGTTTGTTTTTTATGAAACTTTTACGGGTGGAGTTTCTTATCTAAAAGCTCTTATTCTTTCTTCAGTTATCGTTTTTGTTTCGATTTACATACTCTTCCAGCTTGGGGCCTTCGGAGGCGGGGATGCAAAGGGACTGATAGTGCTTTCTATCCTTTTCCCATTATATCCGTTTTTCAGTTTTTCGGGAACAGACTATCCGATACTGGGCGTCCCTGCAATAGGGCTTTTTACGTTTACAGTACTTGCAAATGCGCTTCTTATGACAACGCTTGTTCCTCTGGGGATGTTCTGCTACAACCTTCTGCACTTCTCTCCTGAGATGCTGAAAAAGCCGCTCTATATGTTTATCGGATACAGGACAGAAGTTTCTTCTTTAAAATATAAGCAGCATCTGGGTTTGCTTGAGAAATTTGAGCTTGATGAAAGCGGAAGCCTCAAAAGAAGATATGTGCGGGCAGGGCTAAACTTCGATGCAAATCAGAGACCCGAACTTGAGGAATACATGAAAAAAGGGCTGATTGGGAAAGATATCTGGGTCACCCCTGGCCTGCCCTTCATGATCTCAATCACAGGAGGCTTTGTAACTGCAGTTATTTTCGGAGATCTGGTCTTTTATATAATCATGCGCATTTTCGCGGGCTGAGTAAAAGGCAGAATTCACTGATCTCTGGCCTTCTTTAACCTAGCTTGAAGCAGATGCACGGGTCCCGTATGTTCCACAGGATATAGAAGATGCAGAGGAAATAAAGGATGCACCGGACCCAGGAGATCTATAAGATCTACCGGGCGCACAGGACCTACAAGATCCACAAGATACAGGGAATATAAAGGGCTCAGGAGATCTAAAATCTACAGGATAAATGCAGGATTTATAGGCCCTAAAAGACCCGGGAGAGATTCTAAAGTTCTTTTTTGCCAATTCAATTGACTAACTTACTTTTTTTGCACGACAAGCAACCCATAAAGAATCGTTTTCGGAAGAGGCGGGTTTTCAGAGGTGCCTTTTGCAATCCTTTCTTCAGGATAGCCAAGGTTTTCGCAGGTATAAAGTTCGGCTTCTATCCCCAATTCTTTAAGGATTCCTGCAACTTCGCGGGAGCCGAATGTCTCTTCAGGGAGCAGGAAAATATTTCTTCCGTTTCTTAATTCCCGGATCAGCTCAGCTTTTGCAGGCTCAAAGGCCCTGCCGTGAGCTGTGATCGCACAGAGGTTGGTCAGGTTCACTTTCGTACGGGCACAGGCAACCTGCATTGAAGAAATTCCAGGAATTACGGTATCTTTTTCTCCTGCAAATTTCCCAAGCCCTGAAAACATGGGGTCTCCTGTAGACAAAACAACGGCATCTGCGGGTAAGAGATGGAATGACTTATAATCCTTAATTGTCTTTGCTTCGCAGGTAATGTATTCCTCTGCGAGTTCAATAGCTCTCTTTGCACCGTAAACCACTGAAGCTTTCTTTATCGCCTTTATTCCTTCTTCAGTCAGCATGCCAGGCCCGACTCCAACTCCTACCACGATCATTATTTTTCCTCGTAATTGATTAAGCTTTTTTAATCTAATTTCTGCTGTTACTTCCTTCAATTAAATTACTTAGAGTAAGTTATTTGGTGTAATATTACTCAGCATAAGTAATTGGCGTAATATTACTCAGCATAAGTAATTGGCGTAATATAAGTAATTGGCGTATATTACTTAGCGTAAGTTAGATTCACTTATCTTTAATTTAGGATATTCAGTATTTTTTCATTTTAGCTTTTTCAACTTATTTTCAATTTAAACTCTCTCAGGTTTGCTGTCCATGAGGATAGATCCGTCCCTGTCAATTACCACAATCCTTGCGCCTTTTCCTTTCTCGACTGCCATTTCAAAGGCTTCCTTCAAGCGTTCGTGTTCAGGAGCTATCTCAAGCATTTCGACAACAGTTGCGTATCCGCTGTCTTCAAGCATGTCGGGATTACCCCATTTCAGGACAAGACCAGGCAGCCCACAGATAATGATATCTCCTGATGCGGATTCAAGCCCCTCTGAGATCCTGCTCCCAACCATGACCACGGTATAGTCCGGAAAAAGCATATGAGAGTAACGCATCCCTATCCTGCCTGTAGTCAGAACCACTCTGTCAGTGCAGCGAATGAGGTCTCCTCTAGTTTCCCCCAGGTGATCGTTCCAGGGTTCAACAAAGCCTGTACTTCCAAGTACGGAAATTCCGCCTTCGACTCCTATCCTGCTGTTCAGAGTCTCTCTTCCGATCCTTTCTCCTTCAGGAATTGAGATTGTAACTTCAGCTCCCTTCAGGCCCAGTTCTTCTACAGCTTCCTGCACTGCGGCTTTTATCTGTTCCATTGGCTTTGGATTGATTGCTGGCTGGCCTTTAGGAACCTGAAGCCCGTCCCTTCTCACAATTCCTATGCCTTTTCCTCCGAGAATATGTATCCCCTCAACTTCTCGGGCTTCGGCCACAAATTCAAGTCCCCTTGTGATATCGGATTCGTGATCGTTTAAGATCTTTTTCACAACTGCACGCCCAGGAGAAGACTCGCTGACCTTGAGGTAGGCTCTCAGCCCCACAGGAGTAGGAACAGAGACATTGTCAATTACATTCTTAATAGAAAGGACTGCGGCTTTTGCAGCGGCACTGGCTGTGGTTCCTGTAGTGTACCCTCTTTTGAGTACAGATCCGTCACTCAGAACCACAATCATCCCGGATGCTACTTCTTTTTCAAGTTCTTCCCTGGGAAGCCCGGTGCGGACAATCCATTCTTCAGGAATCTTGAAACTGTTAACAGGATCTATCATGGAAGAATACTCGGAGGTTTTTTATTATAAATGTATTGACGTGAAAATAAGAAGAGGCCCAATCATATCCTGAATAAAACTGCCTAAAGTCAACAGAAATATCATTTTGAGAGGAATATAAATTTGAGAGAAAAGAAGGCATCATTCCAGAGTGGAATTTCGTTTTTCTGGAAGTTGGGGGGTTTTTCTGGATTCTGGAACGTGGGGTAACGTTCTATATTGAAGTTGGGGTTTGGGGTTGGTGTGTAAAAAATAGTCTTGTGGAATGATGCCTTTTCAGATGTCAGTACATTCTGACATTCAGTATTACATTTCAATTATATTATATAAATATATAGGAAACTCAAAACCCTTTCTTCAGATGCAGTTTCGATTGCAAGAAAAGCCTAAACATCAAACTTTCCAGCTACAATAGTTTTACTGTATTCTTGCAAACATACGATCAAGTTCACCTTTTGTGAGAGTGACCACTGTAGGCCTTCCATGCGGGCAGGAGTAAGGATTATCAGCTTTCTTAAGCTGCTCTATCAGCTCTTCCATCTGCCGAAGGTTGCAGGCTGCTCCGCCTTTGATTGCAGCTCTGCATGCCAGGGTCTTGCAGATTTTTTCCGAAATCCCTGTGTCCTTTTTAACCTTTCCGGAAGCCAGAAGATCAGAAATTACATCATGGATAACTTCCGGGTTTTCAAGCCGTCCGAAAATATCAGGCACGAAGGTGACTACAAATGTATTGTCCCCAAACTCCGAGATCCCGAATCCATACTCTTCCAGGCAAGGAATATATTCCTCCATGAGCACCTTTTCCTTTGGAGTAAGATCTATAGTCACAGGGGCTATAAGCTCCTGAACTCTGGATTTTTTTATTTTCAGAACCTGCTCGTAAAGGATTCTCTCATGAGCCGCGTGCTGGTCAATAATAATAAGATCCTCTCCTTTCTCGGCAAGGATATATATTTTAGAGACCTGGCCTATGATTCGCAGGTTTTCAAGGGAATCCGTGTTTGGTTTTTGATTAGGCTTTTGTTTTTCTACTGTATTTGTTACTTCTTTTTCCTGCCTGTTTTCTTTTTCTAATTCCTTCCCTGTTAACTTCTTGCTTTCTTTCCCTATTTCATCCTCTATTTTCTTTTCATTTTCTTGCTGTATTTCCTTTCCGTTTTCTGTCTTTTTAATATCCTGCCCTTTTTCTTCTGAAGGCTCAAATGATCCTTTTTCTCCTTCTCCAGCAGAATCCAGAAAGCGCTCAGATTTCTTTAGCTTTCGTTCAGTATCTTTTACGGGATAAGTATAGTTTTCAGCTTTCTCCCGAATGATTTTGCTGCTGAGATCAGGAAAACCTGATGCTTTTGGAAGCTCTGTTTTAATTTCAGCTTCCATTTCAACAGCTTTTTTAGGAAATTCTCGAGCTTCCGAACCCTGCTCTGAAACCTTCTCAGAGATCTGAGCCTTTCCCGAAGGAGTTAAAGCTTCAAAGGTTTTCTGAAAAACCGCACTTTCTTTATTTCTTATCTCAGGCATAAGCCCATGTTCGGAAAGAACCTTTTCAACAGCAAATGTGACAACATCTCCAAGCTCTTTTTCCCGGCTGAAACGGACCTCAGCTTTACGAGGGTGCACGTTGACATCTACTTCCTGCGGATCAAGAATAAGGGAGAGCACAGCTACAGGATAACGTCCTTTTGGAATCTTTGTATAATATCCTGTGCGAACGGCGGTATTGATAGCTTTTGAGGTTACAGGCCGGGTGTTTACGAAAAGGAAAAGGTAGTCACTTTCTGCTCTTGTAGTTTCCGGCTTTGAAATGTATCCCCTAATCTCAAAATCTTCTGTTTTGTGCTCTAAGGGAAGCATCGAACGTGCGGTATCGGGTCCTAAAAGATTTACAATGCTGTTGAAAAGATCTTTTGAGCCAGCGTTTCTGATAACTGGTTTTCCCTCATTGAACAGGGTAAAGGAGATTTCCGGATTTGCGAGGGCAAGCTGTGTGATGATATCTGTAATATGGGCGAGTTCCGTACGGTCACTTTTCAGATATTTACGTCTGGCAGGCGTGTTATAAAAAAGGTCTTTTACGTGCACTGAAGTACCTGGAGCTGTGCCTGCATCCGAAGCTTCCACTACCTTTCCCCCATGGACCAGGATTTTAGTGCCTGTAATCTCTTCCGGAGGCCTGGTAAGGATTTCTACCTTTGCTACAGCTGTAATTGAAGCAAGAGCTTCTCCCCTGAAACCCATTGTAGAAATAGTATCAAGATCTTCTATTCGAGTAAGTTTGCTCGTTGCATGCTTCTTATATGCAAGAAGAGCATCTGCCCTGCTCATTCCGCAGCCATTGTCCCGGATAAGGATGGAATTTTTCCCTCCTTTTTCGACTTCAATCCGTATGTCAGTAGCCCCTGCATCGATGGAGTTATCGATTAGTTCCTTTACCACGGACGCAGGACGTTCTATTACTTCTCCTGCTGCGATTTTGTTTATTGTATCCTTATCAAGGATTCGGATCTTGTTTCCCTGCACTTCATTATACTCTTCTTTCATTCCTTTACTCCATTAAGACCGAAAAACATCTTCTAATGATCATAAATCGTGAAAATATTCAAAATTCTTTAAAGTACCGTGGATTTTCCAAAATATCATTTGATTTCATTAATCGAGTAACCAATTTCATTAGTCTAGTAGCCTTTTAAGTTCATAGAGCTTATTCAGGGCTTCTATTGGCGTCATTTCCTCCACTTTCAATTTTCGTAGAGCAGCCTCTGCAGGACTCAGACTGTTCTTCTGTGCAGACATGCTTCCACTGCTTCCCGGATCAAAAAGAATCATCTGCGTATAACGGGATGTTGCTTTGCTTTTTTTCCTTTTCCCGTTCTCGCTGTCTTCGGCTTCTTCAAGCACGTTTTCTTTTTCGAGTTCTTTCAGGATCTCATTTGCCCTCTCGATAACTTTCTCCGGAACTCCTGCAAGCCTTGCAACATGGATTCCGTAACTTCTGTCAGTTGCTCCAGGCACGATTTTTCGGAGAAAAACAAGCTCATGACCTTCTTCTTTTACTGCAATATGGTAATTTTTGACCCTTTTCAACTTTTCTTCAAGAGCTGTAAGCTGGTGGTAATGGGTTGCAAATAATGCCCTTACTCCTATTTTCCCCTTGTTATGCAGAAACTCCACCACAGCTTTTGCAATGCTGTACCCATCATAGGTGCTCGTTCCCCTGCCAATTTCATCAAGGAGGACAAGACTTCTGGGACTTGCATTATTCAGGATATTTGCAAGCTCAATCATTTCTACCATGAAAGTACTCTGTCCGCTTGCAAGATCATCGAAGGCCCCTATTCTTGTAAAGACCTGATCAATGATCCCTATGGATGCATGAGATACAGGGACAAAGGAACCTGTCTGGGCCATGATAGCTATAAGGGCAGTCTGGCGCATGTAAGTAGATTTTCCTGCCATATTCGGACCTGTAACCAGTAAAAACTGGTTTTCCTTACAATCTATCTCGGTATCGTTGGGAACAAAACCACCAGGTACAGTATTTTCAACCACAGGATGCCTCCCGTCCCGGATAAGGATCTTGCAGTCTTCCGTAAGCTGGGGCCGAATGTAATTGTTATTTCCTGCAACCTCAGCAAGAGTTGTAAGCACGTCAAGGGCTCCTATTCTCTCGGCGGTTTCCTGGAGTTCTCTTGAACGGGCTGAAAGAGCCTGCGTAATTTGCAGGAAGATTTCATACTCGAGAGCAACTGCTTTTTCATTGGCTGTCAGGATAAGGCTCTCTTTTTCTTTGAGTTCTGGTGTAAAAAAGCGTTCTGCATTGGCCATAGTCTGCTTTCTGATGTAATCTTCAGGCACCTGGCTGCTGTTGGCATTGGTTACTTCAATGTAATACCCAAAGACTTTGTTGTACCCCACTTTAAGAGACTTGATTCCACTCCTGTCCCGTTCCTTCAGCTGAAAAGCTGCAATCCATTGCTTGCTATTGCTGGAAATATCCCTGAGTTCATCAAGCTCGGCACTGTATCCTGGCTTTATCATTCCTCCTTCCCGGACCGAGACAGGAGGTTCGTCAGATATTGCTGTTTCTATCATTTCAGCCATATCTTCGAGTTCGGAAAAGGATTCAAGCCCTTCTGCAATCTCGGCCAGGAGCTTAGCCTCTGCTTTTTCCAGCAGCATGTCTCTAATAGGAGATACGGCTGCGAGAGATTTTTTCAAGGCTATGAGGTCTCTTGCATTTGAATTCCCATACACTACCCTTCCTACGAGACGTTCAATATCTCTTACCTCGGAGAGCCATTTCCGGATATCATATCGAAGCAAATTGTCTAATGTCAATTCTTCTACGGTATCCAACCGAAGATTGATTTTTTCTACTGAAAGTAAAGGCTTCAGGAGCCATTTTTTTAGAATTCGGCTCCCCATAGGTGTTCTGGTATAGTTCAGAATCCTGTAAAGGGAATTTTCGTCTCCTTCATCTCTCACATTTTTCACGATTTCTAAATTGCGCAGGGTTACAGAATCGAGAATCATGAACTCTGAGTTCGAATAGGTCTGCAGAGTGTTGATATGAATAAGGTCCCGCATCTGGGTGGTCTGTGCGTACTCAAGGGCAGCCCATGCAGAATATACCGCAAAATCAAGGTTTTCGCAGCCCATGCCTTCAAGAGTTGCGACTTTGAAATGCTTTTTCAATTTTTCTCCGGCTTCCTCGAGTCCTGAAATTTCAGGAGCGAACTCCTGAACAATAGTCTGCCCTTTCAGCCTTTCCACAAGCTCGGAATTTCCATGCAGAGACGGAGGCAGAATGCATTCTGCAGGGCGCATACGGGCAAGTTCGCTCAGGAGCTTTTCAAAATTCTCCGAGTCTCTGAACTGGGTTGTAAGAAATTCTCCTGTAGAAATGTCCAGGAAAGAGACACCTACTTCTATCTCTTTTTCTGCACTTTTTCCGGACTTTCCTGCTTCTCTCCCCGAAACTGCCATCAGGTAATTATTTGAGGCATCCGAAAACATGGAAGAATCTATTGCCGTACCGGGAGTGACTACTCTGACAACCCCTCGCTTTACAACCCCCTTTGCCTGTTTTGGGTCTTCGAGCTGTTCGCAGATAGCTACCTTGTACCCTTTGTTTATAAGCCTTGGAAGGTAAGTGTCAATTGCATGGTAAGGAATTCCTGCAAGCGGCATTCTCTCGCCTGATTTGTCCTTTCCCCGAGCTGTCAGTGTAATTTCAAGCTCTTTTGCAATGGTTTTTGCGTCTTCCCCAAAGGACTCGTAGAAGTCCCCCATCCGGAAGAAAATCAGGGTATCGGGATATGCCTGCTTGGCTTCGTAATACTGGCGCATTGCAGGGGTCATCATTTCAGTCATTTTTTACTCACTGTAAATCCTGGATCATTTCGTTGTAAAGTACGGAATTGGTGCAATTATCAGATATGTTTATCGGACATGCTTATCGGGTATGAACTATATCGAGTATTGAATGTGGGGAGTAATTGGTAAATATAGTAGTTGGAAACTATTAATCTGAAAAAACAGCTTTGTTTTTTATGCTCCAAATTCCTTGGATACCATATATTTATTAAAATCATCCTTCTTATATATAATTAACAATTGGATACTGTAAGCCATCTCAAGGAGGAAACTACTCTGACTCTGGAAAAGCTGATTGAGGTCTGTCCTGTCTGTGGGAACGCAGATATATATTATGAGGTTGGCGGGTATACAGGCGCAGTTTACCATTGCAAAGAATGTGGGTATATAGGGGCTTTCGTCGTCGAAGCTAATGAGGAGATGCTTGAAAAAATCCGGGAGAAGTATAAGCGTGAGAAAGGGAAAGAAGGGAAAAAAATGTAGATGTTTCTTCTATCAAAAGCTCTAACATTTTTTTAAAAAGAGCTTTATAATTATCCGAAATATTATAAACATAAATCTCTAATATTCTATGTGTTTCATAATTTTATTTTACGATCATATATTATTTATTGACCAAAGATGTTTATTCCTGCAGTTTTTTTAATGGCTGAGTAAACAAATGAATTTTTGTGCGGATTTTCATAAAAGCCTTGATTTAACTTTTCAGACCTTCTATTTCACTTCGAAAGGCCGCCTGCTTCGCAGTCATTGAGAGAGCATTGGGTCAAAAAAACGATCCAACAACCTAGAGCTGCTCAAGAGTATTTAAAAACAATTAAAACGGTCTGAAAAACAAGCACAATGCCAAACTAAAGAGCAAAAATACAATAAAAATGGAAATACGTGCAAAATATGTAGAAACAGGTCTAAAGAAAGTTTTGGTGGGGCCGTTGAGATTCGAACTCAAGTCGCAAGACCCCCAGCCTTGCAGGATGGACCAAGCTACCCTACGGCCCCGCAGAGCAGATTATGCTTTTTCAATGGCAATCCTCTTTCTTTGCCATCGTCAACTATTGTAATCAAATATGTAGTATAAATGCATATCGGTAAGAGATTGTTTAGGTAATATTCGCATTGTTTTCAAATAAAAAAAGGCAGAGACGAAAGTGAAAAAAATTTAAAGTATACCCTGGTAATAGCTGACAATGGCTCAGAAATTCCGAAAGAAATAGATATTGAAAACACGGAATCTCTCGGGCTTCAGCTCATAAATATTCTTGTACACCAGATAGAAGGCTATTTGGAGCTTAAAAGAGAGAAGGAGACTGAATTCAAGATCAGCTTCAATAGCGTATTAAGCTCAAATGATTAAGTTAACTTCAAAATGGAAAAGATAGCCGTAAAACGATCAGTGGAAGTAGGATCTAAAAGTGGAATTACACATTAAAAAGCAATTGTAAAATGTAATAAAAAATGTCTAAAATAACTCAATAGAATTTTGGTGGGGCCGTTGAGATTCGAACTCAAGTCGCAAGACCCCCAGCCTTGCAGGATGGACCAAGCTACCCTACGGCCCCGCAGAGCAGATTATGCTTTTTCAATGGCAATCCTCTTTCTTTGCCATCGTCAACTATTGTAATCAAATATGTAGTATAAATGCATATCGGTAGGAGATTGTTGAGGTAATTTTCGTGTTGTATGTATCCTCTTCAAATTCAAGGGAGAATTTTCCAACCAGAAAAATATGTAACAATCTTGTCATACATTCTTAAAGTTGAATGCGTCGATTGATAATGTTTTTTAGACTTGGCTAAATTTCTAAATTTTCAGCGAATATGTGAAATTTACTTTTACCCATACAATTTGAAGAGGATACTATTGTTTCTTTAATCTATTTTGTTATTTAGCAGGAATTGACATTATCATTTTATCATGGTTTCCAAGGTTTTAAAACATGGAACTTTATGGTTTTTGGACATCAGCTTCTGAAGGCTGACTGAGTATGCTTTTTGCCCGCAGAACCCTCTGAATGATGGTAACGTGGGAGAATACGGCTATTAATACTATAGCCCAGCCGAGAAAGCCAGCAAGGGCTCCTAAGGCAAGAATAATCATTCTTTCAGTACGTTCGGCAATTCCGACAGACAGTTTCCTGCAGCCTGCTGATTCGGCGCGAGCGCGGGTGTAACTTACCAGAAAAGAGCCTATTAAGGCAAAACCAGCCCAGAGCCAGCCTTCAATTTGCATAATTGGAGGAAGTACAAGCCTTCCATTTACTGCACCTGCAATGATCCCTAAAAACATTAATCCGTCAGAATAACGGTCGCAAACTGAGTCAAGCACGCCTCCGAAAGGAGTTATTATTCCTTTTGCTCTTGCGACTCCTCCGTCAAGGATATCAAAAACTCCGCTGAAGAGAAGCAAGAGCCCTCCTTCAAAAGGTTTTCCCATGGCAAAAGTCGCGCCTGCAACCATACTCACAGCAAAACCAATTAAAGTAAGCGTGTTAGGAGATAGGGGAATTAAACGGGCGATAGGAACGATCAGTTTTCGTACCCTGTTTTTAAAATCCTCGAATATTTTAATCCCTTCTTTTTATCTGGCTATTCCTTTTATCTGGCTATTCCTTTTATCTGGCTATTTGATACTGTATCCTTGAATATTAGCTTTATCATCTTTTAAAAATATCTCCGGACTTTAGTTCTGGAAAATCCTTGCTTCAGACTTAGGAATTCGTCTCTGATTTGTCAGCGAGAGATATCTATCACTTTTGAAAAGTTATTTCAGGATGGATTTCCTTTTAGAATATTCCATGATGGGTTATCCAGAAAGGAATTTTAGCAATCCTTTTTATGAATAGAATAAGTCAGATGAGTTTAAAACAATATGGAGTTGAAAAATGGACTTAGTGGAAGCGCACAGGAAAAAGTGCATGCAATGCGGGAAATGCCTTGAGGTCTGCCCGCGCTATGAGGACATCGGGTTGATAGAACACCTTTACAGATATCTGAAAGGAAGTTCGAACATTGATTCTCGCTCTCTGATACGCTGCCTGACCTGCGGGCTCTGCACAGAAGCCTGTCCAGAAGGACTTGGAATTAAAATGCTGATATCTCCTGCCCGCCAGAAATGGGTAAACGAAAACGGCCTTACTGACAGGCAGACCATGGTTGACCCTGAAGCTGACAACAATATATTCAAGAAAATTATCGAAATGTCTGAAATTCCCTCATATAAGGAAGGCCAGGGGTCTGTAGTTTATTTTCCGGGCTGTGCTGCCAGCTATATTAACACAAACATGGCAAAAGCTACTGTTGCCTTGCTGGAAAAAGCCGGAGTGGATTATACCGTTCTAAGCGGGCTTGAGTACTGTTGTGGAGCAGTCTCTGCAGGAGCAGGAAATCCCGGACCTATCCGCAGGAACGGACAACGGAATATACAGGAAATTCAGAAAAAAGGAGCAAAAATCCTGATAACTGCCTGCCCAGGTTGTTTTAAGGCTTTTAAAGAGATTTACCCGAAAATGTTCGGAAATCTTGACTTTCAGATCATGCAGGTTTCTCAGTACCTTGAACTTCTTCTAAGAGAAGGAAAACTTACTCCGAAAACTGTTTTCAATCACAGAGCCTTTTATCACGATCCCTGTCATCTGACCAGGGGAATGGGTGTGTACCGGGAAGCGAGAAAAGTGCTTGAGAATATTCCAGGTATCGAGCTTGCCAACAAAACCCCTGAGAACTCAGCCTGCTGTGGCTTTGGCGGAGGAGTAAGAGTCAATTATCCTTCCGAATCTCTGGAGGTTGCTTCCGGACGTTACAGGGCTGCGGAAAAATTGGGTTGTGACGTAATCATAACTAATTGCGGGGGCTGTATGCAGAATCTTGTTGAAGCAGGAAAGGATGAAAAAATAAAGATCTTTGACCTTGCTGAGTACCTTTCTCTTGCTTGTGGAATAGAGATTGACAGGGAAGACGAAAAAATGCTTGAATTTGTCAATAGGGCATACAAGCTTTGCATTTCAGGTTACGGAGAAAACGACACTTTGTGACTTCCATGTTTGCTATGAAAGATAAATATAATTATCACTTCTTGAATCCACAGGTTAATTTAAAATAGTGACTTCTGCTTACAAATCGTGATTCAGGAAAAAATACTGCTATATAAAATTTTCCTATTTGTCTGATTTTTTGCTCCAGAAAAGATCCAGATATTTCAAAAAGGTGAGATAAAGAATTTAGAACAGAATTTTATTATTTTTTTCAAGATAAATAAGAAAAATCAGAGAAAAAAGTTCTACTGCCTTAATTGGTTCCAAAATGAATGCTGATAGACAAATTAATCAGGGTTAATTTACTGCAATTTTTCGAGTACTTACTCACCCAGCTTTCCTACCCAACCTTCATAAAATCCTGTTTTGAAGATTTAATATTTATATTTTGTGTTATTATCATATTATTTTCTTCCCAAAATAACAATAAAACAGAGCATATGCGAAAAATATATATACAACCACTAATTTCGTTGAGTCTTTTTTACAAAAATATATATACGAGAAAACTTAACTCTTATATTGGAGACATCTGAAAAGATGAGTTTAACACCTGGGATTTAAAATGGCACAAAACCCCCGTTGCTAAAATACTCATGAACCCAAACAAGGAGAATCGTGAATTTTTTCATGATTTCGTTGCTTCACTTGTGATAATTGTGGCTTCCCACCCACGAGAATCATGAGTTTCTTCTCTGCAGGTCGTGATCGTGAAAGGCGTGAGCTTGCACTGTAAATATCATGATTATTCATGAGGTTTAAAGAGAAAAAGTCTCCATAGTCAAAAACTAAAACGGAGGATGCAATATTAGCAAAGAAGAATTGCTTCAGGAACTTACAGCTGCTGTAATCTCCTGTAAAAAGGATGCTGTACTCGCTGCAGTCGAAAAAGCTAAAGGAAAAATAGAGCCTTCCGAGATAATTGAAAAAGGACTCGCAGCAGGCATGAATCAAGTTGGTGTTCTCTTTGAAAGAGGCAAACTTTTCTTACCCCATGTCATGATGGCTGCCGATGCAATGACCACCGGTGTAAACTCCCTGAAAGACCTGATGCCTGAAGGAGCTACAGAGTCAAAGATGGGCGTTATTGTAAATGGTACGGTGGAAGGCGATGTTCACGATATTGGCAAATCCATAGTGTCTACAATGCTCCAGTCTGCCGGTTTTGAAGTGCACGATATTGGTCGTGACGTTCCTGTAAAGAACTTTATTGACAAGGCTAAGGAAGTTAACGCCAACATGATTGGAATTTCTGCTCTTATGACAACCACTCTTCAGGGACAAAGGGACGTTATCGAACTCCTGAAGGAAGAAGGCATAAGGGACAGAGTAAAGGTCATGGTAGGAGGAGCCCCCGCAACCCAGGCCTGGGCAGACAAAATCGGTGCAGACTGCTACGCTGAAAACGCAAGCGAAGCTGTAGCAAAGGCAAAAGAACTGCTATTATAATTATTTTTTGGAGGTATAAAAATGGCAAAATGTAATGCAGTTGCAGGATTCAACGCACTTAACGGTGTAGAATTAAACCTTTTTACAAATGATGAACTTAAAGCTATTCACTACGCAACCATGGAAGTTCTCATGAACCCTGGTGTTCAGGTTTCTGACCCAGAGGCAAGAAAGATCTTCAAGGAAAATGGCTGTGAAGTTGATGAAAAGACCAACATTGTAAAGATCCCTGAGTATCTTGTAAGAAAAGCTCTCCAGCTCGCCCCATCCAGATTTGTCCTCTGGGGCCGCGACAAAAAGAACAACACTGTCCAGGAATGCGGTGGAAAAGTTCACTGGACCTGCTTCGGTACCGGTGTGAAGGTTTGCAAGTACCAGGACGGAAAGTACGTAACTGTTGACTCCGTCGAACAGGACATTGCAGACATTGCAAAACTCTGTGACTGGGCTGAAAACATTGACTACTTCTCTCTCCCGGTCTCTGCAAGAGACATTGCAGGCAAGGGTGCACAGGATGTCCACGAGACTTTCACCCCTATTGCAAACACCTCAAAGCACTTCCATCACATTGACCCCGTCGGCGAAAACGTTGAGTACTACTGGGATATTGCAAAAGCCTACTATGGCGGCGATGAGGAAGAAGCCAGGAAGAAGCCAATTTTCTCCATGCTCCTGTGCCCGACCAGCCCGCTCGAACTCAGTGTCAATGCTTGCCAGGTCATCATTAAGGGTGCCCGCCTCGGGATCCCTGTTAACGTCCTGAGTATGGCAATGTCCGGCGGATCCTCTCCTGTCTACCTTGCAGGAACTCTTGTAACTCACAACGCCGAAGTTCTCTCCGGTATTACCCTTGCCCAGCTCACAGTACCCGGATCAAAAGTCTGGTACGGAAGCTCAACAACTACCTTCGACTTGAAGAAAGGTACTGCACCTGTAGGTTCTCCTGAACTCGGTCTTATCAGCGGTGCAGTCGCAAAGCTTGCCCAGTTCTACGGCCTCCCCTCCTACGTGGCAGGTTCCTAGTCTGATTCCAAGGTTCCGGACAACCAGGCAGGCCACGAAAAGACCATGACCACTCTCCTGCCTGCTCTTGCTGGTGCCAACACCATCTACGGAGCCGGAATGCTTGAACTCGGAATGACTTTCTCAATGGAACAGCTCGTCATTGACAACGATATCTTCAGTATGGTCAAGAAAGCCATGCAAGGAATTCCTGTCTCTGAAGAAACCCTTGCAGTCGAATCTATCCAGAAGGTAGGCATCGGAAACAACTTCCTTGCTCTTAAACAGACCAGACAGCTTGTAGATTATCCATCCAACCCAATGCTCATCGACAGGCGCATGTTTGGAGACTGGGCAGCAGCTGGCTCAAAGGACCTTGCAGCAGCCGCACACGAAAAAGTAGTGGATGTCCTCAAGAACCACGAAGTCAAACAAATAGATGCAGACATCCTCAAAGATATGAAAGCTGTTGTGGACAGAGCTGACAAAGCCTTCAGAGGCATGTAATTACAATTCCAGACATTCAGGAGATCTAAAAATGGCAAACAAAGAAGCAATTATTGCAAAAGCAAAAGAAGCAATTACAGAATTCGATGATGAACTTGCCGCAGAAGTTGCTGAAGAAGCCCTTGCTGCAGGGATCGACCCTGTAGAGCTTATTGAGAAAGGTTTTACCGCAGGTATGGAGGAAGTCGGAGCAAAGTTCGAACAGGGAGCTCTTTTCCTTCCCCATGTGCTTGCAGCTGCAGAGGCAATGAAAGCAGGCATTGAAGTAATTAAGCCGGAAATGGAAAGACGCAAGTCTCAGACCAAGAACCTTGGAACCGTTGTTGTCGGAACCATCGAAGGAGACATCCACTCTATCGGAAAGGACATCCTGGCTTCCATGCTCAACATTGCAGGTTTCAAAGTTGTGGACCTTGGAAGAGATGTTCCAATCAAAACCTTTGTAGAAAAAGCAAAGGAACTCAAACCCCAGATTATTGCATCCTCCGCACTTATGACCACCACAATGGTCAACCAGATCCAGATCGAAGAACAGCTAAAAGAAGCAGGAGTACGCGATCAGGTTAAAACCATGGTTGGAGGCGCTCCTGTAACCCAGGACTGGGCAGACAAAATTGGTGCAGACATCTATGGTGAAAGCGCCAATGATGCTGTCAGCAAGGTAAAAGCAGCTTTAGCCTGAAATGCTTAAAATACAGAGAGTATGTTCCTCCGAATGTATTTTCTGTTCCAATTTTATTTTTTGCAGTTTTGTAAATCCATTACTGCGGATATAGGCAAGAAATCTGCAGGTCATATCACACAGACTTAATATAATTGAATTGTTATATACAACTTTTAATATATTCAGTTATAGGAGACAATCTCTAAAACAATAATACATAAGTATGATTGTTTCAACGCAGTTGAAAACGGAATGAAAAGATAATTTCCGAAGATATGTCCCGCAGAATGGATTTGCAGACTGCAATTTCAGGCTGTGGAATTGAGCTGAGAAGGTCTCTGCTCTGAGGGAGTTCCACAGCATTCTGAAAAATGGAGGATTTTTCGTGGATCTGAAAAGCTTAAAAAAACAGGAAAGCAAAAGAAAAATCAGTAAAGGGTATATGTGGGCCCTTTTCTGTGCTGTATTCTGGGGTATCTGGTATTTGCCAGGGACCGTTGTCTGGGTGCTTAACCCGTTTGATGAAATGTATGCAGCTATTGCCGAAACCGGTGGAGACAGTACAGCTCTTATTGTAACTGCTGTTCTTATTACTGCCTTTAATGCCCTGACAGTCATGATTGCGCTGATGCTCTGGAATGGAGTTCTTGGCAAATACGGAGAGCTTGCCCGGACTCTTAAAGAATTCCATCCGTGTTCCAAATGGTTCTTCCTTGCCTCTATTTTCGGAGGTCCAATAGCAATTCTAGGTTCTTTTATTGCTATGGGCTTTATTGGTGGAGCATTTGCAGCTGTTGCTGGGCTTCTTTATCCTGTAGTAGGATCGGTTCTTGCTTATTACTGGTATGGAGAAAAGATCTCCAAAAGAGCAGCAATAGGCATAGGAGTTATCATTGTTGGAGGTATTACAATCTTCGGCGGTGGGCTTCTTTCTGATCTCTCTTCAGGTAATGTTCAGTGGATAGGATATCTCGGCGGTTTGATGGCCGCTGCAGGCTGGGGAATTGAAGGCGCAATTGCAGGCAAAGGGCTTGATATTTCAGAGCCGGATGCTGGACTGACTCTTCGCTTCATTGGAGAAAACATTATCTGGTGGATAATTATTGTTCCTGTGCTTGCACTCTTTGGTTTCCCTATGTATTCCTTCGCTCTCCAGGCGTTTGAACCCCTGACTCTACTGGTCCTGGTCTTTGCAGGAATTACCTTTGGTTTCTGTTACGTTTGCTGGTACAAATCCTTCCCGCTCATAGGGGTTGGAAGAGGCCAGGGTATCGGAAATCTTTACGGCCTGTGTTCTATTATCTTCATTTTCCTCTTCTTTGGAGATATCCCGCAGTGGACTATCCTTGTCGGAGGCACTCTCTGTGTAATTGGCAGTTTTGTCATGTTTACGGAAGATGCAAGTGCACTTGAAACTTTGAGAGGTGAATGAAGTGGGTGGAGCTCGTCCTATAAAGTTCAGGATTCTGGAGATTCTTCTGGATGGAAAAGAATACTGGAATTATGAGATAGTTTCAAAAATCCAGAAAGAATACAGCATGAATAATGCATACGGCAGAGACAGCATTAACTTTGATATAATCGAATTGGCATCCGGAGGGATGCTGAAGGACCTGGAGCAGAAAGTTGACGAAGAGGGAATCTACAAAAAAGATTTCCTTCTGCACAAGTACGTGATCACAGACTTTGGGAAATCCCGAGGTTCTGATGCCTGTCTGAGAAACGTGTGATCCATAAGGAGGATAAAATAATGACACAAACAGCAGTAGCTTTGGAAGCTTACAATGCATACTGGGCAAATTCCTTCGTACCGGCAGCAGATATCCTGTGGATGGCCTTCATCCTGATTCTGGCGATAATAGCCCTCTGGCAGGCCAGAACGTTTGTATCCAAATTCTGAACCCCAAAATACAGCTTTCCAGAAGAATATAAGGTGAAAAAAAATGGCAAAAGAATATGCTTTGAGAATGGGAGACGGAAAGAGAGTCTTCCTTACCAAAGAAAAAATTATGGAAGAGATTGAAGCCGGAACTGCAAATGCTGCCGATCTTGGTGAGATCCCTGTCCTCAGTGCTGATGAAATCGACAAGCTTGCAGAAATTCTCATGATGCCCGGAAAGGCTGTCAGTGTCGAGCATGGTATGGAAATTCCTGTCACTCACGACATTGGTACCATAAGGCTTGACGGCGACCAGGGTAACAGCGGAGTTGGAATTCCCTCAAGCCGTTTAGTGGGCTGCATGATGCATGAGAGGGCATTTGGTGCAGACACAATGGAACTCGGGCACATTGACTACAGTTTCAAGCCAGTGAAGCCTGTAGTTTCAAATGAGTGCCAGGCAATGGAAGTCTGCCAGCAGAACATGATTATCCCGCTCTTCTACGGGGCAATGCCAAACATGGGACTTTATTATACCCCAGATGGGCCATTCGAAAACCCCGGAGACCTGATGAAAGCATTCAAGATTCAGGAAGCCTGGGAATCCATGGAACATGCTGCAGAACACCTTACCAGAGACACAGTATGGGTCATGCAGAAGCTTTTTGCTTCCGGAGCAGACGGGGTAAACTTCGACACAACTGCTGCAGCCGGAGATGCTGACATGTATGGAACCCTCCATGCCATCCAGGCTCTTAGAAAAGAATTCCCTGACATGTATATTGAAGCAGGTATGGCAGGAGAATGCGTACTTGGTATGCACGGTGGACTTCAGTATGACGGCGTAACCCTTGCAGGACTCTGGCCTCATCAGCAGGCACCCCTTATCGCAAAAGCAGGAGCAAACGTCTTTGGACCTGTATGCAATACCAATACCAGCAAGACATCAGCCTGGAACCTTGCCCGTGCAGTTACTTTCATGAAGGCAGCTGTTGAAGCTTCTCCAATCCCCTGCCACGTTGACATGGGCATGGGTGTTGGCGGAATACCCATGCTTGAGACTCCTCCTATAGATGCAGTTACCAGGGCAAGCAAAGCAATGGTCGAAATTGCAGGCGTAGACGGCATATAGGTCGGGGTCGGCGACCCTCTGGGTATGCCGATCTCCCACATAATGGCTTCCGGAATGACTGGAATGAGGGCTGCAGGAGACCTTGTTGCAAGGATGCAGTTTTCAAAGAACATGAGGATTAAAGAAGCAAAAGAATACGTGGCGAAGAAACTGAATGTCGGCGTCATGGATCTGTCAGATGAGCATGTCATGCGCGAACTCCGTGAAGAGCTTGATATTGGTGTCATTACCTCAGTACCTGGCGCTGCAAAGGGTATTGCTGCAAAGATGAACATCGAAAAGCTGCTCGACATAAAGATAAATTCCTGCAATCTCTTCAGAAAGCAAATCCGTTAAATGATCCGGGCACCAGCCTGAATCACCCTCCAGCAGGGATAAAGAGTATCTAGAAAGAACTTTTCGAACTTGCCAAAAAACAGCTTAAAAATAATTTTTAACCCCTGAAGCAGTCCGGAAAGTTCTCTCTGAAAATAATTGTGACCATCCCCCTGCTGTGTTTATTTTTTTAAAAAAGATGGTTTTTTGTTAAAAATTTTAGATTGAGTACTCTAATCTATTTTCTGGCTTTTTTGGTTGCTACTTTCTTTGGATTTTATTATTAGTTTTTATATTTTATATCAGATATTTATAAAATAATAGGTACTCTGGAATTATTTGTCTACCTCTGATAACTTACTTACTTTTATTCTCTTAATATCTTGTTTTCATTTAATTTGCTTTATTGATTTCCTTTTTTTCTGACCGTACCCTACCAACTACGAAATATTTATATATTTATAGGTACCATTATCTATTAGTAAATCAAATTTACTTGATTTGCCCTGTAAAGTGCCATTATAAATCTCCGTAAATCTGCAGACTCCTGAAATGAATTGCCTTTAAACCTCCATTATATTTTTCTCCTTTCTTTTTTTAATTAATTTTTTTCTTTTGGTTTCTTTTATTTGCTTTGCTTTTGAAGTGAAAAGAAAACAACTTCAGATTCCCCGTCCCCAAGCCCAAGGTTTATTAATTGAGAGGAGAATTATGCATCAACTAACCTGCAAACAAATACATGAAGAAATTACAATTTTCTGTTTTCACACACCCTTTCGGGTTAATCTGAGATTCTGGTGAGAATTTTATGGCTGATACAATACACTGGGCAGATGTCATAGCTGAAGATGTGTCAAAAAAAAGCGGCAAACATCTTGTTGCCACAGGAATCACTCCCTCTGGCCACATTCATATAGGCAACATGAGAGAAGTAGTGACTGCCGATGCTGTTTATAGAGCTCTGCTTGATAAGGGGCCAGACGCGGATTTCATCTATATCGCCGACAATTATGACCCCCTGCGTAAGGTTTACCCCTTTTTACCTGAAAGTTACGCAGAGCACGTTGGAAAACCCATATCCGAAGTTCCCTGCCCCTGCGGAGACTGCGCAAACTATGCCGAGCATTTTCTGCAACCTTTCCTTGAAGCTCTCAGGCGTCTGGGGATCAACCCCAGGGTTTACAGGGCAGACGAGATGTACAGGGAAGGCAAGTACACAGACGCGATAAAAACTGCCCTTATAAAAAGAGATGCCATTGCAAAAATCCTCGAAGAAGTTTCCGGAAAAACCGTAGCAGAAGACTGGAGCCCTTTTAACCCCAGATGTAAAGAATGCGGCAAGATTACAACTACGAAGGTTACGGGTTTTAATCTGAAAGCTGAAACTGTGGACTATGTCTGTGCCTGCGGGCACTCCGGAACCGTGCCAATGGCAGGAGGGGGCAAGCTTACATGGCGTGTTGACTGGCCTGCTCGCTGGGCAGTCCTTGGGGTGACAGTTGAGCCTTTCGGCAAAGATCATGCCTCAAGAGGAGGTTCCTACGATACCGGAAAACGGATCGTAAGAGAAATCTACGGGCATGAACCTCCATATCCTGTTGTTTATGAATGGATAATGCTCGGAAAACAAGGGGCAATGTCTTCTTCCACAGGCGTTGTTGTTTCTATTTCAGATATGCTGGAGGTAGTGCCTCCAGAGGTCCTTCGCTACCTGATAATCCGTACAAAACCTGAAAAGCACATCCAGTTTGATCCGGGACAGCCTCTGCTTACTCTTGTGGATGAATACGAACGCCTTCGGGCACAATTCAGAGAAAATGATCCTTCCGTTGGGATTTTTGAAAAGCGAATCTACGAACTCTCCAGGGCAACGGGAATCTGCCATTCTGAGATTCCTTTCAAGCAGATGGTTACTATTTATCAGGTTGCCAGGGGAAATTCTGAGCAGATCCTGAAAATCGTACAGCGTTCAGACTTTTCCACTGAAAATCAAAAATGCATAAAGGAACTTGTAAATAACGTTTCCAGATGGCTTGAACTCTATGCTCCGCCATTCGCGAAGTTCAGTGTAAAAGAAAAGGTGCCTGTGCAGGCAGCAACCCTTTCTGAACTCCAGAAAGCCTTTCTTGGGGCGTTTGCAGCTCTTATCAAATCCAGAGAGAAAACAAGCGGAGAAGAATACCATATACTTGTCTATTCCGCAAAAGAGGAAGGTTCCGAGCTGAACAAACTGATTGCTGAAAAATTGAACACTCAGGCTTTACCGCAGATAGACCCAAAAGACCTTTTCAAAGCCATTTACATCTCAATACTGGGGCAGAGTTCGGGTCCGAAAGCTGGCTGGTTCCTCTCTTCTTTTGAGACAGAATTCCTTGTGAAAAGGTTTGAAGAAGCTTCAATCTACAGACCAGGGAAAGATGGATGAACACGGATAAATCGGAGTTTCATACTTTCCCTTCCAAGGCAAATTCTGCAAAAGAGCACTTCCTTGCCTGGGATAGAGAATACTCCCATCTCAAATGGGGAGGGCCTGCATCTGTTAAAGACTTGCAGGCTTATCTGCTTCCAAAGTCCAGAATCCTTGATGCAGGTTCTGGAAACGGCAGATACCTGGGAGAACTTGCAAGATACTATTCTGCAGTAGGAGTAGATATTTCTTTGACTGCCCTGCGCAGTTCAAGGGCCCAGCTTGCAAGAAGTGGCAGGTTTGCCGAAAACCTGGAAGCAAGCATTTCTGACCTTCCCTTCAAAGCTCAAGCTTTTGATGGAATTCTCTGTTATGGTGTGCTTCAGCACCTTTTCAAAGAAGAAAGGGCATCTGCTGTTGGAGAATTCAGAAGAGTGCTCAGGGAGAAAGGCGTTCTTTTCTTCGAGGCTTTCGGCCGTGGAGATATGCGCTGTGGGGGAGAACCTTCAATCCCTTTTGAAGAAAATACATTTGTCAGACAAAACGGAATAATCTATCACTACTTTACTGAAGAAGAAGTAAGATCAATTTTCAAGGACTTTAAAATTGTTGAGCTGGAAAACGTAATAAAAGAAAAGATATTCAGGGGAGAAACTTACAGAAGGCATATGGTAAAAGGAATCTTTCGAAAGCCTTGAATTTTTCTTCCCGGAAGGATTCGAGACTTTTAAATGAATATGTAGTCCTGCTTTCAACATTTCCCGCAATTGTAGGATTTTACTTTTTACTGTTTATACAAAGGCCAATTTCAGATAATTCAATATGATTATAATAAATGCTCCGAAAATGCCTCCTATTGCGCAGATAATAATTGCTAGCCAGGTGATTGCAATTTCCAGTCCGAGTATAAACTTTGCCGCGATCAGGACCAGGATTCCAAGAACTGCGTTTATTGCAAGGCTTGTGGCGGTCTTGAGGAGCTTATATATTAAAAAGGCTACTACAATTGCCAGAATCAATACAAAAATTTCTGTGATTCCAACTATCATGGGTTATACTAGGAGCTTAACTTATTTATAATTATCACCCAGTTTTATAATGATAAACCGTTATAGCGTTACATTCTGTGGTTTGAAAAAGGAATTTATTGTCTTTTCATTAAGAGATACAGGCTAATTCACACTTCTTATCTTCAGAGAGCCCTGACAAATTCAATAATACTTTTTTTAAGTATAGTTTCGTTCGGATAAGCCTGTACTTTAATTAAGGGGTCCGGATTTCCCAGAACCATTGCCGAAACTGCTGCATCCGGCCTGTGCAGGCAGAGTACGGGAATTCCATTGATAAGAGCCCGGCAAATTTCGTAACCTACCCCCGTGGAAGGTACCGTAACCTCGGCAATCAGGGCATCGCTTTTTACAAGCAGGCTCATATCTCTGGAGTAGATCTCTTCTTCTGTCATTTTCGATTCTACTTTTTCCAGCTCTGTGTCTGCAACATGCCAGCTGAGCACTTCGGCTCCTGCTTCTTCCAGAATATCACACATTAGCCTGTACGTTTCCAGAAGCTGTCTTCCTCCGCGGATTGAGCCAGACAGGAATATTTTCGGGCTTCCCATTCCCGAAACATGGGTTTTCGCCGTTACTTCTATTATTTCCATATAGACTCACTTTTCCATTTTTTGATTTGTTTCCAGATACTGGACTTTTTTACTGCACACCCCTGAAATAATGCCCTGCAGTAAAACTTTTTCCTTCACACTTTTCTTTCCCCTGCTTTCCGGCTTCAAGATACCCATCAATAGCTTTTCTGTATGCCAGAGTTACTTTCTTTATTTCTTCGGTATTTTCCATTCCAAGAGTTTCTATCCTGAGGCTTGAGATTCCGTTTTTAATAAATTCAGGGATATATTCAAGCATACAGAGAACCCTTGAATTAAGGAGATGCATTCTGCATTGAGAGTCCATAAGCACAGGAAACTCGTAGTTTTTCTCATCTACCAGCTTGAAGTTTCCTGACCTGCAGGGAGCAGTACATTGTCCCTTCTCTTTTCCAAGCAGCCCCCCTACAAGACAATGTTCGGATTCCATCAGTTCCAGACGCCCGTGGACAATACATTCTGCAGGCCCGCTAGAAGCAATTCCTTTAATCTCATCGAGTGTCAATTCAGGTGAGATTACAGCCATTTTAGCTCCTTCATTCAAAAGCATGGAGAAACTGAGACTGTTTAAAATATTCAAGGGACTGTCTGTAATAAAAGAAATTTTCCTCTCTTTTGCAAGATTTAAGGTCCCAAGATTTGAAACAATAATACCGTCTGCTTCCATTTTCTCTATAAAAGAGCAGATTTTTTCAATTGATTTCATTTCGGAGTCTTTTACAATTTTTGGAGTACTAAAATAGATTTTTCTGCCTGCGGCCCGGGTTTCCATAACAGCTTTTTCGAAAATAAGACCAAAATCCTTTTCAAAGTTTATGTTTTGTCCTGTTGTTTCCGGGCTTCTGAAAAGTCCTTCTCCGAAATAGATGCAGTCTGCTCCTCCTGCAAGCGCTGCCTCAAGCCCTTCCAGCGAATACACTGAAACTGAGAGCAGAGGACGCTGTGAGAGGTTTTCGGAAACATTTTTTTCTCCCTGCGTTTCTCTCTTGCCTATTTTCTCTTCTGGCTCAAGGTTTTCTTCTGGCTCAGGAATTTTCAGGTCTTGAAGAGGTTTTCGCTTCCACCTTGATATCCGCAGGTTCTCAAGCTGCAGGACTGCTTTTGTCCTAAGCTCGTTAAGCTGTCCCATAGGGATAAAAACATCCCCTTCAATATTCACATGGAGTTCTGCCGCCTCAAAAAGAGTGTTTCCCAGTTTTGATAGCTGTTTTTCAATCTGGGCTTTTGATGTAGGCTGTTTTTCTGCTTTTTCAACGAGATATTCGGATTCGATTGTTATTGCGTTTGAATCAATATCTTTCATCTCAAGTCTCACAGGCTTTCCTGATGTAACGGTTGCAGTTATGAATACCGGAATTTTAGTCCTCAAGCTTCCTGATTCGCTTTCTTTTTTAAGGGAATCCATTAGCTTTTTGTAATGCGTCCTGTACACTGTACTTCCTGATGAAGCTCTTGAATCAAAAGGAATCTCTACTACGTCACCCTTCCCTGCACTGTAGACGGGCCCTTTTTCGGTATACATTGCGGATATGATTTTCCCCTTATCTTCGGGCCTGGAATCTGCGTTTTCTACCATTATCCCATCCCCCAGCCGGAGAAAATTTGAAAGTTTTACACTGATACGGCCTGAACACCTGTCATAGCCGAGAACTCTGCCTGCAGGAATTCCACGGTTATGAGGATTCTCTCTGCTCATGAGCTTTCCAAGCGGGTTTTCAAAGAAATAGCCTTGAGTAAAACCTCGATTAAAAAGCTGGGTGAGTGTTTCCTGCTCTTCTTCGGAAACAGAATATCCTGCGGGATTTTCCAAATATCTGTCAATAAGGCGACGGTAGATTCTGACAATCCCTGCGACATACTCCGGCCTCTTCATCCGACCTTCTATTTTGAAGGATTCAATTCCGGCTTCTATAAGAGCTCCAATGCCTGAGCTTGTGTTAAGGTCTTTTGGACTTAAGAGATAGTTTCCGCTTGTTTTGATCTGTTTTCCTTCACAGTACAACCTGTATTTTTTGCGGCACGGCTGGGCACAGTATCCTCTGTTTCCACTTCTTCCCCCTATAAGGCTGCTAAGAAGGCACTGGCCGGAATAGGAAATGCAAAGGGCGCCATGTATGAAGACTTCTATTTCAGCCTCACTTTTTTCTTTAATCTGTTTTATCTCTTCAATCGAAGACTCCCGCGAAAGTACAACTCTTTCGAACCCCATTTCTTTTAAAAATTTAACTCCCTCGCTATTATGCAGTGTCATCTGTGTACTCGCATGCAATGAAAGACCAGGAAGATATTTCCTTGAAAGAGAAATAAGCCCCAGGTCCTGAATAATAATTGCATCTGTTCCCATCTCTCTCAGGCGGGAAAGAAGTTTAAGGGCCCTTATAATTTCCTCATCCTTAAGAAGAGTGTTTACAGTTACGTAGACTTTCACGCCCCTGAGATGCGCATAATCAATGGCTTCTTCAAGCTCTTTTTCCGAAAAATTCGATGCGTACCCCCGCGCACTGAAAGCCTGGGCTCCAAGGTATACAGCATCAGCTCCGTTTTCTACGGCTGCAATAAGGGCTTCCATACCGCCGGCTGGAGCCAGCAGTTCCGGTTTTTCAGGCTTCATCAGATGGATTACAGAGCCTGCCCTAATTAAGCTTTGGGATCCTCACATGGTACAGATAGCCAAACTTGAGAATGAAATGGTTACTAAAATACAGATTTGCAGTAATTAGATTTGCAGTAATTAGACTCGCATAATAAATTGTAAAAATAATAAAAAGAATGAATTATTAAAAGTGTATCGAACAGGACATAATCTGTCAGGAGTTTTCAGGATTACGCTTTTGGCCCGATTATCCACGATATGATTCTTTCATCCTTCTTATCTTTTGAGACTTCACAGAGCATTTTTCCGTCGTGCAGATGACATTCACAGGAATAGCTAACTTTGTCTATCTTTCCCGTGTATCTGAAATGTATCTTGCAATACCCTTCCGAACACCCTATCCCATACTTCACCCAGCCTTCAATATCAGCTCCGCCTTCACAGCTTCCTTCGCACGCAATGAGTTCAAATCCTTTCTCTTCATAAGCTTCTATTTTTGCTGGAGCCTGATGACCCTTTTTGAATTTCCCCTTCTCAATTTTCTCAGCCTGAAGTACAAGGTCCTCGCCGGTATTGTTCAGGATCTTCAATTGCAAACTCTCAAGAAATTCCCTAGTTTCTGTTTCCAACATCTTCGATTACCCCAATAAATAAATAATCCTGATAAGAATTCCGAATAAGATATTGCTTCTAAGAAATAAAAAAGTATCTCAAAATATGATAGAGTAGATATAAAAAAGAAGTCCAGAAAATCAGGCTCATGTAAATATGAAATTGCTTTTTGTCTGGAGCTTCACGGAATAAAATACAGTTAAGGATGATTAAGCAAGGGAAGGCTCAATCAGTACATATACAGGGCTTTTGTCTGCAGGTTGGGCATACGCCAGGGTACTTTTTCAGAAACGCTTCTTCAAGATCCACCCCATAGAGGTTGGCAAGCGCTCCTATCCAGGCAAAGCAGTCTGCGAGCTCTTCTTTTATATTTTCGGGCTCTTCTCTACGAATAGCCTCGGCGAGTTCTCCAATTTCTTCAACCAGCCAGAGCATGGTGGCTTTGCCTCCCCTTCTCCTGTCATTGTGGGCATAGAGTTCGTACATCAGCTTCTGAAATTCATTGATTTCCATTTTTCTTTCCCCCTCCAACTATCTTTTTGATCTGTATCTCTACCTAGTTTCAATCTTTTCAATACTGTTGTTAAATATTGCTTTCCGGACCTTTTTCCCAATTTCTAATTTTTGAACTTGTGTTTTTTGAACTTATAATCTTACAGGAATTTTTCTTTCTTGCAAATATTCTTTGACCTGTTTTATTGAATATTCTCCGAAGTGGAAAATACTTGCCGCAAGGGCCGCGTCTGCTTTCCCCATAGAGAAGCCTTCATAGATATGCTGAGGGTTTCCAACTCCTCCTGAAGCTATAATCGGGACATCCAGTTCTTCGGAGAGCTTCCTTGTAATAGGCAGGTCGTAACCGGCATATGTTCCGTCTCTGTCCATACTTGTAAGCAGGATTTCTCCTGAACCCAGTTCTTCTGCCCTTCTAGCCCACTGGACTGTATCAATTCCTGTGGCTTGCCTGCCTCCGTAGATAACTACCTCGTACCAGGCAGGAGTCCCGTCTTCAAGTTCCAGAATAGTCTTGTCTGGATTATTCTGCACATCGTAATTTCGCCTGCAATCGATAGCAGTAACAATACATTGGGCTCCGAAGATGTCTGAGGACTCTTTGATGAAGTAAGGGTTCTTAACTGCAGAGGTATTAACAGAAACCTTATCAGCTCCGGCCCTGAGAATCTGGCGAATGGCATCAATTGAACTTATCCCGCCTCCAACCGTAAGAGGGATAAAAACCTCATCTGCAGTCCTTTCAATTACATCGATCATGGTTTCCCTGCCATGAACGGAAGCAGTAATATCCAGGAAAACGAGTTCATCTGCTCCCGCCTCATTATATTGTTTGGCGAGTTCCACAGGGTCCCCGGCCTCTTTCAGGTCCACAAACTCCACACCCTTAACAACACAGCCGCCTGCTCTGTCAAGGGTAACATCAAGGCATGGTATGATTCTTTTGGTGAGCATCTAAGGGATAATAAATTTAATTGTTATTAAAAGCTTATCTGAATTAACCTGGTAGCAACCTGTGAGCTTTAATCTTTTTAAAGAGAGTTACGCTATAAAATTAAAAAAAGCCGCAAATGAATTCGAAAATAATTCCTGCGATTATGTGGAAATTGGATTTATTTAAAAATCATTTTAGGGCCTGAGGAGAAAGAATTGGCCTGAAGAAAAAAGAATTAATCGTCGTCATCCAAAAATATTCATCACACGAGCACCTTCAAGTCTGGACATCTCCACTTCAGAACATTCAAGAACCTTTTTCCTGATCCTTATTGGAGCTCCAGCACGAAGCGCAAGAGCAATGCAATCGCTTGGTCTTGCATCGAACTGCATGATATTATTGTCCTTTTTTATAAGGAGGCGGGCGTAATAGATTTTATCTACCTTATCGTCTATCAAAACGCCTTCTATCTTTATATCCATTCTCTCGAAAATGTTGATCATAAGATCATGGGTCATGGGCCTGGGGGGAGATCTATTTTTAAGCACATTTCCTATTGAAAGGGCTTCAAGGTGGCCTATATATATTGGAAGCATATCCCCCCCCATATTTTCTAGAAGAACCACAGGTGTGGGATCTGTGAAAACATCGACTATGTAGACATCTTTGACATGAATTTGTTCAAAGTCCTCATAGATATCGATGTCCATGGTAGATAGTTAATCCCACACTTATTAATACCTTATTAAATTCTTTTACATTATTATATAACTCTTTTACATTGTTACATCGAGATATTTTTCTTCTTTGCTCAAGTTATTTCTTCTCTTTTTTTACACTGAACTTTCTGCACTCTCAGCTCTTTCGGAAGCCATGTTTTCCAATCAAAGGCACAAAAACGACCCAATTTTTTCTTTTTTTATATGTATTGCCCTTGAAGTCTTTTTTAACTCTAAAAAGCTCCTGGGAATAATTATCTCCAACAGGAATCACCATTATTCCCCCAGGCTTTAATTGTTCGAGGAGAGGCTCAGGAATGTATGGAGCCGCACATGTCACAGTTATCCTGTCATAAGGTGCATAATGTGGATACCCCATTGATCCATTTTCAAGTAATACTGTGACATTATCATACCCTGTTTTTTCCAGGTTTTTCCTTGCAAAATTTGCAAGGGGCTCTACGCGTTCCACGGAGTATATATGTCCGCTTTTTCCTACAAGTTCTGCCATCACTGCAGCATTATACCCTGAGCCTGCCCCCACTTCAAGGACTTTATGTCCCTCAGACAACTCCAGGATTTCACACATGATAGCAACCATGTGAGGGGCGGAGATTGTTTGCCCGCATCCGATTTCCAGAGGCCTGTCAGTATAGGCTGCCCTTTGCTCATACTCTGGAACAAACTTATGCCTGGGAACACGGAGCATGGCTTTGAGCACTTTTTCATCGGTTACAGTACCTTCAAGCCCCTCTACGAGAAGCCTGCGCAAATATTCGAATTCTTTTTCTTCTTTTTCTCTCCTATTTCGTTCTTCACCAAGGTCCCCTTTTAAAATCACGCTGACCCGAACCTTCCCATTTCTTTCTTGCATAAATCCTTTTTACGTATTTTGCAAGTACAACGTCGCCTTTTCTTGACCTGAATACCCCATCTCTAACCTTGATTTTGGTTATGAAAAGACGCTTGTTTCCAATTTTTTCTTCTGCTCCTACAACAAATTCATAATCTCCAGAAACCTTCTTTTCGATAACTTCCGTTTTTTCAGTCCCTGATTGTGCGGAGAATTTTACCGTAATCTCATCTATGGCTCTGCCCCAGACTGCTTCGATGTTTTCTGCCTTAGCCGATAGAACCCTTTTTCCTCCTGCGTCAATTGCAGTAATCAGGATAGGGTACACTACTCCTTTTTCCTCATCATCTACAACCAGCTCGTCATCCACCTCAAGGACAGTCTCGGAATCCAGTTCAGTTTTGTAGGTATTCGTAATATCTACCTTGCTGACTATAGCCTTCAAACTGACAGTTTTTGGAGTTTTTATCTTCGCCGCATGTACCTGCCCGCACTCAAGGCAACGGACTGTAGGGCTCTGTCCTTCTTTCAAAACTTCATGCCCTACTTCTTCTTCAGGGGAACACGAAGGGCACTCAACTTCAATTTCTCTCATCATGGTCTGATCAATAGATGGATTCAAAATACTAAATACTTAACTTCTCCGGTGGTGTTTTTTCCAAAGGTATTCTGCAGGGAAAAATTAAGGGAAAAGAAGCCTTGGGAGATTAAACGTAAAAGAGAAATTGGGTAATGGGCATGACTTATTGAAAAACATAAGCACAATACTCTTTCTACATTTATCTCAAATACGGGGAATATACTCGCTTTTTCGTAATTGATCAATAACTCGCGGACAAGCCCAGAAATTGAAGAAATTGAAAATAAAAAAGGGATTTCTGTGAATACAAGGCAAAAAAGACTTCAAAGAACTGAAAGCAGAAAATAAAGTAAAATCTGCAGAATTTCTAAATAACCACCTGGAAAACTAAAAGCCCTGCAAATCAGTCGTCCTGCATTACCTGTAGACCAGTAGAAGGAGCGGAAATTTCGATAGTAGAACCTATATTTCCAGAGATTACTGGATGTTTTACCCTCATTTTCTTTTTTCTTCCAAAGGTAATCTCGTTAAGAGGCCTCGCCCATATTGTGTCAAGTTCCTCAGCCAGAGCTGAAGGTACGCGCCTGACTCCTACCTGGAGAGAAGTTATGATAAAAGGATTGTCACCTGAAGTATTCACATTATCCAGAACAATTTCTTCATCTTCGGAAAGAACTTCGCCTGCACTTAGCTTTACCCAGCGTGTGAAAGGATGTTCTATCCTGTTTACAAAAACTCTGACACTTATTTTTTCAGGGATATTTACACCTGATGCAACATACACAAGCCCGCACTGCAGACAGTGTACTAAGGGGCTTTTTCCAAGTTTTATCAGTTCATGGGATACTCTCTCTTCAGGAGAACATGAGGGGCATTCAATATTGAGATTTTGTGTCATGGCCAGTCCAGTCTCAAAATCTAATTGAAAATATATAAATGTTTGGTAAAACTTTTTATATGGCCGCAGGAACACCCCTTCCTTTTTCCGGAGAGGCACTGGCTATCAAAAGTTTTATTATAATGAATTGCATAGATTATCATCTCATTATTGAGATGCATCTCAAAATTAAGAGGGGTGCCGACAGTGCCTGACATTGAACACCTGAAGAAACTTGCTCTTATTGGAGCAGCGAATAGAACCATTAAGGTCTCTTCGAGTGAGTTTAAAAAACATACCGGGGCAAGCTCCAAAACCGCGGCAAGAAAAATAAAGCAGCTGGAAGAAGAGGGGCTGATCGAAAGAAAGATCGTACCCGGCGGCCAGTTGATAAAGATGACCAAAAAAGGAATTGAAATTCTTAAAAATGAATATCTGGAATACAGCAGTATTTTCTCTCCGGAATCCAAGTTCCTGGAGCTTGGAGGAAACGTGCTTAAGGGCCTGGGTGAGGGTCAATATTATGTTAACATCCCGGGATACAAGAAACAATTTGAGGAAAAATTGCATTTCATACCATTTCCCGGAACCTTAAATGTGAAACTTTCCGAAGACAGTTTGGCCCTTCGAACTCAACTAAAAGAAATGGCAGCTGTCAGGATAGATGGCTTCAATGACGGAGAACGCACTTTCGGAGGCGGAAACTGCTATCTGGTTAGTATCGGCGGGATAGATGCTGCCGTAATCGCACCTGAAAGAACACACTACCCCTCAGATTTGATTGAGATCATTGCACCGGTAAAACTGAGAGATGCCTTGAATTTGGAAGATGGAGACAGTGTCGTTATACGGGTAAAAAAACAGGGTACTGAGGGCCAAGAATGAACGAAAAGATAGTATACGAGTGTTTTACGTACAGAAATGAAAATGTCAACCGGGCGCTTAAAGCTCTGCGAGCCGGAAAAATGATCCAGATTTATGATTCGGACTCAAGGGAAGGGGAAACCGACCTTGTAATTCCTGCAAAAGCGATCACGTTTAAAGATGTCAAATGGATGAGAAAAGATGCAGGCGGCCTTATTTGCGTGGCAATAGATCCTGTGGCATCAAAGCAACTAAACCTGCCTTTTATGGCAGAACTCGTCAGGGAAGCCAGCAAAACCAGCGATATTCTCGGAGAAGTTGTAGAAAAAGACGGCGACCTTAAATACGATTCTCATTCTTCCTTCTCTCTCTGGGTCAACCACAGAGATACCAGAACAGGTATCCCTGATGATGAAAGAGCCCTTACTATCCGAAAAGTAGGAGAAATAACAGAAAAAAGCCTTTCCGGAGATGGAATCCATTTTGGAAATGAGTTCAGAACTCCGGGGCACGTGGCCCTTCTGAGAGCCGCAGAAAGCCTCCTAGAAGAAAGAAAAGGCCAGACCGAACTTTCAGTTGCTCTTGCCCGTATGGCAGGAATTACCCCTGCAATGGTAGTCTGCGAAATGCTGGATGATGATAATGGGAAAGCCCTTTCAAAAGTAAAGGCAAAAGAATACGGTAAAGAACACGAACTTGTATTCCTTGAAGGACAGGAAATAGTGGACGCTTACATGACCTGGGCAGGCTGTGAATAAATTCATTTTTTCTTTTTTCTTCCTTCCAGCGAGTTCCGTTCTTCCTTCAAGCTATTATTTTTATTTTAATCTCAATTTTTCTTTTTCAAAAACAGAATATTATATAAAAGCTAAGTTAGTATGTAAGCAATAGTTTTTTGATGGCACTTAGCTGCGTAAGATCCTTTTTATCTATGCTTTGTATCCGGGTTTCTTACAGTTCGAAATATGGGGGTTCAGACTATGTTACAGAAATATAGAAAAGTCCAGCGAGTTCTTATTTATGTACTGCTTCTGAACCTTGCAGTTGCTTTTGCCAAAATCGTTTACGGAACTCTAACCAACACTTTAAGCATGGTTGCGGACGGTTACCATTCTCTTTTTGATGGAGCCTCAAACATTATAGGATTGGCTGGAAGTTTCATTGCAGCCCGCCCTCCAGACAGTGAGCACCCTTACGGACATATAAAATATGAAACCCTAGCCTCTATATTTATTGCCTTACTTTTGATATTTGTTGGCGTCGAGATATTCCAGAATGCTGTTAATCGATTTCTTGCTCCGAGCACGCCAAAGGTTACAGCTTTAAGTTTCCTTATAATACTTGGGACAATGTGTATTAATTATCTTGTAACAAGGTACGAGTATAAACAGGGGAAATCCCTGAGAAGTCAGGTTCTTATAGCAGACTCAATGCATACTAAAAGTGATATTTATGTATCCCTTTCTGTTTTAGTGAGCCTGGCTGCAATAAAATTAGGTTTTTCTTTTATAGACCCTGTAATAGCCGTAGTGATCTCTTTTCTGATTTTTAAAGCAGGATATAAAATTATTAAAGAGGGTTCAAGGGCACTTCTGGACATGTCCAGAATTCAAGAAAAAGAGATCTGTGAACTGGTAATGGGAGTTGAAGGGGTAATGGGTTGTCATAAAATCAGGACTCGAGGAAGCATGGGAGATATCAAGGTTGACATGCATATTCTTCTTCAGTCAGATATGTCTCTTGAGGATGCACATCTTATTTCTCATAAAGTTAGCAAAAAACTGAAAGGAGAATATAAGGATATTTCTGATGTAGTTGTACATCTCGAACCCTCCTTACACCAACCCCAAAAATCAAATAGCAAAAAAACCAGTTAAGATGCATGGCTGGAAACGTTTTCGGGCAGATGTTTCGAATCACCACCTGGGGTGAATCCCACGGCAGGGCTGTGGGCGTAGTTGTGGACGGGTTACCTGCAGGGCTTCCTTTTTCCGAGGCCGATATTCAGAAAGAACTGGATAGAAGGCGGCCAGGACAGAGCGAAGTTTCTACCCCCCGCCAAGAAGCTGACAGGGTAGAGATACTTTCCGGAGTTTTCGAAGGAATGAGCACAGGTACTCCTGTCTCCATGCTGATCTGGAACTCGGACGCCAGATCTTCGGCTTATGATGCTATTAAAGACACTCCCCGCCCCGGGCATGCTGATTTTACCTATATTGCCCGTTACGGAATGAGAGACCACCGTGGAGGAGGCAGGTCTTCAGCCCGTGAAACGATAGGCAGAGTTGCAGGTGGGGTCCTTGCAAAACTCCTGCTTGCCAGGTTCGGGATCAGGATTGCAGCACATGTACTCGAACTCGGAACTATCAGGGCAAAGCCCCTATCTTTTGAAGAAATCCTTGAAAACGTGGAAAAAACTCCAGTGCGCTGTGCAGATCTTGAGGCTGCTGAGAAAATGCTTGAAAAAGTTGCAACCCTGAGGCAGGAAGGGGACAGTATCGGAGGCATTATTGAGCTTATTATAAGAGGAGTACCTGCAGGTCTCGGAGAACCTGTATTTGATCGGCTGGATGCAGACCTTGCAAAGGCCCTTATGAGCATTCCCGCAGTCAAAGGTTTTGAAATTGGAGCCGGATTTGAAGCAGCCCGCATGCGTGGAAGTGAAATGAACGATCCTTTCCGCATTGAGGAAGGAAAAATAACCTGTTCAAAAAATAATGCAGGCGGCATTCTTGGAGGGATTTCAACGGGTCTGGACATTGTCTGTAGGGCAGCCGTAAAACCTACCCCTTCAATAGGAAAAGTTCAGCAAACGGTAGATCTTATAACCCGAGAAAACGCAGAAATCGCGATCAAAGGGAGGCATGATCCAACAATACCTCCGCGTATGGTGCCGGTTGCCGAATCAATGGTTGCCCTCGTACTTGCTGACCATATGCTTAGAAGCGGTTTTATCAATCCGAGAACCCTGGTGGAGTTAAAAACAATTAAAAATTAAAAACCACAGTTCGATCACTAAAGGCACGATAAAAGTAAATAACTTCACAAGATTCTTATTACTTTGGCATGAAAGTCTTTCAAGTACTTTCATATTTTTGTGCCTATAATTCGAAGAATTTCCTGTTCGTATTTTCTGTGCGGGACCTTATCTTTTCTGGAGTTCATTTTGAATTTTCCCTGTTAGTATTATTAATTTGCGTGGATAGTGAGCCACCAGATTACAGTTTTCCCATTCGTCGATTGAAAAAAACAGAAACAAATAAATCCCTTTTCAGCCTGATAATTTCAGATAATGGAAAAGGAATTCCTGAGGACATAGAGCTGGAAAGTCTTGAGTCACCTGGATTGCAGTTAGTAAGCGCCCTTGTTGGCCATCTGGATGGAGAAATCGAGATTATGAGAACGCTGGGAACAGAATTTAGAATTACTTTTAACGTGGCAGAAAAACTATAGATAATGAGGGAATTACTGAAAATCGTAAGCACAAGAATATATCTTTTTTTTCCAAACAAGGAAATTGTGCTAGTTTTTCAGGTTTGATCAATGTTGTATCCTTAAATTATTTCGCAGATCTAAGAATTTTTTTACGCTTCACTCTTTGATAGAGCTGATCCCAAAACTCAAAATTGGTTCTCTGGACTCAGATAAATTAATTATGGCTCTTCGCTATTTCGAGTGGGTAATTTATAATTGCTTCCCAAATATGGGTAATGTTTGAAAACAATTTATTTGGAAAAACTAGATTCAGGATCATTGTTTATCCATTTGAAGTAGTCATTTTTCAACTAAGCAATTATTTTCAACCCATACAAAACAGCGAAGAGCTCTAATCTCTAATGGATCATCCTTGATAGTAAAGTCTTCAATTTTCCAACAGGATGAAGACTTACTTCCTGCACTCTTTTACAATATTTCGTTTTAAATGACAGAATATTAATATTACTTTATTAATATGACCTCTCAAGTTTCAATTAAGCTAACTTTCAGTAAAGTTGACTTCAACCCTTACTCAATATCCAGAGAAGAAGTCCGACTTTCCAAACATTGTTAATTTGTAAATCTCATTAAACTTTGACAGCATCAGTATAACATTAATTTATGATTGTCATGACAAACGCACCAAGGCTTATTGCATGGGAACTGACTGCAGGATGCAATCTGAACTGCGTACACTGCAGAGGAGCTTCCACCTCTTCAGTTCCAGCAGGGGAGCTTACCACTGGCGAAGCTAAACATTTCATTGACGAGGTTGCAGAACTTGGAAAGCCCATCCTCATCCTGAGCGGAGGAGAACCTCTCACCAGACCGGACGTTCTGGAAATTGCCCGTTACGGCACTGATACCGGGCTTCGTGTTGTACTCGCAACAAACGGTACCCTTCTCACGCCTGAGTTGGTGCAGAAATTGAGAGATGCTGGAGTTCAGAGGCTCAGTATAAGCCTCGACGGAGCGACTGCGAAAACTCATGATGAGTTCAGGGGAATGCCAGGAGCTTTTGAAAGGACACTTTCAGGAATTGAGGTCCTGAGAAAAGCAGGTTTTCCGTTTCAGATCAACACAACGATCTCAAAGCGCAACCTTGAAGAAATTCCAAAGACTTTTGAGCTTGCAAAAGAGCTTGGAGCAGCTGCATATCATGTATTTTTCCTTGTTCCGACAGGCAGGGGAGAAGAATCCGATGAAGTGACTCCTGCAGATTACGAACGCATTCTTCACTGGTTCTATGATATGCAGAAAGAATCAAAAATCCAGTTGAAAGCAACCTGTGCGCCCCATTATTTCAGAATTATGCGCCAGCGGGCAAAAAAAGAGGGCATCGAAATCTCCGTGAAAACTCATGGCTACGAAGCTATGACAAAAGGCTGCCTTGGAGGAACAGGTTTCTGTTTTGTTTCCAGCGTAGGTGAGGTCTACCCCTGCGGCTACCTGCCTGTACTTGCTGGCAATATAAGAAAACAGCCCTTTAGAGAGGTATGGGAAAACTCCGAAGTCTTCAGAAAACTAAGGAATCCGGAAGAACTTAAGGGTAAATGCGGAATCTGCGAATATAAAAAGGTCTGTGCAGGTTGCAGAGCAAGAGCTTATGCTGCAACAGGCGATTATCTTGAAGAAGAGCCTTACTGTATCTACAGGCCCGGAAAAAAGTGAATAGTGATCAGGATGATTGAACTTGAAAATTACAACAATCGGCTCCAGCAAGAGGAGACCGATTTCACCTCTGAGATGGAGCCTTATGAAGGAGAAATTCCTGAACCCGAACTCGATGAGATCGATAAGAAGATTTTGAACCTGATCCAGCAGGAAGTTCCTTTAGAAGTTGAGCCATTTGAAGAGTTAGGAAAAATACTCAGCCTTTCCGAAATCGAGCTTCTTGAGAGACTACGTGAGCTCAATAGGAAAGGGGCAGTAAGGCGAATAGGACCCATTCTCAGCACAAAAAATATGGGTGGAGTAGGTACTCTGGTTGCCGTGAAGGTTCCAGATGAGAGGATAGAAGAAGTTGCAAACTTCATTAATGAGTACTCCGAAGTTTCTCATAATTACCTGCGGAGTGCTGCAAAATATAATGTCTGGTTTACGCTCTCTGCTCCGGATAAAGACAGGCTTGAAGATATCATTTCCGAAATTCGGGAAAAAACCGGCTGTCAGCTTTTGAATCTCCCTACAAAGCGTCTCTTCAAAATAAATGTGAAGTTCGACATCAGGTGAAAAAAATGGATGAAACAGACGTAGAACTGCTCAAACTTGTTCAGGACGGGATTCCACTAACCCACTCTCCTTTCAGGAGTTTTGCTGCTGAACTCGGAATAAGTGAGCAGGAAGTTGTTGACAGGCTCAAAAACCTTCAGAAAACCGGGAAAATCCGACGCTTTGCGGCTTCAATAGGACATCGAGCAATAGGAATCACAGCCAATGCTATGTGTGTCTGGAATGTTCCAGATGAGAGGATAGAAAAGGTAGGAGCGACAATGGCCGAATTTCCCGAAGTAACTCACTGCTATGAACGCCCTCGATATCCGGACTGGCCATATAATCTATTCACCATGGTTCATTCTTATACTCCTGAAGACTGCGAGAAGGTGGCTTGCAGGATTTCAGAAGCTACGGGAATTAAAGATTATACTCTCTTCTTCAGTGAGCGGGAATTCAAGAAAACCGGCGTCAGACTATGAAGCCTGGTCCTGAGAAGAGACAAAAAGAAGCAAAAAGAGACGTATTCAAACATTTCAATTATGAGGCTCCTGATTATGGCTGAAACAAATAATTTTCTTCCCCTTATGCTTGACCTGTCAGGCAGGAAGGTAGTTATCTTTGGGGGCGGCTCTGTCGGGGAACGCAAGGCGGAACTCTTCTGTAGCTGCGCAGACACCCTTGTTGTCAGCCTTGAGTTTTCCCCACGGCTTCAGGAACTCGAAGCCTCAGGACAGATTCGGCTTATAAGGCTTGATCTTTCTGTAGCTACGGATTTCAAGTTAAGGGAAATCATTTCAGGGGCCTTCATAGTTATACCTGCAACCAGCAGTTTCGAGCTTAACCAGAAGATCACTACTATTGCACAGGAAAGCGATATTTTGATTAATCAGGTCGATGCTTTAGGTAGTGTTGTAGTCCCTTCAGTCATCAAAAGAGGAGACCTGGTAATAGGGATTTCCACTTTCGGACATAGCCCTGCAGTTTCAAAATATACCCGCAAGCAGATAGAAGGTTTGATAACTCCTGCATATTCGGACATGATCCGGCTTCAGGATGAACTCAGGACCTACCTCAAACAAAATGTTGCTGAGCAAAGGAAAAGAAAGGAAATCCTCTGGGAAGTCCTGGAAAGCGAAACTGTCTGGAATGGGTTTTCCGAGTCTTATGAAAAAGCAGCAGAAATAGCATACGATATAATCTCGAATTCTCTTGAAAATTCCCGATAAGCTTGAAGAAACTAGAGGGATTTCAAAGAGAGAAAATACTCTACAAATTGTTTTATTCTGCAAATAAAAATAATCTTTAACTGGAATTATTCTGCAAATAAATATCTTTAATTAAAGTCATTTTGCGAATAAAATAGTCTTTAGTTAAAGTCATTCTGCAAATAAAATTGTTCTGTGAATTAAGACTTACTATACATGGAAACCCTTTAATGAAAAAAGGTTAAGAATTCTGGACAAAGTTTAATTTACAGCTCCTTATATTATTATTCTATTCCCCTTATTCATTCTATCCGGAGGCTCTCTGTGACAGAAATCTCAAGTATGGTCATATCCCATAAAAAAGCAAAGATTGAGGAAATGGAGTCCGCCTGGCACGGAGATCTGGACGGACTGCTCCATAACCTGTGTAGTCATGAGTATATTTACGAATGTGTTGTATTAAAAACCTGCAACCGTGTTGAAATCTACGTTGTTTCCCCCAAGAGCAGCAGTATACTTTTCTCTTTTGCAAAGGAAATGGGAGCTTCCACCCACATTATCGATTTCTACGGGCATGACGAATCCCTTGAACACCTGCTCAGGCTTTCTGGCGGGCTTGAATCCATGATCGTAGGAGAAGACCAGATCCTGGGGCAGATAAAGGAGCTCTACGCTTATTGCAAGAAAAAGGGAACAACCGGGAAAATTCTGGATACTGCCTTTGATAAAGCAATTCAGGTAGGAAAGAGAATCCGCAATGAAACAAAAATCAATAAGGGTTCGGTTTCCATAGGTTCTGCGGCCGTGGATCTGGCAGAGGATATCCTGGAAGGACTCACAGGAAAATCCGTACTGGTGATAGGAGCAGGAGAGATCGGTGTTCTTGTTGCAAAAGCCCTGGCTGAAAAGGATATCGAAGCAATATATATTGCTAACCGTACTTATAAGAAGGCTGAAGAAATTGCCTACGAATTAGGAGGGCATGCAGTCAGACTTGATGACATTCAGACTCATCTTAAGGATGCTGATGTCGTAATTAGTGGGACAGGAGCTCCCCACTACATCCTTACCAGGGAAATGATTGAAAATGCCCTGGAAGTCAGAAATAAAAACCGTAAACTCCTCCTGATAGATATCGCAAACCCCAGGGATATTGAAGAATCGACTGCTGAACTGGAGAATGTCGAGCTTTGCAATATTGATAATCTCAGAGTTATCAGCGAAAGAACTCTTAAAATGAGAAAGGAAGAAGCTAAAAAAGCCGAAGCTATAATTCAGGAAGAGATCAGGCTTTTAAACCTTCAGTACAAACGCCATAAAGCCGACCGTCTTATTGCAGATCTGTATCGGCAGGTGTATGACGTCCGGATAAGGGAAAGGGAAAAGGCAGTCAACAGACTCAGTGCCTATCATACCATAGGGGAAATTGAAACCGAAGTTCTTGACGATCTTACTCATTCTATTGTTAATAAGATCCTGGCCGAGCCTACCAAAATCCTCCGCCAGGCTGCAGAACTTGGAAATGAAGAGTTCCTTGATATAGTTTCAAGAGTTTTCTGCCTCGAAAAAGAGAAGATAAGGCTTGAAAAAATGAAACCCGGTTGTGAAAATGAGATGAATCGGGTTCTGGAAAAAGGAAATTCATAAGAGTAATTTTTGGTTTAAGGAGTGATCAAATGTTTCCGGATATCAGGTTAAGACGGTTGAGAAAAGGAAAGATCAGGGACCTTGTGCGTGAGACTATTTTATCTGTGGACGACCTGGTTCAACCAATTTTTGTGGATGAAACTATTGATTTCCCTGTTGAGTTCTCTTCCATGCCTGGAATGTATAAATTCCCTCTTTCAGAAGTTGCAAAAGAAGCAAGAGAGATTGCGGAACTCGGGATTCCTGCAGTAATTCTCTTCGGAGTGCCTGCTTTTAAGGACGCAGAAGGAAGTTCTTCCTGGGGGGAAATTGATGTTATTCAGGAAGCCATTCGAAGGATAAAAGCTGAACTTGGGGACGAACTCCTGGTGATCACGGATATCTGCCTGTGTGAGTATACAAGCCACGGGCACTGCGGAATAGTTGATTTCGAAACAAAAGAGATTCTGAACGATCCCACCCTTGATATTCTAGGAAAAATTGCAGTCAGCCACGCAAGAGCAGGAGCGGACATGGTAGCTCCATCCGGAATGATGGACGGAATGATAGAAGCTATCAGGCAAGCTCTTGACTTTAGTGGTTTTGATAATATTCCGATCATGTCTTATGCTGCAAAGTACAGTTCATCCTTTTACGGGCCTTTCAGGGAAGCAGCCGATTCTGGCTGTTGTTTCGGAGACCGCTCCACCTATCAGATGGACCCTGCAAATACGGATGAAGCTATTAGAGAAGTTACCCTGGATATAGCTGAAGGGGCGGATATTGTAATGGTAAAACCCGCTCTCAGCTACCTGGATATCGTCTACAGAATCAAGACAGAGTTCGGAATGCCGACAGCAGCATATAACGTGAGTGGCGAGTATTCCATGATTAAAGCAGCGGCAGCCAACGGCTGGCTGGATGAAAAGAAAGCTGTGTATGAGTCCCTTCTCTCGATCAAAAGAGCAGGAGCAGACATTATTATTACTTACTTTGCAAAAGATGCTGCCCGCATGTTGAAGTAAGCGCCTTCTTCAGGCGCCCATCACTTTCAGCGTAAATTCTATTTTTTGTGCTTAGAAGATCTTGAATCTTTCTAGCAGCGTTTATGTTGCCTAAGCGAACAACGATGGTATTAGAAGTTTTCCATCAATAGCAATACCAAATAAATTTCTCATTGCATCTATGACGGACAACGTTATTGCCCAGGGAACACTGATATTGATTCTTCAAGTAATTTTCAATCTTCTATCCAATAACTATATTCAAATTTTTGCTGCTCAAATCACTATTATCCTAATTCCACCTACTTCAGTCCACAGAGACTTCAATCTGAAGTTTTTCTTCTGAAATAAGAAATATAAGTAACCGTTTGAGTGAAAACAAACTAAAAAGGATTGTTTTATCTATTTTTGACCATCTGTAAAACCATTTTGGATACACTGAGATATTTTGTACTTTTTTAACATATATAGTAATAATAACTTAATTAATCAGTATCAAAAATTTGTGGCCTGATAACACTCTTGGTTCTTGAAGACAATGGAGCGTAAAATCAAAGAGCATAGATACGTTTCATATCAAAAGTCAATGTTCCCCCTCCTCGATATACCTTAGATAAAATGTTAATGTCGTTTACTATTCTGGAAGCTATTGCCTTCAAGATTGTATGGAATGTATATCATTCGGTTTATATACGTGTCAAAGTCCCAATAATTTTACACATCATTGCTTCATTCTGATTCTACTTTCGAATAAACTATATTCTTTAGAAAAATTTTTATAATGTCAGTGTTTTAAAGAATATGTCAATAAGCTTAATTAAATCAAAAAGTTTTGGTGAGATTCCCTTCAAATGAGCTGTTTTTTAGTGGTAGGCTCACAGAAATCCCGGGTATTTCAATACCTAATTCCTAAGATTTTTTGTAAATAACGTAAGCTTTGGCCCCCTAAATACCATTAAATTGAGCATAAAATTGAGACATTATGGAAGATTCTAAGATGAAATTTCAAAAATCCAATGTTTTTAAGGTATTGTTATTCTGTTCGATTTTATCCTCTTTTGGATTGATGACTGCTTCTATTGCATATGCTGAGACTTATACTTCTGTAGCAAATTTCAGTAGCAATGTAAGCAGTGGAAATGCTCCTCTTTCTGTACAATTTACAGACCTATCGGAAAATGCAACCGGATGGATCTGGGATTTTGGAGATGGAGCTAATTCAATAGAGCAAAACCCAACACACACTTACTTTGTAGAAGGAAGCTACACCGTAAATCTGACAATAAACGATGGAAATAGTTCAAACTCGACAACTGGTATAATAACTGTTCTTGAAAAACTTGCCCTAATATTCCCTGTAGCAAACTTCAGTACTAATGTAAGCGAAGGTTACGCTCCACTTTCAGTCCAATTTACCGATCTATCTGAAAATGCAACTGAGTGGAAATGGGATTTTGACGACAACGGAGCTATAGACTCTACAGACAGAAACCCAAGATATGATTATGCAGCTCCAGGAACCTATACAGCTAACCTGACAGTAAGCAATGAAAATGGTACAAATTTTAAGTTGGTTATTATAACTGTTCTTGAGAAACCTGCTCCAATATTCCCTGTAGCAAACTTCACTACTAATGTAAGTGAAGGTTATGCTCCCCTGACGGTACAGTTTACCGATTTGTCTGAAAATGCAACAGGATGGGCCTGGGACTTTGGAGATGGAATTAAGGATTCAGAAAATAGAAGTCCGATACATGAGTATGCAGTTCCAGGAGTCTACGCAGCAAATCTTACAGTCAATAATGCAAATGGTACGAATTCCACGTCGATTAATATAACTGTCTTTGAAAAGGTTGCTCCAATATTTCCGGTAGCGAATTTCAGTACAGATGTCAGTTCTGGTTACGCCCCTCTGACCGTGCAGTTTACCGATCGATCTGAAAACGCAACCGTATGGAACTGGGCCTTTGGAGACGGAGCTTCTTCAACAGAGAAAACCCCGCTTCATACTTACTCTGCAGCAGGAAACTATACGGCTAACCTGACAGTAAGCAATGAAAACGGTACAGCTTCAAGAGTTGCCACAATAACTGTTCTAAAAGAACCAGAAGTACTTCCTGTTGCAGACTTCAGGAGCAATGTCACAACAGGCTATGTTCCCCTTGCCGTGCAGTTTACTGATTTATCTAAGTATGCAACAGAATGGGAGTGGGACTTTGGAGATGGAACATCTTCAACAGAACAGAATCCTATGCATACTTACAGTGCAGCAGGAAATTATACGGTAACGCTCACAGTAAATAATGAAGCCGGGACAGATACAGAGACAAAAGCGGGCTATATAATTATAAATCCTGTTTCTCCAAAACTGGTTGCTGCTTTCATCGCATCCCCCATCTCAGGAGATGCGCCATTGAAAGTAGTGTTTACTGACAGGAGCACAGGATTGCCAATTTCATGGAGATGGGACTTTGGAGATGGAGCTAATTCAACAAAGAAAAACCCAAAACATACTTACTTTGCAGAAGGAAACTACACCGTAAATCTGACAATAAGCGATGGAAATAGTTCAAACTCGACAACTGGCATAATAACTGTTCTTACTGTAATACCAGCATATCCTCCTGTAGCAAACTTTAGCAGCAATGTAACCAGTGGAAATGCTCCGCTTGCGGTTCAGTTTAACGACAGGTCAGAAAACGCAACTGCAGTAAGCTGGGACTTTGAAGACGACGGAAGCATCGACTCTCCAGATAGAAACCCTGTACATATATATGCAACACCTGGGACTTATACCGTTAACCTAACAGCAATAAATGCAAACGGTGCAGGTTCAAAATTTGCAAATATAATTGTCCAGGCTGTAGAACAAATATATCCTGTAGCTAGCTTTACCAGCAATGTGACTAACGGTACTGCTCCTCTTTCGGTACAATTTACAGATCTATCGGAAAATGCAACCGGATGGAACTGGGATTTTGGAGATGGAGTTAATTCAACCGAGCAAAACCCAAAACATACTTATTTCACAGCAGGAAACTACACCGTTTCCCTGACAGCAAGTAATGAAAATGGGACTAACTCTATGTTAGCCAGCATAAATGTGTCAGAAAGTCCAGTACTTCCCGTAGCTAATTTTAGTACCAGTGTAACTAGTGGTTATGTTCCTCTATCAGTAAAGTTTAAGGACAGGTCAGAAAACGCAAATGAATGGAGATGGGACTTTGGAGACGGGACTAACTCGACCAAGCAGAACCCAACGCATACTTATTCCGTAGCAGGAAACTACATTGTTTCCCTGACAGTAGGTAATGGAAATGGCACAGATTCTAAATTAGCCCCGATAAATGTTTCAGCACTGCCAGTAACCCATGTAGCAGATTTCACCAGTGAGAATGTTCCTTTTGCCGTGAAATTTACAGACCACTCGGAAAATGCAATTAGATGGAGATGGAGTTTTGGAGATGGAACTGAATCAACCGAGCAGAACCCAACGCATGCCTACCCTACGGCAGGAAACTATACCGTTAACCTGACAGTAAATAATGGAAAATACAAGGATTCACTAACCGGTATAATAAATGTCCAAGCTGTAATACCAATACATCCTGTAGCAAACTTCAGTAGCAATGTCAGCAGCGGTTTTGCTCCCCTTTCCGTGCAATTTAACGACAGTTCTGAAAACGCAATCGTGTGGATCTGGGACTTTGGAGATGGAAATAGTTCACCCGAGCAGAACCCAATACATACTTACTCTGCAGCAGGAAATTACACCGTTTCCCTGACAGTAAGTAATGAAAATGGCACAGATGTAAAATCCAGCTATATAAATATATTAAATAATTCAAACGTTCTTGTGGCTGCTTTTACCTCTTCCTCGACCTCAGGATCTGCGCCACTCAATGTCAGCTTTACTGATCAGAGCACAGGATTGCCAATTTCATGGATCTGGAATTTTGGAGATGGAAACACTTCAACCGAACAGAATCCCGTACACGTATACAATAATCCAGGGCTATATACCGTAAGTTTGACTGCAAGTAATGCTGGAGGCAATAATACATTGACAAAATCCAGTTATATTGCTGTTTCAAACAGTATAACTGCTCCAGTTGCCACTTTTTCTGCCAACACAACATCAGGATCTGCACCACTTAGTGTCAGTTTTACTGATAGCAGCGCAGGACTGCCAACTTCCTGGGTATGGACTTTTGGAGATGGAAACACTTCAACTGAACAGAATCCCGCACACGTATACAGTAACGCTGGACTGTATACCGTAAGCTTAACGGCAAATAATCCAGGAGGCAGTAGCACCGAAACTAAGTATGAATATATTAAAATAAATTAAGTGAAGCCTTAAACTGAAAAACCAGGACTTACGCACTAAAGGTAAAAATTAGTAGGATAGGCGTTATAATCTAAATTATAAACTTTATAATTTAAATTTGCACTTTATACAATTAAATATTTAGTGCTATTTAATTTAATGTTTTTGATTTTTCAGCCTAACTGCGTAAGTCCTAAAAACAATTAAATATTTAAGATTAAAGAGGAGTAGGGTCAATATCTTACGGCCTGAACTAAAAACCGGAAAAATTGGGAACACTGTTTTTGCATGATTAGGCCTGCTTTTGAATAACTTTTTATGTCAAAACCTATTTTTAGAGTATGAAAAATGCAAACTATAAAAAGTTTTAAAAAATAAGAAAAAAGCAGGTAAAAACTACCTCTTACAAAGATAGATATAGATATAGGACTTACGCACTTGAGTACCAAAACTAGATATAATAACTAATGTTCATATTGGCGATTTGGATATCTGAGGGTTTAATGCCATTGATTTCTTAGTTCAACCGCGCAAGTCCTGATATTAAATAGAATCGCATTAAAGTCAATATTTCGTTTTATTTATGAATCCCAATGCTAAAATTCAGTCCAATCCGGTGAGATTCATGGTATCTGAGGTTACACTTGAGAAGTCCAGACAGATGTATGAGAAAGCAAAAACCCTTATTCCTGGAGGGGTAAGCAGCCCCGTACGCGCAATCAAACCTTATCCTTTCTATACAGCATCAGCTGACGGCTCAAAGATAAGGGATCTTGACGGGAACGAATACATTGATTACTGTCTGGCTTACGGACCTGCAATTCTTGGGCACAATCATCCTGTAATAAAGGAAGCCATTAAAGCACAGCTGGATAAAGGCTGGCTCTACGGGACCCCTACAGAGCTTGAAGTGACCCTGGCAGAAAAAATTGCAGGGTATTATCCAAGCATTGACATGCTTCGTTTTGTTTCCACAGGAACTGAAGCTACAATGAGTGCCCTTCGCCTTGCCCGAGGCTTTACGGGCAGGGATAAATTCATCAAAATCGAAGGTGGATTCCATGGTGCCCATGATGCAGTGCTTGTAAAGGCAGGTTCTGGAGCTACAACTCATGGAGAACCTGATTCTCTGGGCATTCCTGCAGATTTCACAAAACATACTCTGCAGGCACCTTACAATGATATTGAGGTAATGACAGAACTTGTTGAAAAGAACAGGGATGAACTGGCTGCAGTGATCTTAGAACCCGTACTTGGAAATATAGGACCTGTTCTCCCTCTACCCGGCTACCTGGAAGAGCTCAGGAAACTCACCAGAGAAAATGATGTACTCCTCATTTTCGATGAGGTTATTACAGGGTTCAGGCTTGCAATGGGAGGAGCACAGGAATACTTCGGAGTTGTGCCGGATATGACCACACTCGGAAAGATAGTAGGAGGCGGGCTACCCATAGGAGTTTTTGGCGGGCGCAGGGAAATTATGGAAATGATCTCTCCGTCGGGACCCGTTTACCAGGCAGGAACCTTCAGTGGAAGCCCATGTTCTGTGGCTGCGGGAATTGCAGTGCTTGATTATATGAAGCAGGAAAATATTCATTCAAGACTCAATTCAAAAGGCGATTACCTGAGGGCTGCGCTCTCTGAAATCGTTGAAGATGAAGGGCTTAATTATAACGTATGTGGAATTGCTTCCATGTTCAAGATCTTCTTTGGGGACGAGCCTCATAACTACCAGGAGGTTCTGAAGTGCGATAAGGAGGGGTACCTTGCCTTCTTCCACAGGATGCTTGCAAGTGGAGTTTTCCTGCCTCCCTCCCAGTTTGAGACGAATTTCATCTCAGCAGCCCATAGCGAAGAAGACTTTGACAGGACTCTTGAGGCATATGCTGAAAATCTCTGAGTAGATTTGCATCTTTTAAAACGAGGTTACTACACATGATTATAGGTACGCGGGGCAGCCAGCTTGCGCTTGCCCAGGCCAAGAATGTTGCACGCCTTTTGAAAGAACAGGGCGTTGAAACCAGCTTGAAAATTATAAAAACGAGCGGAGATCGGTTTACTGACCGTCCTCTGCATGCGGTATCCAGTGGAGTTGGGGCTTTTGTAAGGGAGCTGGACGATGTTATGCTTGCAGGAGAAATAGATATTGCTGTCCACTCCATGAAGGATATGCCAACCGTCCGCCCGCCAACACTATCAACATCCGCAGTTCTGAAGCGGGATACTCCTTTTGATATTCTGCTGACTTATGATGGATCCACACTGGATGAACTGCCCGAACAGTCAATTATAGGCACCAGTTCCCTTAGAAGGGTTGCTCAGATTAAACGCTACAGACCTGATCTTATTACCCAGGAATTGAGGGGTAATATAGATACAAGGCTCAGAAAGCTCAAAGAAGGACAGTATGATGGGATTCTGCTTGCGAAAGCAGGACTTGAACGCATGGGCTGGGAGCTTGAAGGAGAAATCCTTTCTCCTGACTTCTTCTGTCCTTCTCCTAATCAGGGCACGGTTGCAGTGGTTACACTGGCAGGTTCAGAGGCCGAAACCGTAGTTTCCAGACTCGACCATACCGAAAGCAGAATCGCCACTGAAATCGAAAGAATCCTTATCTCTGAACTTGGAGGAGGCTGTACAACTCCTATAGGTTCCTATGCCGAAATCACGCCTGATGGAAAAGAGATCCATGTTCGAGCTGAAGTCCTCTCCCTTGATGGGGAGGAGTCTGTCAGGATAGACGAATTTATCCCCATGGTCGGAGGTCTTGAGCAAGCAAGGGAACTTGGCCACAGGATAGTGAAAATGGGAGGTAAGAGACTGGCCGAAGAAGCTCTCCTGCAGATCTCGAGAGATTCGTGCGATTCTGACTATTGTTCATACGACTGATGATATATTCCCAGGATAGAAAGGAGTCATGCATGTATACTCTTACCGGACTCAAATTGAAAAATCCTACAATTCTTGCAGCCGGTGTGCTTGGCACAACAGGCGCTTCTCTGTGCAGGGTTGCACGTGAAGGAGGGGCAGGGGCAGTTGTAACAAAATCTATAGGTCCCACGCCCAAAACCGGGCATTCAAATCCAAGCATGGTCAAACTCGACTGCGGCTTTTTGAATGCTATGGGGCTTCCGAATCCTTCCTATTCAAGCTTCCTGCAGGAACTCGAAATTGCAAAAGAGAATTCCGGAGTTCCAGTAATTGCCAGTATTTTCGGGGGGACACCTGCAGAATTTGCAGAAGTTGCCGAAGGATTACTTCCAGTAAAGCCTGATGTTTTCGAGCTTAACGTAAGCTGTCCCCATGCGGAAGGGTATGGGGCTGCTATAGGCTCCAACCCCTGCCTTGTAGAAGCAGTCACAGCAGCAGTAAAAGATGTGTCAAACATCCCTGTCTGGGTTAAGCTTACCCCAAACGTTTCTGACATTACATGCATAGGAGCTGCAGCCGAATCCGGAGGTGCTGATGCGGTTGTTGCGATCAACACCGTAAAAGGAATGGCTATTGATATAGAATCCGGATATCCTGTCCTTGGAAACCGTTCAGGCGGGCTTTCAGGAAAGGCTGTAAAGCCTGTTGCTGTCAAATGTGTTTATGACCTTTATACTGCCCTTGAAATTCCTGTAATCGGAGTTGGAGGAGTCTCTTCCTGGCAGGATGCGGTAGAAATGATGATGGCAGGGGCATCTTCTGTCCAGGTAGGGTCTGCAGTATATGACAGGATTGACATATTCTCCGAAATCAGTAAAGGGATCGAAGCTTTCCTCCAGAGGAAAGGCTATTCGGATGTAAATAGATTAATAGGACTTTCCCATGAGATGGTCTGATGCTTCCTCTTAATGCTACAATAGTAAAGATAACTGAAGAGTCTCCTTCTATCAGGACTTTTTTCTTTGATTTCGAGTTTGAAACCATGGAACCAGGCCAATTTGTAATGGTCTGGGTGAGAGGTGTGGATGAGGTGCCCATGGGGCTCTCAAGAAAAAACTCTATCACTGTCCAGAAAGTGGGAGAGGCAACTTCAAAGCTTTTTGAATTGAGAGAAGGAGATTCTTTCGGGCTTAGAGGACCTTTTGGAAAGGGTTTTTCTCTTTCCTTTAAGGGTGAAAAAATTTTGGTTATCGCAGGCGGAGTCGGGGCAGCTCCTCTTGCTCCTTATGCCGAAGCAGTTTTTGCAGCCGGCTCTGAAGTGCATACGGTACTTGGAGCTAGAAGTGCAGGAGACCTGCTTTTCGAAGAGCGCTTTGCAGAGGCTGGGAAGATTTATATTTCTACAGATGACGGTTCAAAAGGCACAAAAGGTTTTGTAACCGATATCCTCCGTGGACTTGAGCTTTCGGCTTATGACAGGATTGCAGTTTGCGGTCCCGAAATAATGATGGCTTCTGTTTTCAAACTTCTTGAGGAAAGAAATGCTCTTGAGAAAGCCGAATTTAGCCTCCACCGTTATTTCAAATGCGGAATAGGAGTCTGCGGAGCATGCTGCATAGACAAAACCGGACTTAGAGTTTGCAAGGACGGGCCTGTATTTTCAGGTGTTCAACTCCTGGATTCCGAACTCGGAAAATATACCAGGGATGCCAGTGGGCGAAGAGTTAAAATTTAAGTTTCGATATATCCTTTAAAAGAATGCGAAAAAACAGACAAAGAGATCTTGAAGTGCAGGAGAAAGCAAAGATATGATTGGAAAATTCAGGTCAGGAGACGATATTTTCTATGGAATGATCGAAAACGGACATGTATATCCTAGTGGTGGGGTTCCTTCAGGAACATTTGAACTTTCAGAACTCCGCGTCCTCCCTCCGGTGTCTCCCTCAAAAATCGTCTGCGTAGGCCTGAATTATAGGGACCATGCAAAAGAACTTTCAATGGAGATTCCTGAAACTCCTGTTCTTTTTTTAAAGCCCCCGTCTGCAGTCATAGGGCATGAAGACAAGATCATTTATCCGGCTTCAAGTTCGAGAGTGGATTATGAGGCCGAACTTGCAGTTGTAATAGGCAAGCGTTGCAAGAGCATTTCAGCCGAAAAGGCTGAGGATGTAATTGCTGGATATACCTGCTTTAATGATGTAACGGCACGGGACCTCCAGCATAAAGATGGGCAATGGACAAGGGCGAAGAGTTTTGATACCTTTGCAGCATTCGGGCCTTATCTTGCTTCTCCTGATGAGCTTGATGTTTCGAATGCAAAGATCGCCTGCAGGGTAAATGGGAAAACCAGACAGGAATCGAGCACCTCAAACCTTATTTTTGACATCCCTTACCTTATTGAATTCATCACTGAAATCATGACCCTGGAAGTGGGAGATGTAATTGCCACAGGGACACCCCGGGGCGTTGGAGAGCTGCAGAGAGGAGATATTGTTGAAGTGGAAATCCAGGGAATTGGAATACTTAGAAACGAGGTTGTCTGATGCTGCTTGAGCATATCGGAAATGAACTTGACCTTACTGAACGCCATCTTTTGGTGCTCAAAAAAGTAATTGAAGAAGCTCCTATAGGAATTCTGAAACTTTCTGAAGTTACAGGGATGCAGAACCATAAAGTGCGTTATTCACTCAGGGTCCTTGAACAGGCTAATCTGATCAAACCCTCAGCTCAGGGTGCAGTTCCTGGAGATGCGGTTTCCAAGTTTCTGCAGGAGTTTGAGAGGGAGCTTGAAAAGATTAAAGAGAAAGTTTCCCGTATCCGGGAAATCGAAGCTTCCATCCCTAAATAAGGCCTTGCAAAAGACTCTGTAAAGGGCTCTGTAAAGGGCTCTGCAAAAGGTTATGCAAAGAGCTCTTTACCAATGGTGCCTTTCAAAAATACTTATCACAAAAGCTTTTTCTCATTTTCAAATTTTCCTGAAAATTTGGGGCTTCGGTGGCTTTTTATAATCCCATTTACATTTTTCCGCAATTATCGGATTCAGAGATCTAACACAATTAAAGATATAACACGACTCAAAGATCTGATATAATACTCATTTTTCATGAGTATATGCAATTGAATTTAGAATTGGCTTTGCAGTTAGTTTTGTAATTAAATTCACAGCTAAAGTTGTAACTTGCTTTGTAATTGAATTTACACTACATCCCGATCTCATTTAATCCAAGTTTACTTTTGGAGAACCTCCTATGACTTTAAGTCCTGAAGATCTTAAAACAATAGAAAAATACGCCCTTCAAAATGCTGTAAAATATGGAAAAGCCCCTCAGCCCAAAGCTGTCATGGGCAAGGTAATGGGGGAATGTCCTCATCTCAGATCCAACCCTAATGCAATATCTGAAGCTCTTGAAACTATTGTCTCCGAAATTGCTAAAGGAAATCCAGAAGTCTGGGAAGCAAGGCTTTCTGAAATTGCACCAGAACTTATTGAAGCTCTTAGCGTAAAGAAAGAGCCGGATAAAGGTTTAAAACCTCTTGAAGGAGTAGAACCTGGCAAGGTTGTAATGCGGTTTGCCCCAAACCCCAATGGGCCCGGAACCCTGGGAAGTGCAAGAGGCATGGTTGTTAATTCCGAATATGTAAAGATGTACAAAGGAAAGTTCATCCTGCGTTTCGATGATACCGATCCTGACATAAAAAGACCTATGCTTGAAGCTTATGACTGGTACCTTGATGACTTCAAATGGCTTGGAGTTGTACCTGACCAGATAGTCTACGCCTCTGATCATTTCCCTATGTATTATGATTATGCAAGAAAACTAATTGAGATGGGCAAAGCCTATGTCTGCTTCTGTAAAGGAGGAGATTTCAAGGAATTTAAGGACGCCAAGAAAGCCTGCCCGCACAGGGATGTAAGCCCTGAAGAAAACCTCATGCACTGGGAGAAGATGCTTGCCGGAGAATACGAAGACCAGCAGGCAGTACTGAGAATCAAAACCGATATAGAACACAAGGATCCCGCTCTCCGAGACTGGGGTGCATTCAGGATCAGAAAAATGTCCCATCCTCGTCCCGAGATTGATGAAAAATACATTGTCTGGCCCCTTCTGGACTTTGCAGGCGCTATAGAAGACCACGAACTCGGCATGACTCACATTATCCGGGGTAAAGACCTTATTGATAGCGAAAAACGGCAGGGATACATCTACAGGTACTTCGGCTGGGAATACCCGAAAACAACCCACTGGGGCAGGGTCAAGATCCATGAGTTTGGCAAATTCAGCACAAGCACCCTCAGAAAAGCCATTGAGGAAGGAGAGTACAGCGGATGGGACGATCCAAGACTACCCACAATCCGGGCAATCCGCCGCCGCGGAATCAAGGCTGAAGCCCTCAAAAAATTCATGATAGAGATGGGAGTAGGGATGACAGATGTGAGTATAAGCATGGAGTCTCTCTACGCCGAAAACCGCAAAATCGTGGACCCCATTGCAAACCGCTACTTCTTTGTCTGGAATCCTGTAGAACTGGAAATTGCGGATTCAGGGCCGACAATTGCAAAACTTCCGCTCCACCCCACTGACCAGGCAAGAGGTGTAAGAGAAATTGCCGTAGGAAGTAAAGTGCTTGTTTGCATGGATGATGCCGAAAAGCTGGAAGCAGGCTCCATCCTCCGCTTAAAAGATTTCTGCAATATTGAAATCACTTCTCCTTCACCACTTCAGGCAAAAGTCTCTGATATTTCTCTTGAAGCCCTTAAAAAAGCAAAAGCAAAAATTATCCACTGGGCACCAGTTGATGGAATTTCCGTTAAAGTTCGCGGTCCCGAAGGCGATATAGAAGGAATCGGAGAACACGGGATTACATCTGAACTTGACAAAATCGTACAGTTCGAACGTTTCGGCTTCTGCAGAATTGATTCTGTAGATAAGGAAAAAGTTTTGGCATACTTTGCCCACAAGTGATTTTCGAAAAAAGTAGGAGCAGGAAACTGTTCCATTTCTTTAATTTATTTTTTGTTTACCTGTTTTCTCTTAACTTTTTTGCCTTTTTTATTTGATAAATAAAATATTAATTAATCAGTTCTTATCATCAGTATTTTCTCACATGCATCTTATCAACGCTACAAATTATCAATTGTGGAAATGGTCTGAGTTTTGAGGCAGACTTTAAGAACTCATACCTATGTATGAAGCAGGATATTTTTTTCTTTACTGGGTTCTAGGAGTTGTAATATTGGGCAATTAGAATACATATATGAGTATATAATGAAAAAATATGGTAACTTGATATCCAGATTAATGAAATAAATGTGTAACTTTTTTCCATAATTATTCAGATAAGTTCTTTTATCACTTCATAACTCTTTAATATTCGAAATAATTTCCAAAATTTCCTTCTGTATGACCAAAAATATTTTATAATATGAAGGTTAAACTTTGAGTGTCGACTCAGCCAGTAAACAATGAAAGTAAAGGAAAACTTTTCAAAAGAGTTAACTTGGCCTGAGGTCATAACTTATAAAATAGGAGGTATTGACCAGAAGGAATAATATCCTATGGTCAGTAACAGATTTTGAGTGATAGAAGCCAAAGCTTCTCATTTCCGGCCATCTCCAATGACCAGTCCCTATAAAGTGATTGGAGAGTGGAGACTCTGTGTGCAACGTGTCCGCCCCACATAATCGCAGAGAACATACTTGGATAGATTCAAAAATATTACGCAGACGTAATATAGAATTTTTGAATTACCGTATAGACCCGACATAATTAGATATTTACTATAGACTCGGTCTAATTAGATAGTTCGGAAAAACATTACGAGTACGTAATATGGAATTTTGAGAAATATCTGGGAAAGAGTATACAATTATCTCTAGAGTTTTTGAGTTTACTCAAATTAAATCCAATCCAGAGGCGATACGATGCTAAAAAATAATCAGGAAACCCTATTCCTGAAATATGTCTTATTTTGACAACCGTATCAACTGTTGGAGAAATAATAACTATCTATAGTTTTTTGAGTTTGCTCAAATTCTAAATCCAACCCAAAGGTGATACGATGCTAAAAATGAAGCAGGAAACCCTATTCCTGACAACATATCTTAGTTTAACAGCCGTATGTGCTTTGGGAAAAATACACTATAACCCTATAAAATTTTTGAGTTTACTCAAATTCCAAATCCAACCCAAAGGTGATACGATGCTAAAAAGACAGATAGGAACCCTATTCCTAGTAACATGCCTTATTTTAACAACCGTCCCCGCGGCGTTAGGCGCACAGAATACAGTAACTGTAAGTCCGATCTGGATCATCTGCCCAGACTGCAATTAATAATGCAATAAATTCCGTAGCATCAGGAGCAACATCAAGTAACCCTGGATATGTTCTCCTCACTGCTGGCACTTATAAGATAAGTGCACCTATAATTTTGAAATCTAATGTAGTACTGAAAGGTGCAGGCGACAGTACAATTATCTATGCTACTGGTTCAGTTTGTAACTCCGAGGGATCACCTGCATATGTATTCGGATCAGGTGTTTCTAACGTTGAAGTATGTAATCTTCAATTCAAAAGTGCAGCAACCAGCCCCAGTGACGGAGGTCACGGAGACTATCGAAACTGCATAAAATTCAGGTCTTCGAGTAATAGTAAAGTACATGACATTTTATTCACTCGTTATCTGTATAGTGATGGTGTCAGAATCAGTAAAAGTTCCGGAATTAATGTATATAATTGCAGAATGTATTCCGTAGGACACGATGGTGTGTCATTTTTATCCGGCACCAAAAATTCCAGAATGTATAACTGTGATGTTGAGGTTCAAACCAATACAGGTGTCAGGATAGACAATTGCGCAAATATTGAAGTGGACCATAATACCTTCACAGGTAGTGCCGGCTCTGGCTGGTGCTGCGTTGAGCTGGAAAATAAACTGACAAATGCAAATGTCCATCACAACATCATGCATGACTACAAAGGATCAAGCAGCAGTGCAGGCGTTGGAAATGTTGATGCAAGCGGATCAATTAGCGTTCACGATAATGTTATGTGGGAGTGTCGCCTTACATACAGGTAGGATCAGGCTCAAACATATTAGGACCATCTGATCACAGTGTTGAGAATTGGGTAGCGAAAGGATACGGATACGGCTCTATTGGCAACACAGCCAGTTCAACAAGTACAACCAGCTAACAGTCAACCAGCTCTAACAAACACAACCAGCTCTACAAACACAGCCAGCTCAACAAGCACAGCTAGTTCAACAAGCACAGCCGGTTCAACAAACACAACCGGTTCAACAAACACAACCGGTTCAACAAACACAACCAGTTCAACAAGTACAACTGCTCAGCAATCACCGGTTGCAAGTTTCGTAAGCAGTGTTACCTCTGGAAAAACTCCGTTGAATGTTCAGTTTACAGACAAAAGCACAAACAATCCAACTTCATGGAAATGGAGTTTTGGAGATGGAACATATTCAACAGAGAAGAATCCTGCACACACCTACACTAAACTAGGAAAATACACTGTCAGCTTAACAGTAGCGAACGCAAAGGGCAGTAACACTAAAGGTATGTACAGATATATTGAAGTCTCGGCAAAATAAATTGAATGAAAAACAGAGAAAAAAAGTGATAGAGAGTGATGGGAGAATTATTTATAGAATCTGACAAAGCTGTCCTTTTATCCAGTTCTGTCAGATTTTAACTTCTTTCGTTTTGATATTTTCAATAAATAATTCCAAATCCCTTTATATTTTACGGTTTTTACTTCTCTAAATTAACTAAATTAATTAACTAAATTAAACACCATCAATTCCCTGTAAGATAAACTAACAACTTTGATTTTTTTCTTGCCTTTATTTTTTTCTTGCCTTTACCTGTTCTGCCTCAGGAAACATGCTAATCCCAGAGCTATTGTCACAATTTCCAAACCCGGCCAGGAAGCTTCTTCAGAAGGACTTTCTCCTGTAGCGTTCTTACCTGAAGACTCATTTGTTCCATTAGTTTCTTTGCCTGTTTCAGTTGCAGTTTCCCTGTTTATTATTTCCTTTTCATAGACACTTGCACTGTCATTAAGCTTGTTTTCAATGGTTTTAACAGCATTTGGAACTTTAGGGAAAAGAGGGAATTTATCTGTGCCTCCGCCTCTTACATTATAAGAGGTGTCGCAAATTCCGTTGCTGTTTTCGTCCGTGCAGGTCTCACTGTAACCTTTTCCTTCAAGATCTGCCCAGAAATTTCCGGCAATATAAGGACCCTTTACAATGTTCTGTTTGGTTACCAGAGGACTCTGCCAGATGTTTTCCGCGTTTACATCTTTTTCTTCAATATTTTCGGCGTTTTTGAAATAGTTGTTATAGATAATGTTCTTCCTGCTTTCTTCAAGAGAAATTCCGGGACCGTAGTTATAGGCAATGGTATTATCTTGAATATTATTGGAGTTTGAACCTTCGAACCTGATCCCTTTTTCGTTCAGGACAAGGATATTGTCACTTATCGTGTTGCCTTCGGAATTTTTAAGGAAAATGCCGTATTCTTCTCCCCGGGCTTTATTATTATTAATAAAACAGTTTTTAACCCCTGCAAGTAAAATTCCTGTTTTTTTCGAATTTTCGATCCCAAAACCACTGAATGAGACACTATTAGCACTTATCTCCACGGTATTTTTATAAGGGTCTGCTGAACTAATAATTGTGTCTTCGGGATTTCTGGAAACGGACCAGACTCTCACATGCTTATCAATTTTTAGATTTTCAACATAAGTTCCAGGGCTTACAAAAATAGTATCTTCGGGTTCTGCGGCATCTACTGCGGCCTGTATCGAGGTAAAATTTTCATCGGAAGAACCTACTCTTAAGCTTTCAGCAGAGACAGCATAGCAGGTAAAAATACCTGCCAGAATGACTGCAAGTAGTATTACCTTAAAAAGGTTAAAGTCATAATATTTTACTCTTCCCATCTTCTATTTCCTCTTTGCCTTTTCTTCCCTTCTTGCTTATTCATCTAGCTCTATATTTCAGAGAAATTTAATTTTTTCTTTTTTTAGATAACGTAATTTTGATACAACAGAGTTTTTCCATATGTTATAAATACGAACTTTGTTCCGGAATTAATATAATTATCAGAATTAAAAATTCTGAACAATTATCCTGAAGATACATTTGATATCTTTACAAAGCTGAAACTGTATACTTTTTAGGATTAGAAGTTCAAATCATTACCCTTAAATAATAGTTTGATATCTTTGCAGGACTGGTAACGGAAGAGTTAATTTATAATGTATTCCTGCTATATTCCTTCTATATAATTCACAAATATTAGCTGGCAACAGGCACCTTGTTTTAAGAGTATTCACTATCGGTTGATTCTCTAAATAATGCAAAAAGCTATGACGTCTAAAAGGATATAAAAACCAACAAAAGTTGTAAAACCTAATAATCCAGGTTTTAGAAGTTCCAATCCGTTGCAGTTTCAATCCGCTACGGGTTCAATCCGGTGCAAAACGTAACTCATTTCAAACCTTATTGACAAATATTTTAATAACCGTATAACCTAAATTATTTTCTAATTGTCTCGAACGGAGGCTTAAAAATGGACGAGAAAATTGCGCCCCATCTTGAAGAGCTAACCAGGGCGCTTGGGGACATTGAAAAGACTGGCATCAGGGCAGAGTTTGAGAAACTTCTCGCTTTCCGCGTATCTCCTGAGCTTGCAAAAGAGAGTATTCTCCGCAAGTTTAAAGGGAAACAAAAGGTCCTGAAGGTAAAGGACCTGTCAGCCAATCTGAAAAATTTTGAGATCACATGCAGGATCCTGGATATAGGATCAAAGCCAATTCGACCTAAAGAAGAGGATAAGGAAGGGATTCAAGAAGAAACCCGGGAAGCTCCTTCCAAGCTATATACAGGAATTCTTGCAGATGAAACAGGTTCGGTCATGTTTTCTTCCTGGAAAGAGCTTCCGGGCTCAACAGGAGACGTAATTACCATCCAGAATGCATATACCCGCATCTGGCAGAACAGAATGAGGCTCTCTATCGGAGAACAGTCCCTTGTATCAAAAATTTCGGACTCCTCTCTTCCCCCCCTATCCGAACTTTCGGGAAGCAAGACAAAAAAGCTGATTGATATCGGAGCTATGGATTTTTCTGTAGGGACTGTAGCCTGTGTGATCCAGCTTTCCCACAAAGAAATTCTGGCACGGGGGCGTCAATCCAGAGTGATTTTTGGCGTACTTGCGGATGAGACCGGCAGGCTGCCATTTACAGCCTGGAACGAACTTTCTGGAATAGATATCGGAAGCATAATCCGAATTGAGGAAGCTCAGGTCCGGATGTTCAGGGGAGCGCCGTCTGTCAATATTGTGAGCAGCACAAAGGTTTCTTCCATCGGGCAGAAAGAGGATGAAACGCTTTTATTCACCTTCGAATCAGTAAGAAAAGACCCTGTTCCTCTGAAAATTGAAGAGATAGATTCAAGAGAAAGCATGTTCGATGTGGCTGCAGCAGGAAATATAGTTTCAGTCCGGCCAGGTTCGGGAATTATCTCCCGCTGTCCGGAATGCGGGCGTGTAATTCAAAAAGCAAGCTGCCGGGTACACGGCAAGGTAGAAGGCATAAGGGACATGAGAATTAAGGCTGTACTGGATGATGGGACAGAAGCCATGTCAGTCATGTTTCCAAGGGAAGTTTCGGAAATCATCTATGGAAAAACCCTTGAAGAAGCTGAACAACTGATGTTTTCTGACATCTCAAAAGATGCAGTTTACGAAGATCTCAAACGTTTCCTTACAGGCCGCTACCTTGCAGTAAGGGGGAACTCCTCAAAAAACGAATACGGAATCTCATTTGTAGCCGAACATGCCTGGGTGCCTGAAGATGACCTGGCTGTCAGGGCAATAGAACTTTTGCACAGGCTTGGGCCGGATAAAGAAAATGAACATAATATGAATACCGAGGTCTCCAATGGAGGAATCGGGCTTGCTTAAACGAGAAGTTGCAAAAAGAGTTTTTGCAAAAGAATTTGAAGCCTGCAGGGAACTTAAAAAATCGTTCAGATCTGATTCAGCTACATTAGACCCTAAATCCCCCAATCTGCTAATCAGCCCTCTTGGGCTTATTCTTAACCGCATTTTTTTGGTTGGAGTAATTACTGAGCTTGACAGCATTGGGACACAAAACGACATGTGGAAAGCCAGGATAGTTGACCCTACAGGAGCTTTCACTGTATATGCAGGACAGTACCAGTCTGAAGCATCAATATTCTTTTCAACGGTTCAGGTTCCTGCTTTCATAGCACTTACAGGTAAAGCCAGGATCTATGAACCTGAACCAGGATCGGTTTTTGTCTCTATCCGGGCTGAAGAAGCAAATGTAGTCGACGAGGAAATTCGCAGCAGGTGGGTTATAGATACTGCAGAGCAAACAGTTGAGAGACTTGAAGTCTTTTCGGATGCTCTGGATAGTGGGCACCGAGGAGAAAAACTCAAAGAATTCCTGCTGGAAAAAGGTGTTTCTCCCGAGCTTGCAGAAGGTATATCTATTGCCCTTGAAATGGAAAAAGCTCCTCACGAATTTGCAAAACTGCTTCGAGACTCCATAAAAGAAGGGCTCAGAGCTCTGAATTTTGAGCCCGCAGATGATACAGAGGCTAAAGCTGACCAGAAAGAATTTGTACTCGAGCTGCTCAGGGAAATGGGTGGAAATAAGGGAGTTGACTACGCAGCTTTTGTAGAAGCAGCAATTTCCAGAGGTATTCCTGAGGAAATTGTAGAAGAAGTTATGAGTTCTCTCCTTGCAGGCGGGCAATGTTACGAGCCTAAAATCGGGATAATCAGACTGGTCGGTTAAACGGAGAGCTGAGATAAATCTCAAAAAATGTTGGAATGTATATAATTTCCTTAAAAGATGTGTGATAATGCTTAAGTGTAATTAAGTTGATTGGTATCTCTGTTAAAATTTAATATCTCATGTTTATCGTATTTATTTATCTGGAGAAATTGAAATGAAAGTATTAGTTAGCGACTCACTCTCCGACGAAGGTTTGGAGATTCTTAAAGAGCACTTTACTGTTGACGTGTCCACAGGGCTTTCCGAGGACGAGCTGGTGAAAATAATTAAGGATTACAATGCACTTGTAATACGCAGTGGTACCCAGGTCACTCAAAAAATTATCGAGGCTGCCGACAACTTGAAAGTTATCGGAAGAGCAGGTGTCGGAGTTGACAATGTTGATGTGGATGCAGCTACAAAGAAAGGTATCATTGTGACCAACGCTCCTGAAGGAAACATGATTTCGGCAGCAGAACACACGATTGCCATGATGATGTCAATGTCCAGGAACATTCCGCAGGCAAACGCCTCTCTGAAAGCAAGGGAATGGAAGCGTAATAAATTCATGGGCGTTGAAGTCAAAGGCAAAACCCTGGGAGTTATAGGTCTCGGAAGAATTGGTTCCGAGGTTGCAAAAAGAGCTTCAGGGCTTGAAATGAATATCATGGGATACGACCCATTCATTTCAGAGAAGAGGGCTACTGAACTTGGAGTTAAGCTTGCCACCGTGAACGAGATAGCAAAAAATGCTGACTATATCACAGTGCACACCCCTCTCATTAAAGAAACCAGAAATATTCTTGATGACGAGCAGTTTGCCCTGATGAAACCCGGTGTCAAAATACTTAACTGCGCTCGCGGCGGAATTATCAGTGAGGAAGCCCTGGCAAAAGCTCTTGCAAGCGGAAAAGTAGGCGGAGCAGCATTAGATGTTTTCGTCGAGGAGCCTCCTTTCAACAGTCCTCTCCTTAACTATGACAATGTTATAGTAACTCCTCATCTCGGAGCCTCCACGCAGGAAGCCCAGATCAACGTGGCAATCGACATTGCCAAGGAAGTGGTATCCGTCCTTAATGGCGGACCTGCAAAGAACGCAATCAATATCCCTTCAGTAAAACCGGAAGCTATGGCAGTCCTTGCTCCTTACATCAGGCTCTCTGAAATCATGGGCAAGATTGCAGGACAACTTGTAGACGGCAATTACGAAAAAGTAGAGATTGCATACAATGGGGAGATTTCTGGAAAGGACACCAGACCCCTTACGGTTTCTGCTCTCAAGGGATTGCTTGAAATGGCCCTTGGTTCCGGAGTTAACTATGTCAATGCTCCTATCCTTGCAAAGTCCAGAAAGATTGCAGTTGTAGAAAGCAAGTCCGAATCTTCTGAGGAATATTCTTCAACTATTAGCATCAGGCTTACAGGCGGAGGGCTGACAAAGCTGATTGCAGGAACTGTTGTAGGAGATGAGCCAAAGATTGTTTCAGTTGATGAGGACAAACTGGATATATTCCCTGCTGGACGCATGATCTTTGCAAGACACATTAACAGGCCGAACGTTATCGGGCCGTGCTGCCTGGTTCTCGGTAAAAACAATATCAATATCTCAGGCATGCAGGTCGGAAGAGCTGAAATCGGAGGCGTTACCATGATGGTTCTTAACATAGACTCTGAAGTCTCTGACCAGATCCTTGATGAAGTCCAGAAGGTTGAGGGAATACTCGATGCTAAACTTGTAACCCTCTGAGTTTTACAAGGCTTCAGCATCAATTCGGCATAAAAACTTGTGCCGAATCTATTTTTCTCTTTTTTCAGGAAATACGCTATAAAAAAGCCTGTTATCCTGAAATATGTGATATTAATGCTGTAAGCCTGTTGTATTATACTCTGCTTCCGATGTCAGTTTTAAGGGTGTAATTAATGGAAGAACTTAAACGTGTAGTCTCGGTTCCTTTTAAGAAAAATCTTGTATCTTCCCTTTCAGTAAAAGATTTTGAGTTTTCCCTGGCATTTGACCTTAAATGGTTTTCCCCGAAAACTGCCTCAAAGGTAAAGGACAGGGCTCTTGAAGCAGGTATCCTCTCTCTTAAGGATAGTGTTCTCGTGCCAGGTTTTGATATAGAAAGCATCCGGATTCCCCATGCTTATAAGCCGCCTGGAAATTTTCTAGAAGGGCAGGAAAACTCCGGAAAAAAACCCCCCTCTATCCGGGAAGATATTTCCTTTGAGCAAATCCTGGAGTTTATTTCCGCAGATACCGGAACAAACAGACAAAGGCTTGTATCCGAGATAAATTCCATGCAGGAAAGACTTTTTTACCTTGTGGATATTCGAATTGTTGCACTTATTGTAGCAAAGAAGTTTGGATGCGATGTCGAGGCAGTTTTCGATAAGGTTTCGAAGTCAGTGCTTGGCATCTCATCATAATAGACTATTACGGTGTTCAAACTGGACAAAAAGTCGTAAATAAATTTAAAGTCGAATTACAGAGAAACCGAGTCAACAGCTTCCCATTATTCAGCTCAAGTATTTTACATTCTTTCCCCTAAAAGTTTGGATAAGAGTGCTCAAGCACTTTGGATGGAATATGTCTGCAGGGCAGTTCTGCTCGTTTATAGAGGTTATAAATTTTTGTGGATTGCCTCCATAAGTGGAGGCGCAGAAAACTCTGGAGAGACTATTTCTACATATGCACCTGTTTTTGCATTATCCAACTCTTCCATGACCCTGTCCAGGTCACCGCAAGTAGTGGCCTTCCTTACTATCCAGTCATTGCAACCAAATGCTTCTGGCAGCTTGTGATACTGCCATTTTGCCAGATCGTTGTAACAGTAATCTAATTTTTTAGATAGCATTCTTTCTATCAGATAGCCCTGATTACTCAGCACAAAAATAATAGGCTTCAGACCATAGCGGCAAAACTGGCTAGTTTCCTGGACAGTCATCTGGTGGGCTCCTTCGCCCGTTATGAGAACCACCCGCCTGTCAGGTGCAGCCAATGCGGCTCCAAATGATGCAGGAGTAGCCCAGCCTATTGCACCCCAGAGTGTCTGGCTATGGAGCCTGGCCCCTCTCGGTAAAAATACTGGCAGTAAGCCGTAGAAAGAAGTCCCTGAATCCACCATAATGATATCCTCTAGCTTAAAAAATTTCTTGTAGATTGCGTATAAATAATCAGCAGTTATCGGGCTGTTAGCGTCTACTTTTGGCATTGTGGGAGATTCAATCACAGGCCCAATAATATCACTTCGTTTATGAAGTCTTTTGACAAGTTCCGCCAGTACGTCGGCCATTTTTAGATTTGTGTAGTTAGCGTGCCCAATATGGACATTGGAAGGCATGATATTGATAACTCGGGATTTATTAAGTTTAGCTGTGAACATACCCATATTAGTATCAGACAGGATAGTGCCTATGGCAAGTATGCAGTCGCAGGATTCTACAAACTCCCTAATTTCGGAATTCGCAAGCTGACCTATGTATAATCCAAGATAGGAGGGATTATGCTCATCAAGCACCGACTTATCCATCGCCATGGTTACATAAGGTAATCCCGAAGCACTAATAACGGCCGTGGCAAGATCCTCGACCCCAAAACGATCAACAAAGATGCCTGGCATAACACATGCTTTCTTTGCATTAGCTATCTTGTGTATAATAATCGAAACAACTTCTTCCAATGCCTCATTATCGCTTTTCATAGGCACATTTGCCGGCATCTGGCAAAATGAGATGTTCTCATATACATAATTTTTAGGTATGGCAATATAGACTGGACGACGATGTTCCAGAGCTGCCATGATAACACGTTCAACTTCACGAACACAATTTTCCGGAGTAAGCATTGTTTTCGCACATACCACTGGTGTAGCCATATTCATGAAAAAGTCAAACTCTCCGTTGCCAAGCGTATGATGTACTATGTCATGTCTCTCCTGAACCGGAATAGCCGGCATTCCGACAATGTGAAATACAAGATTATGCTCAGCGTAAGAGCCTGCTATGCCGCATAACGCAGAGAGTTCACCCACCCCAAAAGTAGTAGACAGCGCTGACATGCCATTGATTCGAGCGTAACCATCAGCTGCATAAGCAGCATTCAACTCATTGCAGCAGCCAATCCAGTGTAACTCCTTATCATTACAGATAGCATCGTTAATAGGAAATGCATAATCTCCTGGAACACCAAAAATATCCTTTATTCCCAGCTGTTTTAACCTATTCAAAAGATATTGAATAACTGTTTCAGGCATGATAGTACCACCAGGTTTATTTTCGCTTGATTTATCAGTTGGCTTGTTTCCCCATTTGGGACAAAGCCCGGGATTCATTCGTTCGGGAAAATATGATTACGACATATAGAAATCCTAATTTTTGATACAGGCTACTCAGAAACGCTTGAATAGATACGCCGATATCCTCAGGTTTCTAGCAGTAACCGCTACACTTCACGAAGAATGCAAATCTGGTCCATTCGTACGACTTCTTCCGCTTTGTAGTTTGGTCAACCATTTACTCCCATTGGTATTCACAAGGGAATCTAGTATATGTTTGGCACCTGTTTACATACCGGGTATAAACTCGATACGATATTGTCCACTCCCTCTGCATTGATAATTTCCCCACTAATATATTCATTTAATATTATAAAAAATAGGACTTTACTTCCCGAATTGCGCCTCGAGATCGCAGAAAATCGAAGATTTTCTGGGAGTTGCGATGTAATCGCAACAGTACGCGGTCCGTTTCACTCGTTTTGCTCGCTCAAGAGGACTAGTTATGGATCAGATTTTGTTCTCTCGAGCTGGTCACTCAAGCGGATTAACTTCCAAAATTGAGATAAAGAACTACATAAAAACATGAGATAAGAAGCATGGATACAATTTTCTGTTTTTCTGTATAGATTTTAAAATGGCTATTCCAGAATTTTTTGGTAGGTATATCCAATTGTTATGTTGGCGTTTGCTGGAGCGTGCAATTTAACTTAAGTTTAGAAGCTTTGTGAGAAATATGAGAAAGCAGATATGAAAGGAGAACAACTTTTTCCGTTTGGAACTTGGTAAGCAGGAATTATTGATGCACATAATCTTTATGTACTAGAAATGTTATTCACATCATACCAATTCCGACTAATCGCTTGATCTTTAATTGGCTACTTCTAAGTTTATGATTTTCAGAAGAGCAATTATAGCGATGTTCGAACGCGATAGGGAATTTTTTTCCGCGTAAGTGAGATTAATACAAATCTTGCGGAGGAACATACATTGGGTAAAAAATCACTGGTAAAACTAACAAGAAAAACAAATCCAAGAATCGTTTCCCTGATTCTTACCCTGAAAGATAGGAGCAACATAGATGCTGCCCCAATCTGGAAGGATCTAGCGAAACGTCTTGAGATGCCGTCCAGAAACTATGCGGCTGTGAATATAAGTAAGATCAACAGACACACTGCAGAAGATGACGTCCTGCTTATTCCAGGGAAAGTTCTGGGTGCAGGCCTCCTTGACCACTCTGTAACTGTTGCAGCTTTAACTTTCAGTGAATCTGCAGTTGAAAAGATCACTGAAGCCGGCGGCAAGTGCCTGAGTCTTGAAGAGATAATGGAAGCAAATCCAAAAGGGTCCGGAATCCGGATTTTCCGCTGAGGTGTCGAAGATGGCAATTATCGATGCAAATGGGCTTATTCTGGGACGTCTTGCAAGTACGGTTGCAAAACAGTTGCTTTCAGGAGACGAGAAGATTTTTATTGTAAATGCCGAAAAAGCCGTAATTTCTGGTTCAAAAGCAAGTACTCTCAAAGAATACCGGGAGACCAGGGAGAGGGGTGCAACGGAATTTGGGCCTTATTTCCCGAAGCGTCCGGACCGTATCCTGAAGAGGACGATCCGTGGCATGCTGCCCTATAAGAGAGCAAGAGGCAGAGACGCAATGTCCAGGCTCAAAGTGTACGTAGGTATTCCCTACGAGCTAAAGGGCTCCGAAACGATCACCATCCCAGATGCTGATATGAGGCTTCTGAGTTCCAACAAATATATAGAGCTTGGTGAAGTGAGCCAGAAAATGGGTTCTAAGTTCTAAAGGGTGAGTCCTTATGGTTAAAGTAGTTAATTCATCTGGAAAGCACAAGACTGCAACTGCACGTGCAACAGTCACTAAAGGAACCGGAAAGGTCAGAATCAACAAAGTTCCGCTCGAGTTATTCTCTCCAGAGCTTGTAAAGATGAAGATTTCCGAACCTCTACTGATCGCAGGAAATGACGTAGTCTCCGGACTTGACATTAATGTTGATGTTAAGGGAGGCGGAATTGTCGGACAGGCCAATGCAGTAAGAACTGCTGTTGCCCGTGGTATTGTGGAATGGACAAATGACACAATTATCAGAGACAACTTCGCAAGTTATGACCGCAACTTACTTGTAAGCGATTCCAGGCAGAAAGAATCAAAGAACTTTGGTGGACCTGGAGCAAGGGCCAAATATCAGAAATCTTACAGGTAAAACTATGATCCCAGTCCGATGTTTCTCATGTGGAAAAGTAGTCTCAAACTATTGGGATGAGTACAAAAGACGCGTCAACGATGGTGAAGACTCTGCTGCTGTGCTGGATGATCTTGGGATCATCCGTTATTGCTGCCGTAGAATGTTCTTGAGCCACGTCGAACTTGTTGATGTACTTTCACCTTACCAGTAAGGGACCGTAGGGTAGCTTGGTCCATCCTTCGGCGTTCGGGACGCCGGAACCTGAGTTCGAATCTCAGCGGTCCCATATCCCTTTTTTCAGGGATACTGGTATTCAGGTATGTACTAAAATATCAAACATTATCATGCTTCTCAATTATTGGAATTCATCGGAGCGTTTTTAAGTTTTAGGGTGATCAGTTGGTCAAGGAAAAGTATACCCGGTTCGAGCGTGCACGGATTGTAGGTGCAAGAGCATTGCAAATTGCAATGGGGGCTCCTGTCCTTATTGAAGATGACGGGCGGCTGGATCCTCTCGGTGTTGCTATTGAAGAGTTGAAGGTCGGAGTTATTCCTATCACGGTCAAACGTAAAAGCAGTTGAAAACGTAATGGGATACATTTTCAGATACTGAATGTGTTTTATTGTCGATTCTATATTATGAGGTGACTTTATGGAGGAAATAGAGCAAACAGGGCAGGAGGAAAATAAAGCACAGCCTTTGCCTGAAGAAAATGTCGTGGCTGAAGCAGAACCTGCACCTGAAAAGGAAGCCGCAGCAAAAACCGGAAATGTAGGAACAAAGGATGAAGAAGCTTCTGAAAAAGAAGGGACCACATCACTTGTCTCTATTGATGAATACCTGGCAGCAGGCGTTCACATCGGAACCCAGCAAAAGACGCAGGATATGATGCGTTTTGTATACAGAGTCAGAACTGATGGGTTATATGTGCTTGACATCCAGGCTACAGACGAGAGAATAAGAGTTGCATCAAGGTTACTGTCTCACTATGATCCTTCAAGAATACTCGTTGTTTCTTCAAGGCAGTACGGACAGCACCCTGCAAGAATGTTTTCCAGAGCACTCGGCACAAGGGCAATGCTTGGAAGGTTTATCCCCGGGTCCCTTACAAACCCTCAGATCTATGGTTTCTTTGAGCCTGATGTTGTGATTGTAACCGATCCTGCAGGAGATGCCCAGGTTCTGAAAGAAGCCTCAAGCATTGGCGTACCTGTTGTAGCACTCTGTGACACAAATAACCTGATTTCAAACGTGGATCTTGTGATCCCCACAAACAACAAAGGTAGAAAAGCTCTTTCCCTTGTTTACTGGTTGCTTGCAAGAGAAGTGGCAAAATCTAATAATATTCCTTTCAATTACGAGATGACAGACTTCGAAACACCTCTCTGATTTCAGACTCAGTCCTGCATACTGCAAGCATATATAAAAATGACCCGTATCTTATATGGGTGATTAGAAATGAGACAGCCAGCAGTTGCAGGGCAGTTCTATCCCCTGCATTGTGAACATCTGGAGAAAGAACTTAAGAGATGTTTTGAAGGTTTGGAGATCCGGGAACGAAATGTTCTCGGAGCTGTTTGCCCTCATGCGGGATATGTTTATTCAGGGAAAGTAGCTGCACATGCTTATGCAACCCTTCCAGAAGCCGATACCTATGTCCTTTTTGGCCCCAACCATACGGGATACGGTTCGCCGGTATCAGTATCCAGGGATACATGGAAAACTCCTCTGGGGACGATAGAGGTTGATGTCGATCTTGCAGATGGTTTTTTGGGAAGCATCGTTGATGCAGACGAACTCGGACACAGGTACGAACACTCGATTGAAGTTCAGCTTCCTTTCCTTCAATATCGTTTTGAGAGAGATTTCAAGATCCTTCCTATATGTATGGGCATGCAGGATGAAGAGACTGCAATTGAGGTAGGGAACCTTGCTGCGGATCTTGTTTCCAAAAGTGGAAAAAAAGTAGTTTTCATAGCATCCAGCGATTTTACTCACTACCAGCCTGCAGATCTTGCAAAGGAAGTTGACAATGAAATCATAGAAGCTATCCTGAATCTGGATGTCCCGGAGATATACAACAGGCTCTATCGGAGAAATGCATCTGTATGCGGCTATGGGCCAATCGCTGCGATGCTGACAGCTTCCAAAAAGCTTGGAGGAAAAAAGGCTACTCTGCTTAATTATACAAATAGCGGGAATATTTCCGGAGATTTAGATGCAGTTGTAGGATATGCCGCAATAATCGTAGAGTGAAAGGATTCCTACGGGAAAATAAAACCCTTCAATTTCTGATTTTAATTAAAAAATACCGGGATATCCATGGTTACTTATGCCCGGATAAGTAATTCCTAAACTTTTATTTTATAATATTGTACATCAGCTTATGAATTAAATCAGAAGTTCAAATAATAAATTCACTGAATAAAAATTTCAATCAAATTTAAGAGGAGTAATAATGGTTTCATGTTCTGCCCCCGGGAAAATCTATCTTTTCGGAGAGCATGCAGTTGTTTATGGAGAAAACGCAATAGCATGTGCAGTTGAGTTAAGGACCCGAGTGAGAGCGGAAATTAATGATTCCATAATAATCCAGTCGCAAATTGGCAGAACAGGAATTGACTTTGAAAAGCATCCGTATATCTCCACGGTTATTGAGAAAATGAGAAAGATATCTCCTGTTAAAGGTATTTTCCTTGAGGTTGAGTCTGATATTCCTGTAGGCTCCGGACTCGGGTCATCTGCTGCTGTGACAATTGCATGTATAGGCGTCCTCAATGAGTTGCTTGGCTGCGGCCTTTCTCTCAAAGAAATTGCAAAAATGGGGCACGAGATAGAGATACAGGTACAGGGAGCTGCTAGTCCTACTGACACCTATGTATCTACATTCGGAGGAGTTGTGACCATTCCCGATAGAAGGAAACTGAGAACACCTGATTGTGGAATTGTTATAGGGGATACAGGAGTTTTTTCTTCTACGAAGGAGCTTGTAGCAAATGTCAGAAAGCTCCGTGAAAGTTATCCAGAACTTATAGAGCCCCTAATGTCTTCAATTGGCAAAATTTCCAGAATAGGGGAACCTTTTGTCCTTGCAGGAGATTATTCTTCAATTGGCAGACTTATGAATGTAAACCAGGGACTTCTGGATGCTCTTGGGGTGAATATTCTTGAACTCTCCAGGCTGATTTATTCCGCTAGAGGAGCCGGAGCTTTCGGAGCAAAGATTACAGGTGCCGGAGGCGGGGGATGCATGGTTGCCCTTACAGCACCTGATAAATGTACACAGGTTGCTGAAGCCATTGAAAGTGCAGGCGGTAAAGTAATTATAACAAAACCTACAGAGCAGGGCTTGAAGTTAGATTGAGCCGTTAGATCATAACTTCGTCATTTCGCGGTTATTACATAATAAATTGAACTTTATCAAAAAAGGTATAAGTGATATGGCATGAAGGTCTCAACCGAACCTGTTATCCTGAAACTTGGGGGCAGCGTCATTACGGACAAAGGAGCAGATCAAGGGGTTGTAAGAGAGGCTGACCTCATAAGGATTGCTCGTGAAGTCTCCGAATTCCAGGGAAAAATGATTATTGTACATGGTGCAGGTTCCTTCGGGCATACCTACGCCAAGAAATATGGGCTTGACAGGAATTTTGATCCGGAAGGAGCCATTGTAACTCACGAGTCAGTCAAAAAACTCGCTTCCAGAGTGGTAGATGCCCTGAATAGTTTCGGAGTTCGGGCCGTGGCTGTACATCCCATGGGCTGTACAGTTTGCAGAAAAGGGAGAATAGAAAGCATGTACCTTGAAAACATAAGACTCATGCTCGAAAACGGTTTTGTCCCCGTACTTCATGGAGACGTAGTTATGGATTTCGAACTTGGGGCATGCGTTCTTTCAGGAGACCAGATTGTTCCTTATCTTGCAAAAGAACTTGGGATCACCAGGCTCGGATTGGGATCTGCAGAGGACGGGGTGCTTGATAACACCGGGAAGCCTGTACCTGAAATAACCCCTGAAAAATTTGAAAGTGTCAGCCATTATATAGGGGGATCCGGAAATACCGACGTTACAGGTGGCATGCTGGGAAAGGTACAGGAACTTCTGGAACTTAGCAAAACATCTTGTATTACATCATATATATTCAATGCAGGGAAAGCTGATAATGTCTACAGGTTCTTGAATGGGGAACCCATAGGAACCAGAATCAGTCCGGATAAAAGGGTATGAAAAGCATGATCAACACTACCTCAAGGCGAAAGATAGAACACCTCAGACTATGTGCTGAAAGCCCGGTAGAATCTCGAAAGGTCAGTCCGGGCTTTGAGGATGTAACCCTGATTCACAGGGCACTTCCGGAACTTGATATGGATAAGCTGGATCTGTCTGTGGACATTTTCGGAAAGCGACTCCAGGCTCCGTTTTTAATAGCCTCAATTACAGGAGGGCACCCTGATACAATTCCTGTAAACGCTGCTCTTGCGGCTGCAGCTGAAGAGCTTGGAGTGGGGATAGGTGTTGGCAGCCAGAGGGCTGCAATCGATGATCCTTCCCAGGAAGAATCTTTCAGGATTGTCAGGGATGAAGCTCCCAATGCCTTTGTCTACGGGAACGTGGGTGCAGCCCAGATTCGCAAATACGGGGTTGACGGGGTTGAAAAACTTGTTGAGATGATAGACGCTGATGCCCTTGCCATCCACCTGAATTTCCTGCAGGAAGCCATCCAACCTGAAGGAGATAGAGATGCCACAGGATGCCTGGAAATGATAAGAGAGATCTGTTCCGTGCTGGACACTCCGATAATTGTTAAAGAAACAGGAGCCGGAATCTCAAGAGAAGATGCCCTCATGCTCCAGAAAATAGGTGTTTCTGCAATTGATGTGGGAGGCGTTGGAGGCACCAGCTGGGCAGGAGTTGAAGTATACAGAGCCAGAGAAAGCGAAGACTCTCTCTCAGAACACCTTGGGGAACTCTTCTGGGATTTTGGGATTCCTACTGTTGCCAGCATTATAGAGTGCAGGATTTCCCTCCCAATTATCGCAACAGGTGGAGTAAGGACAGGGCTTGATATTGCAAAATCCATTGCTCTTGGAGCAAATGCAGCGAGTGCAGCTTTACCCTTTGTAGGTCCTGCTCTTGAGGGAAAAGAATCAGTTGTCAGTATCCTGTCTCGTATGCTGGATGAATTCAGAACCGCAATGTTCCTTTGCGGCTGTGGAAATATACAGGATCTGCATAATGCCCCTGTGGTCGTTACTGGCTGGACCCTTGAATATCTTGGACAGCGCGGATTTAACGTAAAAGACTATGCAGTGTCAAGGGACATATTTTAACCAAGGAAAAATATTTAATGTACAGGACAATCAGGTTACCTTAATTTGTAATTTATTAATATTTGCTATTACAGATGATGCTCAATACAGATCATTTAATAAAAGCTTAGCCCATAACAATATTTATACATAAAATGAAGTAATGTTCCACAGGAAAAGTTAATATTAAAATAATAAAGGCTCATGCTTTTGAACCTGAAAAATTCGCTTAGTGGAAATTTGCTTCCATAACAAGGAAAAAATTAACTAGTTTATTACCCTTTAGGGATACCTAAAGAATAGGATAAATGAGGACATATCATTATCAGCAGCTATTCAGCAATATAAGAAGATACAAAACTATCTGAATTGTTGAAAACAATTACATTGAAGATTTACTATCATATGACCAAAAATTAGCAGAATTGTCATTTCTGCAAATAAAGATTTATTTGGAAATTAATTTAATAAATTGCTTATATTATTTGCGAGATCATTCAATTCAAGTCACTCCTATTAGATCAAAGTTATTTATGAAATTTATCACATAAGAGTTCATTCAGTTAAAGTTTCCAAGTAAGTACATTCAAGAAAGAAATGAATTTAGTGAATAAGGATTTTAATTAATAGAGATCAACTGCAACAAAGTGAAACACTAAAATTTCCAGAAGAGTCAGTTGGAATAAAAGAATCAGTTATTAAAGCATATAGAAGGTAGAAATCTTACTTCATTGAGTTCACTGGAGATCAGGCAATTAAAAGAGATAATAAGTCTGTAAGAGAAGAGTACGCTGGAGGCGCTTGTTGATTGAGTTTATAGCCGGAGTTTATTTGATCCGATTGGATAAGAAATCCTTTGAGTTGATCAAGAAATAAAGTACCAGGAATAGTCCCCGGAATTCATAGCTAGCGTTGAATTATTTGTATAAAGAAACTAATATATATTTGAGGTTGTATTCTTCTGTAAGAAATTGTATCCTGATCCAGTTCACTCAGGAACATGCTCCACTCATGAGAGAAAGGATCTAAGAAGTAGCTGGTCTACTACTGATTCTATATTTACGTATTGTACTGTTCACACTCATGGTCATTGATTCAAGACCGTTCCCGGATCTGTATTCTGAGGTTTCGGTTTCACAAGGATAAAAATTAAAGTAAGAGGTTTAAAAAATATGACTGAAATAGGAATTGTTGCAGTCGGCGGCTATAACGAGATGGGCCGCAACATGACTGCCGTTATCATAGGTGAAGATATTATAATTCTGGACATGGGGCTTCGGCTCGATAGAGTTCAGATTCATGAAGATGTCGAAATTGACAAAATGCACTCTCTCGAACTGATCGAGATGGGAGCAATTCCTGATGATACTATCATGAAAGAAATCAATGGAACTGTCCGGGCAATTGTCTGTACTCACGGGCATCTTGACCATATAGGTGCAATTCCGAAACTTGCCCACAGGTATAATGCCCCAATTATTGCTACACCATATACATCGGCTCTAATCAAACAGCAGATAGAGGCCGAACGCAAGTTTGAGGTTTGCAACAGGGTTATTCCCTTGAATGCAGGTGGGACTTACCAGGTTACAGAAGACATTTCCATCGAATTCATCCGTGTCCAGCACAGTATCATTGATTGTGTTCTCGCAGCTGTTCACACTCCGGTTGGAGCAGTTCTTTACGCCTGTGATTTCAAGCTGGATAGGACTCCGACAATGGGTGAAGCTCCTGATTTTGCACGCCTTAAAGCCCTTGGTAAGGAAGGGGTTATTGCAATGATTACAGAGAGTACGAACGCAGGACGCTCAGGAAAAACTCCTTCTGAACAGATTGCAAAAGATATGGTAAGGGATGTACTGCTCGGAACTGAAGAATCCGAAGTAGGAATGATAATTACCACTTTTGCTTCCCATATCCCCAGGCTGAAAGCGATTATTGAAGCAGCTGGCGAGATGGGCAGAATCCCTGTGCTTATGGGCCGTTCAATGGAACGCTATGTTGCGGCTGCAAGAGATCTTGGATATATCGAGCTGCCTTCCAATGTTGAGATGTGCGGCCAGAGGAAAGACGTTGATCGGATTTTCAAACGTATTATGCAGGAAGGAAAGAACAAATACCTCCCAATAGTTACCGGGCACCAGGGTGAGCCAGGTTCGATTCTTGTGCGAGTTTCAAACGGGGAAACTCCGTATACCATAGATCCCGGAGACAGGGTTATTTTCTCTGCAAATGTAATCCCAAGCCCAATGACTCAGGCCAACCGTTATGCTCTTGAGACCAAACTCAGGATGCGGGGTGCAAGGATCTACGACAATGTGCATGTATCAGGACACGCATACAGGGAAGACCACTGGGAACTCCTGCGTATGGTAAATCCCGAACACGTAATTCCTGCCCATGGAGACCTGGAGATGCACGGACACTACATCGAGATGGCTGAAGATGCCGGGTATGTACTTGGAGATACAGTACACCTCCTCAGAAACGGTGAAGTGTTATATATAGAAGAATAATTGTATATCCGTATTCTTGTGGTGTTTATGACTCTTATAGATGAGATCAAAAAAAGAAGTGTCCATGTTGATGCTGCAATTAATGAGATGCTTCCCGTAACTCGTCCCGAGGAACTGTACAAAGCTTCTCGTTACCTTGTGGATGCCGGAGGAAAACGCCTCCGTCCGGCAGTCCTTATTCTGGCAGCTGAAGCTGTAGGTTCCGATCTCAAATCTGTTTTGCCTGCAGCAGTGGCCGTAGAACTTGTCCATAATTTTACCCTGATACATGACGACATTATGGACAAAGACGATATCCGTAGAGGCAGGCCTGCAGTCCATATGATATGGGGGGAAGCAGGCGCGATTCTTGCAGGAGATACTCTTTACTCCAAGGCTTTCGAGATCCTGTCAAAAGTTGAAAACGAACCTGTAAGAATTTTGAAATGCATGGATGTACTCTCAAAGACCTGTACTGAAATCTGCGAAGGGCAGTGGCTTGATATGGACTTTGAGAAAAGAGAAAGAGTTACTGAATCCGAATACATTGAGATGGTGGAGAAAAAGACCTCAGTTCTCTACGCAGCTGCAGCCAAGATAGGAGCCCTCCTGGGAGGAGCCTCTGATGAGGTTGCTGAAGCTTTATCAGAGTACGGACGCCTTATAGGGATCGGCTTCCAGATGTATGATGATGTTCTGGATATGATCACCCCACAGGAAGTACTCGGTAAAGTAAGGGGCAGTGACCTTATGGAAGGAAAACATACCCTTATTGTAATTGACGCTTTCGGAAAAGGTGTAAAACTGGATATCTTCGGAAAAGGAGAAGCTACTCTGGAAGAAACCGAAGAAGCAGTCCAGATTCTGACAGAATGCGGATCCATTGATTACGTAAAGAATCTTGCAATATCATACATTAACGACGGTAAGGCAAAGCTGGATGCTCTGGCAGACTGTCCTGAAAAGGATTTACTTCTTCAGATTGCAGACTATATGATTGCAAGGAACTATTAATTAAGAATCTAGAACTAAAAAAGAATAATTTCAGGGAATTGTAGCTGATTGAAGCTGCAATAATCCTTAATTCCTTTCTTTTCTAAAGAATTTATTGTAATTACCTGCTATACATATTTTGTAAAACAGCTCCACATTTAGAGCTGCTGCTCCCAAGTTAGGACTAGCTTCTTAAATTAAAGTGTTTCTCTCAGATTGTTTTTCAGCAATTCATAGAGTTTACTCTTAATAACAAGTTTTTAGAAAAAAGAGGAAGTATAGGCAGGATTTTCGTCCTACCTGTTTTGAATTAATATTTATTTAAAGATTTTATTTTGCGTTTCTGGATTCAAGAGTGCTCTGTGCAGCCACAAGTCTTGCAATTGGTACTCTGTAAGGAGAGCAGCTTACGTAATCGAGTCCTATTTCATAAGCAAAGTGGATTGACCTTGGCTCTCCACCGTGTTCTCCACAGATACCCATTTTAAGTTTTGGTTTGACAGAACGTCCTTTTTGAATTCCGATCTTCATTATCTCGCCAACACCTTCCCTGTCAAGGACTGCGAAGGGATCGTGCTCAATAATACCTGCTTTCTGGTAGATAGGCACAAATTTGGACACGTCGTCACGGCTGAATCCAAAGGTTGTCTGGGTCAGGTCGTTTGTTCCAAAGGAGAAGAAATCGGCTTCCCTAGCGATCTGGTCTGCAACAATTGCGGCTCTTGGCAATTCGATCATGGTTCCTACATGATAATCGATCTTGATGCCTTTTTCAGCCATAACTGTCTCAGCCATCTTGCAAACTTCCCCTCTGGTAAGAGTCAGCTCTTTTACAAGGCCCACAAGTGGAATCATAATTTCAGGAATAACATTTACTCCCTCGGCAGAGAGCTCACAGGCTGCTTCCATGATTGCGCGTACCTGCATATTGTAGATTTCTGGATAGGTGATTCCAAGCCTGCATCCTCTGTGGCCGAGCATAGGATTGAGTTCCTTAAGGGAAACAACACGCTGGATGATCTTCTTTACCTCGTCGATCTTCCCGCAGTCTCCGGAAGCTTCAAGTTCCCTGAGCTTTGCATCCAGTTCTTCCTTGTCAGGAAGGAACTCGTGGAGAGGAGGATCAAGCAGCCTGATAGTTACTGGCAGTCCTTCCATACTGCGGAAGATGCCAAGGAAGTCTTCCTTCTGCATGGGGAGCAGTTTCTTGAGGGCTTTCTTCCTGGACTTTTCGTCCTCTGCCATAATCATTTCCCTTACTGCGGGAATTCTGTCTTCTCCGAAGAACATATGCTCAGTTCTGCAAAGTCCGATGCCTTCTGCACCAAGTTCACGGGCCAGGGCTGCATCTGCCGGATTATCTGCATTAGTTCTGACTCCGAGAGTTCTGATTGCATCCGCCCAGATGAGAAGGCGCTTCAGATCATTATTAATTTCGGCATCAATGAGCTCAACTTTCCCGAGGATAACACTGCCTAAGCTCCCATCAATGGAGATATAGTCATGTTCCTTAACAATTTGACCATTCACCATGAAGAGGCCGTTCTTCATGTCGATTGAGATTTCTCCGCAGCCTACTACACAGGGCTTACCCATGCCTCTACCAACGACTGCTGCATGAGAGGTCATTCCTCCGCGTACGGTAAGAACTCCTTGAGCAGCTGCCATACCTCCTATATCTTCAGGAGAGGTCTCGGTTCGGACGAGAATAGTTTTTTCTCCTAACTCGGCCATTTCCTCGGCTGCCTCGGCAGTAAATACGACTTTTCCTACAGCAGCGCCTGGAGATGCCGGAAGCCCTCTTGCCACTATTTCAAACTTTGCTTTGGGGTCAATTCTCGGATGCAGGAGCTGGTCAATATGTTCGGCTTTTACCCTTGTGACTGCTGTGTCTTTATCAATCAGTCCTTCTGCGACCATGTCCGTTGCAATCTTAACGGTTGCGGCAGCTGTTCGCTTACCTGTCCTTGTCTGGAGCATGTAGAGTTTTCCTTCCTGAATGGTAAACTCTATGTCCTGCATGTCCTTGAAGTGAGCTTCAAGCCTCTGGCAGATATCTACAAGCTGTTTGTAGGCATCAGGAATCTTATCTCCAAGGGTATTAATAAAGTCCGGAGTCCGGATACCTGCAACCACATCTTCGCCCTGGGCATTGATAAGGTATTCTCCAAAGAACTTCTTTTCCCCTGTAGACGGGTTTCTTGTAAAAGCAACTCCTGTACCTGAGGTGTTTCCTCTGTTCCCGTAAACCATGGTCTGTACATTGACGGCTGTGCCCCAGCTGTCATCAATTTCGTTGAGCTTTCTGTATGTGATGGCTCTCGGATTATTCCAAGAATCAAAAACAGCATTAATTGCCATCTGAAGCTGGATTTTCGGATCCTGAGGAAACTCAAACCCTTTTTCAAGTTTGATTACTTCTTTGAACCTTTCAGCCAGATATTTTAAAGATTTCGCATCGAGATCAGCATCGGATTTGACTTTCATTTCTTTTTTCTTGTCTTCAATTAGAGACTCGAATTTGTCAAAGTCAATTCCCAGCACAACATCTCCAAACATGGAGATAAATCTGCGGTAGCAATCATAAGCGAATCTTTCATCGTCGACCTTGTTTGCGAGTCCGATTACGGATTTATCCGTGAGCCCCAGATTAAGGACAGTGTCCATCATCCCCGGCATGGACACCCGGGCTCCAGATCTTACAGAAACAAGAAGCGGATCATCTGGATCTCCCAATTTTTTGATATTTAAGGCCTCGAGCTTATCAATTGCTTCTTTTACCTGCTTGAGTACTTCTTCAGAATATTTTCCATCTTTTAAGTAAAGTACACAAACTTCGGTCGTTATTGTAAAGCCAGGTGGTACGGGAATTCCGAGATTTGCCATCTCGGCGAGATTTGCACCCTTACCTCCAAGCAGGTCTTTCATGCTACTTTTACCATCAGTTACATCCTTTCCAAAAAAATATACGAACTTGGACAATGAGTCTCCTCCCTGGAACGAGATCATTAATCGGAGTTAGGTGTCTATATAATTGTATATATAATTGTATAATTGTACAATCAGATATCTGGTCTGATTGTTGCCAACAACGTTTATTTAATATATAAGCTTGTGGTTTACTTCCCCCTCTATTTTACCTTATCTCCTTATTTTTATTTGAAAGTTTCGTGTAATATAGGTCTTGCGATATCTTTATATAAGATGAACGTAGACTAGATATGCTTTTCAGTCTACAATATGCTTTCTTATTAAAGGCTGACAGTCTGGCTCGTAAAAAATGTCGGGTTATTTTTGCCCTGAACCAGAAACATAGCTATTATTATTCGTGGCTTATATGAAACGACTCGGTACAGTACAGCACAGATCAGGTGTCAAAAACCTGATAATTATAGGGGATGAGATCAAATCCGATAACGTCTCAAGTAATCTTCCAAAGTTGAATTCGATTGTCGTGGATAAAGCCCTGAACCGGGTTGGTACAATTGTCAGTGTATTTGGACCTGTAAACCATCCATACTTTTTAGTGAAGGGCCTCAAACGAATTTCGGATTCAGAATTTCGGGTTATGATCAATGAAAGGGTCTATATTCGGTGAAATCTCTGAAGTTCGATACAGATATGAATTCTTTGTTATGGTTTAATATTAACTGGTTTATATGTTTTGTGCTAGTTATAGCCGTAATGTTTTCGTGTCCCCTTTTTTATATATATTATGTTTTTAAGTGGTACAGGTTCGGGATGACAGAGAATCATAAAGACTTTATGTCAACATCTAAGGTGATATAAATATGGTAGAAGTCGAAAGAGTTCGCTATTCGGACACTCTTGAAAGGGAAAAAATACGTGCCATGATCAAAGCTCGCAAAGAGAAGCAAAAAGAGCAAAGTTTTGAGAACGAAAAGGCCGTGTGTCCTGAGTGCGGTAGCAGGAACCTTGTTCACGACTACGAGCGGGCCGAACTTGTATGCGGTGACTGCGGACTTGTCGTTGATGCCGATTTTGTGGATGAAGGACCTGAATGGCGAGCTTTCGATCACGATCAGCGTATGAAGCGTTCCCGTGTGGGTGCGCCCATGACATACACAATTCATGACAAAGGGCTTTCTACAATGATTGATTGGAGAAATCGTGACTCCTACGGAAAGTCTATTTCCTCCAAAAATCGTGCTCAGCTCTACCGTTTAAGAAAATGGCAACGTAGAATTCGTGTAAGTAACGCAACCGAAAGAAACCTTGCTTTTGCTCTTTCCGAACTGGACAGAATGGCGTCTGCATTGGGTCTTCCGAGAACGGTCAGGGAAACAGCTGCTGTCGTCTACAGGAAAGCTGTGGATAAGAACCTTATCCGTGGAAGAAGCATTGAAGGTGTGGCTGCAGCTGCTCTGTATGCCGCTTGCCGCCAGTGTAGTGTTCCAAGGACTCTTGATGAGATAGAAGAAGTATCCAGAGTCAGCCGGAAAGAAATAGGAAGAACTTACCGTTTTATTTCCAGGGAACTTGCATTAAAGCTTATGCCAACTTCCCCAATTGACTATGTCCCCAGGTTCTGTTCAGGTCTTAATCTGAAAGGAGAAGTACAGTCAAAGAGTGTCGAAATCCTCAGGCAGGCTTCCGAAAAAGAACTCACAAGCGGGAGAGGTCCTACAGGAGTCGCTGCGGCTGCAATCTATATTGCATCCATTTTATGCGGTGAAAGGCGGACTCAAAGAGAAGTTGCAGATGTCGCCGGAGTTACTGAAGTTACCATCCGGAACAGGTACAAAGAGCTTGCAGAAGAACTGGATATTGAGATTATCCTTTAAATTCTTCCTCATTTTTCTTTTAGCAAGGTTTTTCTCTAGTTATAGAGAAATGCTCTATTTTTTCTGTTTGTTGTGTTTATCCGGATATTTGTATTTATCTGATCTTCTGTGTGGAGGCTTTTTTCAAAAAAATCTAGAAATTTTAAAAAAATTTTTGATCTATAATGATAACAATCGAAATTTTGAAAGCTTTTCTATTAGGTTTCTCTATAGGGCTAACAGGCGCACTCGTTCCAGGACCTATGCTTTTTGCAACTATAGAGATTTCCCTGAAAAAAGGCTGGCTTGCAGGTCCGCAGGTCGTATTAGGTCATATAATCGTGGAGGTTTTGCTCTACATCCTGATTCTTCTCGGAGCTGCTTCGCTCGTCGACAATGGTATGATTTCTGTAATTTTCCTGATAGGAGGGCTCTCACTTTTGATCTTCGGAGTTCTTACCTTAAAAGATGCCAGAGCCGGAGATTCTTCTGTAAAAATTTCTCGAGATTCATCAGGCTCGAGCCTGATTTCCAGCCCTACCCTGATAGGCCTCGTTACTTCAGTTTCAAACCCCTATTTCTGGATATGGTGGCTGACTGCGGGAGGTGCCCTTGTACTTAAGGAGTATGAACTGGGAATTATATTTGCAATGGCTTACATGTTCGGGCACTGGACCGCAGATCTGAGCTGGTTTACTGTCGTGTCCGGATCATTTGGCCGTGGGAAAAACCTGCTCTCCCAAAAGATGCATAAATATATTCTCTATACCTGCGGGGTATTTCTAGTAATTTTTGGGTTTTACTTCATGCTTAATTACAATCATTCAATTCAGCTGTCCTGAATTCCATCATTCCTGAAAGATATTCCCATTTTTAGGGCTTCCTTTTTTCTTTGAACCGCTCGCTTCAGTGTAATAGATCCAAGAAATCCAAGCATATATGTCAACAGGGTTGAGACCTGCAATCCAAGCGAGATTTTCCTGAGCTGGTTAATACCCATTAAAATTACCAATTTTAGCATCCCTCAAAGTCCAGTTGCATTCACATTACTTAAGAAGTGACAGGATAAAAAGCTAGAGAAATTGTTGAACAAATATTGGACAAATTTTGAGAGAGCTTATTAATAGAAGGATAACCTTAGGCTTCCAAAAGGTCGATTTGTTATGGAACGGCAGTGTATAAAAGTCCTTAAAAAGAAAGGAGAACCTGTAAGAAGAATGCTCCTTGAGCTTGAGATTCTGGATAACTCCGTAAAAATAGCCGCAGATGAGATATTTCTTTACCTGCCCTTGACCAGAGAACCTGAATCTGATGAGCTGAAGAGTTTTCCTGAAGAAATTGAACTTATTGAATGCGATTTCGAGCTCCATGAGAAGAAACCTGTTCCAGAAGACCTGCTTGGTTTCAGCCCTGCCTATGAAGTTGTAGGAGATATTGCTCTGCTGGAAGATCCTGATCTTGATAAACAGAAAGCTTTAAGAATTGCCGATGCGCTCCTCCGAACCCAGACAAACATAAAAACCGTACTCAGACCTCTTACTCCAGTAATTGGAGAATTCAGAATTCGGGAGTTTGAGATTGTAGCAGGCGAACCCAAGATAGAAACCATTCATAGGGAATATGGCTGTCGCTACAAAGTTGACCTTTCAAAGGCTTATTTCACGCCCCGCCTTTCCACAGAACGTTCAAGAATTCTCTCCTGGGTCAGGGAAGGAGACACTGTTATCGATATGTTTGCAGGTGTAGGTCCTTACAGTATCCTGATTGCAAAAAGCAAAAAGCCCTCAAAAGTTATAGCAATTGATAAAAATCCTGACGCAGTTTACTATCTGAAAGAAAATATAACCCTTAATTCCGTAAAGAATATTGAGGCAATCGAAGGCGATGCCAGAGAAGAAGCAAAAAGGTTTGCAGGTATTGCTGATCATGTTATAATGAACCTTCCTCACAGTGCCCACGAGTTTCTGGATTCTGCTGTTCTCCTTACAAAGCCTGGAGGAATTATCCATTATTATGGAATAACTCCTGAAGACGATCTTTTCGAAAGTTCTATCGAACTCATAACCGGAGCCACGGAAAAAGCAGGAAGAAAGCTGGAAGTTATGGAGAAAAGAGTGGTTCGCTCTTATGCTCCTCATCAGTATAATATATGTATTGAGACAAGAGTTATTTAAGGTCCAAAAGTGCTAAAAGACTTTTGACGAGCGAAATAATTAAATTCTTGATCGTTATTTTAAGTCTGCTTATTTTCGGATTTTCAATTTGCCGTCGTGGCTTAGCGGTATAGCGGCTGATTCGTAATCAGCAGGTCGAGGGTTCAAGTCCCTCCGGCGGCTATTGGTTTTTTTTGGTTCAAGTCCTATTTTGGGGAACTGTGAGTAAATGGCAGTATCTATATATAAATTGGACATAAATTTCCACGACCAACGGATAGATCGTACACTATTAGTTGGTTGACGTAATTTCCAAAACACTCTTAATGCCACATCATACCTTTTTTGCAATTCAGTAAGATGATTCGGTTATGGCAGGCATGCTTTGATTCACAAGCGTAATCATTTCTACCCTTGGAAAATCAATCATGAAAACATCAACCGTGTAGTGAAGACGGCCATGATTTAAGTTCAATATATTTTTAGTAAACTTAGTTCTGTTTACTTGAGCTTTGAATAGAACCGAAGAGAACAATCAATACAAAGACAAGCCCGTAAAATATTTCTGGCGGAATAAATGATACTGCTTTTGCTAAAAAATAAATTGTCAAAACCATCAAAACAAAAAATGGACTTCTACTCATCAAATAAATACGAGTTGATTTTTTATCATATTTATTTCCAGTATTTAATTTGAGATATACGATATATACTAAAGCGATTATAGCCGAAATTTCAGAGAATACAAGGTAATACCAGAAACCCTCTGGTGGGATGGAAAACCATGCTTTACCTACAGAATAAATTGCCCATATCGGGAAAAACAAAAACAGAATCCCATTAACCAAAAAATCATATGGAGGTCTTTTAGCATGTCCATTTTCGGGAGTTAATGCAAAAAAATTTACAATGGGTACCAAAGAGAGTACAAAACAAAATCCAGCGAATTTAAGGTAATACCAGAAACCTTCTGGAGGGATAACTGACCATGCCTTAGCTAAACAATAAATTATCCCACTTTCCCCTATCAGGAAAAGCAAAGATCGAAATGTAAATCTTTCAGGATAATATTTATCTCGAAAGTTTAATACAAGAGGTATTAAAGCGAATACAATAAAAATGCCTGCATATAAAAGGCAATACCCAAAATCATCTGGCAACATAAATAATGAACCAAGTCCAAGCTCTATTATTTAGAATTTCTTTTATCTTTATCAGCATGTTCTTAATGGACTGGTGTAAATAACTCTTTCGATTTTGTTTAAATTTTATATAGTAAACAACAATCTGGATATTACTAGAATACAGGCTGTCAATGGAAATCTTTGCCAAGATGTTATGGAGCTCCAAGCACTGTATATTATAGATTTCAGAAGTGGCGAAAAGTGGGCTTTTTTGAAAAAATATGGAAAAACTAGTCTGCTGGAGTATGATAATAAAAAGAATTACAAACAATTTTAGATTCCTTCTTTACTAGCAATTTGTGAGAAGGGAAACCACTATTCAAAAACATGTCTGTTTCTATTTATGGCGTAATCAAGAAAGTTTTTATTATGGGATTATTTTTTTTGAATAATTAATAAGAAATCGAATTTTGAATATACTTTTCTATCCTAAAAAGTATATAGATTCAGCATTATCTCTTGACAAATATCGTTTATAAGAAAATGGACTAAGTGGACAATATGAGTACAAAAGTAAGTAAAGCCATCGTATTCGGTGCAAAAGCGCATGCTGGAGAGCTTGACGATGCTGGAAAGGACTATTTTATGACCCATTGCTGGCAGGTCTTTGAAATTATCAAAATACTTTATCCTTTTGACTTTGCACTGCAGGCAGCAGCTCTACTGCATGATACATTAGAGGATACCGACGTAACATATAAAATTCTGGCCGATGAATTCGGTGCTGAGATAGCTGATCTCGTTCAGGAAGTAACTCATGAGCGGCGAGCCGATGATACAGGCTGGTACTTCCCTCACTTGCATTCTATACGAGGGATTGCTCTGAAATTTGCAGACCGTGCTTCAAACTTGTCCCGAATGGAAGGCGTGTGGAATGAGAAGAGGATTGAGGCATATATCAAAAAATCTACATTCTGGCAATCAGAAGATCTCTAGGCAAAAAATAGAGGAAATTTGGCTCTCCAGATATCCTTAAGAACAAATATTCATATCAAATTTTGATTTGAATGAACCTGTATACTTCTACGTACTATTAATGGCCTATATACTTTTACGTACTTTCTTTCAACTTTGTGGAGCTAAGTTACATAAATGTCCTGCAGATTATGGTTTTATAAACTGAAAGTTTTTATTAAATTGGTAATATTTATCAAGCTGGAAGTTTTTATCAAATTGGGGGCTTTATGATGAATGAGATGAAAATAGGGGAGAAAATTCAAGATTTCAAGTTAAGAGATCATAAGCATAAAGAAGTGAATCTCTACGACTTCAGCGGAAAGAAAGTGCTTTTATCATTCCACCCTCTGGCCTGGACCAATGTCTGTGCAGAACAGATGAAATCCCTTGAGGAAAACCATGAATTGTTTACCGGACTGAACACTGTAGTCTTCGGAATAAGTGTGGATCCCATACCATCAAAAAGAGCCTGGGCAAGGGAACTTGGGATTACGCACATCAGGCTTCTATCAGACTTCTGGCCACATGGAGAACTTGCCAGAACATATGGAATATTCAAGGAAAAGGAAGGAGTTTCCGAAAGGGCTAATATAATTATTGATGAGGAACAGAGAATATTATTCTTCAAAAAATATGAGGGGCATAAACTTCCTGACATAACGGAAATAATAAAAATTCTAAAAAAATAAGGTTCAGCCAAAAAAAGGAGAGAAAAGGCAAAAAGAGGAGAGAAAAGGCAAAAAGAGGAGAGAAAAGGCAAAAAGAGGATTAAAAGACTTCGGGATGCTCAATTATCGAGTTGCGCATCAATCACATTATACAGCTTTCTTAATGCTATACTTAACCTGCGGGTTTCAATCTGCCACACTTTTTTGCTGACCTGAACATCTCCTCCGGCTTTGACAGCCGCTATCCATGAATATTTTCTGGCCAGTTTTTCATTATCAGGCAAAGAATGAAAAGTATTTCCCGTTTTCTGGTTACTGTACTTCTCGTTAATAAGAAATTCGTAGATTTCCTGAACCCTTTCGAGCAGAGTTTGCTCACTTTCGGAACCTGAAGCTCCAAAGAGTACGAGGTTCCAGAGGCGGAACTGCACCTCATGAAGTTCGGAAGAAACTTTTTTGGAGCTGGAAATCTCAAGTATCTTTCTGAACTCAAGATAAATGTCCGTATTCCCGAAACATGAAGGTAGAATATTTCCAAGAGAGATCATAAGATGAATGCATTCATGAAAAAGGATTCTGGCTATCAGGAATTCAACTCTTTCCTGCAAGTTCCAGAATCTGTTTACAAGAGCCTCATCCCAGAGCTGGTAGGGATTTACCAGAATTACAGACCTGTAAACGACCCTTTTTTCTTTCTGGGAAACCAGACGCCTGGGATAAAGAACCATACCCTGCATTTTCCCGAAAAACTGAACTTTGATTGCAAGGTCCCAGCAGTACTCCCGCCCCCCCGAATTTATACATTTTATCCTGTAGTATTTTCCGTCAAAACATACCTTCTCAAGCAACCGGTACATATCCTTACTTTGTGCCTTTATGAGTGACTTAACCTGGGATTCCCGATAAATTCCAATGTCAAGGTAGGGAACATGTGGAGTAGAAGCATAAGAGAAATACGGAGAACAGGAGTTAAGATCTTGAAATCCCTTAAGCAATGATGCTGAGTAGTCTTGCCAATTAGCTTCAGTATTAACTGCCTTGGCCTTCCTTTTCATGAAATCTCCTCCTATGACATATCCCATAAGATATTATTACTGAAGATATATAAAAAATGATCAACAGGGAGATAACTGAAATAAAGGTTTTATCTCACTTGAAAAAGAGCAAATATCCCCTTAAAAGGGCAAGGATCTCATTTATCCTCATCAATTCTTATTTTATTTCATTTTATTCATTAAGATGTCCGCAAACAGGGCAGCTGTTTAGTTTTGATAGAGAGATTTCACTGAAATTTCCTGAAAGTCCATTCCAAAACAAAAGGCGGCCTTCCAGAAGTTTTCCTTTTCCTATCAGGAATTTAATTACCTCATTTGCCTGAATAGAGCCTATAACTCCTGGAGTTGCCCCTAAAACGGGAAAAACTTCCTTTCTGGAAATTCGCGGAAATATACAGTAGAAACATGGGGTTTTTCCGGGAATTATTGTCGTTACCTGGCCGTCATAACCCGTAACTGCCCCATGGATGAAGGGAATTTTCCTTTTTATGGCAAGTTTATTAATCATGTGTCTCGTTTCAAGGTTGTCAAGGGCATCGACAATAATATCACATTCAGGAACAAGGGATTCGATGTTCGCTTCTGTAAGCATTTCCCCTATGGTTTCAACCTCAATTCCCGGATTCATAGAAAGAAGCTTCTCCTTTGCAGATTCCACCTTAGCCCTTCCGAGATCTTTTTCGTGATGAAGAAACTGCCTGTTAAGATTGCTGAGATCCACGGAATCAAAATCTGCAAGAATTATCGTCCCGATACCGGCTATTGCAAGATATGTGGAAACCGGACTTCCGAGCCCGCCTGCTCCAGCAACCAGCACTTTTGCGTTTTTCAGCTTTTCCTGTCCCTCTTCCCCAAAAAGAAGGATCTGCCGGCTATATTTTTCACGCTCAAAATCATTCATCTAAATCTCTCCAAAATATTGATTTTTCTCAGGTCTCTTTTTTCTCATTAGTCTCAAGAATACGACATCTCAAAAGCTACTATCCTTCGGAACGCTATTAACTTGTAGAGACCTATTATCCAGAGAAATTAAAATCATTTCAGTAGTGATTGACTTCTTCATGCATAATCTCTTCGGATAGCAGGAAACAATAGGATTTATTAAATAAAGTAGGCTCCAAATTCAAGTTTTCAATACAGAAAAGTATATCAGTAAGAAGAAAGTATAATCAGTAGGCGTGTTGATGGTTAAGGATTAGAAATTTTTTGGGGTAATTAACCAGGATTTTTGGGATAATAAACAAGGTAAAGCCCATAAAAATGGTGAATTCATTTTTAGATCTTCCTAACCGGCTTCTGTAGCTTACAGTTATAACAATCTTTATAGATCCTTATAAGATTCTTTTCATATATTATAGATGAGATGCTGGAAAAAAGAAATTTATAAAGGTTTTGGAATTTATGAAAGTTCTGGATTTAAAAAATATAGTTATTAATATCAAACAGGAATTCTCAGCTTACTTTAAAGAAAGAGATGCCGAAATCAATGGCTCTCTTCTTGCACTTCTGTCAGGAGAACACGTCCTTCTGCTTGGTCCCCCGGGAACTGCAAAAACCCTGCTTGCAAGTAAAATCTGTGAGACCATAGAGGGAGGAAATTTCTTTCATTATCTCTTGACCCGTTTTTCGACCCCTGAAGAAATATTTGGGCCACTTTCCTTAAAGGCGCTTGAGAGAGATGAGTTCAGCAGGCGGGTAGAAGGCTATCTGCCAACTGCCCATATAGCGCTTCTTGATGAGATATTCAAAGCAAACAGTTCCATTTTAAACAGCCTGCTAACCGTTCTGAACGAAAGGAAGTACCATAATGGAAAAGAGATTCTTGAAGTTCCCCTTTTTTCCGTTTTCGGGGCATCCAATGAGCTGCCTGAAGAAGATGAAAGCCTTGAAGCTCTGTACGACCGTTTTCTTTTCAGATACAGAGTGGATTATATCCAGCACGAAGAAAACCTTGAAGACATTATCTTTGAAAATGCAGAAGACTTCTTACCTTCAACTAAGCTCGGGATAGAAGAAATAAGAGAAATCCGGAGGAAAGCCAGAGATCTCCAAGTTGACCCTGAGGTTCGGACAATAATAAAGGGACTCAGGAGAGAGCTTAAAAACTCCAATATAGTTGTCTCAGACAGGCGCTGGAAAAAAATCATAAATGTGCTGAAAGTCGCCTCAGCTACAAACGGGCATGCAAGCGTAAACAGGATGACTGTCGTGCTGCTCCAGCATATGCTCTGGGACGTTCCTGAACAGAGGGAAACTATACGGAAGCTTATCATGGATAGGGTGGTTTCCGGAGGTACGGATACAAGAAAACTGAAAATGGATGTTATTGACCTGAGAAATTCGATTTATAGCTGCCTGCAAAAAGAACTTCCTGACCTTGTAGCCTGCAATAAGTGTTTTGAAGAGGAGAAGAAAACAGACGGCATTAGAAGCTCAAGGTTTTCCGGAACGAAGGTCCAGAAGAGCCTTACATTTGACAACTCGCTTGACCTCCTGAAGCACCATATTGAATTCCCTAACCATACCTATAGTTTCGGGCTCGATTTCAGTAATATAAACAGCTCCCTGAGCTTTGAATCCGTAGCAGACAGGTTCCGCAGGAAATACGGATTTGAATTCAAAATCAGTCTAGATTACGGAGACAAAAAACTCTATGAAAAAGAGTATGAAAATCTGGAGGACAGACTGAACTACTTTAAAAAACAGATTCAAGAAGAAGAAAAAGCCCTTGAAAATACCCTGAAAGAGAATATATGGATTTCTGGGCAGGATGGGCAGGAAATTCTGATTAAATACCGGTCTAAAAACACAGACATCTACGAGATCGCAAGCAACTTGAACGAGATACGGCTCCTGCTGGAGAAACCAAAGGTATTTGATGTTGTATTTGAGAAGGCAGGAGAAGTAGCCTGAAAAAGGGAGTTGCGATTAAAAAATATGAGGCATGGAATCAACTATTGAAAATAATGAGCATAAAACCTCACAATATTCCTGAAAAAGGAATTGCTCGTTTTTTAGATTTGATAACTAGCTGATTCAACCTCGCAAGCCTTTGTTGTATCTTATTCCAGGTATTTCATTCAATGTTATTATATTCCGGTAATTACGTTCCATTTCGCGGAATTGAAACATTTATTCCCTTGAAAGCCGGAATAGAAATGTTCATGAGATTTGAGGATGGAACAGAACCATTAGTTGAATTCCATGTCGTTGTGTTCTCTGTAGTTGTGTTTACTAGAGTTGAATTCCCTGTAGTTGTATTCCAGTCCGTTGCGTTCCAATTTGGTATGTTCCAGTTCGGAGAGTTCCATGGCGCAATTGCAGGCTGCGTTAATGTTATACAAAGCAGCACTCCAACAAATATGGACACACCCCTTATTCCATTATTCTTACTCATATTTTTGACCCCACTATTATTAAATTGTAATATAATTCAGAGTATTTATGGACTTAGTCGTGAAAATAACCTTGCAGTTAACTTAGTCCTTATCTTTGATATACGAATCACGATCACAAAACATCATAGTTTAAAGATGTATTTTAGACAGTTAACGATTTAATACTATTATACATCAGTTCAATCGTGCAAGTTCTGTGACCTACCCAATACTCACAAAATCTAAACAGTAGAAATGTTCTAACGTCTCAGTTTATATTTCTACATACAAATGAGAAAGGTTTCAGGCAGACAATTAGAGTATTAAAGTTCAAATGATATAATATATCGAGAAGTAGAAATTAGGAAATTAAAGTCTCATCATTAATAATCTAAATTTTCATAATTTAACCAATTATTTATTTTGATAATATAACTTGACTATATATCCATATTGAAATATAAATTAAGAAAAAACAATATGCATAAAAATATTCGAATCCCTCACAAAAAACTTTCTTTTTGTTAGATTAACCAATAACTAAGAAATGTAACCAGAGTACAGAAAAAGAATTGAATAAAAATATCTGAAAAGTTTTAAAAAAGTACGGGAAAGGAAAATATGCAGGAATCAAAAATCCCGATGGAAAAGGCTGAAGGTAAGTCTGGACAAGGCTCTTTACCATTCGACAATACCTTCAGTCCCTTTACAATCTTGAATTTTGAACTAAGAAATATTTTGGCAATCCCACGAAAGACGCCAAGAAAATTAAGGGAAGGGATTGCAGAAATTCTTATTTATGAGCTTTTTTCAGAAAATGGATATGAAATAAAGGATGAAAAGCTATTTATGAGAAAGTTTGGGGTCTTTTACCCAATATTTTTGAACATGAGGAGCCTGGAAGGCTGGGCAGAAATAAAGACCCTTGCCGCTGCCAATAACATGGCAGGAATCTTTATCCTGAGAACTCTTCTTGACGAGATTTTTTCACTACTCGATGACTTCGGAAAAATAGAATACGAATTTTCAAAGAAATTTCCCAAAAATCTGGAAAAAACCCTGACAGCCCTGAAAAAATTGATAAATGAGACTCAGGCTGTATGGGAAAAGAAAAGATTTCAGGGGATGGAGAAAAATTTCCAGTGGCAGGCTGAACAGAATATTCCCCTGGAAAAACCTGTACCTGAAGAAGACAATCAGAAAAATCAGGAATATGAAGAAAAGCACGAGATAAGAGAAAAACAAGAGAAAGGGGGAAATCAGGAAAATTTCCTTAAAGGTTTTGAGGATGAGGCCCTGGAAAATTCTGAACAGCAATCTGGAGAAGTGATGGGGTCAGAAAAACTAGCTTCGCTGACCAGAGAATTTATGGCCTGCGAAAAAGCGGGAGAGATACTGGATTCAGTAGTAGGAGAAAGGCTAGCTGCAAGTATTGAAAAGCTTATCCCTGTTCTTGAAGACAATCTTGAGATGCTTGAAATCCTTTCAATGCTTTTTCCAGGAAAAACCTGGAACTACTCCTTGCAAGCCCTGCACAGGGAATACTTTGGAAATCTTGAAAAATATGCAGCAATTCTTAGGAAGAGTTCCGAGCTTCACAAAATTCTGGAACATATTGGAAGAATCGAACTTGAATACGGCTCAAAAAAATTAAATCTTTCTCCATACAGCAAAAGTGAGGTACACTCAATTACCATGTCAAGTGAGATCCAGACCCTGCTTCCGGTAGAGACGGTAAAGTTGAAAAATCCCCTTTTAAAACGAAAATTTTATGCTGACATGCTGGAAGGAAAACTCCTGACTTACCAGTTAAAAGGAGAAAACTGGAACTCGGACACTGCAGGAAAAAAAAGAAAAGGCCCGGTAATTGCTCTTGTGGACACATCGGCCTCTATGAGAGGAAGTTCGGAGACCCTGGCAAAAGCCGTGATGCTGGCAGTTGCAAAAAGAATGCTGAGAGAAGGCAGGGACGTAAAAGTAATTCTCTTTTCCTCAAAGTGGCAGACCTTTGAAATTGAGCTTACGGATAAAAAGCGTATGGGCCAGGAGTTCCTTGAATTCCTCAAATTTACTTTCGGAGGAGGGACGGATTTCAATACCGCACTTCGAGCAGGCCTGAAGGCGATGAAAACAGAAAGAGCCTTTGAAGGAGCAGATCTTCTTTTCCTTACAGACGGGATATCCGAACTTTCCGAAAGGCCCCTTATAAGAGAATGGAATGAGATAAAAGCTGAAAAAAAGGCCCGAATATTCTCTCTAATAATAGGAAATTATGATGCAGGCGGGCTGGAACAGGTTTCAGACCATACATACATCATCAGAAATTCAGAAAACTGGGAAGTAGAAGAGAGCCCTGCAAGCTTTGTAAAGGCAATAAGCAGACATATCAGGTTTTAACGCTTCCGCTTGAAAAGTTTCTGTAAACCCTCTGCAAACTCTTCCAGGTCTGTTCTGCCAGGAGTCTGATGCCTGTAAACACTTGACAAAATGGCAAAAGCTGCTTTTTTACTTTTACTGGCTCCTTTAAGCAAACCTATTTCGATCATTGCAACTATTAGTTCGGAAATAATTTGTCGATCTCGCGGACTTAAATTGTTCCAGTGCTCATTGAATTTTTTTGAAGATAGTTTTATTGATTCTTTCCCCTCTGATGCTATTGATGATGCCTGTATCGAGGCGGTTTTTGAGGCATCCATTATTTGCTTCTTTCCAAAGGAAGCAGTTTCACGAAAGATTATAAAGGCCTTCTTTGAAATTTCTTTTAGATTTAATCTTTCATTATAAGGGGCTTCTTTTCCCTTTCCAGAACTTGATTTACTTTCAAAAGATCTGTTTTCCAGAATTTTCCGGATTTCTCCAAATATCTCTGAGATTTCTTCCTGAGACCTCGTTTTGAGGTATTCTCTAAGATTTTCCAGCAATTCTGAGTCAATTGTTGACTTGGAATTTGATTCAGAAGAAGAGGAAGAAGAATCTGAACAAGAATGATTATCTTCACCTACCTCAACAAAATCAGCATCTATCAAAGGCCCTGATTCAAAAAAAGAATCACGTGATAAAGCCTTTCTTGACTCAGATTTATTTCGGATCCTGAGACCTGCATCTGAAAGCTTATCAAATACTCCTTTTTTATTTTTAAGCAAGAACATCCCATCCCTTTCTGAAACAAAATACCTCTGTCGGTATCCGAACATTTCGCAGCGTGAGGCGGTTTTAAGAGCAAACGCTATTACTTCTAATCTTAATATTTACCTTAGGATCATAATTACTTATCTCACAAATCATACTTATTATCTTATCAAAAGTACTTACTTCAGGGACATAAACACTTACTAGAGTTTAATCCTTAGATTTGATATTTCTTTCCGTTTACCTCTTGCTGTAAAGTCAAACCTTTAAGAACTGGGGACAAAACCGAGTTTCAAAAAGACATTAAACAAACCTTTTTGGGATACGAGCTCTGAAAAGGAGAAAAAGGAAAAAATAACGTGTTTAAACCCTTATTTTCTGAAAATAACTGCAAATGAATTCGTAGTTTAAGTAATTCTTTTATAAGTTTCACGCCTTGTAAATAATGAGCGAGGTGAATACTATGAGTACACATAATACAAAGATGTTAAAGGGAATTATATGTGGGCTCCTTTTTATAGCAATCATTTCGATTGTTTGCGCAGGGGCAGGGGCCAAAAATACTCTGGAGATTGTAAAGGATAAAACTGATACAAATGCTGTAGAGATCACAGAGGATGAAGCCGTGCAGGCGAAAGTTGGAGCAGGCAGTGCGCCTTCATCTGCAGCTGCTGGAGATTATTTCCCTGAGTTCGAAAAAATAACTATCGATCCGACTTATAAGTACTTACAGGTACAGCCCGGGGACAGTGAAAACTTTACTGTAACCGTGACAAACAAAGACAACAAAACAATAGAACTCAATCCAAAGCCTTTAATTATCCCGTATACTGAAAAGTTCATAAATGAAAGCTGGATCAGCATAAGTCCCTCCGAAAAATCTCTTAATCCCGGAGAGAAAGAGGAGTTTGAGGTAAAGGTGAACATACCAGAAGATGCTGAAATTGGAAATTACGCCGTACTCATAGCCTTTACGGAAAACGTACCTGAAGGAGATGTAGCAGGTTATTATGCGAGCTTCCCGGGCACAATGCAGCTGAACATACAGGTTTGGGTTCCACCGACAGTTCAGATCCTTACACCTTATGTCAATGATCTGGTGGAAGCAGGAAAAGACTATACTTATGAGATAAAGCTCAAGAATACTGGAGATAAAGATATTTCCCTCTCCCCCGAGCTTACTGAAGAAGGAAATATTGTTTACGCTGAGAGCGTATCCTCCTCTGTAGACATGGCTTCTTCCTCTGTAGCTTCTTCCTCTGTAGCTTCTTCCCCAACTGCGTTAGGACAGGCCTTTGGAAAAGAGGCAATTACTGTGGAATCTCCAGATAAAATAAAAGCAGGGCAAACAGCCGTTGTAAAGCTTAAACTTGCGGTTCCTGCCAATGCAAAGGGCAGCTACAGTGACAGTCTTGACCTGAACATTGATGACCCGGGAATCCAGGAATATGCAGGAAGAGTTTCTCTCAGCTTCCGTATCCTTCCGGTTATGAAAGAACCTTACGAAACTGCCTTTGAAGCAAAAACAGACGGACCCATTACCATAGAAGTTAAATCCTATCAGTACGGGTACGGCCTGTATACAAGTGGAGGAAACGAGAATCTGACCCCTTCCTTTAATATAAGCCTGAAAAACCCCTCAGGAAAAGATGTTAAGCCTGCTCTTGTAAACACAAAATACATCGGTTCAATTAGTGTAGTGGATGATACTTATCCACAGCCATATCCTATATTATACGACACAAGAATTGCAGGGGACACGGGAACAAATAACCAGGGAAGCTACCAGGGAGGAACTACAACCTTTGTAGAAACCTATAAAGTCCCAGGAGCTGCGGGAAAATGGACACTCTCAATCCTGCCCAAAAACACTGAAAACTTTGAGTATACCGTAACAATTGGAGCTGCTGAAGAATAAGCAGCCCCTAATCTTTTTTCTTTCAACCTATTTTAGTTAAACCTGTTTTAGTTAAATCTATTTTATTTCAACCTATTTTAGTTTAATCTACTTTGTTTTAACCTATTTTCCTTTTTAATTTTAGATATTCCAGATAAAGAAACCAGAATTGTTTGATTCTTTGAATTCTGGATGAATAACAATATTATACAATATTATTCGGCTTAGAAACTAAAATCAATATTATATAGAGATAGAGATATAAGTTAATTGAAGCACAGTATCATTCTGTTTCGAAAAAAAGTAAGAAAAAAGAGTAAGTACGCACCTAACTTTCATATCCACATAGGTAAATTAAACCCGAAGGAATAAAATAGTCAAAAGACAAGATGGAGCTTTCACAGGATAAAAGGAAAGTCCATATTATCATAGTTTTAATTTCATATTTTTGCTGGAGGTAAAGAAATACATGAGAGAAGGTCCGGATCCCTTTGGGGTAAGAGACATTATTGAAACCGCTGCCGGAAAAGCTACGATTTACAGATTGGGCAAACTGGAAGAAAAAGGCTTTGAGGGGATTTCCCTGCTCCCATATTCCATAAGGATTTTGCTGGAATCCCTGCTCAGGCATGCAGATACTGAAAAGCACCTAATAACTGCCGAGGATGTAGAGGCCCTTGCTCGCTGGAATCCTCAAAATATAGGAGAAAAAGACATCCCATTCATTCCTTCAAGAGTAATTATGCAGGATTTTACAGGTGTTCCTGCTGTGGTAGACCTGGCAGCTCTTCGCTCGGCAATGCAGCGTCTTGGGGGCGACCCAGCGAAAATTAATCCTGTTATCCCTGCAGATCTGGTCATTGACCATTCAGTTCAGGTTGATTCCTACGGGACAGCATATTCTCTTGAGGAAAACGAGAGAATAGAGTTTGAACGCAATAATGAAAGATATTCTGTCCTCCGCTGGGCTCAGAAAGCTTTTGATAACTTCAGGGTTGTACCCCCTGGAAGAGGAATCATCCATCAGGTAAACCTTGAATACCTGACCCCCCTCGTGCACCTTAAAGAAAAGAATGGAGAGTTATCGGCATTTCCTGATACCCTTGTGGGAACTGACTCCCACACTACAATGATAAATGGGATAGGAGTGCTCGGCTGGGGTGTAGGAGGCATAGAAGCCGAAGCAGTAATGCTCGGACAGCCTTACTATATGCCAGTTCCTGAGGTTATTGGTTTCAAACTCTACGGAAAACTGGAACCTGGAGTTACTGCCACAGACCTTGTCCTGACAATCACAAAGATTCTGAGAAAAAAAGGAGTTGTCGGTAAATTCGTAGAATTCTTCGGGCCAGGTTTGAATTCCCTGAGCCTTCCTGACAGGGCAACTATCTCTAACATGGCTCCTGAGTATGGGGCAACCCTTGGAATTTTCCCGCCTGATGCCGAGACCTTGGACTACCTGCGGAGAACTGGCAGGAGTGAAGAGCAGGTTGACCTCGTGAAAAAGTATCTCGAAGCTCAGGATCTTCTTTATTCTGTCCACAAGCCTGAACCTCTATTCAGCAGTGTCCTGGAACTGGATATGGGTACGGTAAAACCCTGCCTTGCAGGCCCCAGGCGCCCTCAAGATCAGCTCTTCTTAAGCGAAGTACCTGAAAATTATCGCCAGACAATGCAACAGACCTTTACCCGGAAGAAAGAGGCTGGAATTGAACTTTCCAGAGACCGTGCTTACCAGCGCTGGGTAGGAGAAGGAGGAACACCTGCAGGGGAATCTGAATCCCAAGAGGTAGAAGAGGTAAAGGAGCCAGAATCTCCAGAAAAGACCTTTAAAGTCACGCATGGCTCCGTAGTTATTGCGGCTATTACTTCCTGTACCAATACCTCAAATCCTTCTGTGCTCATAGGAGCCGGACTGCTCGCTAAAAAGGCTGTAGAAAGAGGTCTCAGAGTAAAACCCTTTGTAAAAACAAGCCTATCTCCTGGCTCAAGAGTCGCTACGGAGTACCTTGGAGCTGCAGGCCTTCTGCCCTACCTCGAAGCCCTGGGTTTCCACCAGGTCGGGTATGGCTGTACTACCTGCATAGGAAATAGTGGATCCCTACCTGAATTTGTTGCAAAGGAAGTGGAAGAAAACGATCTTACTGTTGCAGCCGTACTTAGCGGAAACAGGAACTTTGAGGGAAGAGTCAATCCGCTTGTCAGAGCAAACTACCTTGCATCTCCCCCTCTCGTGGTTGCTTATGCAATTGCAGGAACTGTAAACATCAACTTAGAAACCGATCCTCTTGCTTATGATCCCAATGGCCGCCCAGTCTACCTCAAAGATATCTGGCCTGCAGAGGAGGAAATCAGGAACGTTGAAAAGAACAGCATTAAACCTTCAATGTTTGAAAAAGAGTATTCAGGCGCTCTTGAGGGCCCCAAACTCTGGAAAGAACTGAATGTTCCAGCAAGTACCCTCTATGATTGGAACTCGATGTCCACCTACATTCAGGAACCACCTTATTTCGTAGACTTCCCGCTTGCGTCATCTTTGCTTGAGGATATAAAGGGTGCAAGAGTTCTGGCTATGTTCGGAGATAGCATCACTACAGACCATATTTCCCCTGCAGGAGATATTCCCTCAGATAGTCCCGCAGGCAAGTACCTGATATCCTGGGGAGTGGATGCAAAAGACTTTAACTCCTATGGATCCAGACGAGGCAACCATGAAGTAATGATGCGCGGAACCTTTGGAAATATCAGGCTTAGAAACAGGCTAGTAAGCAGAGAAGGAGGCTGGACTGTATACCACCTCCGGAAAGAGGAATTCCCTGAGGAATCCTGCGGAGGAATCCCGATCTATGATGCGGCTATGCTTTACGCGGAAAACAATACTCCCCTCGTAATCATAGCAGGAAAGGAATACGGAACAGGCAGCTCCAGAGACTGGGCAGCTAAAGGTACTTTCCTGCTCGGAGTTAAGGCAGTTATTGCCGAGTCCTTTGAGAGAATCCATAGAAGCAACCTTGTAGGCATGGGAGTTCTTCCACTGCAGTTTAAAGCTGGAGAAAATGCTGATACCCTTGGGCTTACAGGAAAGGAAAGCTATGATATCCTGGGTATTGAAAACATGGAACCCCACGGAGAAGTCACTGTAAGGGCAAAAGACGAAAAAGGGGAAGAGATTCGATTCCAGGTAACATTGAGGCTGGATTCAAATGTAGAAATTGAATACTACAGGAATGGCGGGATTTTGCATAAGTTCCTGCGGGATTCTGTGAAGAAAAAATAACAAATTATAATAGCTGAATTGAATGAAAATTCTATTTGAAAGGTTCTATGAGCTCTTTAGAGAGCTTCTCTTTTTTTAGAACCTTTCTTTTTGACTCAGGGCCAGACGAGAGGTTTTTTGGTTTCAATGGATATTTATAAAAATTCGGCATCCCGAAGATATTATATATCATATCAAATATAATGAAATGGTCTAACGCCGCAGCATCTTTAAAATTGAGAAAATAAATATAAAGATCTGGAGATAGAAATTCAACAAATTTAATATACTTATTCAACGATAATAGAAATGCATTGTCACCCTATTTTTGGGCCTCAAAAGGCCCTTCGTGTTAAATCTTTCACGTATAATCAGAGGATTTCCCCAAATTTCAAAGTTTTTTGAAAAATCCTCTATGCATAACTGCGAGGTAGAAAATGAGTAAAAATATATGTTTCATTGACGGGCTGGAGGGCATTCTGAAATACAGGGAAATAGACATCAATCAGCTGGTTGAGTTTCCCTATGATGCAGTTTCTTATCTGCTTATCCAGGGAGAACTTCCAGCAGATCAGGAGCTTGCAGAGTATTCAGCCCGCCTGCATGGGGAACGTGAAATAAGCAGGGAGGTATTGGATGTTATCCGGATGTGTAATTTCAGTGTTGACGCCATGGAAGCGCTGCGTACTGTTGTTTCGTTCATGTCACAATTTGATCCAGACCTTGAAGACAGTTCTCCTGAAGGAAATATGAGAAAAGCCATACGGTTAATTGCCAGGATCCCAACCATTGTTGCTGCATACTACAGAGTGGCAAATGGAAAAGAACCTGTCCCCCCTGATGCATCCCTCTCTCACGGAGCAAACTTCCTGTACATGCTAAAAGGAAGCAGGCCAACTGCACTGGAAGCTGAGGTCATGGAAAAAGACTTTATTCTCAGTGCAGAGCATGAGCTTAACGCTTCCACGTTCTCGTCAAGAGTTACTGCATCCACTTTTTCAGATTTGTACTCAGCTATTGTATCCGGACTCTGTACCCTTAAAGGCCCTCTCCATGGAGGTGCAAGAGCAGAGGTTATGACCATGCTCGAAGAAATCGGCAGCCCGGAAAATGCAGAGAATTATGTCCTCGAAAAATTAAGCCAGAGAGAGAGGATAATGGGCTTCGGGCATAGAGTGTACAAAACTTATGACCCCAGAGGCACGATATTCAAGCAGCTTTCTAAACAACTCGCAGAAGAAAAAGGGGACATGCACTGGTACAAAACAGCCGAAATAATAGAAAATACTGTTATCCATGAACTTGTAGAAAAAAAAGGAAAACCAATCTATCCGAACGTAGACTTTTACTCAGGAGTTATCTACAAGTATATGGACATCCCCCCTCAACTTGCAACATCCATTTTTGCAATTGGCAGAGTCTCAGGCTGGATAGCCCATTGTTTCGACCAGTATGAGAGGAAAAGGATCATAAGGCCCAGAGCCTTTATGCTCGACGAATGTTAAACTCTTAAAAGCTTTTGGAGATATATGAGGAGCAGTTATCTAAAAGTTCTGTTTTTACTCTCCTCATTCTTTAAACTCAATTCCGAAGATTACTATCTATAGATTACGTTTTTTAAAATTAGTAATTATACATCACTTAAATAAATACCAATATCAAAAGATCTATTGTTGGCGTATTAAATATTTACAATTGAGTTTGAATTGAACCTGAAGTATCCTTTAGGCACATCTGGCAACTATAATGTTGTCGAAATAAATTTCTCGCATGGGGTAATTACTGTGACTACTCATTTGCAAATAAATATAAGCGGATTTAAAATTCAAATTGTGTAATGATGAAGTATATAATTCCTTACCATTCTCTAAGATTTTAAAACTCTTATCATAGAGGATTATCTTAATGTGCTGGTCTGCAATCTTTCTGCCAGTACGCTCTTCAGGCCAACCTTCGTCATATAACAATCTTATATTCCCATCAATTTTACTGGAGATAATACTGCGACCATTTTCACCAGGAGGGACCCCAATATATTCAAATTTTATCCAGTTACTTTCATCTTCTGGATTTCCGTTAGTTGCAGTAGGGCATAGACAGAAGGCTCCCGTTAGATAGCATCCATTGCTCTGGTTGTTCCAATAAAGATCAAATGAAATTTCCTTTCCATCACTAAAATTTACTTTCTCTACACTTTTAACTCCCTGGAACTTTACCGTATTATCGCTTGTACCGATTGTGTTCATGCCCAATCTCAATCGAGGGTCAAAATTATCCGAAGGATCAACGTCGTATACGTCTATTATGTTTTCCTTAGAATCTCCTTCACGGGTGATTTGCCATTTTTGCGAATTCAAAATTCCCTCGCTAAAACTATCATTAAATGTAGAGGCACTTTTAATTGAAACGACATATGAGCCATTCTCATCTGAATTAAAATCATTAACAGCTAATAGTCCCGCCAGAAAGATAAGAATAAAACCTATTAGGCATATTCCTTTTTTCATAATTTTTGCATTCATGAATAGCCTCACAAAAATAGGTAATTAGTGTAAAAAAGTAATGGAAGAAAGATACATTTCTTCCGGTCTTCTGTATGATAGGCTTCAAGCTTTACTTCACTGACAAATAATTTTTTATTTAATCAGGTAAATTTAGGGGTAATTCACTGTATAGCCTGCAGTTGCACCGTCATCAATGGCTGTAGCGCCTACTTCCTGATCATGGGGAACCCAGATCTGGAAGGACTTAATTGCAGTATTACCTGAGAAATCTGTTACTTGACAATTAATTGTATATACTCTGCCGTTTCCGTCTCCCTGTCTTTCTGCTCTTAAATCAACTGTCTGGGCATCCTTGATAACAATATCTGCCATCGTGTTCCCATCTCCTTCACCTGTAACTTCCTCAGGCTCATCACTGCTCACTGATGTGATTGCTATATTATTAATGCCTACACTTGCATCACAGATATCTGCCGTTGAGGTAACAAAATCAGAGATGGATACGGTTTTATATTTGTGGTTTGCAGGCCAGAGTACTATTGGTTTATCTGAAGTTGTAACCGATGGTGGAGTTGTATCCTTTACAGCGAGATCAACAGTATCAGTAGCTGAAAATTGTCCATCTGAAACTTCAAGAGTTATTGTTGTTGTCCCCAAGGGCAGAGTTACTGTAGGATTAACACTGTTAGCTGATCCACCATTCCATGTCCAGGTATATGTCAATGGTGCTATCTGGCCATCATCAGTAGAACCTGATCCATCAAGAGCTACCGAGGTACCGGCTAGACTAGCCTGCTCAACTGTCTGATCCGGCCCGGCGTTTGCTACAGGTGCGAAATTTGATGGTTTCTCTGCTTCAACACTAAGATCATAAAGGACTGGTGATACATCTCCGCTATTGATTTGAAGTGTTGTTTTAATTTGTAGATATCTACCATCAGGGGTTGAACTCAGTGAGTCGCCATTTACCGCAGTTTCCCAAGAAGACCATGTATTTCCGTCATTTGAGCTTCTAACTTCAACTTTGACAGATGTTCCAGCTGGCTCATTTGCATTCCAAGAAACAGTACCCCAGGGCATGTTGTCTTCTTCACTATCAAAGTTAACAGTCCAAGTACCTATCTTTGTAGTTACCGTTCTTGCTATAATGCCAGTCATGTCGCTGTAGCTGTAATGCATTCCAACGCCACCATCTAATCCGAGAGTTTGCACTGAAAGGTCAACCGAGTTCGTTGAAGGATCTATTCTGTTCAAGTAACCATCATTATAATTACATGCCCATACCTTTCCCTCAGCATCTACTGCTACACCTGTAGGCTGAGATCCAAATCCGTCAGAACCTACACTAATTGTTGCTTTACTGTTCAAGTCGTTGTCAAGGCGCTTTACGGCTCCGTTTTGGGAATTGACTATCCATACATCTCCATCGTTTGTAACTGCTACTCCCCGACAGTATGTATCTCCTTGAGAAGCAGTTGTTATGATAGTGTCTGTGTTTGTGTCAATTTTTGTTACTATGTCACTTCCCCATCCGGCAACAAACACGTGACCATTTTTGTCAATTCCAATACCATATGAGGAAGCTGGGAGGTCTATTTTTTGAACGGTACTTGTTGACGGATTAATTTTAAGCACACAGGTGCTTAAAGTTGATGACCAAATATTTCCATTTTCATCAACTAGAGCACCGTATGACCCATATTCAATATTGATTGTATCAATGATAGCTCCACTTTCTCCATTTATATGATAGAATTTATTTGAGGAATCGGAATAAGTTCCTGCCCAAAGATTATTATCGGAATCAATTGCTATACCTCTGGGACCTCTCCATGTATTTCCCACTGCTACTTCATGCACGACGCATTCGTCCTGACCCCATGGAAGAACTTCATTACTTTCAATAATTCCATTATCATTTGTATCTTGAGAAGTATCACGATTTCCATTTCCGTTTTTGTCTACCCACTTCCCACTTTCAGGAAGCACGATCTTCACTACCGTGCCAGTGTTTCTGTTACCAAACCATACACTTCCATCAAGATCAACAGTTGTCCTTGAAGGGTCTCCATTTGAATCTGGTCCAGTGCGATACCTTGCCAATTCTTTTCCTGTTACAGTATCATATTTAGAAACTGTCCCTTCATTTGAGTTGGGAACCCAGATAAAAGGAAGAGTAACAGCTTTCTCAGATAATTGTAATTGATCGGCTACTGTGTCGTGTTCAACTCCAACAAAAGTACCTTTATCGAAATCAGCATTTAAAGTGTAAGTCCCTGATGAGACTGCCATTACTGGACTTGCCAATAATACAATAATTAGCCCCGTTGTTATTGCCATTATTGTAAATTCAATTTTTTTGTTCGTAACTTCCATTTATATTCCACTTCCTATACTACACTCCTGTCCCCGTTTTTCTTGATTCAATTAATTTTTGAAAGTTTCCACTACATAGATACAATTGAACAACATATTTAAAAATAAAAATACAAAGTAGTGTTTTTGTTTTTAAGATTATATATTATCAGGTCAGTTAAAATTAAAACTATAAAAATGTCCTAATAACTATATGACCCATATAATTAGGTAAATTAAAAAGAACTATAACTACTTACCTATCTTCAGGAGTAAATTGTATAAGTCTGTATTAAATATAAGCAAAAATATATAATAAAAATACAGAAAAGGCTGCCTTGATTACACGATATAAGGATATATTTAGACACATGTATGTTTTTACGCAAATCAGTCAAATAGATATTGAGATTTAGAAGTGAAAGAGAATTAAAGAATCCTTAAGAAAAGTAAATATACTATTTTGGACATTTAGATGAGACTTTTATTTTGGAAAAAATTCAATAGAAAAATTATTTATTAGAAGACCCATGAACGAATTAAGAAATAGAGTTACTGAACAGTCCGTCAAAAAATTTCATTTAACTTAATTATGTTTATCAGAGACAATTCATTGGACTTTGCCGTCCCTGAAATTCAGCAAGAAAAAAATATAAAAATGGACTGGAAATCAGGATCTAAAGAGGTTTTTGATAAAATTGGACTTTAAGACAAAACAGGGTTACAAAAACACAGATACAGAAACCCTGTTTCACTTATTCTATTTGCTTGTAATATATCAGTGAAATATAAAGTTATTCACTAGCTAATCAGATAATCTTTTTATCATCTAACAGCTTTTTGATATCCAGATACCCATGAGTTTTAGAACCTTTATAAACCAGTTAAAAGAAAATGGAAAACTGGTCGAAATCACACAACCTGTTTCCCCTCGATTCGAAGCTTCAAGAATTGCGAAAAAGACAAAAGCTCCGGTTCTTTTTCATGATATCTCAGGCTCAAAGGTGATTATGAATCTCCTTGGATCCAGAGATGAACTGGCATCTATGTTAGGAGTTCCTAAAGAAGATATTATAAAAAGGCTTTCGGAAGTTTCTCCTAAGGGCATAGTGAGTCTTGTATCGGATTCCCCTACCCTGGAAGTTGTGGAAGAAGAAGTTGATTTGACAAAACTTCCTATACTTACTCATTTTGAAAAAGACGGAGCACCGTATATAACTGCAGGAATTGTGTTTTCAGAATATGGAGGCGTAATGAATGCTTCAATTCATCGCCTTATGCTTGCAGGAAAAGATAAACTGGCAGCCCGTCTGGTCCCTCCAAGACATACCTATCTCCTGCATAAAAAAGCCGCCGAAAAGGGCGAACCTTTGCCTGTAGCAATCGTTCTTGGCTGCGATCCAACAATAATTTACGCAACTTCGACAAGGGTTCCCGTAGGAAAAGAACTTGAATATGCGGCTGCCCTTCGTGGAGCCCCTGTAGAAGTTTTTGAATGTGTAAATGGAGTAAAGGTTCCTCATGCTGAAATTGTGCTTGAAGGTTACGTTGACCCCGTAGAAAAGGTTGACGAAGGACCTTTCGTAGACATTACGGGAACATACGATTTAGTAAGAAAGGAGCCTGTGATCCGCATCACCCGGATTATCCATAGAAAAGACCCGATCTATCACGGAATCCTGCCAGCCGGGCCAGAACATCTCCTGATGATGGGTATACCCTACGAACCCAGAATCTACAGGGCTGTCGGGGAAGTAACTACAGTAAAAAATGTAGTGCTGACAGAAGGAGGATGCTGTTATCTCCATGCAGTTGTCCAGATTGAGAAGCAGACGGAAGGAGACGGGAAAAATGCTATAATGGCAGCCTTTGCGGCCCATACAAGCCTCAAGCATGTAGTGGTTGTGGACGACGATATAAATATCTTTGACCCTAATGATGTTGAATTTGCAATTGCTACAAGGGTAAAAGGAGATATGGATATTCTTATAATCTCCAATGTTCGCGGCAGCTCCTTAGACCCAAGAGGAGCTCCTGACGGGACAACCACAAAAGTAGGAATTGACGCCACAAAAATCCTTGTAGAGAAAGAAAATTTCGAAAGAGCTGTAATTCCGGAAGAATAAGTAGAAGAAGCTTGCTAGAGCCTCTTCAAGATTAAAAACCCTTTAAAAGGCCTGAAGATTAAGGCATAAAAATTCGTTTAGACAATAGCGGTTATAGCTGGCAGTTATAGAGTGAATTTCCATGTACCTCACAAAAGAAGAAGAGCAGATCCTGAATGGAGAAGCAGGAGAGACTCTAAGGCAGGCTATTGAGATCCTTGTAGCTCTTGGAGATATCTACGGTGCAGATAGGCTTGTTCCTATCAAAAGCGCTCAGATAGCAGGTGTTTCTTACAAAACTATAGGCGATGCAGGCCTTGAATGGATTTCTGACCTGGAGGGAAAGGTTAAGGTTCCTGCAATCCTGAATCCTGCTGGAATGGACCTTGAAGACTGGGAAAAGCTCAGGATTCCGCCTGATTTTGCAGAAAAGCAAAAAGCAATAATTCAGGCATATGAAAAGCTTGGGATCAGCTGTGAATGTACATGCACACCATATACCCTTGAAGGTTTTAACGTGAGTTACGGAGACCATCTGGCATGGAGCGAATCTTCAGCTGTGTCCTATGCAAATTCCGTAATAGGAGCCAGGACAAACAGAGAAGGCGGACCTTCAGCCCTTTCTGCGGCGCTTCTGGGGAAAACTGCAAATTATGGGTTCCATCTGGATGAAAACCGTGTGCCTGAAATTTCAATTAATGTTGAAAGCTCGTTGCAAAAATCGGATTATGGTGCACTTGGATATATAGCTGGTAAACTTGTAGGGAGCAAAGTTCCTATTTTTCATTTGAAGGATACTCCAGAGGCAGATGAATTGAAAGCTCTCGGAGCTGCAATGGCAGCTTCAGGAGCAGTTGCCCTTTACCATGTAAATAGAGTAACACCTGAAGCTTGCAGGCTGGATTTTGAGGAGCCGGCAGAGAAGATTACAATTGAAAGGGATCAAATTGATGAAGTTTATGAGAGCCGGAAGAAAGCCTGTAAAGAACCTGACTTGATTACGATCGGATGCCCTCATTGCTCTGCAGCCGAACTAAAGATGGCAGCTGAACTCCTTAAGGGAAAAAAAGTTTCAAAAGAATTCTGGATTTTTACCTCACGGGAGCTTGCAAACCGCTGTAAGGAATATGTTAAGGTTATTGAAAAAAGCGGGGCCAGAGTTGTCTGTGATACCTGTATGGTTGTATCTCCAGCTACAAACAGATACTCCTGTGTTATGGTAAACTCAGGAAAAGCCTTTGCTTATGTGCCTGGAATGTGCGGGGCTGAAGCTGTATATGGAAATATGGAAGCCTGTGTAAAGGAAGCGATTGGCAGAACAGAAAAAAGGGCAGGTGATTCCTATTAAGCTCAAAGGCAGGACAATCTCCAGAGGGAGTGTAGAAGGGGAAGTCTTGATCTCCAGGGATCCTATTTCATTCCTTGGCAGTGTAGACCCAAAAACAGGAATCGTAATTGAAGAAAAGCATTCTCTTTCTGGGATGTCAATTAAAGGAAAAGTCCTGATTTTTCCCCATGGGAAAGGGTCTACAGTTGGTTCGTATGTAATGTACCAGCTGAAAAAAAACGGAGTTGCACCTGCGGCAATCATAAATCTGGAAACTGAACCCATAGTAGCAGTTGGAGCCATTATTTCCGAAATCCCACTCGTTGACATGCTTGAAAGGAATCCTTACGAAATTTTGAAGGATGGAGACTTTGTTCTTGTAAATGGAAGCGAAGGATATGTTGAACTTATAAAAAAGAAAGCCGATAAGGTTGAAAAATAAGACGTTAGAATAAGAGAAAAATACCCAATGGGCCGAAAAATAATAAACAGAATAGAAAAATAATAATTAAAGCCGATAAATAAATGAACCTTTAAATGGAAAATATAGGGAAAGAAAAAGGAAATCTTAAACCTTAAAGACGTGAGCCCCAAAATGAACCATGAAATAAAAAATCATACGAAAGGCTATGAAAAATTCAATGTAGAAGAGACAATTTCACGCTTATATCCTTTCATAGTCAGGGTTTTTGACGTGTATGAGATCCAGAGTTCCGGAGAAGCCCTTTATTTCTATGGGACACCAAAAATAGACGCAGATAATGTCACTGGAGAACTCTGGGGACCTCTCCAGCAATTTGGGTTAGGAAGTAACCTCAAACACGAACTTGGAGAATACGTTCTGCTGGTTGCTCCTGAAAAGAAGGCAAAGGAAAGAACCTGGGTAAATTTAATCCTTTTAATAGCTACTTTTTTTTCAACAATGGTCTGTGGAGCCCTTATGTTTGGAGTGGATATTGTAAATGAGCCTCTGCAATCGTTTAAGGGTTTATCTTTCACTCTTGCAATAATGTCAGTTCTTGGTTCTCATGAGATGGCTCATTATGTTGCTGCCAGGTACCACGGAATGAAGACATCTCTTCCCTACTTTATCCCGTTTCCTACATTTATCGGCACCATGGGAGCAGTAATCCGTTACAAAGGACCCATCCCAAGCCGGACAGCTCTCTTTGATGTAGGAATTGCCGGTCCTCTTGTAGGGCTTCTGGTATCGATTGCAGTTACTGTTGTAGGGCTTAACCTTGAAGCACCAGCAGTTACCCCTCTGTCAAATACTGTAATGTTTACTCTGGGTCTGCCCCCCTTATTTGTATTAATTCAGAACCTTGTCGGTTTCACAGGAGATAATCTCCACCCTGTGGCATTTGCAGGCTGGGTGGGAATGTTTGTAACCCTTCTCAATCTCCTTCCTGCAGGACAGCTTGACGGTGGGCATGTGCTCAGGGCCATGCTTGGTAAAAAGGCAGAGAGCATTTCATATTTAATGCCGCGTATTTTATTCCTGATAGGAATTTATGTAATCTACTGGCTGAGGGAAGATGGATTCATATGGATTTTTTGGGCTCTTTTCCTCTGGGCTTTTGCAGCAGTAGGACATCCGTCTCCCCTTCAGGATGTAGAGCTGGATAGAAAACGCATCCTTCTAGGGATCTTTATGTTTATTCTTGGCCTCCTCTGCTTTACTCTAATCCCTTTCAAACCTATAACTTGAAGAGAACACAGGCTTAATGGAGAAAAATAATGGATATCCATTTCCGCTATAGCAAAAAAAACTCCTACAGCTTTGCAGTCCTTTCCCCTTTACTACCTGAAGCAGGATTTTCAGACAGGCCTCTAAAAGGGATCATGATCTACAGTTTTACAACGCACCAGGCAGCAAAGATTTTCAAGGAAGTGGAAAATGCAGGTACGGACTCTATTTTTATTGCTGGAGGCCCGCACCCGTCTGGAAATCCGGAGGAGACACTTGAGTATTTTGATTATGTTGTGCTGGGAGAAGGGGAAGAAACCCTGCCAGAACTTGTAAAGGTGCTCCAGGAAGGAGGAGATCCGCGAAAGGTAAGAGGCATTGCATACAGGGATGCGGGAAACGGCAAGATTATCATAACTCCAAAAAGGCCCTATGTAGACCTCAATGCTTACCCCTGTTTTGACCCTCAAAAGCTTCGCGCTCCTATTGAAATCAGCAGGGGATGCCCCTGGGGTTGCAGGTATTGCCAGACTCCCAGGCTTTTTGGAAGAGAACTCAGGCACAGAAGCATTGACTCCATTATGAAAAGTGCAAGGTACTATGACGATCTCAGGTTTATAGCCTCAAATGCCTTTGCCTACGGGAGTGACGGAATTCACCCCAGGTTTGACAAAGTAGAAAAGTTGCTTTCTGCTCTTCACGAAATACCTGATAAAAAAATCTTTTTTGGGACTTTTCCTTCAGAGGTGCGCCCCGAGTTTGTAACCACGGAGTCAGTTGAACTGGTGAAAAAATATTGCGCAAACGACAGCCTTAGCCTTGGAGCTCAGTCCGGAAGTGACCGCATCCTCAAAGAAATCCGGAGAGGGCATACTGTAGAAGACAGCGTTTCAGCTGTAGAGTGCTGTATTGAGCATGAAATTATCCCTGCAGTTGACTTTATTTTCGGCCTTCCGACAGAAACTGAGGAAGATCAGGAAAAAAGCCTTGACTTAGTCCGCTGGATCTGCAGGAAAGGAGGGACTGTCAGGGCTCACTACATGGCCCCCCTTCCGGGAACTCCTTATTCATCTGTAACTCCTGCAAAAGTGAGTGACAGAGTAAGGAGCGAGCTTGGCAAACTTGCCCTTAACGGTAAACTCACAGGTTACTGGGAAAAACATGGAAATTCTGAGAGAAAATCAAAAATCAAAAATTAAAAATATGAAAAAGGTTAAGGTCATAAAGAAACTAAAGCCTCGAAAAATTTCAGAAATTTTAGGGTTTCATGTTCCAACCTGCTTGTAAGAAAATCAGTATTCTGTATTTCTATGAGTGTGGCAGGGCAATCAAGGCTTTTTCAAGAGTCTGTAAATTAAGACTCTTTGAATCAAAGCTCGATTTCCTGCACAAAAATATCAAAGAGTTGAGAGCTTTTCTGCTCTGATTACCATATTCAGGCCTTCCTGCATAAGTTTTTCTGCTCTCTCCTGTTTTTTTGCTTCAGCAAAGATTCGGAAAATCGGTTCTGTGCCCGAGGGGCGGATAAGCACCCAGCCGTCTTCGTACCAGATTTTAATTCCGTCAATTGTATCCATCTTGAGCCCAAGGCCTGAAGCTTCAAATTTCACTCTCTCCATGGTTGCCTCTGTATTAATAGAAGGAACCTTGGTTTTTGCATTAAAATACTCAGGTACACTGGCAGCAAGCTCAGAAAGTCTTTTACCACCAGCAAGGATTTCAAGGATTTTGGCACAGGCCATTGCTCCGTCCCTGCAGTATTGGTGTTTGGGGAAAATAAGGCCTCCATTGCCTTCGCCTCCGAAAACTGCATTTACTTCCATCATTTTACGAGCAACATTGATAGAACCTACAGCTGTCCAGTGAAGTTCGGCTCCTGCATCCTTTGCGACATCGGCCATGCGCTGAGAAGAGCTAACAGGAGTTACTATAGGGCCTTTTTCACGTTCAAGCATATATTTTGTCATCATGGCAAGTAAAACTTCTTCGTTAACGAATTTCCCGTTTTCATCCATAAAGACAATTCTGTCTGCATCTCCATCGTGAGCTGCTCCAAAGTCTGCACCTGTCTTTTTTACAAGTTCGGAGAGTTCAGTAAGGGCATCAGGAGTGGGTTCAGGATTTCGCCAGGGGAAAGTTCCGTCAGGCTGAGCTCCTAAAGTCAACACCTGACAGCCCAGTTCTCTTAATAGAAAAGGAAGAGTGAGGGAACCTGCTCCGCAGCCGGTATCGACAACTACTTTGAATTTACGGCTGCGTATTGTTTCAGCATCCACAGAATTGATAATGTTCCTGATGTAGTATTCATTAACTCCGGGATCTATTCTGAAACTGCCGGTTTTTTCCCAGGAAACAATGGAATATTTTCCGGAATAGTAGATATTCTCTATTTCTTTTTCTCCGTCCCTCGGGAACTCCGAGCCATCTCCTGCAATTAATTTTATTCCATTGTATTCTCTTGGGTTGTGGGATGCAGTAATAACAATTCCTGCATCTGCAAAATCACGCACATAATACTGAATGGAAGGAGTGGGAACAGGCCCTACGTCAATTACATTCAAGCCTGTTGAAAGAGCCCCGGCAATTGCAGCAGATTTCAGCATCTGGCCCGAAATCCGGGTATCACAGCCGATAGCAACAGTGCCTTTTGAACCCATGTATGTACCAAGGCTTCTGGCTAAATTGACTGCCAGTTCCGGGTTTATGTATTCGTTAGCAATACCGCGTACACCGTTAGTTCCGAATAATGCCATATAAAGTCTCCATCTTTGTAAGTAAGTAAAAATTATCTTATTCAGAAGATTTAAACAAGAATTAACATTTAGGAAATTAAATTGGAAATCATATAACTCAAGAGAATTAAGTGCGAATTCTCTCATTTTTTAACTTGTGTGAAACGTCTGACTATATGGCTGGCAAATACATATATCTTATTAGCTGAAAATTCATAATTAATGGCCATTGAAAAGATAGGGATGATAAAAGAGGCTATAAAAGCCAGAGAAAGTGTAGTCGTTGCATTTTCAGGAGGAGTAGACAGTGCAACCCTGGCAGCCCTTGCCTTTGAAGTACTGGGAGAAAAAGCAATTGCTGTAACAATAGATTCTCCACTTTTTCCCAGGCAGCAGCTTGAAACAGCAGCTAAAACAGCCTGTGAAATCGGAATTCAACATAAAGCTATCCCCTTCTCCCAGATGAGCCTTCCTTATTTTGCTGCAAATACAATAAATAGATGCTATTTCTGTAAAAAAGCCCTGCTTGAAATCCTGATAGATTTCGCTGAGAAAAATGGATATAATTCAGTGCTTGAAGGTACAAACGCCTCTGAAATAAGAGGAGAAAACCGTCCGGGATACAGAGCAATAAAGGAAGCTGGCGAAAAGGTTTTTTCTCCTTTTGCGGAATTGAATATAACAAAAGAGGAAATTAGAGAGATTGCTTCTAACCTCTCCCTCTCAGCGGCCAACAGGCCATCTGCAGCCTGCCTTGCCACACGTATTCCCTATGGACAACCCATAACTTCCGAAGCTCTCCAGAAAATCGAAAAAGCCGAAGATTATCTTTTTTCTCTTGGGTTTACTCAATTCAGAATTCGGATGCATGAGAACCTGGCCAGAATAGAAATGATTCAGGAAGAGATCGAAGATGCTTTCAGGAAAAGAGAAAAAATTTCCAGACACCTCAAACTTCTGGGTTTTGATTATATAACCCTGGACCTGGAAGGTTTTAGGAGTGGGAGCATGGATGAACCTCATCTCCAGAAGAAAATCTGATGAGCTGAAAGAAGCTAATTACTAAAAGCCATGACAGAAATTTTTATCCGAAGAGCCAAAAAATCAGATCTTCTGGGAATTCAGAAGCTCTTATCTACTTACTTTCTTGACATGGAAGAGCTTCGACCAGAAGACTTCGTGCTGGCTGAAATAGATGGAAAAATGGTGGGCTGTGCCGCCCTTATAAAATGCGAATTCCATGGGAAAAAATTTCTGGAAATTCATTCCATTGCAGTTCACCCGAATTATCGGGGAAAGGAGATAGGAACCAGGCTTATAAAATATCTTCTTACAACAATTGAAGACCCGGCATGCGACCTGTATGTCAGGACTACTTCACCTGGCTTTTTTGAAAAACTGGGTTTTACTGCAATTGAGAGCTCGGAAAAATTATCGCTCTGGGACGATTGTAAAAATTGTGAACATATTGATAAGTGCACGCAACATGCGATGAGGCATTCTCATAAATATTGAGTTTGTGACCAGTGTCTCGTCAACAGCAAAATATTGTATAAAAACGGTTACAATTATTCGGAATTGTTGAATCGTTGAGGATTGGCGCGACAATAGAGAATTAAGTTTTCCGCAAGATATCTGGATAAGTCTGTGAAATTAAAAATCTGACTGTAAAACATGAACGTGACCTGAGCTTTAAACAGACTCTTAAAAATTGACGAAACATTATTTTAAGAAAAAGATAATGAAGCAGTTTATGCTTACCCTTGGGATAGTAAACACCTACGATAAGATCAAGGTTCTCGATGCGCACTACCGTGCCATTGCCAGAGCTGCCCCAATCTGCCATGCTTTCGGATTCCATCTTGCCCTGTATGATTTTCCTTTCAAAATGACTGCAGAAGAACTGGTGGCTTTTGTTATGGAAAAAACCACTATAGGGGAATCGGGAAGTTATCTTAAAATTCTATACGAAAAAAACCACCTGTCTGTATCAGACCTCCCGAAGAAAGGGTTTCCGTCCCATTTTGGAGAAATAGTAATTACCACTTCAAAACCTGACCCAAAAAGGCAGGTTATGCCTGTAGAAATTGCTGAAGAAGCCCTCCGCAAACGTTCATTTCTCTTCCTTGTAGGACTTGGACACAAAGGGCTTCCCAAGGAGCTCTTCGAGCGAGGGAAATACCATCTGGACATTACCTGTAAAGGGCTTTCCCTTGAGACCTGCACTGCAATAGGAGCAATTCCGGCTAATTTGTCGGGGCTTATGACAAATCTGGAAGTTAAAAGATAAAATTTGAGCTTGGCTTCCTGAGATCAAAACCTGTGGCTTGCTCCAGGGAGCTTGCCAAGAGATTTGATAGATAGATTTGCGCGATTTAAACTGAGATGATTACTTCAATCTCATAAGAATATGTAATCAGGAAACCTATTGCTTAATTTTTTATTTCAAGTACGTAATTTCTATTAATGCCGTTTTGTTCAGAAAACGTTAAAAATTCTTGTAGAATACTAACTGGCAGAATTGAACAATTTTTTTGCGGTTAGTTTTACAGTTAGTTTTAGTTGTCTTTGGAACTTTTCCTGATAACACATATTGCAGAAAATTATATATACTTGAAAGTAGGTAATAGGTTACCGATTTCCTATTGAAAGGAAGAACTACAAAATTAGAGTTATAGAATTACAAATTAAGAAAGGAGACCCGGAAGATGAAAAAAACAACAGAGAAGAAAACCTCTAAAACCCATATCACATGGGTTTCTATTGTTAATGGAACGTCTTTCCATTCCGTATAACTGAATATTTTGGCAAGCCTGAGATAATCAGTGAAAAAAGAGAGAGAATAGAATATATCCAGAGTTATGTAAATTCAAAAAAATTTTCCGGAACAAATATATAATACAATGGACAATTAATACATTGTTGTGGGTAAGAACAACGCTTGTCGCGCTGTTTGTGGGGTTTGTAACCCAAAGGACTTAGAATTCGAACCTGTATTTTAGGGCTCCCATCCAAAAGATCGGAAACGCTAACCTGAAAGCAGGAATTCATATCCTGAAGGATTAAGAGTTTTTGGATTTCACGTTAGAAATCCTAAAAAAATAAGAAACTCTAACCTTTACTCAGCGACCTGTGTTAGAAAAAACTGGAAATTTAATCTGAATGCAGGAGAATGTCCAGAACATCCAGAAGGGCTGAGATTCAAACCCGCAAGTGAGCGCAAATGTTGAAGAGACAGGAGGAAAATCATGAGCGAACTACATCATGAATACAGAAAAAGAAACGAATATGAATATAAATGCGACAAAAACCGGTATCACACCGTTGAAAAAGGCTGTACTGACAGCTTGGACTCAGAAGAATTAGACCTTTACCGCTATATGATAGGCGGAATGCAGGGCAAATAAAAATAACCTGCAAAACCTTTTTTTATTTCTCGTTCTTAAAAAAGAAGTATGTACAATGTATATGCGGTCCGTGAGGATTTTCCCGTTTTAAAAGAAGTTGTGTACCTTGACAGCACAGCGACTACTCAGACTCCTGTACCTGCAGTTGAAGCCATGGTAGAATATTTTTACAGGTATGCCGGCAATCACGGGAGAGGAGCACATCGTCTGGCCCGGGAGACCACTAACCGCTATGAAGACGCAAGGGAAACTGTTGCTCGTTTTCTAAACGCAGAGCCTTCAAAGACCGTTTTTACAAAAAATACGACTGAAGGAATCAACCTTATTGCAAATAGTTATCCCTGGGAAGCAGGAGACCACATTGTTACAACTCTGCTCGAACACCATTCAAATCTCCTGCCCTGGCTGCGCTTGCAGAAGAAGGGGGTAAATGTTACGGTTGTAAGTCCGGACAGCGAGGGCAGAATTGATACTTCCCTGATAGAAAATGCTTTCACTGAAGAGACAAAACTGGTTGCCGTAACTCACATTTCTAATGTTTTCGGATCTGTTCAGGACGTAAAAAGCATAACAAAACTTGCCCACAGAAATGGCATAAAAGTCTTGATTGATGGAGCTCAATCTGCCGGACATATGCCAGTAGACATCAAGGACCTCAATTGTGATTTTTTTGCAACTGCGGGACACAAAGGCCTGCTTGGGCCGCAGGGTACTGGAGTATTGTATATTAAGGAACCCGAAACGCTTGAAAGTGCCTCATTAGGAGGAGGGACTGTTTCGGATGTCTCTGGGCTTACCTACGTGCTGGAACCTTCTCCAGCCTGTTTTGAAGCAGGCACCCCAAATATTCCAGGTGTAATAGGGTTGGGGAAAGCAGTAAAATATTTGGAGAAAATAGGGGTTTCAGAAATTGAAAGGCACGAAATAAGACTCTCAAAGGAGGCTGCAAAAAGGCTCTCTGAACTTGAGCATGTGGAAGTTTACGGACCTGAGGACAGAACAGGAATTGTACCCTTCAATGTAAAAGGGTTGCATGCCCATGACGTTGCCCTGATCCTTGACCAGACAAAAAAAATATGTATCCGAAGCGGTCATCACTGTGCAATCCCGATTACCCGTTTCCTGAAAGTTGAAAGTACTGCAAGGGCTTCTTTTGCACTATATAATACAGAAGAAGAAGTGGAGATACTGGTGAACGCAGTTGCGGGACTCAAAGCGCTTGTTTCCTGAAAAAAGCCTAAAACCCTGAAAGTCCCTAAAAAACTCTAAAATGTCTAAAAAACTGTGAATAAGTTAAGATATTATCTTCTTATTATAATTTATTATTACAAATTTATACTATAATTAGATATTATAATTTTTGATATACTCAATCCATCAATTTTAACCATACTTTCCTATTTTTTTGTGCTTGTTATAAATACATGAAAATATATAACATGTAAATAAAAAGCTCAGGTTTCAAAAAGACCAAAAATTTCTTGAGGATAAATATGGAACGAGTAACGAGTGGGATAGAGTACGTTGACTCACTTCTAGGCGGTGGTTATCCTAAAGGAAAAGGTGTTCTTATTACAGGGCCAACTGGTTCAGGAAAGACAATAATGGGGATACATTTTCTGTACAAAAACTGCTCCTCAGGGAAAAGTGGGCTGTTGATCCTTACAAGGACTCTTTTGGAAGATTTTCTCCTTCAGTCAAAATCTATAGGAATGGATCTTGAACCTTTTATTGAGTCCAACCTTCTTTCAATAGAAAATATATTTCAGAGCCGGATTCAGGAAACTCTTCTTTCTTCCCGTCTTGGGAAAGGGCTTGAGATCGCTGAAAAAGATTGCATTGGTCGTGTGAAAGATCTTTCAAAGAATGTAGATGTAATAGTACTGGACAGCCTTGGAGCTTTAACAAGGACACAGAGTTGTGTGGGTAACGAGGCTCTTAGCAAGTTTGATGTGATATACAGTATTCTGGCAAAACATGGATGCACCTCTCTCATCCTCATGGATGACCGTGCCCATAAACAGCATCAAGGTTTTGCAGATTATCTCGTCTTCGGGAAAATAGAGCTGAAATTTGAAGAAGATCATAAAAATGGAAAATTTATAAGGTATCTTTCAGTGATAAAAATGAGAGCTGTAAACCTTCCCGAAGAAAAAGTTTTCTTTGAAATCACCCCTTCAGGAATCAAAATAAAATAAAATTTAGTAGTCTTTTTTAACATCAAAAAAGGAGAGAACAAGTTAGGGAGAATGTGCTGCCTTAACTCAAATGAAATTTTTCATTAATAATTTGAAGCTTCCCGATTTGAACCGAGATATGTGAACCAAGACTGATTTACATAATTAATGTAGTTATAAATAAAATATTTTACAATTAGCGAATGAATAAAATGCAACAGATTTCATTGGAAAAGCCAATTTAAATCCATAGAAAGCTAGATAAAGCATATTTATTATTATAACTGCTATTATAATTTATTTATTTACTGGGCTTTTTGGTACAAAGTTTTTATAATGTATAATTCTTATATGACTAAGGAGAAACCTGAAGGCGAGCGTATGGATGAAGTAAAAGAAACACTAGCTAAAAAAAACTTTATCTTGGAGTTATTAGGAAAAAAGGGGGACAATAGCTCCATTTCAGAAATTGTAAAAAAAGCTAGAAATTACTTTGACAAACCTCTGCGGACTCTACCGGCTTATGACCAGGAAAAAGATGCGCCACTCATAGAGTTTATAGTACCTGAAGGGTTACAAGAGATCGAAAGGTACTGGCTTCAAGAACCTTACACTTTTGCAGCAGTTCTGGAAGATAGAAGGACAAAATACTACAAACTTGTTGAACCTGCACTCACAAAGTATGAAAAAGAGTTGATAGAAAGAGTTTATGAAGACCTTCAGGACATTCTGGTTCTAAACCCCACAACTTCGAAACTCGAAAAAAACACTCTTCTAATAGATAAGACCATTTTCCTTCTTGACCGATACAAGGCCGAAATTTCAGCATCCTCGACTCATAAAATTATATATTACCTTAGAAGAAACCTATTAGGTTACGATAAAATTAACCCCCTTCTTTATGACCCTTATATAGAAGATATTTCATGTGACGGAGTAGAAATTCCTGTTTACGTGTATCATACAAAATATCTCAATATTGAAAGTAATATTTCCTTTAAAGAAGAGGAACTTGATTCGTTTGTAATCAAAATGTGTCAATTAAATAATAAACACATATCCGTCAGCCAACCAATAGTAGATGCAACAATTGAGGATGGTTCACGGCTTCAGGCTATTTTAGGGAGAGATATCACTCCGAGAGGCAGCTCTTTTACCATCCGCAAATTCAGGAAGGACCCTATAACGCCCATAGATCTCCTTGGTTTTAAGACATGTGACCTGGAAATGCTCGTATATCTCTGGTTAGTCATCGAAAATGGTTATAATATTCTTTTTGCAGGTGGGACAGCTTCAGGGAAAACATCTATGCTCAACGCTACATCTTTATTCATGCCTTCCACAGCCAAAATAGTCTCTATTGAAGACACAAGAGAACTTTTGCTCTACCATAACAATTGGGTTTCAGGGATTGCAAGAGAGAGTTTTGCCTCCGACTCGACGGGTGAGGTTTCCATGTATGATCTTTTGAGAGCTGCTCTCAGGCAGCGCCCGGATTTCATTATTGTGGGGGAAGTAAGAGGTAATGAAGCCCTTACTCTTTTTCAGGCAATGTCAACAGGGCACGCGACAAGCTCAACCATGCATGCCGGAGACGTGCAGACCGTTATAAATAGGCTTACACATGAGCCCATTAATGTGCCTCAATTAATGCTGCAGTCTCTGGATGTACTTTGTATCCAGGAACAGGTGTATATAAATGATAAAAGGGTAAGGCGAAGCCGAAGCTTTGTTGAAGTCCTCAATGTCGATCCTGAAACAGGAGACCTTGGAATAAATGAACTTTTCAACTGGGAACCTTCAGGGGACTCTTTCATCAAAGTAGGGGATTCCCACATCATGCAGGAAATCATGCATGTAAAAGGATGGGATGCAGGTCAAATGAGAAAAGAAATAGGAAATAGAAGGAAAATCCTGACCTACATGTTTGAAAAGAGTATGAGAAGCTATATCCAGGTATCCCTTGTAGTCCAGACCTATCAGAGTTATCCCGAGATGATTATGGATTCTATAAAGAGTGACACCTTACAGGGTATGATACAGGATATGACTGCTTGAGAGGGAATATGACTTATAATGCGGTGGATGAACTGGCGTACAGAATCTTCGGGACTTTTTTTTATGAAAAGAGGGAGAAGTTCCAGAATTTAAAGGTAAAAATACGCCATTCCCGCATTCCCATGTCAATAGACCAGTACCTTGCCTCTGCCTGTATGTATTCTACAATTACAGGCATTGTAGGAGGAATTTTCGGCGCATGGCTGGGATTGAAAACCTTTGGGGATCCTATTTCCCGTCATAGCCTTTTTATAAACTCTACAAATGCCGGTTTTGTAGAAGAGCACCTGTATTTACTTGGATTTTCTATTTCCCTTTTATTTTTCGTTCTTAGTTTTCTGACCGTTTTTGGCCTGATGAGTATTTTTCCTAATTTTCAGGCAGACATCAGACACGCCTGTATAGATAAATCCATGCTTTCATCAGTAACCTACATGTATGCTTTGACCAAAGGAGGCATGTCGATTTATGATGTGTTTAGGTCCCTGAGTACGTATACTCACATATTCGGCACAAGCTCGGAGGAAATATCCTATATTGTAAGGGATATGGACTACCTGGGAAAAGATTTTATTAGTGCTCTCAAGTCTGCCAAGGAACGCACTCCTTCTGAGCTTTTTAAGGACTTCATTGACGGACTAATTCTTGTTTCAAGCAGCAAAGCAATAGTGGAGTACATAAAAAATAAATCAGAACAATATCAAAGCATGGCAGAACTGGCAAACAAAAACTTATTAAAAAGACTCGACGTTCTTGCCGAAGTCTACGTGACAGTACTTGTTGCCGGCCCTCTTTTCATAATGACAACCCTAGTTGTACTGCAGTTGCTCAGACCGGCATCTGCTCAGATCCTTTATCTGCTTATTTATATAATTATACCTCTTGCAACTCTTTTATTCCTGGTTCTTCTGGATACCATAGGAGAACTCTCGATGAAGCCCAGGAAAGCTGACGTTTCAGGCTTATACACAGCTTTTTCCGATATTCCTGAAATCAATTCCGGGCTTAGAGAAGAAGAGGAAATTAGAAGAAATAAAAAATTCATTCTAAACAGACGGCTTAATAATATCAAAGATATGGTGTTAAATCCATACAAAACTATCAGGGAAGAACCAAGGTATACTTTTGTCTTTGGAATTCCTTTGGGACTATATTATCTCATCAATATTCCAAAAAATATTGTAGAAAATCCTAATCTCAATTTCCATCTGGTTTTGAATTTTGCCCATATAAGTGACAGCAGCGTCCAGTTCATCAGCGAAATAGATGATTATTTCGTAATGTTTATGATAATTGTCCTTATCCCCTTTATCATTTTTTATGAAATCAGAGCCTGGAGAATGCGAAAAATTGACGAAAGAATGCCTGATTTTTTAAAGAACCTTTACAGCATGAATCAATCCGGAATTCTGCTTACAAATTCTTTAAAAATAATGGCAGATTCCAAAATGGGCATCCTTACCAATGAACTTAAAAAACTAAAAGAAGACCTCTCCTGGGGAACTTCAACTTCAAGAGCCCTCACGAAACTTGAAAACAATATAAGAACAGCAACTTCAAGTCGGGTTCTTCACATACTCATAAAAGCAAACGAATCTACAAGCGACCTTAAAAGTGTGCTTTCCATTATTGCTGAACAGGTTAAAACCGAAGAAGAAATGAAAAAAGAGCGTTCTTCAGACATGGTGGTCTATGTTGTCACCATCTATGTGGCTTTTTTTGTTTTCCTTTTCATAGTCTATATTCTGGCTATTTATTTCTTCCCTGAAACCACATCATTTACCAGTTCTTCTAAAGGAATAGCATCTGCAGGAATCGGGAACGGAGCCTTCAATATACAGGAATACACAATGCTAATGTATCACTCAGCTCTCATTCAGGCTTTCACTTCCGGACTCGTTGCCGGGAAGATGGGACAGGGTTCAGTGTATATGGGTCTGAAATACAGCGTCAGTATGATGATAATGACCTATGTGCTCTTTACAATGTTTGTTTGATCTTTTACAAGAGAACAGGGTCCGTTAGTTACCTGCATAGACAAATTTGTACTTCCAAAAGTACTTACAAAATGAAGAAAATGATACGTACTAATCAGATACATGAAACTATTTTTACTAATTCATATAGAGGAAGCTTGGGAATACCTGAAGGTGCAAATAATATATTTACATAGAATACTCTTCAAATTAATTTGCTAATCTCATACAATATCAAAACTTGACAGTCAGAGATGATTCTCAAAAGCTAAATAATGATAGTTTCATCTGCGAAAAACAATGATAACATTAACAAACTGATAAACCAAACGCAGGTTATAGAATCTAAAAGAACAATAAACAGAAAAAGAATACATTAACGCAATTATTTAAGAAAGAATAAGAGGCACCTAAAGAAGGTGCTTAAATCTATATTTAGAACCTGACGTCTTTGTCAAGAATAAGCTGATTGGTCTCAACATCGATAACTTTAAAGTTAACGCTAGTACCACTTATAATAGTGGTGAAAGTATTAGGAAGATCTAGAGTCTTTGCAGATCCTGCATCCATTTTACCAAGACTTGTAGCATCAATAGCAGTAGAGTCATCTCCACCAATGGAGATCATAACTTTTGCAGTCTCATTGCTTCCAAAATTAATAGAATCTCCACCAAGGTGTTCAAATTTTACACTTGCCCCTGTAGAAGTAGTACCATTATAAGCACTTACTGGTGTGATCTCAATATTTGCTTGCGGCGCAGATTTTTCAGGTCCCTGGCCGAAGACGGATGAACCGATCGCAGCGGCAAGAATGACAGTTATTGCAACCATCAAGATGACACCGATAACCGGGGACACTGCATCACTATTATTAAACATTTTCTTAAAATTCATATTTTTCTCCCTCCGGGCTAAAGGTACACAGACAGGGAACCTGCCTGATACATCTAACACATATATAGAGTAACAATCTTTAATTTTTGTAACTGCAAGCAATCATATTCATCATTTGTATATATATTTTTGCCGGTAACAGAATTAAATAATTTATAAAAGATACAAGATTATTTTCTTCATACACAATGGTAATAGAAAGAATTTCAATTATTTTTATTAGACAGTTAAATTCATATTCAATTAGTAACAATTTAGGAAGCCAGACAAATAAATTAAGACGGTGGCATTAAAGTGGAGGAAAAAAAAAACAGGGCACTTAGTGGAGACTGCCAGGGAGTCTCAGAAATGATGGGGCAGGTTCTCATGATATCTATAGTTGTTTTAGCCTTCTCCTCAATAGCCATTACTGTATTCTCAGATAAGGGGATTGCAAATTCCCCTCATACTCCACGTGTTGATTTTCAAGAAAAAATAGATAGGAATAATAATATTTTATACATATTTCATCAAGGCGGAGAAGCTATAGATCTGAAAGACGTGAAGATCATTCTTAGCAAAGGAGAAAAACAGGAAGGATTTGATCTGTCTTCCAACAGGTCGGAATTTAACTACAGTGCTACAAACGATGTTCTGATGCTTGGAGATTATATTGAAATTAATCCAACATACAGAGGGATTAATTTGAAAACCGATAATCCAACAATGTACTTTGTACATACACCGTCTCAACAGGTAATTCAAAGAGTTACGCTCTAAAAAATAGCCAAATAAATTTTCTGTGAATTTGCGGACTGGAATATAAACTCATAGAAAATATAAACTCGTGGAAAAGGGAAAGGAAGAGGGTATGGGGAAGATAAGCAAGATGAAAAGTAACGTGCCCGGACTCCTCCTTAACTATGTTATTCAATCGGAATCAGCTTCATCGAGTGCTATATCATTTATTTTGCTTTTTGGGATAGTATTTTCCATTTATTCCGTAATTCACCTGGGGTATGTGCCGGAATGGAAAAGCGAAACTGAAAAATCCCATATGACAGACGCATGGAATGACATGACAGAGATCAAATCAAAATTAGACCAGACTACATTAATCCTTATGTCAATTCCCGTACAAGACCCTAAATCCCCTATTTCAAACGTTAATACAACAATATCCTTTCATCCCGGAAGCCCGAAGGTTCCTTTGATAGATTACTCGAAATCCAGTGGAACTGTTTCAGTAAATACAGATCAGTGCATTATGACTGTAACCCCTGCAAACGGAAATGAAACAACAATCAGCTGTGGCACAATTTCTTATCGATCTAACAATAAATACTATGTAGATCAGGCGTTCAGATATGAAAATGGAGCCCTGATCTTCGCACAGGAAGAACAGGCAATTATGAAGCTTTTCCCTTCAATTCGCGTTTTTGAAGATTCTTCAGGAAATTACACGTTTTTAATTAACGCCGTGGAAATTCAGGGAACCGGGAATACGCTTTCATCAAACTCGGACTGCACAATTCGTCTGAAAAATTACTTTTTTAGTTCAGTGTACGATGGAAATGTGAATAACTTCACTTTGAAAATAGAGACTGACTATCCAGATGCCTGGGAAGCTTATTTTAAAGAAATGATGAGAAAGGCAGGGCTGAGAGAAGAAGATTATATTCTTGAACCTGGCGAAAACGAAAACTTTCTCACCTTTTCATTTCCTGCGGAAAACAGCACCATTAATCTCAAAAGGCTTTATGTTGGCAATACCGCAGTTAATGCAGAACTTGGAATCAGTTTAAGCTAAACTTTCAAATTACATCTACCTGTAAACAAATAATATGATGTTCCGCCATGAAAACCAGAGAGAACAGAATCAGGGAAAAGGCGAGAAAGAGCCTATTCAGTTCGGAATCTGCAGGAGCCACGGTAATTGCGGCAGTATTGCTCTTGTGTATTATATTTAGTGTATTTGCAGTAATAAGGATTGAGCATGTTCCCGAATGGAAAACTGATGCTGAAGAATCGCATATGAAAGAAGTAGAGAGCAACATGGCGGAACTTAAATCAACTGTAGATTTGATTACTCTTCTCACTTCAGACCCATACTCTTCAGCTTATGGCTTTTCCGTAACCGTTCCATTTAGTCTTGGAGGAGGAGAAATCCCTGTTTTTGAGCCTTCAAAATCAAGCGGAACGCTTTCAGTAAATACGGAGCCCTGCAACATAACCATAAATACTCGAACATCTACAGGTTCAGCTCAAGTCCTGGGAAATCAAATTCTGGAATGTGGAGGTATTAACTATCACTCAAATAACAATCAATATATGGACCAGACCCTCAGGTACGAAAACGGGGCCGTGATTCTTTCCCAGAGTAACAGGTCATTGATGAAACAATTTCCTTCGTTCAATATAGCAAAGAACCAAAATAACGAAAGTAACTATACTTTTTCGGCCCAACTAATCAACATATCAGGAGATAGTGACTCTATTTCTTCGGATACATCTGCTTCCTTGAGATTTACCGGACTTAATAACACCCCTGTTTATGATAGTACCGACTCCGGAGGCATTAATTCATTCAACTTCACAATTATCACGAAATATCCGGATGCCTGGTACTCTTACTTTAATGAAGTCACAGAAGATGCAGGCCTTGATCATGAGGACTATAAGCTTTTTAAGAATAATACCTCAGATAACGGCCTATACTCGGTATACTTTGAATTTCCTGCCGGCGACAAGAGTCTTGAGAGATTCTATATAAGTAAATCAGTGATACAAGCAGAACTGGGAGCAGGGAGTAATTTCAAAGATACCAGTCGTGTCATTGATAGTGGAATTGTTAAGAAACTACCTGTTGCTGGATTCGGTTTTAATCCTCAAAGAGGCTGCGCTCCTGTAGAGATACAGATTACCGATAAATCACAGTACGCAACCAAGTACATCTACGATTTTGGCGATGGAACTCCTGTATCAACAGAAAAAGCCCCGAAGCACACATACACAAAATCTGGAACATTTACCATAACTCAGACAGTTACAAATTCTTATGGAACAGACTCGACGTTTAGTACAATCAATGTCCTGAGAGCCTACGCATACATTACGAATTACAACAGCAATACTGTCTCAGTAATTGACACAGCAAATAAAACTGTTATAGTGACTGTTGATGTAGGGAATAATCCTTCCGGAATTGCAGTCTCCCCTGACGGAACAAGGGTATATTTGGCGAATCAAGGAGCTATCGGAACTGTCTCTATAATTGATACAATAAATAACACTGTTACAGCGACCGTGAATGTAGGAAATAGCCCCTGGGGAGTTGCAGTAAATTCGGCGGGAACAAAAGTATATGTGGCGCACCAGGGGGGTAGCAACGATGTATATATAATTTACACAGCGAATAACACTGTTCAAACAAGGGTGAAAGTAGGAAGCAATCCTACAGGACTTGCAACTACCCCTGATGGGACAAAGTTATATGTGACGAATTCGGGCAGAATTAACAATCCCGGTAAAACGGTCTCTGTAATTGACACGGCTACAAATACTGTCACAACCACGGTATCTGTAGGAAGTTTCCCTTTTGGAGTTGCAGTCACCCCGGATGGAACAAAGGTATATGTGACAAACGCTGGCAGCAATACTGTATCTGTAATTGACACAGCTACAAACACTGTTACAGAGACTGTAAATGTAGGATACTATCCTGAGGGAGTTGCAGTCACCTCTGACGGAACAAAAGTATATGTGACTAACTACGACAGCAACACTATCTCTGTAATTGATACCTCAACTAATGCTGTTATAAGTACAGTGAATGTAGGAAGCAGTCCTACGGGAGTTGCAATCAACAAGGAAGGGACAAAAGTATATGTGGCAAACTCCGGAGACAACACTGTCTCTGTAATTGACACAACAGACAATAATAGTGTTACCACAGTGAATGTAGGAGAAAATCCTATTGCTTTTGGCCAGTTTATAGTTCTTCCACCAGCATAACCCATACTCCTGCTGAAAATTTCAGCAGCAACCCCTTCCAAGGGTTTTTTCCCCTTCTGTATTAGTTTAGAAATCGATTGGAAATTCAACAGATTGGAACTGAAACTTCAGGGATTAACTCAACTAAGCAAGATACAATTCACACATAATCAGCAAATCCCAAATAATAATTCTAATGAACACGTCAAAGTACAGGAATAAAAATGCCTGAAAGATATACTACTGCTTACCCTGCCAGAAGATTACATTCCGATGGCAGAGCCGAAGAAATTGAAGTATTACTTGCAAGGGAATGCCCTGTTAAACTTTTTTTGAATAGGAAAGCCTTTACCACTCTGTTTGCATCTCCACTTGAACTGAAAGAGCTTGCAGTTGGACATCTAATTACAGAAGGAGCGGTCAAATTCAGTGAAATTACACAAATTGAGGAAGAAGACAACAAGATTCACGTCCAGACCGAAAAGGAAGATCAGCCCTTCCAAAGAAGAAAATCGAATGAACAGGTGTTCGTAGATTCAGACAATATTTTTGAGCCAGAAGCTCTCTTTGCAGGCATAGATCATCTTGAATCGGATACATACAGGCTTACCAGAGGGACCCATCTTGCTGCCCTTATAGACAGAAAAGGAGAACCAGTAGTCCAGATCGTCGATGTAGGTAGGCATAATGCAATGGATAAGGCAGTTGGAGCGGCTTTCCTTCAGGGGCTCGATATTTCAAAATATTATTTGCTTTCCACAGGCAGGCAGCCTGCTTATATGGTAACCAAAGCCGCAAGAGCGGGAATACCGCTTGTCGCTACCAAAGCTATGCCCTTTGATTCGGGTGTTGAAGCTGCAAAAAAGACAAACATTTGCCTTGTTGGACAGCTCAGGCATGACTCAATGCTCGTATTCGCTAACGAATGGAGAGTAAAAACGAAAAAGAATTAAAAATTAATAACGTGAAAAGTTCATAAAGTACCTTTCGTGCTTTTTATATCTTTACCTTCAATTTTTACAGCCCTTTTCATGGCATAGGCAAAAGCTTTGAAGAGAGCTTCGATTTTGTGATGGTCATTATCCCCGTAGACGCTTGCATGGAGAGTAATTTTTGCATTTGAAGCCAGAGTTTCGAAGAAATGCTTAACAAGCTGGGTGCTGAACTGTCCCACGTGAATAGAAGCAAAATCGGCCTTCAGGACAAGATAACTGCGCCCGCCAATATCCAGGGCAACATCTGCGAGAGCTTCGTCCATTGGAATCCTGGCTTCCCCGAAGCGGGCAATTCCTGCCATATTCCCAAGTGCTTCTGTAAGTGCCTTTCCGAGAACTATCCCTGTATCTTCTACCAGATGATGCTCGTCTACGTAAAGGTCTCCTTCGGCACGAATCTTAAGGTCAAACTCTGCATGCCTCGCAAAAGAGGTAAGCATATGATCAAAAAATCCGATCCCTGTGCTGACATCTGCAGCTCCTGTACCGTCAAGGTTCAGTTCAAGCTCGATGTCGGTTTCTCTTGTCTCGCGGGATATTTTGCCTGTTCTCATACAGCATCCATTCTCTTTAAATTTATTAAACGCTTTGTATTTAGCTGCCTTCGAAAAGGTCAATGTCTATTGTGGAAGATAAAGGAAATGAGCTAATAAATGAGATAATGACTTCATCTGAAGATGAAAACGAGTCTACAGTCAGTCGCTGTGGACAACTTCAATAGCATCTTCAAGGGTAAACCTGCCTGTATAAAGAGCACTGCCTACCACAACTCCTGATGCTCCGGTTTCTTTCAGGACTTTCAGATCTTTCAAAGAACTTACACCACCGGATGCGATTACAGGGATACTTACTGATTCAACGAGTTCTTTTGTAGGGACGGGATTTACTCCCTGCATGAGCCCTTCGGTATCTATATTCGTGAAAAGTAAACTGCCTGCACCCAGATCTTCAAACTTTTTTCCCATTTCCACAGGAGTTTGAGAACACTCTTCAGTCCAGCCTTTGATAGAAATTTTCCCGTTCTTTGCATCCAGAGCAACATTTACATGTGAGCTTCCAAAGGTACTGGCAAGCCTTTTTACAAGTTCGGGATCCTGAAGGGCAGCGGTCCCGAGGATCACTCTGGAAACCCCAAGCTCAAGAAGAGAAGCTGCATCTTCAAAGCTCCGGATACCTCCTCCAACCTGTATATGCACTCCTTTTTTTCTGCATGCATTGACTATTTTCTCAATTAGGGGAGCATTTTTGCGTTCTCCTTCAATAGCCCCGTCCAGGTCTACAAGGTGCAGGGTTTTTGCTCCTTTCTCGACCCAATCAAGGGCTACTGCAAGAGGATCGTCAAGGGATACAATCTCGCTGCCAGGCACTCCCTGCACAAGCTGAACACATTTTCCACCTCTCATATCCACAGCAGGGATTACTTCAAAAACCATCGAAAGCCACATCTCCGGAATGCTATTTAAGAAACACTTTCAACTTATTATTATAAATTGATTTTCCAGACCTTATTTTCCACGCTTTATTTTTCAGGGCATTATCCTTTCGATCGGGACAACAAGAATATCCCTTGCACCGACATTCTTCAGCTTGTTTACGATAGTAAAGATCAGGTCTGCATCCACAACAGCATGAACGGCAAGGATTGACTCTCCAGATAATTTGCTTGACTCAACCTTCATTACTGTTGGACCTGCCATCCCTGGAAGGACATCTTTTACTGCCTGAAGGGATTTTTCTGGAACATTCATCATAAGGTAACGCCGTTTTTTTGCATTAAGAACACTTTCAATTGCGGTTTTGATATCAAGGATTTTGTCCTTTGTCCTGAGACTTTCTTTATTGGCAATCAAATAGACGGATGAAGAGAAAACCGTGTCAATGGGTTTGAGATGATTGATCATCAGAGTTGTCCCTGAGCTGGAGATATCTACAATTGCGTCGGCAATTCCAACGTGCGGCGTCATCTCACAGGCTCCACTGACCTTTATGATCTCAACATTAACTTCAAGTTTTCTAAAATACTGGGAAGCGATTTCTGGAAACTCGGTTGCAACTTTTTTGCCTTCCAGATCCTGAGCTTTCTGGAAATCAGAATCTTCAGGGACAGCCAGAACAAGGCTTGCCTTCCCAAATTTCAGGTCCAAAAGGGCTTCAACACTTGCACCTCTTTCCGTAATCAGGTCCATGCCTGTAACGCCAACGTCTGCAGCTCCGTCCTGTACATACTCAGGGATGTCAGCGGCTCTGGCAAAAAGAAAATGGATATCTGGATCTATGGTTTTTGCAAAAAGTTTCCGACTTTCGGCCCCGCCGCTAACGGGAAGCCCTGCATCTTTGAAAATAGAGATTGTGGGTTCGTAAAGGCGCCCTTTATTGGGTATTGCAATGCGAATCATCTGTTCCGTCCTCTAATAAATAATCTGCCGGGAACCTTCCCGGGTAGGTTTATCCACATAAAACGTTTACTCTGAATACTCTTGTGTAATATAGACTTCACGGTAAGATATACATGAAAATTTTCTTTCAAAAAAGAAGTTATGGAAAAGAAAAACTCAAAGAATGACAAATTCTAAAAAAAAGATATATTCAAAGCGTTACTAGCTAAAAGAACAAAATATTTTTTTCAGATTGTAAATTACTAATGGTAATAGAAGATGATGGAAAATTATATATCTTTAGTAATTTAATAAGGAAAGACTTCCAAGATATGAATATTAATATTATTAATGTTATAGCAACAGGTGAATTAATAAGGTCAAACGCTATGAGAAGTAGATTAATGATGAAACTGACCGAAAAATAATAAACCGAAAAAACCATAGCTACTGATAAATTTTAATGATTTTGAAAAAAGAGGATCCAAATGGCCCGAAATATCAAAGTGGAAGAGCTCTTGCAAACACCGATTGAAAAACAACAAATAGAGCTTGTAGAACGCAAAGGGATAGGGCATCCTGATAGTATATCGGACGGACTGGCCGAAGCCGTAAGTCGCGCTCTATGCAGGGAATATATAAGCAAGTGTGGAGCTGTACTTCACCACAACACTGATGAAACCCAGATCGTAGCCGGCAGGTCCAGCCCCAAATTTGGGGGAGGAGAAGTCCTGCAGCCTGTATATATCCTTCTGGTGGGTAGAGCCACAAAAGAGTTTGAAGGCGTCGAGCTTGCCACTGAGTCTGTAGCCCTCCAGGCTGCCCGCAGGTACCTGAAGAATACACTCGTAAACATTGACCTTGAAAGGGATGTGATCATGGACTGCAAACTCGGGACAGGATCTTCAGACCTGAGGGATGTTTTCCAAAGAGACAGAGTACCGGTTGCAAACGATACTTCTTTTGGGGTAGGGCATGCTCCATTTTCCGAACTTGAGAATCTTGTTTACAACACAGAGAGGCAACTCCTTACAGACATGAAATCCCGCATGCCTGCAATAGGAGAAGATATGAAGGTAATGGGACTCAGGGACGGAGACGACATAACCCTTACCATATGCAGTGGCATGATAGGGAAATATGTTGACGATATAGACAGTTATATCAACATGACTCAGGAGATGAAAACCTATGTAGAAGAGCTCTCAACTCGCTACACAGAACGGAATGTAAATGTTTTCATTAACACTGCTGACAATCTTAAAGCGCAATGTGTTTTCCTTACAGTTACCGGAACCTCGGCCGAAATGGGAGATGACGGCTCTGTAGGACGCGGAAACCGCTGCAATGGGTTAATCACACCAAACAGGCCTATGAGTATGGAGGCGACCAGTGGGAAGAATCCGATTAATCATATCGGAAAGATCTACAACCTCCTCTCGACCCAGATGGCCAGGGATATTGTAAAAGCAGTTCCCGAGGTTCAGGACGTCTATGTCAGGCTGCTCTCACAGATAGGAAAGCCTATTGACCAGCCCCTGGTGGCAAGTGCCCAGGTTATTCCTAAAGAAGGCTACAAACTGTCAAATGTCAAAGCCGAAACCGAAGCTGTCATTGACGATTGGCTTTCCAACGTGACAAAGATCACGGAAATGGTAATCAGAGGGGAGCTGAATACTTTCTAAATAAAAAATAATCGAGAGGAACCTCAGGGTTCTTTTCATACCCTTTTTTATCACTGTTTTTAATATTATTATTTCTAACCAGGAATTGTTCATAGACAGATAGTGTAGAGGCCTATCATGGATCCCTCTAGAGTTCTAACTCGGATTCGAATCCCGATTTGGACGTTATTGACCTTAGTGATGCGTTTCCAGATAACGATATGTTTCCAGAGATACATTCTTAGAGATATATAAAGAGTCAAAAGAAAATAGTTGAAGAACTCTTTTCAAAAAATTACTAGATTTATGAAAAATATTTATAAGTAATACCCTCATTCTCACTTCCAGCGAAAAACATAAATATCATCACCATATATGGAGATGGTGCACTGAAGCAGTGTGGCTTCGTGCAGCATTGGATCAATAGGCGTTGTCCCGCCTTAACTCAGTGGTAGAGTGCGCGGCTGTAGTTCGGCTCGTGCGGGAAAAATTACCCGTACATTTCTGCGCAGGCACCGCGATGTCCCCGGTTCGAGTCTGGGAGGCGGGACCTGAAATTACCCAGATCGAAAAAGTTCAACGGGAACATTTATATATTAAAAAGGCATTTAAGGTTTGCTCGCAACGCGGGCAAAAAACAGTAGCAAAAGAGCTAAAGTGTCCGAATAGTGTAGAGGCCTATCATGGAGCCCTGTCGAGGCTCCGACTCGGGTTCGAATCCCGGTTCGGGCGTTATAGACTAATAAAGCTCGATTGTTTCCAATCGAGCAAAAAATCTTTTTTACAACTCTTTTTTGAAGAAAATATCTTTTTTAATGATCTTTTAATCATGTTTTAATTATTTCTACTTTTTAATTACTTTTTTGTAAAAAGCAACCTCAAGAAGTTACCCTGAGTTGTGAAATGTGCCGTAGGAAAGGCTTAAACTGTTACTAGAGAATAGAAGATCTGAAAAGTAAAGCTGGAACCCTAGGAATATTCGCACCCTACTTCAAGAGCATGAGTATAGGCGATTAGAGCAGGGATCTGAAGAGCCTAAAAAGTCCATGAGTACAGAGATGTGCAAGCCAGTGCACCCAGGAGAGCTTCAGCAGGGAGATAATGAGAAGGAGATAATTAAGAAGATCTGCAAGAACTGTAGAGCAAGAGTTTGAGACAACTAATCGACAAAAAAGGAAACATGCTCCGATAAGTGCAGAACTGCTTTTAATAGAAGAAAAAAATAACTGAATATTTTTATAACGAATATATTAAAATGAAAAACTAAATAAGATAAATTATAAGACTGTTTGAGAACGGATGTGTTTTTGTGTGTCTGGATTGCTTGAAAGATATCTTGAAAATATAATATTTGATATAAAAGCAAATAAATTAAAGGCTGTAATTTCTTGGTTTCCATTAATCGTTTGCGCCTTAGCAAGCTTTTTCTGTTTAGTGATTTTGATAAAAGAATGTTGTAGTAGCAATCCTGATGCTAGCTTATTAGCTTTTATAACAGCAGTTATTGCATTTTGATGTCAATGTTCTTTGTAATCGCCACGAACATATTAACTGCATGAAGATCCCGTGATGAACTTTCTCGTCATTTAACTGAGCAGGAAATAAGACTAAAAGAAGATCAACTGAAAAATATTGGAGAACGTATAAATTTGTTCTATTTACCTATGGCAGTCTTGCTTACAATTCCAGATCAACCTGAAAATGCTCAAGTAAGAGCCCAAAAAATAGCTGAAATAAACTGTAATAAGCATCTGGCAGAACCCAGGATTAGAGCTGTGTTTGAACGTTATATGGAAGGGGAAAAAGATCCAAAATTATCAGAGCTGGTATATAGAGACATAGAGAGCCTGCAAAAAAAATATGCTATGGAAAAACAGCTATTAGTAGAAGAGTAGTTAAGAAAGGAACTTATAGCTAAAATTGCAGGCAAGCAGTTTATAAAAAAATAAAAACGTCCTGATAAAAAGTAAATCAGGAAAACCATTTTTTAAACATAAGGTAAAACACTGTGTAATCCAAAAATCAGCCCGATGAAAATAATCATCAGTCTTTCTGAAGGCTCTTCTAGTATGAAGGTAAGGTTTTTATGTTTCAATGTCAGTTTCATATTATTACCGGCTTTACTAACTATTCAGGGAAGTATTTGCGGTACTTCCCTGAAATATCAGTTTTACATCTATAATAAGGATTCCAACGGGGGCATATACTCACTTCTTTTGGAAAACAACGTTTTTAGCTCACTTGTTAAGTAACTACGGGGTTTACTTAACAGATAAATTTTATAACCGAGAGATGTAAACGCATATTCTTCTTTTGTACTTAGCCTTTTATCTCCCCGTTCATCTGTTTTTTAGAGAGCTTTCAAAGAGTATAAATGTCAATTCTAGTATTTAACCTTTGGTTGTACAATGTACAATTTACAATGCTTCTTTTTTCATTTAAAGGCTTAATATGACTCCTTAACAGTACTCAATGAGACTGAATACTATATAAATCACGAAACACAAGATCTAAAAAAATAACAGATGAGAGCATAAACAAAACTTTCTTAGTTTTGATAGAGGGTTCAAAGTGTGTGTTTGCGAACAAAATCATTCCACATCATACCAGAATAACTTAGTTTCCTTCTGCCGATGTAATATTTAGCAACTTTTTATTATAATGAAAACATAGCAAGCTTAAAATCACATATCTAACATTGTTTTTAATGCTATTGATTTATCCATTACTTAATTAAGAAGTACAGAGGAAATAAGAAAAAAAGAGATTTCGGAAGAATCGCCAGAAAAATGAAATTTTTGAAGGAAAATTTTAGAGTATTTCGATTAAAGGAAATTAGAACAATCAAAGTTGCGCTGGCACACCCTGTAGCAATCTAGTGGGTATTCAACTAAAATAAATTAATGGCAGAAACCGCATGTAATAACCCTACACACTAGTTTTCCAGGATGTTTCCACTTATTTTCTGAGAAAACAACACCCTTTTTTGTGGCCCTGCTCTGCAGAGATGTTTTTTGCTGATTCTTTTAGTTCGAACTACAATTAAGCCTCAAAAGCAGAAAAATAGCAACATTTTACCCAAAACGTTGCTATAAGTATTAGAAAAAACGCTTCATAGAAAAGTTATTTTATATGTCAAGCATATAGAAACAAGATGAATGTAGAGTTAGGAATTGTCATATTTGTAATAACATTTGCAGCCTCAATCATATATTTTTTAAAATTTAAAAATTTAACGTTCTCAACTCTCTGCGATTCGATTTTTATAGCACTATTATTTGGAGCTATAGCTGCAAGTAGGCAAGAACTACGTGGCTAAACAAAAAAATCAATAAAGTTTTAGAGTAAAACGCTGTCAGAAATCCAGAATAAAAATTTTTATGATACTATACCCGAAAAACATAAGTATTTACAAATATCAATTTGATATTAATCAATAACTAATTCTTATGTACAAATAATAAAATGTGATGTATCATAATCTATTACAAATACTCTGGAGGCATAAAATGGCAGAAGCAATAAGTTCTGATAAAACAAGACCTTCCCCTACTCTGAATACCATTCTTATGGTGGAAGACACTCTCAAAAACAGCCAAGACAGTGTCATAACAGTTGCAGAACTAAAAAGGATGCTGCCTAAACAGGTTAATCACAATACTTTGATGGTTATTTTGGATTATCTTGAACAAGGGAATAAAATTGCAGTTGGACTTAAAGGAATAACCTGGATTCACAGCAGAAATGAAAATTTGAGAAAGGCAGTGACTCATGGAATTGAGCTATGAAATCTGTCAGAGTAATTCTTACCCCTGAGGCTGCAGATGCATATCATAGATTCACGTAAAAAGCGTCAGACTCAAAGCAAGAAGACGTTATCCTTAATGCGTTTCTTCAGAAAGTAGATTTACTAAAGGAAAATATTCACTATTGACAGCCTATTGCCAAAAAACTAATTCCTGCCGAATATAAGACTAAATATGGAATCACAAACCTGTTTAGAGTTGAACTTCCGTATTTTTGGAGAATGCTTTATACACTTACTGCAGGAAATTCAGGTATTGAAATTATCGTATTAGTTCTTGACATAATTAATCATAAAAAATACGACAAAAAATTTGGATATAAAAAATAAATCCGGTTTTCAAACTTCATTCTCCTTTTGGATTATATATTATTGAAAAAAGTCTTCTTTTTCCTATAGGACTTACGCAGTTGAACTGAAAAACAAAAACGGAAAAATACTTAACTGTATCAAAATTCTACCGACTAGTTTGCATGTGCTTGATTTCAACCCTCAAGTGCGTAAGTCCTATCCTAATCTTCAGATATCATCCAATAACAAGCCCATTAGAGAATCCTTTCTAAAAAGAACTCAATTCCTTCCCTGAAAACGTGATAGAAAGCCAGAAAAATAAGCCTGTTCAAACATCATAGTACAACATGCTAACATTTAAAATTACAAAATTCCTGTAAAATGTGATGAAAAAAACTAGGAGGAATGAGAAATGAAAGCAATTCACAAGATATCTACTGCGTTGAGTCTGTCCCTGGCAATTCTTTTTCTAATTGCAGGAACAACCACCGCGAGCTATGTCAATCCTGAACACCTGGTAACAGATACCGGGTTAAAGCAAGTACCATATAACATCAATGGAGTTTTTACAACCGTATCAGGTATCACCTACGACTCAGCGTCCGGCGGATTTACCACAGACAACTCAGGAAAAGTTTACACCGTCACTCAGTATGACAGGTTGTTTACGATCGTGGAGGATTCCAGCTCTCCTTTATTCTTTGCCATTGACGATAAACACGGTACACATTTCTTCAGCTATGGAAATGAAGGGAACACCAAATTGTTCAGAAGCGGGATTATAGAATCTGATGACGTTTTCTCAACGAAGATGATCGCCAATTCAGGCGGGGTTCTCATGGTCCAGACGGATCTCGCAGTTCGTAACGGAAAGACAATTCCCGATGACAGAACGGCACTCCCTGATCTTACCGGGGCCTGGACAACTGCCCAGAACAGTGTTTACAAGATAGACAGCCAGGAAGGAAACGTGTTTACCGGAAAAATTACTGCACATGGGAAAACAACATTCACACCGTTTACCGGATATATCGACACGGTTGCAGAGGACGGGACAGCCGGGATTGTTATGCTCTGTCAGAAAGGAAACCTCATCTTAGGCAATGTCAACCAAACTACACATAATATAACCATTCCCTATGTTCTCTATGCTGACGGTAGAATCGCATCTTCACTGACAGAGAACTGGGCTAAGTGGGCGAGAACTAACATGTCGTACAACGTGACCCAGAAATACGCAACTGTTCTGAATAGTGATGGGATTACCGTAGATACCTCAGAACAGGTCCGTTTGCTTACGGTTTCTGACGGGAATACAGGCAAATATAATATGACCTCAGCTTCCGACGACATCACAATCAGAGGCATTGTCCAGGGGAATAATTCATTTATCGAGTATTCTCCGGAGACAGGACTCATTAGCGGTTTCGTAAAAGGTAATACAAAATATAATTTCCGGGGAGGATCTGACCTGGCAGAAGTCGCGGTCCATAATTTGAAGCAGAAGCCTCGGTGTATAATTAGACATTCTCTCAAAAGCTAAAAAAGAGGATTTTAAGGCTTGTATCGGTAAAAGCACTCTCATAAGACATTGCTTCAGGTATGACCCTACTAAGATGTTAACTTTATAGTTCAACGGCAAATAATCAAATTATCAAAGGCAATGTTGTATCAAACATTGCTATTCAGAAAAACGAAAATTATCTTTTTGCACTCCATATTGGGTTTATCGCTCAAAACTACCATATTTCTCCAAGACATAGAACATTCGAGTTCAGAAAAAACATCATCAGAAACATGTATTCCATGTTTCCCATACTAATTTTAAGAGATAAAATGAGGAAATAGCAATTAGAAAAAAAGGATTTTGAATTGCAGGGAGCCCCCCTCAAAGCTCCCTGCACATCTACGAATCTAGGTTTATCTTGCAATCTAACTACGTCTTTCTTTTTTATAAAACTTAAAGAAGAAATCATCCTGAAGAATAATTCAGAGCAAAAAAATTAACAAACTTATCGAATCAGAAGATTATAGAGAAACAAGAGAAAAACTGTTTTTGAAGTTGTGGTAAGTTTTTTATTTAAAAATAATTTTGTGATATATATAGGAGATTGCAATAAACCTCTGATTTCAACAAAATGGTTATATACTATTTTATATACAACCAGCTAAAAATTGGGGTTTATCGAAATTCGCTATAATATTTGATCTGGACAGTTTGTCACATATACATTAGTAATTTATTTAATCATTTTATGTCTTAAACCGACAACTACATCTATTGAACATTTAAGACAGTTTTGCATGGAGTCCATGATTGATATCCAGAACATAGTAGCATCCACTAAGCTGGGAGAAGATTTCGATTTGAATAAGATCAAAGCCAGGCTTGAAAGTGCAGAATATAACAAAGTGAAGTTCCCCGGCCTTGTTTACAGAATTGAGGATCCCAAAGCATGCTTTCTGATTTTCACTTCCGGAAAAGTGGTATGCACAGGATTAAAAAATATCGAGAACGTTCGCACGGCTATAATAAATCTGATTAATACACTCAAGTTCATAGGCTGCGAAAAAATAGATCATGAGCCTGAGATTCATATTCAGAACATTGTAGCCTCCGCAGATTTAAAGACGAATTTAAACCTGAACGCTGTTGTTATGGCCTTTGGCATGGAAAACGTCGAGTATGAGCCAGAAGTATTTCCCGGGCTTGTTTACAGGATAGAGGTTCCCAAGGTAGTAATGCTCATTTTCAGTTCTGGCAAGGTGGTAATCGCAGGTGGAAAAGTTACGGAGGATTGCGAGGAGGCTCTACGGATCCTCCGGAAAGAGCTCAATCACTTGGGACTTCTATATTAAATAGGGCCTCAAAAAGATCAATTTTAAAAGGTTATTGTGCCTAATTTGCCAGATTAAAGGTGCTATTGTTCCCCCATAAAAATAACTCGATAAAGCCAGCCTGGATAAAGAGGACCTTAAAACAACGTATAAAATTATTTTCTGCAGATTCAAACATCAATTAATCAGAAGGCAATAGAAGCACCCGGTAGTAAGAAGCCATGGTATAAGTTTTGATGAAGTCAATGGTTGACATTCTGACACTATAAAATGCAAAAAAAATTAAATGCCTAATGTTCTTAAACCACCTCATAGAAAAAGAGTAATTAAGAAGAGGTGAAAAGGGCATGATTTTTGTTCTTGACGCTAGTACTTTATTTGCAGTTTTTGGCAGGCCTTAACGCAAAGTTCTGCTTCCAAAGTTCTGCTTCGTATTTTAACCATGGTATAAAAACGTCACAGGGCACATGTATTTCATGTCTCCTAATATTAATTTTTTTGAAATTATAAGGAAATAACAATTAGAAAAAGAAGATTTTGAATTGCAGGGAGCCCCCCTCAAAGCTCCCTGCACATCTACGAAACGGCGTTCATTTTTACAATCTAACTACGTCATTCTGTTCTATAAAACTTAAATAACAAATCCTCCTGAAGAATAGTTCAGGGTAAAAAATTAACAAACCTACCGAATCAGAAGGCTATTGAAGCGCCAGGAAGTAGGTAGCCCGGGTATAAGTTTGGATAAATAAGAAAATGAGATAAATGTGTCTTATAGTCTAATTGAATTCATTGAGTAAAAATAAAAGGAGAATATCAATAAAACTCCAATTCCAGCAAATTGTAACTCTAAATTAAACAAATTAGGTTTTTTTCGAAATTCTCAGGAGTTAGTAAAATGTTAAATAAAATATAAAGGTCCTGTAGGCTTTTACGCTGGTCTTTTTTGTAACTTCATTAACAGTAGCATCAGCAAGTGCACAGCCAAATGATGTAACGCATTTTCCGCAGTAAAATTTCATAATTTTATATTTTTGGAAAATGCGTAATACAATAATTAGGGTTGAATTTGTAATAAGAACTTTAAAAATTTAATCTTGAAAAGATATACACAGAATAATACTTTTTACTTTTTTTATTTATCACTTTTCAAATATTAATTATATATTTATCTTTAGAAGTAACTTTTAAGTGAAAATCAGTCTAAATTGATGAATATTTTAGAAAAATATCCGAAGTCCAAATTTATTAACAAACAAGCATGAAAAAAAACTGATCGGGGATAAAAGATGAAAAGTAGAACTATATTAACAATACCGATTGCAGCCTTTTCGATTCCATTCTCATCTGTGACAGTGTCCAATAAAGCACATAGAGAGCATTTAGTCATAAAATCTTTAGGGATAATAACACTTGCAATTTTAATACTGGCTAGTATTGCAGGTGCAGCTCCATTTGCATACATTACAAACGAAGAGAGCAAGACTATCTCTGTGATTGATACAGCAACGGACACTATTACAGCTACAATTCCTGTTGCAGTTTCTCCTTGGGGAATCGTAGCCACATCAGATGAAACAAAAGTATATGTAGCGGATTCAGGCTTACTCACAACTAATGTCTCAGTAATTGACACAGCCACAAATACAATTAACACCACAGTGAATGTAGGAGTATGCCCTTGGGGAATTGCAGTTAATCCGGCAGGAACAAGGGTATATGTGACGATCCACAATAGTACCAATGCCTCAGTAATTGACACAGCCACAAACAGCGTAATAGAAACGTTAAGTGTTGGAATTGATCCTTGCGGAGCTGCAGTAACCCCAGATGGGAAAAAAATCTACGTTACGAATGGGCGTAACAACACTGTCTCTGCAATTGACATAGCCACAAAAGATGTTATAGCCAGTGTAAATGTAGGAAAAGGCCCGTGGGATGTTATAGTCAACCCAGATGGAACAAAAGTATACGTAGCGAATGAATTAAGCAATAATGTCTCTGTAATTGACACGGCAACAAATAATGTTACTGCGACTGTGGATGTAGGAGACTGTCCTTATTCAATTGCAGTAAACCCAGCAGGAACAAAGGCATATGTGGTTAACCAAGATTCTAATACTGTTTCTGTAATTGATACAGCAAGTAACAATGTTATAGCTACAATTCCTGTGGGAGTTAAGCCTGTTGGAGTCGCAGTAACTCCAGATGGAAAAAAAGCATATGTGACAAACTATGCCAGCAATAATGTCTCTATAATTGACACGGCAACAAATAATGTTACAGCCACTGTGAATGTAGGAAAAGGTCCTTGTGGAATTGCCGGGCATTTTATAGATCCAGTAACGCAATCCAATTCTACTATAGAATCAAACAGTACCCCTTTATTAAATCCTATAACTCAAACCGAGAATCAGACAAATAATACAGGGATAAAAGAAAAAAGCTCTCCTTTCATGAGCCCGGTTTGGGTACTTGCAATAGTATTAGGAATATTTGGGTATGTAAGGAAGTCAAAATAATAACTGGAAAAATCAGTTCTTGATTAACCAGATCTTTCTTTGATAAAAAACTCCTAAATTTACCAGCACTTGAAGGATTTCACTAAAATACCAACGTTTATCCCTAAAGTGTTGCTATTTTTCTCGTTTTAAAGCTCTTATTTTTTGCAGTTGTTCATACATGTGAAATTTAATACGAGCAACATTTTACTGCTACATTGTTTTCATTTCCATCTGAAATATTTACATTTTTGCTTTCACTGAGTAAGAGATTCAGAAATTTAGAATATTTATAAGCCTTAGAGCTTTAACTCTGAAGTACAATTGAATAAAGAAATTATGTAAGAGAAAAGAAACATAGAAAATTGGAAAGAAGGTAGAAGTGGAAAGATATAAGAGATGGAAATTGAAGCTAAGACTCCTGAAATTGAAACTGATACTCCTGATACTCCTGTATTCCCAAGGAAAAAATTGACTTCATGCAAGAGAGATTGAAAGACACCAGAGAAAAAATGGAGATTGAAGCCCGTATTTTTATTGAAGCTACCAAACAATTTACTTCGGAATGGATTAGAAGAGAAATGGAGATGAGTCTCTGTTTTCTAGATAGTGGATTCTCTCCTGAGAATTCGAAGTTCGAGATTGAAAAACTCAGGGAACTAGAATTAGAATTAGACCTGAAGGAATTAACTATTAAAATTCCTGATGTGGTTGAAGTTAATCTCAATAACGATGAATACTGGATTCACAGAAGCTCGCTACCAGGTGTAGGGCTTTCACAGGACTACCTTGAGTTTAAAAAAGAAAAAATGAGAAGGGAACTGAGTTCAAGCATTCGAATGATTCTTGGATGTGCCTCAGAAATTTTGGGGAACATGAAAGAAAGAGATGAAGAGAAGACTGAAAACAAAATATGGGTGAAAGAGAGGGGAAGGAGAAAATATGCATGTTTTCTCAGATTTTCGGACGAGATGACAGCCTCTTTGAACCGTTATTTTGAGAAGCTTGAAGAACTTCTTATTTTGGACCATGAAATAAAAGCAGAAGTAATAAGAATAAACGGGAATGCCTGAAAACAATAGACAGGAAAGAACCTGACAATAAGAATTTTATCCATATACGCTTCAATTACCCTGCATGACAGGAACAGAATTAAGCATTAAGAAGACCCTTCAGGAAGCAGGAACTGATGCATATCTGATGACAGGGAATATCCATAATGCCGATATTTACTATGCAACCCATTTCCTGGCTTCGGATGACTTTGTTTATCTGCAGACGGAAAAAGGCGGAGAAATAATTATTATTTCTGATATGGAAAAGGGAAGGGCTGAAATCGAGTCCAGGATTTCCAATATAAAGACGCTTCAGGATTTGAAATACAGAGAGAAGGTCAAGGAAAAAAAAGACACGTCTATTGCCTACGCAGCCTGTGTATCGGAACTACTCCAGGGAGAAGGAGTCAAGAAAATTTCGGTACCTTACGATTTTCCTACATTCTATTCGAATTTCCTCAAAGGAGCAGGCTTTTCCATAGTACCCTTAAAAAGCCCTTTCAGGAAAATGAGGAGTATTAAAAGAGATGAGGAGATTGAGGCTATAAAATATGCACAGAAGGCCGGAGAAAACGCAATGAAGGCAGCCATAGCAGTGATTGAAGGGGCAGAAGAAAAAGATGGTGTTCTCTATTATGAGGAGCAGGTACTTACCGGGGAGAAAGTAAATTCAATCATTGACCATACGTTGCTTGATTTTGGATGCGAAGCCGAAGAAACTATTGTTTCATGCGGGAAGGATACGGCAAACCCCCATGGAACTACGAGTGGGCCTCTAACGGTGAATGCTCCGATTATTCTGGACATTTTCCCGAGAAGCAAGAAAAAACGTTATTTTGCGGATATGACGCGCACAGTGCTCCACGGAGAGGCTTCGGAAGAACTCAAAGAAATGTATAAAGCTGTACTTGCAGCCCAGGAAAAAGGGCTTGAAACGGTTAAGCCTGGAGTGCCCGCATCAGAAGTTCACAGCACGGTTTGTGACGTACTCGAAAATAAGGGTTATGATACGTACAGGAGCGGTTCAAAGGCAGGATTTATCCACTCCACAGGACATGGAGTTGGACTCGACATACATGAACTGCCATCAGTCGGAGAAAACGGAGATCTGCTTGAGGCAGGTAATGTAATTACCATCGAACCAGGCCTTTATTATCCTGAAACCGGAGGAATCAGACTCGAGGATATGGTACTGGTTACTGAGAATGGCTGTGAGAACCTTACGGAGCTGGAAAAGAAATTTGTATTATAAAACCTAAAATTAAAAAGCTTCGTTTATTTAGATCTAAACTGTTCAGACTAAAAATTGGCAGCATCGCAACTATAAGAATTTTTGATAATACTATAAGAATCTTTGAGAATATTATAAGAATATTTGACAATTTATTATAATATCCAGTTAAAGGCAGAACTTATTATATCAATTAGAGGTTAACATGACCGATAACGTACGCAATAAAGAGGAGATCCTTGAAAAATACAGGGAAGCGGGCAGGATTCTGAAGATTGTCAGGGCTGAAGCCGTGGAAATGGTAAGGGTTGGAAACAGTCTGCTAAAAGTTGCGGATTTTGTGGAAACACGCACCATAGAGCTTGGAGGCAGACCCGCTTTTCCCTGCAATATCTCGAGAAACGAGGAGGCTGCACATGCAACCCCAAAGGCAGGAGACTCTGACGTTTTCGGAAAAGATATGGTGAAGCTGGACCTTGGAGTCCATGTGGACGGATACATAGCAGACTCAGCCGTAACTGTTGATCTATCTGGAAACTCCGATATCTTAAAAGCAGCTGAAGAGGCTCTTGACGCAGCTATTGACGTTGCAAGACCAGGGATCGCTACGGGAAAGATAGGGGCTGCGATAGAGAGCAGCATTCGCAGTTATGGTTTAAACCCGATTAGTAACCTGACAGGGCACGGGCTTTCCTGTTATGAGGCTCATGACAACCCGTCTGTTCCTAACAGGCATGTGGAAGGAGGAGCTGTTTTAAAGGAAGGAGATGTGCTTGCAATAGAGCCTTTTGCAACAAACGGAGCAGGGCTTGTTCATGACGGAAACTGGGCCGAGATATACAGCATAATAAGGAAAAAGCCTGTTCGTATGCCTGATGTCAGAAATGTCCTGAAACAGGCAGAAGAATATAAAGAGCTGCCTTTTGCAAAACGCTGGCTAAATTCCGACAAACTTGAGTTCGCACTGATACAGCTGGAAAGGGCCGGAATCCTTCACGCTTATCCCGTGCTTATTGAAATCGCAGGCGGGCTTGTAGCCCAGGCAGAACACACGATAATAATAACTCAGGACGGCTGTGAAGTCACAACAAAATAAACCAGGGATAGAGAAGAAAACTAAAAATAGAAGGTTGAAAAAGTAAAACAGAAAAGAGTTGAGACCTTATAGAAAAGAGTTGAAAACCTTGAAGTTACATTATTTTTTTATAACCTGGTTTATATCAGCGATTCTTCTTATGCCCCTTTTCACAGAACCCTGTTCTGCTGCCTTTTCTCCCAGCAATAATGTTACACTGGAAAGGAACGGAATGACCTGGGGATATCAGGAAACAAGTACAGAAAATGAAGCCGTTTTCTTCAGAGAATTTATGGATCTGCAAAAAGGCAACCATGATAATTTTGTCAATGCGTGGGAAATTCTGAAATCAGAGATGTTCCTCAGAGACAAAATGGAAGAATCTATAAAAAACAAACCCGATGTAAAGCTTAATGGGACTCCAGAAGATGTTAAAGTTGAAGAAATCGATTATTGGATCCCTAAAGAAGCTCTGGGAAAAACTGAAAAAAACTCATCAATTATTAATTCTGCTCTTGTCAGTTACAGTTTTAAAAAAGAGCTCAGTTCAGGTACGAAAATCTGGTTCATGGGTACTCCAAAATCGGATGTGTCCATAACCCTGCCTGCAGGTTTTGATGCAGCAAAAACTGAGGGTCTGGACAATAAAACAATTGAGTTTAAAAATAACCTTACTGTCCTCAAAGGCAGCTTTCCATCTGAAAAAAATATAACCATCTGGCTTTCGGAAAACGAGAGTTTTAAAGCACAGCTGCAGAGTATGAAGGAAAAAGAAGAAAAGAACATAGAAAACACGAGCATGAACAAAGAAAACAAAACCGGAACTGATGAAGATCCGGTAGATATCCGGGAATCATTAAGTTTCCTAACGAATTTTTTACACAGTTTCACCTGAGTCCAAAAAGTTAATCTGGCTTGAGGCTCATTCAGAAAAACATGCTCATTGAACAAATTCAACTCGAAAACGGATGTGCCCTTGGCCTCCGTTTTGAGATGCAGAAATATCCCCTTCTGGTTATAAGGGCAGAGAAAGGATTTCTGATGTGCGGCTACCTGAATGTAAACGCCGCAGAGACACTTGGCGATACGGCAGCGAAAGTAAAAGGGGTTAAGAGTCTTGAAGACATGCTCAAAGCTTCTGTTGCCGAAGTAACTGAACTGGCCAGAAAACTGGGGATTGAGCCTGGAATGACTGGAAGAGAAGCCCTGGAAAAGATGTTTTAAGGAAAAAGTACTTAAAGCTGTTTAGAATCACTTTTAAAGAGACATATTCAGAGAATTATTTCAGGGAAATCAACTAATTATTGAGAGATTCTCACTGAATAGATACTTCCACTGAATTTCATTGAATAAATATTTTTACTTAATTTCGGATCATCCATGTTATACGCTTTTGAACTGTCAGGAGAACATGAAGAACTACCTGCTGCCGAAGTTCTTGCCTGTCTCAAAATAGAGGGACTTAATTTTCAGCCCCATACAAGATTTGACCAGTGCCTGGTAGTGGATATTACAGGTAAAGAAGAGGATGTGGAAAAAACCCTTAAAGGTTCCATACCTGAGAGGCTGGCAATGACCCACCATATCCTGAAAGTTGTAGGGATTGCCGAAAACTCCCAGGATGCAGCCCTGAAACTTGCAGAGGCCTTTGAGCCCTCAGGCTATATAAAAGAAGGGCAAAGTTTTGTGGTTAGAGCAAAAAGGATTAAGCATCACGTTGATTTTCCGGGAGAGGTTCTGGAACAGAAAATAGGAGGATGCATCTACAGAAAGGGTTTCCGGGCAAACCTGAAAAACCCTGATGTGGAATTCCGTTTGATTCTCAGCGAAAAGGCCGTGTTGGGAACTATTCTGTCCTCTATCGACAGAAGCGCATACGAAACCAGAACCCCTCAGAATAAACCTTTTTTCTATCCTGGAGTCCTTATGCCCAGGATTGCACGGGCGCTTACAAACCTCTCAGGTATAAAACCAGGAGAACTCTTTCTGGATCCCTTCTGCGGAACAGCCGGGATACTAATTGAGGCAGGGATTGTAGGAGCAAGAGTGGTAGGAATAGATGCTCAGGAAAAACTTGTTCTTGGCGCCCGCATGAACCTTGAGGCCTTTGAACTGGACTATGCCCTGATGGAGGGGGACGCCTGCAGGGTCCCGCTTAAGGATGCCACAATAGATGCTGTTGTCACTGACCCACCCTACGGCAGGTCTGCAGCAATCCTCGCGGAATCCCTGGAGAAACTTTACTCCTGTGCACTTGAAGAAATCCAGCGTGTTCTGAAACCAGGTGGCATTGCAATTGTAGTTTCGGACAAACCCGCATTAGAATACGGAAAAAAGGCAGGACTTGAGGTTCTTGAGATTTATGTGCAGAGAGTGCACAGAAGCCTTACAAGGACAATAACTATTTTTCAGAAAAGGGAATGAGAAGTGAAAACACTATCAAAATATAAAAACAATATCAGGATACAAGACCAATATCAAAATAAAAGCAAGTGAAATACCCTTATAGGGTATTTCTTACTCCTGAAATGCCAGTTCTTCCAGAACCTCGGCCATAACTCTGTGTCTTAGAATACGTTTCTGATTATACTCAGCTGCTCTCCTGATAGAATAATTATCTTCAATCCACCCTATTTCCTCTTCATAGTTTACTTTTAAAAGGGTTAATCCATAGGCAGGAGCAGGTTCGATTCCTTCTTCATAGATATCCGGATTCAGCATCTGGAGCAGCCAGTCCTTATCACGTACCCCTCTTCCTATCATAGAAAGTGCGGTTACTATTTTCCTGACCATATTCCAGAGGAAACTATCTCCAACCACGTCGATTTTAGTAAGCTCACCATCTACGCGGACGTTGATGCTTTCTATGGTTCTAACTGTACTTTTGTCTCCATTGGTTCTCGAAAGATTTTCGAAATCATGGGTCCCGATAAGCAATTTTGAAGCTTCCCGGATTCTGGAGATATCGTATCCTTCCCCGGTCATGACATAGTGGTAGTGTCTTGAAACTGCATTTCTTCTAGCGTCAAAATCGCGGGGTACCTCCGCGTGGGCCCAGGTCCAGATAGTTGGGGGAAGTTCGGAGTTTATAATCCTGGGAATTGCCAGGTTAGATTTGTCAGTATCAAAAGCAACAACCTGCTCAAGGGCATGAACCCCCGCATCGGTCCTGCCGGCACAGGTATAATTAGCAGACTTGGGGCTTTCTATGATCCCGAGATTCCGAAGAGCCTTGAAGAGTTCTCCTTCCACGGTCACAACATTGGGCTGGATCTGGGAGCCGTGAAACTCAGTGCCTATATATGCAAGCTTTAAAGCGACTCTCATACCAATCTCTGTTTAGTTAGATTTTTTCTTATAATAGACTTCTCTTACAATCATCAGAAATACTATAAAAATACACCCGAAAAGGAACCAGACTCCAGGGTGAAGGGAAAGAGCATCATAGATTCCATGAATTCCACCTGCATGAGAGAGCCCTTCTGGAGGAACTACAGGTATCTGAGTTGAATTCGAAACATTCGAGGTGGCAACATAGGTATCAGCAGCACCCTGAACCGGACTGGATTCCAGCGTAGAGGAGGCATTTCCTGTCCCAGCCTCTAGAATTTCAGAATGTACAATCATAGTCTCATTTTCGGGAATCTGCTGGTCAAGAGCCACTTTCGGGCTCATGTTGTCGCTCTCGTTAATTCCCATAACCGTTGTCTCAGGAAGTATATCTGAAGTATTGTTCATTACCCCCATTCTCAATGGTGCAGTCGCATCAACGATTATTTTTGCCTGCATATAGGCTGAAAAATACTCTATTCCTGCAGCTGCAAAGACGGCTGCCCCTATTACGCCGAGATACTTCTGAAGTATGTTTATGATGGAGAGCTTATCTAAAGAGCTCTTTGAAGGGACAAGAACAATTAACTTTTCTACTGATTCATAGATTTTTACCTGACGGCCTTTTTTACTCCATTTTATCTGTTTGACCTTAATAAGATCGGATTCAGCCAGAGAATCAAGATTATACTTGACAGTGGTCAGGGGTAAATTCAGCTCCGCTGCAATATCGGTTGCAGACATCCCTTTCTTACCCAGAAGTTCAAGAATCTTGAGTGATGTTTCATTGGAAAGGATCTGGGTGATTTTTCTTGAATCCCCGTTTACAGGCAAAAAAAGTACCTTATCTTCCTGCTCGAGACTTTCAGGCCTCTTAAGAGGGGCGCCAGCTTCTGATAAGCTTTTTTGAGCTTCCGATAAACCTTCTCGATCTTCAAACTCTTTCATGCTTACTTCCTGAATCAATAATCTGCTTTTTTACTCTTACTCTTTGCTTTAGTTTACACATATCTTAGTATAAAGTTTTATTTTTTTAAGGTTAAATATACATGCGCTACTATATTTATATATAGAATCCAGTCCTTAACCTTAAATATAACATTGTATATTCTAATCTAAATTTTCCGCTGGTAGCAATCATGATAACAAAACAGCAGGTTCTGGAACTTCTTAAAAATTATGATTTAGAAAACATTACTATTGCAACAATTTGTTCTCATTCAAGCCTTCAAATCTTTGATGGAGCACGGAAAGAAGGCTTCAGAACTCTGGGGATATGCGTTGGCAAACCCCCAAAATTCTATGAAGCATTTCCCAAAGCAAAACCCGATGAGTACCTTGTTGTTGATAGTTATGAAGATATAATGAATAAGGTTGAAGAACTTAAAGAGAAGAATGCTATTATTATTCCTCATGGTTCATTTGTTGCTTACCTCGGCACGGAAAATTTTGCAGATATGGCAGTCCCTACTTTTGGGAACCGGGATGTGCTCGAATGGGAATCGGACAGAGATAAAGAACGTGAATGGCTGCTTGGCGCAGGTATTCACATGCCTGGAAAAATCGATGACCCTCGTGATATCAAAGGACCTGTAATGGTCAAGTATGACGGAGCAAGAGGAGGAAAAGGTTTCTTCGTTGCAAAAACCTATGAAGAATTCGAAGAACTCGTGGATAGGGATCAAAAGTTTACAATCCAGGAATTCATCACAGGAACCCGTTATTACCTGCATTACTTCTACTCTCCTATACGAAACGAAGGATACACACTAAGCGAAGGAAGTCTTGAACTCCTGAGCATGGACCGCAGGGTAGAGTCCAATGCCGATGAAATCTTCAGGCTTGGTTCCCCAAGGGAACTCATAGAAGCTGGCATCCGTCCGACATATGTAGTCACAGGAAACGTGCCTCTGATAGCAAGAGAATCACTCCTGCCTCTGATCTTTTCTCTTGGAGAAAGGGTAGTTGAAGAGTCTCTGGGTCTTTTTGGCGGTATGATAGGGGCTTTCTGCCTTGAAACCGTGTTTACGGATGAACTGGAAATCAAAGTATTTGAGATTTCAGCCAGGATCGTGGCAGGAACAAACCTTTACATTTCAGGTTCCCCTTATGCTGATTTGATAGAGGAAAACCTCTCTACTGGAAGAAGGATAGCCAGGGAAATCAAGATAGCTGCCCAGACAAACCAGCTGGACAAGATAATATCCTGAGTAAAAATGCGCAGTAAATAAATTGAACAAATAATACCTTAACAGGAAATATCCTTAACGGGAGGTATTCTTGAAGGTATTTGAGTTTTTAAAAGCTTCGTACTATATTTTTCAGGGTTGAATTTCTATTCAACCTTTCGTGATTAAATCTCTATTCAATCCTCTAATTTTTCTATTTTTTAATAAGTTTTTCAGAACCAGTTAATTACTTTTTTAAACAAAAAAAGAATGCTAATCTTCTCATTGGTTTTAAATATAATCAGATTAGATATAATTTGATAAAGTCATAAAATGCTCTGAGAAGGTCAAGGAACTAGAAGAAAAATAAAATAGCTAAAGACCGATCAGATTCAAAAATAATTAATACTCTAAAGATTCCGATATTTATTCAAGATGACTGGTTCCTAATCAGGAAATACATGTTTTTGGTGTTTACAGCATGGGTTTATTTGATTTTTTTAAAAATAGGGCAAAACAATCTCGAAAATCTCCCAAATTGAATTATTCGATAAATGGTAATTTTCTATCAATTGATGATTTTACGGGAGAATATCATCAATCACCAAACGGTAAATTCATTTTGGCGTGGAAAAATCAAAATGAAAACGGAAGATACATTTTATTAGAACGCGGGAAAGTAAAACTTCAAGCTAAAATGAGAAATCCTAACAATGGGATGATCTCAAACTCAGGAGTATTTATTCTCAGCGATTTGACTCCCAAGGGCATGTATGGAGTATTCCATATAATTAATTCACAGGGAGAAACTCTGATTAAGCAAAAATGCAAGGCAAATTTAGGTTCTACCGGCATTTCAGACGACGGAAATTTTGCCGTTTGCCAGGCTTTAGAAAGTACCAGTAAATCAAACAGCTGCAAATTATATTTCTTTGACCTAAAGAATAAAAAACTATTATGGAACAGATTGCCTGAAACAATCGGATCTGAGTTTAATTGGCCCAAAAGTTATCGCTTTGACACTAAAAAGAAAATCCTGTACTTGACGCATAATAAGAATAGAGTTTACCGTTACACTTTTGAAGGGACTTGCATTGACTCCAAATTATATAGACATGATTGCATTAGTACCGGAAATGACATTGAATTTCTTGAAGCTGTCAAGGAATTGAAAGAAGAGCTTTCTGTAAATACCGACCCTCACGAATATGATGAACTTGTAGCTCCTCTAACAAAAGGATTGAAAAGATTTTCTGACAAAGATACCAAATCGAAAATTCTCAGGGTTTTAGGTGAAATTTACCATTTACAGGGAAATGATGCCGAGGCGATAAAACATTTTGAAACTGCATTGAAACTTAATCCCAGAGTTGGGGTGAAAAGAACGCTCGAAAAATTAAAGAAAATTGGTTAAAAAGGAACTAAATGCTCACTACTCATGCAACTAAACACTCACTCAGGAAAATACGTATCTACTATTTTTCCCACTTCTTTTAACCAGGCTTGGCGTTCCTCAAGCTTGCTCGTAACCACAACTCCAAACATTCTCCTGTAAAAGTTTTTTACTCCGCAAAAATCAAAAATACAGTTTTTCCAGAGTACCTCAAGAGGATCACCAAATACCTGTATTTCCCTTTCTCTCGGAGTATTTGAGGTATTGAATACCAGGACTGTTTCTGCTTTCAATAACCCTACCGGTATCCCTTCCCCATTATCTCCTTCTTTAAATTCATATGCTACTCCCGGACGTATTACTCGATCTACCCAGCCTTTTAAAATTGCAGGAGGTTGTCCCCACCAGTTAGGATGAACTATGACAATTCCGTCTGCCTTACTGATTTCAGTGCAGTGTTCCCCTATAACTTTTTCTAAAGAGGCGCCTTTAGCGATTTCCTGACTTGAGATAACCGGATCAAAGTTTTCGTCATAGAGATCATGAAAAAAGACTTCGTGGTCGTTATTTGACAGGGTTTCTACAACAGTATTTGCAATCGCATGATTAAAACTTCCTTTGTTTGGATGCCCAAGAATTACCAGTATATTCATTGCGTCCTACCTCTCCTGTGGATAAACACTCTTTACTGACAGTATTGAATATCTATATGACTATCTGTATGAGCCTGAAGTTTTTTAGATATTATCTCCAATATTATCTCACGATATCATCTCACAAGCGAGAAAAATGATGCCAAAACCTGAAAAACTCAAAATCAGAACTTTTATTAAATCCATGCTGAAAAAAATATTTTAAATAGTGTTCAATACGATAATATCAGGATGTTGAAAGGGGAAAATAAAGAATTCAGGTCTGCGTTTGGAGGAAAGGTTCCCGTGACTTTGCGTGTACTTGGAAACGAGGAAAATCCGGGAGAAGGGCTTCTCTCAATTGGAAATTACATGGCACTCGACCATTCCAGAGGATCTGCTGTTTATCTTGATGCCCTGAAACCTCATGCCATTTTGATCTGCGGAAAAAGGGGATATGGAAAATCTTATACAATGGGATGCATACTGGAAGAACTTTCCCTTCTCAGGCCAGTTATTAAGAAAAGGCTTGCTTCCGTTGTTATCGACACTATGGGAATTTTCTGGACAATGCGCCATCCGAATACTTTTGAAGCCCAGAAGCTGAAGGACTGGGGGCTCAATTCAGAAGCAATCGAAACCGAGATTTTAGTGCCAGCCGGTAAAGTTGAGGCTTACAGGAAGCGGAATATCGATGTAAAGCCGTTTTCGATTTCAATCAAGGAACTTTCAGGGAGCCAGTGGTGCAGGATTTTTAAAATTGAAGAGGTTTCCCCTCTTGGAATTCTGCTTGTAAGAACTATTGAATCCCTGAGAGAAAGAGGATATGCGTATTCTCTGGAAGATATTGTTAATGAAGTCCTGCAGGATACTCGCTCGGACCCGGCTTCGAAAGGGGCAGCAGAGAACTATTTCAGGGCAGTGAATTCCTGGGGGCTTTTTTCAAAAGAAGGGACGCCTTTATCAGAACTCATATCAGGGGGGAAAACAACAATCATTGACATCAGCACCCTTGAAAACGAAAATGTCTGTGCTGCCACGGTGTCGATTCTTGCAGGAAAGCTTTATGAAGAGAGACTTGAAGCCAGGAGGATCTATGAAAAGAAGCTTATGGGAGAAAAGACAGGGGAAGAAGAGTTTCCGGTTGTCTGGCTCTTCATAGATGAAGCTCATATTTTTCTGCCCGTAAAAGGCGAGAGTCTTGCATCCGGAGTTCTTATTAACCGCTGTCTCAGACAGGGCAGGCAGCCTGGCCTTTCTCTGATCCTGGCAACCCAGAGACCTGCAAGCCTTCATCCTGATGTCGTCTCCCAGAGTGACATGCTTATCTGCCACCGCCTTACCGCAAGTGACGACATTCTGGCTCTGGAAAGCTCCCGTCCTCTTTATATGCAGGAGAGCATTCAGGCTTACCTGAAGAAAATGGGGAGCGAAAGAGGAGCTGCTTTGATAGTTGATGATCATTCGGAATCTGTCCATCTTGTACGCATCCGTCCGCGGATAAGCTGGCACGGAGGGGGAGAACCAGGTCTTCTCGAACCCAATGCAGCAGAAAAAAAGTGAAAAATAACAATTCTACGAACAAAGGAACTTATTTTTAAATTTCTCCGAGAAATGTAAAGAATAAGAGTTAGGAAGTAACCATGAGGGGAATTGTTAACCATTTTTTATAGCCTGCCAGAAAATAATTTAAATATTAGCTGTGATACTTCAACCCTATTAATGCAGCTGAGTTACAGGCTGTAATTATTCTAACAATAGCATTTAGTTGCAGTAAACCAGTGGTGATGTTATGAAAGGAAGAGCCTGGAAATTCGGAAATGACGTGGATACTGATGCGGTAATTCCCGGAAGGTACCTTATTTTCAATACCCCGGAAGAGCTTGCAAAATACACATTTGAGGGAGTACGCCCTGAATTTGCAAAGAAAGTTCACGAAAATGATATCGTGGTTGCCGGAAGCAATTTTGGCTGTGGATCCTCGCGCGAACATGCGCCCCTCGCCCTGAAAGGGTCAAAGGTAGCCTGTGTTATCGCAAAGTCTTTTGCAAGGATCTTTTTCAGGAACGCAATAAATATCGGAGTTCCTCTCCTGGAATGTCCTGATACTGACAGGATAGACGACGGAGATGAACTTGAAATAGACCTTGCAACGGGAATTATTGAAAACAAAACAAAAGGAGAGACCTATCGGGCAACTCCGCTTCCTGATTTTGTTCGTGAGATCGTGGATGCTGGAGGACTTATAGAATATGCCAGGAAAATGGTCTCTGAGCGCTGAGAAACAGGAAATCTGTTCAGAAACAGTCCTGTTCGCGTTTGATATCTCACAATAAAAAAGGCAAATTTGCCTGAAAAATCGAAAGGAGTATAAACATGACGCAGTATAAGATTCCGGTCCTCCCAGGTGACGGGATAGGCCCAGAAATCATCGCCGAAGGCAGAAAAGTTATAGATGCAGCAGGCGAAAGATTTGGTTTTGATGTAGAATGGATTGAATACCCCCACGGAGCAGATCATTACCTTGAGACAGGAGAGCTGATTTCAGAAGAGACCTTAAAGGAATTATCAGGCTACCCTGCCATTTACCTTGGTTCCATCGGAGACCCGAGGATTGCTCCCGGGATTCTTGAAAAAGGAATCTTATTAACTGCACGTTTTTACTTTGACCAGTACGTCAACCTTCGCCCTATAAAACTCCTCGAAGGTGTCTGGACCCCGCTCAAAGACAAAACCTCAAAGGATATCGACTTTGTAGTGGTCAGGGAAAACACCGAGGACTTCTACATAGGAATCGGAGGCAGAGCAAAGAAAGGAGAGAGCAAAAACCTCCTTGAAGTAAAAAGGACACTTTACTCCGCAAAATTCGGCCTTGATATAGAGACCGACAGCGAAGAAATAGGGTACCAGATAGGCCTGATCTCCAAAGAAGGCACAAAAAGAGTCGTTGAGTACGCTTTTGACCTTGCCGAAAAAAGGAAAAAGCACGTCTCCTCTGTGGACAAAGCAAATGTCCTTTCTGATATCTACGGCTTCTGGAGGGAAGAATTCAATGCGGTCTCTGCAAAACATCCAGATGTTACTACAGACTTCAACTTCGTTGATGCCATTACTATGTGGTTTGTGAAAAATCCTGAATGGTTCGATGTTGTCGTGACCCCGAACATGTTCGGAGATATAATCACTGATCTCGGAGCCATGATCCAGGGCGGCCTCGGCCTTGCTCCAGGCGGAAACATCAATCCCAAAGGCACAAGTATGTTTGAGCCTATCCACGGCTCAGCCCCGAAATACAAGGGCCAGAACAAAGTCAACCCTATTGCTACAATCTGGGCAGGTGCCATGCTCATAGAACAGCTAGGACAAAAGGAAGCCGCAGATACTATAGTCAATGCAATCCAGAAAAATATCCTGGACAGCAAAGTCAAAACCTATGACATGGGCGGCAAGAGCACCACTTCAGATGTCGGAGATGACATTGCAAGGATAATAAAGGGAAAATAATTCACTCCTCCCTTCATTATTTTCTTTTCTCACTCACATAAAATAGTTGAGATTTTCCAGCTCATTTTTGTAAACTCAGACCCCATTTTTGATCAAATTTGCACCCTTTATTGGAGAATAAAAAGAAAATTAGTTTTTCAAGAAACTCACATTTGAGGTTTAATCATGCCATCTGCACTTCTCCGCATCTACCTGAAACAAAACGCAACCTACCAAGGAAAGTCTGCTCATGAAGCAATTCTCGAACTTTTGCGTGATTCCGGCATAAGGGGCGCAACCCTGCTCAGAGGAATCGAAGGGTACGGAAAAAACGGAAAGATTCATACCTTGAAAATTCTGGAATTAAGTAGCGAGCTTCCTGTAATTGTAGAAGCCGTGGATAGCGAAGAAAAAATAAGATCTCTTGTTCCACAACTGCGAGAAATTGTAGGAAAAGAACTTATGACAATTCAGGAAGTGGAGATTCTTTAAAACAAGGATTTAGATTATGGGCAAAAAGGACATATAAAAAATAATATGCAAAAATGAATATAAATATTGTAATACAATACTGAATATTCAATACTTAAATGAATGGCATTTTTTCAGCCAGAGGGGGGAAATTATGGACAAGAAAGATGATCAGACGATGATTGGAGTCTGTCCAAACTGTGGAAAACCGTTCAGAATAGAATCAATAGGCGATGGAGAGGAATGGCGCTACTGTGCAGAAGTTTGCTTAAATCCTGCAGCAGTACCGACAGGAGCAAGACTGATGGCAGACCAGGCTACATTACGCTTTGTAGATGGCAATATGAACGAGTATATGCGAGAGGAATATATTAAAGTTCATGGCATTGATCCTTTGCCTATCTGGAAAGCAATCGAGAGGTGGCGTGAAGAACAAATAGAGAAATGGAAAAAATAAAATTAATGTTTCCGGCTCTGAGCCATTATTCTATTTTTAATTTTTGAACTCTACCATAACAGGGATTAAACTCAGAAAGCTATGTAATCTTCTTTTTCAGTTGCCTTTAAATCCCATAAACTATCTACTATTTCCTGATTGAAGTGGCACGGAGAAAACAATTTGAGAAGCCCCTGCACGGGGATAAGGAAAGCCTGCGTTTTGCAACCCCTGAACCTATTGCTCGATATAGAGCAGATCGCCTGAGATGTAAGACTCTGGCTGACATCAGCTGTGGAATAGGGGGGCAGACTGTCTTTTTTGCACAGCAGTGTGAGTTCGTTTATGCAGTGGAAATCGACCCCAAGAAAATCGAGTATGCCAAGCAAAACTGTGAGATGTACGGGCTTGAAAATGTGAAATTCATTTGTGGGGACGCCCTTGATCCAAAAGTAATAGAGCAAATTCCGGCAGTTGATGTAGTATTTTCGGATCCTTTCCGCCCGGCTGAAGAAAAAGAAAGACAGGTCTCTTGCCTTGAGCCAGGGATTCCTAATGTACTTTCGGCATACGGGGATAAGACGAAAAATTTTGCCTTTGAAGCTCCTCCTCAGATGCCGCCTGAAAGAATTCCTTTTAACTGCGAAAAAGAGTACATTTCCCTGGATGGCCAGCTCAACCGCCTGACCCTTTACTTCGGCTGGCTGAAGCAATATGAGCGAATTGCTGTGGCGCTTCCTGCAGGCGAAGGACTGGTTTCAAAGGATATACTGCTTCCCCAGCCCAGAGAAACCGAGAAAATAAAACTTTTCGCCTATGAGCCTGAACCCTCAGTAGTTGCAGCAGAACTACTGCCTGAACTTGTAGAATCTATGAAACAAATGGCAGGGCCGATTATGGGAGCCTTCGAACTTTTCAAAGTTGACAAAAAGAGAGTTTTACTGACCTCGGATGCTCTAATAAAACAATCAATGATTAAACAACATTATCTGGTCCTCAAAGTCTGTCCTTTTGAACCAGGGGAGATCAACAAATTCCTGAAAGATAAAAATGTCGGGAGTGTTGTACTCAGGGCAGGCGTAAAACCCGAAGAATATTGGGAAGTCCGAAACGAGGTTGAAAAAGGGCTTGAAGGAAAAAAGACGGTACACCTTTTCGTAAAAAATAACACTGCAATTCTCTGTGAAGTATTTTTTAACGACTGAAATGCTGACGACTGAAAAGCTAACGGCTTAAAAGCAATTGGTTGGAAAAATCTGAAAGTAAGAAAGCAAAGTAGAAAACAGTTGATTGCTAAATTTAGAGTTAAGAAAGCCAAAAAAATAAAATAAAAACCGGGGTTTAAAAACCCGGCATTTATTTTGATTATTTCTTCGGTTTATATTGATTATTTCTTCAATTTATTTCATTATTTCGTCAGTTTATTTCGAGTATTTGATTTATCAGGCTTTCTTGCACATCTCATTTACGAGCTTAAGGCCATGGGCAAGAGCATCCTGAATTCTGGTGGGATCAGTTCCGCCACCCATTGCAAGGGCAGGTTTTCCCCCGCCGCCTCCGCTGACAATCTTTGACATCTCACGGACAAGATTTCCGGCGTTGACCCCGCATTTTATGGCTTTATCGCCAACAGCGGTTACAATCTTAACTCCTTCAAAATCACTTGCAAGAAGGGCTACGATTTCTTCGTGTTTCAGAAATTCAGTGGCTATTTTCTGAAGCTCAAGGGAATCAGCCCCAGGAATAAATTGTGAAACAATCTTGAGACCGGAAAACTCGGAAGCTTCTCCAAGCAGCCTGTAAACTCTGGAACCTGCAAGTTCTTCCTTGAGCCTCTCGTTTTCTTTTTTGAGGTCTTTCCATTCCCCAAAGAAACGATCGACACTTGGGGGAAGATGGTCCGGAGGTACACTCAGAATCTTTGCAGAATCGGAAAGAAGAGACTCCATCTTTTGAATTGCACGGACAGCTGCAATACCGGCCGCAAATTCTACTCTTTCCACGCCGTCCTGGATCCTTTCGGTTTTCAGAATTTTAATAGGACCGATAATTCCCGTGCTAACACAGTGAGTACCCCCACAGGCTTCGACATCGTCTCCAACCTTTACAATCCTGATCATGTCTCCTGGAGGCACTCCACCCTGATAGAGCCCAAATCCGTATTCCTGCTCGGCTTCAGTTCTCGGCATCCATTCTGTTACTACACGCTTGTTTTCCATAACCGTACGGTTGGCCAGAATCTCGATTTGTCTAATTTCTTCAGGGGAGATATGCTTGTAGTGAGAAAGGTCAAGTCTCGAATGATCCTCAAATTTCTGGGCACCAGCCTGCCAGATATGTTTTCCCAGAACTTTTCTGGCTGCATCGTTTACGATATGAGTTGCTGTGTGGTGTCTGGCAAGGGACATCCTGCGCTCTTCATCTACCTTCCCTGTGACAATGTCGCCTTTAGTGATTTCAAGGTCTCCATCCGGATTTGCTACCGTATGTACGATTACACCGTCATAGACCTGGACATCAACTACCCTGTAAATAGCATAGCCAGCTGTGATTGTTCCGACGTCTGCAGGCTGCCCTCCACCTTCGGCATAGAAGAAAGTGTTGTCAAGCACTATATGGTTATCAAAGACATCCAGAGCGACAGCTTCGAATTCCAGCCTGGTGGGTTCGTCATAGAAGCGGCGCTTTGTTTTTGGAAGGTGTTTGAGCCGCTCGGCAAAAGGAATAACTACTGCTTCTTTTTCTTCTGCCTTATTATGCATCTCACCAACAATTGAATAGAAATTGTCAGGGAATTCAACGCCAACCCCGATTTCAGAAGCTACTTCCTTTGCCATCTCTGGTGGGATTCCGTGGGAATCATAGAGTTCGGTTAACTGGGACAGAGGAATTTTTTCCCCGCTCTTCTTAAAATGAGAAGCTGATTTCTGAATAATCCTTCGTCCCCTTTCCATGGTGGCATTGAATTTCTCTTCTTCAGACTCCAGAATATCCTGTATGACAGAGAAGTTTTCCCTGAAATCGGGATACTCGGGCATGTTCTTTATGTGCATGTCCACAATTTCTGAGAGGGGAATTCTGATATCAAGATCACCCATCATCCGTAAAGTTCTCCTGAGGACAAGGCGAGCAAGGTATCCTGCTTTGACATTGGAGGGAATAATTCCATCTCCAAGCATGAAAGTCAGACAGCGGGTGTGGTCAGTGATAGCATAGACTTTTTCTACGGGTTCCATGATTGCCGAGAGCTTATCCACTGTCATTCCGATGCTTGAAGCAACCTTTTTCCTCAGCTCCATCAGGTTTGCCTTCTCGCTGACATCCATAAATCCGGCAAGCTTTGCGTTCTGGGCCAGGATGTTCGCATACTCGGAGTTATCAAGTTCATGTTCAATTCCGGCAAGTCCCATGAGCTCATTTACTATGCCAGGGAAGAGGGCATCATAGATTGTAGGGGAGCCCTTTGAAGCCCAGGTAAAACGCTCAAGACCATATCCGGTGTCCACGATGTAGTTGTCCATCTTGGAGTACTTCTCGCCTTTTATCAGGATCTCTCCCTTTTTGTCGGTCTTCAGATCCATGAAGACAAGGGTTGCAAGCTCTAGCCCGTGCACCAGAACCTCCACACAGGGTCCTGCATTACCTCCGCCTGCCCAGGGTTCTTCCTTGTAACTGACTGCAAGGGGATCTAGCTTAAGTGAGTTCAGGAGCTCGTCACAGAGTTCCAGGGTATGTTCCTTCCAGTAGATCTCATGATCCCTTTTATTAAAGGCGTGATGCGCCATCATCTCAAAGGTTGTAAGATGGCGCCCGCTCCTGCCTACCGAGTCCAGATCGTTCAGGCGAATACAGGGCTGGGAAATTGTGAGGGGATTTGCAGGGGGAGGAACCTGGCCGGATGTCACGAAGGGCTGGAAGTCTGCAATGGATGCAATGGTAAGATAAAGGTCATCCCTCCAGCGGGCAACTACAGGATAGCGGTCAATCCTTGTGTGCCCTCTCGCTTCAAAGAAAGAGAGGTAATACTCACGCATCTGTGAGATATCGAATTCTCTGGAAAAGACCGGGCTCCCTATAAAGGTATAGGGGTCACAGGGTGCATCTCCGCATGTAGTTCTATCAAGGTCACGTGTCCAGAAGAACTTGCCACATTTCTGGCACTGCTTTCGGACAAAGCCGTTATTTTTGAAAAAATCAAGTTGATATTCATCTTCAAGCATAGCAATCTCTCCGGGGGATAGGGTTGGCTCTGCCCCACTGTATAGAAGGCAAAAGGAAAGCAGAAATACCCCAGCTCAACCGTTTCAAGGAATTTCCAGGCATATTAGGTACATGTGTGATAAGTCAACTAATTCGTTAATTTTTGTAAATCAGTCAATTTTATACAGGCCATGGGGGAATTAACCTGAAATAGTGAAATAATGAAGTATCTGTAATTTATATGAAACAAATTTTTACGACTAAAGTTACTCCTGTAACACAAACAATCTACACAATATCTACGAGATATATAATAATGTTGTATTGAAGGCAGACCCTTATTTATGGGTCTTAACCTATAGGTAATTCTACAGAAAAACTTTATTCTTTATTTTAAGAGACAGAAAATTGTTCTTTTTAAGTAAAAGTCAGGGCTTTCATTCTCAAAGGCTGGCTAATAAGTAAAAACAATGACATAGACCCGATCAAGGGAATAATTTACCTGTACAATACTACTGTCCTTCCACGCACTTCTATTAATGTGGATCTTGTAGCATTTGCAATTTCTTCTGCAAGAGTCTTCAGATCCTTTCCTTCTTCAGCACTTTTCAGAACCCTTACCTTTACAAGCCTGTTGGCTTTTATTTGTTTACTGAGTTCTTCGATCAAGGTATCGGTTATTCCATTTTTTCCGATATTAAGAATAGGAGTTAGCTGGTTTGCTTCGGATTTCAACTGATATAATTTTTCTTTATCCATTACCCTTCCTCACACTTATGATTAGCAAATTTACACTACCAATAAAGGAAATATTTGCATTCCACTAATAAGGGAAATATTTGTATTGGAAATATTTGTATTATTAGTAATATCACTTTTATTATAATTATCTGTATTATGATCTGTTAAAAAAATTATAGAACTAACAGGGAAAAATTGCCCCCTTCTGGAAGCTTTTATCATTGAAACAGGTTCCTCCTTAAAGCAGGTTCCTCCTTAAAGCAGGTTCCTCCTTAAAGAAGGTTCCTCCTTAAAGCAGATTCCCCTCTTTTTAATTAGCATCTATATCTAATTTTCCTAAGATGAAAAACAATAGATTAGTCCTCTCTTATCGGCTCCTGTCTTCTCTGGTATCTCTTATTTCTCTTGTCATCTCTTATCATCTCTTATCATCTATGACATTTCTTATTGTTTTTATCGTCTCTTATCATCTTTTATCTTCTCTTTAGAAAACCTTCGTTTTCAGACTTATGGCAAGCTTTCCACTACCGTTTCTTTGATTTATTGCAATTAGGAAGAGATCCGGATTTTACATAATCATTAAATTTTGAATTCTGCTCAATTTAATAAGGAGCGGACTAAGTTATCAAACAATTTCGACATCTTTATAAGGAATTCGGAAGTCATCACGAAGAAAGAAAAAAGCGAAAGCGGAAAACAAAATTAGATTTCACAAATTCCGGAAGGTGACTGTAAAATGAACCCCGGCTTGCTTGATCTTATCCTATTTTCTGAGAAGAGAAAAGATTTTCTCCTGCTCCTGAAAGAAGGTCCCAAGAATATTGAAGAAGCACTTGATGAACTTCAAGTTCCCAGAACCGCCCTCCTTCCGCAGATAAAGAAGCTCAAAGAAGAAAACCTTGTAATACAGAAAGAAGGAGTTTACAGGCTAAGTATAGTAGGAGAAATTATTGTAGAAAAAATGCAACCTCTTCTTAAGACTCTTGAAGTTTTTGAGAAAGATGAAGACTTCTGGGCAGATAGAAAACTTGCTCCCATTCCTCCTCATCTTATTAAAAGGATCAATGAGCTTGGAGATTACAGCCTTATAGAACCGGACCTGAGCCATACTTTTGATCTGCACCCTGAATTTGTTAAGTATCTCTCAGACTCAAACCGCATCCATCTGTTCTTTTCCTATTTTCATCCTCAATTTCCGGTTTTTTTTCTGGATCTGGCTAAAAAGGGAATTGAGGTTTCAATTATATTAAACGAAACTGTTTACCTGCGACTTAGAGAGGATTTCAAAAAAGAAGGAGAAGAATTCCTCAAAATGGGAAATACCAGCCTTTTAATCTTTAACAGGAAAGGTGTGGAGATTCCTGCACTTATTGCTTCAACTGACAGGATGGTAACCCTGGGGCTTTTTAGTGAGAGCGGCAGGTTTGACCGGCAGTATATAATAAGCTTTGATAAGGAAGCAATAAAGTGGGGAGAAGAGCTATTCAAATATTACAAAGATATGAGCAGCGAAATTAAAGCTAAGTAAGCAGCCTGTTGGTTCAAAAGGAAATTTGCGGACTTTTGAGGCAGGAAATTATTGCCAACAGGATTATTGGCTGCTTAAATAAAGTTCAACTCTATTTTTCAGTGGTCTAATTTTGAGATTGTTTCATTAAAGAATCGAGACTGTGAGAGAGTGTGACTGCGGAATTAACAGCGTTAACTGCGTTAACCTTAAATATTAGGTTTGCCTAAATATGAAAAAAGGAGAAAATTAGGCTTACCTAAAAATGAGAGTAGAAATATGAAATTACCATTCATCTGTCCTAAAGGGGAATGTTGCCGCGGAAAAAGAGACTGCAACCCGGGAAAAGGGCTTCCGAAAATTGTACTTGTTGGAAATCCAAACGTGGGAAAAAGCAGCCTCTTTAATGTCCTATCCGGAAACTACACTGTAGTTTCCAATTATCCAGGAACTTCTGTAGAGATCAGCCGTGGAAAAGGAAAGATAGGAGAGAGAGAATATGAAATCATTGACACTCCAGGAATGTACTCTCTTCTCCCTGTAAGTGAAGAAGAAAGGGTATCTCAGCGTCTGCTCTTTGATGAAAAAAACCTGGTTTGCCTCCATGTGGTGGATGCCCGTAACCTAAGGCGCATGCTTTCTTTTACACTGCAGCTCCTTGAAGCAGGGCTTCCCCTTATCCTCGTCCTGAATATGATGGACGAAGCTGAAGAAAGGGGAATAATAATAGATGTTCAGAAACTGAGCAGGCTCCTTGAAGTCCCGGTCGTCGGAACAATTTCAAGCGAAGGAAAAGGGGTAGATGAGCTAAGATCTGCAATCTTGGAGTTCATCCCTGCGGAAAATACGCAAAAAATAGACTACGGAACAGAAATTGAACCATACCTTTCAGAAATTGAAAACCGGCTTGAATCTTTGGAAAGAGTCGGAATCTCAAATAGAGCTGTTGCACTCCTTCTCCTTCAGGGGGACAGGACAGCTCAGGAATGTGCACTTAAAATCGAAAAAAAACAGGATGATAAAAACGAAAATCTCAAACAAGATTATGAAGAAATCCAGAAATTTGTGGAAACAGCTTCAACAAAAGCCAGTATTCCCCTCTCATACCTGTTAACCCTGAGACGCCAGGAACCTGTAAACGAAATAGTGAATCAGGTAATGGAAGTTCCTGGAAGAGAGAAAGAAAACATTGACAGCTTCAATGGAACCCCTGAAGAAAAAAGCTGCATAGAAAAGGAAATAATTGGTACTTCATGGGAAAAAGCTGAGAAGGAAACAAAAAAGAAAACAGGTAAAACCGGGAAGAGAGAAACGGAAAATAAAAAAATAATGTTCTCGGAAAAGATAGATAATATTCTAATCCATCCTGTGCTTGGAATACCTGTGCTGCTCCTGGTCCTGTACCTCGGGCTCTACCTTTTCGTAGGCGTCTTTGCAGCCGGGACCCTTGTAGACTTTCTGGAAAATACTGTATTCGGACAGCATATAAATCCCCTGGTAACCTCAGAATTTACATCCCTTATACCCTACCCTGCTCTGCAGGATCTTTTCGTAGGAGAATACGGGATTTTTACCCAGGCTGTAACATATGCAATTGCTCTTATACTTCCGATAGTCGGAGCCTTTTTCCTTGTATTTTCCATTATAGAGGATACCGGATATCTTCCAAGGCTTAGCCTGCTGCTTGACGGCATGTTCAAAAAAATAGGGCTTAGCGGAAGAGCAGTAATTCCCATGGTACTTGGGTTTGGCTGTTCCACAATGGCGACTATGGTCACCCGTACCCTTGAAACAAAAAGAGAAAGGCTTATTGCAAATATCCTGCTTGCACTTGCAATTCCCTGTTCCGCACAGTTAGGCCTCATTCTTTCAATCCTTTCAGGAAACCCGAAGGGACTGCTTGTCTGGGCAGGCATTATAATGCTCGAGTTTGTCTTAATAGGTTACCTGGCTTCCAGAGTCCTTCCAGGAAAAGCTCCTACATTTATCCTTGAGATGCCTCCCCTCAGGATGCCAAAACTCTCGAACATACTTGTAAAAACTTATTCAAGGATGCACTGGTACTTCCTGGAAGTTCTGCCTTTGTTTATCCTGGCGAGCGTCCTGATATGGATAGGAAGACTAACAGGTCTTTTTGCCCTTGCCCTGAAAGTGATGGAATACCCTTCAGTCTGGATAGGCTTGCCTCCGGAGGCAGCTGATGTTTTCCTATTCGGCTTCTTCAGGAGAGACTTCGGAGCAGCCGGACTTTACGGAATGTATGACTCAGGGTTATTGACAGGCGCACAGCTTGTAGTTGCAGCAGTCACCCTTACCCTTTTTATGCCCTGTATTGCGCAATTCATGATGACAGTAAAGGAAAGAGGATTGAAAACAGCTCTCATGATCTCAGGATTCATATTCCCATTTGCATTTCTTACAGGTTTTGTTGTAAAGACTTTATTGACAGAACTGGGGGTAAGCCTGTGAAATGCCCTCTTTGCGGAAACGAATTTGAGAAAGCTGATGAAACAAAATGTACAGGCTGCGGGAAACTGCACAGCTGTAACAGACAGTGCTGTCCCAACTGCGGGTATGAGCTCGTAAAAGAAGTAAAAGTAATACAATCCATTAGGAAGTTTTTCAAATGGTAACAGAAAAAACACACATATCCCTGCAAACCACCACTCTTTGCTCAATGGAACCTAAAAAAACCGGAAGAATATCCCATCTTGAAACAAAAGATCCCGGGATTTTGCAGAAACTTGTATCTATGGGCATCCTGCCAGGAATGCCTGTTACCCTGCTCAGGCGGTTCCCTTCATACCTTTTGGAAGTAGACCAAACACGATATGCTGTGGACAGTGAAATAGCAAACCATATCTACGTAAGCTATTGATTCGCAGTCCTGCTTAAAAGCGAAAAGGGAAGTCACAATGGAAGAAGCTGGCTCTTCCATTAAAGAAACCTGCAAGAAGTAGGGACAAGAGGGAAGTTAGAGTGAAAATTAAAAAGAAGTAAAAAAATTAGGACTTAGGCACTTGAAGTACAAAATCAAGCTCACCAGAGTTTGCAATTAAATTTGCATTTGAATCATGGATTAAAGCTTATTGATTTCTCGGTCCAAGTGTGCAAGCCCTTCTGAAATGTTCTTACTTCTTACTTTACTTTAATACCACTTATTTTTGTTTTTTGACAAATTGGGTATTTCCAAAGTCTTTTCTGATGCTCGTCGAATCCGAGGGAACAGTCAGAGTATAAGCTGCTTTTGTTGTGGGCAGCCAGCCAATGACAAAGCTTTTCGAGACCACATAGATACCAGGATTAACGTCTTTGAATTCATAGTATCCTGTGGAATCTGCTTTAGTTGTTGTTTTGACCAGCTTTCCTCTGCATGTATCGTAGCCATTCAAGCTTATAGTAACGTCGGAAAGCCCGACTTCTTTACCATTCATTTTTTTGTTCTTGTTTAAGTCATCGAAATTGTAGCCAGTGATTGTTGAGGTGTTGCACGCAGGAACAGGTGCCTGGTCAGGACCTACGAATTTCCCGAAGGCGATAGGCCCGCTTCCTACATTAACGGTTGCTGTAACAGTGTTTGTAGCTGTGTCAATTACAGAGACGATATTATCGTTTTCATTTGCTACATACACCTTTGTTCCGTCAGGATTCAATGCAATTCCCCAAAGACTGTTTCCTGCATCTACCGTGGCTGTGACAGTATTTGTTTCTGCATCAATTATAGAGACAGTATTGCTTAATTCGTTCGTCACATACACCTTTGTAGCATCAGGACTGACTGCGATTCCTCCGGGACAGGAACCTACACTTATTGTAGCTGTAACAGTGTTTGTGGCTGCATCAATTACAGAGACAGTACTGCTGCCCCAGTTTGCTATGTATACCTTTGTCCCGTCAGGACTGACTGCAACTGCGATTGGATTAATTTCTAAACCTACTGTGGCTGTAACAGTGTTTGTAGCTGCATCAATTACAGAAACAGATCCTCCCTCATTCACAGCATATACTATTGTTCCGTCAGGACTGACTGCGATTCCGGCAGGATAGCTTCCTACATCCACAGTCGCTATAACGGTATTTGTTGCCGTGTCAATTACAGAGACAGTATTGCTTAATTCATTCGTCACATATACCTTTGTTCCATCCTGATTGACTGCAACTCCAAAAGGCCGCTTTCCTACATTCACGGTCGCTGTAGCAGTGTTTGTGGTTGCATCAATTACAGAGACAGTGTTGCTGCCTGAGTTTGTAACATATACCATTGTTCCATCAGGACTGACTGCAACTCCAAAAGGATTGATTCCTACATTCACTGTGCTTACAACAGCGTTTATGGCTGTATCAAGTACTGAAACACTGCTGTTGTAATAGTTCGTAATATATGCATACGGACCCGGGATTTCAGGAACAGTGACTATGACAGATTTTAAAGCTGTGCCGTTCTGATTGCTTACCGTCAGATTAACGGTATAGGTACCTGCTGAGGAATAAGTATGAGCAGGGCTCTGCTCGGTTGAATTAGTTCCATCTCCAAAGTCCCAGTTCCATTCGGCTGCATTTTCGGACAGATCTGTAAACTGAGCAGTCAGGGGAGCATAACCACTGGTAACGTTGGTGCTGAAATTTGCTACAGGAAGCACTGTTTCAGGCTGCTCTTGATCCAGCACTGGTGAAATCTCAACTTCGAGCTGTGTAAGCCCTGCAATCTTCCTGTTCGGGTCATATGCGCCTGCAAAGAGGTAGTAGTGACCCTCAGGCAGTTCGGAGGCAGTAAGTGAAAGAGAATTCTGTCCGATTTCGCCTATTGCTATTGACCCGTTTCCTTCTCCTATTAAGGTTTGGATTTCTTTCTGGAGTTCGGATTTAGTTAGTTTGGAGTTATAATTTGACGAGTTAATGCCAAATTCATCAATGATGCTTACTCCGTTTACCATTACCGAAGTGTTGTTAATTGCACCGTTTGAATTGATTTCTACATTTGCCCTGTATGCCTCTTCGCTGATCAGTACAGCTCCGTAGGTACAGTTATTGTTTTCAGGGGCGCCTTCAAGTTCAAGGCCTATATCCAGATTTTCTCCTTTTACTATACTTGCAGGAGCTATGGCATTCATTTCATATTCCGAGACCACAAAGGCGCTTGCAGAAAGAACTGTAAGGCTATCATCTTCGTTTTCCTGGACCATTACTATACAATATTGTCCAGGACCAAAAGATCCCATGTCATAATTTAATAAATCTCCATTCTCTCCAAGAACGGCAGAGAAGTTTTTGTAGTCCTCGCCAACGGTTTTATTGAAAAGGCTTCCCAGGTTGCTTATATTTTCTGAAGTAAAAGTCTCAACAATTCCAGAAACTGATTTAGAGGTTACATTAAGAACATAGATGTCAGCATTTCCTTTCAAAGATGAATTTCCAAAGAAAGACATATTTACATTCTCACCAGGTAGATAAACTGGGAAAGTGGTGCATGGAGATAACGAGGAATAGTTAAGAGTATAATTTACGTTCTCATCAGAGGATAGGTTCCAGGAAACTCCTCCGTAATCCTCAAATTTAGGACCTGAATATGTGACTGTTATTGGCTGAGGAAGCTGGATATTTCTTCCTTCAGAGGGACTTTCCATCTCAATCCAGTTTCCTTCTGAGAGATCGCTGGTATGGTTCAGTATGTAAACAACCTTATCAGTAAAATTAATACTCATGGAGTTAGTCGGGCCTGGACATTCAACAGGCAGAACAGTTATGCATTTCTTAATTCCTCCTGCGTTCACCTCAAAGTTTCCTGGAGGAATCGATTTTGTTTCATAGCAATATCTGAAGTTTCCTTTAGAATCAGCTTTTATTCCCTGAAAAGCCGTAATCTTCAGGTTTACTTCTGAAACACCTTCTGCAGCATCCCCTTCAATCTTTATCTTGTAGGTCCCCTGGGGTACACTTGACTGACTTACTACTGCAGAATTTCCTGAAGCCTCAGAACTTTTTGTTAACCAGATTAGCATTTTTACCTTAACATTAAGGTTTTCAGCTCCGATGGCTTCGACCGTAAATTTATTGTTAAAGCCCTCAGGGATTTTTACGTCTTCAAGAACGTACTCAAACTCCCCCTCTGAAACAGGAACAGCTTTTTCAAAATTCACGAATAAGTCAATATTCTCTCCAGGGGATGCACTCCCTTTTATATTAAGGGCATCACCAGAAACAAGGTTTTGAGGGGAAAATTTCCAATCATTAACAGATGCAGCTGCGGGGGAAATAGACAGTAAAAGTAGAATTGAAAAAAAAGCGGCTATAAAAGCCAGTTCTTTTCCCTTTTTAAAGCGATTAATTGTTTTTTTCACGGGAAATACTCCTTTTCGGACTATTTTGCAATTATATTTAGTCTGTTATTTAATATTTTTACTAAAGTATTTCATATATTGAATATGTTTAGATGTCTCCACCATAATTAAAATTCAAGAGTTCTACTGCCATTATTATATAAATTTATTTCTACAGTTTTAGATGCCACTATATCAAAAAAAATAAACTAGCATACAATATTGAAGAACTTTAATGAACTTCGACTCTTGCAAATTCGCAGGTTAAAACTTTTTTACTTAATTTAGTAGAATTACATCCTACATATTAAATAAATGAATTAATTACATTATTATAAATTTAGATCAGTTTCATATATTTTTCGTTGAATTTTCAAGAGTACTTTATCAATTAAAAATAAAAATTAGCATGAAAAAGTAGCATAAGAATGATTTTTAAAATATATCAATTTCAGTTCAATTTTCCTCACCAGTGATTCATTTAATGAAAGGTGATATCCAGCTAATTTCTTACAAAAGTTTTTTATACTAAACTGAATTTTTATTTTTTAGTTTATTGAAAGCCCTTAGTTTGATAGCTCCCACTAATTGGTACAGAATGTTCTTTTGTAAATGGGCTATTGTATTTTGTAAATGAGCTATTATATTTTGGAAATGGGCTATATATTTTGGAAATGGGCAATTGCATTTACAATATATCGTATCAATAACGTAAAATTTCTCCCGGTTTGAAGAAAGAATATGCAAAGGCATTCATTTACGTTCTCCGAGGAAGATCATCATCCCTGTAAGTGAAACTCTTTTGTAGATTTCCTCCAGCACTTCAAGCAAATCATCTTCACCGCACCAGAAAGGAAATTTTCCAAGCCTTTTTGGAAGAATTGCTGGAACCGGAGGAATGTGAGCCTCAAGAGAGGAGCTTTTTTTCTCTTCAGTATCTTCAGGAAAGCTGCCCCAGAAGGCTTCCGGATCAAGAGAAAGTGGTTCCGGGGAAAAAGGAACTATTTCTTCTTCTTTTTCACCTCTTGTTTCAGTTCCGGCCTCATAATCAGGATTTTCCGAAAAGACCCTGGCTTCTGCCACAAGGCTTCGGGTTTCAGGACCTGTACTCTTTCCGAGAGTGGACATAAAATCGTCCATGTCCACACCTCTCAGCTTAAAGATAAGAAAAGGATCCCTGTCAAATTCTTCCCCGAGCAAATAGTAGACGGCTGCAATATGCTTACAGGGGTTTGACCAATCAGGGCAGGAGCAGTCGGTTTCAAGGTCGTCGAGAGTTTCAGGAAAAAGGGAGAGTCCTACTTCCTTGAATGCGGAATCAATATCTTCCGGCATCTCACCTGCGAGGAGCTTTGCTGTAAAGATAGGCTTCAAAGCAAGTTTTTCTGCAAGGAGTTCCCATTCGGAACCTGTCAGTGTCCGGACTTTGATCGTTACCGAATAAGGTTTGGGGCTTGAACCCTGGACTTTAGCCCTTACAAGTCCGGCCTCTATTTTTATAGAGGTGACCTGGCCTTTACGGGCATAGCTTTTTCCCCGGCTTAACCTGGTCCCTATGTTAAAGCTTTCAAGAGTTTTAATCCAGCGTTTTGCCCACCAGCTCTGGACAAAGCTTCCACGTTTGGATTTTGCTTTTATTCCACCTTTGACTTCAATTGGCTTTGTGGGCTCATAATTCCCATAGCCGTCCCAGTAAGCTGCCATTTTATTCACCTACCGCTTCTTCTCGAAGAGCAAGAAGATCCTTCAATTCTTCATTGGAAAGTTCTGTCAGCCAACCTTCACCTGTTCCGACAACGTTCTCTGCGACCTGCATTTTGCGCTCGATAATCTCATCGATTTTTTCCTCAAGCGTGCCCGCGCAGATAAACTTATGGACCTCAACATTTTTTGTCTGGCCTATACGGAATGCCCTATCGGTTGCCTGGCGTTCAACAGCCGGATTCCACCAGCGGTCGAAATGAAAAACATGGTTTGCTCCTGTCAGGTTAAGTCCAGTGCCTCCTGCTTTAAGGGAGAGAACAAAAATAGGGAGGTGCTCTTGTCCTTCCTGAAAACGCTCAATCATCCTGTCTCGCTGCTTCCTGGGAACTCCACCATGCAAGAAAAGGACTTCAGAGCCGAAGCTTGCCTGTAGATGTTCTTTTAGCATTCTACCCATCTCCGAAAACTGAGTAAAAACAAGAGCTTTTTCCTTATTTTCCAGAACAACATCCAGCATTTCAGTAAGCATTGCGAGTTTTCCTGACCTGCCAGGGATTCCGGAATTATCTTTCAAAAACTGTGCAGGGTGGTTACAGACCTGTTTTAGTCTGGTAAGGGCGGATAGGATTATACCTTTTCTCTGGATGCCCTCTTCAGCTTCTTCCATTGCTTCTTCAATGTCTTCGAGGACTGCGGCATAGAGTGAAGCCTGTTCTTTTGTCAGTGTACAGTAGGTTTTCATCTCCATTTTTTCCGGCAAATCGGATATAATCGAAGTATCGGTTTTCAAGCGGCGCAGAATGAATGGCCCTGTAATTTCTTTTAGCCTCCTTGCAGCTTCCTGATCTCTTTCGGCCTGAATGGGAATGAAGAAATTTCGCTTGAAACCTGCCTGGTTACCGAGGAAGCCGGGGTTTAAAAACTCCATAATGGACCACAGATCACCAACATTATTTTCAACCGGAGTTCCTGTAAGAGCTATGCGGTAATCGGCTTCCAGAGCCCTGGCTGCCTTTGCCTGTTTAGTTTCCGGATTTTTGATATTCTGGGCTTCGTCAAGTACCACTCCGGCCCAGGAAACCCCTTTTAAAAACTTAACATCCCTCTGCAAAAGCCCGTAGCTTGAGATAACAATAGCATGACTCATGGCTTCTTTTTTGAATTCCTCTTCTTTTTTCCGGCTGATCCCGTGGTGAACCATTACTGAAAGTTCAGGCGTAAAGCGGGAAGCCTCTTTTTTCCAGTTATTGATAACAGAAGTAGGACAGACCAGAAGAACCGGTTTTGAGGCTTTAATCGGTTTTGAATCTTTACGTCTGTCAATCTTTTCTTCAACCTGTTCCAGGTCATGCTGGATAAGAGCAAGGGTCTGGATGGTTTTACCAAGCCCCATGTCGTCTGCAAGGCAGGCTCCTATGCCCCACTGCCTGAGGAAAGCAAGCCAGGAGTAACCTCGATACTGGTAGGGGCGAAGGGTTCCTGAAAAACCATTGGGGGCCAGGAGTTCTTCAAATCCGGTTTTATCCTTCAAGCGGCTGATTAATTCTTCAATCCAGCCAGTTGCATTGAGCCCTTCAATGTCCACACCGTCAGCCGTTTCAGAAGCGCCAACAGCCAGCTTTATGACGTCTCGCAGACTTGCTTCCCCGTGGGGATTCTTCTTCCAGAACTCAAGAGCAGCGCGGATTTCCGCATCGTTTACCTCTACCCACTGCCCGCGGATCTTCACAAGCGGAGCTTTGAGCTTTGCAAGTGCCTGCAATTCTTTGACTGTTAATACCCTATCCCCAAGGGCAATTTCCCAGTCAAAACTGACTATTTCTTCAAGAGTAAGCCCGTTTCCTGCCTGCAGTTTCTTGCCCTTAACTTTTGCCTGGGCTTTTAAGTGGGTTTTTGTACCTTTACGGGTCCACCAGCCAGGGAGAAGCAGCCCAAAACCGGCCTGGCTTAAGTTTACTGCACTTTCAGTCAGGAAGCGATAAGCCTCTTTAGTATCAAGGGAATATCCGGACGGATCGGGAGCCTCAAGACTGGAAGCAATTCCTGCACTGATACCTGCAGCCTGCCCGAGGGAAGATAACAGAAATTGACGGATGTTTTTCACATCATACTTTTTCAACGGGCTGCCTTTTTTTGGCTTCCAGGCTTCTTTTACAGGGATCAGAAGACTTGGATCTTCATAAGACTGAAGCATGTAGCGGACATACCAGAGCCCGTCCGAAATCTCTATGCCAGCTATTCCTTCCCTGCTTTTTGTAGTATCTCTTTCCCCGTCTTCATTTTCTTCGGTTTCTTCTTCCACAGCTGGTTCTTCCAGCCGGAAACAGAACCTGAAAGGGGAAGTAGTAAGGATGGTGAGGGGGCGCTGCCATTCACGGGCTCGAGCCTCAAGCTGCAGGAGTTCTTTTTCCTCCCCATAGATCAGCCCGTCCGGGCTTTTCAGGGCAGAAACCCAGGCATCGTGGACGCTATCAAAGGATTTTCTTTTGCGCGTCTCTTTCGCAAGCTCTTTTTCCCCTATCTCGGATCGGACTATCCAGTCAAGAGTATCTTCGATAAACTGCCTTGCCGCTAAAGCTGCAGGCATTTCCGGCGGTATGGCAGAGGCTTCAGGAGAAAGAGCCCTTGTAGCAGGAGGCATTTGCTTTGCAAGTTTTGCCAGCTCTCCTGCATCTTCTCCGGAAAATACGGGCTCCCAGAAAGCCCTGTACTCCCTTTCTTCACCCCTGACGCCAGGCAGATATTTCTGTCCTGTTACCAGCGAACCTGCAAATTTCAGGGCATCTGCCCACCAGAGAAGGTCGTTTCCCGAGATTATGCCTGGGGCAAGAACCCTTTTCCCCATGCAGGCGCAGAGAAGAACCAGAACCTCTTCAGCTTCCAGAGGATATGCACGAACAGTCCAGGGAGCCAGTACAGGCTCTGTTTTCGAAGCAGACATTTCAGCAACCAGAGGGCTGGAAGGAACCGGATTCCCGCCTATCGTCGGGACCCAGACGTTAATATTCTCCGTCTTTTTCCTGCCAGCACTGCCCAGCAGCAGCTCAAGGGCAGAAGAAAGGTTTTCAAAACCCGAATCATAAGGATAAGGTTTTGCAGTCTGATTTTTAGGTTTTCTCCCACGCCGAGCAACCGGAATTTCGTTTTCAGCCGGGCTTTCACCCCATAAGAAGAACTGTTTTCCAACTCTCCCTGCATGAAGAATTATCATATATTTGTATAAAGAAGGAAGATATATTAAAAATGATATGGAGCAAGCCGTTTCAAAGTTCCCTTGATTCTACAATCGGTATTCCGGAAAAATTTCGATTTTATTATTAATGAGCCTCCATTGTCTGATTTTTGAAATTGAAAGATTTCAGCAGTGTAATATAGTACAAGTTGAAAATAGTTCCACAAACAAAATGTTCTGATTTCAAGACCATTTATAGAGGAATTCCATGGTAATTGCCCCCAAAAATCCCTTTAAACAACAACCTTTTGTTGATAGGGAAGGTCATATTCAGAACTTCAAAGAAACTGTATATAATATTGGGCAAAAAAAATTCAGCATACTTGTGTATTATGGGGTTGCCGGTATTGGTAAAACAAGTTTAAGGAAAGAATTTCCAAAGCACTTGGAAAAACACAACAGAGAATACCAATATCGTAAAACTGTATGGGCTTCAATAGACTTCCGCCTAGAAAAACACAGAGAGAAAAATACCTTTTTGGTAAGCTTAAAAAATGAGCTACAAAAGAAACACAAAATACACTTCCCTGCTTTTGAAATTGCACATGCTATTTACTGGAAAAAGGCAAATCCGGAAATTCCTCTAAGAAAAGATAACTACCTGTTTTTTGAAGGTGACAATGCTTTTGATGACTATTTTGGAGTTGTCGAGAAAATACCTTATTTTAGTATCGTGCCTGCTACTGCAAGATTATTAAAAAATCTTCCTGACTATTTTAGAAAATGGTGGGTGAATGGAGAAGAGGAGCTTTTACATCTTTCAGAAAAAGAAGCATTGGAAATTGAAGAGACTCTTCCCTATTTCTGGGCACAGGACCTCAATAATTATCTGGAACACGCTTCAAAATCTGCGGTTTTATTTATAGACACATACGAAGCCCTGTGGGAAAACCATAGAAGTGACGGCCATTCCCGAGATGAATGGATACGAGAAGAGCTAATCCCCCGGCTGCCAAGAAAAGTACTGTGGGTTATTTGCGGCAAAGAAGCTCTTAAGTGGGAAGAAATAGACTGCGGATGGAGTGAATACTTTACCCAGTATAAGGTAGAAGAACTGTCGGAAGATTTCTGTATAAAATATCTTGAAAGCCAAAAAATTTATGATAAAGATATACAGGAAGCCATATTTAAAGGGAGTAAAGGCGTTCCATATTATCTGGAACTATCTGTCTACATCTATGAAGGGGTTATGGAAACTAGGAAGCCAAAACCTGAAGACTTTGGAGATACACATCAAAAAATCACAGATAGATTCTTTAAATTTTTAAGTCCTGAAGAAAAGAGCGCATTGAATGTCCTTTCTATTCCCCATTTCTGGGATTATGACCTATTTGAATATCTAGTAAAAGAGTTCAACACAGGATATCCCACAACTAATTACGAAGAACTCTGCAGTTTTTCTTTTATTAGCAAAGCCGAAAACAACAGATATCAGATGCACCAGTTGATGCAGGAATCTCTTCAAAAAACTCAGGAAAAGAAAAGACCAGATTCAGTAAAAAAAATTCATAAAGCCATTAGTGATTATTATACTAATAAACTTGAGGACATAGATATTAGGACAATTACTTCTGAACACGAATTAGCCCTTACCGAAGCCTTCTACCATTCAAAAGAGGCACTTGAAGCAGAAGATCTGCTCAATTGGTTTATTTCTGTATCTGATCCGTTCTACAGAGCGGCATTCTGGCAATTAATTACCCCAATACATGAAGAAATGCTTCAAATTCTGGAAACAAAACTCGGGCATGAACACCCAGATGTTGCAACAACACTAAACAATCTAGCAGGACTCTATGAAAATTTGGGAGAGTACGAAAAAGCATTACCTCTTTATAAAAAGGCACTTGACATTCATGAAAAGGTGCTGGGACCTGAACACCCAAATGTTGCAACAACACTAAACGATCTCGCACTACTCTATAAAAGTATGGGAGAGTACGAAAAAACACTCCCACTTTATAAAAGAGCACTTAACATTTATGAAAAAGTGCTGGGACCTGAACACCCATTCGTTGCAACAACACTAAACAATCTCGCAGGACTCTATAAAAGTATGGGGGAGTACGAAAAAGCATTACCTCTTAATAAAAAGGCACTTGAAATTCGTGAGAAGATGTTCGGTCCAAAACACCCAGATGTTGCAATAACACTAAACAGTCTCGCAGAACTCTATCGTCAAATGGAGGAGTACGAAAAGGCACTACCACTTTATGAAAGGGCACTTGAAATTCGTGAAAAGGTGTTCGTCCAAAACACCCAGATGTTGCAACAATACTAAACAATCTTGCATTACTCTATAAAAGTATGGGGAATCACGAAAAAGCACTACCACTTTATGAAAGAGCACTTGAAATTCGTGAAAAGGTCTTGGGGCCAAGACACCCAGAAGTTGCAACAACACTAAACAATCTCGCATTACTATATGAAAGCATGATAGATTACGAAAAAGCATTTCCACTATGTAAAAGGGCACTTGAAATTCGTGAAAAGGTGCTGGGGATGGAACACCCAGAAGTTGCAACAACTCTAAACAATCTCTCAGCACTTTATTATTGTACTGAAAGATATCAAGAAGCCTTACCTTTGATTGAGAGGGCCCTGAAGATATTTGAGAGTAAACTTGGTTCTGATCATCCACTTTTCAAGGCAACTGAAAAAAATATTCAGGCTCTTAAGGCTAAAATGGAACAAAAGTGAAATTTACTTCACAGTATGTTATCACTTGCATTCATATGATACGGTATGAAGATATTGGTTTTTGAATTTACGTTATGGGAAAGCCGTTCGCATGGCGAACGGTGATAGGGACTGGGATTTAAAACCACGAACAAACAAAGGTTTTGAGAAAAATAAGCCCATTCAGTTCTTCACTGTCCCCTTTGAAATATTTCCCTGTATACTTACCAGCTTCAGGTTTATTCCCTCACATGCCTGACAATATGGCCGGCTTCGGGAATGATAATTTTGGAAAGAGCCAGTTTTACTGCATTCGGAGAACCTGGGAGACAGAATACCGCTTTTCCTTTAATCACGCCTGCTGAAGCTCTGGTAAGGATTACCGATGTTCCTATTTCTTCAAGGCTTTTGTACCTGAAAAGTTCTCCAAAGCCTGGAATTTCTTTTTCAAAAATTGGAGTTATAGACTCGATTGTGACGTCTTTTGGGGCAAGTCCCGTACCCCCGCTTGTAACTACGATATCTGCAGAACTTTCCAGGGCGGCAAAAACTGCCTCTGTAATTGAGGTCTTTTCATCGGAAACCAGCCTGTAGAAAGAAACTTTATGGCCAGCGGCTTCAAGAAGATCCTTCATGGCTTTTCCTGAAAGGTCTTCAGCTTCTTCAGGCGAGGCAGAATTTCCGTATTTTTCATATCTTGAGGTAGAAATTGTAATTAAGGCAAAAGAAAAGGATTTTTTAGCTTCTTTTTTGTGAATTTCAGGTGTGGATTCTTTCATGAAACAACGCTCTCCATTTTTGTTCCTTTTATTCAGTTTCCTGTTATCTAGCTTCTTTTTTACTTTTACTTTCCGCCCTATATTTTAATAACTTATCAGCCAATGCTCAAGTATGCTTATACTTGCAGCGGATGTAGGAACAGGCACACAGGACATTCTGCTTTTTAATTCGAAAAAAGAAGTGGAAAACAGCCTGCTTATGGTCATGCCTGCCCCTACCCAGATCATTGCGAAAAAGGTGCGGAAGGCGACCAAAAAGGGAAAGACAATAGTGCTTACCGGAAACATAATGGGGGGAGGGCCTTCAGCATTTGCTATAAGGGACCATATAAAGGCAGGATTTCCTGTTTATGCGACAGAAAAGGCTGCTCTGACTATCAATGATAACATTGAAAAAGTTAAGGCTTTCGGGATTCAAATTGTCTCCGAAGAGGAAGCAAAAAAGCTTGCATCTGAGGAAAATACGCTGGAAATTGTTATGCAGGACTTCGATCCGGAATCAATTTTGTCTGCATTTTCGGTCTTTGAGGTTCAGATGCCGACAAACTATGCTGTGGCGGTACAGGACCATGGGAACGCTCCTGAGAAGAGTAATAGGGTTTACCGTTTTGAGCTGCTTAGAGAACTCATTGAAAAGGGAGGAGAGCTTGAAAACTTTGTATACAGGCCTGAAGAAATCCCTGAGGCTTTTACCAGAATGAAAGCCCAGGCAGACTCCCTTCTCAAAACTACCGGGAATCCGAAAATAAAGGCAGTTTTCATGGATACAGGACCTGCAGCCATCTTTGGGGCTCTTACTGATCCTGCAGCCGTACAGCCTTCTGTGGTGGTTAATATTGGAAACGGGCATACTCTGGGAGCTATTGTAAATGAAAACAGGATTACGGCAGTTTTTGAGCACCACAGTTTCCTTATGAACGCCGAAAAACTTCAGGATTATATTACAAGGCTTGCCGATGGGAAGCTTGGTTTTGAAGAAGTCTTTGATGATGACGGGCACGGTGCGTATATAAAGGAAGCTCCTGGATTTGAACAAATTCGCTCTATAATGGTCACAGGGCCGAAAAGAGAAATGCTTGAAAAAGTTCAGGATTCGGAGGTCAGGCAGGAGATCTTTAAAAAGCTTCATTTTGCCGCACCTTTCGGGAGCATGATGCTTTCAGGCTGTTTTGGGCTACTCGCAGGATTTTTTGAGAAGTACCCGGAACCATCAATAAAACTTATAAACCACTAAGTAGTAGGAAGTAAGTCACTTAAGCCCAGAATATATAAATTTTCAGGGGTTATAAAAATTCAATTCCGGAAAACCATGCCAATGTACCCGGAAATGCAGAAGCTGCCTGCTTAAGCCCACAGGGCAGGTTTACAGATAAATGTAAATACAGGCAGGTATCTCTATATGCACATATCTCATACTGAATGGTTTGCTAAACGGTTTTTTGCAAACGTGATGCAAACATTTATATGCGGAAACAAGTCCGTTACAACAAATTTCTATTAAAATCACTATCTTTCAGGAGAATTAAGCTTATGGTACGAAAGCCAGGAAGTATGTATAGAAACGTGAGGCAGCGCTCATTTACCAGACGAAAATACATGGGCGGTGTTCCAGGCAGCCAGGTTATTCACTATGACATGGGAGACAAGGCAAATAACACCTTCCCAATTAAAGTTTCATTGCTTGTAGAAGAAAAATGTCAGATAAGGCACGTTGCTCTTGAAGCAGCCCGTATTACAGCAAACAGGCACCTGACTGCAGATGCCGGAAAGATGGGCTTTTACATGAAGCTACGTGTCTATCCCCACGAAGTACTCAGGGAAAACAAGCAAGCAACAGGCGCGGGTGCTGACCGTGTATCCAGTGGAATGCGCAGGGCTTTTGGAAAGAACGTCGGTACTGCAGCCAGGGTAGACCCAATGCAGAAGATCTTCACAGTAGCTGTTGAAAAGCAGAACTTTGAAGCCGCAAAGAAAGCTCTCTGGCATGCAGGACAGAAACTGCCTACACCTTGTAGAATCGTTGTCGATCAAGGGGCAGAACTGGTACAGTAACCAGTTACAATAACCAGTTAAACTGTTAAGATCAAAAGGAGCATAATATGTACGATTACGAAGAGCTTTTGAACCGTGCAATGGCAAAGATGCCTGACACTGAGACTACGGATGCTCGATTCGTAATCCCTGAGCCAAGACTCTTTTCCGAAGGTAAAACCACAATTCTGGATAACTTCGGAAATATTGCAGATATCCTTAACCGGGACCCTGACCACCTGATGAAGTATCTCACCAGGGAACTGGGGACTGCAGGGAAGATAGAAGGTACACGCGCAGTCTTCCAGGGAAGGTTTACGAGAGCTCAGATTACTGATAACATTCAGGCCTATGTGGACGAATACGTCATGTGTTCGGAATGCAAACGCCCTGACACCCAGCTTGTAAGGGTAGAGAGGGTACTTGTCCTGAAATGTTCTGCTTGCGGAGCTCACAGACCTGTCAAAAAGAGAAAGGTAAGCAATGTGGTTGTCAGGGACGCCATCGAAGAAGGAGGAATTTACGAACTCCGGATTGATGCCGTAGGATCCAAAGGTGACGGGATAGCTAAGATTGATAAGTATACGGTTTTCGTGCCCGGAGCCTCAAAAGGCGACGTGGTCAAAGTAAAAATAAAGAAAATCAGTGGAAACCTCGCCTTCTCAGAGAGAGCAGCCTGAGGTTAAGCTTTTTTCATTAAGGCAGTCCAGGCCGACTACTTCTCTATTCAGTTCTCGTGCCCGGACAGCTTAAGTCTTTTAAGTCTTATTTTAAGAATTTACATTCGATATTTCCTATTTTTAAAATTTTAGATGTTCTTTAGACGACTTTCTTTAGACGATTTTTTTAATTCGAAAATTTCCTGAGTTCAGCCGCCGAAAAATCTATTAGTGATTCAAAACATCTGCCAGCTAAGCACAACAATAAAGTCAGGAAAGTGTGAGAAAAATGACTTCTGAAAAAGCAAATCCCCCAAAATCCATATTAAAGGATAAAAATATAGAAGTCCTTTCCATGCCCGGAATATCAGTGAGCCTTCGGCATAAAGGGGAGAACCTGGAACTTACAGCAAGCGGGACTCTAAAAGCAGCTTGCAGCCCCATCCTTAAAAAGATTAACTCCCGCCTGCAGGAAGAAAAGCCAGCTCTTGTACTGGAAGATAGAGTCATTGCCTCGGCCTGGCTTCCTCCAATACCTGGTCCTGTATTAAAACGGCTGATTTTTGCAGAAATTCAAATCGCTCTGGGAAAATATATTCCAGAAACCGTATCTATTGAGCTTACCCGCCAGAACAGTTCAAGATATCCTCCAGGAACAGTTGCAGACGAACTGGATTCACGCACTATAAAAAGAATAATAGATGAAGCCCTTGAACTTGGTTCTTTCATTATCACATTTACCGAAAATGACCCTCTTCTGAGGGAAGAGGTTTTCGAACTTATCAGTTATGTGGACAAAAAACAGGCCATAGTGAACTGCTCCACATGGGGCACGAATTTTTCAAAAGAAACTGCCCTCCGCCTCAAAGAAGCAGGGCTTTATTCCCTGATGGTAGGCATTTATTCAACAAATCCTGAAAAACATGATGCCATAAGAAAGTCCAAAGGAGCTTACGAAAGAGCTGTATCTGCAATAAAACTGGCCCTTGAAGCAGGACTCCTGGTAGTAATGACAACCCATACATCTTCTTCAAACATACAGGAGCTTCCAGCCCTTTACGCCCTTGCATCGGAACTTGGGGTTCAGGAGTTTTCAGTCTGGGAAGCCATGCCTAAAAATAGAAATGAGCCTGCAATTACTGATGAGAACAGAAAAACTATTCTGGAAATGTATCACAGAATAAATTCAAATCCTGAAGGTCCTCGAATGTTTTCTAACACTTATTTTGAAGGACAGATGATGGGCGCAATGGCAGGCAGGCGCTGGATGCACGTAACAGCAGACGGCGACGTGAAGCCCAGTCCTTACCCTCCTTTCAGTTTTGGGAATGTAAAAAATGAGCCATTGAAAGAACTCTGGCAGAAAATCAGGAATTATCCTTATTTCCAGAAGCAGAAAAACCTGACTCCAATGCATGACCCTGAGTTTCTGGAATTCATTGACAGAATCCCGGAAGGAGCGAAATTGCCTTATACTTTTGAAAAGGTTTACAGGAAATAACCTTATAATCTTTTTAAAGAATGATTTTCAGGAAATTATACATTTTTTGAGAGCTGGTTTTATAGCTATCTCTTTTCAGTATTTTTGTCGTTACTTTTGCCTGTTCCTTTTTCCTTATCTTATATTCAGCAGGATCTGCCAGATAACCTGCAGGATAAAGAAGATAAAAGAAAACAGTCAATAAAAGAGCATAAGGTAAATCAAAAAGAATAAAGTGAAAGCAAATTTCTGGAACTGACCGCCCAAGGATAAACATTTACATATGAGCAGGTATTTTTAAAGAGAGATTTAGCTGGAGTAACGTTATTAGCTTTTTATTTTCAGCAAGAGAAAGCTGCCTGCCTGAGGCTTTTCCCCAGAAAATCGGCGGCCAACGAGGGACTTTATGACTAATAAACTTGACCCATGGAGTTCAAGCGACATTACTGACTATTCTAAGTTATTCGAAGAATTCGGGATTTCTCCTTTCGATAATTTGCTTCCTGAAATCCCATCCCCGCATATGTACATGCGGAGAAGAGTTATCTTCGGGCACCGTGATTACGAACAGATTGCAGAGGCGATGAGGACAGGTGCCCCTTTTTCGGTTATGGACGGGTTCATGCCCTCCGGAAGAGTTCACCTTGGACACAAAATGGTTATGGACCAGATTATCTGGCACCAGGAAAGAGGAGCTTCCGCCTTTGTTGGGATTGCGGACAGAGAAGCATTTTCAGTACGCGGTTTTTCCTGGCAGAAGTGCAGAGAAATAGGAGTAGAAGAGTATATTTTAAGCCTTATTGCCCTTGGTTTTAAGCCAGATGGCCTTATTTACTTCCAGTCAGGGTGCGGAAGCGTAAAAGATCTGGCATTTGAACTCGGAGCTAAGGTCAATTTCTCAGAACTGAGCGCCATATACGGTTTTTCAGGAGAAACAAACCTTTCCCATATGCTCAGCGTGGCAACTCAGGCTGCAGATATCCTCCAGCCCCAGTTAGAAGAATTCGGAGGTCCAAAACCTGTTGTAGTTCCTGTAGGCCCTGACCAGGACCCTCACCTTCGGCTGACACGGGGACTTGCAGGCAAAATGAACATGTTCAGGATCGAGGAGAGAGAAACAGCAAACGGCGGAAAGTACCTCAGCATTCGCGGAAAAGGGGCTCCAAAGGAAGCTTTGCAGGAACTCAAAAAGCGCATTCCTGGGAAAGTAAAGCTCTATGAAGAGCACATTGATGTACTCCAGACCCCTGACTATGCATTCCTTGAAAGGTTTGGTTTACAAATAAGCCAGCCTGAGAAAAGGGAATACTTCATGACCCAGATTCAGGAAATCGCTAAATTTGCTAATGGAGCTAAGCCACCTGAATTTTCTGAGTATGAAAAATACTTCGTTTTTAGAAAAATCTGGAAAACAACAAGGAAAATCCTTGAAGAAGTTGTGGCAGAAGTCACAACTGAGTTCGGAGGCTATGCTTTCATTCCCCCTGCGTCTACGTATCATCGCTTCATGAGCGGGCTGCAGGGAGGAAAAATGTCAAGCAGCATTCCTGACAGTCATATTGCTCTTACGGATGACCCGAAAGAAGGGGCAAAAAAGGTGAAGAGAGCAAAGACAGGAGGCTGTGTGACCCTTGAGGAACAGAAAAAACTGGGTGGAAAACCTGATGAATGCTCTGTCTTTGAACTAATGCTTTTCCACCTGATAGAAGACGATGAAGAACTGCTGGAAATCAGAGAGGAGTGTGTCTGCGGAACCAGAATGTGCGGCTCATGTAAACAGCTTGCAGCAGAAAAAATGTATGAGTTCCTCAAAGATCATCAGGAAAAACGTGAACTTGCAAGGGAACACCTCGATGAATATAGAATTATTTACAAAAATTAAATCAATGTACCAAATTCTAATAACTCGTTAAACTCAAGTATTAAACTGTAGCAAACTCATTAAACTCTAATATCAAGCTCTTAATAGTTTCAGGAATCTCAGGATATGATCATGTATGAGTGTTCAGGAAAACCTCACAATTAACGAGAAAAAAGTCTTGCTTGCCCTTGAAGAGTTGGGATCTGCAGCTCCCGAAAGATTGGAAGAAAAATCAGGGCTGCAGGTAGATGCGGCAATGCAAGCAGCCTTCATGCTTGCGGAAAAAGGGCTGGCTTCAGTTTCCGAAAAGGTGCTCGAAAGTTACTCCCTTACCAGTGAAGGAGAAGATTATACGAAAAATGGGCTTCCGGAGCGTCAGATTATTGATTCCCTCAAAGCCCCCACTTCCCTTGAAGATTTAAGAAAATGCTTTTCTCCTCAAATGGTAGGAATTGCTACTGGCTGGCTCGTAAAAAAAGGATGGGCAAAAGTTGAAAATGGAGTGATAGCCCCTTCCGGAAAAACCGATGCCGGAAAAGATGAAGAGATACTTGTGGCTTTCGCAGGCAAAGCAAAAACACTTGAGGAGCTTGCAGCCGACGAAGGAACAGTAAAGGACCTTCTCAAGAGGAAACTCGTTGTAAAGCATGAGGAGAAATCCAGAACTGTTTCCATAACTGATACAGGAAAGGCTCTTGCAGCCCAGGGGCTTGTCCTTGAAGAAGAAATTGCCCAGATCACATCCGAATTACTTAAGAGCGGAGCGTGGAAAGAGAAAAAATTCAGGCCATATAGACTCGATATAACTCCAAAGCCTCTCTACGGGTCCAAGATTCATCCTTACAGGCGCCTTATAGAACAGATGCGCCAGATTTTTCTGGAAATGGGCTTTACCGAGATCAAAGGCGGAATTATTCAGAGTTCTTTCTGGAATTTCGATGCCCTTTTCCAGCCTCAGGATCACCCGGCAAGAGATATGCAGGACACATTTCACCTTGGCAGTATCTGCAAGCTCCCAGAAGAATACTCTGACAGAGTAGCAGCAATGCACGAATGCGGAGGGGATATCGACTCCTGTGGCTGGGGTGGAACCTGGGATAGGGAACTTGCCAGACGCAATGTGTTGAGAACCCATACAACCTCAGTCACAATCAAGTACCTGGCAGATAATCCAGAACCCCCTGTAAAAGCTTTCTGCATCGACAGGGCTTACCGCAGGGAGACAATTGACCCTACCCATACTCCCGAATTCGAGCAGCTTGAAGGAGTTGTAATGGACAAAAACATGTCTTTTGCAGACCTTTTAGGGCTTCTGGCAGAATTCTATCACAGGATGGGGTTCGAAGAGATTCGTTTCCGTCCCGGATATTTCCCGTATACCGAGCCAAGCGTGGAACCTGAAGTTTATGTTGACGGCCTTGGCTGGGTTGAGCTCGGAGGTGCAGGCGTTTTCAGAAAGGAAGTTACCGAACCTTTCGGGATCAAAGAACCCGTTCTTGCCTGGGGTCTAGGAGTCAGCAGGCTTGCTATGCTGAAACTCGGGCTTAAAGACTTGAGACTCCTCTATCAGTCCGACATAGACTGGCTCAGAAAAAGTGAAGTTTGCAGAATATGAGGTAAAAGCCAAATAAGTTAAGCCGCATAAGGCTTAAAGCTACTTTTATAGGGCTTATTCTTGACCTGAATTAAGTCAATAAACGCCTGTTCCTGATAACAGGCAATCTTTTTTCATTTTTTGGTTTGTTTTTAAACAGTGAATATTTTTCAGGAAAAGTGTTCCTCTATCTGTATCTGAAAAGTTCTGGAGGTAAAATACTCTTAAATAACTCCAGATCCAAATTTTTGATATAAATTTCATACCGAAGAAAGATAAGAAAGGGGGGTAAAAACAACTATGAACGGAGAAAAGTACCAGACGGTTACAGGTAAGGACTGGGGCAAAACAGCTTTTTACTTTTTATATTTGTCATGGTAATGAATCTCTCTTCTATTATACTGTTTCCAGAACACTGGTATTTCTGGCTCCTGATAGTTGTGGAAGGAATGACACTAATTGTTACTTGGCATGCTAAAAATTTTGCGTACCGTTGCCCGGGATGTGGGGAGATTTTTGAGGTTTCGGCAATGGAAGACTTATTTGGCCCTAATGGCGTCAATAAAAAATATCTCAGGTGTCCGAAGTGCGGAAAACGTGCCTGGGCTGAGATTCTGAAGATTAAGTAACAAATTGTTACTAAGAGTAAACTGTTACTTGAGGAGAAAAATAATATTGCTTGTGAAATGATTAGAGAGAAAAGGGAAGACTCCTGAGAATAAACAGGAATAGCTTGCCAGGTATTAACCGAAGACATGGAGAGAGTGTAAGAAGGAGTTCTGACTTCCGATAGGAGAAAATATTTCGCTTCTACCGCCCTTGCTGTCAACTTTATAGGAAAACACGGATTCAGCATTGTGTTCCCGTTCCTTGAGTTGCTTGTGGACAGGTTTGGAGGAAATGCATTTATCTGCGAGCTGGCCAGTGCCATGTATCTAATATTTCAGCTCATAGGAGCCCCTATTCTGGGTAGATGGTCTTATACGGACATAAAAATTACAGAAAAAGAAATTAGAAATAAAAAGAAAAGAAAAGAAAAGATTTTATTCCTCAAATCTTCAGTTTTTCAGTGTTTGCGACTTATTTTTTTCCTTTTTCTTCCTGTGAGCCTTGAAATGAATCGGATTCCTGCAGAAGCCAGTGCGGCTAAAGCCAGTATCTTTTTCAGACTGCGAAATATGCCCAAAATCAATCACCCCATCTTTAAAGTTTTTGCATTTATAGCTACAATTACCGTACTCAGACTCATGAAAACTGCACCCATAGCAGGGCTCAGTAAAATTCCGTATCCATAGAGAACTCCTGCTGCAAGAGGAATTGCAAAGACATTGTATCCAGTTGCCCAGAGAAGGTTCTGATACATTTTGGAGTAAGTACTCCTGGAAAGCCTGATAATATTGAGAACATCCCTGGGGTCGTTTTTGACCAGTACGATGTCCGCGGTTTCGATTGCAACATCCGTACCAGCTCCTATGGCAATCCCGACATCAGCCTGAGCCAGGGCAGGCGCATCATTAACTCCGTCCCCAACCATGCCTGTGAGATACTGGTTCTGGACTTCTTTGACCTTCTCTGCCTTTTCATGTGGAAGGACTTCTGCGAAGTAATCATCAAGATCCAGTTCTCTGGCTACCCAGGCAGCCACATAACGGTTATCCCCCGTGAGCATGAGACACTTTACTCCCATATCTTTTAACTTTGAAATTGCTTCCCTTGACTCTTTTCGAATAATATCGGCAAGGGCAAGAGCTCCAAATAACCTGTCTCCTTCAAGTAAGAACACAACGGTTTTTCCCTGTGCTTCAATTTCCTCAATTTTTTTATTTTTGAAGGAAATCCCCTTTTCTTCAAGATAACCCGGACTTACAACAAGGAGCTTCTTTCCTTCAACCAGGCCTTCCACACCCTTCCCAGGGATTGAATTGAATTCTTCTACAGGCAGGATCTTCACTCCTTTTTCCCTTGCACTTTCCAGAATGCCTGATGCAATAGGATGTTCAGAACTGGCTTCAAGAGAAGCTGCCAGGCTCAAAATAATTTCTTTTTTGTTTTCAGTTTCCTCTGTGTTTTCATTTTTGGTTTCCTCTCCGCTTTTACTTCCCTTTCCGCTTTCATTTTCCTCTTCGTGTTCAGTCTCCCCTCCAGAAAGGAAAACTATATCAGTGACTCCAAACCTGCCTTCAGTAAGCGTACCCGTTTTGTCAAAAATGAGAGCCTGAAGATCTCGTGCCCTCTCAAATGCCTGCCGGTCTCGAATAAGAAGCCCGGATTTTGCGGCAATTGATGTAGAAACCGCAACAACGAGAGGAATTGCAAGCCCAAGAGCATGAGGACAGGTAATAACCATTACAGTTACTGCCCTCTCCAGAGCAAAGACAAGCTGCTGGCCAAGGAAAATCCAGAGAAGGAATGTCAGAGTACCCACGGAAAGAGCTATAATCGTAAGATACATTGCAGCCCTGTTTGCCAGGTCCTGAGTTTTTGATTTGCTCTCCTGAGCGGCTCTGACGAGTTCGACAACCTGATTAAGATAAGTGTCTTTGCCTGTTTTTTCCACTTCTACAACAAAAGCTGCCTCCCCATTTATTGAGCCGCCGATGACTTCGTTTCCCGGTTTTTTCGTGACAGGCTTTGACTCTCCTGTAAGCATTGATTCGTTGACGTTGCTTGTACCTTCCAAAACAGTTCCGTCTACAGGCACTTTTTCTCCGGGCTTTATCAGAACCTTATCCCCTATTTTTAACTGGTCAACTCCCACGTCAACAATTTCGCCATTATTCTTCAGGTGAGCAACCGACGGCATGATCTTTACCAGTTCCTCAAGAGCTCTTGAAGCTCCCATTACCGAACGCATTTCCAGCCAGTGCCCGAGCAGCATTACATCGATAAGGGTCACCAGTTCCCAGAAAAATACCTCTCCATGGAGCCCGAAAACCACAGCTGAACTGTAAAAATAAGCCACACTGATAGCAATTGCTATCAGAGTCATCATTCCGGGGGACTTCTCAGCAAACTCTTCTTTTATCCCTTTGAGAAAAGGATAGCCTCCATAGAAATAAACAACAGAGGACAGCAAAAATGTAATAAAATCCGCCCCAGGGACGTGAAGCTCAAAATTAAAAAAGTCCTGAATTGTAGGAGAGAGCAACAAAACCGGGAAGGTCAATATAAAAGAAACAATGAATCTTCTTCTAAAATCTTCAAGCATATGAGTGTGATGATTGCCGTGAGCTTTCCCGCCTGACTTCTCGTGACCTTCATGTTTCCCCTCGTGTTTCATTCCTTCGTGCTGGCCATGTTTCATTTCCTCATGTTGCTCATGGCCCTCATGATTCATTTCTTCGTGCTGCCGGTGACCATAGAGCTTCTCTTCCGTACGCTGCTCATGTTTCATTTCTTTATGATGGTCATAGTCCAGCGATTTCTCTTCAGTATGCATCGTTTGATCTTCTGGATGGTCTTCATGCACTATACTTCTCCAGCAGGATTATGCCCCCTCTCTTCGTGAAATTCATGAGAATCTCCTGACATTTCCATTCCCGAGTTGTATTTTTTACCGTGAGGGGAAGGCTCATTTACTTGAGCATTGAAATTATTGGTACCCTTTCCCGTCTCTTCAGCCTGCATATCCCCAATGCTCCTGATTGTAATTTTATTCAATATGTTGGACCGGAGGAAGGAGAGAAATAGAAGATTTTTAAGATTTAGAAGATTTTTAGGATTTTAATGTATGCCTGCAGATGCAGCTGATATTTAATAGTAAAGAGATCTTCTAAATATGTTTTGTTCTAAATATATTTTCTACAAGGAATTTATAATAACATGATTATATAAATATTGCTATCTTGTATTAATGTATAGGTAAAGTTTATCCGTAAGAATATTACGAAAAAACAAACTACATCAAAAATGGATAAGGGCTACAAGAGTGCTTATTCTGAAACATACTCATATAATTTGCAAATAATTGTATAAAAAATACTGATTGCAAGTTATCCACAAAACATAGAATATAGAAGAGTAAACTTTGGGATATGAGTACTCCTGATAAATAATGCTTTTGGATTACTGGTTTAAATGCTTAAATCTAAAAAAGTCTTTTAATAAACATAGGGGGAAAAATATGGGTGGATGTGATTCTGTAACTTACCACAACGTTACGCAAAATGTATTTAATTGTTTGAAAAAGAAACTTGAAAATGCCGGTATAAAAGTACCTGCAGGAAACGAAGGTGAAATCGAAGGATATGGAGTTAAAGGCCATTTCAAATGGGATGGGGCAGCGAATATCACTGTTACTGTTACGGATAAGCCATTAATTCTCCCCTGTGGGACGATAATGGGAATACTTAATGACGCTGTCCATGCTTGTGGCGGAACGAATTAACAAGCAGTAATAGAAGAAAGCATGAAGAAAGCATGAAGAGAGCAAAAAAAATTTGCAACATGGGACAGCGCCGATAAATAAAATACACTTTAAAAATAATTTACTGTTAGGTAAGGGAGTTCTGTAAAGTCTTCGGGACTTTAGATTCTTTTTCAGTAGCTTCAAAATTATTAATACTTCGGCCCCTGAAAACGTTACAGAAACTATCTTTGTTTTTACAGAGTTAATGATGATTAACTTCTCAACAAAGTATAAAAAAATTTAGAATTATTCAACCTGAATAAAACTACGTCAACAGCTATCTTTAATAGATTCAATAAGCGAATTTCTGTAAATTGATATTCTTCACTTGTTGGGGATTGATTACTTTTTTGCATTCTCATCCAGTTAAAACTGATTCTCAAAAATAAGTCTATATACTCCTTAAAAAGCCATCCCTATTAAAGTTCCCAATAAGAGATATATAGAAAGAATACTACCTCAAATGAGTGAAAATAAAGGAAACTGAAAAGAAAATATCTATCTTTCGATCATCTTTCATAGAGTTAAATGACTTAATAATATGGATAATTATAGCTATTTTACTGCGTATGATTAACCTCAAAAGTTTTCTTCTTTTTCACACACTGGCAGAGTTATTCAGCGCCCTGATGGCATACATTATTTTCCTAATAATATGGGAATCAAAAAGCCTGCTTTTAAACAGGTATTTACTACTGATAGGGGCATCTTTCTTTTTCATAGGAAGTTTTGATCTTTTGCATATTCTTGCATTTAGAGGAATCGGAATTTTGCCGATAATTGACCTGAATATGACTATTCAATTCGGAATTTTTGCAAGATATATAGCTAGTGTTTCGTTTATGATAGCCCCGTTTTTTCTGGTACAGAATAATAATGAAAATAATGATTTGACGTTCCTTGAAAATTCTAGATTTGTCAGAAATATTTTCCTTATCTACTCTATAGTTGCAGCATGTATCTTCACTTCAGTATTTTATTTGACTAAATTTCCGTTATATAATATCGAAGATTTGGGACTTACTTTATTTACGCAAACAAGCGGATATGTGATCTTTTTCATTTTTTGCGTCTCCTTTGTTCTACTATATACAAAGCGAAACAGATTCGACAAAAAAGTGTTCAGATTGATAGCAATATCCATATTTCTAGCAACACTCGGAGAACTGCCTTTTATTGTTTACAATCATGTGGACAAATTTCCAAGTTTTGTTGCCCACATGTTTAAAATGATGTCTCTTTACCTTATCTATAAAGCAATCGTGGTGACTGGTTTTGAACAGCCTAATAGTATTATTTTCAGAGAACTTAAGCAGAGAGAAGAAGCCTTAAACGAAGAGGCAACTTTCCAAAAGTCAGAAAAGGCTCTTATTTACACTCATTTTGCAGCAGGTAAAGGTCATCTCGAAAAAAAAACTGCAACAAAAAAATCTCCGATAATTGAAGAAAATTATCATTCATTTATGCAGAATTTCAGTGGAATCCTGTTTCAGCTGGATAGAGATCTGTCACTGACATTTATAGAAGGAGCTGTACAGGAAATCAAGGGTTATAGTAAAGAAGATTTTCTTTCCGGGAATTTAAATTGGAATGAAATTGCAGTACCTGAAGACATGCCCATCTATTCTAAAGAAAGAGCTAATACGGTCTCCATTCCTGAATTGCCTGTAGAATTCGAATACAGGATACGGAAAAAAGATGGAGAAGTGAGATGGTTAAGAGAGATTATAAGACAAAATCCCAAAACGGCTGGAAAAAGAATAGAATTCCAGGGTTCTGTTCACGACATTACTGAACGGAAATATATTATGGAATCCCTGGAAAAGTACGACAAAGCCCGCATAAAAGAAATTCACCACAGGATAAAGAATAACTTGCAGGTAATAACTTCTCTGCTTGACCTTCAGGCAGAAAGGTTCAGTAGGCGAGAAACTGTTCAGACTCAAGAAGTTCTCGCTGCATTTAAGGACAGCCAGAACCGTGTGGTATCAATGGCTCTTATTCATCAAGAGCTGTATAAATCCAGGGATATGGCTACGTTAGATTTTGCCAGTTATCTGCAGAAACTGACCACAAATCTTCTCGATTCTTACGCGATAGAGAATCAGAATATAGATCTTAAACTGGATCTTGAACCTGTCTATCTGGATATGGATATTGCAATTCCTCTTGGAATTATTGTAAACGAACTTATATCAAATTCCCTTAAACACGCTTTTCAGCCAGGCCAGAGAGGAGAAATTCGAATAACCCTCCATAGATATGAGAACTCCGGAAAAATCCGCGAAAAATTTGCAGATCCAAAAGAAAATACCTGCTGTAACAGCGATAAGTGTTTGCAGTATACCCTGACAGTAGCTGACAATGGCGCTGGAATCCCGGATGCAGGTATTAAAAATACGGATTCACTCGGGCTTCAGCTCATAAGTCTTCTCGTAGAACAGATAGACGGCCACTTAGAACTTAAAAAAGATTCAGGAACGGAGTTCATAATTAGTTTCAGCAATACTAATGATTCGAAAAATATGGCAATATGTAAAAAGTGATCAGCTGAAAACTAAAGAAGAACAGATAGAGAAGCTAAATAAGAATATGCATAAGCAAGTGTACATTCTAAACGGTTTTAGTGATTGAAGCAAACATTGAAAAAGTAAGACTTCTATTAAGAAAAACTGTACAGGATTTTTATATTTTATAGCGGATTAGAATTTTTGTGGAGGATAATAGTGCAGAATTTTTGTTAATGACGATAGATTATAAATTGTCCTCCCTGTTTAGTTGTTCTTCCCACTTTTCAAGTTCACTGTTTAATCAGGGCGATATGTATAGACCCCCAGAGAATACCTTTCATGTCAAGAAAAATATGTGTGGCATACTCTTTGGTCACAGGAAATCTCACAGCCCCTGCTAGATCCTTCAGATCTATGCTGAAATCAATGGGACACAGAAGCTTCATGTTTGTAGAAGCTAACAGATACTGTTCCAGTTCATCGCGAGTGAACATCTCAGAAAATATTTTGTAACGTCGAAACAAATTGTGCGGAAATTTGCCGTATTTCTCCCGATATCTATGCAGTTTTACTAATTCGGTGCCTGCGAAGATCTCAGTTGCGATACTGGCCACACCCCCAGGCTTCAACACCCGTTCGATCTCTTTCATACACTTCGCAGCTGCATCTTTTCCCCCAAAGTGCTCAATTGAAGAATAGCTGAAGATTGCATCGAAAGTATTGTCTTCAAAATGAATGTCAGTGCCACTCATTATCTGTACGCCGAGTCTTCTGCGGTTAAACTGACCAGAAGCAAAACTTTCCGGACTCGCCAACATGCCTGTATTTGCTTCTTTCCACTTTCCGGAGGTTATGGTGTATAGATCAGTGCAGAAAACATACTTCGCGTGGTTCGTCAGATAAAAAACAGGTGCCTCGGTACCGCTTCCTATGCCCAAGAACGTGCAGTTATTGTCCAACTTGCCTGTTTTTTTCAGCGTGAGCATCCCGATAGCCCATTCCCAGTGCTTCCGATGCCGAATTGTCAGGTCGATATCTTTCTCGGCGCCAGGATGAAGAATCTCCTGCATTATCTCTGACAACTCCGGGTCGCCCCAGTCTGCTGTGGAACAAATCTTATTAAAGTTCTTCATAGTATCCCCAATCATTTCTATAATCTAGTTATTTTTGCATGTTCTGATTGAATTATTGAATTTAACAGAAAGAGTTTAGCCTTCAATAAATTCAATACTCAGTATCAAATGAATAAATAAATAATTAGTGTTGGGAGGTTTGTAATTAGTTCCAAAAATCTGGTGAGAATCGTCATCAGGGAAATAGAGTATTATAGATTTCAACAAATCAGTATCAATTATTTACTTAGAGCTAACCCCAAAACTCAAAATTGATCCTCCTAAATTCGAATTATTTATAAACCAATAAAATTCCTGATCCTGAAAATAAGTCCTGAAATCCTTGTTGACCCGAGGACAAAATTGGTTTTGGGATGAGCTTTTAAAATGACTCAGAGACGATTTTAAAACCGAGGAAATGCAAAAAAATATAACCCATAAAAAATTGGATTCTAAAAACACAAACTGGCTCTGCTGATCATATTACTTTGAACATCGACAGCATCGTTTTTCATATCGAAAAGGCATCAAAAAGCCGAAGAAATGGGAAGCGACAAAAAAATATCGACCAATTATGAAAAAATCGAAGCTATTATTTCTTTGCGGTGTTGATTCCAAGAATGGAATAAGGAGTGCAGTGTCTCAGGATTGAACTAAAGAGTCCTGTAAAAGCTATTGCTGCAACAATCCATTTCCAGGGAGAGCTTTTCACAAGGCCTGTTGCCAGTGCAATTATTGCAAGTGTTCCATATACCGCTCTGAACAGGAGATCAAAGCCTCCCACATTTTCTTCCAGAAACAATTTTTTAAGATTCATCGGACAAAACCCCCTTATAAACCCTCTTACATACTTATAAGCCCCTCAATATATAGCGTTATTCTGTTTGTATTTTGTTTATATTCTGCTTATGTTACACTTTATTTAAGGTGTCAAAACGCCTTCAAAGAAGAACCACGCAGGTCTATATGACAAGATCCATGAATCTGAAAAGACCCATAAATTCCCGAAAAATAGCAAAATATATAACAAGAAATGAGAAGGTTTCTAACTATGCCCGAGATAAAAATTGACAGGTCTCTCTCATACCTCGAAGGCACACAGCGAGTTTATGACGAAGCCACAACCCTGGAAAAAACTAAAGACCAGATAAAAAAGATAGGTGTTACCCGAATTGCAGATATTACAAACCTGGACAGACTGGGAATCCCGATTTTCTCGGCAATCCGCCCAAGTGCTGCAAAAGGAGCTATCAGTATCTACTCAGGAAAGGGCTCGACTGATCAGAGAGCCAGAATATCAGCGATAATGGAAAGTTTTGAACGCTGCCTGGCAGAAAGACCAGGCCTGAACGCAAATGTCGCAGGCAACATTTCAGCCCCTGCCCTTGTGGAGTCCTATGTAACTGCCAGAGAAAACCACAATGTGCTTAACCCAAAGGAGCTTCTACTGCCCCAGCCCTATATCCCCCAGTCCTTAATGGAATGGGTTGGAGCATATGATTTGATGAACAAAGAAGAAATTTTCGTAAGCGCAAACGCTGTTTATCATCCATATGATGCCCCTGGGCAGTGTCAGAAGTTTTTCCCGAGCAACACCAATGGACTGGCTTCCGGAAACGTGCTTGAAGAAGCAATTCTGCACGGTCTGCTTGAGGTCATAGAAAGAGATGCAATCAGCACAGCCCAGTTTTCCCGAAGCCTTGGGAAAGAAATCGTGCTGACTGAAGAAGACGGCTATCTGTACGAGCTTGCCAAAAAGTTCAAAGATGCAGGAATAGAACTGAAGGTCTGGCTGGTTCCCACGGATACTGGAATTCCAACAGTAATTGCGGCAACTGATGATGTGAAGCTTAAAGACCCGGCTCTTCTGGTAATGGGAGCAGGCTCTCACCTTAAACCTGAAATTGCAGTTGCAAGAGCCATAACCGAAGCTGCCCAGTCGCGGGTAGTCCAGATTCAGGGAGCCAGGGAAGATACGGACAGGGAAGGCTTTATCCGAAGTGTCGGGTACGACCGCATGAAACGCCTTAACTGGTTCTGGTTTGAAGAAGGAGAAAAAATCTCCCTTTCTGATATTCAGGATCTGTCCGGAAAAAGCCCTGCTGAAAACATCGATGTGATACTGGAAAAATTAAAGGGACTTGTTGAAAGGGTGCTGCTAATAGATCTCTCAAGGGAAGAAGTTCCAGTGCCGGTTGTAAGAGTAATCATCCCTGGATTTGAACTATTTACCATTGACCGCGACCGCAAAGGAAGAAGAATTACCTCCGGAAAAAAGAAAGAATTTTCCAGGGACAGAAACGACAAGCCATGGAAAAGACGATGAAGGCAAGAGCAGTAATTTTTACCGGAAACAGCATCATTCATGAGGATGCAAAAAAGATCCTGAGGGCAAACTACCAGCCTCCTGTGCGCAGGTTCCAGCTTGAGAAATTCGTGCAAAAAGGATACAAATTCATAGGGATAATAGACGGAATCTTTTTTGACCGGGCTGCAGTCGGGCACAGAGAGATTATGTCTGCCCTGGATTCAGGAGTAAAGGTAATTGGGGGCGCCAGCATGGGAGCCCTCAGAGCTTCGGAGCTGGATACCCACGGGATGATAGGAGTAGGAAAGGTTTACGAATGGTACAGGGATGGCATAATCGAGTCAGATGATGAAGTAGCCGTAAGCACAAATCCTGACACCTTCGAACCTATTTCCGTGCCCCTGGTTAACATGAGAGAAACTCTGAAAGCCGCTTTCTCTGCCGGGATTATAAGCGAAAAAGAACATAGTGATCTTCTGCAACTTGCAGTTAATACGTATTATCCGGATAGAAGTTATCTCGGACTTACAAAAGAAGGAAATAAAAGAGGCCTTATCTCGGAAGACCAGAGAAAAAACCTGTTAGATTTTTGCACTAAAAATGAAGTTGACGTAAAAAGAGAAGATGCAATTCTTGTGCTTGAAACCATTAAAAAAATGATTGAAGAGGCCTGAAAATAAGGTCTCTTGAAATCAGCTGTTTCTTTCAGCGATTTCTTATATTTAGAGACCTTCAGGATCCTGTTAGATGTTTATTCTTTCAATTTTATTCATTCAACAGTTTACCATACTCAACGTTTTATTATATGCAATCCTGCACTCAATGTTTTTACACTCAACGTTTTACTATATGCAATCCTACACTTAACGTTTTTACGCTCAACGTTTTACAATATACAGTCTGATAATATACAGGCTCACGATAAGGACAATGAAGTTATATACAGCCCTGAAAATAGGGATATATTGATACTCGAACCACGTATTGATTATACTCTCTATGGAAAAATAGAGCTGGAAGGTTGCTATAAGGAGAAGCAACATAGCAATGAGGAAAATTCCTTTTTTAAAGTTCTCTCCCATATCTGATGTCTTATTCCTTTTTGGCTCTGACGTGGTATTTTCTGCTTCACTCACTTAAACCGCCTCCTGAAAAGTACTGTCGAACAGAGAAGGACTGTAGATAAAAGCAAGCCAAATCCAGGCGTTTCTTCTCCTCCGTTTTCAGCATACTCAGGCTCTGGGATCTCTTCAACTACGTCATTGACTTCGAATTCGCTTGTCTGAATCTTCCGGGATTCGGTGATGTTTTTATCTTGAATCTTAACTGTAGGACTTAGCTGAATATATCCTTCTCCACGCTTGACTATAGTGTCGTTGTTCCAGATTAAGACTTCAACAATGTAGTTGTACTGATCTGGCATTGTCAGATTGACACTCCGGATAACTGTTGATTCGGGTTCGATTTTTCCTGTTTGAGTCCAGATTTTATCAGCTAAAAGCCCTGCATCCATTTCCCGGACTTTAACAAGTATAGGGAAATCATTGCTGGCCTCTCTTCCTTCATTTGTCAGGTAGATATCATTCTCAACAAGGACTTTTCCGCTTTCTACTCCCTTTACCCTGAAGTCCATTTCGGAAATTTCAAGTCCTGTATCCTGTACATCTGCAGGCAGAGAGTCCAGATTATAGACTTCGATTTCTCCAGTGCTTTTTTCTTTATTTTCTTCGTATAGGACAGAACGAAGAGAGTAGCCTCCATTTTTCGGAAGACTCAGGATCTGATTTACTGATTTTGTTTCTCCTTTTTTTATAGTCTCCAGTTTTACTTCTTTCTGTGCTTCAAGCAGCCCGCTTTCTTTGCTATACGCTTTAAGAAGGAGGGAAGTGTTTTTCGCTGCATTTCCGTCATATTTTTCAATATATGTCGTGACATTGAGATCTACAAAGGCAGTTCCTATGCGGTCTGCCGAAATGTCCATACTCCTTATATTGTAGGAACTTCTTTCTTCAAAATCTTGGACGCAACCGCTACTAAAAGCGAAGGCAATAACAAAAAATAACAAAAATAAGGCATGAGACGACTTGATTCCGCGTATTTCCAAGCTTTATCCTCCACTTTTTAGTTATGTTTGAAAGTATATTCATTTTTGCATTTTATGGAGACTTCTCCTTTTTTAAGAGTTATTTGATGAAAATTATTAATATGCGTGCGTCAATATTCAAATAGGGGATCAATTTGTGGGGCCGGAAAATAGAGGTAAAATTTCTAGAAATCCTATCGCAGTTAACGGAGTGCCGGGAAAAAGAAATCCTCAATTTTGAAAAACCGGGAATTAATGCTATTATATGGGCTCGATCCTGAAACCAGATATTGAATGCTTCCAGAAAAGTAGCATACCCGGAAAAAATGGTCATAGATGCAAAGACCCCAATTCTTGTTGTACGGCAACGAGCCTGTGAAAACATAAAAATTCAGTACAGAGAGAATATATGAAGAATAAATCCAGAGTATGAGGGAGTAAACATGGAAGAGACTTATGAAATTGAATGCAGACCGCAAAGAAAAATACTGATCGCTACCGACGGTTCAGAAACTGCAAACGAAGCAGCAGACTTCGGAATTGAAATGGTTGGATGTAGTGGAGCAAAAATTTATGCTGTACACGTTATCGATACTGTTCCTTACCGTTCTGTTCCGCTGGATCAAATCTGGTCAAAGGAAGTACTTGAAGACCATGAGAAAACAGGGTATGAAGCAACATCTTATGTAGAAAGAATTGCGAAAGCTGCAGGAGCTGAAGTCGAGTCCAGAATACTTAAAGGAAATCCGGCTGAAAAGATTGTGAGTTTTGCAGAAGACAACAATATGGATATGATCATAGTAGGGTCGCTTGGAAAAGGCGGATATGACCGTCTTATACTTGGAAGCGTATCTGAAAAAGTTATTAGGCACGCAAAAGTCCCTGTCCTGATTGTTCGAGAACGGCATAAAAGTGAGAAAAAGTTGATACAAGCATAATGAGCTTACGAGGAAAATAAAATTATCTCACTATATTAAAATCAGTTCATTTAATTAGAAGTTTAAAATAAGTGGAACGAGGCATAAGAATAAATTTTGAAAATCTTACAAAAATCCTGTTAGTAACTGATAGTTCGGAAAAACAAAATATATTTTTTTCGGAGTTTGAGGCTGCAAAATTAATTGAAGATGTCAACTGGTAGTATTCTTATACGCCTGCAAATTCGTCTCTGATTAGTCCTTGAATATTTTCGATAGCGGCATCGTGTATAATTTTCAATGAAATTAACTCTATGTATTTTTCCCTTTTTGTATGATTGTTTAATTACTGTGATCAACTCTGGTTTTCCAAAGTATATCTTCCTTATTGAAATCAACATATTCGGTTTTTTGAAATGGATATTTTTGTTTCCGTAAGTTCTTCGCCCTTTTATTGCATATTAAGGATGAAAATTATTAATATTAATATATATATTCAGATAGGAGGATAAAATTCGAGGGCAAGTATATGGAAAGCAAGTTCTACAGAAAAATGCTGATTGCAACCGACGGTTCTGAGGGCGCCAGATTCGCAGCAGATACAGGAATTGAACTCGCTCGCCTTATAGGTGCAAAAATCCAGGCAGTCTATATTATCGATACTTTTGCTTATTCTTCAATGCCCAAAGACGCGAGGTGGGAGGAAGCAATGTATGTTCAGTTCCGAGTAGCTGGGAAGGAAGCTGTCTCTTATGTGCAAAGCTCGGCTGAAAAAGCAGGCGTAGAGGTTGAGACTCTGATTCTTGAAGGACACCCTGCAGAAGAAATTCTCAATTTTGCAGAAAAACATCATATTGACATGATTGTTGTAGGTTCCCTCGGGAAAACAGACGTTGAACGTTTTCTCCTGGGAAGCGTATCTGAAAAAATCGTAAGGAATGCTAAAGTCCCGGTGCTTGTCGTACATGGCAAGGGACCTTGGAGTATTTAAAATACATAAATTTGAAGATAAAGCTCTGCTTGGAGACTTTTGGAGAAGGTAGGAAGGAATCCAAATGTCGAAGTCCTGTAAGCGCACCCTTCCCCTGAAAAAATAAATAGAATATAATTTTCAGATAAATGCAACAAATAAGATAGGACTTACGCATTTGAGGGCTGAAATCAAGCACATGCAACCTTGTAGAGAGAATTTTGATTTATACAGTTAAGTGTTTTCCGTTTTTGTTTTTCAGTTCAACTGCGTAAGTCCTAAAGAATAAAGAATTGACTTCCGGAAAACGGTTACCAAAAGTAAGGAACTTTTGATGTCCAGTCAGGTATTAATAGATGAAGTCTGAAAAGCACAGTAAAATGTTAAGCGACCTGGAAATTGATATTGTGAAAAAAGGCTTTGAATGGCTCTCTACTCAAAAAATTAACTCTGTAAAGGAACTTTCCAGTACAGTAACGGCTCATGCCCTCTGGAAACTTCAGAATCCTTACATAACTCAACTGATTCTTAAACAGGAAAATGGATCCTGGAATTCATCTCTCAGGGACACTGCCAGAGCGTGCTCAGCCCTTTCGACTGAAGGAATAATTTACATGGAATCAGAAAAATGGCTGCTTGCAAGAAAAAGCAAAAATTCCTGGAATGAGGATGTTTATGACACAGCCTATGCCCTGGGAGCTCTTGCAGATATGGGAACACAGGACAGAGAAGGATGCCAGTGGTTATACGAACATTACTGCCCTGCCTGGGAACAGGTTGGGACTACTTCTCTTATAATTACGGCTCTTGAAAAACAGGAAAATCTTGCAGAAAGCAAAGATTTCGAGACATTTATTCGGGAAAAGGGAGAGTGGATCCTTTCAAGAAAAGGGCAGGACGGAGGCTGGGAACATATTTCCACAAGCAATCTGGCAATTCAGGCCCTTATTCTCGCAGGCTTTAAAGAGGAGATTGAAGATTCAATCCAATGGCTCCTTAAAAAAGCTAATAAAAACGGCGCCTGGGGAAATAAGGAAGAAGACATAAATGCTACTGCGCTGTCTCTAAGTACTCTTGGGCTCTATGAAAAGACTTGAAAGAAGGAAACTTACCTCTTCTTGTTATTCCTTCTTCTTATTATTTCCTGCATTTATCTATTCTTTATAATTTTGTTTCACTCATTTGTTTCATCCATTTGATTCACTCATTTGTCTTATTTTTTGAAATGGCTGCACAAAAAATATCATCCGATAAATATAAATACAAACTCCATTTTTGTCCGGATTTAACCAACAAACATATATATTAAACAATATTATTTTATAGTATTAATTAAGACAAATATATAGGAAACAAAACCTTGATCAAACTGTTTTATCCAGGAGGAAACCGGATCATGTAGATCGAATGGACTCTAAATCCGTTCAGCCGGGTTAGATTCCCGGGGTTTCCGCCATGTTTCCGAATCCCGGAATGACGTATACATAACATTCCGTTGAAATTGTTTATAGTGTTCTGGAGATATTTTCCGGAGTCTATGAATTGTTTCTGTTTTTTGGGATCTTTCTTTTTCCGGGTAGCTGTCAGCAAATTGCTGGCTCCGTGCTTATATTCGGTAAGCCGGGATTCTGAAATACTGTTTCTTGGAAATCATCCGGGCTTTTAAATCACCAGGGGTGACACTATGGACAAAAAACCATTAGATGTTCTAATATCTGTGACCGGGCTCTGGATGTCCAGAACCGGAATGCTCCACAAAATTAAGCATCATGAGGTCTCAAAGAGGAAAATATATATTGAAATGGCGTGCGGAGACCAACTTGTTGTCAACAACTCCAGAAGCAGCAGGACAGCCAGGGCTCTCAGACACCACAAGTATAGAAAAACCTGCAGACACTGCAGGATTTCGGACGAGGACATGAATAATTTCCTTACAAAATCAAGTGGAGACACCAGCAGTGTGAAAGTTAAGGTCGTTTCTGCTCCCAGAGTTAAAAAAGCCTTGCCGAAGTCAACTGCAAGAACTCCGAAACCCCTAGAAAATCCGACACCTGCACAGGTATCAGTAAATGCATCAGGAGCTGCATCAAATGGATCAGGATCGAGGTCCGAATCTTCGGCAAAATCAGCTGGATCTTCAACTGTTCCGGTACCAGAGCCTGTAGTGGCACTTACCCGGAGCCAGATCGAAAGGCTTGAAACTCTCCTAATTCCTGGGGATAAAATTTCTCTGAGTTCCGGGTCAACTTTCAGAGAACTAGAGTCTGAATTGCTGGCCAGAAGAAAAGAAGACATACAACAGATCTACGCAGAAGAAAGGGAAAACTATCTGGGAAAACTCGAACGCGAGATTACGAAGTTTTTCGTGGATAGGGGTTTTCTTGAAATCAAATCTCCAATTCTGATCCCTGCGGAATATATTGAGAGAATGGGCATTGACAATGATACCGAACTTTCAAAGCAGGTCTTCAGGGTAGATAAAAATTTATGCTTAAGGCCGATGCTTGCCCCGAATCTTTACAATTACCTGCGGAAACTGGACAGGGTTCTGCCTGATCCGATAAAGATCTTCGAAATAGGCCCCTGTTACAGGAAAGAGTCTGAAGGCAAGGAACATCTGGAAGAATTCACAATGCTAAACTTCTGCCAGATGGGCTCGGGCTGTACAAGGGAAAATCTTGAAGCTATAATCAGGGAATTCCTGGACCACCTGGGAATCGATTTTGAAATTGTAGGAGATTCCTGTATGGTCTATGGGGACACCCTTGACATAATGCATGGAGATCTGGAGCTTTCGTCGGCAGTCGTCGGGCCAATACCCCTTGATAGAGAATGGGGAATTGATAAACCCTGGATAGGCGCAGGCTTCGGGCTAGAACGCCTGCTGAAGGTTAAACATAGTTTTAAGAATATCAAAAGGGCTGCAAGGTCAGAATCGTACTATAATGGAATTTCAACCAATCTGTGAGCTGAAAAAACTGTTTGAATTAATGTGGAGCAACTAAAACGGATTAAAGATACTTAAATGGCAAAAAGAGCAAAAACAGAATGGCAAAAACATAAACTGGCAAAGATAGAATGGCAAAAATATACTGGCAAAAAAGGTAAAAAACCAACTGCGAAAAAGAACGTAAAAACAGGATAGAAAAATAATGGCAAAAACAGGACAATAAAAACTCAAAATTACAAAAAAGCAGGAAAAGATACTAAAATGGCAACCAGTCCCTAAAAGGGCTGGATTAAGTATCGAAAAATCTATGAGAGGGTGAAATTTTGATCCAAAAAATGGCACTTGACGAACCTGACAGGTTCGGAGAAAAAATAATTGAAGGTTTTCAATTATCTGACAATGATCTGAGGGCTCTTCTCTCCCTTGAGTCCGAAGAAGATCTGGAAAAGCTTTATTACGCTGCCCGGAAGGTGAGAAATCACTATTTCGGCAACAGGGTATTTCTTAACTGTTTTATCTATTTCTCCACTCACTGTAAAAATCAGTGTGCTTTTTGTTATTATAACTGTAAAAACGAGATTAACCGCTACCGTTTGGCCAGAGAGGAGATCAAAGAAATCTGTACAGTCTTAAAAGGGGCAGGTTTTCACATGATTGATCTGACCATGGGAGAAGACCCCTACTACCACGAAGAGCCTGAACGCTTTGTTGAGCTTGTTCAGATGGTAAAGGAAGAACTCAAGCTTCCCATAATGATCTCTCCAGGAGTGATGGATAATGCAACTCTTCTCAAAGCCAGGGAAAAAGGAGCAAACTTCTTTGCCCTTTATCAGGAAACTTATGATGCTGAACTCTACCAGAGACTCAGGGTTGGACAGTCATTTGAAGGAAGGGTCAACGCCCGCCGCTTTGCAAAAGAGCAGGGATATTGCATAGAAGACGGGATTCTCACTGGAGTTGGAAACGACATAGAATCAACCATTCTATCTTTGAGAGGAATGAAAACAAACGATCCTGACATGGTTAGGGTTATGACCTTCCTGCCCCAGGAAGGAACCCCACTTTCAGGTTTCAGGGAGAAATCAAATCTCTCGGAACTCAAAATCATCTCGATTCTCAGATTAATGTTTCCCACATGCCTTATTCCAGCCTCCCTTGACCTTGAAGGCATAGACGGTATGGTTCACCGCCTGAACGCAGGGGCAAATATAGTTACCTCTATCCTCCCCCCAGATTCCAGATTGGAAGGTGTTGCAAACTATGACCGTGATCTCGAAGAGCGGGACAGAGATATCCAGAGCGTGATCAAAAGGCTTGAAATTATGGGGATGGAGCCTGCCAAACAGGATGAGTTTGAAGCCTTCCTGGGGTGCTAGACTGAAAACGATATGTCTTGTAGGTGGAAAACTCCAGGGCTTCGAGGCTGTGTATCTCTCTAAAAAAGCCGGAATGAAAGTGATTGTAGTAGATAAAAATCCGCAGGCACTTATCCGGAATTACGCTGATGAGTTTTACTGTTTTGATGTAACAAAGGAGCCTGAAAAGCTCCTTGAGCTCTCAAAAAGAGCTGATGCTTTACTACCGGTAAACGAGAACCTTGAATGTATTGAGTTTCTGAGCTCCCTAAAAGATAAGTCCTCCTGCCCTGTACTCTTCGATTTTGATGCATACTGGATCAGCAGGGACAAGAAGAAGTCAAAAGAATATTTTGCATCCATAGGAGTTCCGACTCCGGCAGATAAACCCTTAGAACCCCCTTATTTTGTAAAACCTCCCTGCGAGAGCAGCAGTGTGGGAGCCAGGATTATTTATGACGAAAAAGAGCTCAAAGATCTTGAATCCGGCATGCTAATTGAGGAATACGTGGAAGGAGAGGTTGTCTCCCTTGAAGTAGTCGGAGATGGAAACCGCTTTGCTGTAGTAAAAGAAACCCTTGTGCATATTGACGAAACCTACGACTGTCATATGGTTACCCCTCTTCCTCTTGACCCTGATTTCAGGGAGATATCCTATGCCCTTGCAGCAAATCTTTCCTTAAAAGGGATCATGGATGTGGAAGCGATCTCAGGCCCGAAAGGGCTCAAAATAATTGAAATAGATGCTCGTTTTCCAAGCCAGACCCCAACTGCTGTCTATTATTCTTCAGGCATTAACCTGATAGAGCTTCTGTTCCGCGCCTTTGGCGAAGGTGTTGAGGAAATCAAAACTCTTCCTGAAAACAAATACTGCATTTACGAACATTTAATGCTTGGAGAAAACGGATCTCTCATTCCTGTAGGAGAACAGGTACTTTCTATGGGAACTGATTACGGGAAATATTATGAAGAACCCGGAATTGAGATTTTCCTCTGTAAAGGAGAGAATCCTGTATTTACTCTGGTCTTCTGGGGCAAGGATAGGGAAGAAGCCGGCGAAAGAAAAAGGAAAGGACTTTTGATATTAAAGGAAAACTTCAGAGCGGCGGTATAAGGGAAGTAGGAAGAGAAGTAGGGAAAGAAGCAGGAAAAGAAGTGGAAAGAGAAGTAGGAAAAGAAGTGGAAAGAGATTCAAAAATCTCCGAAATAAAAATGGTGATAAAAATGGCACTTTTAACCCCAGAAGACCTGAATAATATTAATAGACAGCTTAAAGAAGCAGATTCTGCCGTTCATAGAGTAACAGGGCTTGATATAAAAGAAATCTGTAAAGCCCTTTACGGCACGTCTCTTTGTTGTGAAAGGGTAGGAATTATACCTGTAACTTCAGGAAATGGAATAATAGGAAGTTTTTCGGCTTCTCTCAACGAAATTACAAAATATTTCGGGTTTGAGAGTTTTGTTACAGATATGCCTGATGTCAGCGGCTATTATGAGGCAGTACAAAAAGGTGCGGAAATCATTCTGATGGCTGATGACCACACTTTCCTTGCTCACAACCTCAAAAACGGAAAAATAGCCAATAATCAGCCCTGTACAGGCATAATTTATGCAGAAATCGCATCCAGGCACCTGAAAGCCGACTCAAAAGACGTACTTGTGATAGGACTCGGAAAAGTAGGATTTCCAGGAGCGGCTCATTTTGTGCAAAAAGGTTTCAGGGTGTACGGTTACGATGCTGACAAAGCACTTCTTGAGAAAGCTGTCTTCAATCTCGGGATTATCCCTTTTGACCCTTCAAGCTCAAGAAAGTTTTCAATTATTTTTGAGGCGACGCCATGTGAGGATACAATTCCTGAAGTCGCGTTGTCGAAGAATTGTGTAATCTCCACACCAGGAATTCCCTGTGCAATTTCCGATGAGCTCAGAAAAAAATACAATGTGGAGCTTATAATGGAGCCTCTTGGAATAGGAACAGCATCTATGCTTTATTCGGTCCTGTAACATCCTAGTTGCACCACCCGAATTGCACCACCCGAATTGCGCCTCGGGAGTACGCGGTCCTTTTCCCTCGCTTCGCTCGCTCAAGAGGACTAACTTATGGCTTAGAATCCCGAGTTTTGCTTTGGAAGGTTAGCTTATGGCATAAAGTCTTGGCTCAAATATGCTCAGTGAAAAGAAACGAAAAAATCAGAAAAAATGGGTGGGGGTAAAATCCCACTATAATTTATTTTGATTTAATTTTCAGTTTTGTGATGTCTATGGCGTTTTCAGGGCAGATGCTTACGCAGCGACGACAGCTTGTGCCGAGGCATTTCTGGCTGTCGTATTTTGCGATTCTTTGGTCGTCGGTTTCTATGATTTCAATAGCCTTTTCGGGGCATTCTTCTACGCATTTCTGACAGTAGATGCACTTGTCTACAGGGACTTCGAGGAATATGCCTATTTCTTTGAGGATGGCAAGACCGCCGGTCCCTACCTGTTCTATGTCTTTTCGAACTCTCTTTTTTATGTCGGCGTGTTCAAGGGTTTTTGGAAGTTTTGGCAGGCCATAGAGTTCAAGCATCTGGTCATACATTTCCAGGGGCATTCCCTGAGTCCAGTAGGAAAGTTCACAGAGATAGAAGTTGTTGAATGTGTCACTGGTTGCCATCATAAGATGATCAGCAGTGATTTTTTTTGCAATTTGAATTACGTCATCGAGCCTGGATTTGTCCAGGGCAAGTTCACGTGCAAGGGCAAGAGAGGTATTTCCGAACTGAACGATCTTTTTTGCATAACCTGGAGTAGCTCCGAGTATGCGGGCGTCTTCAGCATCTACATAGGCACCTGAGGCTCCTGACATGTATGCGTATTCCAGATCTTCGTATTTAATCCCCGACTCAATGATAAGGGTCATATGAGCGGCACGGATTGCACCAATAGCTTTTCCGGCCTCCTCTACATCTTTTTCAGTAATTTCAATTCCAGGGCCCAGAATCAGCTTTCCATTAGGAAGTTTGGGAGATTTCTCAATCAGCCCGCTTCTCAGTGCCAGCGAGAACGCCGAGATCACTCCTGTACCTGTAATCCCAACTGCCTTGTGTCCATAGGACTTTATTATCGCGCCTGTGACCGGATGGATAAGGTAAGCTTCCTGCTTTTCCATCTCTTTATCAAGGACCATAATTTTCCAGTACTGGCCTTCGGGTTTTACGTCACAGATTGCGCCAGGACTTGCAAGCATTCCGCAGCTTATACCCTGCCCTTCAATTGCAGGTCCTGCTGCAGCACTTGCCGTGATGATCCTGTTTCCTACTTTCAAAGCCATTTCGGCGTTTGTCCCGTAATCCGTTACAAGTGAAGGTTCGGGTTGGATAAGAAAATCGGTTTCAAGCATCATTGCAAGAGCATCCGCTCCGATCTCATGTTTGATTGCAGGAGGAACGATGACTTCGCAGTTAGGCAGGTCTTTCCCAAAAATCTCTGAAGCAGGAAATAGGCGGGCGTCTCTCTTTACATTCTGGACTCCAAGCTGCTTCTGCTTGTTTTCTCCGGCGTATGCAAGATCTCTTATCTCTATATTCTGGAAAAGGGATAGCTGAATAGGATTTCCACAAACTGCAAGTCTTTCTACCAGAGAAAGGTCGATCTCAAATTTCAGGAACATTCTCCTGATGGTTTCGATAATTACCGCATGAGCTACATCCTCACCTGTTGTGATCGCAAAATCCAGGTGGTCCATAACATTTCCTCCTGGGAGAGGGTGGCCCATGGTTATGACTGTTTTTAAAGTCTCATTAGTTTCAAGGTCAATAAGCTGGGTTCGAAAACCGCTGGTACCCAGATCAAGGGCTATTCCATACATTTTTTAGATCCTCCGATAGTGAACATAATCTCGAGGAGCCCGGCACCATGGCTGCCCCGAAAAAGGATGGGATATGGGGGTTTGATTCTAATTCGACACAGGAAAAGGATGCAATATTTTTAGAACTTGCTAATTATGTAAATTAGAACTTATAAATTATATAAACTATTACTATTGCTTGAATTTCAAGCTATTCCAATTCCAAATAAGTTATTTTTTGCAAATGTAACTTGCCATAAATCCTTCGTGTTTAACATACTCAATACAGAATCCCACATTTTTAAGCAGACCTTCCATAATCCAATCCAGCGTTGAAAATTCTTCTCTTATGTGCGTTTCAGTCTCTAGAGCGATTTCATCTCCTGCAGATTTATCCAGATCATTAATGATTTTAGCAAAATAACTATCATAATTTTGGATTGAGGAAGGAAATACCACGTCATTCAAATAGAATTTTCCATCTTTCTTTAACGTATCATAAATTCGTCTCAAGGCAATCATTTTCCAATAGTCGGGAAGGTGGTGCAAGGCTAACTGAGTAATAATAATATCAAACGGTTCATCACAATTTTCGTATGTCAAAAAACCAGCATTACAAAACTGTATATTTGTTTTATTTTGGGCTTTAGCCTTCATTCTTGCAAAGTTTATCATCGTTTCCGAAACATCAATAGCGACAACCTGTCTACAATGCGTTGAAATATTGAGAGCTAATTCTCCTGTTCCCGTTCCAATTTCAAGAACTAAATCGTTCTTCTTTATTCTAAGAAGCTCTCGGATGCAGTTAGATTCGTATTCAGTATCTCTTAATTTCTGCATGCGTAAATCATAAGCGTATACCTCTTCGATATTTGAATAATCAGTTCCAACTTGTTTGAATTCATCATAATACCATTTTGGATATTGTTTCATATCGGCTCCTCTGATAGCTATCTAGTTAGAAGATGCCATTCCTGCTGGTAATTGTTATTTTTATGCACTTCCAGATGGTTATAGGCAAACAAAGGGAGAAATAGCGAGTATCCAACAACTACTCAAAATCGTATAAATATCAGGGAAATTAAGCTTCAAATGATATGCTTTATAGCTTGCAAGGATGTACGCAAACTTCCTTCGATGAAACCCTGAAAGTCGGAGTAAGCCTCACCGCAAATATGAACATTTTTAGTTGGTATTGAAGCACCATCTAATGAGAATGCAGTTAACTCTTTTATTGCCTCGTCAACATGGACCCCAGCTTTCCAGACATGACAACCAGCCTCAAAGGGCTTTCGACTCCAATCCCGGATACCGAAACAACTAATTAATTCAGCTTCTGCGCCTATTCCTTCAATGTCTGTATTATCAGGGTTTGATCGTAAATACTGAAGATAGCCTTCAACAAGGCGTTGATCAAGATTTAGTTCTGCTTTTAAATGCTCTTGTTGTTTTACAAACGGCGTCCAGTAATTCATACTGGGGAAGTCACCATAAACCATAACAATCCCGCGTTTATTACCTCTGTCCCTCTTAACAGCATAATGGATTTCCCTTGCTGGAGTAGATGAGACTCCTGTCTGTGGTGGTGTGGACTCATCCCACCAGGGATTTTCGTTTACAAAAAAACATTTTGCTAATGGGATAGGGATTACAGAATCTACCAGCTCTCCAATATACCCAGGTAAATGAGGACAAAGTTGCATCAAAGGATAATGAGGTAATGCCAGCACAACATTCTTTGCCAGTACTTTAACTGTATTATCGTCATTCTTGAATTCCAGTAAAATCCGTCCATCAGCTTGGGAAAAGAGGGTTGTTAATCTGTGATTAAGATGAAGCGAGACAGAAGGTTCTGATACAGAATCCAATCTGCGAACTAACTCACGAACAAGAGATTCTGTCCCTTGCGCTATACCGACCAGCTCGTCTTTAGGATGTAATCCACGCAACCAGAAAATAATCCACTCTGCTGCGTTGGGGTTAAAGTGAATAAGATGGTAAAATGTCCCATAATGGATAATCTTATTTACCGCACGGTGGCTAAGAACAAGACTGAGTGCGTTCCAGAAACCCATTTGATAGAGATATTTACCGTTATACACAGCCTTATTACGCACATAACCGTAATACCCTTCATCAAGAGTAGCCCACCACTCCAGATGTCGAGGATCATCAGGATCATCCATATTACCGCTACTTGCATTCAAAAGGCGTAAAATGCCCAGTTTTAAAATCTCAAGAGCAGTCAATTTACTCCCATGATGCTTGCCTTCTGATTCATCATATGTTAAATCAAAAAGAGAATCTGAATCACTTGCTGCTGCATAGGGAACGAAGTATTTTGTCTCCAGACCAAGCTCAGCTATAAGGTTCATGAGAAGGGGCTGGGCCATCTTCTCAAATCGCATCGGACCATATTCTGCCAAAAACCCACCCATTTCCACGGTCTCAATTCGTCCTCCAAAACGATTTGTACCTTCAAACAAGGAAATAGTATGATCAATACCTTTTAACTGTTTTAGTTTATAACAGGTATAAAGACCTGTGATTCCCCCTCCAACTATGACTGTATCAGAATTGATAATTCCACTCACTATATCCCACCCTGTATTACCTTAAACAGAACTTCACAACTTTGAATAGGCAGAAATAATTCTCCTGTTAAGAAAAAAAGTTTACACCTAAATTATATGCTTTTTCCAGGTTTGAACTTTTTATGAAATCATTTTTGTTCGCCATGCCACCCAGTATTTCCATTTTCACATCTGTAAAACCAACATTATTCAAACGGTCTTTAAGCATAATACAGCGCATACTTTTAGTAATTCCGGTTTCTTCAAGATATTCAACTGTATGACCAGCTGTACATATCACCAATGCTTTTTTTGGTTTAATGAATGATTTTCTTCCTTCATTTTCATCATAAAAATAAGCGTAGCCGTTTGACCAAACTCGATCAAACCAGCCTTTTAATATACAGGGACAATCGCTCCACCATACTGGATAAATAAACACCAGTGCATCAGACTTCTGTATTTTCTCCTGCTCCTTTTTTACGTCATCAGGAACTGGCATTAATGCCTTTCTACTCACTTCGCGTGTATATTGGTCTATATCCAGTTCACATTTAAAGTTCATTTCATAAAGGTCGCCTATTTCAAAAGTGGTAAGTGATTCACTTAGACCATTTAAAAATGAATGTAAAACTTCATAAGTAAAAGAGAATTTGCTTGGATGAGCATAAATAACATAAAGGTGCATCTATTTTCCTTCATTAGATCTTAATTTCTTCTCAACAATACCTTAATTCATTTTCTTCTTAATTTATCTTTTCCAAAATTAATAATTTGAGAATCAACAAAACATTAGTTAAAGCCGCAAATGACCAGATATTTTAAACTTTCTACACAGCTAGTATGAATAAAACAAATTTACTTGTTTTAAAGAAATTATCAGCTTATCAGAGGGATTTATTTAGTTAATTTTTATAAAATAGTCTTTAATAAAGAAATAAAAATACATATTTATTTATAGTATGGATTTTTGAAATAGGGCTGTCTATATAACTTAGAGAGGGATTATAGATGACAGAATATACACCAAAAGAAAGATTATACCGAGCATTACGAAAACAGCCAGTAGACAGAATGCCTGCAGTCTGTTTTACCCAGACAGCAACTGTAGAACAGATGGAAGCATGCGGAGCCTACTGGCCAGAAGCCCACGCAGACGCAGAGAAAATGGCAACTCTTGCGGAAGCAGGGCACACTGTTGCAGGCTTTGAAGCTGTAAGAGTCCCCTTTGACATTACAGCTGAAGCAGAGCTTTTTGGCTGCGGAATAAAGGCTGGCGACCTGAAGCAGCAGCCCTCTGTTGTCAAGCATGTTGTTAAAAACCTTGAAGATCTGGACAAAATAAAAGATTACAACCTGAAAGAAGGCAGAGTTGGATTAATCCTTGAAGCTGTAAAGATCCTTTCCGAGAAATACGGAAAAGAACTCCCCATAATAGGCTCCATGATCGGTCCCTTCTCCCTTGCCCAGCACATCAACGGAGATGCCTGGTTCGGAAACCTTTTCACCGGAGAAGACATCGTTCCTGCACTTCTGGACTTCTGCTCAGACTTCAATGTGGCATATGCAAAAGCAATGGTTGAAAATGGCGCTGATACCATAGCTATCATTGACCCCACAGCGAGCTATGAGCTTATCGGCGGAGAGTTTTATGAGAAATATGCTCTTCCTTACCAGAAGAAAATAGTTGATGCAATGAAGGAACTTGATGTAGCTACGGTTCTTCACATTTGCGGAAACACCACCAACGGCCTTGGAATTATGGACAAGACCGGAGTAAACGGGATCAGCGTAGATCAGAGGGTAGACATTAAGACCGCAACAGGCAACGTGGAAAATGCAATCATTGTCGGAAACCTTGACCCTGTAGCCGTGCTCTGGAATGGGACTCCTGAGGATGTAGCTAACGCTTCAAAGAAGGTACTCGACGCAGGTGTCGGGCTGCTCACCGCTGGTTGCGGAATCGTCAGCATGACCCCGACTGCCAACCTCCGTAAGATGGTTGAATGTGCCAAAAACTACAAGTACTGAACAATGCCCTGCTGAGCAATGTACTGATTAATATTAAAAGTTTCAAAATTAAAAATCTCAATAAATTTGGAATTAAACAGCCGGCATGTAGGCCGGCTTCACTTTTTTTTACTTAATTTTTAGTCGGCCTGAAAAAGTCTTATTTTGAGTATTCAACTCTCAAATTTTCCGGAAGCTTGTTTCAATTTGCTCCAGCTCACACGCGAAGAAAACGAATTGATATTTAAAGTTTTCTCTATGAGAAATATGCTGCTTAAAAAATATCAAAGCCAATGAATCCATTTTTTATGGCAAATCTCGATATTCGCAGATATATAATATATATAATTTTCGTTTTTTTAGATTCACCCAAGGGACTTAACAAAAAAAAGTAAATGGACACCCAAATTTTGGGCACTACAATGGAAAAAAACCATCGATTAAAGTTCTCGAATACATCATCTAATACAGAAAGATAGTGTTTCTTTATATAGTATAATTTTCATCTTTGATATAGGAATTTATGTCTGGATACTCAGGAAAATTCCTTTCGCAGTTCCAGCAGGTATACTGTTTGGGAAAATTTGGGACATTAGTTGCTAATTCGACTGGAAAATGAATCAATTTGCAGTCCCCAGCGAATAAATTCCCAGGTAGCAATGTCAGGAGAAAGAAATTATTCACAAATATCTGGACGCTGTTCAGATTAGAAATGGCAAATGGCAGTGAATAATTTTTTATGGACAATTAAATCCTGTAAAGGAAGTCCCCTATGCCTAATGGCTGAAATAAGGCAGCAGGGATTTGCACCAGAGTAAGGACCCCATGCGAATGCTTTTTTTAGCTAGCGGAGCTTGGGCCTATATATAGGCAGTCAAACCTTTGCGAGAATTGTCCACTCCACAGAGATTCAGAGACATTGTGCATCCCAACGACACCGCATAAACAGCGAATTCGATGGAGGTTTAAAAATGGCAAATCAAGAGATTTTTGATAAGTTACGCGATGCGATCGTAAATCAGAACGTCGCAGGCACTGCACAGTTATGCAAGGAAGCCCTAGCTGCAGGAATTCCACCTATTGACATTATTACAAAAGGTCTTTCCGTTGGAATGAAAATCGTTGGTGACAAGTTCGAAGCCGCCGAAGTATTTCTGCCTCAAATCATGATGTCTGGAAAGGCAATGAGCAATGCAATGGAAGTCCTCACTCCTGAACTTGCGAAGAACAAGAAAGAAGGAGATGAAACTGGACTTGCGATCACTTTTGTTGCAGAAGGAGATATTCACGATATTGGGCACAGGCTTGTTACTACCATGCTCGGAGCAAACGGTTTCCAGATCCTTGACCTTGGAGTTGACGTCCTTAACGAAACCGTTGTTGAAGAAGCCGCAAAGCACAAGGGAGAAAAGATTCTCCTGGTAGGCTCTGCCCTCATGACCACTTCCATGCTCGGCCAGAAAGATCTCATGGACAGGCTCAGGGAAGAAAACCTCAGGGACAGTGTAAAGTGCATGTTCGGAGGAGCTCCAGTATCCGATAAATGGATTACAGAAATCGGAGCTGACGCAACTGCAGAAAATGCTGCAGAAGCTGCAAAGGTTGCACTCGATGTTATGAAATAATCCTGAGGAGGCAAAATACGATGACTTTTAGGAAATCAGTTGACTGCTATGACTTCTACGACAGAGCAAAAGTAGGAGAAAAATGCACCCAGGATGACTGGGACCTTATGAAGATCCCAATGAAGGCAATGGAGCTCAAGCATAAGTACGGGCTTGACTTCAAAGGAGAGTTTATTCCTACGGACAGGGATATGATGGAAAAACTCTTCAATGCAGGCTTCGAGATGCTCCTTGACTGCGGTATTTACTGTACCGACACACACAGGATCGTAAAGTACACTGAAGCTGAAATCTGGGACGCAATCAACAATGTCCAGAAAGAATTTACCCTCGGTACAGGCAGAGAAGCAGTAAACGTAAGGAAGAGAAGCGTTGGAGACAGGAGAAAGCCCATCGTCCAGGGCGGCCCTACTGGCTCTCCGATTTCCGAAGATGTGTTCATGCCTGTTCACATGAGCTATGCTCTAGAAAAGGAAGTTGACACAATCGTAGATGGGGTCATGACTTCTGTTCGTGGAAAGCCTCCTATACCAGGCAGCCCATATGAAGTACTTGCCGCAAAGACAGAAACCCGCCTGATTAAGCAGGCATGCGCAATGGCAGGCCGCCCAGGCATGGGCATATAGGGCCCAGAGACTTCCCTGTCTGCTCAGGGAAATATATCATCTGACTGCGTTGGCGGCCAGATGGCTCCACGGACAGCCACGAAGTCTCTCAGCTAAATGAACTCAAGATCGATCTTGATGCAATCGCTGTTATTGCTCACTACAAAGGAAACAGCGACATCATTATGGATGAACAGATGCCGATTTTCGGAGGGTATGCAGGCGGAATTGAAGAAACCACAATCGTTGACATTGCAACCCACATTAACTCCGTTGTCATGAGCAGCGCTAGCTGGCACCTTGACGGCCCTGTCCACATCCGCTGGGGGTCAACCAACACCAGGGAAACCCTGATAATCGCAGGATGGGCATGTGCAACAATTTCCGAGTTTACAGATATTCTCTCAGGAAACCAGTACTACCCATGTGCAGGTCCGTGTACTGAGATGTGTCTTCTTGAAGCTTCAGCCCAGTCCATTACTGACACTGCATCAGGAAGAGAAATCCTCTCAGGTGTTGCGTCAGCAAAAGGCGTCGTAACTGACAAGACAACTGGTATGGAAGCCAGGATGATGGGAGAAGTTGCAAGAGCAACTGCCGGTGTCGATATTGCAGAGATTAACGTAATCCTTGACAAACTCGTAGCTCTCTACGAGAAGAATTACGCAAACGCACCCGCAGGAAAGACCTTCCAGGAATGCTACGACGTAAAGACAGTGACTCCAACTGACGAATACATGCAGGTCTACGATGGGGCAAGAAAGAAGCTCGAAGACCTCGGACTTGTATTCTAAATTAAAAATATAAGCCTGAATTTATATTGAGGTAACCTGAAAGCCAGCGAGGCTCTCGCTGGTTAATTTTTTTATTACTTAGGCGAAATATTTTAAGAAAATTACTGGTTATGAGGATCTTTAAGCTTAGGGAACCGGATATAAAAATTCCTGATATAAAAATATAGGGAGCCGTACTTGTTTCCGGGGATAAGGAAGCTAAGGGATAGGCTTTGTCTGGGACCCTGGCGTCTTTTTTAGTTTCTTGCTTGCTATTGTTTTCTTTGTAGTTGTTTTGTATCACTCAGTGAAACGCTACAAGTACTGAAAGAACTGAAGATTACCTGTTTGAAAAAAGCTGAAAAATACTTTTGAGAAAATTTGCCCGCCTGAAGGAAGAATTCAGGCAGGCAACATTTTTTTGAAATCCGGCAGAATCTTTTCCTTTCCCACAAACCGTAAACAATTCTGCCTTAAGAGCATGAGCCTCCCTGAAATGAGGGAGTTATTCAGGGAGCAATGGAGAGATTTTTGTGGATTCTTACAAGAAGACTCTTGGCTTTTACTCGAGGAAAACCAGACTCTGAACCCTTTAGATCCAGGAATACCCAATCTGACAAGCCTGGAACTTTAAGCCTTAGCTCGTGTGAGTATACTGAGCCAATTAACTCGTGAGAAGCCTTAATTTTAAGTCTTTCTGTAATAAAAGATAAAAACTAATAGTATATATAATTTTCTAATCGAAAATTGGATTTAGGGATATAGTATAAATAAATTTCGATCGACAAACAAATGAAAATAGAAGTATATATATAATAGAATTTTTGAAACTTATCGTCAAGCAAAGAATATAAGAACAGAGTCCCCACTTATAAAAAAAGAAGTTAGGAGAGAATAGAAATCAGTTTTTCAAGCTGTATTCTCTCATTGGCAGCATTTACGAGTCTGGCATCAGCATCGGAAATTTTTACTATCAGGCGAGCAGTGTCTGCATCATTTTCTCCTGAATCTACAAGAGCTTCTAAGAGCCCTTCAAGTATTTCGGTTGCCGAAAGCCCCTTTTCTATTATCATATCGTCAATTAGCTGCCTTCCTCTGGAAAAATCTCCTGAAAGAGCCGCATAAAGCAGTTCATCTATGGATTCATCCCTGCCTTTCATAGTAGCTTCATATACGAGATCTTCATTAACAACTGAATTTTGTGCCTTCAGGGAAACAAGCTGTAAAGTCTGAATAGCTTTTGCTACATTTCCTTTAGCAAAATAAAGAATCGCATCAAGTGCGTCATCTGAAAACTGCAAATTTTCGGCACAGGAGATCTTCTCAAGATGGGCTTTTAGAAGAGAGTCAGAAACATACGTAAAAAAGATTTGAAGGCCTCTTGACCGAAGCGGAATGATAAGTCTGGAAGGCTTTGTGGTAGAAAGAATAAACCTGCACGTTGCACTGTATTTTTCCATAATTCGCCTGAGAGCGTGCTGTGCATCTGAACTCAAAGACTCTGCATTGTCGATGTAGATTAGCTTGTAATCGGCGTCAATAGAGGCCGTTCCAGCATATTCATTGATTATTTCCTTAAAAATATCAATTACACTTTTATAGATTTTCTTAGGATCGTCGGTACCGAGAAAACGCACAAAACGCTTATCTCTGACAAGATAACGTTTTCCCTGATCGAAAAAATCCGACGCATTGAAGTATGTAAAATTGTTTTTCCAGGTACTTCCATAGAGTTTCCGAGCAAGAGCCAGAGAAGCAGTCGTTTTTCCTGAATTTTCCGGGCCGTATAAAATAAGGTGGGGAAGAGTCCCGGACCTGGTCAGTTCGGAAAGCGTGGTTACTGCATTGTCATTCCCGAGCATTTCTTCCAGGGTATTTACCCTGTATTTTAGAGTCCAGAGATCTTGCATTGTTCCACCTTGATATTTCGTTTTTGAATATTACATTGAAGGAACTTTATTTGTCTTTTCCCTACAAATTTATTCAGTTATACCTCCATTTCCAGTTTCATCTACATGAAGGAATTCCTTGATTACTACTCCGTAAACCGGCCTTGCAATTAACACACCTATGAGGACACCAACGATAGTTGTAATAGCAAAACCCTTCAAAGTACCGAAAGCCCATTAAAACCAGAGGAGACAGAGCAATGATATTTGTGGAGGCTGCTCCTAAAATAATTGTAAAAGCTTTTCCGATTCTGGAATGGAAGACCTTTGTTGGGGGAAGTTTGCCTTCATAAAGCACCTCATCTGTAATAATTACAAGGTGGTCAATTCCAGTACCTATGGAGGCTATGATACCTGCAATTGCCGGCAGGTCAAGCTGCCAGCCTATAAGTGCAGCGAATCCGAGAATCATAATAACTTCGCTTGTGGAAGTCCCAACCATGGGTATCAGAATTTCAGGCCTTCTGTACTTAAATAAAACCACAGCTGCTACTGCAACCAGGGAAATTAAGCCTGCAATCATGGCTTGAGTTTTGAACTGAGATCCGAGACCTGCATCCACATGTCCTGAGCCTACAAGTACCACATTGACAGGAAGAGCTCCTGCTCGGAGGTGAATCTGAAGGGCCTCAGCTTGTTCTTTAGCAGTTTCGTCAGTACCTGTGGAAGCTTCCCAGGAATAGATCGGAGCTTCTCGAAGTTTGGCGGCTGCAGAATAACTTAAAGGAGCTCCATAGATCTCAACTCCATCCAGGTACATCATCAAATAGTGTTCATCCGGATTGTCAATTGCTCCGGTGTCAAGTGCAACTTTCTGAAGTGTCCTGGCTCCGTCATCATTCAGGGTAAAGGGAGTGTGCCACTGCTCATCATGGAAAGTTGGAACTCCAACACTTACGATGGAATCGCCGTAAATCACATGCTCAGTTTCGTTTCCAGTGGTTTGAATCCTGATCTCGAACTTTCCGGGTTTCTCGGCGATTTCCTTAGCTTTTGCCAGGTCAATACCTGCAAAATCAATAAGGATATAATCTTCCCCTACAGTCCTGACAGGAATATCTTTCAGGCCAAGAGAGTTAAGTTTGTCACTGAGGATACTCTTTGTAAGGTCTCTGGTCTGAGTACTGACTCCTTCTTTGTAAGTTGAAGTCCCATCCTCGTTCTTGTGAATTGTGGCTCCAACTTTTTCCAGTAGGGCATCAAGCTGTTCTTCAGTGACTGCAGTCCTGATTTCGTAGGTAACCCCACTCTCGGAAGTGATAGTAACTACTTCCGTATCAAGGGCTTTAGAGAGATAAGTCTGAATAAGAGCTTCCTTGCTTGTGGAGGAGATAGTTACCTGAGTTGTATTCCCGCTCAGCTTGTCTACACTTACTTCCCCCAGAGACTCAAGCTGGGATGCGCTAACTTGAGCGGATGTCGTAAAGGTGATAGATTTCTCAGCAGATCCACCAACTTCAAGGGTATTTTTTGTTATTTCGATAGGAGCACCTATTAAAGGCTCAATAATTCCACTGGCTAGCTTTCCGGAATCTGCGTCTATCTGAGCAAGTGCCCCTTCAAGCTTTATCTGAAGCCAGGATCCACCTTCCAGATCGAGTCCGAAATTCAGGTTGGAAGTTGTCCCTTTTCCTGGGGTATAGCCTGGATGGATAGCTACAATAGAGCCAAGAAAGATCAAAAGGAAAACAATAACTCGTGTATTTTTTAAGAGGCTCTTTTTGTCGCTCATCTGTTATACCTCCCTTTGAATTCGGGCTTCGTTACATACCAGCGTAAAATTGCTGTGTTTAGGAGCCAGGTATTCATCATGTCTGCAAAAAGCCCTGCAATCAACACGATTGAGATATGTGAAAGCAGAGTAATCTGTGAGAATGAGGGGAAGACCAGGTAGGAGAAAGTTGAAACTATGTACATAACTCCAAGAGCCGCAAGGGTTGTGGTGGTCATGGTAATTCCTGTATGCATGGCCCGGGAGACTTTTTCTTCTACAGGACCCCGACGTTTAATTACTCTATTTGTGAGCAGAATGTCACTATCTACAGAATAACCAATAAGCATAAGCAGGGCTGCAAGTGTTCCAAGGGATAGTTCGACTCCTGCAACCTTCATGAAAGCAGCTGCAATTATGATATCTGCAAAGGCAGAAAGTATCACTGCAAAGGAAGGTATGAAAGTACGGAAGAGCAGAAATACCACAATTGCCATCCCTATGAAAGAAATTACCAGAGCTTTGAGGGCCTGCGCCTGTAGATCCTTACCGTAGATGGGCCCAACCTGCTGAATCTGCACATTGGAATATCGGCTCATAACGTCCTTTTCAAGCTGGCCCTGCTGCTCGTTATCCATAACCCCGAACTGCATGACAACCCTGCTTCCTGCCTGTCGGGCATCGTTGATGGGGTAAGATGAATACATTTTTTCAAGCGTAGCAGGAGAATCAGTCGTTTCCACCGAAATCTGGGTACCACCCTGGAATTCCATTCCCAGAATTACCGGCGACCCGCTACTCACATAGGAAACCAGCAGTATTGCTAAAGAAATTGCGAGTACTGCAAGGGGAAGTGCCAGCAACTGGCGATCATCGTGATTTTTCACGAAGTTATCTAAAAGTTCGGTCAAACCTGTTGCCATAATTTAATACTCCGGATACATAATCTATTTTTATCGAACTTATCCGAACAACTCTTCACATCCAGATGGATAATCTAGACGGATAATCCAGATGTGGAACCCAGAAACATCGAGAAAAATCGAAATTTATAATAAACTTATAAATTAGATTTTTAAGAATTTTGAAATTTACTCTGAATGCAATTCAGATTGCTTTTGGGGGTAATGTCCTGGATATATCAATAATACAAATAAAATCAATAATATAAGTAAATCAATATTATAAATAAGTTAATCTCTCTATTTTTATTCTCACCAATTATATCAATTCTTCTTCGAAAGACAATTTATCTTTAAACCGTTTGATTCATTAGATTTAAAATTAACTCTTAAAAACGGTACAAGTTGTAACGTCACAGCTATATATACCTCTTACTGTTCATTAAAAATAATGATAGATAGACCTTCTCTTGATGAATATTTCCTTGAAATCGCCTTCGTGGTAGGTAAAAGAGCTACCTGTCTTCGAAACAATGTAGGGGCTGTGATAGTCCGGGATAAAAGAATCCTCTCAACCGGATACAATGGGGCCCCCAGCGGTATGGAACATTGCCTTGAAATCGGATGTATCCGAGATCTTGAAAATATCCCTTCAGGCACCCGACATGAAAAATGCAGGGCAGTGCATCGGAACAGAATGCCATCATCCAGGCCGCAATCCATGGAGTAAGCATAGCAGGGGCAACCATCTACTGTACACATCAGCCCTGTATTCTCTGCACGAAAATGATTATTAACTCAAATATAAAAGAGTTGTGTATGCAACTCCGTTATCCTGATACAGATTCACTTAATTTCTTCGAGGATGCAGGTGTAAAAGTAGAATATGTACTTTTTGGATTGAAAAACGAGGACTTCCGGTGAAGATTAAACCTGCGAATTTAACAGTTTTGTGCTAAAAATGTCCTTCGCATTATCCTTGCTGAAGAAATTTTCCAGAAAGAGAATTCAAATGGTTTGATTAATTTTATTAATCTGTTTTATGCAAGAAGATATAAACTCATTTTGAGGATAATTTATCCAAAGAAGATAAATAAATGGCATATAGTACAAATATAAATATAAGTATGTTTCGCCCATGTAACAATTTTTCAGTACCTGGATAAGCATACGAGTTTGGAACAGGGGTAAGAGGTGGGATAATGTCTGAAGAATTAAAAGCCAGGACACTAAAGGTAGAAGATCTGGTTAAATATCAAGATGGAACCGTTGTAAGCAAAGAAATCATCCGTAAAGGCACTGGAACAGTGACCATATTCGCTTTTGACAAAGGAGAAGGACTGAGCGAGCATACTGCTCCTTTCGATGCTATGGTTCAGGTAATAGATGGGAAGGCAGAAATCACTATTTCCGGTCATAAGAATTTTCTGGAGAAGGGAGACATGATTATAATGCCTGCCAATAATCCCCATTCACTCCATGCTATAGAGAGATTCAAAATGATTCTAACTATGATCCGCTCATAATATCCGCTCATAATAACAGTAGCCCAACTTAAGTTGCGGAAGTTATGTCTTCTAGGAAGAGACTGAACCATCTCAGTATTCATAAAACTCTTAAAAACAGAGGTTCAAGATACTTCTTAACTAATACCTGAGCTCTAAAGCATATCTTATGTTAACTCAATCCTTTTTCTGCAGGCAGCGAAGCCCTTTTTTGATTATATCTTGTTCTTCAGGGCGATACGTTTCCTTTATGGAGGTATTATCTTCGCAGTAACAATCAAGCCCCCTGATAACAACCACAGGAATTCCTCCAGCTCCTTCTCCCATTAGAAGGTTTGCAGCACCCGCAAGTTCATCGACAATTGCCTCTTCTGTAATCTCAAGAACTTTCCCAAACAGGTCTTTTTCTCCAATCCAGCGTTTTATAGGCCTTATTTTGAAAATTCCTATGGCGGCACCGGTTTGCCCTATCTTGAAAGCCCTTCCGTTTGTATCCGTGACAATGATACTCAACTTTTTTCCACTCATCGCTTCAAGCCTTTTTCCGAGTCTTGCGGCACTAAGATCCGGGTTCTCCGGAGGATAAAGCAAAAATCCATCTTCAATATTTGATTCATCAACTCCTGCATTTACGCAGGTGTGCCCGGCAAGAGTTGTCACGAGCATAAAAGGCTTTTCAACAAGGACTTCCCTGCTCCGGGCCAGTACAGCCTGAACAAACCTTGCATCTTTCCCGATTCGGGCTGCAATTTCAAGCGCCTTTTCTCCAGCAGTAATATCTTCGAGCCTGAAGGTCTCTCCTTCAGCTTTAGCAACGACAGTCGAGGCAACTATAACAATGTCCCTATCCTGAAGCTGAATATTCTGGCTGATTATCAATGGCAGGTCGTCCCCATTTAGTATAAGGGGAATATTTTCTACGGCTATAACTTCGAATTTCAAGTGTCTTCCTCAAAAATCTGTGAAATAGGTAAGAGAATAGAACGATCAAATTTAATTTATCAAATACGGAAAAACAACCCGTAAACGGATAATTTGCAGCAGTAAAGGCAGTAACCATAAATAAGACCACCGATATACTGAAACTTGCGGCGATGATGAGAGTTACCCCAACTGAGCAAAAGATGATGAGAACAGTTTCCTGATGCCGCACTTTTAAAATCAATTTTCCTTAAGTTGTTTTCGCTCTTCTTATCTTCTTATTTAGATTATAATTCCTTTTCCTATGTTGAAGAGTTTTTATTTAGGTTGTAAAACAAACTTATACGGGGTGTTAAGTACGAGCCAGTATGACCTGAACGAAATTATAGAAAAAATAAAAAATAAAAGCCCTTTTGAGTTTAAAGATAACGAAAAAAGCAGACCTAGCAGTTTAAGAGTTGTCATAAGTAAACTATTTTACTCCCTTGATTATGAAAATGAACCTCAGACCACCAGGGAAAAAGTAACTCAACTTCTTCTTTATCACGGGCAGTTTAGCAGGGAAGAAATCAACGAGATCTTTCAATCATCTGCAAAAGAAACTACTACTTACTCAATGGAATTTCTAAAACAGCATCCAGAGGTTGCAAAGGCTGAAGCTATGAAAAGTAAAGAATTTCCTGATGAAACCGAAGGAGAAGTAGGAGAGAAAGTCAAAGAAATAAAATACATATTTCCGCACTATGGCTGAGTCTCAACAAAAAATCTCTTCAAGAAAATGAAAAAACATAAAAAACCAGGGGAAAATGAATATTTGAGTCCAAAAGAAATACGGGAAATCACCATCATAACTTGAAACAGTATTATTGAATCAAAAAAGCCGAAAGCAACAACTAGCGACCTGGAAAAATTTCATAACAAATGAGAGAAAATCTTTATATCTGTTGATCACCTAATTTATGTTCTCTTTCTGAGATTATATAAAAATCAGAACATAATATCTCAATTTATTCAAATAAACTAATAACTCTGAGAAATTATGAGTATTGCTAATGGTGCGGATACAAAAACTCTCTCTGATTCTGATGAGGCGGAGAATTATAGGTATTCTAAAGCTACCTATGTAACGAAAGTTTCAATGGTTTTAAACTCTTTACTGACATGTTTTAAGTTTGTGGCGGGAGTTGTAGGCAATAGTACGGCAATGATTGCCGATGCAGCTCACTCTCTATCTGACTTAATAACCGATATCGCGGTTGTTGTGGGATTAAAGGTTGCTAAAAAACCAAGAGATGATACGCACAATTACGGTCACGGGAAAATTGAGACTTTAGCTGCAGCGTTTACGGGACTTGTGCTTATTGCAGCAGCTTTTGGAATTTTCTGGGGAGGCCTTCAGAAAATTATTGCTTTTTATAATGGAGAGGTATTGCCAGCCCCAAGTAAAGTCGCTCTTCTTGTGGCAATCATTTCAATTGTGTTAAAAGAGTGGTTGTACCGCTACACAATAGTACACGGCAGAAAACTTCAAAGCGACGCACTAATCGCGAACGCCTGGGAACATAGATCTGATGCTTTCTCTTCAATGGGGACCATGATTGGGATAGGAGGTGCGATCTATCTCGGAGGCAGATGGGTAGTGCTTGACCCTGTAGCGGCCGTTATATTGAGTTTCTTTATCTTAAAAGTGGCACTTGATATCTCTTACAAAAATCTTAACGAACTTCTTGAGGCTTCACTGGATTCTGATATTTACAGAAGTATTGAGGAAGCTTTGAGATCTACGGAAGGTGTATTGGGTTTTCATGAACTTAAAACCCGAAAGATTGGAAACGCCATGGCTGCAGATGTCCATATCGAGGTAGATAGGGATTTGAATGTTGTAGATGCGCACGAAATATCAACGCAGGTCGAAGACAGATTAAAGGAAATCTGTGGTAAAAATGGTCATTTTTCAATCCATATAGAGCCCTGCTCCGATTTGGAATACTATAAAAAGAGTGTTTCCGAGACGAATAAAAGAATCAAGTTATAAGTAGAATAAAGGAATAAAAAATATTTAGATTGAAGTAACTGCAAAGATTAAATAGGAGAATATCAAAAACAAAAAATTTGTGGGTTTCCTCGCATTTTAGATTGAAGTGAAGGTTGTTTTTCTGGCAAGATCACTCTTCAATTGCTATCTTCTTTGCTGGCTCTTCCAGTTTTAGCTTCGGAAGCGTTATTGTCAGGACACCATTTTCCATTTTTGCAGTGCTTCCCTCATCCTTAACACTGGTAGGCAGGCGGACTGCACGGTAGAAGCGCGTATATGCTCTTTCCCGACGAAGGTACCCTTCCTCTTCAGTTTCTTTTTCTTTTCCACTCTTTGCACTTATCTCCAGCATATCCTCTTTAAGGTTAATCTCAACGTCCTCTTTATTAATTCCAGGCAGGTCGGTAGTAACCACGAGTTTATCTTCTTCTTCCTTAATGTCAACAGCAGGAGTGTATACTTTGCCACCGCCCCATTCTTCCATGGGCATAAAATCTTCAAACATCTGGTTCAGTCTCTCCTGCGTTCTTCTTATCTCTTCAAAAGGATCCCAGCGTGTGGGCCCTGAAAATGATCTTCTGACAGGCCATTTCATATTAAAATACCCCCTAAAGAAAAGTTATATTGCAGACTTTCGTGTGCTATTTTGAATATATTGAGAAAGGATATATAAGTTTTGTTGGGCAATTTCACCAAAAAGAAGTATAAAAAGAAGAACTCAAAAAGTAAATAAAAAATTTCCGAAAACCCGAAGCAGAGAGATTTTCGGATAATTTAAGAGGGTGGCTGAACAGAAAATGAGATAGCTACCCGAAAAATGGTCATTCATTCTTAACAAGCAATCTTATAAGGTCTGAAGCTTTCACAAGGCCCATGGAACCTTTTTTAACAGCTTCCTCATCAAAGGTCTCAGTTTCATCCTGATCGGCTTTGTCTGTGCTATAGATTGCAAAGGGAATAGGGTCTCTCGTATGAGTCTTCAAGGAAATAGGAGTAGGGTGGTCAGGCAGTATAAGAATTGTAAAAGGTTCAGTTGAAGCTTCGGCATATTGAAGGATTGGGGCTACTATCCGGCTATCGAAATCTTCAACAGCCTGTAGCTTTTTCTCAGTACTTCCCTCGTGCCCGGCTTCATCCGGAGCCTCAACATGAACAAAGACAAGATCCCTGGTTTTCAGGGCCTCAATAGCAGCACTGGCCTTTCCTTCATAGTTAGTGTCCAGATAGCCGGTAGCTCCATGAACTTCAATTACATCCAGACCTGCATAAATTCCAATACCTTTGAGCAGATCCACTGCCGAGATGATTGCTCCGCGTTTTCCATAAAGTTCTCTAAAAGGCGTAAATTTTGGGGCATATCCCTGGCCCCAAACCCAGATTGAATTTGCAGGGTTCTTACCGCCCTCAATCCTTTTCAGATTAACCGGATGCAGTTCGAGAACAACCTTGGAGGCTTCAATTAACCCGGAAAAGAACTTCCCATCTTTACCTTCAGGGAGGTACTCCTCAATTCTCTTTCCTGTAATATCATGCGGTGGAGTGCATTTAATTTCAATTCCCAGATTTTTCTTGGCTACCAAGAGGTGCCTGTAACTGATTCCAGGATAGAAACTCAATTCCTCAGTACTGAGTTCGGAATCAAGTGTCTTGATAAGAATCTCTGCTTCTTCGCTACTGATATGCCCTGCACTGTAATCTTTTATTCTCCCATGATCAATAGTTATGAGATTGCATCTAAAAGCTACATCATCAGCTGCAAGGGCCACACCCATACTTGCAGCTTCAAAAGGAGCCCTTCCAGAATAATAAATTGCCGGATCATACCCGAGAATAGACATATTTGCAACATCGCTACCTGGAGGAAAACCATCAGGTACAGTTTTTGCAAGTCCGGTTTTTCCATGAGCTGCGATGTAATCCATAGCAGGAGTTCGAGCTGCCTGAAGAATGGTCTTGCCACCCAACTTTTCTATTGGGTAATCAGCCATTCCGTCTCCTATAAGTATGGCATATTTCATTGCTTCACCTTTTTTCAACTTTGCAATCATTTATCTTTAGATAAAAATATCGTTTTCTACAGACGTTAGTTACCGGCACTAATTGAGTATCTGCCAGCAGGTTTTCCTACTGTCCGAACTTTAATTTCTAAACTTATTTTACACAAATATTATAATATAGTATCTGTATCCTATACAGAACAGTTCTCAAGATAATACGTATAAAATGGCAAAAGAGCCGAAGTAAAGCGTTCTTTACAAAAGAAGCGATTTTATTGAGAAGTGACTGTTAGACATAAAGATATACTCAAATTAATTGATAATTAATCCAGAATTGTAACGGTAATTAAAATCAAAGTTATTAAAATTAACATTTTGAAACCAAAGAACAGTGTGAGAATAACCCAGTTAATACCAAACGTGATCTGATCATGAAAATTGTAATGAAATTTGGAGGAACTTCCGTTGGAGACGGAAAAAAGATCCGTCACGTTGCCCAACTTCTGAAAAGGTACCGTGAAGAAGGCAACCAGATCGTGGTAGTGACCTCGGCACTCAGTGGAGTAACCGATAGGCTTCTGGAAAATGCGCGCTTTGCCTCAATAAAAGGTAAAGTCACCATTGTAAAAGAGTTTAGAACAGAACTTACAAACAAACATCATGAAGCTGTCAGGGATTCCATTGATAACCCTGTAGTTGCAAAAGAAGTCCTCCAGATCCTTGACCTGAGAATTGACGAGCTCGAAAAAGCCCTGATAGGAATCTGCTATCTGGGCGAGCTTACTCCAAGGTCTATTGACTACATTTCCTCTTATGGAGAACGCCTTGCTGCTCCAATTGTGGCAGGAGCTATCCGTTCTCTTGGCATCTCATCAACCGAATACACAGGTGGAGAAGCAGGAATAGTAACATCATCAGATTATGGAAATGCAAAGCCTCTGCAAAAGACCTACGAGCTTGTGGAAAAGAGACTCGGGTGCAAATACGGGTCCCATGTTCTTGTAGTTACAGGTTTCATCGGAGAAAATGAAGAAGGGATTACTACTACCCTGGGAAGAAGCGGATCTGACTTTACGGCTTCAATTCTGGGAGCTGCCCTGAAAGTTGATGAAATCTGGCTCTGGAAAGAGGTAAACGGGATCATGACCACTGACCCCAGAATCGTGAAAGAGGCAAAAACAATACCCCAGATTTCCTATGCTGAAGCAATGGAACTCTCGTACTTTGGGGCAAATGTGCTGCATCCTCGCACAATTGAACCTGCAATGCGCGAGCATATCCCTGTACGCGTAAAAAACACTTTTGATCCGGAGTTCCCGGGTACACTGGTTGTAGCAGAGAAGTTCCAGTGCAGGCATGTTGTAAAAGCAGTAAGCCTGATTAAAAACGTGGCCCTGATTAATGTTGCGGGTGCCGAGATGGCAGGGGCAGTAGGGACTGTAGCAAGACTCTTTACATCTCTTGCTAAGGCCGGAGTAAACGTTGTTATGATCAGTCAGGGATCTTCCGAGTCCAACATATCTTTCGTGGTCAGTGAAGCACATGTGGAACCTGCATTAAATGCTCTCCATGCTGAGTTTAATCGTAATATAGTAAAAGAAATCACTTCAGATAGAAATGTCTGTGTGGTTGCAGTCGTGGGTGCAGGCATGGCAGGAACGCCAGGCGTAGCAAAGCGGGTATTTGGAGCGCTTGGAAACTCAATGATTAACATTATCATGATCAGCCAGGGATCTTCCCAGTATAATATTTCTTTCGTGGTAAGTCAAGATGATGCATTTGCTGCGGTCAAGACCCTGCATGATGAATTTGAATTATATAACGGAAATGGAATTAGAGAATAATTATAAAGTTGGCAGGAAGGGGTAGAGAGTTGAGCGAAAAGCACTTAACATACGCTGATTCAGGTGTAGATATTAAAAAGGAAGAAAAAACCGTCAAGACCCTTATAGAAAAACTTAGTTATGTCCGAAAAGGTATCGGATCTCCCCTCACAGGAATAGGGCACTATGCAGGCCTCCTGGATTTCGGAGAATATGCCCTTGCTCTGACAACGGACGGGGTAGGCTCAAAAGTTCTTATTGCAAATGAAATGCAAAGATGGAATACAGTAGGAATAGACTGTATTGCGATGAATGTCAATGACCTTCTGGCTATAGGAGCCGAACCTGTAGCTTTTGTTGATTATCTTGCCCTCGAAAAGCATGAAGAAGGCTTCGCAGCCCAGATAGGGGAAGGGCTGCTAAAAGGGGCTGAAATTTCCAGGATGTCCATTGTAGGAGGAGAGACCGCAACCCTACCAGGTATAATCAAGGGCTTTGATCTCGCAGGTACCTGCCTTGGAATGGTTAAAAAAGACCAGATAATAGAAGGAGAAAAAGTCAGGGTAGATGACATGATTGTCGGTGTTCCAAGTACAGGAATCCACAGCAACGGTTACACCCTTGTAAGGAAGATCATAGAAGAATCCGAATATTCTTACCATGACCCCTGTCCCTATAACAGTTCAAAGACCATAGGAGACGAACTCCTGACTCCAACAAGGATTTATATTGAAATTCTTGACGTCCTCAAGGAGTGTGAAGTCCATGGGCTTGCTCACATAACTGGTAGTGGGCTTTTGAAATTGAGAAGGGTAACAAAATTGGGTTTTGACTTTTATGATCCTCTCGAACCCCAGGATGTTTTCAAATTCCTGCAAAAAGAGGGTGGAGTCGAAGATCTTGAAATGTACAGAACCTTCAATATGGGCATGGGCTTTCTAATTATCCTGCCGGAAAAAGATGCTGCAAAAGCTGTAGAGATTACCGGTGGAAAAATCGTAGGAAAAATCGTAGAAAGTGGAATAAGAGTTAAAGACCTTATAATAGAGTAAGAAAGCATAAAAAATCAATTTTAGAAGCCAATTTAAAGGGGAGGGTAAGACCTTTTCCCCTCTCTTGAAATTATCTTATGTGATTTCAATTGCGTCTGGCTTCTTAATCCTCATTTTTCCATAAATCCTGATAACTGGCTGAAGGCGCCTTGGGACTTTCAGGAGATTTGTCCCTCTTTAACGAGACTGGCCCCTTCTCCTTCTCTGTCTCTCTAAGCCGATTGATCTCTTTAATGCTGTCTTCATTTTCTATACTCAGAACAAAGCTTCCATGACAGGGTTTTGTAAAAGGAAAAATCAGAGCATTACCTTTAGTTCCCACAGCAATTGGCGGTATTCCTATTATGTAGTAGTCCTTGAAGATCTTGTATCCGGGAGGTACATAGTAAACCTCATCCGAATTTTTCTCAATATATTCTCTGGACTCTTTGAAGCTTATCCTTTCCAGAAGGATCTCATATTTCATCTGCTCAATACAGCTCATTTAACTATCTCCTCTATCAACTTATCCAGCTTATTCTTGAGCCGAGTGGGGTTATGAACATCTTTTGCAACTATTTTCACGCAGTCAAACTCAATGGCTTCTGCTAGAGCCTCAGCATTCCTGCCAAAAACTACAGAGTACATTTTGGCCTGAGAAATGGCACTCATTGTTGTTGCAAAAGTCATTCCTGAATCGTTATGCATAAAGGCAAAGCAAATGTCGAAATCGAATCTTTTCTCAATAATATCCTCTAAGGTTTTATCGAGATTAACCATTTTCTTTACATAATAACCGTCGATATCGGAAACTTTCAAAAGCTTGGTTACGGCATCATTCCCAGCAACAGTTACATCAAATCCTGATTTATTCAGCTTATGGGAAAGATACAGAGCAATGCTGGTTTGAATTGGAACCTCGGGACATCCCAACATAAGGAGCACTTTTACGCCGATCATATATTTCATCTCTGAATATTCTATTAATAAGTATCTGTAAGGATGGATAGAGTTATCCCTAGCCAACTTTTGCAATTGATATTCGACGGAAATCCTTGAAACATAGACAATTTTCTTGTTCGATGTTTTCCACAGGTCTGAGTTTCAATCCTTCTAGGGCTGGCTTTAACCGCGCTTAAATTATCAGCAATTTAATATATAAATTGTTGACATCAGTCTTAAAACTGATTAGTCTTCCAGATTAAATCTTTACTCCTGCACGTATTCCAGATAACATAAACAGAATACTGTAAAAATGATTTGGTTGATTAAAATCTCTACAACCTTTCTATCCTTTTTCAGAATGAAACATCTAAATATATATTCTTTTATATTTTAACTTGTAAATTAAATTGTCCATTACTTCACATGTACTAGCATTTATCAGAATATTTTGGAGCTGATATAAAAAAGCGCAAAAGGCACAAAAATGGTATGCTTAAGAGGATACAAGTATGAGATTATCCTGAAGAATATAACCCCTAAGGAGTGTGAAGATTTTATTAAAGGACTCTCTGAGGACGTGTATTTGGTGCCTGGTGGATATAAAGTAGAAGGTTTCATCCTGCTTGGTACAACTGCTCCTGTAGGCTTTTCAGGAAACGATATTATATTTCAGTTTACAAAACCCTGTTTCGGTTTTTTTGTGATCAGGCTAAAAAGTGATGCAGAAGAAATAAAAAGACTTAGGGAGAATTATAAGAAGGATAAAAACGTAAAAAAAATTCAGTAAGGGCTAACAATAGAGGTTACTACCAACCGTTTGTTTTCCCTGGTGTTTTCTTTATATCCATATGCTCATGACTTTTATTTGGCTTTTTTACTTCCGTATAATTCAAAAACTTTCAGCAAAAAAATTTTGATTTCAGGGTTTCACTTTTTTTGTACATGCAACCCTGCACTCAAAGAACTCAGCTGCAGGCAGTTCATGTATCGTGGTCGCAACAATCATTCCTTCCCCTATTTCTTTTACGACCATAATGGGTCTGTCTTCATTATCCTTAAGCACCACATCAGCATCTGCTTCTGCAAAGTAACCGTCACAACCTGCAGGGGGGACTATACTTCCCATAAGCTTTTGGGCATCGTGTTCGCCCACGGGTCGAGGTGTGCATTGGTTCTCTTCCATTACATATTTCAGAGAAAAAGGAAGCCATTCGTATTCGTATTCTGGAACAAGAGGACTGAAAATGAGCAGAGTTCCTCCTTTTGTCACAAACTTTTCAAGGGAACGTTTGCCGCGTTCAAGCCCTACACCGGTTTTCGTATACTGCTTATTTGCAAAACCTGTAGGCAAGACAAGAACTTTGCATGCAGGAAGATAAGGAGTGCCAAGAGATGTTGAGAGTGCACGGCTACATTCAAGCTTATATTCCACAAACAATTTTTCAAAAAGGAGAGGGCTGTCCCAGAGCAAAATTACGTCACTCATGAAAAGGGATAAGAAACTTCAGAATATGAATGTATCTATCTACTAAAAGATCTGGAATTTGAAAAGTTAAGACTCCATACCCATTATTCCGGATTCAGAAACAGAGGTGAAACTCAAACCCTTTTTGAATTCGAACACTATCATGTGAGGGTTGGTGGTAGTTGTAAAAGGATAACCAATCGACTTGAAAAAATTTGAGTAATATGTTGTAATATACTCACAGACTTTACTATCAGAATAATCATGAATCAATTTGACATATTCACTACCTTTTTCCGTGCAAATTTCAATATCAGTTCCTATGCCTTCTGTAAGATAAAGTTCTTTAAAAATCATGATATGCTCGGCAAGGGTGAAAATCTCAGGAGGTTTGCCTACAACTAATTCGAAATTTCTTACCATGTCAGTTGCGGAAGGGATATTCCCGGAAACAAAAGCTTCGAAAATCTTTCTGTTCATGCTGAGCCGCTGATAGTTCTGCTGCCTGTATGTTTTGATGAGATTTTTCCAGAACTCTGGTCTTTTCTGGATTTCCCGTAAAGTGTTTTCCATTGGCCCGAAGTGTTCCTCAAGCCCCCTGGGGATCTTCTGGTAATTAAGAAATTCGAAACGTTTAAAATAGACTTTTGTTACATTCGACCTGCAAAACAAGCCCTGGACATCCAGTTTCATCTGCTTTGCCATATAAAGAGCTAAAGTATGAGCCATCATAACCCTGAGACAGGGGTTGCCGTTTGAGAGAGTAAGGTTTGCATCTTCAGGCTCAAAGTCCTTATTACACTCTGCGTCAACTTTGACTTTCCAACCCATTTTCTCGTTAAGTACATTTAAGTGACTGACAATATCGGAAATGTTTTTAACCTTATAAGGGTTGATCAGTTCGTACACAATAGATTCATCAATCAATAACCCTGAAGTTTTCTCAATAAGCCATTCAAAAAGAGTATGATGTATAAGCAAAAATTCTTCTTCCTCAATTAATTTGTTCCGAAATTCTGCTTTCTGTGAAGCTTTACCTGTATCTTTTTCTCCATTTTCACCCGTTTTCCTTTCCAACGCCAGAGAGGCAGTTTCGATAGCGTCCCTTATTGCTGCGCTTAAGTTCCCATTATTATTTTCCAGAAAGGGTTTTAATTTATCTACATAAGACTGATCAATGGAGATATTTTTTCGGACTATCAAGGGAACTCCCTCTTCTGCCATGAAATAATGAGGAACTTAAAGCTTCCTCACTTCGCAAACATTTTGATTTTCGTAAACCAGATACTAAATTGGAGCTCATACTTCTTAATTATTTTGCTAGACTAGGAGGTGAAAAATATATGCTCAAAGGAGAGTAAACAAAAAATAAAAAAGAAAAAAGATATCAATAGATCAAAAATAAGTATAAACGAAGAGGATGGGAACTTTGAATAAAAAACAAAACATGGCCAAAATATAAAATATGTTTGAAGAATTAAAAGCTGATAAACTTCCAAAAATATTAGAAAATAAATGTATTTTAAACTTGTATTTAACAGGTTTCTGCAAACTCAAAGATAATAAGATTTGACACGGTCTTGACTTTGAAGAGATATCCTGCTGTCTGGAATAGTTTTGAAAAAAGTCCAACCAATTTGAGGATGACTTTTTCGTTGGAAAATTGATGTCTAATTTTCAAATAATTTTTCCCTCCTTCAATAGTAATTTCAATATCACTTGCAAGCTGGGTGATTGAGACTAATCTTTTACAAATGATTAACAACTCACTGAAGGGGATTTCCTTAATAGGTTTACCTGCAGATGCTTCGCAAAAGCTTGTTATTTCCGGAATCTCACCTGAGAGAAATACCTCAAATACATCCCTATTAAGATTCACTCTCTCATATCTGTGCAACCTGTATCTTTCAACAAGAGAAGTCCAGAAATCCGGCCTGCTTCTTATTTCTTTGAAAGTAGAATCAAGGATCCCGAAGTTTTTTCGAATTCCTGGAGGGATATCAGTATCAGACTTGTATTCTTTAAGAAAAATCCGGATGGAATTGGATTTGTGATGGACAAAAGAAACGTCAAAGTTCAGGTAGCGTCCAAGGAATAGCGAGAGTAATTCAGCAAGAAAAGCCCGTAAATTAGGGTCCCCATGCTCAAGCACTATTATATCAGTATTTTCTTCTTCCCACTTGCTAATTGAGGCTTCAATTCCCCAACCCAGATTCTGACTACGTTGATTAAAGTATTCAAGAAGATCTGAAATACTTTTTATCCTATAGGGATTGAAAAGCTCACTTACTAGCTCGTCAGAAACAAGAATTCCATCAGTATTCTGAATCAGCCACCTGAAAGAAAGCTGGCTTATAAGAATACATTCTCCACTCTCAACCAGACTATTGCGGACTGCAGGATATTTCGTAGAACCTCCCGAAAAAGAATTTACTGCATCTTCTATAGATTCGTGTCCCTTAAGAGCAGCATCTGCAAGTTCTATTGCATCCCTTATTGCAGCACTCAAGTTTCCGCTATTTTTGTCCAGAAAAGGCTGTAGTTTTTGAATATATTCATCTTCCATGGAAACGTTTTTACGAATCATTTATCTCCACTTTTTAAGAGAGCTTTTACAAATAATTAGATAGTGAAATGGATTTTGATTAAGTAAATATTATGTGTAAATCACATGCTACTTACGCAATAGCTATATATATTATAGCTGTTATTTTATTAAACTTCCTGATCAAGTGAAAATATTTTAATATTTTCATCCAGGATTTCAGGGTCCAAAATTTCAGGGAAAGAAAAATCAAATATTATGAGTTCCGACACAGAACTTACACTGAATTTATGCCATCCAGAATTAAAAACATTGGAAAATAACTGAATCAACTTTGTGATGACTCTTTCATCGGAATAATCATGCCGAATTTTTATTTTTTCTTTTCCTTTTTCAGTGCATATCTCCACGTCATTAACAAGATTGGAAGCCATTACAAGGTATTTGAAAAGCGGAAGTAATTCAGAGAGCTCAAGTTCACGAAGGGAACGGTCAGCTTTAATTTCAAAATATTTTGAAATGTCCGGAACTTTACCTGCAACAAGAGCCTCAAAAAGGTCTTTATCCAGATTTACCCTCTGGTAATTGAATTTTTGATATAGTTCCCCAAGTGTCATCCAGAAATCAGGTTTTTGTTCAATTTCCCTGTAAAGGAGATCTTTAGAACCAAAATATTTCTTTAATCCGGGAGGAACTTCATGCGAGTCATGCCTGATAAAACTCTTTAAGTAGACAGTAATCGAATTGGACTTCCGATGTAAAGCTTCAACATCCAGATTCATCCAGCGTGAAAGAAAAATACAGACAGTTTCTACAAGAAATTCACGAAAATCCCTATCTCCACCAGTAAAGTCCATGAATAGGGGCCCATTTCCATGCCCTTCTCTATAAGGACCAGAGACTTCAATTCTCCAACCCATCTTTTTACTAATGGAGTTGAGATATTCTACCAGTTCAGGGATTGTGGTGATAAGGTAAGGATTGATCAGACCATGAACAACGTCTTCATCCATAAGTCTGCCAGCACAGCTCTTCACAAGCCATTTCATCACCTGCTGATTTATCAGTATACACTCCCCACTAGTAATAAGCTGTTCCTTTGTCTGGGAAAAGTGCTTCTCTATTTTTAGATTTTTAGCCATTTCCTCAGGAGTTCCATGGCTTTCAAGGCCAAGGCTGACCAGTTCAATTACTTCCCTTACTGCTGCACTCAAATTCCCTCTGTGTTTATCCAGAAGGGGCTGGAGCTTCTGAAGGTGAGCTTCATCAAGGGATACGTTTTTTCGAATCACACAATCCTCGACCTGTTTTTTGAAAATACGATTCATTAAGTAGAGAGTTCAGCCAGTAGAATTTAATACAAACTAAATAAGAAATATTTTCATAGATTGCTGGATTATAGTCCTGTTAAATAAAGGTAAGATTTTATTTTTATATTATTACTACTAAACTTGGTACTCGCCTGATAGATATTGCTTAAAATACACCAGATATAAATATTTTATTATTTCTTTCGAATAATAGAATTATAGGAGTATCCTTGCCTGGCACAGAAAGATCGTAACAACCGGAATGGATTTAAGGTCTGCATATATTACCTACCCTTATGAATTGTGATGGAGAAAGACTTGCCAGAGTCCGAATGATTGCAGATTACCAGTTTGGGAAAGGTATTGGAAAAGTGCTTTTCCCTGAAGGAGCAACATTCCAGTTGTCCAGGACAAAAAGGGTACGTCAGGTCTTTCATTCAGGAAAACGCATAGCTACAGCGAGGGCAAAGGACGGTTTTTTTACTCTCAGTATCGAGGGAGCTTCCGTTATCCACAGACTATTACCTGAAAAAAAGCTCAGAGTTGTTATTTCAGAAGAAGCTGCTCCTTTTGTCGAAAAAGGTAAAACGGCTTTCATAAAACATGTGGTTGAAATTGATCCGGAACTTCGAGCCGGAGAAGAAGTACTTGTGACAGATGAAGCTGACAGATTGCTTGCAACCGGGCAACTGCTTCTTTCCCCTGCTGAAATCCTGGCTCTTGACAGTGGAGCGGCTGTGGATGTAAGGGTAGGGATTGCTTCGAAAAAGGAATAAATAAACCAGATGATTCAAAAAAATAATTTTTGAGTAATGCAGACAAAAGAAAATAAGTAAAAAACAAGCAGGCTAGAAAGTAAGTGAAAAGCAATTAATAAAAGAAGTAAGTAAGAAGACCGGATAAGGCGGAATAAGTCTTAAAAAATATGCATGAAGATAGGAGATATTTTTAAATCTTACACAAATTTACATATAGTCAGATATAATATAATGCTATTGATATTGTTCAAATATTCTTCTAGTGAACGGAGAAAATGAATAAGAATATATTATAGATAGTAACTTTTGATTGGATTATCGTTCATAGAATAAAGAAATACAACAAAATCATTCCCAAAATTGTCCCCTGAAACCCTTACACCAGAAAGGCAGGTAACAGTTTCTCCGGAGAGTGAGAATTATTCCAGAGCCAGAACAGATTCTAAAAAACCTGCTCATTCCCGACAACACCAGAATAGAAGCAAATAGGATTGTAGTCGAGGGAGATGTTATTGTCGGCAATCACTCCAGTATTGAATACGGGATACTGGGGGAAACGGTAATTATAGGAGAAGGAGTGACCGTTTCCGGAGATATAGTGGCCAGTTCCGATGCCAGGATTGACATGTGGTCCAAACTGGGAAGCAGAGTTGAAGTCGGTAGAAATGCCTATCTGGGAGAATTTGTAACCATAGATGGGAAACTGTCCGTAGCAGGAGATCTGGATGTAGGAAAAGAAGTTAAGATAAAAGGGGGATTCGAGGCCAAGGGATGGATCCTGGTCAGAAATCCGGTTCCTGTAATTATATTTTTATTTCTTTACATCAGAGAAATGATGCGCCTTGGAAAAGATGAAGAAATAGAAAAAGCTCTGGGAGAACTTTTTGAAGATTCTGAGGACAGCCAGGACCTTGAAGGAAAAGAACCTGCTGAAAAGATATTAATCATACCTGCTGACACGAAGATTTCCCCTGAAGCCATCGAAGTTGCCGGAGAAGCCTTTATTGGGAGTAATTGTTTACTAATAGGAAGGATCCGGGCACAGACAATAGAAGCAGGAAAAAACCTGATCCTGAAGGGAAGCGTTTATTCGGAAAGCAATATCAGTATAGGGGACAATAGCACTGTTTACGGGAACCTATCTTCAAAAGGAAAGGTAGACATTGGCCGAAACAGCAGAGTCTTCGGGGGAATAAAAGCTGACTCTGTTTTACTGCGCGAAAATGCAAGGGTAGACGGCACTATAAAGGCTCCTTCAGGAGTATCTTTCTTAAGGGATGCTGGAGAAAAGCCCGTTCTTGCAGAAGTTAATGCTCTGGGGAAAGTGATTCCAAGAGAAATAAAGGAAGATGGATCTCAAAAAGAGCTCCTGAAATCTCCAAACTTGATTGAGATAAACTCACTCATCAAAACAAACGCAAAAGCTAAAAACGGTTTTGTACCGGGCAAAGGAGAAATGTCTGCCAGGACCATGGCGTTAGGAAGGACACGGCGCACCGGCGGAGTGAGAAGATTAAGACGAAGGCATGAAGCAGGAGAACACGGGAGTTAATCCAAACCCTTGCTTGATTCAAGCCTGCAAAATCGGGGTTTTCTTTATATGTTTCTTTAGCCACTTGCTACCTGAAATATCCTATTCTTTCTTAAATCCTGATTTGTTCATAGGAAAATTCCCATATTCCTTAGTAAATAAGCGTAGAAGAGAATTTTCTTTTTTGAAGGATCAGTAAGATTCTTAGAGTATAAGGGAATTATCTGGATTTTAGAAGGACATAGAAAAGTTTCAACTGATAAACTTATTAAATCCTCAAAGGAATGTTTTGAGATAATATATTGACTTTCAGTCTGTTTAAACTTCCATATTAGGCATAGAATTTAAAATAATCCAAAATTTCACCGTTAAACTTCAGATCAGCTTAAAATCAGTTTAATCATAGATTTCAGGAAGGGTTTCAATTGATAGAAGAAATCATAGAAAAAATGGAAGGCTCCAGGGATCCAAAAACAATGTATGATTCAGTTATAGAAAAAGATTCAAAATATGTAATGCAGACTTATGGACGGCAGCCTCTTGTACTTTCAAAAGGTAGTGGAGCACTTGTTCAGGATATTTACGGAAAGGAATATATCGACTGCGTTGCGGGAATTGCAGTAAATAATGTTGGACACTGTCACCCAACAGTCGTTAGGGCGATCCAGACTCAAGCTGAGAAATTGATGCATGTTTCTAATCTTTACTATACCGACATTCAGGCCGAACTTGCGGAAGCTCTGGTTTCGATTACGGGGATGGAACGTGTTTTTTTCTGTAATTCGGGAGCTGAATCCGTGGAAGCTGCAATGAAACTTGCGCGTACAGTATCGGGTAAAAGCGCTTTTGTAGCAGCTGAACATTCCTTCCATGGCAGGACTATAGGAGCACTCAGTGTTACCCACAAAAGCATGTACAGAGATCCTTTCATGCCTCCTGTAAGCTCTGAAACGAGCTTTGTCCCATATTCCGACGTCGATGCGATCAGGCATGCAATTTCAGAAAATACCGCGGCAGTAATCCTCGAACCTATTCAGGGAGAAGGTGGAGTAAACATACCGAATCCCGAATACCTTAAAGAGGTCAGGGAAATCTGTGACGAAACCGGAACTCTCCTCATATTTGACGAAGTGCAGACAGGCTTTGGAAGGACAGGCACATGGTTTTGTAAAGAACAGTTCGGAGTAGAACCTGATATTATGAGTATGGCAAAGGCGATAGGAGGAGGTTTTCCACTGGGTGCTATCGCAGCAAGGGAAGGAATAAGCTTCGGACGTGGACAGCATGCTTCCACTTTTGGAGGAGGGCCTTTAGCCTGTGCAGCAGCCCTTGCTTCAATTAAGGCGATAAAGGAAGAGGAACTTTTGAAGCGTTCAATAGAAATAGGAGCTTATTTTACGGAAAAACTCAGGAATATGAATAGGGATGATATTGTGGAAGTCCGCGGAAGGGGGCTCATGATTGGAGTCGAAATCAAGTACCCCTGTAGCAAATTTGTAGATTTTGCAAGGGAAAACGGAGTACTTGTAAATTGTACTTCGGACTCAGTGCTTCGCCTCGTCCCTCCACTTGTGATTACAAAAGAGCAGATAGATACGGTAGTTGATGTGCTTGAGCAGGCCTGAACTGATAAAAAAAGAAATTTTCGATATTGCAGAGTACGTTCCCGGAAAATCTATTGAAGAGATAGTTTCTGCCTATGGACTTGATCCTGCTGCTGTTATCAAGCTTGGCTCAAATGAAAACCCCCTGGGACCTTCTCCGAAAGCTGTTCAGGCTCTGGTCGATGCAGCCCCTTTAGCAAATATCTATCCATCAGCAGATGCTATTGAACTTAGAGAAGGCCTCTCTAAATATACAGGTTTTCCGATTTCGAACATCATAGCATCTGGACCTGGAATGGACGGACTGCTTGATGGACTTTGCAGGCTAATAATTGAGAAGGGAGACGAGGTAATAGTTCCTACTCCTACCTTTTCCTATTATGAACTTCCAGCCAGGGCGTGTGGAGGAAAGCCGATCTTTGTCAGGAGGAGCCCGGATTTCTCTCTTGACCCTGAAAAGGTTCTGGAGGCTGAATCTTCCCGAACAAAAATAATTTTCCTTTGCTCACCCAATAACCCATCAGGAAATCTTATTCCGGAAGCTGACCTCATAAAAATCCTTGAAAATACCAGAGCCCTTGTGTTTGTTGACGAAGCTTATGTAGAGTTTGCGGACAGGAACCTTTCAGGGCTTGTAAGGAAATATGACAACCTTGTCATTGGCAGAACCTTTTCCAAGGCATTCGGGCTTGCCGGCCTGCGTCTGGGCTACGGAATTATGCCTGAATGGCTCGTAAAAGAGTATATACGAGCAGCAACACCTTTTTCCGTAAGTCTTCCGGCTTTAAAGGCAGGAATAGCTGCCCTTTCGGATACCGATCATCTTAGAAAGAGTATAGAGATTACAAGGAAGGGTAGAGAATATCTTAAAGAAAAAATTCCCTTTAAGGTTTATCCATCTCAAGCAAACTTTGTGCTTGTAGATGTTGCCCCTTTGAAAGCAAAAGTAGTCGCCGAAAATCTAATGAGAAAAGGAATAATCGTACGTTCATGTGATTCTTTCAGAGAGGCGGGAGATACTTTCATAAGGGTAACAGTCGGAACTTCAGAACAAAATGAAAAAGTTATCAGAGCTTTTGAAGCTGCAAAAAAAGAGGTTTGAAACCTCTATTTTTTTCATTTTTATTAGTTATTCCAGCAGTTAATTATTCCAATAGCTGTTTCTTCAAATTCCAGTTTTCAGGTACCTAATTATTCTATTTCTTCGATTTTCATAAGGGGGTAATTCAGTTCAGAGTCGTATTCAATCCCGACTTTAACCTTTACAGAACCATACTTTACACTGATTTTTACTTTAAGCATAGGTCCCTGAAGTTCGGAGTACCCGAATTCACTGTTCAATTTACTTTTCAGCATTCCCCTATCGATTTTTACGGAAATGCTCTCCACATAAGGCTGAACTGAAATGCTTTCCTGAATAGCCTGTTCCAGGCTGGAAACAGTGTTCAAATTTACAGGAGAACCCGTAAACTGATGGTAGAGGGCCCCAAGCTTTATTCCTGCTTCAAAAAGTGCGTTATCTCTGTCAGTTACTTTCTCTTGAGTCAAATTAGTCAAATAAATCTCTCCCTGAAGAACATTCGTAAATGAGAATTTTGAAGTGGATCAACCTGTTGCTTTTATTAGTTGATCTCAGTGCTTTTCCTTCCTTCCCCCGGCTTTTACCCCTTTATTTCGGTACTCCTTACTGCTTAAGTTACTCAATAAAGGAATCCTGAGAAAGGGAGAAAAAATGTATATCAGCATTAGAATAAAAGGCAGGAAAGAAAAGATCCGCATATACTCTGTACCATATTTCGAATCTACGAAATAAAGAAGCATGGTTAACCCGAAAATAGCGGCTATAAAAGCCAGGACCCTGATATTTCTGATCTTCGGATAGCTTACTGAACTTACCATGAGAATAGAAAGGACAAGAGTAAGAGCTAAAAGAAGGTCTATCCTGACAAAATTATGACCCAGAAGCAGGTAAGTAACAAGCATAACGCAACCTGCAGTAATAGGAAGCCCTTCAAATCCGTTTTTCTGGGAAGTTATAGACGAATTGAAACGGGCAAGCCTGAGCACACCGCATACAGCGTAAAAAGCTGGAAATACTGCAACAAGAGGATCATCTCCTCCAAATCCGATATATATAAGAAGAGCAGGGGCAACCCCAAAAGAGATTGCGTCCGACAGGGAGTCAAGATGCTCCCCCAATTCTCCTCCTCTGAACCGTCTGGCAATATATCCATCTGCCCCATCTGCGACTGCACCTAGTAGAAGAAAGATTAAAGCAAGGTCAAAAGAACCATTATGGGCAGCTGAAATGGCGCTAATCCCGCAGATCAGGTTCAAAAGAGAGACCAGGTCCGGGAGTCTTAACATTTGAAATACATTCATATTCAAAATTCCCTGTCACTTTTTATTATTGCTACAACAGTCTTGCCTGCAAGTACACGATCCCCTTTCCTGACTGTGATGTCAAAATCATGAGGAATTGTCACATCAACCCTTGATCCGAAACGAATCATTCCTATACGTTGTCCTTGCTCGACAGTATCATTTACCCTTGAGTAAGAGACAATCCTGCGGGCGACGGTACCTGCAATCTGTATAACGCTGACATCTCCATATTTGCTATGGATAATAAACTCATTTCTTTCGTTCCTTTCAGAATCTTTACGATAAGCAGGGAGGTATCCTCCTTTCTTATATGTAATTTCTCTGATTTTTCCGGAAATAGGAGCTCTATTTACATGAACGTTTTGAAAAAACATGAAAATACAGATCTTCCTGTCTCTGATATCTATAACGGTACCATCGGCAGGAGAAATCATATAATCATCCGAAACTTCAACTTTTCTTTCGGGATCTCGGAAAAAAATAATCATGAAAGAAGTTAGCGCTATCCCCAGGTAAGCAGCATTGTGGAGAGAAGAGCTGTCCATTGCCCTGGAAAGAATCGCAAACATTCCGGTTATAGATACTGCGGTAAAAAGCCAGGGTTCCGAGCCCTTTGCAAACATTGGCCTCAACCCCCCTCAGATCTATGCAAAAGAGATTTCAGCTCTGCTGAAAGTATGACCCACAAACCGTCAATCATTTCCAGTAATTCGGGCAGAACTCGAAGGACCGCATATGAAATTGCAAAAAGAGCAATTCCTGAACCAGCTTTTGCTATATAATTATGTGCGATTACAAAACTGTCAGCACCAAACCACTGCTCTCCGTAAGCTACTACCACAAAAATATCCCTGATAAGGTTTAAAACATAAATTACAGGCACGGATATAATGAAGGCCGTAGCCAGACGATTAAGGGGAGCTTTGACTGCTGCTATAAGCCCCATAAAGAGAGCTATACTCTCAATTGCCGTACAGGCAAGAATGATCTCAACTGTATATCCATTTAGGGTTATCATATTCCAGGCCTTCAGATATGCAGGAACCTCGAGATACTGGAGGACCCAGAGAACCTGGGAAGTAACTTCTCCAATGATCCAGGTATTCAGAGCCGAGAAATTCGCGAATGGATAATAAACGAGAGCTCCGAGTGCACTGGCACTGGTAAGCATTGAAGTTATATCAAGGGAACTGATCTCATCCTGAACTGATAACTCCGAGTGAAGGACTTTTCTATTTTTTAGTATATGAAGAGGACCTTCCCTGTACTCACGAAACATAATATAGGCAACGAGTAAACAAAATAGAGTAACTATTATTGTCAGGATCACGTTAGTATAGTCCATGACTTTTAAATAATGGAGAGGCTGGTAACTCCAGTGAATGGAAAATACACTCCACCCGACCCCACCTACAAGTTTACGAACCCTGAAATTTCTGGGGATGACGGATGAAACAACCATTAATCCGACTGCGAGCCAGAGCACATTTTCTATCATTTTTTACGCACCTTTTTGCCCGAGATAAGTGAATTCGAGATTTCTGTCCTCATTATTCCCAATACATGGGAGGTATCTCGGGCAAGTTATGAAGTTTAAGAAGAATGACATATTAAATTCTCTAAAATATAATGATTTTCATAGAAGTTTTTTTAAAGACTCAAAATTCACACTCATATTAGAATTCAAAGGATATGGATTTTACTTACAAAGAGTATTGATTTTATTTGCAAAGAATATTATTTTACTTTCCCAGATTTTATTTTTCTATATTAGTACTTATTCATCAGTACTTATTCATCAGAGATAAAGATCGAGTAAGCATTGCAAATTAGATAACAAATTTCTATTATACAAAAATAGCGTTAGAAAACTACTCCTATTCAAATAAGAATCTCAAATCAAAAAACGATAAAAGTAATAGAGAAAGAGGCTTTTAGTTCCAACAAAAGAGAAACATTTAAGAGAGGTTACTGCATAAGGGACTTTTTTGCTTGATGAAAATTTGATTTAAAATGTCAAAAATCAACAAGACAACTAAAATGAGACTCGAGAGAAAAATCCAAAAAAGGAACTCTGAGAAAGTAATCAAAATGATTAGGAAGAATAATTGAAATACGATGACGAATTTCTAGTTATACTCAATAATAATATATTATTATCTGGCATCTTTGCCGATGAAATTGATTTAGAAAATTATTGGTGGCTGGAAAGAAAATCTCAGGGAAGACTAACTTGCGAAGGCGTTTTATGAAACCTCAAACCCCTAGCTTAACCGTTGATACCATAATCCTCTTTAAAAATAGGCTTGTTCTTGTGAAGAGAAAAAATCCTCCATATCAGGGGAAGTTTGCCCTTCCTGGTGGCTTTGTTGAAATAGGAGAAAGTACAGAAAAAGCAGCCACAAGAGAAGCTTTTGAAGAAACGGGTCTTTCTGTAGAGATCATTAAACTTTTAGGGGTCTATTCCGATCCTCAACGCGACCCCAGAGGCCATACAGTTTCAATATGCTACCTCGCAAAGGGATCCGGAAAGCTAAAATCAGGGTCTGATGCCGCTTCTGCCGAGCTTTTTGAGCTTGATTCTATTCCTGAACTGGCTTTTGACCACAACAAAATAGTAAATGACGCAAAAAGTGATATTAATGCAGTTCTGTACCAAATGCAAAAGTATGATGTTTCCTAAAGATGGTAATTACCAATGTAGAAAGTGCGGAAACACAATACCCATAAAAAATGACGCAAAGAATTTTGTATCCAAAGCCAAAATTGATGATCGTGAAGTAGTGGTTCTGGAAGGTGAACAGACATCAGGTCTGCCAACAACAAGTACAAAATGCCCGGAGTGCGGACATAATACTGCAGCCTGGTGGCTCAGACAACTCAGATCCGCAGACGAGTCTGAAACACGTTTCTTCAAATGTACTAAATGTGGGTTCACCTGGAGAGAATACGACTGAAACCCAGTTGCCCTTCTGTAAAACCCTTGAAGATCATATCCCAAAAAAGTTAATTTATCAGGTCTAGCTTCTCTCCTGCCTCAGGCAGAGCCTGAAGCCTTCCGGTTTTTGACCAAAAGTTATATAGTTACCGGGAGTTTGAATCTAGTGATTTTCCGATTCAAGATAGATATTTATCCATATTCGGAAAATTTATCCTTATAATAGATCGAATACTTACGATTTTGTAAAGAAATTTATATATCTCAAGGGTAATAAAGAGCTTAAAACTTAAATTTATAGCGGAGAAGAATTATGTTTAAGGCAGCAATTAATGCAGAGCTTCTGAAGGACGCGATTGCCTCACTGGCTGTAATTGTAGACGAGGTCAGATTCAAGATGAAACCGGAAGGTATTTCGGTAAAAGCTGTTGACCCTGCCAACGTTGCAATGGTAATCTTTGAGCTTGGATCATCCGCTTTTGATGAATATAGCGCTGATGAGAGTGAAATCGGAATTGACCTGAATAAGATTACGGACCTGCTGGGAATTGCAGATAAAAACGACACAGTCCGGATGGAACTTGAAGAAGGAAATCATAAACTCCTGATCGATGTCGGAGGGCTGTCTTATACCCTTTCTCTTCTCGACCCTTCTACAGTTCGTGCAGAACCCAGAGTTCCCCAGCTTGAGTTGCCTGCAAAAGTTGTCCTGAACGGCACGGATCTCAGGCGTGCGGTGAAGGCTGCAGAAAAAATAAGCGATCATCTGCTTATGGGAGTTTCCGGTGATTCCTTTTATATGGAAGCAAAAGGTGATACTGACCAGGTTCGCTTAGAGATGGGTAGAGATCAGCTAATTGACCTGAAGGCAGGTGAAGCATGTTCCCTTTTTTCGCTGGACTATCTGACAGATATAGTTAAGCCCACGAACAAAGTAAACGAAGTTAGTCTTTCCCTCGGAAGGGATTTTCCAGTAATCATAGACTTCGAAATTGCAAACGGTACAGGAAGAATTTCTTACCTCCTTGCCCCGAGAATTGAGTCGGATTAATGATGCAGGCCGAAAAACTTGCATTTTATCCGTTTATTTCAGAAGCATCTATCCATGTTGAAAATCTGGGTATTTCCCTTGATAATCTGCTTAATTCCCGGGCTTACAGAGCTGCAAGGGCCCGGGGAATAGAAAGGGTAAAACAAGCTCTGGAAGGGGAAATCAAGAAATCTCCTCTTTCAGGAGAAGCCCATATCCTCGCAGAACTCCTTTCTTACCCTTTTGCCAGAATGCTGGTTGCCTGTGTGGATGACCAGCTTTTTACCCGGCGCTATTCTCTGGCAGAAGCCAAAGCTGCCTATACCTTATTAAAAAACGAAACCCCTGCTTTTTTACTTGAATTCGGAGAAGATTTCGGAATTTCAGTGGAATTAAAAGATTCCTATTTCAGCTTGCATTTTACGGACTATATCCGCTTTTCAAATTCACTGAAAGACCCAACCTGGAAACTTACAAACCGCCAGTTAAAAGCCGGCAAAGTGAAAATTACAAAGGAAGAATTTGCAAGGCTCTTTGAAGAAGCGATCAGAGAACGTATTGAACGATCCTTTCCGATTCCTGAAATTCCTGAGGAGATTTCGAGTTTTTGTGCCCCTTATGTTGCCGAGATAAAGGATCAGTTCGAGGTCCAAAAGAAAAAATTCGGGGCAACGGATTTCGGAACTGTAGAGCCTGAACTCTTTCCCCCCTGTATTTCACATGCCCTTGCAAACGTTCAGGGCGGAGTGAACCTTGCTCATTCAATGAGATTTGCCATGACCTCTTTTTTGCTGAGCGTGGGGATGTCAGTAGACGAAATACTCAATCTTTTCAATATTTCCCCTGATTTTGACGCAGAAAAAACCCTTTACCAGATAGAGCACATTGCAGGCGCCACGGGAAATACATACAAACCCCCAGCCTGCGATACCATGAGAACCTATGGCAACTGCATAGGAAAAGATAGGTTGTGCGAAAAAATCAACCATCCTCTAGGGTATTACGAGAAGAAAATTTATTTTAAAAATAAAGAAAAGGGAAACGAAAAGGGAAACGAAAAGGAAAATGAAAAGGAAAATGAAAAGGGAAACGAAAAGGGAAACGAAAAGGGAAACGAAAAGGGAAACGAAAATGAATAAAGGATTAAAGAATTAAGAAACCTTAAAACGGATAATAAAAATCTTATATGAACTTTTTGACAAATTCTTCTGGCATTAAGGTACTTTTTACTGTTTCTTCAATCGATAACCCGTTACTCAAGAACCTTCTTACTACGCTTTCCATGGGTTCACCAACTTCAATAATGTGCATATCAGGATCGTAAAATCTGATAACCCTTTGTCCCCAGGGCTGTTCTTTTAACCCATGTACATATTCGATTGACTCTCTATTTTTCAGCTTTTGAAGGAAACTATCTAAATCATCTTCTTCAAAATATAATTCACAATTATTTGCTTTTTGAAGGATATCGCTCTTATTAATATTAATTAGGTCTGAAAAATGTGATTTTAAATGTATTGCAAAGCCGCCCTCAAATGATACATTTTCACCAAAATCGCATTGTACTTTTTGATTGAGAACTTTTTCGTAAAAGCTTCTGGAAACCTCTATGTTATTAACAACAATCAGTGGACATATAAATTTCATTTTATTCCCTCTTTTTATAACTGGATATGATATAGACTGAATTATGTTGGCTGAGTCAATACTGGACTGATTATTCATTGTCCAAATTGTTCCTCATAATACTGGAGGAATGCAGTAAATCCTTTGAATATCTCTTCCAGTATATACATCTCTATTCACAAAAACTATGTCTGTGTTTATTAATCCCAACCTGGCAGACTGAAAGTGTTTTAGAAAGGATAGCTGGTGAAGGGTCGAATACCTAGCACATATTTAGAATGAAAGTTTCTCAGCATGAGAATGAAAGTCTTTCAACAGGCCCTTAATTTAGAAATGCGCTGCAACATAAATATATGAAAAGATAAAAAATTAAAAAGTTGCTCGCAAAGCAAGCAACAGGTTTAGGTCTGAACCTTTACTTTCTTCTGTATACTCTGCATTTTCCCACAAACTTATCTACCGGGAAACTGGCAGGATGAGAATGCATATACCCTGCGAGGGTGTTGTGCTCGATAAGCCCGTCAAAACCATTCTGAATACCTTTTCCGCGAAGCATTTCATATGCAAACCTGGCGTCTTTATCACATTCCGTAAGAGAGTAATGGAATTCGTGACCCCGGATGTTATGAGAAGAGAAATTTGTATCCAGAGGGCGAGCCTCAGTATAGCCCAGAGCCTTAAGCCGGTTTGTCATACGCGTATTTGCGGGCACAACATCTGCAAGTTTATAAGTCCGGCCATCCACTTCATAGGTTCCACAGAGGTAGAGCAGACCGCCGCATTCTGCATAGATAGGAAGACCGTCCGCTGCAAGCCCTTTGAGCTTCCGGGTAGTTTCCGAATTTTCAAGGGTTTCTGCGTAAAGTTCAGGATAGCCGCCTCCAAGGTAAATTCCGTCCACATCAGGGACTTCTCCTGCCATCGGGCTAAAGAATACTACCTCAGCCCCAGAGTCTCTAAAGGCATCAAACATATCCTGATAGTAAAAACAAAAAGCAGGGTCCCTGGCAATTCCTATTCTGACATCTGCTTCCGGTCTCTGGATATTCGCAATCTTGGGAACTGAACAGGGTTCGGCAAGTTCAAGCACTGCATCAAGGTCAACATTTTCCTCTATAAAAGCTGCCATTTCTTCAGTGTTGTAGTCCTTTTCATGGGCCATGTATAGTCCGAGGTGTCTGGAGGGAACCTCGATATCTTTCCTTCGTGGAATAGTACCTACTACAGGAATGTTGCCAGGAAGCGAATTTTTTACGAGTTCCGCATGGCGTGGGCTTCCAACCTGATTAAGGATGACACCTGCAATCCTGATCTCAGGATCAAACTCGGAATACCCTTTCAAAAGAGCTGCGGCGCTTCTGGACATACCATGAACATTAATTACCAGAATTACCGGTAAGTCAAGGGTTTTCGCAACATGCGCTGAGCTTGCAATTTCCGTAGAATCTATCCCATCAAAAAGCCCCATCACACCTTCTACGACCACGATATCAGCATCTACAGCCGTTCGAGCTACGGTCTGTTTAATCCCGTCAGTGTCCATCATATAGGTGTCCAGATTCCTTGAGGGTCGCCCGCAGATTGCTGTATGATGAGAAGGATCGATATAGTCAGGCCCTACCTTATAAGGCTGGACTTTAAGCTCCCTGTGCTTGAGGGCAGCCATAATACCCATGGAGACTGTAGTTTTTCCAACCCCGCTCTGGGTTCCTGCGATAAGAATTCCTTTTGTCATCTGCTGGATATTGTTGCCTTTAATATATATTAACTATTAACTAGGCTGTTTTGAGCATGTCGTAATCTTTTCAAGTCTTTTCTCAGATCAAACAAGCAAGATCAAATTGGCTTTGAAAAACGAGGAACAGAACAAGGAGGCAACAATATTAGATGTATGACAGCACCAAATATGAAGCTTCAGATTGAGTGAACAGAATTAATAAGCAAAAAAATAACTATTCAATCAGAGAGAATCACACTCTTCGTACAAAATATTACATTCAAAATTATTATACATAATTGATAAGATTTTAGAGTTAGAAAATAACCTAATTTTTTGAATAATTGAATTTAATAGAAATGAATTTCAAGATTGGGAAACAGGGGTTTTTCTAGATATACGTTATTTAGCTTAAAAAATATATTTAATTTTTAGAAGCAAGTGATGGTAACATTTAAGGGGTATTAGCTAATTTTTACTTTGGTAGTCTTTTTGGTTCCTGATCTTCTCAGTTAAACGAGTAGATCAAAAAATGTGGAGGAACGTAATGAACCTAAGTGGAAATTCAGTTGTAAAAAGCCTGGGGTTTCTTTCTATAGTAATAGTAATTTCAACTTTAATTACGGCAGGCACTATTGCCTGTGAAGATCTTACAAACTATACAAAATTAACCTCTGAAAATATAAGCTCTGAAAATACAAACTCTGGACAAGATAACCTATCTGCGGAATGCAGTTCAAATATAGGCTGTAACTCAGCCGTAGGCTATAGCACACCTATAGATAGCAGCTCAGTTGTAGGTAGTTCTTCTATAAGCAGCTCAATTATAGGCAGCGACTCATCTTCAGACTATGGGCAAGAAAACTGTACGACGAGCTCATGTGGAAACAGTGCCAGTGGGAACTGTACGACGAGCTCAAGTGAAAACAGTACCAGTGAGAACTGTACTACGAGCTTATGTGGAACCAGCACCTGTGGAACCAGCACCTGCGGAACCAGCACCTGTGGAACCAGCACCTGCGGAACCAGCACCTGCGGAACCAGCACCTGTGGAACCAGCACCTGCGGAACCAGCACCTGTGGAACCAGCACCTGTGGAACCAGCACCTGCGGAACCAGTACTACAAGCTCCAGTGGAGCCTGTACTAAGAACTCAAGTGAACAGACAGAATGTAACGGTTATTTCTATAATAACTGTGGAAGCTCAAGTGGAACATCTGGAACTAGTGGTAACACCTGTAGTACATCTACTGGAACATCTGGAACTAGTGGTAACACCTGTAGTACCTTTACTAGAACATCTGGAACTATAACATCTGGAACTGGAACATCTGGAGATAGCGGTAACACTACTAGATCATCTGGAACTGGATCATCCGGAACTGGAACATCCGGAACTGGAACATCTGGAGATAGCGGTAACACTACTGGATCATCTGGAACTGGAACATCTGGAACTGGAACATCCGGAACTGGAACATCTGGAGATAGCGATAACAATCTACTGGAACATCTGGAACTGGAACATCTGGAGATAGCGGTAACAAATCTACTGGAACATCTGGAACTGGAACATCTGGAGATAGCGGTAACACTACTGGAACATCTGGAACTGGAACATCTGGAGATAGCGGTAACACTACTGGATCATCTGGAACTGGAACATCTGGAGATAGCGGTAACACTACTGGAACATCTGGAACTGGAACATCTGGAGATAGCGGTAACACTACTGGAACATCTGGAACTGGAACATCTGGAGATAGCGGTAACACATCTACTGGAACATCTGGAACTGGAACATCTGGAGATAGCGGTAACACTACTGGATCATCTGGAACTGGAACATCTGGAGATAGCGGTAACACTACTGGAACATCTGGAACTGGAACATCTGGAGATAGCGGTAACACATCTACTGGAACAGGTAATCAGACAGAGAATTAACACAGTCTGAAAAGACTGGACAGGAACAGACAAACCCAGGAAATCTTACAGAATCTGAAAAGTAAAAAATGAAAAAACGTAATCAATAAACCAAAAAATAACCTATGTGTTGGAGAGTTATATACTCTCTGCACAAGGGATTAAAGTTTATTATTTTCCATACAATTTTTTCAGGTCTTAATAATTAACTAAAAAATATAATAATGTGAAAACTCCTATCTTTTTTAATGATACAAAGGAAAGCATCAAGAAATAGGGCTCTTGTTTTACAAGCCGGAAGAAAAGAATTCTTTATTCGGACGGCACTTCTTTATATGATTAGTTTGTGATTTTAATATAATTATGTTGTTTATATCAATATCGACATTGAGCCTCTTTTCAAAAATGTCATCCACTTAAAATAAGAAAAATTTACAAACAAATTACTGACATTATATTTGTGTCCCGTACATATATATGAAAAATAAAGGTCAGAAAATCGTCAGAATTGAAATAAATAGAAAATCACATGATAGTAAAAGAGGGGACTTTAACCAGCATGAAACAGAAAAATTCTGGAAAAAACCCTGAAGTTGAGGAAGAAAATCCTGAAAAATTTCTTGTAGATCCTTACGGGCGCAGAGTTACAGGGCTTCGGATCTCCATCACAGATAGGTGTAACCTATCCTGCATGTACTGTCATAATGAAGGGGCAGACTGTTGCAGCCTGGATCCTGTAGGACAAGAGATGAAACCTGAGTTAATCTGCGGAATCGTCAGAGAGGCTGCGAAATTTGGAATTCGCAAGGTGAAATTCTCTGGAGGGGAACCACTTTTCCGGAAAGATTTCGAAGAAATACTTTCCTGCCTCCCTCCCCTTAAAGAAGTATCTGCAACAACAAACGGAATTCTGCTTGAGAAACGAGCAAAAACTCTGAAAGCTGCTGGGCTGGACAGGGTAAATATTAGCCTCGATACTCTTGTTTCTGAAAAATACGAAGAGATTACGGGAGCTCCACCTGGCTCTCTTGAGAAAGTAATTAAAGGTATTGACAGCGCAGTTGAAGCTGGACTTATCCCTGTAAAGCTGAATATGGTGCTCCTGAAAGGGATAAATGATGACGAAATAGATTCCATGATGAACTTTATCCGACCATATAAGGGAAAAGTTATCCTGCAATTAATAGAGCTTATGGATATCGACCCGAAGCTTTCAAAGTACATGATTGATTCGAAGGCTCTTGAGAAAAGCCTGGCTGAAAAGGCAAGTGAAGTAAAAGTCAGGCACCTGCATCACAGAAAAAAATATATTATCGATGGAGTTGAGGTAGAATTTGTGCGTCCTATGGACAACTCGGAGTTCTGTGCCCACTGTAGCAGGTTAAGAGTAACAGCGGACGGAAAATTTAAGCCCTGCCTGCTTGTGCACGAGAATCTTGTTGATTTTCGGGAAGCAAAAAGTCCGGAAGATATAGAAAAGCTGCTCAGACTTGCAGTAAGTCGACGGAAACCTTACTACATTCCTGTTAAAATTCTAAATAAAAAGTAATGGGAAAAAAGTGATGCAAAAGTAAATACAAAAATAAATACAAAAAGAATAGAAAAGAGTATGAAAAGAAAATACAACAGTAAGGGGGAAAAGAGTGAAAATTGAACTTTCAGTAGACGAGCGGAAAATTCCTATTAATGAGTTTGTCCAGAAAATTGTAGGTAATGTTATTCAGGCAATGGTCGAAACTCTTCATACCGTCGATGGCAAATGGAAGGAGATTTCCATTCACATTGAAAAGGATGAAATAAAAGAATAAGAATAAACAAAAAACTTTCCTGGGAAAAGAAAAAAATTGACGGGAAAAAATTGATGTTTTCCGAAATAAAGTCTTCTTTTTTAGAGTTATTTATAAATTAAAGAGTGATTCACAATTCAAAGACACTGAAAGATATCTAACATACTTTTTGAAAAGATTTATAGATATATTTTGATATCCTTTAGAGATACTTTTCAATCTCCGAAAACTCTATTCTCGCAGTAGAATCAAGGGAAATCGGAGTTATTGAAACATGCCCTTTCTGCATAATTGTATGTACATCAGTCCCTTCTTCTTCTTCCCGTATCAGATCACCTGCAATCCAGTAATATGATCTACCTCTGGGATCGCGCCTTTCTTCGACGTCAGTTTTAAAGACCTTTCTTGCCAGGCGGGTTATTTCTACAGGAGTATCTTCTTCGGCATGATAGGGTATATTGATGTTCAGAAGATCCACATTTTCAGGCATGCCATGTTTGAGGACATTTCGAGCAACCCTGTTTACAACTTTTATCCCTGCTTCAAAACGCTCTCTATGGTAGTCCCTTGGATCATCGAATTTCTGTCCCTCATCAAGAACCTGCATGGAAGCGGCAATTGCGGGAACGCCATAACTTGCAGCTTCAAGGGCTCCTCCGATGGTCCCTGAAGTGGTAATCGTATCCGTGCTTATATTCTCTCCGATGTTAAAGCCGGAGAGCACCAGGTCAGGCATCTCCTTGAGAATCGTGAAAATACCAAGAATTACCGAATCCGTAGGAGTACCTCCAACGGCATAAGCAGGTATGCCACCTACATCTGTCTTTGTAATCCGGAGAGGTTCAAAGATAGAGATCGAACGCCCGACCCCGCTCTGCTGAACAGCCGGAGCCGAAATAGTAACTTCTCCAAGATCCGAAACACTGTCAAAGGCAGCTTTCAAGCCTGTGGAATAAACACCGTCATCATTTGTAACAAGAATTTTTGGGGCCATCAGCTTTCCATAAGTTACAGGATAATTTAAAATTAATGGAAGGACTGCAAGGCATGAAGACTCGGAAAAGAACATTTTATTAAATATTAATATAAAAACAAGAATAATATATAAAGAGCTATATAATTATAGATAAAAATTCATCTCCGGGGGTGAATAAACCGGCAGGCTTTGGTACACAATGAGTAGCTAAGGGCACTATCCCCAATGTTTTGCTTTCATGATATTCGTGAAAAGGTCTTTTCGAACCTTGAACGCTGCTAATGACTGTTATAATCAAGAATCAAAAATTAGAAATAAATGTATTTGGAAATCCGGAGAAATCCGGGGAGGGGTATTGATGGTAGAAGCACAGGAAACGATAACAGATGTAAAAGACAAGACAGCAAATCCGACTCCTCTGGGATTCACTGGGCTTGGCCTTTCAGCAGTTCTGTTAAGTCTCAGTTATATAGGACTTTTCCCGGTTGACTCGATGATCGTGGCTATGGCAATTTTCCTTGGAGGGTTTGCCCAGGTATTTGCGGGCTTAATGGCATGGAAAAAGGGTAGTGTGTTTGGAGGCACTGCTTTTTGTGCATTTGGCCTTTTCTGGTTCTCCCTTGCAGGCCTTTTACTTATGCCCGCCCTTGGCTGGATTGAGGCTCCAACGCCAATATCGCTTGCGTCCTATCTCTTCCTCTGGGGAGTTTACACCTTCATTATGCTCATAGCTACCCTGAAGCTGGGAAGCAAAGCAATAATGTTCATATTCGTGACACTGTTCCTGCTGTTCATACTTCTGGCTATCGTAAACGCTACCGGAAACACAGGCCTGCTCATCATAGCCGGTTATGTTGGCCTCATCATGGGTCTTGCAGCCCTGTATACGGCCCTTGGAATAGTGCTCAACGACGCATACGGAAAGACAATTGTCCCTATCTGAAGAGAAAAAAGAAAAGTTAAGGACAAAACAATAAGATAAGGAAAAAAACAATATTAGTAAAAAATAACAATAACAATAACAATAATAGCAAAAAAGAAAAAAGTACCCCCAAAAGGGGATCTTATTTCCAGAGATATTTCCCGACTTTTGTTGAATCCTATTTTTTTGAAGTTGGGAATGAAAGTATTTTAACCGCTTTCATTCCCAAAAGGATCTTTTAAAAGAATCTTTTAACCTAAAAAAGATCCTTTTAACCCGAGGACTTTTGAAAGAGGTGAGGTGTCAATAAGGGCATTACGTCATCGGGTATTCGATTTTTTGGCATGTGACTTTTCTTAGCCTGAGGGCTATGAATCAATCTCCTTTTTACGGATAACCCTAATCGGATTATGTACTGGCTGCTTTCCTCCCAGTGTTAAACTGATCATTGCCACTCCCCATCGGGTTCTCCCCAATTTGGACCCGAAAACAATTCTTCTGGTGGCAAATAGTTCTGTTCTAATTAAGGGAGGCGAAGTAAGGAGATGATGTAAACTGTAAACTCGAAGTTTTCAGCTCAAAATACAGTTTTCATTGTATACACATAGAGGTGATGAACACCTATAGCAAACATCATCACCTTTATTACCAGAAACTCCAGATGATGGAGCCAGTCAGCTATCTCTATAAGCTTTTCCTGATGTAATGTTTTTCCTATTGCGGTTTTTACGATTTCTTTTAGTCTTTTTAATATCATCTTATCTAACCCCACTGATAATGTATTCTACCTGTTTATCTCAAAGCATCTCCTGTAGAAAATGCTCCGATATACGTACCTAATCCAACTGTATCTCAAACAGGAGAACTCTATGTTCGAAAGTTCCCTTGTATAGCATACACTATCCAACGTAATCTCAAAGAGGTATCCCCATAGCGAAAATACCTTAGTTACCCCACCGACTCTAACTTTAGAAGCTTGTGATATTAAAAGTTGTTGAGCTTGTATAAGAGAATTTTATATGAATGCCTAAATAATATCCAGACGCTCCTATTGACACGTCAATCATAAATCTTAATGGAAATCCCGAATATGAATAGCAAAATGGAGCAAACAATAAATTCAGGATAGAACATCTAAATTAAAGGTTGAAAAGAATAGGATAACAGAAAAATTCATCAGTCAGTTTCCTGTGCCCTACCATGAAAGGAGCGTAGAAAGCCTAAAAGAGCAAGAAAAAGGTTAAAAGGAAGTTTTCAGGACCGAAAGTAAATTCTAGAATTTTTACAACATTATTTTTATTTTAGTTTTATTTTTCTTTCAACCTTCCGGTAGATTTTTATGCGATTCACTCCTGTTGGCTCCCTAGTGTGATTTCTTTGCTATAATACAGGTTCAGAAAAATAGAAAAGTATATAATCTTATTTGAAATATATATAATCTGTTTTCATAAACTCAAATTTATAAGAAAATTTGTAAAATCCATTAATAGCAATTGATTTTTCATGTAAGTTAAGTTTATACTCAGCTAAATAAGATCCAAAACGATCACATAAATAGATAGTATAATTACAAAAATTTCATTTTGATGGTCAATAAATTTCGTCTAAAGGGTAGATATGAGACAGAGCAAGAGACAGGGCGATCTACTGGAAAACAAAAATGGACTTGCCCCGGTTATGGGGGCTGTTCTTATGCTTGTAATTGTTTTTCTCATTGGAGCAGTTATTGCTATTTCTTTACTGGGAGGGGAACAGGAAAATAAATTAGCTTCAGCCCCGCTTGCAAGCCTTAAAGTTGGCGAATATAATAACACCACCTTAAAAATCGACCATAGAGGGGGGGATTTTATCGAGTTTGAGGATTCGACAACAGCGGTAATCCTGAATATTGCAGGAAAGGATTATCTCGTTGATGCGTCGGATCTTGAGTCTCTGGGAGTGGGCGACGAAAAACTGCTACTCCTGAAGGATACAGAAGGAAACTTGATTCCAAGAAATGCAGGAGATGCTGCCACCTTTAAAGTCATTGACCTTAGAACCCGGAAGCCAATCTTTACCCAGGAAATAACTTTTACAAACGGATATGAGTCAGCTACAAAATACCAGTCTGGAATTACTGGTTGTTACTACCAGGATGTGTTTTTTAGCGGCACTGCAGTTAATCGCACAGATTCCAGGATAAGATTTGCAGAAGATTCGTATTTACCTTCCAGTCTTTATGAAAGTGATATTGAAGACTGGCCTTACAACATCCTTAATACAAGAGACTATTTCAGCGTCGCCTATGAAGGTTTAATCAAAATAGAACAGGATTCAAACTATACATTCTATCTGACTTCAGATGAGTGGGCGCAGCTTTACATCGACGGCATACCTGTCATCAAAGAACCGACCTTTTCAATAAGGCATTCCAGAACCACAACTGAGACAGCAATACCTCTTACAGCCGGCTATCATCAGATAAGAGTTGAAATGAAAGAATACGCAGGAGCTTCAGTCCTGCACCTTGAATGGGCTTCGGATTCCTTCTCAAGGTGTTTTGTTGAGAACCTTTACCATGAAATTTCTTCCACGTAATTTAAAAAAATAAGGGAAATCCTTAAAGAAAATCCTGACCAAAAAGCCCTAAAGGATTTTTACAACTTTACTTTTATTTTTCGGCCGGCCTGCTACAAACATCCGACTCAATCTTTTCAATAACCCGCCTGCAATCTCGTCCATAAGTTTCCAGTAATCCTTTATCTGCCGATATATTTCTTCTGCTATTTCCTCGTGGTAGGTATGAGATGTGATATTTCTGTCATCCACCATCTCAAGGATTTTTACAGTTTCTTCCTCCGAAAGAAGACCTACCTTGAAAGCTTCCAAAACAGGACTTGGGAGAATTACAGATAATTCCTTCCTGAATATCAAGGTAGCTTTTAACAACTTTCCAGAAGGCTTCAGAAGTATACTCAAACCTCTGAATAGCCGCATCCCTAACTATTACTGAATAAGGCTCTTCAGTTATTGCCTTCAAAGTTTTGAGTGCTTTTTCGGCCGTTTCGACCCTAAGCTTTAATGTTTCCATACAACCCCTTCTCGCAACGCTTTTTCTTTAAAAACATCCGAAACTTTGGAAAGATCTACAATATCAACTGTATAAGGAATGTTAAGATTTTCAACTCTCTCTTTCAAAAAAACCAGCTTTCTCCGGTCAAAATTTTTCCCGGGTAAGATACCAATATCTATATCCGAAACTCGACTGAAGTCCCCTCTGGCCCTAGAGCCAAAGAGTATGACAGTAGCGCTTTCTTCTTTTAAAGTTTCAAAAATGAGGAATTTTAGATCCTGAATACTTTTTTGATAGATAGGGGAAAGACTGCTCATCTATCATTAATTTAATGGTTTTCAATACTTGAATTTTATGTTAAGCTCAATAATTCTGATTCTGTCTACAAAGTACTGAACGAGGAATTTGAAAAACTTCAGACAAAACCTCCACGGATGAAGAGCAGTGCAAATTTAATATAATGATTCCCTTTTATCCATCTAATATTTCGGGCAAATCAAGAATTTACATTTATCTGATATTCCCAATCAATTTCACGAGGATTAATAAATGGACAAGTACGAAAAGGTATTCGAGCTGGCTAAACGCCGGGGGTTTTTGTGGAACTCCTTTGAGCTTTATGGCGGAAGCCGAGGATTTTATGATTACGGGCCTCTTGGGAGCACGCTGAAGAGAAGAATCGAGCAGATCTGGAGAGAATTTTACGTTATTCAGGAAGGGCATATGGAGATTGAGTGCCCGACAATAGGAATTGAGGACGTATTTATTGCGTCCGGGCACGTTGGAGGTTTTTCTGATCCACTTTGTGAGTGCATGAACTGTAAAGAGGCATTTCGGGCTGACCACCTTGTAGAAAATGTAATGGATGCGGCAGGGACCCTGAGTGCTGAAGACCTGACAAAAGTCATAAAAGAAAAAGGAATCACCTGTCCTGAGTGTGGAGGAAAATTCGGGGATGCCTATGAATTTAACCTGATGTTCAAGACCATAATCGGGCCTGGTACTGGAAGACAGGGGTATCTCAGGCCGGAGACGGCACAGGGGATGTTTGTGGATTTCCAGAGATTGTCCCGCTTTTACAGGGATAAGTTGCCTTTTGGAGCAGTACAGATAGGGAAGTCCTACAGAAACGAGATTGCTCCCAGGCAGGGCGTTATCAGGCTCAGGGAGTTCACACAGGCTGAATGTGAGATCTTTGTTGACCCCAGGAACAAGAAGCATCCGAACTTCGAACGTTTCGCTGACAGGGAACTTGTGCTCTATTCACAGGAAGCACAGCAGAAAGGCGAATCTATCAGGATGACTGTAAAGGATGCTGTAAAAGCTGGAGTCATTGCTCACGAGATTTTGGGCTACAATATCGCGCTTACCAACGAGTTCCTGACAAAGGTGGGAGTCAACCCTGCAAAACTCAGGTTCAGGCAGCATCTCAAGGATGAGATGGCACACTATGCAATCGACTGCTGGGATGCCGAGATCGAGACAGACCGCTTTGGATGGGTAGAGATCGTGGGAATTGCAGATAGAACTGATTACGATCTCAAAGCCCATGCAAGAGTCAGCAAGACCGAGCTTTATGTCTATGTGGAATACGATGAGCCAGAGATGGTTACCCGCTTTACTGTAAAGCCAAATATGGGCAAGCTAGGTCCTGTCTTTAAAGGCAAAGCAAAAGCTGTCGCAGATGCCTTAAAACAGCTTTCAGAAGAGGAGCTCTCAAAGGATGAGATCAAAGTTACCGTGGATGGAAACGAACTGACTGTCAGTTCCGACATGGTTAGCTTTGCGGAAGAAACCGTAAAAGTCAGCGGAGAAAACGTTATTCCGCACGTAATTGAGCCTTCATATGGTATTGACAGGATCTTCTACGGTGTCATGGAGCATGCCTATGATGAAGAGAACGTGGCTCAGAAGGCAACTGAATCCGGGCTTAAAGGTACAGAAGAAGCTGAAAAAGGGTCTGAGACTGGAAAAGAAGGAAAGGACATAGAAAATGAAGGAAGCGACGCTGAAGGAGAAGAGGAAGCTCGTCTTGTCATGCATTTCTCAAGTGCAGTTGCTCCTGTACAGGTTGCGGTGCTGCCGCTCCTTACCAGAAAAGAGCTTGCAGACCCTGCAAAAGAAATTGTCGCAAAACTAAGGGAAAAAACCCTGCTTGTCAATTACGATGACTCCGGAACTATCGGGCGCCGCTACAGGAGAAATGACGAAATCGGGACCCCTTACTCAGTTACCGTGGACTACGACACCCTTGAAGATGGGACTGTAACCATCAGGGACAGAGATTCCATGCGCCAGGTAAGAGCTCCGATCGAAGGAATCGAAAACATGCTTTATGAACTGATCTATAGGGGCAGAAATTTCGAATCCGCAGGCAAACCTTTTAATTTCTAAATTAAGTCAAAGGTATCAGGAATATTCTGATTTCCTGAGCTGTGGGTAAAAAGATCCCACAGCAAAACTTTTAATTTTTATCACTAATATTACTTTTTTATAATGGAATTAAAGCCCTGTAACAATTAATCTGGAAAATACACGAAATAAATAATCCCGAAATAAAATACGCCAGAAAAATAATCCTGAAGCAAAATGAACGAGAGTCTTTTTCCTGAGAAACCGGCATGCATGAAGCACCCGCTGATAAAACCCGATACTGTTGAGCAGAGGCTCTACCAGCTAAACCTGGCAGGAAAAGCTCTTGAGGGGTCAAGCCTGGTCGTACTCCCCACAGGCCTGGGAAAAACTATCATAGCTCTTTTTGTGATTGCTTCCAGGCTCCAGCGCTTCGGGGGAAAAGCCCTGATTCTTTCCCCTACAAAGCCTCTTGTAGACCAGCATGCGGCTTTTTTTAAAAAAGTAATGGCTCTTCCGGAAGAAGAAATTTTAGCGTTTACGGGTAGTATTGCCCCTGCAGAACGGGAAAAGCTCTGGGCACAGGGGAGGTTGATAGTATCAACCCCTCAGGTGATTGAAAACGATCTGCTTACAAAACGGATCAGCCTTGAAGATGTCAGCCATATCACCTTTGACGAAGCCCACAGGGCAGTCGGAAATTATGCTTATACTTTTATTGCGGAAAAGTATTTCGAGAGCGCGAAAAATCCCCATGTGCTCGGAATTACCGCAAGCCCTGGCAGTTCAGACGAAAAAATCGCAGAGGTCTGCCAGGCTTTACATGTTGAAAATGTAGCCGTGAAAACCGAGAAAGACAGGGATGTCCGCCCTTACGTGCAGGAAAAAGAAATAGAGTGGCTTCAGGTCCTGCTCCCTGCCGAGATGGCCGAAATCCGGGGTTACCTGGAAAAAATCCTTGACGACCGGCTTGGAATCATAAAGAACCTGGGTTTTTCTGCAGGCAGTGGGAAATACATCTCCAAGAAAGACCTTCTGCTTCTCCAGAAGCAGCTTCAGGGGGAAATCCGAATAGGAGGAGATCCAGCTATATTCTCTGCAATGTCAGTGGTCGCTGAGATGATGAAGGTAAATCATGCCGTGGAAATGGTGGAAACGCAGGGACTTGAGACTCTAAGAAAGTATCTGGAAAAGCTGGATGCCGAAGCCTCCTCAAGCAGCGCGAGCAAAGCTTCGAAAAGGCTTATGAACGACCTCTACATGAGAAAAGCCCTGTACAGGGTAAAAGAGTGTGATGTCGAACATCCAAAACTTGGACTTGCACGGAAAATCGTATCCGAGCAGCTTGCAGAAAATCCTGATTCGAGAGTAATTGTATTTACTAACTACAGGGACACTGCCGAGATAGTGGCAAATGCCCTTTCTGAAGCTTCTGGAGTTGTTCCTATTCGCTTTGTAGGCCAGGGTTCACGCCATAAAGACAAAGGACTTACGCAAAAGCAGCAGGCTGAAATTCTCGATAAATTCAGGGCAGGGGAATATAACGTACTTGTAGCCACTTCAGTTGCCGAAGAAGGACTTGACATTCCTTCCACGGACATGGTTTTGTTCTACGAACCCATTCCCTCGGAAATCCGCAGCATCCAGCGCAAAGGCAGAACCGGCAGGCAGCAAAAAGGCAGAGTGATTGTGCTCGTGACAAAGGGCACAAGGGATGAAGCCTACTTCTGGAGCAGCAAAAATAAGGAAAAAAGGATGCTGAACAGCATGCACGGGCTTGAAGCTGTTTTGGGCCCGAAGGGATCAAGGAAAAGCCTGGAGCTTTCGAATTTTGAAAGCTTACTCCCTGCTTCAAACTCAAAGCCGTCACTGGAAGAAGTCCAAAATGCGACTGTAGATGAAACCAGCAGTAAAAACTCTGTAGACTCTGCGGACAGAGATCTAGAATTAAATATTGAAGAAAACATAATAAAAAATACAGATGAAAACCTGAAGGAAAGACAAAAAACTCTTGTAGATTTCGCCGCTCTTTCCGGAAGGAAAGCTGTAAATAAAGCAGGAATATCCGAAATAGGATCTTCAGGAATAGAACCTTCCGGAGAACCAGAAATCCTGAGAATAGTGATCGATCACAGGGAAACAAAGAGCGGGGTTGCAAAAGTTCTGGACAGGCTAGGGATGGAACTCAGATTCGCAGCTCTTGAAATAGGGGATTACGTTGTAAGCGACCGTCTGGCTGTAGAGAGAAAACGCGCAGATGACTTTGCAAGTTCCCTTATCGATGGAAAACGTAATCTTTTTGCTCAACTTTCAGACCTTTCGAGAGTATATGAAAAACCTGTCCTTATTATTGAAGGACAAGACCTTTTTACTTGCAGACAGCTTAATCCTAATGCGATTTACGGTTCCCTTGTGTCTATTGCGATTGATTTTGGGGTCTCGATTCTCAACTCAAGAGATGAGGAAGAGACAGCCGCGATCTTGAAAATGCTTGCAAAACGTGAGCAGACCGAAAATAAGCGTGAAATCAACCCTCATGGAAAAAAGTCAGCCAGTACTCTTGCTGAACAGCAGGAATACCTGATTTCTTCTATCTCAAACATAGGGCCAAAAGCCGCAAGAAACCTTCTTTTACATTTCGGCTCTGTTGAGGCTGTTATGAAGGCTAATACCGAAGAACTCAGGAAGGTAAAATTAATAGGACCAAAAGCAGCGGCAAGGATAAGAGAAGTTCTTGAAAGCCCATATAAAGGGTAATAGAAGAGGAGAAAACAGGACAAAAACAAAGCAGAAGAAAAACAAAGCAGAAGAAAAACAAAAGCAGAAGAAAAGACAAAGCAGAAGAAAGACAAAGCAGAAGAAAGACAAAGCAGAAGAAAGACAAAGCAGAAGAAAGACAAACTTCTTCTTTACCCCTTCTTGTCTTTTGCCTTCTTTATATTCTTATTTTCTTTATTACCTTCTTTAGCTTCTTTTTTTCCGTAATTTTTTGTCTTTTACTTCTCGTTTTTTCTGTTTGTTTTCTTTGACTTTTGTCTGCTTACTTCTCGTTCTCTTTGTTTTATTTGGTTTTGTTTTAGTTTTTGGACTTCCTTTCTTCTTACCTTTGACTTATACGTGCCTCAGGCGTTCTATAAGTTCAAGTCCTTTGTCAATTAGCTCGAAGCCCTCAGCAATGCTGCGCGGATCTGTTTCATTCTGAAGAGAGCTTGCAATGCTGACCACCTTCTTAAAGAGAAGGTTCTCAAGTGCCTTCCGGTCTTCATGAGTTCCATAAGGTTTCAAAATCTCTTCTGGCTTCTCTGCCCTTCCTGGGGATACTGCCTGAACCGCTGTGGCGTATCTTCTTGATTTTCCCGCTTCGTAGGGTATTTCGGATAACTCTTCTTCGAAACCAGAATCCTTTTCCTCTTCTTTATCAGTTTCAGAGGTTCTCAGTCCGGCCTGTAGTTTTTGCCTGTGAGCCTGAACTCCTTTTTCATCCTTAAATGAAGACCTCTTTTCTTCCGCATACTGTCTGGCTTCAGGAGCCTGGACTTCTGGTTCCGGAGTCTCCTCTTCATCTCGGACATCGCATACAGGACAAATTACTGTCCCCTGATAACGAAACTTTGGGGCTCCACAGACCTTACAATGCTCTGCAAGCATCGTGCCCCCTAATTCAAGGAAACGGGCTATTCGTTTTACTTTTTTATCTTTTTCAGAATCCATATACCTGACCTTCCTTTATTCTAAGATTTTCCTGTAGCTCCCTGTATATGAAACTACCTTTAACCACTTTTAACTGCCTTTAATTACCTTTATCCCGTACAAGCCAAAAAAGTACAATTTAATAATCAGAATGAGAAGACACTGGTACATGCAATTTTAAAAATCACCGACAATATTTTATATAACAAGCCTGTCTTACACTAATTTATTAGCTCTAATTTTTACATCGTAATTGACTGCGAAGGTGATTCGAATGTCATCAAATGATTCAGCAGAAGTTATCAGACAATGTCTTCAGGTCTTAGACAGCATAACCAGTGACTCTTCAGTTCCAAGAAATATCAGGCGTTCCGTGAATGAAATCATGGACATACTGAACAACGAATCCGAACCTCTGTTCCTTAGGGCAGCATCAAGCATTTCCATTTTAGAAGATATAAGCAATGATCCTAACCTTCCTCTACACACAAGGACTCTGATATGGAATCTCTCAAGCCAGCTCGAGACAATTCCAGTAGATGAGTAAAAGCATCAAAAAATAAAACCAGTAAAAACCTGGTGAAAACCAAATTTTCTCGAGGGCACAAATTGAGAATTAGAAGCTCCCGAGATAAAACAGGCTCAGGTATGTCTATTGAGACGACCCTGCTAAAAAATCCCAAACTTGATCTGATTCTGAAAAAAGAGCCGGAAGAAGTAATATTATAATTTTGCTATCTATCCCTGGCTAATTTTGGGAGTTATATCCAGAGCTTGAGGGTTATCGACAAGGAAAGAATAATCTTTTTCCTCTTTTTCTATCTTTTTTGATACTAGAATTTAAATAATATCCAGAAATCGGATTTTGAAATATATTATAAACTTGGGATAGTTAAAACTTGATAAAAGAGTCGATAAAAGGGATAAAAAATATAAACAACTTCCGATTCATGTTATACAGGCAAAAGAAAATTTTACCGACAGAAATAATACACTTAATGAGAAATTCTCAAATGAAATTCCTGAATTTTGAATTAATCCTGAGTAATTATCTAAATAAAATGCAGTTTTAGATTCCAGATGAAAAAACTAAAACATGCAAAGGCTGAAAAACATTAAATGGGGGTATGAAAGCAATGCTAGAAGGAATTTCGGCCCGGATAAGGGAAAATTTCGAGGTAAAAGACAGTGTAAGGGAGGAAGGATTGAAAATCTCCCGAGAAATTGTTAGAGAATGCAGAACAGCATCATTTGCCTTGCATGGGCAAGACTTTAAGAAAGCAGACAGTAGCATCAAAGACGCAGGAAAAGCTTTAGAGAAACTTGAAATTCTTTTCAAAGGACATGCCGACATTTATCATGCAGGATTTGTTGAACATGCCCAGCAAGAATACTCAGAAGTTTCAGTCCTCTCCAGCCTGCTAAAAGAAGGAGGGGAAGAAAGAATACCTTCTCCGGATGAATTGAGAGTTGAATATGCTGCCTATCTTAACGGGCTTGGGGACGTTGTGGGAGAACTCAGAAGGTATGTTCTTGACCTTATAAGGAAAGAATCCTTTGAGAAAGCCGAAGTATTTTTAGGGATAATGGAAAATATCCATGCGATGCTTATGGATTTCGATTATCCTGACGCGATAACCCGAGGACTCAGGAGGAAGACCGATGTATCCCGTGCGCTAATTGAAAAAACGCGCGGAGATGTTGTCAACGCTATTGGTCAGAAAAAACTTGAGGTTGCAATACGAAATCTCGAAACGCGACTCTAATTGGAACCTTCAATTCAAACTGAGTAAATCAATATCTTTCCACAAGAATTTGATTGTGAATTTGAAATCCGACTTACTAATATACAACTTAATTACATTTATTGAACATTTTTGAAAACTATTTAACGCTCAATTGTTTACCTGAATTGCTTAAAACTTACAAACCAGTTCTTCAACAACTGACAATTATTATCTTAAGAATCTACTAGAGAGGATATTCATGAGATTTGACCCGGAAAAAATAAAAAAGGATGCGAAAGAAAATTTCGATCTTACCTGGAACGAGGGAAAAAAGCTAATCAAGACGTCTACCTTAAACGAACGCTATCCCAGAACCACTCTGAAATATGGAAAAGCACACCCAGTATACGATACCATCCAGAAATTGAGAGAGGCTTATCTCAGAATGGGTTTTGAAGAGATGATGAACCCTCTCATAGTGGATGACAAAGAGGTCCATAAACAGTTCGGAAGCGAAGCTCTAGCAGTTCTTGACCGTTGTTTCTATCTAGCAGGCCTGCCCCGTCCGAACGTTGGGATTTCTGACGAACGTATTGCACAGATAAAGGAAATCCTTGGAGATATCGGGGATGAAGGAATTGACAAAATAAGACAGGTTCTTCATTCATATAAAAAAGGGAAGATCGAAGGAGACGATCTTGTTCCTGAAATTTCGGCGATCCTTGAGGTTTCTGACGCCCTGGTTGCCGATATGATTGACAGAGTCTTTCCTGAGTTTAAAGAACTTGTACCTCAGGCAAGCACAAAAACACTCCGCAGCCATATGACAAGCGGCTGGTTCATTTCTCTCGGTTCCCTTCTTGAAAGAAAAGAGCCTCCCTTCCACTTCTTCTCCATAGACCGCTGTTTCAGGAGAGAGCAGCAGGAAGATGCCTCAAGGCTCATGACCTATTACTCGGCTTCCTGCGTGATAATGGATGAAGATGTTACTATTGACCATGGAAAAGCCGTTGCGGAAGGGCTTCTGTCTCAGTTCGGTTTTGAAAAATTCCTTTTCAGGCCTGATGAAAAGCGCAGCAAATACTACGTACCTGATACCCAGACCGAAGTGTTCGCCTTTCACCCAAAACTTGTAGGCTCCAACTCAAAATATTCGGACGGCTGGATCGAAGTCGCGACCTTCGGGATATACTCTCCAACAGCTCTTTCCGAATATGATATTTCGTATCCTGTAATGAACCTCGGGCTCGGAGTGGAAAGGCTTGCCATGATCCTTCACGATGCTCCGGATGTCCGCTCTATGACCTATCCGCAGATCTCCCAGTATGGTGAGTGGGAAATGTTGGACGGTGGGCTTGCAAAACAGGTTTTTGTGGACAAAACACCTGAGACTCCTGAAGGGCTTGCAATTGTAGATGCAGTGGTTTCTCAGTGCGAACTTCATGGAGAAGAGCCAAGTCCATGTGAATTCCCTGCCTGGGAAGGCGAAGTTTGCGGCAGAAAAGTAAAAGTTTCAGTAATTGAGCCTGAAGAAAACACGAAACTCTGCGGACCTGCTGCTTTCAATGAAGTCGTTGCCTATCAGGGAGACATTCTTGGAATTCCGAATACAAAGAAATGGCAAAAAGCTTTTGAAAACCATTCTGCAAGGGCAGGTATTCGTTTCATAGAATCTTTTGCTGCGCAGGCTGCCAGAGAAATCGAAGAAGCTGCAATGTCAGGAGCAAAAGAACATATAGTCAGGGTAAGAATTGTAAAAGTTCCCTCTGAGGTCAATGTGAAAATAGGGCCTATTGCACAGCGCTATATTACAGGCAAAAATAAAAAGATAGACTTAAGAGGTCCTGTTTTTACTTCTGTAAAAGCAGAGTTCTTGTAATCAAAAAACAGCAAAAACAGGGACATGACACATGCAAAAAGAGCAAGTTTCCTTTTCAAGGTATCCGGAACTCAGCAGGCTGATGGATTCAGGCGAGCCTGTGTGTGTGACTTTTGAAACACAAATGACAACCGAAGAAGAAATTGAAGGAAAAGAAGCTGAAAAAAAAACAGCCGAAGAGGGAAACGAAAAGTTTCCTGAAAAATCCTGTTTTCTTTTTTGCGAACTTGTGCAAAAGGCCCGTATGGGAAAAGTGTTCCGGGTCTCAGGACAAGGATGCTCTCCGGGAGACTATGTGCTTGGTATCTCGGAAGAGAGTCCTGCATCATATTATCTGAATTCCGGAAGATATAGGAACGCTCAGGCTGCAGAAAAAGCAGCCATGTCCCTTCCAAAATTGGAAAAAAAGTTTTCTTACATAAGAATTGAGCCCCTCTCTCTAAATGCAGGGAAATTTGATGTACTCATTCTTTTTCTGAAGCCCGAAAAAGCCATGCGAATTGTCCAGGCACGTGCCTATTCCGAAGGGAAAAGAATAGCAGTTGATACAATGGGCGCAGCTTCAATCTGTGGAGACTGTACCGCACTTGCACTCAGACAGGGTATTGGACTTTCTTTTGGGTGCAAGGGATCAAGAAAGCACAGCGGATATGAAGATTTCGAAGTTCCCCTTGGACTTTCTTTTGAAAAAGCAGCTGAAATAGAAAAGGGGCTTTCAAAGCTTCCGGAGACGAAAAAATAAAGTATAACTCAAGAAAAACTCCTGCTTTCCGAAAGAAGAAAACCAAATTAGTTTTTTTAGTAAATTTGACTCTTCTTTTTTGATCTTATCTTGTTGACTCTTATCTTTTTTGATCTTATCTTGTTGACTCTTATCTTTTTTGATCTTATCCTGTTGACTCTTATCTTTTTTGATCTTATCTTTAATATCAGTATAGAGAGAATTAATCCAGTTAACAAAATTATTCAAGAAAAATCCTTGAAGATAATGATATTTTCCGCATATCAGCACTTCAAGTTATGTGGAAGAAGAACAAGAAAAAAGGATTTATCTAACCTGTTTTTTGAGAAAAGCCAGTAAGCAAAATCCCTATAATCAAGGAGGATTAATGGGATGAGTTTATATAGAAGTACAAACATGTAAACTGCGATTTTAACTTTAAGTTATTCCAAACTCACACTAATGGAGGATTAAATCATGGCAGGACAGCCAATATTCATTTTAAAGGAAGGAAGTAAGAGAACCAGAGGCAGGGATGCCCAGAGCAACAATATTATGGCTGCAAAGGCAGTAGCTGAAGCAGTCAGGACAACCCTCGGCCCCAAAGGCATGGACAAAATGCTCGTCGATTCCATGGGAGATGTAGTCATTACAAACGACGGGGCAACCATTCTCAAAGAAATGGACATCGAACACCCTGCGGCAAAGATGGTAGTAGAAGTAGCCAAGACCCAGGATGAACAGGTCGGAGACGGCACTACCAGTGCAGCTGTAGTTGCAGGTCAACTCTTAAGCAAGGCTGAGGACTTAATCGAGCAGGAAATCCACCCGACAATTATTGCATCAGGATACAGGCTTGCAGCTGAAAAAGCTATAGAAGTCCTGAACTCCCTGGCAATGACAGTGGAAATGTCCAACCGTGACCTGCTGGTCAGCATCGCTGAAACCGCAATGACCGGAAAGGGTGCGGAGTCCTCCAAAAGGCTTCTCTCAGGGATTGCCGTAGACGCTGTAACAAGCGTGGTGGACATAAACGGAAAGAAGAGCGTCGACAAAGACAACATCAGTGTTATTAAGAAAGTTGGCGGAAGGGTAGAGGATTCCGAGCTTATTCCCGGAATGATTATTGACAAGGAAAGAATCCACACCAATATGCCTGAAAAGGTTAAGGATGCAAAGATTCTTCTTCTCAACAGCGCAATCGAACTCAAAGACACCGAAGTCGATGCTGAAATATCCATAACCTCACCTGACCAGCTCCAGTCTTTCCTCGACCAGGAAGAACAGATGCTCAAGAGGATCGTTCAGAAGGTCATTGGCAGCGGCGCAAATGTTGTCTTCTGCCAGAAGGGTATTGAAGATCTTGCCCAGCACTACCTTGCAAAAGCAGGTATCTTTGCTGTTCGCAGAGTTAAGAAGAGCGACATGGAAAAACTCTCAAGAGCAACAGGCGGAAAACTCATAACCAACCTTGACGAAATCGCTGCAGAAGACCTCGGATACGCAGGCCTTGTGGAAGAAAAGAAGGTTGGCGGCGACAGTATGACCTTTGTCACAGGCTGTCACAACCCTAAGGCTGTAACCATCCTGCTGCGCGGCGGCACAGAGCACGTAGTTGACAGCATCAATAGCGCTCTTGAAGATGCCCTCCGTGTAGTTGGAGTTGCAATAGAGGATGAAAAGCTCGTTGCAGGCGGCGGTTCTCCTGAAGTTGAAGTTGCACTCAGGCTCCAGGAATACGCAGCAACCCTTGAAGGCAGGGAACAGCTTGCAGTCAAAGCCTATGCTGAAGCTCTTGAAATTATCCCGAGGACTCTTGCAGAAAACGCCGGACTTGACCCCATTGACATGCTCATGGAGCTGCGCTCCCAGCACGAAAAGGGCATAAAAACTGCCGGACTTAACGTTTTCGAAGGCAAGGTCGTTGACATGTGGGAGGAGTTTGTAGTTGAGCCTCTCAGAGTCAAGACCCAGGTCATCAACGCAGCTACCGAGTCTGCAGTTATGATCCTCAGGATCGACGATATCATTGCTTCTACCCGTGCTCCTAGCCCCGAAGAGATGGGCGGAATGCCTCCAGGAATGGGTGGAATGCCAGGAATGGGCGGAATGCCCCCAGGAATGATGTAATTCCAAAAAACTTATAAAATCAATTAGGGCTAAATTGAAGGAGGCACGGGCTCAAGCTGTGCTTTCTTCAGGCTTTTTAGCTCCTGAAATCATAGTCAAAATTCTTTTCTATTCAGAATAATTTTCTGCTAAAATCATTTTTTATTCAGCTCTTTTGAAAACATTTAAGAATGTCCTCTGCTCTGTATTTTGTTTTTATAATTCTGGTTCTGCCTCTTTGACCTTTACCTGTAAAGTCTGCATCCACATAGTTAAAGACCTGAAGCCTGTTGACAATACTGTAAAAACGAGTATACCCAAGCTGTGTCAATTCGTGGAAGGACTTATAGAGCTCACCTGCCTGAATCTCTCCTGTTCTCGCTATCAATTCAAGTAAACGTTTCTCAGGGTCTGACAGGAGGTTTATGCCCCTGCAAAGATGAAGCAGTTTAGATGCTTCATAAGCTTTTTCAATATCATCAAAAGAGATCATACGGCTTCCCCTGCGTTCGGCATTAAAACCTGAACGCTTAAGAAGATCGATTCCGACCCTGAGATCTCCTGTCTTTTCCACATACGAGACCACAAGTTCAAGCAGCTCATCAGAAATTACCTTAGGATAAAAGCCGTATTTTACCCTGTCTTTAAGAATGTCAAGAATTTCAGCTTTCCCGTATCTGGGAAAAGGGATTTCTTCAGGCAGAAAAACCGAATTCACCCTGGAATCTATACAGTAAAGATCAGATGTTTCATTTACAATTCCGATTACTCCGATCTTTGCCCCGGGATACTGTTCATGAGCCCTGAGAAGAGAATACATCACTTCATTGGCATGCCCTTCGTAACAGAGATAATTGAGATCGTCCAGGGCAACGAGCAGAACTTTCTCGGAAGATACGAGGAAATTAACAACAGTTTCGAAGATTTTTCTGAAAGCGATTCCCGAATTAGGAGGAGAAATTCCGAAAAGTTTCCTGTAAATCCTGGAGATAACTGCAAAACGCGTGGAATCGATCTGGCAGTTAACTTTGACAGCAACAACTCCAGGCGCATGAGCCTCTACTTCTTTAAACATCTTCATGACTGCACTGGTTTTCCCTGTACCTGGCGGCCCGACCAGAAGACAGTTCAAAGGCCGCATCCCGCGCAGAGACGGTCTGAATGCAAACCTGAGAGAGTTCAATTGTGATTCTCTATGGGGAAAGTAATCAGGGAGATAGTCAGGCTCAAGCACGGATAGGTCTTTAAATAGTGTTTCATCCCAGAGTAGAATGTCATTACCTGTCAAGGAAACTTGCTCCATCTGTATATTGAACGATATTGAAGGTAGGAAGCTGTAAAAGCATGTTTAGCTGAACGGAGCTTAAAGGATTAAAGGGAAAGGTAGATAAACTCCGCATTTTGAATGGAAAGATCTCTAAAGGTTGAAGCCATATTTTAATATAAATAAGCTAAATTTTTGATAAATATATCTATCGCTCTTTTTAAATTTTTAATAAATATGTTTTACTGCATTTTAGCTTTTTGGAATTAACGTTCTTGTGTTGTTTCATCCGAAAGAACGTTTAAAGAACAACAAGTATAGATTAATGGCAATCTCGAAAGATGAGAAAAAGGATTTAGAAAAATAAATGAGATATAATAAAGATAAACATAATGATTACATGCGATAATGTGCGCATTAGGGGAAAAAAGGAGCATGGAAATAGAATCTAAGTTTCTGGTAACTGAAGAGACGGATTTTCAGGCACTTGAAAATCTGTCTGGGCTAGCTTCATACGCTCTCTCAAAGCCCGAAATTCAGGAAATTGAGGACATTTTTCTTGATACTGAGGGCAGAGATATTATGACTGCAGGGTACTACCTGCGAATAAGAAAAGCGTATGGAGAAGACGGTAGATGGGTGACTATTAAAAGCCTGGGAGGTTTTGAAAGCGGAACTCACAGAAGAGAGGAGTATGTCAGCTTCCTGCCTGAAAAACTGTCTGTGCTTGAATGTCCTGATTTCCGTATCAGAAATATGATTTTCGAATTTACCGCCGGACTCAGCCTTCTTCCTCTCCTCTCCCTTAAACAGAAAAGAATAATTCGCCAGGTAGAAAAAGGGAAAAAAATTGTAGCTGAGACCTATCTTGACAGGGTGAACCTAAAAAGCGAAGGCAGAGAAAAACAATATAATGAATTTGAGGTGGAACTCAAAAGCGAAGGAACACCTGAAGATCTGGAAACCATTCGGAGTTTCCTGCTTGAGCATTATAACCTGACAGAAAATCCCTTTTCGAAGTTTGAGAGAGCTTTCCTTTTCATGGAAGATCTTCCTGAGAAAACCTTATTGAGCCTGAAAGAAAGAGCTTTCTGTGCACAACTTGCAGACCAGAAAAATGTATACGGAAAAAAAGCTAAAATTCTTCTGGCGCTTGATAAGGGCCAGACCTGTGAGGAACTGAGTTCCCTCCTGAAAATTCATAAAACCGAAATCGAAACCCTTTACTTAAAGTTTGAAAAAAAAAGGCTTTCTATTTTTCCTTTTAAAATGGATAAAGAAAAAGACCAGAAATTTCATCTCCAGCCTGGGTTTAATATAAAAAAAGGCAAGAAAAGGATAGAATTTAACGAATGTGTTCCCGAAAGCCTCCTTGAATACTATGGAGCAGATAAAACCAAAGCAGAAGGGACCAGAGAGCAGGCCTTAACTCTTTTTGACGGATTATCTCCCTGGCATGGGCTTGGACAAGAAGAAAGAAAACTTCTCGGCCTCGCAGCCTTTATGAAAAATACAGAAGCTTCAACTTTTCCTGAAGAAGAAGCCAGCATGAAAAAAGAAATTCTGCTAACGCACCCCATAAAGGGACTTAAACTTCACGAAATTCTAACGCTTGCCCTGATAGTTGAACTTCAGGATCCATGTGAAAAAGACTTTATTTCGACTCTTAAAGGCTTTCAAACGAAATTACCTCCAGGTTTTCAGAACAAAGCCCTGATGCTTGCAGCCATTATACGGATTGCAGACCTTTTTGAATCTCTCGAAGCTTACCCAGGAAAAATAAAGCAGCTTGGAGACGATGTGGAAATAGAAATTATAGGAATTGAAACTGAAAAAGCTGCAAAAAAAGCTGAAAAGAAGAGTGAACTCTGGAAATGTCTCTTTGGAAGGAAAATCTTATTCATTAAGCTTACTGAAGAAGGAAAAATCAGGAATGAGGAAGAATTAAGGAAAAAGGAAGAAAGCGGGAAACTTAAAAAGTCAGAACTGAAAAAGAGTTCAGAAAAAAGGAGAAAGCCGGAAAAGGTGACTGTTAAACCTACAGACTCTATGGGCTGGCTTGCCTGCAGGATACTTTCCTTCCAACTCTCAAATATGAGTTCCCATGAAAAGGGGACTATAAAAGGAGAAGAGATAGAAGAAGTGCACGACATGCGCGTTGCAGTCCGCAGGATGAGGGCAGCAGCAAAAGTTTTTGAGGCTTATCTTAATCCCGAAAGTCTTGAACCCCATCTCAAAGGACTAAAGAGAACGCTTGGTTCACTGGGAGATGTCAGGGACCTGGACGTTTTTAGGGAAAAAGCAGAAGGGTACCTGAAAACTCTGCCTCCGGAACGTGAACACGATCTTGATCCTCTTTTTGTTTTGCTCGCGGAAGAAAGAGAAGAAGCCAGGAAAAGAATGCTTGATTATCTGGAAAGCGAAAGGTACGGTCATTTCAAGAGAGATTTTTCGGACGCTCTCGTGTCTCCCGAAAATTTAATTCTCCCGATAACCGATAAAAAACATGATGCATTACCACATAGAGTAAGAGATGTGCTTCCTGCAATACTGTATGCACGTCTGGCTGACATCAGCGCTTATTCTGAATGGGTAGAAGGGCCTTACCTCCCTGTAGAGCGTCTACACAGGCTAAGAATTGCAGCCAAAGGAATGCGTTACACACTTGAGTTTTTTGAGAGAGTACTTGGAGAAGACACAAAAACCCTGATAAAAGATTTCAAAAACCTCCAGGACCATCTGGGAGACTTGCATGATTCAGTAATCGCAGTTGGCATGCTTCGTTCCTACCTGAGAACCGGAGAATGGGGCTCTGCCGAAAATGAAAAGATCTCCGGGAATAAGAGATTTTCCACAGGTTTGGAAGGGGTTGAAGCCTATCTCATATACAGAGAAGAAGAACTTCAAATATTACTTGATACCTTCCCAAATGTCTGGGAAAAGATACGGAATGGACATTTCAGAAGAAGGATTGAAAATTCAATCAAAAACCTCTACGAAAGTTCTTAATTATTACTACTTGTTTCTGTGAACTCATTCTTAACTAAATGAGAAATGCCTTAAGCAGGAAGTGCCTCTAAAATAGGAGCTTCCACTAAAATAAGAGCTTCCACTAAAACAAGAACTGCCCCCAGGGCAGAAAAAATTCTTAATTTTTAGAGGAAATTTCGACCCCTGGAACTTCCTCAAGCTCTCTGACTCCTTCGAGAACTAAAGAAACTCCTGTATCTTGTTCTATAATTACTTTGGATTGGAGATCGTATTCAAAGATTTTCTTGAAATACTTTTTCTGTTTCTCTACTTCCCATATCTCGAGCTGGCATTCCTTCTGAGCATGCATTTCAAGCACAAGACTGTCGGCAGAGGCAATATAGAAGCGGACGTGGGAAACAGCTCCTGTATGGGAGCGGTCAAGGCCTTCAGCAATACGAAGCAGGGCGCTCAGGACTCTAATACATTTTACAGTATCCCTATTAAGCCCGGCAAAATTGGAATGTTTCTTTTTAGGAGTATTTTTTCTGTGAAAATAAGCAAGATTTGCAATAACTTCTATTTCTTCAGGATGAAAACCCGGCAGGTTACTTTCTCTGATAAGGTGATAAGCATGTGCCTGATGGGTATCATAGGAGAGAAAAGTCCCGATATCATGTAGAGTTGACCCGTACTCAAGAAGTTCTCTCTCCCCTTCATTAAATTCATAGATTCCAAGCGCCTGAATGCTGTCAAAAAGTTCCAGAGCCAGCCTGGTGACAGTATGTGCATGCTCTTCGTCGAAATTACAGGTAAGCCCAAGCTGCATAATGCTACGCTTTCTTACTGACATCTGGGTAACCATGTAGGAAAACTCGCTCTTGGAAATATAATCCACGAGAAGCCCTTCTCTTAATCCGTATTTACTGGCCCTGATCTCGGAAAGTCCCATCTCTTCCATAAAAGTCTCGATAATTGCAGCCCCCGCAACAATGATATCTGCTCTTTGTGAGTTGATTCCGGGAAACTTGCGCCGCTCTTCCAGGGGCAGGGCACATATAGCCCTGATAATTTTCTTCAGGTCTTCATACTCAAGATTCTCGTAACTTTCATGAGATGTCTTGTGCAGGTAAACAAAAGCAATCCTTGCAAGGTTCTCTATGGTTCCCGAACTTCCAATAGCACATTCTATTCTGTATTTGGAAAACTCTTTTATTATATCTTCAGCTTTGCCCCGGATATAATCTTTAATCTGTTCATATCTCTCCTCGGAGACAGGGCCCACTTCATCTGGAAGAAACATATTTGTCAGGCGGATAGATCCAAGGTCAAAGGAATGAAGGAAATAACACTGCTTCTGATCTCCTACTGATACTTCGGTACTACCGCCTCCAATATCAATGAAAAGAGCCTTTGAGTAGCCAAGTCTGAGCCCGCTTGAGACACCAAGATAAATCAGGCGAGCTTCTTCACTTCCGGAAATAGTGCATACCTCAAGGTTTGCTTCCTTTTTTAACATTTCAAGAAACTGAACCTTATTCCCTGCATCGCGTGTAGCTGAGGTAGCTACAGCTATAACCTCTTCTGCCCTGTAAGCTCTGGCAAGTTCCATGAACTTTTTACAAACAATAACTGCACGCTCCATCGCTTTCGGCTGCAGAATCTTATCTATGAATTCTTTGTCGCCAAGCCTGACTGTTTCCTTCTGCTTGGTCAGAGGCTGGTAAGACCCGTTTGGATTAATCCTGACCAGAAGAAGCCGTACCGAATTGGTTCCTATATCAATAAACGCAACAACCCTGCCTTCGGAAATTTTCTCGGGTTCCATTGATTACCACCTGAAAGCCCTGTCTTTCGTTTTCTTCGAAGGAGTCGAGAGCCTCAAAATCAATTTTACAATACCATTCAGATTTTTATTCTATTTGATACTTATTTCTTGATTTTTATTCTTTAGGATTTATTTCTTGGTTTTTATTCTTCCGATTTTTCCTCTCGGTATTACTCTATATATGTAAAATTGTAAGTTCAAAAACCCTGCCCATATAAAATATTTAATAGGATGATAGAAAGGTTAAAAATAAGAAAAGAAAAACTGAAGAAAATTTGCCACTTTAACTTTAAGAATTCAGATCCCAGCTACTCCTGTTTTCAAGCATCCATAATTGAGAATTCAGTTCTTCTTCTTCAGGCTGCGGGTAGATCCTTTCGGTCTTGCCGTTAGGAAGGACCAGACGGGCCTTCATATTATCCTTCAAGTGAGTACCGAGAATGACATCCCTTACAACAGGAACGTACGTATTAGATACTGGAAAGAGAATTTCTACTCTGTTGTCCAGGTTACGTGGCATTAGATCCGGGCTGCCCATGAAGATTTCTTCTTTCCCGTCATTCCTGAAATAGTACACTCTGGAATGTTCAAGGAAACGGCCGACTATCGAGATAACCCTTATGTTTTCACTGAGCCCGTAAATGCCTGGTCTGAGGCAACAAATGCCTCTGATAATAAGGTCTATTTTTACTCCAGCTCGAGAAGCTCTGTAGAGTTCTCTGATGCATTGATAGTCCACAAGGGAATTCATCTTAAAGATCAGGTGCCCATTTCCATGCTGCTCGTGCAGGTCGATTTCCCGCCTGATCCGCTCCAGAATCTGGTGCCTGAGGTTCTGGGGAGCTACGAGAAGCTTGATATAATGGTCTTTTCTCGAATAGCCGGTAAGAGCATTGAAAAGGTCAGAGATATCCTTGCCTATGAATGGGTCACCTGTAAGATAACCGAAATCCGTATAGATTCTTCCTGTGACAGCATTATAGTTCCCGGTACCCATATGCACATAATACCTGATGCCTTCTTTTTCGGTCCTGACAATCAAGCACATTTTTGCATGGACTTTACGCCCTGCAAAGCCATATGCCACATGGACTCCTTTACGCTCAAGCTCTTTTGCCCAGCCTATATTGTTCTCTTCGTCAAAACGAGCTTTGAGCTCTACGAGAACGACCACCTGCTTGTTCCTGTCAGCAGCCTTCATAAGAGCCTGAATAATCCTGGAATTATCATCCACTCTGTACAGAGTCATTTTAATTGCCAGGACATCCAGATCATCGGCAGCTTCTTCTACAAGATCAATTACCGATTCAAAACTGTCATAGGGAGTATATAGAAGTACATCTCTTTTTTTCAGAGCTGAAAAAATTTTTTCCTTATCAGCCAGTAGAGAATGTTTTTTCGGTTCAAAAGATTCGTATTTAAGTTCAGGACGGTTAATCTGAGTAAGTTTCATCAAACTTGAAAGACCCAGAGGAGCTGCCGACCTGAACATAAGGGAATTTGTAAGCTCCAGATTCTTAAGAAGGATACCAGAAACTCTTGAAGGCATTGAATAATCAGTCTCAAGCCGAACAACTGCCCCAAAGTAGTTTCTTCCAACTCTCTGCTTGACAGCAGTTAGAAGGTCTTTATCGCCATCTTCATCAAATCCCAGGTCTGCGTCTCGTGTGATTCTGAAAGGATAAGCTCCGAGAATTCGCTGCCCAGGAAATAGGAGATCGAGGTTTGCAGCAATAAGCTGTTCAAGCCAGACAAAACGTCCTGTTTTCAACTCCTCAAAGCTGGAAATTATTTGTTCCTGACTACCTTCAGGAACTGCAATCAGTCTCGTGAAGATTGGAGGAATTTTGACCCTGGCAAAACGTTCCCCATAGTCCGGGTCATCAATAAGTACCGCCAGGTTAAGGCTCAGGTTCGAGATGTGAGGAAAAGGATGACCTGAATCGAATCCTAGAGGAGTAAGCAAAGGGAAAATATTTCTCTCGAAATAATCTCTGAGCTTTTCTCTTTCCTCTCCAGAAAGTTCAAAGTAATTTAGAACTTTAATCCCTTTTTCCCTGAGAGCAGGCTCAAGTATTTCATTCCAGCACCTATCATTTAGAGGGAGCTGCCTGAGAAGCTCTTCACTAATTATACGAAGTTGCTGTTGAGCCAGTTCATCTGTCCGGTCATCTTTAAACCCTTCAGTTATCCGTTTCTGGACCCCGGAAACTCTAACCATGAAAAACTCATCAAGATTGCTTCCAAAGATAGAAAGGAACTTGACTCTCTCAAGGAGAGGATTTCGCTCGTCATAGGCTTCTTCGAGCACTCTGTCATTGAACTGGAGCCAGCTATATTCGCGATCCGTATACAGACAGGGATCGCTCAGGTCAGGTATTCCAGATACTTCGGCCAGAGTCCCTTTAACTTTATCCATAAGTAACTTATCAAAATCTGCACACTGAATGGGGAAGTTCCGCTCCATTAATATCACACGTGGCCTGGGTTTTCTCATTCTTCAGGTCCGTCTTCAAAACTGGTAGAAGATCTGAAGATAATATGCCTGCAAGCTTCATAATAAAGTTCATTACCAAATAGTCAGCCGGTTACCGGGTTGAAAAGAAGATAGCCCCCAATCTACTTAAACAACCAAAGATAGTTATTTCTATGGAAGTTTTCCATGAATCACATATCAACCCTGTTAGCCGGTTAGAGTTTTCATTTTCCTGCATAAGGGAAGGCAAATTCTTCCTTGTCTTAGTGATCTGAGATGCATTGACACTAACCCATATATAGACTTTTGGATTGACAATGTTTTCAGGGCTCTCGGCGTACTCATTACTAGTTATCAGTATATTGAATTAAAGAGTTATAACACTATCTTTTTGAAAACAATTAAAGGAAGTAATGAAATAAAGATGCGTGGAGCCTGAAGAGGAGAAAAAATAGGATACAGAAGATAAGAAACTCAGCAAAAAGTTTGATAGATCTTGAAAAGTCCTTTAAATTTACATCAATTAGTTTTTAAACTTACTTTTTAAATGGGCGTAAAACTCCTGTTCTTTTCCGGTAGTCTTTCTAAGCAGCCTTTCCACGATCAACTCAGGAGTACTCCGTGCAATATGGTTGTATACAGGATTCCGGTTCACAATTAGCTCCAGATTAGAATCCAGACCTTCCGCCTCAATTCCGTCCACTCTTATCTCTGCCTCAGTATTTTCAAGGATCAATTCCGAAAGGTGGGAAACAAAAATCCCAAGACTCTGGCCGTTTCTGGATAGATACTCAAGGATCCCTGCTATAATCCTGGCAGAGGCTCCTGGCTCGGTTATTGATTCAAGCTCATCTGCAAGCACCAGTTTTCCCGAGGCTTCCGAAAGCACGGAAAATTGTCTCAGAGTAGTTTCAAAAGCTCCTGCATCCAGCGTTCCCTTTGATTTTCCAAAGTAATAGAATTCTTCCACAGGCCCGAGTTCAAGCTCTTTTGCAGGAACCGGAAAACCCATGTACCCTAAAATAACGCATTGAGCAAGAAGCTCGAGCAGGGAGGTCTTGCCTCCGGAGTTTACTCCGCTCAAAAGCACAACCCGGCTTTCCAGACCTGAAGGGGAATAACAGGTTTTTCCGACGGAATAACTTACAGGATCGATTTCTCCGTGCCGGGCTTTTAGAAAGAGATTTTCTCCGTTTTTAAAACCTATTCCGGTTTCAGGAATTATTTCCGGCAATTTCAGTTTAAACTTTGCCGAAAAACAAGCTATTGAAAAACCAAGATCAAAATCCAGGACTTTCTTGACAAGCCTTTCTACAGGCTCTCTAAAGGTAGAGAGAGTTTTTGCAAGTTCTTTTTTCCGGACAAGCCTTGTTTTTTCAAGGGCTATACTCAGTTTTTGCCTGAGAACTTGCAATTGAGACTGGTTTGCACTTAGAGGATAGGAAATCTCATCGGAAAAGAGAGAGTCAAGCAGCAATTTTTCCTGTTTCTGGAGCCTGAGCTTTTCAGAAAGCTCTTCTTTTATGGCTTCAATCTCGCCTTTATAGATTCTACTTAGCTCTTTTGAAAGCAAGTCTTTAATTTCAACTCCTCCGCTTACAAGCTTGATGAGTTCCTGCCCACTCAGGGTAAGCGAACTTGCCTCAAGAGTCCTGTTCATACGCTGGTTAGCTTCATTCAAGGCAGATGTAAGTACAGGATCAAGATTTTGCAGGGCTTCCCCAAGCCTGTCAATTTCAGGATCAAAACCTTCAACAGGCTTTCCATCCTCTGCAATCTTTGAAAGAGTGGTCTCAAGTGCATCAAGTTTCTCTCCTGAAAACTCCTCAAATAAATAAAAATTTCTGGAATGCAGAGCAGACACTATACTCAGGCAGGCTCTGATGCAGTCAAGGTTCCGAGCAAAAAAAGCCAGCTCTATTTCAGGCAAGACCTGCCAGAACTCAGCTTTCGTGAGATCCTGGAAATACTCAGGCTCAAGCCCTTCCGGAAGGTCAAAACCAAGATAAGTATCATCAAAAACAATCACACTGGAGTAGCCTCTGGCAAGATCCACAAATTCAGAGAGGCTCTCAACAGCCTGAGCAGACAAAAAGGTCTGGAATCTCTCTTTAACTGCCTCCAGGATTTTTCGGTCCCCACAGATAATGATTCTATCTCTGACCCTCAGGTTTCCAGGCACAGGTTTGAGTTTTCTGACTCTTGAAAGCAGGTGTAGAAATTCGGAGTTTTCGGAGAAGGTATCTCCAAGTTCCAGATACTCGCCTATGAAAGCCTGCCTTTCCCGAACAAGGTCCATCCTCGAGACAGGAAGCGGATAAAACAAATTTAACTTATCCCTGGCGTGAGTTGTATGAGCAAAACTTTTCATCAGCTCGATAAGGCGAGAATAAAGGTCAAGAGCTTCTTTTGTTTTGAGAAAATCGGAAATTGAGCACCCCTCTACTCTGGATCTGGCGTCCCTGGCAAGTGTAAGGGCAAAATTGTGGCTGACTCCATTGATTTCAGAAAGCGAGGCTATATCTCCCTCGCAAATAGCCTGAAGAGCTGTATCTTCACTTCCAAAGTGCTCGACCAGCCTTTCAGCTACTCGTTCACCTATTCCATTAATTTCTCTTAGGCTTGAAAGTGGCTGAGGAGATGTCATGTTTAAAACACTTTTAAGGAAAAAATTTTACAAAATTATAAACATTTTTGTTTTTACAAATTCATTCAGGAGCAAAAGCCTGCATTTTTAGTTAAGGAGAAGCGAAAGTTCTTTTTCAAGATAAGGGCGCATGGAATCTGTATATCCGTGCATTGGCTCAGTAACATTATACATGGCCTTTGGCTCTTTTGCAAGGGCAAAGGTCTTTAGTGCCGTATCATATGAGATTAAGGTATCGTTAAAAGAATGAATTTGCACGAATTTCGCAGGCGGAAGAGTAGAGAGATAGGTAGCAGGATCAATTGAACGATAGAAGCGGTAAGTTTCAAGATCAGCTACAGAGGCAGGATCAATTTCCTCAGTACCATACCCTGAAGTACTGATCCCAATAACACCTTTAAGGGCAGGCTCAAGGGCACAGGCAAGAATTGCAAATCTTCCACCGTTGCTTTCCCCGATAATTGCAAGCCTATTTGAATCAATTTCCGGCTGGGCTGCAAGTACATCTGTGGCTTTAAGAGCATCATAGACCATCAGGTATTCTACAGGCTCAAGACCAGCCTTGAAAAGTCCAAGATCTTTTTCGACATTTACGCCTCCGAGATTGCGCTGATCAATAGTAAGGGTTACATACCCCATTTTTGAGAGTTCCACAGCGAGTCCCTGTTCGGCTTCCTTGCTAATTGTTGCTCCCGGAAGCAGGACAATTCCAGGAGAAAACGAGGAAGTATTATTAGAGTTTGCAGGAATCCTCAGAAGAGCCTGGATTTTATCCCCTTCACTTTCAAAAGACACCAATTTCAAGGTATCTGGATTATCAGGAGAGTATATATCTTCAATTTCCTGAGCTGTAAACACAGGCTCCTCCCTTTGAGGAAAAGAAAGAGTTCCTGATTCCGAAACTTCCCAGGTAGCCTTTTCTTGAGTTGAATTAGAAGGATTATAAAGAACCCCGAAGATACCTACAACTATAAGAAGAAAACCCAGAAGAAGAACCGTGGGTTTAGAAATTTTGGCTCCTGAAGAAGCTTTTTTTGTATTCTTTTTTTTCAGAGTCATGCCTGCTCAAAGGAACATGCCCTATTCAAAGGAATCTGCCCAAAAAAAGTGTAATTACGGCCAGAAGCCGTTTACAGCACCTAAAAATAATACTGCTATGCCCACAAGGGCACCAACAATCAGAACTGTTTTGGGCTGGACATGAACAGCGTTTTTATCCGCTTCATAATAGCGCATGAGCCCTGCAGAGGACTGGAGTCCGGTACCTGATTTTTTAGCCATGAATTAACACCTGTAAGAATGCACTGTAAATTGAATGTAAATTTATTACCTGTATTTTGTCTTCTTAATAGATTAATAAGGTACATGTTAAAATATTTACCTATAAATTAAAATATCTAACATAACTGTTGAAGTTACTGTTAACATTGGTAATCATCAGATAATACATTTCTGATATATAAATCCAGCAGAGTAATTATTTAGTATCCTGACTCTGGAAGGATTGATATGGAGTTAGGTATGCTCCAAAAGCGAGGATAAATAGGGATATATTTCAGGATATTCAAAATATCCTCAAATTAAACTCAATTTATCTTCGAATTGCTTTCAAATAAGAACCTCGTCCAGCAGGAAAGGCGGATAAAATACTCCCTTTTCCGTGATAATTGCAGTCACATTTTCCATGGGAGTTGCATCAAAAGCAGGATTGTAGACTTCCACTTCTTCCGGGGCAAGCTGTTCGGACCCAAAGAATCGAAGCTCATCAGCGCTCCGCATTTCGATTTTTACGCTACCTTCCCAGCCATTGAAATCGAAAGTAGAGATTGGAGCTGCCACGTAGAAAGGAATTTCATGTTCTTTTGCAAGAATGGAATGTGTATAAGTCCCTATCTTGTTAAAAACAACATCCTGGGTAATCCTGTCTGCTCCTACAAGTACACTGTCTACAAGGCCCTGGTGCATTGCCCATCCAGCCATTGAATCTGCAATCAGAGTTACCGGAATTTTGTCCTGCATCAATTCCCAGGTAGTTATCCTGCTTCCCTGATTCAGGGGCCTGGTCTCACAGGCGATAACCTTGATCTCCTTGCCTTCAGCAATAGCCGAACGTACAACCCCGAGAGCTGTACCCCAATCTACACAGGCGAGCCTGCCTGCATTACAATGAGTGAGTACAGTGTCCCCGTCTTTAAGGAACTTTGCCCCATATTCGCCTATCAGCTTGTTAGTGGCCACATCCTCTTCCGCAATATCCCTGGCTTCCTGAAGAGCGATATCTCTGATTCCCTGAGCATCAAAGGCGTCTGAAACAGCTCTTAAGACCCTATCAACGCCCCATCCCAGGTTTACTGCAGTTGGGCGGGTTGATTTAAGAGCTTTCCCTGCAACCTCAAGGTCTTTCATCATTGTTTCAATGTTTTTGGCTCCACTCAGGGAGGCTGCAAGGGCAATTCCAAAACCTCCTGCAGCACCGAGAGCAGGCGCACCCCTTATCCTTAGAGATTTTATAGCCTCACAGAGAGAACTCAATGTTTTGCATTCTATAATCCTGTACTCCTTTGGGAGCAGGGTTTGATCTACCAGTATCACGGAATTGGACTCTTCTTTCCAGTCAATTGTCCTCATTAAATCACTTTCCGATATAAACGTCAGGTTCTGCCGGAAAAATCCACCGGCTCCCATTTCAAGCTCTCTATCTAATAAAAACCTATTCAACTCCATGCTCAGAAGAATTCCTCAATTTATTTTCTCTAAACTGCGAAGTTGATAAAGTAGCTTAAAATGAAACTCCAGATAGGCTTCTTTAATCTTAATCTCCAATCTTAAAAGAGAAAAATACTTGAAGAAAAGATAAAGATTGAAAGATCCCGCACCTGAGTGCAAAAATAAGAATTTTATCTTGAAAGTGGACTTGAGTTTAGGGTATATATAAATAACATATATAAATAATCTATATAAATAATATATAAAAACAAAATATATTCCCGGAAAGGCAAACTTGATATAATAGATTTATAAAGTAACAGCACAAATAAGAGAAGATTTAAAATCCATAGCTGAGATACAGAAAGAGTCTTAATTTTAGGAATAGAAGTCATAAATTTCAAGACCTTGAATCCGTAAATCTTTGAGTCTGTAGATTTCAGAAATCACGAAAAATCTATCATTCCATGAATGCGGTTTATGAGAATCAGGGTATTTATCGGAGAGTAAGCGTTTATGACAAAGATAAAAATAGCAATTGCAGGGATCGGGAACTGTGCAAGCTCTTTGATACAGGGCATTGAGTATTATAAAGCCGAAAACAAAGAACCTATAGGGCTGATGCACTGGGACCTTGGCGGATATAAACCCAAAGACATCGAAGTTGTTGCTGCCTTTGACATTGACGCCAGGAAAGTAGGAAAAGATGTGGCTGAGGCTATATTTGCCCCCCCGAACTGCACAGCGATCTTTTGTCCTGACATTCCGGCTACAGGCGTGAAGGTTAAAATGGGGAGGGTTCTTGACGGGGTTTCTGACCACATGAAGAACTATGAAGAAAAGTATACCTTTATTGTCGGTAAAGAGCCAGAAGCTACGAAAGCAGATATAGTAAACGAACTGAAGAGTTCAGGCGCAGAAATGCTTCTCAATTACCTGCCTGTAGGTTCTGAAGAGGCAGTACGTTTCTATGCCGAGTGTGCCCTTGAAGCTGGTGTGGCTTTAATCAATAATATGCCTGTTTTTATTGCAAGCAATCCTGAATGGGCAAAAAGGTTTGAAGAAAAGAATATTCCGATTATCGGCGATGATATTAAAGCCCAGCTTGGAGCTACTATTACCCATAGAATTCTTGCAGACCTTTTTGAAAAACGCGGTGTAAAACTTGAAAGGACATATCAGCTGAACACTGGAGGAAATACTGATTTTCTCAACATGCTCAACAGGAGCAGACTTGCTTCCAAAAGAGAATCAAAAACAGAAGCGGTCCAGTCCGTGCTCTCTCAAAAGCTTGATGATGAAAATATCCACATCGGACCTAGCGATTACGTAGCCTGGCAAAAAGACAACAAAGTATGTTTCCTGAGGATGGAAGGTAAACTTTTTGGAGATGTACCAATGAACCTTGAACTAAGGCTTTCCGTAGAAGATTCCCCCAATTCCGCAGGTGTGGTAATTGATGCCATTCGATGCTGCAAACTAGCTCTTGATCGCGGAATAGGAGGAGTGCTGTATTCTCCGGCATCTTATTTTATGAAGCACCCGGCTATTCAGTACCCTGATGATGAAGCTTACAGAAGGACAGAGGAATTCATAGCTGGCACCAGAGAACGTTGAAGCTTCAAGTACAAGAAATTTTTATTAAAAACAGTCTTTCACTGTAAAATCCCGGATCTTCCCGGGAATTTTCGTTTTCTCTGTTTTTAAATACTTCCGTGAAATTTATCGTATAGAAATCTGTCGATTTTATCAATTAACGAATTCCTTCAGCTGTAATTCTAAATTCAGCGTTTAAGCCTTCAGGACGGGAGCGGTGTTTGTACAGAATAGCACGTCTGGTTCCTTCACCTGTTTTTTCCAGCTGGACAATGGTTTTTGATATATGCTCAAGGGAAGTACCTCCCAGCGGTCGTACTCCTCCTGAGATAATATCAGAGTAGACCTGATTGGTTATAACTGCAGCAAAGCCGTGTTTACGAGCCAGGGCATGCAAAAATCCTATCTGACTGGCAAGCTCTCTGCGACTTTTTATACCAGTGTCTTCATCTTCAAGCTCGAACCTGTAATATGAAGTTGCAGAATCAAGGATTACAAGCCCGATATTTTCACCGGCTATTCTCTCTACTTCTCTTACAGCAGCATACTGTTCTTCAAAACTCAGGGGTTCATAAATAATGATACTCCTTGCTATCTCTTTTGCGTTCTCCCCTGCAATCTGTTTAAAACGAGAAGGAGAAAGGCCTTCAGTATCTATGAAAATAGCCTTCTGCCCCTGCTTTACACATTCCACTGCAAGCTGGATGCAAATATTTGTTTTCCCGGTACCAGCGGCTCCAAAGATTTGAGTCACGATCCCCTTCTCGAAACCTCCACCCAGAAGGTCGTCAAGGGGTTTGCAGCCCGTAGGCATTAATTTCTCTATGGAATGACACCTCTTTTTGCACTAGACAGAGGTATAACTGACCAATGATATAACGCTTTTTTGTAACTCCACTATTTTTAAAATGAAAACCTGTGAAAAAAATAACGACAAGCTTTAAAGACCACAGCTAAAATTAAATCTAATATGTTTACTTTTCGGAAAATTAGTGTAAATAAAAGCAAAGTAGTAATTTGCTTTCGCTACATATAACAACATTTTTTTACTACACGTCAATCTTTTTTGTTTTTAGCAGAGATATGTTGTAGGAAGTCATTTTAGATTATTTCAGAGAGAATCTAAGGAATAAAGCCATATACATGGTCTCCATACCTATATCCTCTAAAATGGCTTCAATATTGCAGAATGTCTCTTGTACTTGAAAATGTCCTCTAAAGTAAGGCAATTTTTCGGAAACAGAATTCCCCAGATTTGTTATCAGATCTGATAACAAATATAAAAATAACAGGATATCTTTGTATACAAAACAAAAGGGTTATTGTATCCAGAACTGAGTTGAAAAACCATTATTAACTGCAAGGACATTTAGGGTATTTACCTGGAAAAAGAGAATAATTCACTTAGGAAAGTGGAAAGACAATCAAAGGGGCACATTTTAAAGTAACCCATGTGGGGGTTTGTTTTCTTGCGATAATGCGCTTTGCGCTGCCGCGCTCACTCCTCCCACACTGGAAATAAAAGAAATAAGTAAGATTTGATTCAAAAGTAGTGAGAAATCAGAGGATCGTAAAGCATGGCAAAGATAATTGTATATACAACAGAAAGATGTCCCAAATGCAATAAATTAAAAAAGTTCCTTGAGGCAAATTCAGTACCCTATACAGTGGCAGATATGTCTACGCCTGAAGCCCTGACAGAGCTGCGATTTAATGGGATTTTTACAGTGACAGCTCCTGTTTTACAGATCAATGACACTTTCCTGACCCATGAGGAAATCTTCAGTGGGGAAGAAGTAAACCCTGAAAAATTCAGGGGAATTTTGTGATACACACTCTGAAGCTTCAAAACGATAAAATAACGTGCAGATTTCATTCTTAAAACAATTAATGAAGATGAGAAAATGACAGGCGAAATTCTCTCACCCGATGGCAATCTATCTGATAACCAGCCGGTTAAAAAGACACTTAACGGGCTCTCCCTTCCTTCCCTTCCCAGAGATAATCATTTATCTGATAACCAGCCAGTACAAAAAACACTTGATGGGCTATCCGTCTCTCCTCTTCCCAAAGTAAGGACGACAGACGGGTTCATGGTCAACTGGGACAGGAATATTATTGTAAATCAGCTCCTGAAAGAAACAAAATTAAGCGAGATCTTCTACAACAAAGATGCAATTACAAAAGAAGAAGCAGTTGATATTGCAAAAGAAGCTGAAAAAATCATCAGAAAGATGAATATTAAATTCCTCTCAGGACCTCTTATCCGGGAAATAGTAAACAATATCCTGCTTGACAGAGGGCATGTAGAATGGAGAAACATAATGACAAGAGTCGGGGCGTCAGTCTACGATGCCTACGAAATCGACTCAGGATACGGCTTTGGGGCAAACGATAATGCAAACCAGCTGAACAATGCGGAAACATCGCATAAAAGAAAAGCTGACAAAATGTCCAAAGAACAAAATCTCCTTCTGATGCCAAAAGAGCTTGCCGACCTGCACCTGAATGGAGATTTTCATATCCATGATCTCGAATACATGGGCACAAGACCTTTTTGTCAGGACTGGGACCTGCGCTACTTCTTTTATTACGGCCTTATGCCTGATGGAGTAGGAACCCAATCCAGCGTGGCAAAACCTGCAAAGAACGCAGAAGTAGCTTTTCTGCATGCTGTAAAGGCCATGGGTTCGGCTCAGACAAATTTTGCAGGTGGGCAGGGCTTTTACAATTTCCTGACCTTTATGGCTCCCTATCTCAAAGGCAAATCAGAAACTGAGATCAGGCAGCTCATGCAGATGTTCGTCTATGAAATGATGCAGATGATGTGTGCAAGAGGCGGACAGACTGTTTTTTCATCAGTGCAGCTTTCTCCAGGTGTTCCTAAGCTCTGGAAAAACATACCAGTTGTTGCCATGGGTAAGATCTGGAATGGAAAACAGGCTCCTCTCAGGACCTACGGGGAATTTGAAAAAGAAGTCCGCCTTGGATTCAAAGCCATGATGGATGTTATGCTTGAAGGAGATGCCTGGGGCAAGCCTTTCAGTTTCCCGAAACCTGAAATTTCTCTTGAACCTGATTTCATGAAAGAGGATGAGGAATTTAACAGAGCTCACCCTGAACTTCCGACGTATAAAGAACTGTACAGGATGACCTTTGAGCTGGCTGCCAAATTCGGAACTCCTTATTTTGATAACCAGCTCCCTGAATATAGAGGTGCAGGGGAAGGAATTTCATGCTACCAGTGCTGTGCTTACCAGTTCTCCGCAAATCCTACAGATGATAAAGAGTTTAATGACAAACTTCATTTCAAGAATGGAAAACACTTTTCAATGGGCTCATGGATGGTGCTGTCTTTAAACTGCCCCAGGGCAGCATATAAGGCCGAATATGATGATGAAAAACTTTTCAGTGAGCTAAAAGCCCTGATGAACAGGGGCATAGAAGTCTTCAAGATCAAGCGAAGCTGGATGAACAGTCTCATCAAGAAAAACAGAATTCCTTTTGCAGCACAGTGTCCCAAAGACCCGAACACCGGAGAGACAGGGGCAATGGCTGTGGACTTCGATAGTCTTGTGTATACTATTGGAGTAGTAGGAATTAATGAGATGGTGCAATACCATACAGGTTACCAGATCCATGAGTCCCCTATTGCTTATAAACTTGCTATAAGGGCTATGTTCGAAATGAAAATGCATGCCCAGAAGCTCTCAAAGGAAAACGATATGGAAATTGCCCTTGCAAGAACGCCTGCTGAAACTACAGCCCAGCGCTTTGCAGTCTCAGATCTCCTGCACAGAGAATATGCCGGCAAAGCCGAACTCACAATTAAAGGGGATCTCAAAGCCGCAAAGAAAGAGATTAATGAGACACACGACCTGCCCATATACTATACCAATGGTACTCACATCCCGCCAGGAGCTGATGTCTCTCTGCCTGAGAGAATAAAGTATGAACACACTTTCTTCCCGATAGTCGACGGAGGAAACATTATGCATATCTGGCTTGGAGAAGGAAAGCCAGACCCTGATGGACTGCAGGAACTTGCCATGCATATAGCAAAGAACACTCAGACAGGTTACTTTGCCTTCACAAGGGACATGACCGTATGCATTGACGAGGGATACGTATCAGACGGCCTGCAGGACAAATGCCCGAAATGTAGATCTGAAAATGTTCAGCACCTCTCAAGAATTACAGGATACCTCCAATCCGTAGAAGGCTGGAACAGGGGCAAGCGTCAGGAGCTTTACGATAGAAAAAGATATGATACAAGGGAACTCAGGTAAGAGTTCCTACTCTTTTTTATTCTAAAGACTTGAGTAATGATCTTGAGAAACGGTAATTTTTCATGAAAGTAAATTATGCAGACACGGTTTCCCTCTCAACTCTGGATTGGAGAGGGAAAGCCGCAATCACTATCTTTTTTCGGGGATGCCCTCTTCGCTGCCTTTATTGCCAGAATCATCCTTATCTGGAAGAGCCAGACCTTGTAGAACTCGATTTTGTGAAGGAGAAGATAAAAAACTCCAGGCCTTTTGTGAGTACAGTTGTATTTTCTGGAGGAGAGCCTCTAATGCAGAAGGCAATTGTGCCTCTTGCAGAGTTTGCAAAAGAGCTCGGGCTTCTGGTCGGAATTCACACGAACGGCTGCTATCCTGAAATGGCAAAAGAACTGGTTAAACGAAAATTGGTGGATAAATTTTTTATCGACATAAAAGCCCCTCCTGATAATCCTGAACTTTATGGGAAAATTACAGGATGGGGGAAGTACACAGCTGTTAAAAAGGCTCCTGAAGAGATTACTGCAAATGTCATTGAGACAATAGAAATTGCAGAGTCTTGCGATCTTGAGCCGGAGCTAAGGACAACAGTAATCAGGGATTTAATTGGAACAAAGGAAGAAGTTACCTGCATAGCTTCCTGGATTTCAGGACATGCGAGAAACAGAGAGATCATTTATGTACTGCAGCAGGGAATCCCGGAACACAGTTTGCAGGAGAATCTTAGAAAAAGTCTAATCTTAGAAAGGGAAGAGTTATACGAACTTGGAATAACAGCAAAAAAGTTTCTGAAAAATGTAAGAATAAGGACAAGAGAGGCTGGAGAAGAGATAGTCTGAACTTATTTTTTAATATTACTTGCCTGTTTCCCTAAATTATCTCAATTTAGGCTTGTTTAAACTTTTTTAGGCTTTTCAAGCTATTTCATATTTCTAAAAAACTTTTACTGATTTTTCAGGAATAATAGATAAGTTCAAATTAATTTGAAGTTTACAAAAGCCTTATACTCCAAAAAGTAAAAGAAAGTGATTAATCTCAGAGATTGGAGTTTGTTTACTCAATACTCATAAATAAATGTAAGAATTGTCCCATAATGTCCTCGCCAAATACTGAAAACTTCTCTATTATTATTACCTGACTATGTGTAACCTCTGTCGTTACGAAAATTAAATAAAGGGGAGAGACTCAGTGCATTTTGGCCCGGATAAGGGCAGTACCTATAGAAAGGAGATCAAAAGTCATCGCTTCCAGAAAAAAGACCATGAAAGGAACAAAAGTATCTTCAGTCGGAGAGCGCGCTTTAATTTCCCGCTTATCTGAGATCTTCAAAGCCCCTGACAGTAAAGAAAGCGGACAGAAAAGAATCCTAATTGGTGCGGGTTCAGATGACTGTGCCGTTCTTGACCTTAAAGGCGAAGACTGTCTGGTTATTACAACAGATATGCTGCATAGAACCACGGATTTTCCGGCAGAAATGACGCCCTGGCAGATGGGCTGGATGTCTGCAGCCGTAAACCTGAGTGATATTGCAGCCATGGGTGCAGAACCTGCAGGGCTTCTTATGGCAATAGGAATGCCAGCAGATACCGAAATTACTTTTATCGAAGAACTTGCAAAAGGTATGCAGGCATGTGCCGAATTCTGCGGAACTTCTGTTATCGGAGGTGACCTTGATACCCATGCTGAACTGACAATTACAGGGACAGCCCTGGGTAGGGTGAAAAAAAGCCAGCTTCTCCTCAGGCGTGGAGCAAGATCGGGAGACCTTGTCTGTGTTACAGGATATACTGGCTCTGCCGGGGCTGCTCTTGAGGCCCTTCAGTCTGGAAAAACAGTAAGTGAAACTGTTCTCAAAGCTCTTTTTGAACCTATCCCCCGCACGAAAGAAGCCAGACAACTGGCTGAGTCAGGCGCGGTCACATCCATGATGGACACGAGTGACGGCCTCGCCATGTCCCTTTATGACCTTGCCAGAGAAAGCCATGTAGGTTTCAAAATCCGTGAAAGCACTCTTCCAATCCTGAAAGAAGTTAGAGAATTTGTTTCAAGTCCCGAAGAACTGGCAGAGCTTTCCCTTTATACAGGTGGAGATTTCGAACTTCTTATGACAATTGACCCTCAAAAGCTGAAAAAAGTACAAAATATATGTAACTTAACCGTTATAGGAGAATGTACGAAGTACGAAGCTGGCATTATGCTCGAATCCCCCGAATACAAGTTAACAACAATAGAGCAGAGAGGATACCAGCAGCTAAAAGCCGAGATTATTGATAAATCGCACTAATAAAAAAATAATCGAGTTCGCCGATTAAAACTTGAAGATAGAACTTAGAGAGAGAAGTAGGATTTATTGATTAAAATTCACAGTGATCATAAAAACAAAATAGATTTGAAAATTTCTAAAATAAAAGCTAACAAATATAATTTAGGCACAAGGTTTAGAAGGATAAAACATGAAAAAAGCTATTTTACAGATATTTACAGCAATTCTGGTGTTCGGGCTATTTTGCGGAGCTGCAGGTGCAGTACCTGCAAATATTGTCGCCAACACAACATCAGGAGTATTGCCCCTGAGTGTGCAATTTACAGGCCAATACGAAAATGGAACTACATGGAACTGGAACTTTGGTGATGGATTTTCAAATTCAACTAACCAGAATCCAGTAGTACACACTTATACCACCGCAGGAACGTACATAGTAACACTAACAGCAGAAAATGCAACTACTACATCTGATCCAGCAACTAAGGATATAACCGTATTAGCTTCAACTGCTGCTTTTGAGGCAAATGTTACAGAGGGATCTATACCCTTAACTGTTCAGTTTACTGACAAAAGTACAGGTTCACCTACCAAGTTAGACTGGAGTTTTGGGGATGGGAGTGCAAATAGTACAGAAAAGAATCCGATTCATACCTATACAAGCCAAAACAGCTACACAGTGGCTTTAACTGCGACCTACAGTAATGGAAATCAGAGTACATCAACTAAAATTATTGAGGCAGGTTCCGCAAGCAGTTCAAGCGGGAAAAGGATCTGGCAAACTGGAATGCCTACAACTTATACATGGGATGCTCAGAGTTATTCAGGCTTCTACTATGACCTTGATACGGGAGTCTCCTCAGAAAATATGACCATTACAGATATAGACAGAAGCATAGATTCTGGAAATATCGAGTACATCACAACGCCTACTAAGACTAGCTTTGAATATGGTGACTGGGGTTCATATGAGATTATTGGGTTCATGGCAGAGAAATACTTTGCAGGTTACACTAAGAATGATTCCGAAGTTGTAGGTGACGATATAAGCCCGATTTCCGATGGTATTCTTTCCAAAATCCTGATCGACAGTGATGATAAAAAGTCAGCAAATTCTGGAGATGCTCTTGCCCTCGAGGAAGGATACTCTCTGAATATCAAGGAAGTCGATGTTAATGGAGAAAGTGTATGGGTCCAGCTAGAAAAAGACGGAGAAGTGGTAGATGAGGGATTTGTCACCTCAGGTGAGGACTATACCTATGAAGCTGACCTTGGAGAAGCAGAAGATGTACCCATAATCATTGTTCACTTCGGCACGGTATTTGCAGGAAGCGAAACTTCTGCTGTATTCGTACAGGGAATCTTCCAGATATCGGACGAGTATACCGAACTCACTAATGGGGATACCTTCGGAGAAATGGAAGTAACATCCCTGAGCAGTAGTGAAATAAAAATGAAGAATGATGCTAGTGTCGGACTCGACGAGGGAGATACAGTAGATCTTATGGGCAAAATAAAGATTCAGGTAGCTGATTCCAGCACACTGCGTTTTGCCCCTATCCTTGACACCTCGGAGTCGGGTACCTACGAACTGCGCGGGACTGTCTATGAAGAAGGAGATTCTCTCCCGAGCTGGGATCCTTTCAACTTCGAAGGTTTCTATTACAATATAGATGAAGGAATTGGGACTGAAAACCTGACAGTAGAAGAATTTGGAAGTAGGGACATACCCTCAGGCAAACTAGTCTACGAGTCCACGCCTCAAAGCGTTGATTTTGAACACAGTGAATGGGGCAATTTCACAGTTGTTGGCTTCATGGCAGATAAGTATTTTGCAGGGTATACTGATGGCTCTGTTGATGGAGCAGTTGATGATGTGAGCCTTCTTTCAGACAGTATCCTTTGTAAAGTTCTTACCGACACAGATGACAAAGAATCCATGAACTCAGGTTCTGCCCTTACCCTTGAAGATGGCTACTCTTTGAGCATCAAGGAAGTTGATGTTAACGGAGAAAGTGTATGGGTCCAGCTAGAGAAAGACGGAGAAGTGGTAGATGAGGGCTTTGTCACCTCAGGTGAGGATTATATCTATGAAACTGAACTTGGAGAATCAGAAAGCGTACCTCTCATCATAGTCCATTTCGGCACAGTATTTGCAGGAAGTGAGAGTTCTGCTGTCTTTGTACAGGGTATTTTCCAGCTTTCGGATGATTACACTGAAATCAACAACGGAGATACATTCGGCGAAATGGAAGTTACTAGTGTCTCAGAAAGCGGCATCACAATGAAAAATGATGACGATATCGGGCTTGGCCAGGATGAAACCGTCGATGTTATGGGCAATGTCAGTTTCAAGACCGCTGATTCCAGTACTCTCAGGTTCTATCCCTTTGTGGAGGTTGACTCAGGAGGCGAAGGAAACAGCAGCACATCACTGAAAATAGGTGTACCTGACGAAATCTATGCAGGAGACAACTTTGATATTGAAATAACTGCAGGCGGGGAACCCGTAGAAGGGGCTACTGTATCGGTTAATGAAACCAGCGCTGGAGAAACCAATGCTGATGGAATTGTTGAGTACACGGCTGAAGAGGTAGGAACCCTGAAAATAACTGCAGAAAAAGAAGATTACACAAAAACAAGCAAAGAAATCAATGTCAATTCTCCGAAAGAGGGAATAAGCCTCAGCATTTCTCCTGAAACAGTTTATGTAGGCGATACAGCCACGATAGAAGTCTTGAAAAAGATTGGAGGAGATCCAATCGAGGGTGCAAATGTTTCAGTTGATGACAAAGTTATTGGAACAACCGGATCTGATGGAAAGATCACTTATACCTCGGAAAAAAGCGGTACTGTCAAGATCAGTGTTGCAAAAGATGGCTTTACTGAAGAAAGCACCAGCCTTAAAGTGAAGGATCTTGAAGCCATTTTTGAGGTATCTAACCTTGTAATCAACCCTATAGAAGTCAAAGCCGGAAAGAACACGACGATCTCAGCTAATGTCGAAAACGCAGGCAATGCTGCAGGAGAATATAATGCGGAACTGTCTGTAAACGGAAGTGTAGTTGATTCACAGGATGTCTCTCTGGGTATAGGGAATAACACTACAGTGACCTTTGAACACAGTGAAGAAAACCCAGGAACTTATAACGTAACAATAGGAGAACAAACCGGTTCCTATACGGTAAAAGAAAAGTCTTCTTTGCTGCTTTATGTCCTTGGAGTTTTTGTCCTGTTAATTATCGGCGGAGCTGCTTATTTCTTTACAAAAGGCGGTGGAGATATGGCAATGCTGCAGCAGAAAGTACAGGAGATTGTAGACTCGATAAAACCGAGAAAATAAAGACAGTAAAAAATAGAAAATACTGAAAAACAAGAGAAATTAAACTTAAATCCCCGCGTTAATCAAAACGCGGGTTTTTTTGAGTAAAAAAGATTAAAATGATTTAAGTTTGATTTGAAAGCAGTTTTTCAGAACCCATCAGACATTTACAGGGTTTTAGAAAGCAGTTTTTTAATTTTCTAATTTTATATTTTATTCCGAGTTTTATTCCTGTTCCAGATTACTCCATCTTTTTGAGCGCAAGTTCAATAGCGTCTATAAGGCTATTTTTCGGGATAATGGTCGTAACAGGGATATTCAGAATTTTTTCCACTGTAGGACTTACTATTGGAGCACAGACAAGGGCTTTAGCACCATCTCTTTCGGCATTAACAGCTGCTATTATAGCTTCTTCCATTGAGGTTGCGGAGTATTCCCTTATTGTGACCAGCCTGCCAGCAATCTTTTTCTTTGTTTCTACTATATTGTCAAGTACTGAGCGAGCGGCTATTACAGCAATAAAATCTCCACTATCAGATTCTTTGATATCACGTATTGTTTTTACTATCTGACGGAGGGTTTTGATATTAGGGTCCCGGTTACCCGATAGGATCTTATAGAGGGTACTCGGAGGAATATTAGCCTTTTTTGCAAAATCCACTGCAGTGAGGTTAAGGTCCTCTTTAATTACAGTAGAAAGCGTTTTTTGAAATACCTCATCTGACTCGAACGCGGATTTGATAACTTTGTCTGCAACATTCATAAAAATCAACTTTTGAAAGTCCTATAAAAATATTTCGGTAGCTTCAAATAATTTACGTTTATTAAAATTTTATTCCCGAATGAGAAATACATTCAGATATATTAATACATTTGGGATATAATCCCGAGACCTTCGAGAAAGCATATATAGAAGGTTTTAAAAAATATTAATTCATTAAAGTAAATGCTTTTTATATTCACAGATTTCTTCTTTGAAATTTAAAATATCTTTCATGCTGTTATAAAAAAACTTACAAATAGAATACCTAAAAGCCTGTGGATTTCATTAGAAAAGTTGTATTTTAGAAGATGTATTTAGATATTAAGGGTATCGTTTTATAGGAATTGGTATCATTAATAGAAATTATTATCAGTTATAGAAGTATAGAGGTGGAGCTTTGAAAAAACTAAGCGTAATGGTACTTACTTTACTGCTGGTCTTATTTGCCTTCGTATCAGGTTGCGTATCTAATAGTGGAAACGAGTCTGATAATAAAAGCGGTGCTGAAGCACCTGCAATTACCGAACTGAACATTGGCTATCAGCCAAGTACACATCAGATTGCATACATGACTGCAGCTGAAAAAGGATGGTGGAAAGAAGATCTCGCACCCTATGGAATAGAAAAAATAAACGAATTCCAATTTCCGACTGGTGCTCCCGAGATGCAGGCAATGATGGCTGGAGACCTTGATGTAGCCTACGTTGGAGCAGCCCCTGCGATTACAGCCCTTAGCGGTGGTCTTGATGCAAAGATTGTTGAACCTGTCCAGATAAATGGTTCAAGTCTTGTCCTGAGACCCGAGTACGAATATAAAAGTCCTGAAGACCTGAAAGGACTTAAGATCGCTACCTTCCCATCAGGAACGATTCAGGATACCTTGCTCAGAGAATGGGTCAAGAAAAACGGACTTGACCCTGAAAAAGATGTGACAATTGTAGGAATGACTCCTGGAGACGCTGTCACAGCCATTTCAGCCAAACAGGTTGCTGCAGTGTTCCTGCCTCATCCGTCCCCGGCAGTTATCGAAAAGGAAGGTAATGGACGTACCATTGTGCAATCTGGAGAAATGAGTCCAAATCATGCCTGCTGTGTACTCTTGGTAAGTGGAAAGCTTATCAGAGAGCATCCGGATATTGTAGAACAGATTGTCAAGACTCATATAAAGGCAACAGAATATAACCAGCAGAATGTGGATGAAGCTGCTCAAATTTATTCAAATAAAACTACAGAGAATCTCGATGTTGTGAAGAAGTCTCTTAAGGAATGGGATGGAAAATGGATTACAGATCCAGCCCTGATTGAAAACTCAACTGTCGATTACTCGAGAATTCAGTATGAACTGAATTATACTCAGAAACCTTTGACAGAAGATGAAATCTTTGATACAAGTTTCTATGAGAAAGCTGTCAATGAGAAATAACCTGAAATATTGAAAATAAAGTTTAAATAAAAAAGAGTTCATCTGCCTCTTTATATATAAGAGGCAGTTTGAACCACAATTCATTTTGAAAGATGAAATCTGCCGGAAAGATAAAAAAGTAAGAATTCTTTTAATAAGACATGAAAATTAATTTCAGAAGAGCAATCGAAGAAAAAGGCATTGAAGCATTATCTTTGCTAGTTGTAATTGCAGTATGGCAGTTTACAGCAGATAATATAGTACAGAAAAAATTTATTCTGCCGAGTTTTTATGATGTACTGATATCTTTTTCTGCGATTATCAAAAGTGGACTAATTATTACCGATACACTAACTAGTTTACTTCATTTTTCAATTGGTATTGTTGGCGCGTTTGCAGTTGGAATTCCCCTGGGAATAGCCATGGGATGGTTCAAGACACTAAACAGAGCAATCGACCCTATAATAGAAATACTACGTCCAATACCTCCTATTGCCTGGATTCCTTTTGCAATCATATGGTTTGGACTTACTCATCAGGCTGCAGGTTTTGTTGTATTTATAGGAATGGTCTTTCCTATTGTCATTAACACATATACTGGTTTTAAAAACGTACCGAAAGTTTATGTTGAAGCAGCAAAAGTTCTTGGTTGTACCCGGAATGTTGACCTCATCCGTTTTATTGCGATCCCTTCAGCTATGCCTTCAATTGTTGCAGGAATCAGAATTGCAATGGGTGTAGGCTGGATGTGTCTAGTAGCTGCAGAAATGTTTGGAAGCAGCAGTGGACTTGGATTCGAAATATGGCACAATTACTACATACACAGAATGGATTTCGTACTTGTCTATATGCTACTACTTGGATTTGTGGGTCTTTTAATTGACCGCTTCTTCAGATATTATGTAGATGAAAAATTACTTAGATGGCAGGCAGGAACTGTGGTATAAAATGGGAAGATTAAGTGTAAAAAATGTATCCCGTACATTCACAAAAGAAGAAGATGAGTCCGGAACAGAAGCTCTGCACGACGTAAGTTTTAATGTAGAGGATGGAGAGTTTATCTGCATTCTAGGGCCTTCAGGTTGTGGAAAAACAACTTTGCTCAGGATTACTGCAGGACTTGAGACCCAGACTTCAGGAGAAATCACACTAAACGGAGTCCCTATAACAGGGCCGGATCCTAAAAGGGGCATGGTTTTTCAGCAGTATTCTCTCTTTCCCTGGAGAACCGTCATGGATAACATCACCTTTGGACTCGAGATGCAGGGAATTAAAAAGGCTGAAGCCAGAAAGCATGTGGAGAAGTATATAGAACTCGTAGGCCTGGAACAATTCAAAAACAGCTACCCTCATGAGTTATCAGGAGGCATGCAGCAGAGAGCAGCCATTGCAAGAGCCCTTTCCAACGAGCCTGAGGTGCTTCTTATGGACGAGCCTTTTGGAGCTCTTGATGCCCAGACCCGAAATATTCTGCAGGACGAACTCCTGAAGATATGGGAACAAAAACATGTGACCTTTCTTTTTGTAACTCACAGTGTAGATGAGGCCGTTTTTCTCTCGGACAGGATAGTGGTAATGACCTCCAGGCCAGGAAGGGTAAAAGAGATCGTAAAGGTAGATCTGCCGCGCCCTAGATGTCGAACGGGTCCAGAAGCCAATCTTTTGAGAGATCATGTCCTGAAACTTCTGGAAGAAGAAAGGTTTAAAAAATGAATTATTGTAAAGATTAGAATAAATCACAAAGGAGCCGAAAATTCTTCTTCGGCCCGAATAATCATTTTTGTTAAAGGTTCCACTCTTTTTACAGCAACCTTTCCCACAAGCTCGAGAGTTCCTCCTGCTTTTACAGAACCTATAAAACAACCTGGTCTGATGCGAATATCTCCCTCGCAGGCTGCAGCGTTTACTCTGGCTCTATCAAGAAGGACAAGTTCAGATACCGTTTCTATATTCCCCAGAATTTTTGCCTCTGAGCAGACAAGGGCATTTCTGGCTTTCACACTACCTTTAACAATCGAACCTTTCCCGAGTTCAAGCCTGCCAGTTACAGTAAGATCTTTCCAGAATTTAACCTCCTGTCCGACAATAACATTGCCGTCCAGGGTAAGGTCATTCTCAAGAAAAGCTCTTTTTTCAATCACAAAAGTATTGGAGCGGGGGTGGTACTTGATAAAACGAATCATGAGAATCACTCCGGGTTGCTTTCCCCGGCCATCGTGAAAGGCAATTGTCTTATCTATAAAGATTTATAAAATCTTCTTCAATTGAGTTTCCAGAATATGATTGGAGATCTATTATATAACAGCATCGAACGTTCACCACCGGATGTTCACCATCAGATGCCTCAATAAAAAACACAAGTAAGGACACTGAATGAACAAGAAGACTAAACTCGAAGAAAAGATTAAAAGCTAGAACTTAGAAAACAAGAAAACTAAAAAATCAATTAAAGCGTATTAATGAATAGAAAAGACTGAAAAAAATTAATTATGATATATGATTTTTCAGTCTAGCTCTTTCCATTTTGAGTGCCAAGCTTATTCAACAACGCTGGCAAAACCATATTTAGGAAGTACTCTTTCGACTTTAATCCGGACTTCGTCTCCAACTTTAGTGCCCGGAACAAAGATAACAAAACCCTCTATACGTGCAATGCCGTCTCCCTGGCGAGCAATATCCTGAATTGTTACATCGTATACTTCGCCCTCTTCGACAGGGACTGAGCGACTTTCTTCTCTGAACATGAAAACCATTCCTTTAATCTACCTTAGTTAATTAATCTAAATTTGCTCTCTCATCCTGCATTTACTCGACAACATCTGCAAATGCAAATTTGGGGAGCACTCTCTTGACCTTAATCTGAACTTCATCGCCAACACTCGTATTCGGGACAAAGACCACAAAACCCTCAATACGAGCGATGCCGTCTCCCTGGCGAGCAATATCCTGAATTGTTACATCGTAAACTTTGCCCTCTTCGACAGGGATTGAACGACTTTCTTCTCTGAACATTAAAACCATTCCTTTAATACTTAACTTAATCAATCAAATTATTTGATTTCCTTCATCTGCATTTACTCGACAACGGTTGCAAATGCAAATTTGGGAAGTACTCTTTCGACCTTAATCTGAACTTCATCGCCAACATTTGTATTCGGGACAAAAACTACGAAGCCTTCGATACGGGCGATACCGTCTCCATTACGACCTACATCCTGAATATTTACATCGTAAGTTCTGCCCTCTTCAACGGGCACAGAAGCACTTTCATCTCTAAACATTAGATTCGTTCCTTTAAATTCTATTAATCAGCTTAAACAAGCTCCATCGACAGAGAAGAGTAAAAACAGTACTTAACAAACCAAACTTGAAAAACCAAATTGGTAGTACGCATTCTACTTAATCTATTTGATTAATTGATCCCCAACAGAGCTTCGGATAAGTCAATCAATGGTCATACTCATATTCGCTTGTATATAACGTTTTGCTTTAATGTTTGCAAAAAAAGAAAAATAATGAAGTTGAGATAACGCCTAAACCAAGGTCTCAGATGTCCGATTTCTCATTTAGAGATTCTGGAATCATAGACATTCATATAAAAGAAAAGAGTTCCAATAATAAAATAAGAATATGTGTTTTAAAGTAAACCTTTTGCATATAAACAAAAAGCACTTAGATTGTAAGCATATACCCTTACAAATTAAGATTCAAATTCGGAAAGATACGAGGAAGATAAACTCATGCCGAAACCTATAAATAATTAAAAGCTCATTGTGAGAGTCGCTCATTCAATGAGAATGACAATGCGTGGGCCCGTAGCTTAGTCAGGCAGAGCGATGGACTCTTAATCCATAGGCCGGGGGTTCAAATCCCTTCGGGCCCGCTGATCTCTTTCTCAAAGCTCTTTTAAAATTTAAAATAAAATGTTTGTATCAAGCTTCTTCCAATAAGATGACATTTTAAGCCTTATAGCTCATAAATTTGACACAAACAGGTGCAATTCTAATGCCAAAAGTAAGTGTTGAAATCCCGCAGGAACTTCTGGATGACCTTAACAGGCATGTGGGAGATAATAAAAAATTCGTCAGCCAGTCAGATGCTATTCGGACCGCCATTCGAAAGATGCTGGACATGATGGATGAGATTGATAGAAGGCACGGAAGACTTAATGAATGACTAGGGGCTTTGAAATAAGAAATATTCAGGAACAGTCGTAAAGAACCACCCCCTCATTTCCACTGTGCTTTGACATCAATAGACATTTTTTAAGACATGTCACATAATACCATCCCTTCCACTGAAAAGAAAAATAGAACCTGATCTTTCTGAAAAATAACTGAAAAAGATTCAGGGTTAAAAAGATTCCCTGAAATCCTTGATTCCCTGAGCTACATTGGAAAGCAGAATAAAAGCCATCCTCTGATTAGGCCAGGAGCCCAGCCCACAGTCAGGACCAACATACTTTATCAGATTACCAAAACGCCTGTAATAAAGCTTGAGTCTCTTTGTTATAACAGCCGGAGTTTCCAGTTCCGTTACAATCTCTGGAAGGTATTGCTGATCTTTCCAGACATTGGTACAGTACTTTTCATTAAGAGCTCCTGCCAGGGTGAAGATGTCAGTTCTTGCAACTCCCAGCCTGAGGAAAGAATCTGTACTCTCTAGAACTTTTTTATCAATGAGCTCCAGATAGGAAGGCGTACCCGCAGATTCTACTCCTATGACATTGATCGTAGGAGTCTCGCAGGCAAAATTGTAGTAGAGAGGAGAATGGAGGTGGATTTCCACGTCTGCCCCCCATTTACTTGCTGATTTTGAGGCATCCGTAAGGGCAGAGATAATATCATTTTCATCAAAAGAAAGTTCAGGGTTCAGCCCGATGCTTGGTTCATCAATAGAAACAGTTGAGATTTTAAAATGCTTGGCAGCTTTCATAGAGTTTCGAACAAATTTATTTACATTTTTTGCAAAAAGAGAATAAATATCCGTATACCGTGTACCCCCAAACTCTCTAAGGTAAAGTTCAGTTGGGCCGGTTACACAAATCCTAACCTTTAGAGTCTCTCCGAACTGTTCCTTATAGGCTTTTGCAACCTTCTCTATAGCCTCAAGCTCTTCTATTTTCGCACACTCAAGTTTTATCTCAAAGGGACTATCACAGCAGTTGGAATCCCGAATAACCTTCAGGAACTGTTCATTCATGTCCTGATACTGGGGATAGGTAGGAACCTGTACACCTGCGTCTATTTTTTGCTGGAAAGCGTCATTAATTATCGTAAAGAGTTTCTCATCTTCTGCTCTTGTCTTAAAAGCGTTTTGAACCCACTCTTTGCTAACTTCTTCAGGAAGGGGATAACTTCCTATATCGTCAAAGATGATTTCTTCCATATCCTCTTACTAGACCTACAAGAATTTAGCATTATTGGAAAAACAGAAAAAATATAAAAATATAAGAATAAAAGAGAAAAAAGGATTACTGGAGAATTCATCGGAAAAGATTCGTTCAATTAGAATTACTCTACCGACTTTTCGGAATTAAATTCATTGATACCTTTTGCAGTATTTTCAAGAAGCCTGAAGGCGAGTTCCTGGTCCGGCCAGAAAGCCAGTCCGCAGTCAGGGCTTGCATATCTGATTCTATCTCCAAGAACCGAATAAGCCACTTCAAGTCTCTTTTTTATAACTTCTGGAGTCTCAAGTTCAGTTATTATTTTTTGCATGTACTCCTTTTCCTTCCAGGCATTAACTCCGTAATTTTCATTGACAATTCCTATAAGACTGGAAATGTCTGTCCTCGATACTCCGAGTCTGATATAAGTATCTGAGTTCTCAAGCACATTTCTGTCCAGAATGTCCATATAGGAAGGAGTTGCTGCGTACTCAAACCCAATAACATTGATGGGAGTCTCGCAGACAAGTTTATACTTTAAGGGAGAATGCAGGTGAATTTCCGCATCTGCTCCCTGTTTTCTGGCATAAGTTGAAACTAAAGTTAGAGCGGAAACGATATCAGCATCAGAAAATTGAATTCTATCGTTTATCCCAAGACTGGGTTCATCCAGAGCTATAACCCTGATTTTGAAATTCTTCGCAGTCTTAAACGCTTGTTTTATGAAATTTTCGAGATCTAATGCAAGAATATGATACGCATCTGTATAAGCAGTTTCTCCAAAGGCCTGAAGATATAGGTCTGTGGGACCTGCAATACAAACCCTGACTTCAAGGGTCTCCCCTGTTTCTTTCTTGTACTGCTTTGCGACCTCATCAATTATCTCAAGCTCAAGGATCTTGGCATTTTCTTCTTTCAATACATATAGCTCATAACAGTTCTTTTCATCTTTAATGATATCAAGAAATTGCTTGATCTTATCTCTAAACTGAGGGTAAGTGGGAACATGCACACCCACGTCAATTTTCCTCTGAAAAGCTTCCCTTATCATGGAAAAGAGTTTTTCGTCTTCGTCCCGGTTTTCAGCTGCAGCCTTAACCCATTCCCTTGTTAGACCGTCGGGTGTAGGAAGGCTGCCTCCATCAATAAAAATGATATCCTGCATATCTCTTATGTAAGAGGGATGGAAGTATTATAGGTATTGAAATTACTCAGGTAAAAATACTGGAATTAATCATACCATAAAGTATCGCACGAAACAGTATAAATTATTTTATAAGAGATATATAAAAATAAATTTAAGGGAGAGAAGTAATATCAATACATGAAAATTTTGGGGTATAATTGTTCTGAACTCATTAAATTTAAAATATTTTTGTTTTCTTCTGAAAGCTGGAGTTCACTGAGAGATTCAATACTTCTTTAAACGCTTCTTCAAAACTGATAATTATGAAGAAAAACAGCACATAACATATATAATTAAGATTATAAAAAATGTTGATTTTGGGGGACACTAATAAATGAAAAATGAAATAAAGTTAGCGAATAAGTATTCTACTTGGAAAGAAATAAAATCCAATGGGGTCAGATATTATTTAAAAGGGAATGTATTTTTTAATGACAGGCTCCTAAGTCCGGAAAAGTTGACGGAAATATTATGTCCTCTTATAGGTAAAGAAGGAGAAGTTCAGGAAAAAGAGATTGGAGATCTCCTTAAAGGATTTAATGGGGAATTTGCATTTGTTGCCGAGACAGAGAATAGAATATTTTGTGCTGTTGACAAACTAAGAAGTACCCCCCTGTTTTATACTACAGCAAAAAATAATTTTATTGTGTCAGATAATGCTTATTATTTAAAAGATAAAAATAATCACCCCCGAAATGAAAAAAATGCGGTCGAATTTCTGGTTGCAGGATATGTGACAGGAAATGAAACGCTCTTTGACGGCATAAAACAAATGAAAAATGCAGAATTTTTGATTTACCAAAAGAAAAGGAATCACCTGAAAACCTTTACATATTTTAGATATTTGCATGAAGATTACTACGAACTGCCTGAAAAGAAACTTCTTGAAATGCTCGATCAGGCTTTTGTAAATGCCTTTTCAAGACTAATTGAAAGTACCGAAAAAAAGGGAAAAAAACTTGTAGTGCCCTTAAGCGGAGGACTGGATTCACGCATTATTGTTGCAATGTTGAAAAGGCTTGGAGTAAATGATGTTGTCTGTATCAGTTATGGAAGAAAAGGCAATCGAGAGTCCGCAATAAGCAAAAAAGTGGCAAATGCTCTTGGCTATGATTGGCTTTTTGTAAAATACACAGCCAGTAAATGGCATGAATGTTACAATTCTGAAGAAGCAGATCTTTTCCGGATTTTTGCTGGAAATCTTGCATCTTTACCCCATATGCAGGATTTTCTGGCCGTAAAAGAGTTGAAAACCCAGGGAAAGCTCCCTGAAAATGCAGTATTTATTCCGGGACACACCGGTGATATGCTTGCAGGCAGCCATATTCCCCATTATTACTTTGATGTTTCAAGAAACTATAACTCGGAAACTTATCTGGCAGATTCTCTGAAAAGACACTACATCCTCTGGAAATGGCCCTCTGAGTATGAATTTGAGCACGCTTTTAAAGAAAAAATCAAAAGATCAATAGACAGAGTGGAAATTAATAATAACGAAACCTGTGCAAATGCAGTGGAATTGTTTGATTTTAATGAGAGACAATCGAAGTTTATTGTTAATTCAGTCAGAGCCTACGAGTTTTTCGGATATGAGTGGAGAATCCCGTTCTGGGATACAGAATTAATTAATTTCTTTTTGAAAGTCCCCATCGAACACAGGATTAATCAGGAACTGTACAGAAAGTATGCCAGAGATATTCTGTTTTCAGGTGAACTCAATGTACTTAAAAATATAGATTGTACTATCGATATACTGAACCTGAAACCTCTTGAGAATCGTTCAAAGTATGAAAAGCTCCTTTATTACAGAACATTCATTCACAGTTATTATGACGAGGTAATTGATAATCCGATGTGGGGGAGGTACTTTAAAAACCCTCTTATCTCAAGGTTGCTAACAAGAATCACAAAGTATGACACCAAAGCTGTTGAGGGATATCCACTGCTAAAGAGAATTGTGGAATATCGAAACGAAAAAAAGTACCCTCTTTCAATAAACGGGATAAGTTCCCTGGAATATCTGGCAAGTATCAATGGAGAAAGTTATTCTTCCAGAAGCAAAGTAGTCCCGAAGCCAGCAATTTCTCCAGTAAAAAAACTTCTTCGGCTAGTAAATACGAAAGTTCGAAAGACGTAGAAATAGTAAAAGGAATAGAAATCCTAGAAACCAAGTTGCCAGATCTATTGAGAATTTCTGAAATTGGAAATCGTCGAGCATAGTTGGTAAAATTCGGAAATAGGTATCCAGCTTCATTTCTACTGGTTTCGAAGTTTTCTCTTTCCAACCCTCTTCCAATCCTAATTCTTTCCACAGTTAGGGGGAAAAACTATGCCCTTAACTTCTTAATTCCATGTATTCCGTGCTTTCATGGTTCAAATTAACGGACAATACCCTTTTTTATCTTGCAAAAAATTTCTTATCAACCGACAAGTTATCAGAGCTTTCCAATCCTTGGAATGGATAAGACTATTATCTGCCTATTATCTGCCTATTATCTGCCTATTATCTGCCTATTATCTGCTATTTTCCTATCTGCTGTCATCCGTCCTATTATCTGTCCTATCATCTATCCTATTGTCCGTCCCTCAACCAAGCCGAACCGGACTTGCGGGAACTTCATCTTTTTCGACCACTACCGCCGTACCATATGCGAGCAACTCAGTCATTGTCTGGCCGATCTCTGAAGAATCAAACTCCACGCTCACAACGGCATTTGCCCCAAGGGCCTTTGCATGTTCTTTTAATCGATCAAGTGCCTGCTCTCGGGCCTCATTCAGGAGCTGCGTATACTCGTGAATCTCTCCACCGACAATTGACCTGAGACCGGCAGCTATATTTCCACCGAGCCCACGACTTCGCACGATTAGGCCCCATGTAAACCCAAGGGTCTTTGTGATTTTATAACCTGGCAAGTACGGTGTGCTGACAATGATGATATCATTCGTCATAGTATCCCCAAAAGTATTGGTTAGATTAGATTTTTATAAAAATTGTTTTTCAGTAAATATACCTAAAGTGATAAATAAATTTTATTTTTATCTTTGATTTAACAGATTATTAATTTGGATTTTCAGACTTGAAAATTTATTTATTCATTCCAGTTTGCTTTAACTGGATAAATCTAAAAAGAATGAAAAGAGAATAAAATTGTTTGAAAATAAAACGTCTTCCTGCACCAGTCCTTATTTTCAAACATTCCACCTTTTCTTGTACTTCGAGAGAATTTCACTGTTTGCTTCAAAAGCTTTCTCCTCAATGAAACCCTCATCCAAGGTCCACTCAAAAAATTTGTCAAGAACTTTAGCGGCTGTCCCTACGAATTTTTTTCCTCCTCCTACCTCAACAACATAATCTTCGAGAAACTCCTTAATACCTGAAGGGGTAAGGCGTTCAGGGCCAAAAATATCGCAATAGCTTTTTCCACGTTTGTGATGGGCAGTGTAAAGATCCAGATCCTCATCAGAGAGAGAATCCTCAGCACTAAATTCCAGGAATTCCTCGTAAAGAAGAATTACCTCCTCGCAGTCAAGGAAAATTTCAGATTTCAAAGAAACTTCCTGTTCATTCAAGAATTTCCGAAAAGTGTCACTTATAGTAGTCATGTCAATCTCTAGGGTAGTATTTGTATAAGTTACAATTTTATGATTTTAATTTCTGGAATGATTTTTGTATAACTACCATTTTTGTTGCGAAAGATTTTATATTTTTCTGAAAGTAGGGGTATATAACTACTCCTAACTTCTGATTAAGTCTTTTTGCCACATTTTCCAAAAAACGTATTTAAAGGCTTCATAGAACTAAAAGATGGGTCAAAAAGGAAAGCTTAGACGAATAAAAAGAAAACTTAAACGAATAAAAAGAACGAAGAGAAAGTGTCTTCTATTTATGATTGTTTTTCCTCTTTCCCTTTTTCGCTTTCTTCTTTTCGTATTCTATTTTACACTGCTTCTATGCTTTATTATTCCCTCTGTTTACATCGATTCGGGGGCTGAAATTCCCAGAGTGTCAAGGGAGTTTGCAAGCACTATCCTGGCACAGTTCACAAGGGCCAATCTTGCAGCCCTGACTTTTTCATCTTCGGCAGCAATAACCGGTACAAAACGGTAGAACTGGTTGAAAGCATCGGCAAGTTCGCGGGCATATATTGCAAGCACATGAGGTTTAAGTTCACGGGCTCCAAGATCAATTATACTGTCAAACATTGCCATCTTCTTGATTAGATCGATCTCGCTCTCCTCGACAAGAATAGAGGGATCGATTTCTCTTGAAGGATCCCAAGATGCTTCCTCTTTTGCTTTTTCGAGGATACTGCAGGCACGAGCATGAGAATACTGAATATAGGGAGCTCCCTGCTTCTCAAAGTCCAGAGCTTCCTTCCAGTTGAAAACCGTGGATTTTTCCGGAGAGACTCTCACTATGTCGTATCTAACTGCACCTATTCCGACCATTTCCGCAACTTGCTTTTTAAACTCGGCTGAGGTGTCAGGACGACGGGTTTCGACCTGTTCAAGAGCAGCTTCAGTGATCCTATCAAAAAGATCGTCTGCACTTATGAACTGACCGCGGCGAGTGCTCATAGAACCTTCAGGAAGGGAGACGAACTCGAAAATCACAACCTCTGGTTCCTTGATCCCGATGGCATTCAATGTAGCCCTGAGCTGGCCCGAGATAAGCTTGTGGTCTGCCCCGAATACATCAATTATACGATCTGCCTGACCGGCTTTCCATTCGTGATAGGCAAGGTCTCTCGTAGTGTAAAGAGAGGTTCCGTTTGAACGCTGAATAACAAGGGTTTTTTCAAACCCATAATCTGAAAGGTTTACAACAAGGGCCCCTTTGTCCTCCTTTGTCCTGCCAGTAGCCTTTATCCGCTCAACAATGTCATGTACTGCTCCTGATTTAAGGAAGCGAGATTCGTTAACAAACCTGTCATGAACAACGTTTAAACGAAGAAGGGTTTCCTTGATTCCGGCAACTGCAAGAGAAACTGCCTTATCAAAGCGTTCAATAGTCCCAATATCCCCGGTTTCCACCTTTTCCATAAGGGCATCGATTTCCTTTATATACTCAGGGTTTTTATCCAGCTCGACATTGGCTTTAATATACACGTCAGCAATGGCTGAATCGGACTTTCTGGAAAGGTCAAGCTCAAAGCGCTCACATGCCCAGGAAACTACTGCAATCTGGCGGCCCATATCGTTGACATAGTATTGCACCTCTACATCGTATCCCGCCCTCCTGAGGATACGAGCAAGCGTGTCACCAATAATGGAATTGCGGATATGTCCAACATGCAGGGGACCATTAGGGTTTGCGGAGGTATGTTCAAGGAGAATTTTATCCTTTGGAGCTCCGCAGCCGAATTTCTCTTTCTTTTCCAGAACTGTAGCAACTGTCCCATCCAGATAGTACCTGCCTGCCCGGAAATTAATGTAAGGTCCTGAGGCACTTACTTCTCCTACATAAGAACCCTCAGGAATCTCGATTGCTGAAACGATGCGGGATGCAAGTTCTTTTGGGTTTTGTTTGTAAATGCTTGCCAGCTTGAAAGCAACCCTGCTTGCAAGGTCAGCGTGAGAAGAGGTTTCGAAATAAAGTTCGGAATCCTCAATCTCAAACCCGACCTTTCGGATAGCGTCTATTAAGATTGATGTAGCCTGAGCTTTGAGTTCAAGGAACAAAATAAACCACCTTTGAAACTATGAAATAACGTAATAATTTTAATTCTGATACATTAATTGTGATACCTTAGTTCGTGATATCTAATTAATGACGCCTTAATTCGTGATACCTAATTAATGACGTCTTATTTACTAAATTCTGACCACTGATCAAAGGGCAGTTTAATTAAAAAAGTATTGGGTAAAAAGTATTGGAACAGGAGTCGTAAATGGTAGAATTAGACTCCAGTATTGTACCTCAAGATCGCAGCAATGCCTCCGAAAGCATTCATGAGCTGAGAACCTTCGTCAAAGTCTGTAGATACGAAAATAACCTTTGTATTGCTTTTATCAGCAAGGTCTGAGAGCTCATCCACTACATCGGTAACATCTGTAACATCAAGGGAAGACCCACACTTTGGGCAATTTCCGGCTGTAGGAGCCGCTTCCCCTGGTTTCCAGCGCCGCGTCCATTTATTCTCGTAGCCGCAAACACTGCATTTTGTGGTTACCCTTTCGGCACGCAGGTCTTCTGAGAGCAGGAGTACATCTACAGCATTGATTTCAAGGTTTGCCCGGACCTGAGTTTCCCCATAGGCAACTTTCCCTGAATCGGAAATCAATTCTTTGAAAAAGGCTCTAACAGCATTTTTCTGCCCCATGAGCTCAAGGTCCTGAAGCTTATCACCGGCAGCATTCACCAGTTCGGAAAGACCGGATTCGTCTGTATATGCCGTATCAAAAAGACCGAGAATTTTCTTCATTAGCTCGTGATGCAGGAACTCGCCTGCATAAAACTCTTCCTTTGTTGGAGAAGGGCCTCCTATCAAGATGCCTTTGAGGTCTTTGGGTTCAACGGCAAGAAAGATCTCGCTTGCAGCATCTCCTATCCTCTTGTAGAAATCGTGGATCGCAATGAGCCTGAGCTGCTGGAAACGATGGGCACTTTGGCCACCTTTCCTCTGTTTTCCAGGAACTGTCGAGGTCATGTTACGGAAAGCTTGAATTCGCTTTCCTACCAGAAGCCCTATAGTGGCCTCCCTGCGATCAAGAACCAGAAGACCAAAGGTGCCCTTATCTTTGAGCATGTCCTCAAGAGGTTCCAGGTAGAAAGAGGAATCACAATGGTACTTGTAAACGGTGATAGGTTCAGGAGGAACAATTGACTCGCTTTCCATACTTGTTTTGTTGGCTCCAATATCTACAGCCCCTGTGAAATATACGATTCCATTTTCAGGAACTTTGTCTAGGTATCTAAGTCTTGAGAGCAGAGATTCAATGGCTCCCTGTACATTCGTCTTGGTAAGCTTGGACTTGATGTTTGCAGCCTGTCCATGTTCATCTTTCAGCTGGTTTGTGACGTCAAAAATTTGCTTGTCAGGAGGGATGTAAAGCGAAATCAGTTCAGTACTTCTTCCTTTTTTATTCCTGAGGCCTTCCAGCTTCTTTTTAAATTCGTACTTTTCGTGTGCTGTTTGTTCAGTCATTTCAAAAATTCCCCGATAAAGAAAGTAATAAGATTGATATTTCTGATAAATTGCGATTAAATGGTAATTGAGTTTGATAGGACATGGTTAGAGTGAAATTGACAATTTAAAGCAGACCAATTTAGATTGTCTGTTTAGATTCATCAATTAACTATATTATTGAATTTTTTGAGATCATCAAAGTTAATTTGAGAGTTTTCAGAGACTAATAGTTTGAAATTCAGTTAATTGTTTGAAAGTAATCTGTCTGCAATCATAATAAATTTAGTTATGCAGTTTACAATTCGTTTAGCTTTTCGGTCAACTTAACAAGGATAAACGTAGAATTTCGATAAGAAATTACACAGCAAGTTCCTGTCTCAGCCGAAATCCGAATGTAAAAACCGCTCAGAACACGATAAACCTGAGAGTAAAAATACGCGTACTAGAGAAGCCGGCTTTCCGGAATTCCGATAGAAAGCCTTGTGCCGCGCAAACCTGCCCTGTTTCGTGTTCTACTGATCGCACTAGATATGAGACATAATTTTACTCGACTGTATCTAATTAGTTTAAAATTGGATTAGTCCGCTCAGGGACTATATCCTAATTGAAACTTGAGTTTATATTTGTTTCTATCCTCAAACAGGTTTTATATATTCACAAATATATAAAAATCTTCCTGTACACTACAGCATACTGATTTCTGATTTAGAAACGATTTTTCTCAAGAAGACTTTCATTCAATCAAGGCAGGAAATTCTTTTAACAGGCGATTTTTTTCCGTCCCTCGAAAGCAGAACTACCCGGCTGATCTCAGATTCATCTGCAACTTCGTACCCCAGATGTTTTGCAAGTTCTCGTGAGAATCCCAGAACCTCTTCATGAGCAGGCATAGCAGAACGATCAAGTCGGAGCCTTGAAAAGCCAAGATGCATGTATGCTTTTATTTCCACAAAATCAGGAGAGGCCTTTTTAATCAGTTCGGCATAACCTTCAGGGTTGAACATGTTTTCGCCCTTAACCAGAGTCGTGCGGATAACTGTCCTTGAGCTTTTCTGCTTCATAAGAAGAAGAGATTCGTTGATCTTTTCCCAGAGGTCAGCAGACTTTGGCTGGCAGACTTTAATATATGTCTCCAGATCAGAAGCATCAAGACTCATGTAGAGCTGAGAAGGGGAAACCTTTTCGATCATACCCGGAACTGTTCCATTTGTAACTAGAAAAGTCGTAAAACCTCTTTTTTCATATTCCTCAATAAGCTCCGGAAGATAAGGGTAAAAGGTTGGTTCTCCGGAAAGGGAGATTGCAACATTGTTCGGTTCATTGCCTTCGAGCCAGCGTTCTTTAATTGCATTCGGAGAACCGCCAAAACCGGTGATTAACTTGCGCTGGCAGATAATGCTTTCTTCTACTATCTTTTCAGGAGAATCCCATTCCCCAGGCGCAGGAACCGGAACCTCAGTAGGGCGCCAGCAGAAGAGACAACGCTGGTTGCACATAAGAGTAGGAGTCATCTGAAGGCAGCGGTGAGATTGTACTCCGTAAAATTTGGATTTGTAGCAGAAACCCTGATCGTTCATAGCATGTCTGAGCCATAGACAGGTTTTAACAGCTGAGTGGTGACCTGCCAGGGCATAGCCCTGTTTTTTCAGAAGAGTCTTAAAATCAGGGATATTATAAGGGAGAAATGTGCTCTCTTGATCCTGGATTTCTTCCTGAATCTCCGGGATGTCTTCCCGACAACTTTCCTCTTTTTCTTCCAGCGACATTTTTCCGATATTAAACCCTTGTGGTATATATAAGGATCGGAAAATAATTTTGAGAATTTTGAGAAACCAATGAAAAAAAATATTAGACCAATAATTAAAAGTGTTAGACTAAACCGCCTGAATAAAAAGTATTAGACTAAACTGCCTGGATAGCATCTCAGAAAACCGATTTTCAATCAAAGCTGTAAAAGTTCAGTCAAAACTCAGTCACTCAATCAAACCCGAGAATTTTCACATCAAAATCCGCGAGGTCCACAAGAGGGACTCTGGCAGGGACAGGCATAAGATTTACACGTTTCTGAAACTCTGTCTGGTCCTGCCAGGTCCCGGAATTGACAAGAAGAACATTTTTGTAACGCTGGACTCCCAGGGTGTGGACATGACCTGTATGGATAATATCCGGCACGGGGTCAATTATAAAATAATCCTTTTTCTCAGGGGATATGGAAACCCTGCTTCCGTAGGTTGGGGCAAGATGCCTGCGCTTTACCATCTCAAGGACGGCCCCGGCAGGTTCCTGATAAGAAACTCCAGGAATGCTTGCTACAAGGTCATCAATAGACCTGCCGTGATAAATAAGAATGCTAACGCCGTCAAGATCCACAAGAGCAGGATTACCAACGAAAATGACATTTTCAGGAAAATCGGCTTGGATCCATTCCGGCAACGCAGGCTGAGGTTCTGCCTGGCGGACGGCATCATGGTTTCCCGGACTTATAATTACACGGATATGCTCAGGAATTTCCCTGAAGTATTCGGCAGCTTTCCTATACTGCTCATATACGTCCAGAATATCCAGTTCCATTTCCTGGTCAGGATAGATTCCTATTCCATCAACAAGGTCTCCTGCAACTACAAGATAACGAATACCAGTCGCAAGTTCCCGCATGGCTTCCGAGTCAGATTCCCCTTTCAAAAAATCCAGAAAATTCAGCCAGGAATCTTCCAGAAACTGGGAGCTGCCCACATGTACATCAGAAATCAGTACAGCTTTCCCGTGACTTCCGGTTCTGCGTTGAATACTATTAGGGACATCGGGCTGGATAAGCTTTGTAGCAAGCATCAGGTTTCCATCATTAGTCATCGATCCTGTTACTCCAACGACCTCATCCAGAAGGATTCTTGAGGCTACTTCGAAGAGTTCTTTATCTGTATTTCGAATGAGAACTGACAAAGAACCTGTAGGATCCTCAAGAGAAAGAATTTTATGGCCATTGTTTGTGCTGCTAACATCAGAAACCATTCCGATAATAGAAATTTCTTCAGAACCTCCATCTCCTCCACGGCGAAAGCTTCTCTTTTTTAAACTTTCTATGGGGCGCGCATTGATTCTGCTCCTGATAATCTCAGAAATCCTGCTGTACCTATCCCTGAAATACTGTACAAACTGCATATATTCCCCAATGCAGGTTGAATGCCCTGTTATATCGGAAATTACTGTCACAGGGTTCCTGCCTGGGAAATGTCTGTATTCTTCATCCCTGAAACCCGCAGATAAACCCTTCCGAGAAGTAGAAAAAAACGGATCTGCCCTTGAAATTCGATCTGAAGAGGGAAAAGAATTTCCGTGCCCGAAAAAAGAAGAAGCTGATCTGTTTACAGTTTGTGAGGATTGTGAGGATTGCTGGGAAAAAATCTTTTCAGGAACGTCCTTCAGTGAAGGCAGGGAGCCTGCTACCTGAGAAGGAGCCGAAATTTCCTCAGATAAAACAGTATCTGTTTGAGTATCTGGAACTTGTTTATAAACAGCATCAGGGACTGAAAAAGAATCTTGAACTGAATTTTGATCAGATTTTATCTGTTCAGGAACCTGGTCAGGGATAAGGCCAGAAACCGGGGTGGAAAGAAATGAAACAGGAATATCGGATTCAGTGGAAAGTTTATCCGATCTGGAAGAAAGCGTATCAGTCCCGGAAAGAAATTCTCTGGCTTTTCTAGACGAGGGCTGTATTATAGGCACATCATTAGACAGATTTTCTATTGAAGTTTTGAGTTCAGGGTTTTCTCCATTTTCGATAAGAATTGGATGTTGAGTCTTTCCGAATGCAGCAAAACCCTCAAGGTCTATATGTTCAGCATCTATGACAATAACAGAATCGTTGACAGTTGAAAGGACATAATCGAGAAGACTGTCGGGAGTGTTACTGGATCTGATGAGTTCCACAGCTTCAGGGCTTATCTGGTACTCTTTTTCCATAACCGTCCTTATTATATCACTTTTGTCCATAATTCCTACCTGACCTTTCTGAACTGACATGAATCTTAGAGTTATCAGAGTCTGAAATATCCTGAAGCTGAAAGCTTTTGAATCTAAAGTTTTCTCAATACAAAGGTTTTTGGATCTGAAGTTTTTCTCAATACAAAGGTTTTTGGATCTGAAGTTTTTCAATACAAATTTTTGATCGAAGTCTTCTCATAGAATTCTTAAATGATATATCACAAGAAGTCATTGGACCCTTCGATTAACCTGGGACTCAAAGAGGCTCAAGCCAAAGACCTGTTTAAAATATAAAAATTAATCAGATACAAATTAATTCGTTAAAGTAATTCGTTATTAAACAGAAGAATTTTATGAAATTTTATATGTTCCGATACAGGTTTATACTTATTTACACCTGTCTACAATAAAATAATCTGTTTACTTTTTGAGCAAATCACTGGAAAAATATCATAATTAGTTGAATAAATTGAAAATTAATATAGGATAAAAACGAATCTTCATATAAATATGCTTAAAAGACATCCTGAACTAGTTTTATATAATATAGAACAGTAGGAAAAGCTTTACATATTTCAGAAGGTTTTTATTAAGCCTGAAAAAAACTAATTTAACACAGTAAAAAAAATAAATCAAAAGAATAAATATCAAAAAATAAAGGCTTATTATGAGTAAAGATAATAAGGAAAGCAATGACCAGGAGAATGAAAGCTTCTGGGTTTCCCTTGGGAAGGACTTACTGTCTGTTGCAGCTGTCCTGATCACTTTTATGGTTCTTTCCAAGCTGGTATTCGGGCTCTGGACTCCTATGGTTGCGGTAGAGTCAGGAAGTATGGAACCGCATATGCAGATAGGAGATATTATTTTCATAAAAAATGCTGATCGAGTAAATATTATCACTTATGAAGAAGGAAAAAATTTAAGTTATAAATCCTTTGAAAATTACGGAAACGTAATTCTTTATCGGCCTTATGGAGAGGAAGGTGTAACCCCGATAATTCATAGGGCCATGTATAGAGTCGAAGCCGGAGAACAAATGTGGGAAGGCGGCCCCCCAGCTCCTTACTCAGGCTACATTACTAAAGGAGACAACGTTGTAACCAATCAGCACTTTGATCAGGAAGGACAGATAAGCTACCTTACGCCTGTAAAAGATGAATGGATTATAGGAGTCGCACAGTACAGAATTCCTTACCTGGGATATATCAGACTTTTCTTTTCGTGAGTTAAGCAACAGTGTATGACTACTTAACTTACATTCTAAAATCTTGAATCAGTTCCCTTGACTCATTGATTCAAGAATCTTATTCTTCTTTTTGTAATTCTTAGCTTCTCCAGAATTTCAATAACTCACATATAGGTTTTTTGAGTTTCAATGGTTCACGTTAAACCAAAAATAGTGAAGCCAAAAATGTGAACTTGAAAATTTGAAGAAAAAAAAGGACAATTCCAAAACAGATAAATAAAGGAAACGAATGAGGAAAACCAGAAGAACTACTAGAAAAACAGTAAAAAACAATAAAAAACGATCGGAAAAATGAAGCTCAATAAATTAAAAATTGGCAAGACCGAAACTCCTGGAAACCTTTTTCTTGCGCCTATGGCAGATGTAACAAACTTAGCTTTCAGGCTGCTCTGCAGACAGCACGGGGCTGATATTACATATACAGAAATGATAAGTGCAGATGCCCTGGTCAGGGAAAACAGGAAATCTCTTCTTAAGGGGATGAGCTCCCCCGAAGATCGGCCTTTCGGGGTTCAACTTGTAGGAAGTTCCCCTGAGAAGCTGCGGGAAGCTGCTCTCTTTGTTGAAAATGAGTACAGGCCCGAACTTATAGACGTGAATATGGGCTGCCCTGCAAAACGCATTATAGGAGCAGGATGTGGTTCAGCCCTTCTCAATTCCCATACACTTGTGTACAGAATTATCTCTGAGCTGACAGAGTCCCTGAAAACCCCTGTAACAGCAAAGATCCGCATTCTGGAAAGTGAGGAAAAAACTCTTGAAATTGCACACCTGATAGAAGAGGCAGGAGCATCTGCCCTGACCGTGCATGGAAGGAAACCTGAGCAAATGTACTCAGGAAGTTCGGACCTTAAGGTAATAAGAGAGGTTAAACGTGAACTTTCTATTCCAGTGATTGCAAACGGAGATATAAGGGACGAAGAATCTGCCGAAAATGCCCTTGACTTTACAGGCTGTGATGGGCTCATGATAGGGCGTGCAGCAATGGGAAATCCTTTCATCTTTAGAAAGATAAAACATTATCTGGAAACCGGGGAAAAATTGAAAGTGGACGGTAGAACCCAGCAGCTAGAAGACTTTGAAACCTACATCTTCCTGCTTGAAAAGCATAATCTTTTTTCATCCATGAACCTGCATACGCATGCCCACTGGTTTACAAAAGGACTGCATGGCTCGCGGCAAATCAGGGAAAAGATTAATAGTCTAAAAGATGGAAAGGCCATGATTGACCTGATAAGGAGCTTCTGTACGGATAAATATTAAAATATTTTGTATTTTTGGAAGTGAGATTTGTTTACGTATAAAATGAGAAAAAATGATAGTTATAGACATGTAAACCTGAAATTAATAATTATAAGACGTCTAAAAAATAATTTAGAATTAGAAATATATATAAGCAATTTCTCGACTTTCACCGAAAAACTAATAATAATCTACACTATTATCCATGAAATATCAGGCACCAAACAGTGTGAATATATAATTAAAAAATATCTGTTTGGGTTTTATAAATTACATTCAATATATTAGTTATACTCAGCAGATGTAATATATCGGGTTAACAATAACCATCCAGATCTCAGGTTAATTCGATTATAGCAGTGTGCCAGATAACTAGTCAATAATTATCTTACAGATTACCGAGAAACCAGAAAACAGTAATATAAAACCGCATTAAAAAAGGAGAATCCAGATGAAGGAAATCAGAATACACGGTCGAGGAGGCCAGGGTTCTGTTACCGCGGCTGAAATGCTTTCCGTTGCAGCTTTTGAAGACGGAAAATTCAGCCAGGCCTTCCCCGCTTTTGGGGTAGAGCGTAGAGGTGCCCCTGTGCAGGCATTTACAAGGATAAGTAACAGTCCAATCAGGCTTAGAAGCCAGATCTATACCCCTGATTATGTTATTGTCCAGGACGCAACCCTTCTTGAAACTGTCAACGTTGCAAGCGGGATAAAGGATGACGGAATAATTATTGTCAACACAACAGAAGCCCCGGAAAGCCTGAAGCTTGACACAAAAGCTAAGGTTATGACCGTGGATGCTACAAAAGTGGCAATGGATATCATTGGTCTCCCCATTGTAAACACTGTCCTCCTTGGAGCTTTTGCAGGTGCAACCGGAGAAATAAATGTGGAATCCATCCAGAATGCTATAAAAGCTCGTTTTCCAGGAAAGGTTGGAGAAAAGAACGCAAAAGCGATTCAGAAAGCCTATGAGCTTATAAGGGGGGAAGGAGCATGAGTTTGGACATCACACATTGCAGAACCTGTAAGCCTGGTTCAACCCTTAAAAACAAAACCGGAGGCTGGAGAAACTTCCGCCCTGTTTATATTTATGAAAAATGTACCAAGTGTGGAATCTGCGAGATTGTATGCCCTGACATGTCTGTCAAACCAAGGGAAGACGGCTTTTTTGAATATGATTATGATTACTGCAAAGGTTGCGGCATCTGTGCAAATGAATGTCCTGCGGATGCAATTGAAATGATTCTGGAGGAGAAATAATGATTGATCCGGCATATAAGAGAAAAATGGTGGTAGTGGAAGGTTCCTATGCTGTAGCTCATTCCGCAAAAATCTGCCGTCCAAACGTAATCTCAGCCTATCCTATTACCCCCCAGACCCATATCGTTGAAGACCTTTCTCAGTTCATGGCAGACGGGGAAATCCCCAACTGTGAGTACATCAATGTGGAATCAGAGTTCTCGGCAATCTCTGCTCTAATAGGAGCATCTGCAGTAGGCGCAAGAACTTATTCAGCCACTACTTCACAGGGACTTCTGCTTATGCATGAGGCTCTTTTTAACACTTCAGGCATGAGGCTTCCGATTATAATGACAGTAGCAAATAGGGCAGTCGGCGCTCCAATCAATATATGGAACGACCATCAGGACTCAATTGCCCAGAGAGACACAGGCTGGATTCAGCTCTATGTGGAAGATGTTCAGGAAGCATCTGATACCCTGCCCCAGCTCTACAAGATTGCTGAAGACCATGAAATCATGCTACCAGGTATGGTCTGCATGGACGGTTTCATCCTGTCTCACGTTTACGAGCCTGTTGTTCTGCTTGAACAGGAACTGACCGATGATTTCCTTCCAGCCTTCCAGCCCGAGAATATACTTGACCCTGAAAATCCAAAGACTTTTGGAGCATTTGCAACCCCTGACACTTACGAAGAGTTCAGGTATCTCCAGGAACAGGCAATGCAGAAAGCTCTTCCGAAGATCGAAGCTGTCGCAAAAGAGTTCGAGGAAGTCTTTGGCAGGTTCCATGGAGGACTTATTGACGGATACATGCTTGATGATGCTGAAATCATTGTCATGTCTATGGGCTCTATTCTCGGAACTGTTAAAGATGTTGTGGATGAGTACAGAGCAAAAGGAGAAAAGATCGGCGTCTTAAAGGTTAGATCCTTCAGACCTTTCCCAAAGGAGCAGGTTAAAGAGGCCGTTAAGAACGCACACGCTGTTGTCGTACTTGACAAAAACATCTCCATAGGCACAAATGAAGGGGCTCTCTTCACCGAAACCAAGGCCTGTCTCTATAACAGTAAAATCCGCGTGCCTTTGATGGGTTACACCGTGGGTCACGGAGGTCGTGACATTCGCGCAGAAAACATTGTAAAGGTTATTGAAGAAACCAAAAAAGCTGCAAAGTCCGGAATTGCCGTTGAAAGTCAGTTCCTGGACCTCAAGGAGGATTTGCTATGAGCAAAACTGCACCTAAAACATACCTTGCCTCTGGACACAGCGGCTGTGCAGGCTGCTGTGATGCCTTTGCCGCAAAATTCACACTTATGGGCGTAGGCCCCAACTGTATCGTAGTTAATCCTACAGGCTGCCTTGAAGTAATGACCACTCCTTTCCCGAATTCCTCCTGGCAGGTTCCATGGATCCACTCCCTTTTTGAAAACGCAGGCGCAGTGGCTTCAGGTGTGGAAGCTGCTTTAAAAGCTCTAGGGAAAAAGAATGACACAAAAGTCATATCAATTGGAGGCGACGGCTCTACAATGGATATAGGAATCGGTGCCCTCTCAGGTGCTTTTGAGCGTGGCCACGACTTTACCTATATCTGTATGGACAACGAAGCCTACATGAACACAGGAATTCAGCGCAGCAGTGGAACTCCTTTCGATGCCAGTACCACAACAAGTCCAGCCGGAAAAGTCTCCTTTGGAAACCCGCGCCCTAAAAAGGACATGCCTGCAATTATGGCAGCCCATGGTTCTCCCTACGTGGCTACAACCTCAATAGGTTACCCAAGGGACATGATGCGCAAAGTCAAGAAAGCCGCTGATGTTGTGGGTCCGACATACATCCATGCACACGCCCCCTGTACTACAGGCTGGGGCTTTGACACCTCAAAGACTCTGGAGATTGCCAAACTGGCAGTTGAAACCTGTCTCTGGCCAATGTATGAGATGGAAAACGGAGAGATCACCCAGGTCAGAAAGGTGAAGGATCCAAGACCGGTCGAGGAATACCTCAAAGCTCAAAAACGCTTCAAACACCTCTTCACCATGGAAGGTGGAGACGAAGAAATCAAGAAGATCCAGGCCATGGCGGACTGGAATATAAAGCACTATGGGCTTCAGTAAAAACTGAAGTTCAACTTTTTTCTTCTATTTTTATTTTTATATTCTGAGTTCTTTAGTTGCAACCCTATAGACCATATTTTTTTCACCCCAGAGAATTCTGAAAGAAACTCAAATTTTGATAAATGGTTTAAAAGAAGAAGAGACTTAGTTGAATTCAATTAACTAATTTATGCACAACTTTGAATGCCACATATAATGCTCTTCCAAAAGAATTCTCTTAGATGTGCATAAAAATAGTATTTTTGATGTTTTGTTCCTTAATAGAATCCAAATGGAATAAGACTGACTCAGTTCCAAAATCTAGTGATTTTTGCATTTTTTGATTGAAATATCGAGTTTCGAAGAAGAATTCAGGCTTCAATCAAACTCAATATTCAAGACCTTCCAGCATCAATCAATAGGTTACGTTCAAAGGATTATAGCCATTTACAAAATCTAGTGATTTTCAATTTTACGTTCATCGCTAGATTTTGGGACAGAGTCATAAGACTTGTATTGTAATCTTTAAAAGCAATTTTTTATGTAGCGTAACTGGCTTTAGAGAAGGAACATAAAAATTAGGCATTGGTATCTAAATACTGATATATATTATGAGAACTTATATCTCTTGATGAACTGCCCAAGATGTAAGAGTCTCGATCATAATAAGAATGGTAAAGTTAATGGCCGTCAACGCTACAAATGCTCTGATTGTGGATATAATTATTCAGTAGAGCTAAAATCAACTGCTAGTTCCGCATCTGTTAAGAGACAGGCTTTACAACTCTATCTTGAAGGATTAGGATTTCGGTCAATAGGGCGTTTTTTGGGAGTAAGTCATGTTTCCGTCCAAAAATGGATAAAGAAATTTGGTCAGGAGCTAGAGGAACTAAAAAGCGAAAATGAGATATCTATTGTTGAAATGGATGAGATGCACACTTACATCGGTAACAAAAAAAATATTGCTGGATCTGGATTGCTGTTGATAGATTTGGGAAAAAGTTCATCAACTGCTCTTTTGGCAGCAGAGGAACAGAAACTGGACAAAAACTCTGGGAAAAATTAAAGGAAAAAAAGATTGAAAAAGTGATGACTGATCACTGGAGGGCATATGCAGAGTTCGTTCCAGATAAAATTCATACTCAATCCAAAGCAGAAACGTATACTGTTGAAGGATATAACAGCATACTTAGGCACTTTCTGGCAAGATTGAGAAGAAAGACAAAGTGTTATACTAAGAGTCTTGAAATGCTAAAGTACTCAGTTCTTCTCTTAATGAAATACAGAAATAATGAGTTAACTATATTTAGTTAACAATGCCAAAATTAGTATAGATCCCAGTAAAAGCACTATTTTGAAATGAAATTTTGCTAGAGGGCATTAAACCGCTGAAAAACAAGAAAGTATAAACTCCTGAAACCCTAACTAAACATAAAAAATTCGCAAATCAGTGAGAAGGCATCTGTTTTTGTAAATGCCGTTTTTCAAGAAACCGTTTTTTAAGTTACCGTTTTTCAAGAAACCGTTTTTTAAGTTACCGTTTTTCAAGAAACCGACTTTTTTAAGTTACCGTTTTTCAAGAAACCGTTTTTTAAGTTACCGTTTTTCAAGAAACCGTTTTTTAAGTTACCGTTTTTCAAGTTACCGTTTTTTGAGACACCGTTTTTTTCACAGATGCCTTGCATGCCAAATAACTCTTCATAAATATAAGACTACGGATGTACTGAAAATAAAATATATGATTCCAGAAGTACTGAAAATTATGAAAAGAGTGGGCTTCAAAATAGAGGAGAAACTAATTTTCTTTCGTTAAACTTAAAGCCTGATGTTTATGGAAACTGAGCTGAAATTTGCTCTTTTGGTTTAAAAAAGAATTTTATAAAAATGAGTTACCTGAGATTATTACATTTCAACCAGCGGTAATTGTCTCCTCAGGTCTGGCAAATACCCTTCTCTGTGCAAGGCTATTTTGTAGTCACTTATTACTCTGCACAGTTTGTGGGTGTATTTCATACAGCTGGTACCAACGTCCCCTTTGAACAATACTTTTTCAGTCTTCTCTATAAATTCGGGGTAGGTGAATACCAGTTCTTCTTTAGTGTGCAGGAACAGAGCTGTAAAGTCCCTGTGAATGCCCATACTCCTCTTAAGGAGTTCAACATTCAGGTGGTCCTCAGATAGATAACTGTTGAATTTCACAAACGTATAAAAGTCTGCGATGTTCTGGTTTAAAGAGTTCAGAATTGAGTATAAAACGTTATCTGTTTCCGGAAGAGGTATATCCGGAAGACCGAGGCATTCTCCATCGAAAGTTTCATTTTCCTCTATATTCTGATCCCGGGTTGTATCATGGTCCATTTTATCACCCTGGTAAGGCGGTTTGTTTTCAGTTAATGGCTGGTGGTTTCCGCATTATATACGGATTCAATCATTTGATATGATGTGGCTTTTTTACATGCTTACTTACTTTGATAGGGTGGCTGTAAGTAGGTATGTCAATTGAGCTTACTATTGTTGCGCCCATCGCTTCCCCACTCGAAGCGGTCGTAGCATAAGTTTCAATGCTCTAGTCCGTTTTTCCATTATGAATCCAGCTTTGAAGTCCTAATCCTGGAGTTCTATAAAATAAATTTGATTAAACTTTTAGGCTCTTGCATCTCACTATATATAAAATTATGTCTTAATAAAACAATATAAATATAATTATATGAGAATTTTTTACCATGCGTTTAAAAATCCCCATTTAAATAGATAATATACTACAGGTACTAGAATATATACCTGAGCTTGTGACATTATATAATTAAGTTCTGATAGCTATTGATTCTTGAATCCGCTAGAAATTAGCACGGAAAAGATGTGTGCATAACAAAAATAATGACTCAAGAGATTAGTTAAAAAATAGAGTTAAGGAATCTTTTAAATTCCATTACTCCTTTAAATTTCCTAATTCTTTTAAGTTCCCAGAAACTTTTCTACCTTCAAGCATTTCCATCCCTACGGACGCAAACCCATACACAAAGCTTAACACAAGAATGATAGTTGCACCAGATGGGACATCCAGAACATATGAAAGGCCTATTCCAGTGATACTGATCACAGTTCCGAAGGCTATAGAAATTAACATCATCTGCTTCAGATTGTGTGTAAATTTGCGGCTCAGGCAAGCAGGAATGGTAAGAAGAGCGATAACCAGAATGATGCCTACAACTTTAATAAGGACTACAATTGTCAGGGCAATAATACACAGAAGGAAAAGGTAAAGTTTCTCTGCAGGAAGGCCCTGAACAGTTGTAAACTCTTCGTCAAAACAGAGAGCAAGGAATTCTTTATAGAGCAAATAAACTGAACCTACAATAACTATGTCAAGAGCCAACATCAAATAAATATCAAAACGAGGAACAGTTAGTATATTTCCAAAAAGATAAGTCATAAGATCAGGTGCGTACCCAGGAGTCAGATAGACAAAAATGACCCCAAGAGCCATTCCAAGAGACCAGAGTATACCTATTGCACTATCCTCTGGAATTTTAGATTTCCTGCCCACTGTCCCCATTACTAAAGCCGAAATCAGGCTGAAAGGAAGAACTCCAAGCATAGGATTGATGCCAAGGAAATAACCCAAGCCGACACCTCCAAAAGAGGCATGGGCTATCCCACCGGTGATTGAGACAATTTTTTTGACGACAACATAGACGCCCATTATCCCGCAGGCTATACTTGCAAGGATTGCGGCAGCAAGGGCGTTCTGGATAAAGCTATAATGCAAAAGATCAAACATTTTATTTCTCCGTCAGTCTATTTTTGAACAAATCCTGAGCTTCAGGAACTCCTCTTGTGCATTTCCAGCACCCTGTGCGGCACTCCATGAGCAATTAGTTCGATAGGACACTGGTAGGTAGCTTCCAGATCTTCAACAGGAATTTCCCTAGAGTTATGATAATGAAGAGTGCGATTCAGGCAGGCTATCCTGTCGACATAAACAGAGACTGCACTAAGGTCATGGGTAACCATGATAACTGCCATTTTCTGCTTGAGCCTGTCCAGAAGGCGATAAAGTTCATCCTGCATGTGAGGGTCAAGCCCGGAATTCGGTTCGTCCAGAAGTAAAAGTTTGGGATTTGTAGCAAGAGCTCGGGCAATAAAGACTCTCTGACGCTGCCCACCAGATAACTGACCAATTTGTCGGTCCTTATACTGGAACATCTCCACAGTTTTCAGAGCCTCTTCAGCCGCTTTTCTGTCTTCCTCTCCATATCTTCTCAGAAAACCAGTATGGCTTATCCTGCCTGTCAAAACCACTTCCCAGACACTGATAGGAAAATCAAAATCAAAACCTCTGTACTGAGGAACATACCCCACAAGATCCCTACTTTTTTCTGGAGATTTCCCAAAGAGCTTCACACTACCCCTATAAGGCTTCAAAAGCCCAAGTAGAACTTTGAGAAATGTAGTTTTTCCTCCACCGTTAGGTCCAATAATTCCGAGCAGCCCATTGGGCTCTTTTAAATCAAGATTCACGGCTTCAAGGATTATCTGGTTTCCATAGCGAACCCAGACATCCTCTAGCTCTATAACCTTCTCCATTACCTTCCCTTCAAACTAGCGTTTTTATTTTACCCCGAATTATGTTGTTTTTATATTTAGATATAGAACCCAAACATTAATTTTACACAAGATTCTTGGCAAAAATATCGGATACGTTATCCATATTTGAAATATAGTTCTTTGCAAGAGGATCAACTGCTATGACCCCACCACCGATCTCATCAGCTATAGCTTCAGCACTCCGGGTATTGAACTGGGCCTGAACAAAAATCACTTTAACATGTTCTTCTTTTGCAAGGTCTACAAGTTCAGCCAGGTCCTGAGCACTCGGTTCTTTTCCTTCAATTTCAACCGGAATCATGGTAAGATTGTAGTCAGCTGCAAAATAGCCCCACGAAGGATGATAAACCATGAAATTTCTTTCCTTTTTCCCTTCGAGCTTTTCCCTTATCCTTGCATCCAGAGCATCCAGTTCTTTCAGGTAAGCATCCCTGTTCTGAGCATAGTAAGTTTCGTTCCCGGGATCGATTTCCACAAGTCCTTTATAAATATTTTCAACCATTATTTTTGAATTTGCAGGAGATGTCCAGATGTGTGGGTCCAGTTCTTCATGGCCTTCCTCACTTTTAGCTTCGTGACTTTCAGCACTTTCATTTACATGCTCAGTTCCAAGCTCTTTAAGTCCGATTCCATCAGAAGAATTTACTATTAGAGTTCGACTGTTGATAGCTTCGAACCTGTCGATCCAAACCTCTTCGAAGGGCATGCCAACGCCGACTGTGACAAACATGCTTGCTTTGCTGATTTCTTCGATTTCCTTTGGAGAAGACTCATATGTATGAGGATCTGCTCCTGGAGGAATTACAACCGCAGTTTTTACTCTGTCTCCCCCAACTTTTTCAACAAACTCAGCCTGGGGAAGAACACTTACGGCTACTATTATTCGGTCGCCTGCTACTGGCGAAGTTTCAACTTTCTGTTCTTTACTTTCATTAACCTGAGAATTACCTGAGTCTGCACAGCCGCTGACAAAAAGGCTCAGTCCTATAGCCAAAAGCACTAATAAAGGTATAATCTTCAGTTTCATAATTAAGATCCCTTTCTCTTCACTCTCATTTTTACTTCATTGCCACATTGTGTCCGTTTTTGCTACATTGATTTCTAATTTTCATTTCAGAAAGGTCCTGAAATGAAAAATATAAAAAGATTATAATGAAATATTTGGAGTTCACCCAAAAATTCAAATTATTCAGAAAAATTTTTGGCATATATCCAAATTTGTATTATAATATCTCTCTTATATCTAATAACGCGTCTCTAAACTCTCAACTCAAAGACATATCTGATGCTTGATTAATGATGCAGGATTTATGCCTATACTCAATGGTGATGTTCCTCATGGAGACACTTCTCATGATTTATTTCACCGCATACGCCAAACATTGGATGACCCATTGATTTACAGATTTTATTTACAGCGTCTCTGGAAATAAAAGCCTCAAAACGTGAAACTTCATCACATGCTTCCTCTGACGAAAGCCCGTAGTGAGTTAAGAGAAGACTTATAATCCTGTGTCTTCGGACAAGAAATTCAGCATAAGCCTGACCCATTTCTGTCAAATGCACACCTCTATAAGGGACATGATTCAGGTACCCGACTGCTGCGAGTTCGTTTAAAGTTTTACTTGTAGTAGAAGGATCTACCTGCAGGACGGAAGAGATTTCCGTGGTTTTTACAGTACCTCCTTTTTCAAGAATGAACTTAAGGTAATCTACCTTTCTCGGAGAGAGTTCAAGGCCTGTGAACTCAGGATAATTCTGCTCATTCATAGAGAGAAATATAAAAAACTCTTATTTATTATTTGCCATATACCAACTTATGAGATGAAGATTGCATCATATCAAAAGATTGGCAAATGGTAAAAAATTAGGTATGTCACACCTCCTGATCCCTGTACAGTTTGAAGGGCCGCAGCAACGGGTAAGTATCAAGGGAAAAAAAGGTAATATGCTTCAATCATTAAAGGTTTTCTGACATTTCTTTTATAAGTTTCAATACCATTTTTCTGAATTTCAACATTCATTTGTTTTTCTGCAATTCTTTCTCTAACATTGGTTGCTTTTGGAGTTTTAGCTTTTCCTAAGCTTCTGGCATAAAGTAACCTGGAGTGGAAATAGTACTGCAATAAAAAATCTAGAATGAAAAGCCTTTCAACATTAACTAAAAGCCTTTGTGCTATCGAAGTTATAGCTTGTGAACGATGTAAAAGACAAAATGAGACAACAACACCAAGCGACAGAATAGTTGCAGTGGAAATGGAGGGGTTATCGAGTCTGGCAACTAACTCTCTGGCTATTGGAACGAAGACGACATAGACAAGAATATAGCACATTATGACAGAAAAGAAAAAACCAAGTAAATTCAGGGCAAGTAAAGGATTTCCGGTAAAAACACTATATCAGAAACTTTCAGAAACATTTCTCCAGTTCCCTAGTGGCACGTCAGCGCTAAAATGTCGTATAAATTCGATTACAATCATTTAGAATTTTTCAATCCTTGATTATTGATGCGACACCAGAGTAAAAATTCAATAATACTTCCACACGTAATGGTGATGGGAAGGATGTAAAGAAGGGCAAAAAGGAAGATGTGGTGAGAATGTATACTTTATGAATTTGTCCACAAATTATTAAATATTCTCTTAAAGTAACAGTAACTAATTGAGTTAGTCAATTTCTTCTTCTCCAAGCACCCTGGCAAGATTCAGGAGAATAAGAGGCCTGTTTTCCGCTTTCCCAATTCCCATTAAATATTCTGCATTAATTTTCGATTTAACCATTTCAGGAGTTGGTTCAATAGAAGAAAGAGGCAACCTCACGATTTCACTTACAGAGTTTACAGGCATTCCGATCATTGTTCCCTTGAATTCCACTATAATGGTTTTTGAAAGATTGTCTGATTCCTTAGAACTGAAACCGAGGCGATTGTTCAGATCCAGCACAACAATAATTTTTCCTCGCAGGTTAATGATTCCTTTTACACATTCAGGAGCCCGAGGGATGCGTGTAATTTTCGAAGCCGGAATAATTTCGGAAACCTGCATAATTTCGATTCCGAATTCTTCGCCTGAAAGCTCAAAGATTACTAATTGGAGGCTTTCTTCTGAATGAAGGCTCCCTTCTGAGAATTTTGAATCCTCCGTGGATGTTTCTTCGGACATTAAAATGCCTCAAAACCAGTCAAACACTTAACTGGCTATATTTTCCGGTTTTTCTTTTAAATTGTCAAGCCTGAATTTTTCAGTAGCTTTTCTCATCTTTTCTCCAAGAAGGGCAAGATCGCTGGCCATACTGGCAAGCTCTGACATTGAAACACTCTGTTCCTCAAGAGCAGCAGCAGTTTCCTGAGTTCCTGCAGCAGATTGTTCTGATATTGAGGAAATATCTTCTAAAGTAGAGGTAATTTCTTCAATAGATGCTGACTGTTCCTCTGTAGCAGCTGCAACATCTTCTATCATATTAGTTATCTCATGGATTGTAAAAACAATCCCTGCAACCATTTCAACTGCCCCTTTAACAGCGAATGTACCAACCTGCACATCTTTTTTACTTACCTGTATACTTTCCACAGTATTACTTATACTACTTCTGATCTCATCGATTAATTTCGAAATATCCTTTGCAGCTCGACCTGACTCATCAGAAAGTTTGCGGACTTCATCGGCCACGACAGAGAAACCTCTGCCGTTTTCGCCAGCCCGTGCAGCCTCAATTGCAGCGTTCAGAGCTAACATATTTGTCTGGTCTGCAACTCTGGTAATAAGAATGACAATCTCATTGATTTGTTGAGACTTGGAGTCCAGAGCCCTGATCACTTCCTCGGTCCCGTCAACAGAGGAACGAATAAGGTCCATCTTTAGCAGGACTTCTCTTGAAGTATCTCCAATATTCCCAATAGTATGATTGACAAGATTAGTGTTTTTAGAAACTTTTTGGGTATTATCCGCAATTTCCTGGATGTTATGGGTCATGTCCTGCATTGCATGAGTTATATCCATTATCTTTGAGCTCTGTAATTCTGTTCCATTTGAGATTTCTGCTGCAGTATCGGAAATTTTTTTGGAAGCATAGGCCATTTCCTCAGAAGAGGCAGACATTTCTTCCGAAAGTATAGAAAGGCGAAATGAACTTTCCTGGATTTCTTTAATTAAGCTTCGAAGGTTCTCAACCATTGATTTAAAAGCTTCCGAGAGTTGAGAAATTTCACTCCTCGAACTTCCCTTAATCTTAACACTGAGATCGCCCGCAGATATTTTGTCGGACGCTTCAAGCAATTCATAGATAGGTTTTCTGTAAACGTTCAGAATTACAAAAACAAGTAAAGCTCCTATAAGTATCGAAAGAAAAGTTACAAGAAGGGTCTTGTTTATAGAACTCACAATAAGGTCGTTAAGTTTCTCTTTTTGATCAATACTGGCATCAGTAGCAGCTTCTCCAACATGTGCCGCTATAGTTGCCATGTTACTAGCTTCAACGGCTTTTTTCTCTTTAAGAGTTTTCAGACGATCAAAATCAGTCTGGATTTTCTTAGAACTGGAAAGTATACTGTTTCCCCGTTCAAGATTCTCAGGTTTTACCAATTGCTCATCCAGGTTTTCAGTAACTTTAATTATCTCTCCCATAAGTCGTTCAAAATTTTTTGCAGACTGATTTTCGGGAGTGATTATATAGTTCTGATACTCATTTCGAGCTTCCATACCAAGTATGCTGATTTTCTGGGCTTCCTGAGCATAGGATAATTTTGTCTGGAGGACTTCACTGGAAGAATCGTTTCTCACATACTGCTGGTATTGAATCATCTGATCTTGATAGATCTCATCAGCTTTCTGCAACAAAAGCTCGCCATTGGAGACCAGCTCCGCTCTCACGGCTATCTCTTCATTGTCCGCTTCAACAAACCTGTCAAAAGCTTTCTTAAAGTCGCTGGAATTTGCCAGAACAGAATCCATTCGATTTTGATTCACAGGATCAAGATATCCAAGATATATTTCCCTGGAGATTGCTGCCTGTGTGGGCACCAGGTTAAGATGGTAATAAACATCCTGCCTGTAAACGGGATCACCATGAATAACATAGCTTTCTTCGGCTTCCAGGGCCCCTTGCATATTATTCACGATAAAGGTCATGTTTTGAATGGCTCGGCTCTTTTTTTCAACTTCGTTCATACCTTGATAACCTGTATACCCAACAAAGAAAATCAAAATTAGAAGAAGAGCAAAACCTATCACTACATGCCCTATTTTTGCTTTTTTGTACATCTTTCCACCTGGGCCCCCAAGTTCTCAACCTTACAATTTCCTATCTGCAACTGAATATTTAACCTACCAACGGCATATCTGCAACTGAATATTTAACCTACCAACGGCGTTAATGAATTTTCTGATTAATCTGAAAAGTATGAATCAGAAACACCAGTATTCATGCAGGAATTCATCAGAGATTACTCCTATGAATCCAATAAAAAGGCACATCATGTGAGAAATTCTTCGAGCTGTGATTTGAAGTTACCAAAATTTATGGGTTTGGCAAGAACAGCGTGACAACCAGCTTCAAGGAACTTTTGCTCACTTTCGAGATCACAATATCCCGTAACAGCAACTACTCTTATATTCTTGGTCTCAGGATTAAGTTTAATTCTCTGAAGTAGTTCAAGCCCGTGCATCTTCGGAAGTTCCATATCAAGCAATATAAGATCAATCTTCATTTCATTCAGGACTTCGAGAGCTTCAAAGCCATCTTTTGCTTTTTTCGGTTCATACCCAAAAGATTTAAGCAAATCTACTTCAACAACAAGATTAAGTAAATTGTCTTCAACAATCAGAATTTCAGGCACTTAAATCAACTCCTGTGAGTGGATTGAAAATCTCTATAAGGAGTCTTTCATAGGGTCGTTAAAGAGTGAATTTGTGCTGAAAAATGAAATCAAAGCTTAGTAAAACTTCATAAATATATTTTATATATACTCCAGATCCACAACCCTGCTAACTGCTCCATCACTTTCTACCTAATGCTACTTGACCACTTTTAGCTACTTGACCACTTTTAGCTACTTGACCACTTTATTACTTAGCTACTTACTACTTAATATCCACTTTTAGCTACTTAACCACCTACTATCCAATCACTTAGCTACTTAACTACCTACTATTTGGCTATTTTTTAGCTAAATGTAACCTTATTTAAAAATCAAAAACCGATTACTTTTCAGATTTGTTTGCAAACAAGTGACTGACTCCACTGAAATAAATTACCGAACTTACTACGTTAAGTCTAAAGTTCAGGAGCATATAAACTTATTTGTTAATTATATAAATTAAGTTTTAAATATATACCCATAAATAAATTAAGTTAATAATACTTGTGCATTATTGTTCCAAAGAATATATTTAAATTTAGACTTTCAGACTAAACCCAAAGGAGATATTATCAATCGTTCAATTTCTAATTTGTAAGTATGAAAACAAATAAGAAATAAGCTGAAAAAAGATCAAATCAACAATTTTTAGTAACAGTTCGTTAACTACAAATAATTCATAACTTTTAAATAAATCTAAAACTACATAATTTGCTCAAGATAATTTAAAAAGTTTAATATAGCATGTTTCGCATATAATTTTTCCATATAGTTGAGATAAGCCTGTATTAAACAAGAAAACTTAAGTTGGCTATATTTGTTAACCTGATATATTTTATTCGAATTCTTTAGGCTAATATTCTGCAATTTAAAATATCAGTTTATTAAAAGAATACTGGCCACTAAACAGATATTTAATTTATTAAATTGGCAAATATTTTTTAGATATATATCACTTTATATTAATTTATCAAACACATAGGCAAAAGGCACAGTTCGGCAAAGGACACAGATTAGATTTGGAATATTCAGAAAGATAGGAGCATGAAAGATAATCTGTACGTAACTTACCAAATATAAGAGAAGGGAAACACATGGCCAGAGTTATGATCGTAGAAGATGCCGAGTTTATGCGAATGATAATTAAGGATATTCTTTTAATTCACGGGCATGAAGTAGTTGCTGAAGTGGTAGATGGGGAAGAGGCGATTCAAACATATCTGGAAGTAAAGCCGGACCTGGTATTAATGGACATAATTATGCCGGATATGGATGGAAGGGAGACATTGAAAAAAATTCTTATTATGGATCCGGGAGCAAAAGTTGTTATGTGCTCTTCTCTAGGACAGCAGGCCGTAATAACGGAGTCAATGAAAATAGGTGCCATGGGTTTTATAGTAAAACCTTTTGAACCTGATGGGATGCTAGATGTAATAAAGAAGATTGCTGAGCCAAATTAAAGATGCTCAGAGGCTATCTGCACTCATGATGCTCAGAGACTACTTGCACATAATAGATAATTCTGCTTTAACTCTCAAGCTTCTTTCCAATACCCTGAGCAACTCTGAGCAAAAACCCAAATCTCAGGCTCATGAGACGGCAGTAAATGAAAGGGTAGCCTCGAAAAAATAAGAAAATTAGTGCCAAACGTTTTTCTTCTGGAATTTAATGCCTGTCCTTAACCTTAGGACTCTCTCCCACATTATACAGGAACATCCGGCTTCTTGGTACTGATTAGGCTCTTGGAAAGATAGCGGGAGAAATTACATCTACAGCTTTTGAATATAGAGCAGTGAACGTACCCCAGAAGACAATAGGAATCTTCAGCCAGAACATGCATGAAATGGCGAAGCATAAAAATAGAATACTGGTTTTTCAATAAAAAAGGCAGGGAAAACTATGGATATGTCGAAGTATACAGGTATTTTCAAGACAGAGTCTGAAAAATACATTATAGAATTAAACGATTCCCTGTTAGCGCTCGAGAAAGATCCTGGAAATATAGAACAAATAAACACGATGTTTCGTGCAGTCCATACATTCAAAGGCATGGCTTCAACGATGGGGTTCGGAGAGATCGTTAAGTATACCCACGAAATGGAAAATCTGATAGACAGCCTTCGCACTAAAGAACTAATGCTCAATCCTCCCTTATTTGACATCTTTTTTAAATGTCTGGATACCCTTGAGGAACTTGTAGAAAAGGCATGCAGTAATAAAGGAAATGAACTCAAAGAAGGAAAAAAAAATACCAATGGCTCATTTGAGCCCTATCTTGAGCCCTGTGAATTATTGAAAGCTTCAAAAGATTTAAGTGATCTTCCTAGAGAAGCCTTTTCTCAAAAAAAAGAGAATGATTCCCTAACTGTAGTTGTAAAAGATTGTCAAGAAAAAAGTTATCAAGAAAAAAGTTATCAAGAAAAAAGTTATCAAGAAGAAAAAATTTCAGAAAACGATAAAGAAGCTGAAAAGATCGTAAGAACTCCAGAATATGTGCACGATGCTACTCTAAATACTTCTCCGAAATCAAAATTCAAAGTAAATGATATCCAGAGTTTAAGAATCAGCACAGAGCAGCTTAATGAGATGATGAATCTTGTGGGTGAGCTCGTAATTAATATGAGCAGAATAAATGAACTTATAGGGAATCTGAAGTCTAATGAACTTGAATTTGCACTTTCCGAATCATGTAAGCTAACGAGAAAACTCCAGGAAGAGGTAATAGAGGCAAGGATGATACCCCTTGACAAGATTACCCATGTCTACCCCAGAATGATAAGAAATCTTGCTAGAGCACAAAATAAGAAAATTGATTTCATGATCAAAGGAGAAGAGATTAAGCTCGATAAGACCATTCTGGAAGAGATAGGAGGTTCTTTGGTGCATCTTTTGAGAAATGCAGTTGACCACGGAATCGAACTTCCCGAGAAGCGTAAAGAACTCGGAAAAAAAGAGACAGGTACAATAGTTGTTACTGCTTTAAGACAGGAAAACTTCGTTCTAATTAAAATTGAGGACGATGGCCGTGGAATAGACACAGAAGAAATTCTGAAGGCTGCATTAGAAAAAGGACTGATTTCGAAAGAAGAGACTGAACTGCTACATGAAAAAGAAATAATGCAATTAATCTTTACTCCCTGCTTCAGTACTGCCAGCAGAGTTACCGATATTTCAGGAAGGGGAATGGGAATGGATATTGTGAAAAACCGGATTGAATGCCTTGGAGGATCGGTAAAAGTCGAGTCAAAACCAGGCTTTGGGTCCAGTTTCGAATTGAAATTACCTTTAACCGTTACCCTTTATCAGGCTATGCTGATACAAGTAGGGGGGAAAGATATGCTATTCCGTTCGCAAATATAGTAAAAAACATAGAAATCCAGGCAAGAGAAATCAGAAATGTCAAAGGAAAAGAGGTTATTTTTATAAATAATAAAGCTCTCCAGCTCCTTAATTTACAAAAAATATTTCAACTAACGGTTCAGGAATCTGCTCAGAAAGACGAAAATATTTCCGTAGTCATAGTAGAAAAATTCGACCAAGAAATTGGAATCATTGTCGATAAATTACTTGGAAAGCAGGAAATAATTGGGAAAAATTTTAAAAGTAGACTCCTTGAAAATACAAGAGGTTTTACAGGAGCAACAATTCTGGGAGATGGAGATGTGATCTTAATAATTGATATTAATTCCCTCACCTAATACCATTAAGAGGCTATAGAAAACAAAAATAAAAATAAAATAAAAATAAAATAAAAATAAAATAAAAATAAAAAGAAAATAAAAAAAATGGAGAAAAGGGCTGCTGGTGAAAAGATGAACAGTAGTTCGATAAGCAATGATTCTGCTAGAAAAGCAGACGAAGAAATAGAAGCATGTAGAGTCCTTGAAGAAGATCCTGAATACGGACTGTTAAAGAGATTCATCACTGAAAACATTGGTTTTAACTGTGAATACTATAAAGAGGCTCATTTCAGGCGCAGAGTTAACGTACGTGTAAGAGCTACAAATTCCGAGAGTTACGGTGCATACCTGAAGCTTTTAAAAAAAGACCCTGAAGAATATGGGCGCCTGGTTGAAACACTTACTGTAAATGTAAGTGAATTTTTTCGAAATCCAGAAACCTTCAGGATAATAGAAAAAGAGATTATTCCTTCTGTTGTCAAATACAGGTCAGAATCATTGAAAAAATCAATTCGAATCTGGAGTGCTGGCTGTGCAGCAGGGGAAGAAGCCTATTCCCTTGCTATTCTTCTTCATAGAGTTCTAAAAACGGACTTCAATAATTATAGAGTAATAATCACAGGTACGGATATTGACTTCCAGAGCCTTGAGAAAGCAAAGAAAGGGATCTACAGTGAAAGTTCTCTCAAAAACATTGACGAGAGTACAAAAGAGCAGTATTTTCTAAAGCAAGGGGAGAAATATCAGATAATTGATCAATTAAAAAAAATAACGCATTTTAAGCATCAAGATCTGATCTCAAGCCCTGAAATAAATCACTTTGATATCGTAATCTGCCGAAACGTAATGATATATTTTAAAAAAGAATTTCAGGAACAGTTACAACTTAATTTTTATCAGGCTCTGGAAAAAGGGGGCTTTCTTGTAATAGGAAAAGCAGAAACACTGCTTGGAACCGCAGCCTGCTTTTTTAAACCGTGCAACTCAAAAGAACGCCTGTATATAAAAGAAAATTCAACAGACATTCATGGAAGGGATCAGGAACTTCAGGACAGGAAGTTTAAGAACTGAAGTGAATAGAACAGAGATTTCTGAGAACAAATGACTACTCAGGCTTCTTTGTTCAGATTTCTTTGTTCAGATTTCTTTGTTCAGATTTCTTTGTTCAGATTTCTTTGTTCAGATTTCTTACTTGATTTGATTTTGACTTTTTATCTTTTCTCTGAAAAATTATATATTTGATATAAATATTATAATTGACAATAATTTAATCCAATTAATAAATCAGAAAATGAAAGTAACATAAAACTTTAAGTATATACCTAGATTGAGTAATATCTTGGTTAAGTGAAATATTCTGAAAAGGTTGAAAAGTCTAAATAGATTAAAACCGAACATCTTTGAACTGACGTAAACTTACTGTAATTAATCATACAATTAACCCAAGTAACGAGGGGATTTTTATAGAAATCAATGGAGTAGAAATTGAAGATACATATGCAGAAGCGTTTTCGATCAAAATTGCAAGAGTGCTCATAACAGCTGTTACCAAGCGCTGGGCCCTTGTGGCAGCTACTGAAGCCACAGGCTTTGCAACATCAGTCATAATGTGTCCTGCAGAAGCAGGAATTGAAAGAATAGCAAGTCCAAGTGAAACTCCTGATGGAAGGCCTGGTGTCTATATTCAGATCTGTACTTTCAAATACGAGGCTCTGGAAGAGCAGCTGCTTGAGAGGATTGGACAGTGTGTCCTCACAGCCCCTACAACTGCAGTTTTCGATGGACTTCCTGAAGCTGAAAAGCAGTTTAACGTGGGATTTAAACTTAAATTTTTTGCAGATGGCATGGAGTCCGAAACCCAGATTGCAGGCCGGAAGATATATAAGATCCCTATCATGGAAGGAGACTTCCTGACCGAAGACAATATTGGAGCTATAGCTGGCATTGCAGGTGGAAACTTCTTCATTTTCGGGGACTCACAGATGAGTGCCCTGACTGCAGCTGAAGTAGCAGTTGACGCAATTGGAGAACTTAAAGGCACAATTACCCCCTTCCCTGGTGGAATTGTTGCAAGTGGCTCTAAGTCTGGAGCAAATAAGTACAAATTCCTGAAAGCTACTGCAAATGAAAAATTCTGCCCTTCCATAAAGAATAAAGTTGAAAACACTGAAATTCCGGCAGACGTCAATGCCGTTTATGAGATCGTTATTAACGGGCTTGATGAAGAAAGCATAAAAGCTGCCATGAAAGCAGGAATTGAAGCTGCTGTAACAGTTCCAGGAATTAAGAAAATTTCCGCAGGAAACTACGGCGGAAAGCTTGGAAAATATCAATTCAAACTTCACGAGCTCTTCTGAGCTCAATAACTCCTTTTTTATTTAGTCCGTTATTCTTCTTTTAGATCCTTTTACATATTAGTCAACCTACTTTTTAAAATTCCAATATATCTTCTTTACATTTTCGTCAACATATTTTTTTAATGCTCCAACTTATCTATCCTTTTTACATCTCATAATATGTTCTGTTTTTATGTCATTGCAGTAAAGATTATTCATAATTTCTTCATACCTTCAGGAGTCCAAAGAAGAAGATATGTAATACATACGGAACTAGAAAGCCATCTAGATCTGGATAGATAGTAGAAATGAAATAATTCTGGAACTATTCTTGTATTCATCCATCTTACCCTACACCAGCAGTGGATAAAATGTACTACAAAGAGCTTCTTTTGAAAAGGAAAGAGAAACACCATTGTAAAGATGACAATTTGAGAGACTAAGTCTTAAAAGAAAAAATATGAGATGAGAAGGTAGAAAAGAAAAGGGGAAAAAGAGGGAGGAAAAAAGAAAAAGGGGGAAAAAGAGGGAGAAGAAAGGGAAGGGAAAAGAGAGAAAAAAAATCCTTAGGTTCCCAAACCAGAAATTGATCAAACCTTTAAAGTTTCATCAAGCTTTTATAATCCAGTGGCATTGGAGAAGCCAGCGCGAAGAGCATCTACCAGGTTAATGCCAGTAAGATGCCAGATGACGTAAGCTGCAATGAATGCTCCTGTTGCACTTCCGATATTTGCGAAGCTTGCGACTAGAAGAACCCGCATGAATTTGTTTTTGAACATATCTTTGAATGTCTCTACTCCTGCAAGGGCCTTTATGTCTGCAGTGGTCGGATTTCGCTGCTTTGCTTCTACTAATCCGGCAAACCATCCTGCAGCAATGAGTGGATGCAGAGTTGTTAACCAGGCAACTGAAAAAGCAGTCACAATTGAGTAGGGATGACCGCCTGCAAGCAGAGTACCGACTGCACTCAGGACCCCAGTGATAATGAACCAGCATGCGAAAGCTATCAATATTACCTTCAATGAAACATTTGAAAGGAATAATAACAGGAAAAATGCAAGCACAATTCCAACAAAACCAAAACCCAAAATTTTGCCAATACCAAAGCGTTTCTTTGGAATCTCCATAAGAGAACTAAGCGGAGGGATAGTCTTTGGATTTTTAAGATAATTGGTTACTCCTGGTTTATGTCCTGCTCCTATTACTACAACAACAGTTTTATTTCCGCCTGCAGCAACATTAACGATGCTTCCTGCAAGATAAGCATCTCGTTCATCAATAAGAACTTCAGCTGCAGTCGGGGCAAAGCCTCTGAGCTCACTGACAAGGGCTGTTACAACGTCATGTTCCGTTATTTGGTCGATATCAATTTCTGTTCCTTTTCCTATTCCAATGAGGCCACCTAGAAGGGAACCAATCATTTTTACTTTTTCCAGGAACTTCATCTTTCCCCAAAAGCGCTGAAGCGTCACCTGGATATCCCGATCAATTAAAGCAATTTTGGCTCCAGCGGATTCGGCTTCCTCGATTGCAGCGAGCATCTCGGCGCCTGGTTTTACACCCATATCGTCCCCGATCTTTTTCTGCACATATGCAAGTAACCAGTGAATAATGTAATAGTTGATTTTCCCTTCGGAGAGAATATCCTTAATTGGAACCTGACTTTCCTGCACATTTCCTTTAAGGGAATCGTAACGTCCCCTGCAGAGCTCGACAGCTACAATGTCTGGTTTCAGATTCCTGATAGAGGCCTTAACTTCAGCAACACTCTTTTCTGAAACATGAGCTGTACCTATAAGCACAATTTTTGAAGGCTGGTATTCAACCTGGTGCCCATCTGGAGGCTGAGAAGAAGGAACTGAAAGTTCCGAAGCTGAATCTGGAAGAGGTTCTGCAATAATTTCAGAACTTATATCAAGCTTCCCTTCAACTGCGCTGGAATCTACTGAGGATACAGGAAAAGAAGCTTCGTTTTCCTCTGGCACCTTAATTGAAGAATCAGAAAGTTTAGACTTTCCTACAGAATTAGAGTTTTCTGCGGATTCGGTCACAAGTTTGTCCATAGAATATATTGACTCCTGAGATGAACTATGAAAATTGTAGTCAGGGTCCTTGTCCTGAGAATTCGTAATTTCAGGTTTGTCCATCATTAATCTCTCTGCCACTACGAATTTGAAGTAATGGATTAGAATACATCACTGAAAGATTGTATTTTATTACATGAATAATTAAGCCCTTTACATAAACAAAAAAACTGTAAAAGAACTTAGTTATAGATAATCATCTGGTGGTAATTATCTGCCAGCAATATATATTTTACTACTAAGAATTTTTCAATTTATATATTTATATTTTAAGCCTCATAATTTATTTTGAATCTAATCTTTGTGATATAATGTATTTATTTTTAAAGTCATTCTCTTTATTTTCAAACCAATTCTCTATTATTTCTCTATAATAGTACTTGAACTTATATTAGAACCAATTTGAAATAACCCTAAATCATTTGAGTGCTTGAAATAGGTTGAGGTTTTTGAAGTCGTTAATGTCATTAAAAATTATTTGATCTTTTTGAAATTTTGATCTTTTTGAAATATTTGAAGTTATTTGATATTGTTTGAAGTTATTTGATATAGTTTAAATCATTCTGATTTGAGTCTCAAGACGTGTACAAGATCTGTTCTCGAAAGTATTCCTACAAGAGATCCATTATCAATAACCATAACCCTTCCGATATTTTTAGACGTTATTAGTTTCAAAGCATCGCTCGCCTTCGCATCCGAAGGAACGGATATGATATTTCTGGTCATAATATCTGAAACCCGAGCTACTGGACGATCAAGATATGGAACACGTTCAATGTCGGTGAAAGTTACAACTCCTTTTAAGGCGTTTCCCTCAATTACAGGATAACCCATGTGTTTTTTCTCAAACATAAAATGAACCAGATCTTCAACGCTCATAGACGGCTGAACAGAAGCAATATTCTTTGTCATGATATCCCTGACAAGGATATTTTCTAGAGTTGCTTCGACTTGAGTTGAGCGTTCCTCTTCAGAAGCTCCGACATAGATAAAGAGAGCTATCAGAGGAAACCAGAGATTTCCGACAAGAATTCCAAAGATCGCCATAAGAATAGCAAAAAACTTTCCAACGGAGGCTGCGCTCTGAGTAGCTTTCACATAAGACATTTTCCTTGCATAGAAGGCACGGAGCACACGACCTCCGTCCATTGGAAAAGCGGGCAGCAGATTGAATACCCCAAGAACTATATTCATAGTTCCAAGAATCCAGATGATATTGTATATCGGATTTTGAGAAAGCGCAGAATTTGGGGATATAAGGTTCCCGTATAAGAAGAGACAGACAGAGCCTATAATAAGACTTGTTAAAGGTCCTGCAAAAGCCATCTTTGCCTCCTCTCCGGGTTCTCTAGGCATCTCTTCCATAGCAGATACCCCTCCGAAGAGAAAGAGAGTAATGCTCTCAATATTGACCCCGTAACGCATTGCCAGATACGAGTGTGCAAGTTCATGTAAAAGAATTGAGGCAAATAGCAGGATGGCGGTCAAAACAGAAAGCATATATCTCGTCATAGGTGGTTCAACTTCCAGAAAACCAAATGGCTGCTTATTGATAGCAAACAAATAAGCAAACATGGGAAGTATCAGAAGGAAAGTTACGTGCAGTTTAATAGGTATACCCATTATACTTCCTATTTCCAATGACGATTTCATAAAATGAAATACCCCCTTTTTCTTTTTATGATACTGGTAAGTAAAGCACTGAATTCAAAACATTATAACTCAAAGCATTAATTAAAACTTTTAAAGTTCAAACTTTTAAGGTTCCTGAATTATTATATCTTTATTAAGTTATGGATTGTTAAATTATATATATTAACTGATTCAGGATATGAATTTCATCCTGAAATTTTATTTTTAAAAATTAATCTAGAATATTTTGCAAGTGATTATAATCATAAATATTTTGCAAGTGATTATAATCATAATGAAACATAATAGCTCCCAAGTAAGATATCTCTCCCCAGCAAGATAACGTTTTCCAAGTTACTATTTTGGCAATAGCTATAGAAACAAGACAATGCTCTCCTCAGCAAGATAACGTTTTCCAAGTTACTATTTGGCAATAGCACTATAGATACCTGCTTGTAAGTCCATATAAAGTGGACAAATTGCACAAAAATACTAAGAAAAAGTATTAGATTTTATGAATTAATATAATTAAAAAAGCTATGGATTTAAAGCTCTGATGTTACTTTTTTTAGATCCAGAAGGAATTCATCGATATCTTTATCCGTGGTGTGAGGCATGAGTACAAGGCGGAGAGATCTGGGGCTACGGGTAATTGAGACATTCCAGCCGAATCTCCTGAGGAGTTGCTCTCGAATATGATCAGGATCCGGAGCTTTTAGGGTGACTACATTCATTACGGGCTCTATCAGAGGCTCAAAACCTATTTTTCCAGCTTCTTCAATCATTCTTGCCGTCAACTGCATGCAGTATTGTACATTTTTAGTGTAACCTTCACAGCCGAGATGTTTCATAACAGCACAGGTAGCTGCAGCTGAGGCCCCACTCCGGGTGCCTGTAAGAGTGAACTGGGATTTTGTGGTAAGGTATGGAGTATTCACTTTAAGGGAATCCAGAAAAGAAGGAGACCTAGACAGGAGAGCACCTGATGGAATGGTTGAAAGGCCCATCTTATGAGGATCTATTGCAATAGAAGTGACACCTGGAATTTTGAAATCAAATGAATATGCTTTATCAAGGAAAGGAATTACAAAGCCTCCGAAAGCTGCATCGACGTGAAAGAAAAGTTCGTTTTCAAGAGCAATCTTTGAGAGTTCCTCGATAGGATCTATCTGGCCAAATTCCGTAGTTCCTGCTATAGCTACAAGCCCTATGGTATTTGTGTCTATTAGGTTTTCGACAGAGCTAGGATCTACTTTAAACTCTGAATCCAGAATAGCCCTTTTAACTTCAATGCCCATCATATCGGCTACTTTATCAAAGGAAAAATGAGCCGATTCGGGAATTATTATATTCGGCGTTGCCCCTAACTCATTTTTTCCTGCAGTTACAAGGTTTTTCATGCCTCTGACAGCCTGGATATTTGATTCGGTACCTCCTGTCGTAAGGTAACCGCAAACTGAATTTTCACAATACTCTCCTGAAGGAGTCTCAACAGACGGAGCATGAAGAAGTTCCCCAAGCATTCTGATGACCTCTCTCTCCAACCTGTGAGTTCCGGCAAAGAGCCCAAGGTCACCCAGGTTAGCCTCAATAAAGAGTCTGTGAGCTTCAACTGCTATCCTGTGGGGGTGAGTACACATTGAGCTTAAAACCCGATAATAGTCCGTATCTTCTGACTTTACATTTTCCAGATAGGAAAATATCTCTTCCTCAGAAAGACCCTGATAATTCATATGGATAAGGTAAAACCAGTTTTGTTTAAAAGACTTATGGAATGTAGATACAAAATAACTTCACGTACACCAGAAAGATCCAAACCTTTTCGAAGTGTCCGGAATAATTAACATTAAATTAACATTACAAAAAAATTAGTTGGTCAATAAATCTATAAATTAGTTACACTCGAAAGTATATAACACTGACCAATAAACATACTTCATGAGTAAGTCAATAATCCCAACATAATTATTGCATTAAAGAACAGGTTTCTATAAACAACTTAAATCTGGAAAGATTTATTTAATATCATAAATATAATAAAAACAGGAATGATAAGGCTATTTTTGTCTAAAGATGTTTAAGGTGGAGAGGGACCCCTTTGTTTCTATTGGAGTGAGTGGAAGGACTTAACTGAAAGGATTTTTGCCTAAGATCTCAAGAAGTCTTCTTTAAACTTAAACAACTATTTTAGAATCTTTTACAATAACTTCAGACTTTTTAACCTATTATATTTTTTTAATAACAATGTATATATACTATTAATGAAATAAATCAACAACATTATTTTGTTCCATAACAAAATTAATTCTTATTTATTTTGTTCTTCAGAGGCTCAACCCCCTCCAGTGGAAACAATAGGGTCCGGGTGGTATTTAAACTTTCCAGTGGAATTAAAGGGGTCTTCATGGTGAAGCTTCGTCTTTATTACTCTCATTTTCTCACTTTTTTTAATATTACAATTTTATTTCCTTTTTTCAACTTTCTTCCAATATTTCAATCTCTTCCATTTCCTATTTTTCTCTTAAGTTTCATTTTTCTCTTAAGTTTCATTTTCCTCTTAAGTTTCATTTTCCTCTTAAGTTTCATTTTCCTCTTAAGTTTCATTTTCCTCTTAAGTTTCATTTTCAGTTCTTTAACTCTGTCTACAATTTAAAAAAATCTGGGGATTAGATATTCAAAAATTAGTCATTAGAACTCTAACATAATCAGAATAGGACTTACGTACTTGAAGTTCAAAATCAAGATCAATAGACATCATTAATAAATCGATGCTTTAAACAGTTGAAGGTTTGAGGCTGTTGATTATTCAGTTCAATCGCGTAAGTCCTATCATAAAAGAAATAAGTCAAAACTTTAAAGTAGAAGTCCATTTGGATTCGGTTAAGGAACAAAAAGTCATAAGTGCCATTTTTATGCAATATATAAAGGAATTATATTGGAAAATCTGTATGCAATATTCGAAGTTGTGCATAAAAATCAACCGAATCCAAATGAACAAAATTCAGGATATATATCAAAAATGTCAAAATTTCTAAAAATAGAGTTCAGAGTTCAAAATAAATCAACAAAATATTTTGATGTTATCTAAATTATATCAAATTTTTTATTCATTGATTTTTAGTAATAAAGCAAAAAATAATCAGATTCTTTTCCATCCGAAAAGGAGGGTTTTTATTGTACCTCTATCGGTTCTGGAATTTGGAATTTTTTCTTTCCGTATGGGCATGTCTGCTGGGTTTGTTTTTTCGGTGGGTACTTTAGATTAAATACCTTTCCACTGGAAACAAACGGGTCTTTACCATAACTATTAATACCGTGTACTTCCATTGCATCTACTGCAAATATAGTCTCAAATTACAGGTTTATATATTAAATCATAATAATATTTTAGATAAAGACGACCCAGAATGTAGGTTTCATCACGGCCTGAATATTACTCCATCCTGGGTAACTTATACATTACTTTATCGGAAGGTTATACAGAAAGATATTTTCATGTATCAACTTTCATCCATTAACTTTAAGAAACATGTATCATTTATCCACTTTCTCTTCATGACCGGATTTACCTTTAGTGCAAATATCCAGCAAATAATTGTCTAAAGAATCTATTAATTATTATAAAATTATTGGAGTTATAATATTATTTCGCTCAATAACCATTACTATATCAAGATGAAGTTTATCCAGTAATTATGACTGTATAAAACTAAAATTATTTGTTCAGAAAAACTCTGAAAAAAGCTGAAAAATGTCTTCAAAAGTCTTGAATCCAATTAACTGGCAGTTGGCGCCAAAATATTAGAATTTCCCCCAAAATTATGAAATAAGTTAATTCATAAAAAGCTTAAATTCTTAAAGCAATCAGACTCTCTGAGACCTGATTTTTAGAATACAAAATGTTCGGGTAAGACTGTGGGTTATTCCTGCGGCTGAAAATTTGGAAAAATAAATTATATAATCCCTAAAAAATACACTCTTTAAACTAGATTTTCAATTTTAAGACTTATTATGATAATTGGAAATGAAGTCCAGGAAAAAATTAGTTATATGTTTTATTAACTGTGGTAATTAATTGGATATATTATTCATCTATATTAATTTTAAATCTCTAGAATTCATATCAACCGTCTTAACTTGTGACGTTCTTGATATCATTAATTTTTATAGAGGGTCATTCATGATAAAAGCTCAATCATTAGACGGCTTATTCGAAAAATTACTTGACGGACAATCAATTTTTAAAAACAAAGAGGTTCTTCGGCCTTCATACACACCTGACCTTTTGCTACACCGGAATGAGCAAATCAATAGCCTTGCAACAATCCTAGTTTCAGCACTCAGAGGAGAGACCCCTTCCAATGTATTGATATATGGTAAAACTGGAACAGGAAAAACTGCGGTGACCCGGTATGTAGGAAAGGAACTTGAGAGGGTAAGTGAAGATAAGTCACTTTTTTGCTCTGTTGTGTATATCAATTGCGAAGTTATAGATACACAATACAGACTCCTTGCAAACCTTGCCAGACACTTTGAAGAAGAAGTTCCTATGACAGGATGGCCTACTGATCAGGTCTTCATGAAATTTAAAGAAGCAATTGATTCCAGAGAGCAGGTTATTATCATAATTTTGGACGAGATCGACAAGCTGATCAAAAAAGGCGATGATGTTCTCTACAATCTCTCAAGAATTAATACGGATCTGCGGAAAGCTAAAGTCAGCATGATTGGAGTTTCAAATGATCTGAAATTTACTGAGTTTCTGGATCCAAGAGTCAAGAGTTCTCTTGGTGAAGAAGAATTAATTTTTCCACCCTATGACGCTGAACAAATCAGCGATATCCTGAAGCAAAGGGCAAAAATGGCTTACAATGACGGCGTACTGGGTGAAATGGTAATCCCCTTATGTGCTGCTTTTGCAGCCCAGGAACACGGCGATGCTCGTCGCGCCCTTGACCTCCTGCGTGTATCAGGAGAAATTGCAGAAAGAGAAAACCAGCCTCAAGTTCTTGAAGAACATGTCAGGCGTGCTCAGGAAAAGATCGAAATTGACCGCGTAGTTGAGGTAGTAAGGACCCTTCCTACACAGTCCAAGCTAGTGCTCTATAGTATTATATTACTGCGAAGTCGGGGTAGAGAAGGTAAAAATGTTACGACCGGTGAGATGTACAATGTCTACCGCCAACTCTGTCACCACATTGATGTGGACATCCTTACTCAGCGCAGAGTTACTGATCTGATGTCCGAACTTGACATGCTGGGCATAGTCAATGCAGTAGTCGTAAGTAAAGGCCGTTACGGCCGGACAAAAGAAATTTCTCTTAGCGTTCCAGTAGAAAATACTCGGAAGGTACTTCTTGAGGATTATAGGCTTAAGCCCCTGGTGGACTTTAAGGCCTCAGTTTTCAATAAAATGTTTTCATAAAATCGAGAGCCCTTGAACTCTATCACTGTTTTCTCTACTTTCTTTTCTATCCTTTTTTCCTTTTTCTTTTCTTTCCTCTTTCTCCTTCCTTTTTTCCTTTCTTCTCCTTTCCTTACTTTGCTCTTCTCCCTTTTCTTATTCAGGATAACTTTATCATTTCTTTAGATACTTAGCTTTTCAGGAAATAATTTTCAGGAAATAATTTTCAGGAAATAATATATATGATCCTGTGGTTTGACTAGGATCATCATATTCATAAGTTAACATACAGTTGATTAGTTAATACGATTGATTAGTTAATACGATTGATTAGTTAATACGATTGATTATTTTCATTTGTCAGGTTATATTCAAGTAAAGTACGATCTATTATTCACTTATTAAGGTCTATAGCTTATTCGAGTTCTATTGAGTATTATTTACTCAGCTTTGAGCTAAAGGCGACTTAAGTTTGTTGACCTAAATTTAACTCGCGTTTATAACTCAAGTCTAATGATTTTAAGTTTAAAAGGTAATTTCTGATGAAAATAATAGCATTCGTAGGCATGCCGGCTTCTGGAAAATCAGAGGCTGCCAGAATTGCCGCTGAGATGGGCATTCCTGTTGTTAACATGGGCGACGTAATTCGAAAAGAAGTATTAAAACGCGGGCTTGAACCCAACGATTCCAACACAGGAATGGTTGCAACGGACCTCCGTAAATGTGAAGGTATGGACGCAGTTTCCAGACGCTGTATTGCTCAGATTAGGGAAACGGGTTCTGAACTTGTGGTTGTGGATGGTGTGCGTGGAATTGCCGAAGTAGAGTGTTTTAGGCGAGAATTCGGAAAAGGTTTTGTCCTGATTTCCATTTACGCTCCTATTGAGATTCGTTTTTCCAGAGTCCAGAAAAGAGGCAGAAGCGACGATATGAACAGTATAGAAGGACTTCGCAATCGGGATGAGAGGGAACTTGGCTGGGGCATGGGAGAAGCCATAGAAGCTTCCAATGTTGAAATTGAGAACAATTTCACTCTAGAAACTTTCAAGAAGGATGTTGCCGAGGTTTTGAATAATTATTCCAGTGCAGGCCCGATACAGTAGATTTAAAAATAAATGGAGTAAATTTATGATACATGTTAAGGTTTCAGCAGCCGTATATCCCACTGAAGACCCAGAAAAAGTTATAAGAGCTATTTCAACCCTTTTTACTGACACGTCAATCGAAAAAGAGGAGGCTATTGAGACAACAGAATCTGGTAAAGGAATTCCTCCATCTTTTTTCCTTTCAGGAGAGGGAGGTCTTGATCTTCTCCAAACTCTTCATGGGCTCATTCGCAGAGAAGAGATAATAGATAGTGTCCGCAACAAGGTTTTCAATAAAGGCTTATCCAGCGACGGACTTTCTGTTCGATTTTTACTAAACAAACAGGCTGCCTTTGCCGGCATAGCCAGCATTCCTGCTCAGGAAGAAGCTCTCGGATCCATTGAAGTTCTTATCAGGGCTGATTCCCCAGAAGAGATGGAAAGACTTTTTGAATGGCTTTTGCCTCTTACTGAAGAAGGAAAACCTGTTATTGAAGTAGAAATGGACTACGTGGAAAGAAGCTGAAGTGTTGTAAAAGTATTTTATCAAGTGAGTTTAATAACTGAGCCACTAGCCGAGTTTAATAACTAAGCCTATTAACCGAGTTTAATAACTAAGCAGCCTATTAACCGAGCTTAATTAACTGAACCTAAGTAACTAAGTTCAGTTATTTATATCTTAATTCCTACCTAAAATTTATATCAATAAATGAAAAGGAATGATTTGTAGTCATGCATTTGCACAGAATCAGCTTTTCATCACGCGCAGCCGTTGAAAATCCTTTCAAGTGGGCTTACACACTTGAAGACTATGGGTATACCGGTTGGGAAATCGTACAGGAAGGTTCTCAGTGCCTTAACAGCAAGAACATCCAGAATCTGAAAAATATTGATGAGACAACTGGTCTTGAACTTACTCTGCACTTGCCTTTTTCAGACATGAATCTTGCAGGTCTCAATGATTCAATTCGGGGAGAAGTAATCAGGCAGATGAAGCACTACCTTACTCTTGCTTCCAATTACGTCAACCTTGCCGTAATACATCCTGGCTATCTTTCCCCTTATGGTGTGCAGGTTCCGCAAGAAGCCTACCTTACTAACCTTTCGTCTCTTCGGGAAATTTGTGACTTTGCAGCGGACTTTGGAATTCTTGTAGCTGTCGAGAATATGCCAGACATTCCTAAAATTTTTGGTAAATACCCCGATGAAATGCAAGAAATGCTTGATTCAATTGGGAGTCACAACGTGGGTTTCACCTTCGATGTAGGACACGCCAATACCGTAGGTCTTGTCGATGAGTTTCTGAACCAGCTAGGAGATCGAATTTCCCATGTGCATATCCATGATAACATGGGCAAAAAAGATGAACATCTTCCTCTGGGAAAAGGTACGATAAACTGGAAGCAAGTTATGGAAAAGCTTTCGGATTATAAAGGAATCTTTGTTACTGAAATGAGTTCAATTGAAGAGGGTATTCAGTGTCTTGAATTTTTAAAGAAATTGTAAAAAGAGGCAGTCTCAAAGTTCCTCATCTTTTTCCCTCAGGTAATGCACCCAATCACCATGTTCAATTATCTCAGTCTCCGGCTTTTCATCATAAACGTAGATGAAGCCTCTGATCTTCTGTTTTCCTATTTCAAGGTCAACATACTCCCTGTGATACCCTCCGAAAAGTTCCATATAATCAATTGATTTCGCTATCTCAAGCTGCTGCTTTCCTGAAAACCTGCGCACCTCTGCAATTACAGAACTGTTATCAGCCGGGTAGACAGCAGGATATGGGCCCAGAGAGTAAAGAGCATATCCAGTAATTTTTGTTGCTCCCAGAAATTCCGACTTATTAGGAAGGTCGAAACGTCGGCTATTATAGAGTCCATTTCTGAGACTGCCATAGAGAGCCATTACCATTTCTTCACCTTCTGCTCTTTCATATGAGCGTTGCCAGCAGATATTTCTATGAAAGACGCTGCCATAGAGAGTTTTGTCATGTTCTCGGGTCATGTTTTTTTCCTGCTGACACATTTTGACTAATTCCTTCACTGGTAACTGTTTCTGATAATTTTCCCGGATGATTACTTCTTTTTTGGATAATTTTTCTTTCTTACATTATTTTGCAAAACCATAACCTGCAAAGCGTTGTGTAAGGTCCAGATTTGCCAGCAGGAAGCGATCCTCTTTGCTGTAGGCGACTTTTTTGTTGCCTGAAAGTTCCAGTACACATATACTTCCAGGTTTCACTTCCTTTACTTCCTGGCCGTCAATGAGAATCTTTTCCACGCGAGTGGGTTCGGACTGCAGACCCACGAAAAGATGGAGCACATTTCCAATCTCAACCTTTTTCGTGAACTTTGAGAAGGTACACTCCAGAGTGTAATCTGTAGTTACGATTTCTTTATCTGATATGATAAAGCCCCGCTCTATATCCTTGGCCTGGACGTTTTTCAGGCGCATTCCAACTCTTGTACCGGTCGGGGCTTCTGTAATATCTACATCGTGGCTCTGGATTGAACGGATTTCGATATCCCTGTCAAGAGGGAAAATTTTAGTTTTATCCTTATCCTTTGAAATCCCCTGCTTGACAATCCCGAGCACTACGCAGCCTTTTCCTGTAACATTGAAGGCATGGTCTATGAAAATCCTTGCAGGCAGGTTGTTGAGTTCAGCCTGTTCAGCTTCTATTTTTTCCGATATTTCGTTGATTCTTGCTTTGAGCTCTTCCACTCCCTCAAAGGGATTCTTTGCGCTCTTGTTAGTGTTAATGGAAATGCATTCCCAATCCTGAAGCACAGTGCCTGTAGTAATTGCTTTGATTTTTGTCTTTAATTCATCTATTGCATGCATATGAATGCTGTCTGATCGTGTCAGGGCAATAATTCCATGCTTGAAGCCGAGCAGGTCAAGGGCAATAATGCATTCTCCGGTATGGGTATCCAGACCCTGCGGAGGGATGCAGAGAATTACCATGTCAGTAATATTCAACGCCGTAACCAGAGATTTTAAGGTTTTTGGATAGCTGTGGGCATCCACAAAAACCATTTTCCTGCTTTCCTTGTCATTATTGTACATGGCTATATCGGAAGAAGTCCCTTTCTTTCCGAGGTTTGCGGCAAGAGAAGTCCTTCCGCTTTTTTCAGTCCCTATGATTGCAACGTTTGTCATGATGAATCCCTTTTCTGGATCAGTATCGGGTAGCTACTTCTATGCGATTGTTATTAATGTAAGCAATATGCTAGTGATATCAATATACCGCAATACGCCACTGGTATTTAATATACTGCAATATATTTCTTTTTGCAATGTTTTCAATAACAGACTAAAGCACTAAAGTTCCCGTTAAAAGATACTATCCTCATAGATATCATCTCATGGAAACTCACAAAAAAAGATTAAACTAGCTCATATGAGTACAAAAACCGTTACCAGAGTTCTCCTTCCAAGAGTGCCTGGGTTTTATCATGGGTGCTTTTATTTATTTTTTTAATGTTGACCGTGTACTCGTTTCCTGCAGGTTGCGGCTCTTCAAAAACTGCATCTATCCCAAGCCTTTTCAAGTAGTCCTCGAAATCTGAGGCAGTTTTTAGATCTCTTACCCGAATCCGAACCTTTTCATAAAGTCTCTGGCCGTTCTTTACACTCCTGACAGACTCCCTTAGAGGGTTCAGGATGCTTTCCCCTAATTGCATACAACGTTTTTTGAACTCAGTCTCATCCTCGTTCCATTCAACTGTCTGGAAACCTTCCCTGACGATTCGTGAGAGCATATAGTCTCTCCCGGCTTCATTATAGAACTTGAAAGCGTGCCTAAGATCCGAGCAGTTGCTCTGAGATGAGGTATATTTTAGAGGGGTTAGATTCATTTCGGGGTCTTTGATAACCACGCCTTCATGCTCGATTTTCCCCAGTTTCCGGATGATATCTGCAATTTTTTCAGGGGTTATTTCCAGGGGAATTTCTCCGAAGGACTTCACCTGCAAAAAACCGTATTTTTCCATTATTTCCCTTCTTCGGGCCGTTGAAAGAGGTTTTCCTGTATTCTTTTCACGGACATCGAAGATATAAAACTCTACGGAATCAATATCATAGATTGATTTAGGAACATACGGATTGTCAGGGCCTACCATTTCCCCATAGAGTACAAGTTCAGGGAAGTCCTCAAAAAACTTGAGATTCAGTTTCACATTCGCCCTTTCGGTTGTATAGGGACAGATATACCCACTCCGGGTAATTGCAAGGATTTTTCCATTAATGTCTGCTACCCTAACATTATATCCGTTCATTTTTTCTTCTACTACCAGTTTACTGAGGCCGTCGAAGTGCTTTTTAAGGGTTGGATACAGTACCACTGCTCTCCGAATCTTTGGGAAGCCCATAATTAGTTCAAAAGAATTGCCTTTCTCGTAAAGCACAGTCCCATGTTCGATATGGGAAATTTCCTTGTCAAAACGGATTATATGCTCGAACTTTCCCCAGTTGCGGGCAAGGTAATTTTTCTCAAAAAGGTGCTGAATTCTTTGCCTATCAAAGCCAAGATAATCGGCAAGTTTAGTTACAGATTCAGAATCTGTTTCCTCTTTCCCCTCTTTACTCATATTTATTTATCTGTTTCTGGACATAAAATATGTTATCATTCCAAGGCCGGATTCAGAATTATCAGTTTTTTAGGAAATGTATTTAAGAAACCAGGAAGGAGTTAAGAAACGGTATAATTCATTAAAAATCTTTTTAAGTATTCAGCTTCTAATCTTTAATTGATCTAGATTTCCAAAAATGTTGGAGATTTCACGATGGCAGATGAAATTGACTACGAGATTATTGGAGACGATATGCAAATCGTCGAAGTTGAGCTTGATCCAGGTGAGGCCGTTCAGGCAGAAGCTGGGGCTATGGCTTATATGGGGCCCGGAATCCAGATGCAGACAAGCATGGGTAGTGAAGGTGGCGGGCTTCTTGGAGGTCTGAAAAAAGGATTGAAAAGAGCCCTGACTGGGGAGAGTTTCTTTATTACAAGTTTTATTCATAAAGGTTCAGGAAAAGGACATGTGGCTTTTGCGGCACCTTACCCTGGAAAAATTCTTCCCCTTGACCTTAGTAAATTTGGAGGTAGTATCCTCTGCCAGAAAGATGCTTTTCTCTGTGCTGCCCGAGGAGTAGAAGTGGAAGTAGCTTTTACCAAAAAGCTCGGAGCAGGGCTTTTCGGAGGTGAAGGTTTTATCCTTCAGAGATTGAAAGGCGACGGCATGGCATTCGTTCATATCGGAGGTACAGTGATAAAAAAAGATCTGGCTCCAGGTGAGACTTACCATATAGACACTGGTTGCGTGGCAGCTTTTACTGAATCAGTAACCTATGATATAACCTGGTCGAAGGACTTCAAGAACGCTCTCTTCGGTGGGGAAGGAGTTGTCCTCGCAACCCTCACAGGTCCGGGTACTGTTTATATGCAGAGCCTGCCTTTCTCTCGCCTTGCTGATAGGATCTTTGCAGCTGCCACCTACAGCCGCCGGGATGAACGCAACGGTATTGGAGGAAGCGGCGTCCTTGGAGGTCTGATTGGAGGAGACAAATCATTCTAAGAAAGAGACCAACTAACAAAAAATACAATACAGAAGCAGATAACTCCTAAATAGATCAATGCTGAGAACTTAAAAAGTTCAAAAGCTTGGATTCTCAGAAAATAAGAAAAACCTGTCCTTCTAGAGGACAGGTAATTTTTAACTCGTCTCTTGTTCAATGTTTTGATTATTCAGTTCTCTGATTCTTTTTCTTTAAGAGTTTAACTTATTCCTCTATTGTGTTTATGACATTCCTGCGGGCAAGGAAACCAACAAGTTCTTCCTCAAGGTTAAGGACAGGAACACCTCCGACATCGTGTTCCACCATTGCCTGAACAGCCTCTGAAAGAGGAGTATTAGTATAGACACTGATTACACTTCGCGTCATAATATCTCCTACAAGGAGGTTTTTGATCCTTGAGTCCTGTTGATTATCAGCTACCAAATCCCTGAAAGAGCGCATTGCAAAGGCAATATCATCCTCTGCAATGATACCTACAAGCTTTCCACTTTCAATCACTGGAAGCCTTCCCACATTTTTATCGAGGATAAGACGCCTGGCGTGGCTCACTCGATCCGAAGGACTGACAATAATAGGATTTTTTTCCATTACTTCCCCTACAAAGCCTGTGAAGCGATTTATTTTCATGAACTCTTGGGGAGTTACCCAACCCATTGCATTCCCATTATCAGTGACAATAGCTATGCCACCTTTCTTTTTCATCAGGGTGAGTGCATCTTTAATATCAGTATCTGGCAGAACCTTTACAAAATTATCGGATACGGCTGTTGCAACATGCAAAGAGGATGCAGGTTTGCTCAGTTTCTTTCGAGTTCCGAGCTGTTCTGTCAGACTTCTCATGGTAAGTACACCGAGCACCTGATCGCCATGAACTACCAGCAGTCTCTTTGTGTCTTTTTTTTCCATAAGGTCTAGAGCGTGAGATATGGTGTCTGACTTGTCAATTCTGTATGGTTGTACCATTATATCTTTAACTTGCATGCAATTCACCTCATGCGTATCCAGAATTTTTAATATATTTTCTCGCAATTTTTGTTTTTGCGTTTTCTATTCATCTGTTTTTCCAGTTTACTTTGCATCCGTCTTTGATTCCAGCTATCTTTACTGATCGCTATTTCTCTTTTGCCGTATATACCTCCATACTGATGTTTCAGAGGATAGCTTTCATGATGTCGGTTCTGCTTAGTATGCCTACTATATCCTCTCCATCACTGACAGGCAGGGCAGTTACTCCTTCCTCAATCATTTTTTTTGCAGCTGTACTGACGTATTCATTTACATCAATGGAAACTATCGGTGAAACCATTATGTCTTCTGCTGTTACAGGCACCTCTTTTACGTATCTGTAGGTTTTTTGGCCTGCAGGGGAAGATCTACGGGCCATCTTGATATTTTTTGTAGAAAGGTCGCCTTGAATGTCAGTTAAGAGATTTAAGGCAAGACTTTTCCTGGAAATTATCCCGACAGGCTTTCCAGCATCGTCTTTAACGATCACCCTCTCAATCTCATTTCTGTTCATCTCATCTACAACATGATTGATAGTGTGATGCCTGTGAACAGAAACAATATCCTCAGTCATTAATCTGGGGATTTTTGTTTTAATTTCTTCGGTATTTTCCGCAATATGGCGCACGATATCTGTTATGGTGACAATGCCCACAATTCCATTCTTTACCACCGGAATATTATGCACTCTGTTCTCAAGCATTAAGGCAACTGCTTGGGAAACAGAAGCTTCGGGATAGATAGATATTATTGATTCTGTCATCAGCAACTTTATAGGAATCTGGTCTATTGGGCGTCTCCTCCAGAGAGGTTCGGCCTGAGCCAGACGGTTGCTGATATCTGATTTAGTGACGATTCCCACCATCTTGCCCTCGTTGAGGACAAGCAACGTACTGATTTTGTGCCTTAACATCAGATTTCTTGCATGTGACACGGGCTCATCTGTGTTCATGACATACACAGGTGAACTCATGATGTCCGCCACTTTCATGAAATACCTCCTTCATTTTTACAATATATAAGTATCAATAATTATAGTTTTTGAATCGGATGAGACTTCACAATTTTTAGCTGTAGATATTAAATTTTTTGAGATCATATTCTCTTTTTTTGATAAAATTCAGATCCTTTTAAGGAAGCTTGTATTTGGTATCTGTTACATTCTAATAATATTTAATGCACTGAATACAAAAGCTGTTTCTTAGCCTACCAGCTAGAAGTTGTTCTCCTCTTCAAAAATGCCGAAAAATTAAAGTAAGATATTTTTTGCGTTTAGTCTTTCTCCGGTTAAACTTTTCAGCTTAGATCATAGGGTATTCGTGGAATTAATTAAAAGGCTCTCAGGAAATCACTCTCTGTGATGATACCACGCAGTAATCCTCCTTCCAAAACTGGAAGCGAACCTATCTTATTTTCGAGCATGGTTTCCATAGCTTTTCCCATATCTGTGCCAGGACTGGTCCATATTAGTTCTTTTGAGATAATAGAACCTACAGGCTGATCAAAAGCCTCATGAACGTTTCCAGTTGTTAATTTACTGAAAGCATCTCCTTTTCCGAGGAAATGGACAATGTCAGAAGCGGTAACTATTCCAGCAAAGATCCCATCCTTAACTACAGGAAGTCTTCTGAATCTATTTTCTACCATTAATTTTGCCGCGTGTCCAATGGGCGTATCAGTTGATACCATCTTAACTTTCTTGGTCATGTATTCATCAACTGTTTTTCTTGTCACGAGCCCGCCCATAAGTTCTACTGCATTCCTTTCGGTAAAGATTGCAACTACCTGCATATCGTCGTTTACGATTGGCAGGCCTCCTGTCCTTCTTTCAAGCATCATTTCAACAGCTTCTTTAAAATCTGCTTGTTCGTGGAGATAGGCAATGTCAGTTTCCATTATTTGGCGTACTTCCTCATTTATTGCAGCCAGAAGATTTCCTTTAAACCGATTCTCAATAAGCAGATTCTTTCTCCCTCCTCCCAGAAAATCGATAATATCAGTGGAGGTAACGAGTCCCTCCAGTCTCCGCGTTCCAGCATCTGTAATAGGGATACGTCTAAATCTTCTTTCAGTCATAATTTTGATTGCTTCCATGATTGTTGCAGTAGGAGGAAGGGTTATTACATCCCTTTTTGCCAGAGCCAAAATCTTTCCTTCGTGCTCTGAGATGTGGGATTTAAATTCAGGACCTATTCTCATAGTGCCCATGCTGCTAATCATGTGCGGATCTTTTTGTTGCGCTTTCTTGGATTTACTCACGCCTGGCTGAACTTTCATCTTATCGACTGATGAAAATGTCGTATCTTTGTTCAATAGGATCACCAAATTCGAGTTGCAGTTAATTGCTTTTTTTCACATGCCGTTTTCCTTTTCCTGCTGCTTGCAGAAATTGCCCTGGAGCCCGCAGTTTATTCCACCGCAGACCCAGATTTGCTCCTGGAAAAAACAAAACCTGAAAGCAATTTATCCCGAATCTTTCCGAAAGGTTTTCTTCATTTTCAAATCTATAATTATTATCAATGATAATATTTGATGTTATAATGTTTTAATGTTTTTGCATGAAAATTGGCCTACTTAGTTTCCATATTAATTTGCTGTTCAGCTCTTCTACTCAGCTCTTAGCTCTTCTGTCCAGCTTTTATTCCTTCACTATAGTCTACTGGCTTATTTTTTCAAAAGCGATTTTCGAAAGGCTTCTCAGGCCATACACTGGCAATAGCTTCCAGAAGATCCTGTCTATCGACAATTCCAGATACTTTGTCCTTTTCATTTACTATGGTAACTCTTCCAACATCATATTGGATAATTATCTCAATTGCACTTTGAATGGAATCAGTTTCTAAAAGTGTATATGTAGGAGTTGACATTATCTTCTCAACTTTTGGACTGTCATTAGGCCTTGTTGGTCTTTCGTCTTCTACTTCAATTCGCACAGCACCTGATTTGATTATGTCCCTTCTTGTTATCATTCCAATAGGTTCGTCTTTCTTTGAAACTACAGGAATGCCTGTGTAATCTGTCTCGAGCATATGCCCCCAGACTGTGCCAACTTTATCTTCTGGCGAGCAAGTTTTGACTTTTTTTGTCATCACTTCTTGTAGTGTTTTGGGAACATTTTTCGGAACTTTCACGTTTCTGAGAATATCTACATTACTCAGGATTCCAACAACTGTATGGTCCGAAGTTGATTTAACAACTGGAACTCTATCCTGTTTCGATTGCACCATTAATTTTGCAGCCTTTACGATATCCATATCTGGAGTAACTGTAGGGGACTGCCTTGCATACCCGCCTACTGTAACATTTGAGCGTGTAGATGTAACCCTCAAGACATCCTGGTCACTCAGCATTCCCACAAGCCTGTTCTCTTCGTCAATAACAACAAGGCTTCGAAGAAAGTAATCACGCATCAGCTGACGGGCGTGAGTTACGAAATCCTGTCCTTTGATACTGACAGGCTCTTCTGACATAATCTCACTAACATTCATTGTTTACCTCTCTGTGTTATCTTTAAACAGAAGATTTGAAATCGAGATCTAAACTTTAATTCACTCGTAATCTTCCCCTTCTTCTTGCCGACAGTTTCCGCATAAGTACCTTCCATCCACGAATCTAAGGTCATATGAAAAAACATTGCAGGATTCACACATGCCCGTTTGGAAATCCTCTGTCTCTGAGACCTCTTCAATTGAGGGAGTGGAGAAGAGAGCCTCCCTATTCATGTCGATAAGATCCTTTAGAATAGTATTAAGCCCGGGTGTTACCATCAGGATGTCAGTGTTTGAAACAACTCCTAATATCACTCCATTTTCCAGGACTGGCAACCTTTTAATATTCGCCTTTAGCAGGATTTCGGAAGCTTCTACTATACTTATTTCAGGCTCTACGGTTATCAGTGGGCTTGAGAGGATTTCACTTGCCTTCACTTCACTTGGCCTTTTGTCCTCTGTAACGATACCCTTCACAAGATCTCTTTCGGTTATGATTCCCATAGCCTTGTCGTTCTCTGTGATAATAACGCTTCCTGCGTCACGACTGACCATTTCCCTTGCAATAGCAGGAATATCCGAGTTGATATCCATTACTATGACTGCTTTATTCATAACTTCAGCAACCGAGACCTCTCTCTCAATCTCTTCGCTGTGAATTCCAGTACCTGCATCCCCTTCAGGGCCATCTGCCATTGACTGCTGTCCCCCTTTACCTTCAGCATTTTGGAACCCATCAATTCACAATGTAGAATTTCTTCAAGCTCCAAGTTTCCTTTGGAAAAACTCCAGATCGCTTTAGTTTTCTCTTTTGATTCAAGATCTGCCATATATAGATTCTAAAGCTTGAATTCCGGTGAGAAGCTTGTTTTCAGATGTGTTCTTTCGTCCGCTCCCTCTAAGCTATTTTCCCAACACTTTTCGGACGTTTTTATGACACTAATAATATACGAGTCAATGGTACATAATGATAACGGGATTTGTTTTTTTTGCAGAGGCGAAAGGTCCTTATTGAGTCAAACGTGCATTTTTTGAAGTCTCAATTCCTTGTTTTCCGAGTAAATTTACAAATATTTGCCAGGAAATTTTTCATAACCCCCTCGTTTCCACTGGAGATTTATCATGAGAATGAAAAATATATGATCTTTTGAAAAAAATATTAGGAAGAAGTACAGAAGAGAAGTATATTTTAAAAAAGAGGTTCATACTATTTACAAAAAATTAATATTATATTTCTAATGCTATTGATTTCTCTGACAGGAAATTTTTCAGACCCCCTTATTTCCACTGGAATTTACTTTATAAGTTTTTATAGTAAAAAATTATACATTTGAAATTATTAATACTTCTTATTTACAAGAAACCATAATTAAAAAACAGGTGCTAGAAAAATAGAAAAATCCAAAAAAAAGATGAAGCCGAAAAGATCCGTAAGTTTATGTTGGTGAAAATAAGCAAAAAATGCTAAAAGTTAGAGCAGAAATGATAAGCGTAAGAACATATCAGAGGAAAAAGGAAGTAATTAGAGAATGAAGTGAATTGGGTATAAGGAACGATGAGATTATGGAACAATCAGGATATAAGAAAGAATGATTAAAGTATAATCACTCTACTTCGATTTCCAATACTCAGCTCAGTTTCTTCATTCAGACCTTGTTTAGCATAAGCGTCAATGATCTGGATTTCGGAGTCGATATCAAGATCCTCTATCACATAAGCTTGCTCTCCCCAAAGAGTGAGTCTGATACTACCTGTTTTATCTGTGAGTTCAAGATTTGAAACCACACTTGCAGTTCCATCTTCTCTTTCAAACTCTCTGAGTTCTCCTATTTCAGAGACTTTCCCCTGTACTGAATAACTTCCTCCGGGAGCGATATTAGCTATATCTGTAAATTTTTCTCTGTAATCTACTTTTTTTTCGGTTTTCTGAATAATTCCTCTGGATCCCAGGTTCAGTTCTATCTGCTGGCTGAAGGCATTTTCTCGAGAATAAGCATGAAGTACTTCCACAGTTTCGTCAAAATCGATATCATTCAGAAAATCGGTTTTTTCATCCCAGAGTGTCAGCCTTATTTTTCCAGTGGAATCACCAAGTAGGAGATTTCCCACTTTTCCAGTAGAACCGTCTTTTTTTTCGAAATTCCGAATTTCTGCAATATCCAGTACCCGTCCGGACACATTAATGTCATTCATATCAGCCTTGATATCTGCAACTGGAGTAAATACTTCTTCGTACTCGATATTTTTCGCACTTTTCCTTATTATACTCCGGTTTCCGATCTGGAGCTCTACTTTCTGAGTAAAGGCATTTTCCCGAGCATATGCATTGATCAGCTCTATAGTGTCACCGTATTCTATCTGGTTCAAAAAATCAGATTTTTCATCCCAGAGGGTAACCCGAACCGTTCCGGTGTTATCTCCAAGCAGCAAATTTCCTACCCTACCTGTGTTGCCGTCCTTTCGTTGGAAGGTTCTTACCTCAGAAATTTCCAGGACTTTTCCCGTTAAACTCAGGTCTCCCATACCATCTTTGATATCTTCTATTTTCTGGCTGTTAGCCACCACGTCGATCTCTTCCTCACTTTCGGTCAGGACACCGTTGTTTCCTATATTGACTTCCACTCCAGAATATCCCTGCTTCGCATAGCCGCTGATCTGGAGGTTTTGTCCGACCTTAATTTTTTCAGCTTTTATTAGATCTGCCATATTATCCCAGAGGGTAACCCGAATTTTCCCGGTTTCATCTCCGACAATAAGGTTTCCTACTCTACCTGTAGTCCCATCATTTCGGGTAAATTCTTTGGTATCAAAAACAGAAATAACCCTTGCGACAAAATTAACTAGCCCACTCTCAGCTGTAATATTTTCAATTTTTACACTGTCCCTACCTGCATCCGAAAATCCGAGCTCGTTGGCGATCAGCATAGCAGCCATAGGTTCATCACAGAGCCCTCCCATATTCTCGACTTTATCCTGGATACGCTGCAGGAAGTCTTCCTTACTTATTACATGGCTGAGCTTTTTATAGATCGATTCAATATCTGTCATGTTATCCCCTGTATGTGTAATGACCTTCAATAGTTCTTTTTTACCTCAATTCTTGCTGGCATACATGCTAAGGTTTATTTTCTGACTCTATTCGTTGTATACTGCAAGGTTTCAAAAACTGTCTCTATAAGAGTAATCAATTAATGAATTTACTGTTGTTATGGAAATTCAAAACATTTCGGATGAAGTTCAGTGAAATTTCAAGTGAAATTTCAAGCGAAATTCCAAGCAAAATTTCGATTTAAATGTTTCCTAAGCAAGATGAAGTTTCAGATTAAATGTTTTCAAACCTTATATATCCTTTAATGAATTTTGTATAAGAGTTATTATAAATCATACTTTATTTAGTAAGTATTTACGTAAATTATTCTTAAATCACATTTTTGAGTTTGCGTGTCTTTTACTGTGTATCTTTTACTGTGTATCTTTTATCTTGTCGAAACAGTCATTTTGCTTGCTGATAGTTGCCACTTGCTACCATAGATACTCTTGACAATACTTTCTTTTAAATTAACGCATTAATTCTTAACCTGGTGTTTCAACATTCGGCTTGATAAGATACATGATTTTGCGTTACGGTATGCAGAGTATCTTACAAAAGATTACCGTATGCAGGGTGAAAGTATTTCCGACACAAAAAATGATTAATAAACCATTCCACTGAATCCCAAGCAAACTTCCGTATAATTAAATAGTTTCAAAAATGGGGCTCGTAAAAACAAAACCTTATTTATGGTAGAGTTTCATTATGTACATGATATCATGATTCGAAAATGCACTGAGCACGGCTATTTTAGAGGAGGCAGCTGTCTGCAGTGTAAACGCCCTGGCAGATACTTGCTGGATGACGGTAAGGAGGAAAAGCTTGGTAGATTTGTATCAGGCACTCTCCGGCATTTTCCAGCTTCTGCAGGAGTTGAAATGGACAAGTGCGGCTGGGTGAATCTGAACGCTTTCTGTGAAGTTATGAATAAACGATACAACTGGATGAGAAAAGAGTATCTTTATGCTCTCGTGGAGTCAGATGAAAAGGGTAGGTATGAAATTCATGATTTCAAAATCAGGGCACGTTACGGGCACTCAGTCAATGTTGATCTGGATTATGAGGAAAGCGATTTCCCATACGTATACTATGGGGCAAGTCCCGAAGAAGTAGACGTTCTGCTGGAGAATGGTATTTTCCCGATAAAACAGAGGTATGTTCACCTGAGCACCTCATATGAAAAAGCAGTAGAAGTGGCCCTTATTCATACTGAAAGCCCGGTAATTCTTCAAATCGATGCTCTGAAAGCTCAGGAAGAAGGTATTGCCTTTAAGCTTGCGACCGATGATATAGTTCTTGCGGAAAAGATACCTCCCGAATACCTTTTTGTTATTGAGGATTGACTTTCAAGGTTATCCTGTAGTTTTTCAGTATTTTCCTTTCTTTTTCAGTCCACGGATACCTCAAAAAAACCTTTTTTTTCCTCTATTCTGAATTTTACATCCAGAAACTGTTCAGTGACCCAGATATTTGTTGCAGTATGGGAAGAAATTTCTCTAACAGTATAAGAACTGTTTCCTGCAAGAGCCATATAAGGGATCAGCTGGTCTGCCAGATGCACATCAACAGAACACCCTGCTCTCAATTCAAGAATCATTTCTTCTGCAGCACTTTTTCCTACTTTTTCTGCAGGAAGCCCTTTTTTTCCAAGGGCACTCTCTCCTAAGAAGCCTGCCCAGAGAGTTATCCCACTTCCAGTAGAAAAAGCTTCAAAGGATTGAGTTTCTATCCTGGAGAGGTATCCGGTTTCCAGAAGCCTGTCTCTTGCAGCTTCTGCTTGGCGCAGAGGTACATGAGCCGGGAGGTTCGAAGCATGCGAAATTCCTTTGACTTCTTTCTCTTCTTTTAAAAAATGAAATCCCTGAAGCCTGCATGGCTCAAAAAAAGCTGAGACTTTTCCTCCCCCTTTAGGATAGTAGCCATGCTCTCTCAGGATTATTTTTCCTGCGTAACCCAATCTTTCAAGGGCTCTGAAAGTCACCTGGTGAAGATAGTCCGCTGTTGGAGCCCAGGCAACATCAGTTCCACCTTTTACGTTAATCTCTACCTTTTCTTTTGCAAAGGGAATAGCTGGCATAAGACACTGGAGAAGCAAAGTTATACTTCCTGCGGTTCCTATATCAATTTCATACTTTCCACCCTTTATTTCCATTGGAGAGAATGAAAGTTCTGTTGATCCTGGGAAGAGTCCCGAAACCCTGGCGTCACAGATCCTGGCTGCAGTCTCCAGAGCTTTTAAATGCTGTTGTTTCAGGCCTGGATTTTGGCGGTTTTTTCGTATATTTCTTACCTTAATCTCTTTGCCCGTAACTGCAGAGAGAGCAACAGCAGTCCTGACTAACTGTCCTCCTCCTTCCCCATAAGACCCGTCAATTTCTAACATTTTCTTCCCCACGCTTAATCTTAATTTCTCTTTACTTGTTTTTATTGTCTTTCATTATATTTCGAGCTGCATCTTTTACCGCAGGCTTGAGAGGATCAACAAGCATGGAAACAGGAGGAGCGTAGCAGGTTTCCATGTCAAGAAGATCTCTTATTGTGGCTTTTTTTCTTATTGCAAGGGAGAGAGTGTCTATTCTTTCTTTTATTCCCTCTCCGCCTGCAAGTTGCGCGCCCACAAGGAAATCATTTTTGAACAGGAGTTTGATGTACAGGTCTTTTCTCCCAGGGTAATAAGAAGCTCTTGTGCGCCCGCGGGAAAATCCTGTAATCAATTTCATTCCGTGAATTTCAGCTTCTCTCGAGGTAATTCCCACTCCACCGAACTGTAAATCTCCTGCCACAGCTATCCAGGGATTTACAAGGGGCCCAAAGGTAGTCTGTTTGTCCGTGATATTGTTGGCGATTACATCAGCCATATGTCGGGCTGTTGTACCCAGTTGACTGAGTCTGTTTTCTCCTGTTATAAGGTCAGTTACTTCCGCGCATTCTCCACCTGCGTATACATGGGTAAGAAATTTTTCTCCTGATTTTACCTGGAGCTTTTCGTTTACAGCTATTCCTCCGGCTTTTCCTATCTCAATTCCGGCCTCAAGGGAAAGAGATATTTCAGGTCTTATCCCACTTGCCAGCAGTACAAGGTCTGCAGAAAGCTGCCTGTTTCCTACCTTCAGAGTTTTTTCTTTCCAGAATTTTCCGGGAAAAATCACAGGTTCTCCGGAAATTACTTCGACACCATGAGTTTCCAGGTGTTCTCTTATAATTTCAGAAATATCAAAATCAAGCTGTTTTGAAAGCAAGCTTTTGCTTCTGTTTATAAGGACGGTTTTAATTCCCCTTTTTGCAAGTGCCACAGCACATTCGATCCCTATTGTCCCTCCACCTACGATACAGGCTTTTTCGGCAGTTTCCAGGGCTTTTTCAAGAAGCATGCCGTCAGTAAGACTCCTTAGTGTAAAGATTCCATAAGGGAGAATGTTTACACAGCTCGTTTGTGGTACAAACGGAAGGCTCCCGGTAGCAATCACAAGTTTGTCAAAAGGATAAATCCCCTTTCCTGTTCTAACAGTATTTGAATCAAGAGCTATTGATAGGACACTTTCATTTAACCTGACATCTATTCCGTGTTTTCTAAAAAAGTCCGGGGGTTTTACTACAAGTTTTTCAAAATTATCAATTTCCCTGCTCAGAACAAATGGTATTCCGCAGTGGCTATAAGCAGTATGTGAGTCTCTTGAAAATACGGTTATCTCAAAGTTGCTCTGTCTTCTAATCTTGGTAGCAGCCGCCATTCCACAGGCTCCTCCTCCAATAATGATCACTCTTTCAGGGCTTTTTTTTGCAGGGTTTTGTGTGGAAATCTTCTCTGGAGATTTTTTCTTAATTCCAGCTGCTTTCTGGATTTCTCTATTTACAGGATCTTGATCTTGCATACTGAAATCGCTTCCTATACTTTAGTAATGATCTTTCACACCTATTATAGATTTTTAAAGGCAGGAAAGCTATCAGCTCTTAATCGAGAACTTCCTGAAAACAGAGGCATCGTTGATGATATGTTAAATGATTTGAATAACTAAGTTGAGAGTTTAAACTAATGAATTAAGGGTTGATTGAGTTAAGGGGGTCTGAACGAGCGGGTTTGGGAGTGGGGGGGTTAATACAAAAAAGTATATATGACCCGCTCGTTCAACTTTTTACAAGTCTTTCGTTTTATATATACTTTTCTAAATTTTTCTAGCTTATTATTTTTTTTATTATCTAACTTGACTTTGTCACATTTCCTTTTCACGTCTACCGTGAAGTATAATTTTATTCCTATATATTTGAGATCGTGAAACAAATAACAAGTGACTTTATCAAGTCAAACACTATCTCTGTAGAAAAATACATTTCTGAAACGAATCTTGAATTCTATTTTCAAACTAAAACTCGTTGTGTCGCTTCAACGTGTATTGATTACCTTAATGGTTTGATGCTTCTTCCATATCGGAAAAATTTGAGAAAAATGGCAATTTATTGTTGTAAATGCTCTAACAACCAATCACTCAGCCATTTCCTCTCAACTTCTCCTTGGCTTTCTGCAGATCTCCTCAAATCTGTTCGAACAAAAGCCATTCAAACTATAGGCAAAAATGGTGTTCTTATACTTGACGAATCAAGCGTAAAAAAATCTGGAAATAGTTCTGTTGGAGTTTCTCATCAGTATTGTGGCAACCTTGGAAAAAAGGACAATTGTCAGGTTGGTGTATTCCTTGCTTATTTTAAAAAGAAGAGAAGAATGTTGATTGATGAGAGATTATATCTCCCACAAAAATGGATTGATGATAAGGTACGTTGTTTAAAGGCTAAAGTTCCTCTTGAAGAGATTAAATTCCGAACCAAGCATGAGCTTGGTCTTGAAATGATTGATAATGCAATAGAAGAAGGTATTCCTTTTTCCTATGTTACAATGGATGGATTCTACGGTGAAAATCCGGAGTTGTTGACAGAACTTGAAATTAGAGGTTTAACTTTTGTTGCAGACATAGCTGTCGATACTCTTGTTTATATTGAGGAACCAGTTAGCTGAGATACCTGCGAAAAAGGGAATAAGAGGAAGAAAACCCACTATCCCCAAGGTTTTGAATACATTATCAACAAGAGTAGATTCTCTTTCCAATTCAGTTGAGGGATGGGAACTTATCAATGTTAGAAAAACGGAAAGAGGGTATAAAAAAGTCTATTTTAAGGCTATAAAAGTTTGGAGACGTCAGAATAAATTACCTTGTGAGAAGCCGGTATGGCTTCTTATAAGTAAAGATTCAGAATCAAATGAAATTAAATATTCACTATGTAACGCCTCTGAAGATACATCTATTCGATAAAACTTGCAAAAATGCAGAGTTCAAGGTATTGGATTGAGAGAGCATTTCAAATCATCTAAAATTATTCTGAATATTAATTATTTTCAAGGTTATCTGGCACGAAAAAAACAATTTGAACTCAATGGGACTTTTTAAATAACCACAAAGTTCTTAAATCCTGACGGTGTTTAACATATGAATTTAAAATATATGACGTACAGGGTACCCGTTTTGCTAAACGTCGTTAAGGCATGTGGGAACTGTGATGTCATGTCATCAAAATTAACAACTTCATCATTCATCACTGCTAAATTCGTAAAGATATCCAAATGTAATTAATTCACATGCAAATATAATAAAAAATTAAGATTTAATACACCAATTCAGGGCTAAAATAGTTCAATACAAAATTAAATTTATTTATTATCACCCATGAAGTAAAAGTCAAAAAGTGCTGTCAACAAACCTGATAAACTTTCACTTACTGCTTTACCACTTATCATTACAAGTTTATTACTTACAGGTAAGGCGTTTGGCACCATAGGATGACCACGCCGGATACCCTCTTTCCAGGGTTATTTATGGAAAACTCAAGTTATCAGGCTCAAAGTGATATACACTAATTTTGGCTTCTGGCTTAAAGATTAATCTCAAGGCCAATAACCTATTTAGGGCGAGGACTTTAAGGCAGGTGTAGAAAGTCTCAGGGACACTTTAAGTATTATTGTCTGCCCGGCTCTAAAGTCTGAGGCATCTCTATTTAGAGAGCTTTAAGCTAAGTTAGTAAAAGACTTGGCATTTTACCTGGCTTTCATAAGGTGAGAGTTTCCATCAAATAATGTCATTTTGCCGGATTAAATCTCCTGCATAAGAATAAATGAAATTGATGGTAGAAATTCATAGGCAGAGTCGGAATTCTTTTTCCGGTGTAACTTCCTTTAATACTTAAATCTGCCTCTTTAAGGGTGTACTATCCCTGATCTGGTCTGGAATCTGATTTTTACTATTTTTGCATTAGTGGACTTTACGAGTTTTCAGGGCATAGATAAATTTGTATCAGAAACTGCAAGGGATAAAAATCCAAAAAGCAGTGCACATAATTGTTCAGGAATACCTAAACAATTTTTGTGGGAATTAACTTGAAAAAATTGTTCACGATAAATCATTCACAATCTCTAGAGGAGAAGTCACATGCAAAATACAGATACTACAAAGTACATCATTCATTCTAAAATTAATGCTGATGGGGTAATTGAACGTCCTGATATCGTAGGTGCAATCTTTGGTCAGACCGAAGGATTACTCGGAGCTGATCTTGATCTGCGTGATCTGCAAAAAACAGGCAGAATTGGCAGAATCGAGGTAATGGTTACTGCTAAAGGGGGAAAGACGAAAGGAAACATCTTTGTTCCCTCAAGCCTTGATAAAGTTGAGACATCAATTCTTGCCGCATCCCTTGAGACCATTGACAGAGTGGGACCCTGCAGCGCCAAAATTGAGGTTTTCCAGGTAGAAGACGTAAGAGCTGTAAAGCGCAAGAAGATCATTGACAGGGCAAAAATCATTTTCACCAAAATGTTTGATGAAACCGTACCCGAATCACAGGAACTGGCAGATGAAGTCAGGCAGTCTGTAAGGGTTGACGAACTTACTTATTATGGGAAGTCCAGAATTCCCTGTGGGCCTAATGTTGTTAACTCAGACGCAATTGTTATTGTCGAAGGCAGGGCTGACATCCTGAATCTGCTCCGCTACGGTATAAAGAATACCATTTGCGTGGGTGGAACAAATATCCCCCCTGAAGTTGCAGAGCTTACCAAAAAGAAGACCGTAACCGCTTTCACTGATGGAGATCGTGGAGGCGAACTCATTATACGTGAACTCCTTCAGGTTGCGGATATCGACTATGTTGCTCGTGCTCCAGACGGAAAATGTGTAGAAGATCTTGTTCAGAAGGAAATTATCAGATCTCTGCGCAGGAAAGTTCCTGTGGAACAGATTATAGAAAAATACGGAATTCAGGAAAAAGAAGCTGAAGAGGGTGCCTCCAGACTGGAAAGAGTTCCCAAGAGAAAGATAAGGGCAACTGAAGCTGTTCCGAGGATTACAGAGAAAAAATTGCACAAGCGTGTTAAGGTACACAGGGTTTCCACAAAGCCAGATACTTATGAAGAGGAATTTCAGGAAGAAGAACAAATAGATGAAGAAGTTCCTGAAAAGGCCTTTGAAAAAGTTTCTGAACAGGTTTTTGAAAAACCCTTTGAGAGAATCTCTGAAAGAGGTCCTGCAATAGCAGAAAAAGTTGAGGCAAGACCTGTCATTGCCAAGCCTCCAGTTTCGACAAGAGTGGTTCCTTCTGCCAGAGTTCCGAGAGGAAAATCTCCAGCTGAAAAGGTTTCAGCTGTGAAAGTCCCTGGTGGGGAAAGTGTAAGGGTATCTCCTGCTCCCGTAAAAAAGGTTCTCGTTTCTCCCGAAGCTCTCAGGTTCAAGCCCCATGCAGAAGCTTTAAAAGGAACTCTTACGGCCAGGATTCTGGACTCTGAGGATAAAGTGGTAGAAGAAATTGCGGTTCGAGATCTCGCAAGCAGGTTGAAGACCTATAAAGACAATATCCATAGTGTAGTTTTTGACGGTGTAATTACACAAAGGCTTGTTGATATTGCTTCAAGTAATGCAATTAGGAATCTCATAGGTGTAAAAATAGGGAACATTGCCAAGGTACCTGCTGACATGGAAGTTCTGACCTCCAGCATGCTCTGAGAGGTTTTTACCTCTTTTTATTTTCTATAACCTAATTTTATTTCATTATTTCTTCTGGGTCTACTTCTACCTGAACTGGTTTCCTAAACTATTATTCTTCTATTCTTTATTTTTTGTTTAAAGATATTTATCTCTACGCTATTATTATGTGTGACATTTATGCACAAAATCCGTAGAAGCACTACGATTTGGCACGATTTCACACTCTAACGTTAAATTTCACACTTTCTCCCATAATTCTTCATTATTTATCATATACATTAACTAGAAAACTTTATTAATAAGAAGTAGGAAGCATGTTTCCTCGGGCAATTCTTTTATCCGATTTAAGATAATATTAAATTGATCTTGTAAAATTGTAGGTCTGTTCGCTATGCACAAGGAAGAGCTCATACAACTGCACACATATATGGCACAAATGAAGAGATACTTTGAAAGGCACGGGGTAACGCACGAATTCGATGACTACAAGGCTTTATCCATAAGCCCTGTACACATTCACCGGAGCAAGGCAGATCACAAGCGCGCAATTTTTATTTTAGGAGGCGAACTTGCGACTCTTATGTCCAGGGATGACCCTATCTTTGAAGAAGCTCCAGCTCAGATGAGGGAATCGCTGAATTCTGCCCTTAAACTCATGGGTAATAACTGATAGTTCCCCTGAATGTGGTAAGGAATTCGTTGTCTGAACATACAGGTTCGAGATATTTTTGTTTTGAGATCAAGAGACGGTATGGATGCAAGTGCATCTTCATTATCATACCGTCCTCTCCATCTGAATAATACTTTTTTTCGGTCCAACAGGGTACAAATCCTATTGACCTGTATAATTTTTGTGCTCCTAAATTACTGCTTCTTACTTCAAGCCGTGCGTATTTAAGTCCGTTTGCAACAAAAATGTCACATATTGCACGGATCAATTCTGAGCCTATCCCCTTTCCCCGATATTTTTCTTTGACACCGACGGAAAAAATATGCCCCTCATTTTCTGCAGAACGGTAGCCTACTATATACCCCACGACTTTTCCATCCTCTTCCGCAACAAGGAAACCGTCTCCTACCATTTCGTAAAAATTCATATACATCATGGAATTATGATCCGAAAAAGCCTCTTTTTCAATCTCGATTACTTCCTCGAAGTCCTCAGGTGAAAAACGCCTTATCATAATAGTTCCTATATTATACCTGCCATTTTATTATTTCTTCGAAAGGAAATGCATCTTCGACAGGAGTTTTATGAACATTTTTTATTTATCAGTGCCCAGGCTTAAAGTTTCTTAACGTGCCTGGTGTCCACCGCAACTCCTCTGCTGGACTTCACCATTTCGCTACCACTCATTACAGCTCGGCCTACACACAGGGCTCTCTCTCCAAGAACAATTACTTCATCATTCTGCCTTATCTGCGGATCTGCCTGCAACACTCCTGGGGCAAGAATAGAACCTCGTGGGACAAAATCATCAATTTTTACTATATATTTCCCACTTTCTAACATAAGTTCTGCCCCCTCAAGCGAAAGAGCAAGCGTTCCGTACTGCGGGACCAGAGTTGCAAGCTGTTTTTTCCCGACAAAGAGCTGATACTTAGGGAAACGGCCTTTGACTGTAAGATTTCCCGCTTCCGCGGAAAAAAGAGGTCTGGAAATTTCTCCGAACTGATAAGCTGCAATTGCCCTAAGGAAATTCTTTTTATCCTCTTCCGCATTCACACTCTTCTTTCTGAAATCTTCGGCTGTGCAAAGGGATTCGACAACGTTTTTGAGATTTGAAAGAGCTTCCAGAGACACAAGGCTTTCTCTAGCAGTGTAGATAATTTCAATTCCCAGTTTGCTGGCTACTTTTTCGCAGATTTCCCTGTATGCTCCTTCTACATGGGCAACTACTGCTTTGTATTTGTATTTTGAAAGATAGGCCTCAAGGCAGCCGGAAACCCAGGATTTTTCTTCCTCATCCCAGTGTCCTGTAACCGCGGTGTCATAATGAGCCGCAGGATATGTCAGTTCCAGTTCTCTGGGCACTATTCCAAGGGGGGAAGTCAGGATAACTTCATGGACAAATTTCCGATATTTTCCAAGCGTCAGAATGAATTTCTGGTGAGATTGGGAAGTCGAATAGGGTTTTCTTGCCGCACATGGGAGAAGCAGAAGAATATCAAGATCGGGAGGTGTGTATCTCTCCTGTATACGCTGTGCAAATCTTACTACTTCAATTCGAGATAGCGCTTCGGAAGTATCTGCAAGGAGCTGGTTTTGCCGGAAAGCAGGAACTTTTTCCTCAAGGTAAGAATATTCGAAATCTCCGAGGCGAAGCAGGGCCGTAAGCCAGGGCTTGACCCTGCACTGGCCTTCAACGTATTCTCTCAAATTTCCTGCTCTGATCCTTTCCCGGACAAGGGAAAGTTCTGCTTCAAGAGCATCCCTGTTATGAGAGCTAAGGAGTTTTGCCCTCTCAATTTTCGAGAGATTTCGCACTTCTGCGGGCCTGGCAGAAGCACATACCCCACACCTGCAGGGAAACTCTGTCAGGGAGTCTAGATAGAAACTACCTGCAGCTGTCAGGTAAATATCCGAATAAGCTGCAATTTCTGCCCTTGTATCGTCCACAACATCGACTCCGAAATAGGCCAGCATTGCCACATTTTCAGGACGCGCCAAGTTTGGGGCGTACAAAGCTGTGTCTGGTGGGATACGGTTCTTTAACTCAAAAAGAGTTTCAATAAATTTCCTGGAGTTGTTTTCCAGGGTTCCTGCTCCCTCCATCACATAAAGATCGCTCTCCAGAACTTCCCCTTCTAATCTGAGAAGGGAGCCTGTAGGACCTTCAACTTTTTCATCATCGCTGACGATGAATGTGTTTTTTCTCTCTCTTGAATCAGCTGAGATAGAAGGAGGATAAGCCTGATGTGGCAGGATTATAAGAGTCCCTTTTCCAGTTTTTTCCCGAATCTCTTTTAAGCGCGCTTCAAACTCTGTCTGGAACCCTACACCCCATAAGCTACCTGCATCGACAACAGGGCCAGGGCTTTCAAGGTTTCCAAGCTCTGCTGTACTCAAAATGCAGGGTGTACGAATTTCCGGAGAAAGCAGGAGTTTTCCAATTCTTGCTGCTCCATCTCTCTGTTCTACCTCAAAGTACTGTGTCATATTTGTCCTCTTATGTTTACCAGAATGTAAAGGTTTGTCCTGCTCCTCTTTGAGAGTTTCTTCCTACTATTTTCCTTAATATCCGCGTTCTTTGAATCTGAATAGTTCTCTTAGTTATGTTTTTTTCTTGAATAGCTTTTCAGGAGGAAGAAGGATGGTATATTTATATATTATTAATAAGGATTATGTCTACAAACTTATCTCTCATTTCTCTGTCTTAAGTTATGACAGAGGTTCTATTTTTCACATTTGAATTCCAATTTGAGGTCTAGAATGGATATAATTACAGAACTTCGAAACATCGTCGGTAGACGACTCTCAGTCTCGCCTTCGGAACTTTATTGTTATTCTTCTGATGCATCCCAGGTTAAGGGAATGCCTGATTATGTAGTACGCCCGAAAAGCACAGACGAAGTAAGCCAGATTGTCAGGCTTGCCTATGAGAACAATATCCCTGTGACTGCAAGGGGAGCAGGCACCGGACTTGCAGGTGGAGCTGTACCTGTCAGAGGAGGCATAGTGCTGGATATGTCTAGTATGAACCATATCCTTGAAATCGATATTGACAACATCCAGGTAGTGGTGGAACCTGGAATTATTCAGGATGCTCTTAATGAAGCACTAAAACCGTATGGCTTTTTCTTTCCTCCCAATCCCGGCAGTTCTGCAATGTGCACCATCGGAGGCATGATAGCTTACAATGCAAGTGGTATGCGATGTGTTAAATACGGCACCACCAGAAATTATGTTCGCGATCTTGAAATAGTGCTTGCTGACGGAACCATTATCCACACAGGCTCAAAAATGTTGAAATCAGCTGCAGGCTACGATCTGACCCAGCTTATGATAGGTTCTGAGGGCACTCTAGGAATAGTTACCAAAGCCAGTCTGAAAATTGCCCCTCTTCCGAAAACCCGCAAACTTGTTATCACATCCTTTGAAAACGCAGAAATTGCAGGGCAGGCGGTTGTAAAGACTTTCTCAAACGGGGTTATTCCTTCAGCTTGTGAGATTCTGGACAGAGTTTCTCTGCAGGTTCTCAAACGCTATGATCCCAAGCTTGTGCTTCCTGCGGAGGGAGATGTAATTCTTTTTGAGGTGGATGGGACTGAAAATTCTGCGCGTGAAGCTGCAGAGCAGATTATAAAGGTCTGTTCTCCTCTGGCCCTTTCCATAAAGCTTGCGGAAAGTGAAAAGGAAATGGCAGATATCTGGGCAGCCAGAAAGCTTGTTGGGGCTGCTATCTCCCGTCTTGACCCTACAAAGACCCGTATTTATGTCGGGGAAGACGTTGGAGTTCCCATAAAAAAGATCCCTGAACTGTTAAAAAGAGCACAGGAAATTTCTGAAGAATTCAATCTACCTGCTATGAAATACGGGCACATAGGGGACGGAAACCTGCACCTTGCCCTTTTCATTGACGTTTTGAATAAAGATGATTGGGATCGACTTAACAAGGTTGCGGACATGGTTCACAGGACAGCAATTGAACTTGGGGGCACGGTCAGTTCAGAGCATGGTATAGGTGCAGCCAGGGCTGAATATATGAAAACTCAGTGGGGCCCTGCCTTTGAGGTAATGCGTGCGATCAAAAAGGCTCTTGACCCGAAAGGCATACTGAATCCGGGAAAATTGGGGTTGTGAAGGCATGAAAAACGAAGAAAAAAATGTAGCTAAACAGGCAAAAGAGCCGGATAAAAACGAAACAAGCGGCAAAACAGGAAAAGAGCAGCTCTTTGAGATTGACCGCCGCTCGGTTTATAAGTGTGTGCAATGCGGAACCTGCCGTTCAGTTTGTCCTGTCTTTGATGTGGTAGGCTGGGAGTCTGCCAATACTCGCGGCCGCATGCTCATTATCAAAAGCCTTCTTGAGGGCAGGGCTCCTTCCGAAGATGTCCTCTCAAGCCTGGCTTCCTGCACGACATGTGGGATATGTGCTTCCAAATGTCCTGCCGGAGTAAACCCTCCAGAAGTCGTGGAAGCTGCCCGTGCCCAGCTTGTGAAATGCGGCATTACAACATCTGCCCAGGAAAAATTGAAGTCAGCTGTAGTGATATCAGGAAACTCTTTTGGCGAAACAAAAGACCGTAAGCACTGGCTTTCCGAAGCAGAGCGTTCAAGCTTCCAGAGAAGTCAGATTACGTTTATTTTGTAGGTTGCTTTGATTCCTACCGCTACCCGGAATTTGCGAAAAAGACATTTGAGGTTCTTCAGCGCTTTGGGGTGACTCTCCTCCCTGATGAGCAGTGCTGTGCCTCTCCCCTTCTGCGTACAGGGTTCAGGGAAGAAGCAGAACAGATAATGGAGCGTAATCTGGAGCAGATTCGAAAAATAGGAGCCCACACAATTATTACGAGCTGTGCCGGCTGTTATACAACTCTTAAGAACAACTATCCTGGAGAGCTTCGTGTCATCAGCCTTCCTGAGTTCCTTGCCGAGCACCTGGAAGAACTCAAATTAAAGAAACTTGACCTTACAGTCACCTATCATGATCCCTGTCACCTGGGCAGGCACAATAAGATCTACGACGCTCCGAGGAAAGTTATCCAGGCTATCTGTACCCTCAAGGAAATGAAAAACATCAAAGAAAACTCGCGCTGCTGCGGCGGCGGAGGCGGAGTCAGGATAGGATATCCAGATATCTCTCTTGAACTTGCCAGAAACAGGCTTGAAGATGTGCCAGAAGGAGTGGATTACATCGTTACTTCCTGTCCTCTCTGTGTGAGAAACCTCAGGGATGCAGGTGGAAATATCGAGGTCATCGATATTGTAGAACTTGTGGCAATGGCAATGGAATAATTCTGGCTGATTCCGGTTTAGATACTTTAAGTTATCATATCTGCTCATTATTCTCAGAGCCGGTTTGTATTGATTTTCCAGTTTAAAGTTTTTCCTTTGCAACTTGATAATCTGCCTTTTGAGCTTATCAACAATTCTTTCTATTCTGTTTAGATCTTATCAACAGTATATTTTTATTTCCGGAAAACGAACTTTGTGTACGAATTTACCTAAGATTTTATTGAATACCTGCATTATAACTTTAGAAGTAATTTAGGAGAATAGGATAGTGAATTGTAAACCTATAAAATTTCATAATGTTCCGCCTGATACGTTTAAATGCATGAAAAAAAAGCTTCAGGATATGGTATCTATGTCCCGCCGGGAAACAGAGGAGAACTTTCCGGAAAAGGGATTGCTGCAGATTTCGAATGGGACGGAAAGTCTAATCTTACCATCACAATTACAGAAAACCCTTTATCGTCAGCTGTGAAGTCGTAGCAAGGAAAATAAAAGATTTGTAAGAGAATGCCACGGTTCTTAAAGTAAACCTGCAATAGTCTGGGATGAAGTATGGGCGAAAGAAAAATTGATACAGAAGGTTGCCAGGGGATCAAATTTAAAAATGTAACTCCTGAAGTTTTTTCCTGCATGAAGAAAAAACTCCAGGCCTATGGGATAGAAGCTTCACCCGGAAATTCAGGGGTGCTTGAAGGAAATGGAATAGTTGCCCATTTTAGCTGGGATGGGGAGGCAAACCTGGTAATTGAGATCAAGGATAGACCCTTAACTACCTACTGCGGGCAAGTAAGTGGAAAATTGAGGGCTTTCCTGCGAGATTGTCAGGATGTTTGATTAAAATCTTACAAATTTGACTGAATTCCAAAATTACCCTCTTTTTCTTCTTATCAAACACTTATGGGCATTTCCAACAAGGTCGAGCCTTCCTGCCTTTTCCAGAGCTTCATATACGAGCTCGTAGTTTGCAGGGCTTCTGTAATGCATAAGTGCTCTTTGCATAGCTTTTTCTTTTTTGTCTCTTGCAACATAAATTTTCTTGCCTGTAAACGGGTCAAGTCCTGTGTAATACATGCAGGTCGATACGGTCATAGGAGTTGGGGTAAAGTCCTGTACCTGTTCTGTGTATCCCCCATGGTCCCGCACATACTCTGCCATCTCAATCATATCTTCAATAGTGCACCCCGGATGGCCTGACATCAGGTAGTTCACGATGTACTGTTCCTTGCCGCACTTCCTGTTGAGGACAGTGAATTTTTCGTTAAATTTTTCATAGGTTTCTCTACCGGGTTTGCACATCGCATTTGTAACCCGTTTTGAAAAATGTTCAGGTGCAATCCTCAGCTGTCCGCTAATGTGATAAGCGCAAAGTTCTTTGAGGTATTCTTCATCCTCAAGAGCCAGATCGTAGCGTACTCCGTAACCTGTAAAGACCTGCTTGACTCCCGGAAGTTCGCGCAGGCGGCGCATGAGCTCGATCAGCTTTTTGTGGCTGGTATCCAGAGCAGGGCATATACGCGGGTAAAGGCAGGATTTTTCAAGGCAGGCTCCTTTCCTTTCCCAGGTTTTACACCCCATTCCGTACATATTGGCACTTGGGCCGCCGACTCCATTGATAATACCTTTAAAGTCAGGTTTTTGCGTAAGTTTTTTTGCCTCACGAAGCAGGGACTCGATGCTGCGGCTTGCAATCATGCGCCCCTGGTGCTGTGTAATGGCACAGAAGGCACAGCCTCCGAAGCAGCCCCTGTGAGTTGTAAGGGAAAATTTTACCATTTCAAGAGCAGGGATGGATTCTTTATAGGAGGGATGAGCTTCGCCAGTATAAGGCAGCTCATATACTTGGTCCATTTCGGCGTCTGTCAGAAGTCGCATTGGCCTGTTCTGCACTATAATGGTTTTTGGGTGAGGCTGGACAATTCCTTTTCCGGTAACAGGATTCTGTTCCATGAAGTGTGTACGAAATGCTTTTGCAAAGGCTGATTTGTCCTGAGAAACATCTGAAAAAGAAGGAATTTCTATATAATTCTTAAAAAATTCTGCTGCCTTTTCATATGCTTTTTCATCTTTCTCTTCACATATGTCCTGCTTTTTCATCAATGCCCTGTTTTTTTTCAGTGTCCTGCTTTTTATCTGCCCTTTCGCTTCTTTCTTTGAGCTCTTTCCAGGCTTTAACTTCCATTTTCCAGACCGTACCCGGAATGTCCCTGATCTCCCTGATGTCTTCTCCTGCCTGCAATCGCTTTGCAAGCTCCACAATCTGCAACTCTCCCATACCATATACGATGAGCTCGGCAGGCGCATCCGCTAGAATGGATTGTCTAACCTTATCCGAAAGATAATCATAATGTGCCAGACGCCTCAGGGAAGCTTCAATTCCCCCAAGTACGATCGGCACTTCAGGAAAAGCTTCCCTTATCCTGTTTGAGTAAATAATTGCGGTGCGATTCGGGCGAAGTCCTGCTTTGCCCCCAGGGGAATATGCATCCTTATCTCGAGGCTTCAGGCCTGGAGTCAGGTTGCTGACCATGGAGTCTGTGTTTCCTGCACTTACTGAAAAGAAAAGCCTGGGTTTTCCGAGTTTCTTGAAATCTTCAGGATTATCCCATCTTGGCTGTGCTATAATTCCAACTCTGAAACCAGCATCCTCAAGGACCCTTCCAATTATTGCAGTCCCAAAACTGGAATGATCAACATAGGCATCTCCGGTGATAAGGATAATATCAAGTTCTTTCCAGCCTCGAGCTTTCACTTCCTCGAGGCTCATAGGGAGGAATTTTGAAGCGGGTAAAGAAGAAAAGCTTTTTTTCTTTTTTTCTTTATTTTCGGTTTTTATTTCAGGCCTCACTTCAGGTTTTTTTCCCGCTCTTTCTCCTTTTTTTGCTGAGCCTTCTGGCTCTACTATTTCGGACTTTCTACTAGTTTTTGTTACGGATTTTGTTTCTTTTCCGGCTTCTACTTTTTTTGGAACAAAGAAACTGGTTTTTCTGGCTGGTTTCTTTTTATCCGATTTTTCCATGCCAGATTTTTTATTTTCTTCCGGAAATGCTGTATTTTTTGCCATGATCTGTTTTCGGGCTCCCAATATTCATCAATTCTCAAATTAAACAGACTCTTAGTCGTTTTCAGATCTCGGTTTTGATCTTAAGAGTCTTTTATTCTCCCATCATGATTTTTAGCATTCTGTATGAAGCCATGATCTGATTATTCCCATCCCTGTCATTAGGGGCTCCGTGTCCAGAATAGAGGGTTTTTACATCCAGTTTTGTTAGTTTTTCTATGGAACCCAGCATTTTGTCAGGTTCTGAACCTTCAAAGTCCATCCTTCCAAAGCCTCCGCCTGGAAATACGGTGTCTCCGGAAAATAGGCTCTTTGAAACAGGTTCATAGAGGCAAATACTCCCTCTTGAATGCCCTGGGGTATGGATCACTTCCAGATGTTCCCCATTTCCTATATCGATTTTGTCTCCTTCTTCATATGCAATTGTGGGCTTGACAGCAGGTGCGCGGTCTCCAAAGAGCACAGAGACGCTCAAATATTCATCATTTACGCCTTCAAGGTCGGCTTTGTGCACTCCGACTTCTGCCCCGCTCTTCTCTGCAATTGCGGCTGCCGCGGCCGTATGATCATAATGGCAATGAGTCAGAATAATGAGTTTCAGGTCCGTAAGCTTGATGTGTTTCTCCAATTGTTTAATGACCAGATCACTACTCATCCCAGAATCAATCAGTACTTTTCCGTTTACCAGATAAATGCTTGAATCGTAGGCCGTGGGGCAAATATATCGGACTTCCATATTTCTCTCCTCAACTTTTCTATTTTTCCCTTCTTTTTTCTTTTCCCTTTCTACTTTCTTTGCCTTTTTTTCCCTTTCCTTTTCCTTATTTTTTGTCACTTTTCCTTTCTTTTTCCTTAAACTTAAAACTCTTAGATATTGAATGCACTGCGTGCATTTTCTGTGGCGTATTTAGCAATCTCTGCAGGTTCTGTATCTCTAAGTCGAGCTATTACAGGGATCGAATCTACTATAAACGCAGGTTCATTTCTGCCTTTGCGGGAAGAGAGGAAGGGACTGTCGGTTTCCAGAAGAAGGTTTTCAAGAGGTACTTCTGTTGCAAGAATCTGATGATTCTCGGAAAAACAGACAAGAGTTGCCAGAGAAATGTAGAATCCCCTGTCTACTATCTTTCTCATCGTTTCAATAGAACCGCTGTAACAGTGATAGATAACTGTATCCACGTCTTTGACAAGCTCCAGAACTTCAGCTTCAGCCAGACGAGCGTGTACCACAAGGGGTTTATTCAGGTCTTTTGCAAGCTCGATTACTTTTTTGAATGCTGTTGTCTGCCTTTCTCTTTCTTCATTTGTTTTGCAGTCCTGAAAATCCAGGCCGGCTTCCCCAATAGCTGCTGCTTTTCTTGCGTTGGCTTCTATCTGGCCAAGAATAGCATTTATTTCTTTCTCGTCGCCTCCCCTGCCGATATCAGGGCTCAGGCCAAGTGCGGCATGAATATCCTCATTCTTTTCTACAAGTTCAAGACTCATGAGGTTGCCTTTCAGGGAAATTCCGGAATTTATCATTCCGACAACTCCTGCTTCTCTGGCTCGGAGGATAGTCTCTTCTCTATCTCGGTTGAATTTAGGAAAATCAAGATGACAGTGAGAATCAATAATTGGATAAGGCATGGGTTTGTATTCCATTTCATTTTATTTTACTTTTTATGATGATTTATGGAAATACAAACCAAAAACAAATAGATATCAATCCTTATCCGGTTTTTGTCTTTGAACGATATTTAAATACATTTTATATTTGAACTGTAGTTTCAGGCTTTTTCAGCCAAATTCTATCAGTTCAGATTTTTGATTCCTTTTTATACAGCAGGTTCATTGCATTCACAAGGGCTTCTACAGAGGCCATAACTATATCCGGGTTTGCAGACCTGGCAGTTACAATCCTACCCTGGTCATTTTCAAGGCCTATGTATACGTCTGCAAGGGCATCTGCTCCGCCTGTGATGGCATCGATCCTGAACTCCTGGAGTTTAAAGTGGTTGCTTTCTCCAAGGATATCTCTTACTGCATTTAGTGCGGCATCTACAGGGCCAACTCCAGTCCTTGCTGCAATTACTTCTTTGCCCTGAATATTTGCCTTGACAACGGCAGTAGGTGTCAGGATATTTCCGGTCATTACGGATACTTCTTTGAGCTTGATCAGTTCTTCTTCCGAACTTGCTTTTCCAAGAACAGCAGAGGCAACCGCGTAAAGGTCGGCATCCGTGATCTGTTTGCCTTTGTTTGCAATCTCTTTAATTCTGGCTACAATCTCGTCGAGCTGCTTGTCATTACATATTATTCCGGCAGATTCGAGGGACTGCTTGACTGCATGTTTACCTGTATGTTTGCCAAGGACAATACGCCGTCTGTGTCCTACCATTTCAGGAGTCATTATTCCGGGCTCGAAAGTATCGGATTTCTCAAGCACTCCCTGGCTGTGGATTCCCGACTCGTGGGAGAAGGCATTCTGGCCGACCACAGGAGTATTTGGAGGAAGCCTGACTCCAGTATAGTTTTCAACCATTTTTGAGGTTTCAACAAGGTATTCTGTTCGAATGTTCGTTTTTGCCCCATACATTGCCTTAAGACTCATGACCGTCTGGGCAAGGTCAGCATTTCCTGCTCTCTCGCCTATGCCATTTATCGTGACCTGGACCTGGGATGCGCCTGCTTCAACTGCCATGAGGCTGTTCGCTACCGCAAGCCCGAAATCATTGTGGCAATGCACATCTATAGGAACCGTTATTTCGGCTGCAATGTCCTTTATTTGCCTGTACATTGCGGACGGAACCATAACGCCGACAGTATCTGGGACGTTAATGATATCGCATCCTGCTTCCTGGACTGCTTTAAATACCTGTATTAGGTACTCAGGCTCAGTCCTTGTAGCGTCCATTGCAGAAAACATACACTTGTGTCCATGGTCTTTGATGTACTGAACAGCTTCCACAGCCAGTTGAATTACTTCTTCCTGGGTTTTTTTAATAGTGTAAATCCGCTGTACATCCGAGGTTGGGACGAAAGTATGCACTAGGCCAACGTCGCTATCAAAACAGGCATCGATATCTTTTTTCAATACACGAGCAAGCCCACAGACTTCTGCATCCAGCCCGGCATTAGAAATCGATTTTACGGATTCTTTATCTCCTTCTGAAGAGATGGGAAATCCAGCTTCTATTATGTCTACCCCGAGTTTGTCAAGTTGACGGGCGATTTCCAGCTTCTGAGTAGAAGTCAGGGATACTCCCGGGGTTTGTTCTCCGTCACGCAGTGTTGTGTCAAAAACAGTTACCGTTTTATTCTGCATAGGTTCGATGTAAAAATCGATCCCTTCTTTCAGTTGTTACATTCATGGTAATCATCTACATGGATGTACATTTCTGGTATATAAATGCCATGCATATTTTGCAATGTTAGAACGTGAGTTTGATCATTTGAATTTCAAACAGAAATCTATATATACTAGATGTTACATTGTAGGGGTGCTCACAGGGCGTCACAAGACACCCGAAAGCGAAAAACGGGACTTGAAAAACGAAGTTCGACAACTGAGTTCAAAAAGTATCGAAAAACGAACCTGAAAAATGGATCTAATGATACTCGGAGACGCTTTTTAAAGCACGGTTGCTCGTAAAAACGGACGAAGTTAAGGATTCAAAAGGAGAACTCCTTTGAAATCTTTTAATTACTCCATTTCTCCCTTTCAAGCTTGTTAATCTCCTGTGAAGGAGAAAGCTTATATACAAAAAATGCGTAGTATAGTTTCCTCACACAAATCAAAATCTGTGGAAGGGGAGCAATACAAAGCTTTATATACAAGAAACATCTTGTATGTATCCCTCACACAAAGCGATTGTGTGGGTTGAATGAATATCTCTTTCATCTTTTAATGGAGTCAGGAGCTGTTTCCTGACTGACGAGGATTTTGTCGGTTCGGTTAATTCTGGTTGGTAGTTGTTTTTCATAAAACATCTATCGCGAACTTGAATAACTGAATTGATGTTGTTAGTGCAAGTTTCTGCGACCAAGACCTTTAATTTTAAGTGTGCGATACTTAACAATTCTGGTTGATCCTGCCAGAGGTTACTGCTATCGGTGTTCGCCTAAGCCATGCGAGTCATATGTAGCAATACATGGCGTACTGCTCAGTAACACGTGGATAACCTGCCCTTGGGTCCGGCATAACCCCGGGAAACTGGGGATAATTCCGGATAACGCGTATATGCTGGAATGCTTTATGCGTAAAATGGATTCGTCTGCCCAAGGATGGGTCTGCGGCCTATCAGGTAGTAGTGGGTGTAATGTACCTACTAGCCGACGACGGGTACGGGTTGTGAGAGCAAGAGCCCGGAGATGGATTCTGAGACATGAATCCAGGCCCTACGGGGCGCAGCAGGCGCGAAAACTTTACAATGCGGGAAACCGTGATAAGGGGACACCGAGTGCCAGCATCATATGCTGGCTGTCCAGGTGTGTAAAATACACCTGTTAGCAAGGGCCGGGCAAGACCGGTGCCAGCCGCCGCGGTAACACCGGCGGCCCGAGTGGTGATCGTGATTATTGGGTCTAAAGGGTCCGTAGCCGGTTTGGTCAGTCCTCCGGGAAATCTGATAGCTCAACTATTAGGCTTTCGGGGGATACTGCCAGACTTGGAACCGGGAGAGGTAAGAGGTACTACAGGGGTAGGAGTGAAATCTTGTAATCCCTGTGGGACCACCTGTGGCGAAGGCGTCTTACCAGAACGGGTTCGACGGTGAGGGACGAAAGCTGGGGGCACGAACCGGATTAGATACCCGGGTAGTCCCAGCCGTAAACGATGCTCGCTAGGTGTCAGACATGGCGCGACCGTGTCTGGTGCCGCAGGGAAGCCGTGAAGCGAGCCACCTGGGAAGTACGGCCGCAAGGCTGAAACTTAAAGGAATTGGCGGGGGAGCACAACAACGGGTGGAGCCTGCGGTTTAATTGGACTCAACGCCGGACAACTCACCGGGGACGACAGCAAAATGTAGGCCAGGCTGAAGACCTTGCCTGAATCGCTGAGAGGAGGTGCATGGCCGTCGCCAGTTCGTACTGTGAAGCATCCTGTTAAGTCAGGCAACGAGCGAGACCCGTGCCCACTGTTACCAGCATATCCTCCGGGATGATGGGTACTCTGTGGGGACCGCCGGTGTTAAATCGGAGGAAGGTGCGGGCCACGGTAGGTCAGTATGCCCCGAATTTCCCGGGCTACACGCGGGCTACAATGGATGGGACAATGGGTCCCTACCCCGAAAGGGGATGGCAATCTCACAAACCCATCCGTAGTTCGGATCGAGGGCTGTAACTCGCCCTCGTGAAGCTGGAATCCGTAGTAATCGCGTTTCAATATAGCGCGGTGAATACGTCCCTGCTCCTTGCACACACCGCCCGTCAAACCACCCGAGTGAGGTATGGGTGAGGGCACGGACAACGTGCCGTGTTCGAACCTGAATTTTGCAAGGGGGGTTAAGTCGTAACAAGGTAGCCGTAGGGGAATCTGCGGCTGGATCACCTCCTAAGCACAAAACACACCAACCAGATGCCGATAAACCGAACAAAATCCTCAAACCATTAACTACTCGATCATAATCTAATGATCAATTTTTAACTCATTTAATGCACCCGGTAAGTAAATTATCGGGGAAGGACGGATCGCCTGTGCGGAACCGCAGGCTCATGAAGTCATGTATAGGTGCTGTATACTGGACGCTAACTGGACCTGGTTAGGATATACAGGAATTATGCTATCAGGTGGATGGCTCGGCTCAAGAGCTGAAGAAGGACGTGCCAAGCTGCGATAAGCCCGGGGTAGGCGCATGGAGCCAATGAACCCGGGATCTCCGAATGGGACCTCTCCATAGTGATCAGTAATGATCGGGAACGCTCCGAATTGAAACATCTCAGTAGGAGCGGGAAAAGAAATCAAACGAGATGCCGTAAGTAACGGCGAGTGAAACCGGCACAGTTCAAACCGAATCCCCTCACGGGGAAATGTGGTGTTGTAGGGCTGTTCAAACGTCTGGCGGCAAAACCAAACTTGCCTGAAACGGCAGACCGTAGAGTGTGACAGTCACGTAGGTGTAAGCCAAAAGACCGGAACATGTCCCTGAGTACCGTGCGTTGGATATCGTGCGGGAATCCGGGGGGCACCAACCTCCAAAACTAAATACTCCTTGAGACCGATAGCGAAATAGTAGGGTGACCGAACGCTGAAAAGTACCCCGAGAAGGGAGGTGCAAAGTGCCTGAAACCTGATAGTGATGGAACGATACGGCATGAAAGGATCTTTGATATGAAGGAAACATTCGCGAGAATGCAGTACGAATATCACTGCCAGTGTCGTATCTTACGTTTTGAAGAACGGGCCAGGGAGTGTGTCTTGATGGCAATGGCTAACCTTATACTTGGGCAGCCGAAGCGAAAGCAACATGTGCGCAACCCTCGGGTGAGGCACGACGTATACAAGTGCGTGGAGTCATTGGGGCACGACCCGAAGCCGGGTGATCTAGGCGTGGGCAGGTTGAAGCGTGGCGAAAGCTACGTGGAGGACCGCAAGCGGTGTTGATCTGCAAATCATTCGTGTGACCTGCGTCTCGTAGTGAAATGCTAATCTAACCCGGCATCAGCTGGTTCCTTCCGAAACATGTCGCAGCATGACCTGACTTGAGATTCGTCGGTGGAGTAGAGCACTGATTGGCGGTTCCGGGGGAGAAATCCCTCACCCGCCTGTCAAACTCCAAACCCACCGTCATCGTAGAAAGTCGGAGTCCGGACTGCTGGGGTAAGCTTGTAGTCCGTAAGGGAGACAACCCAGCCCGTGGTTAAGGTCCCCAAATGTCGACTAAGTGTCAACACTAAAGGGCGTCCCAAGCCCAAGACAGCTGGAAGGTTAGCTTAGAAGCAGCTACCCTTTAAAGAGTGCGTAACAGCTCACCAGTCGAGGTTTGGGGCCCCGAAAATTGACGGGGCTCAAGTCGACTACCGATACCACGGAGTACCGCAAGGTAATCTCGTAGGAAGGCGTTGTGTTCGGGCCGAAGCAGGGCTGTGAAGTCCTGTTGACCGTTCACAAACGAAAATCCTGGTAATAGTAGCAGCATAGCAAGGTGAGAATCCTTGCCGCCGAAGGGGCCAGGTTTCCTCGGCAATGATCGTCAGCCGAGGGTTAGTCGGTCCTAAGACGTACCGTAACTCGAGTACGCCAAAAGGGAAACAGGTTAATATTCCTGTACCATTTAGCACTAAGTCTGACGTCTCAGGGCAGGCCGAGCGGCGCCGTCGCGCCGTCTAAGCAGCGAAACCCGTGGAGAGCCGTAATGGCGAGAAGCGGGCGAATCTGTAATGGCAACAGTCGGCTGCACCCAGGGACCCGTGAAAAAGCCGCTAAATGTCCGTACCGAGAACTGACACTGGTGCCCCTAGCTGAAAAGGCTAAGGCGTGTCGGAGTAATTCAGTTAAGGGAATTCGGCAAATTAGCTCCGTAACTTCGGGATAAGGAGTGCCTGCTGTGAAGACAGCAGGTCGCAGTGACCAGGGGGCTCTAACTGTCTAATACCAACATAGGAGATTGCAAACCTGAAAAGGCTAGTACAATCTCTGAATCCTGCTCAGTGCAGGTACCTGAAACCCCGGTTCAACGGGAAGAAGGGCCTGTAAACAGCGGGGGTAACTATGACCCTCTTAAGGTAGCGTAGTACCTTGTCGCTTAATTGGCGACTTGCATGAATGGATCAATGAGAGCCCTACTGTCCCTAACTGGAGTCCGGTGAAGCTTACATTCTAGTGCACAGTCTAGAGACCTCTAGGGGGAAGTGAAGACCCCGTGGAGCTTTACTGCAGCCTGTCGTTGGGTTGTGGTTCTGGATGTACAGTGTAGGTAGGAGGCGTCGAAGCGGGTGCGCCAGCATTCGTGGAGCCGCAATTGGGACACTACCCTTCTGGGACTACGACCCTAACTCTGAGAAGAGGACCCCGATAGGTGGGCAGTTTGCCTGGGGCGGGACGCCCTTGAAAAGATATCAAGGGCGCGCAATGGTTGACTCAAGTGGGTCGGAAACTCACTGAAGAGTGCAAGAGCATAAGTCAGCCTGACGTTATTCAGCATAGCAGTGGATGACGAGACGAAAGTCGGCTCTAGCGAACTTTTGTGCCTCCTTGGTGGGGGCCAAAAATGACAGAAAAGTTACCCCGGGGATAATTGAGTCGTTGCCGGCAAGAGTACATATCGACCCGGCAGCTTGCTACCTCGATGTCGGTTCTTTCCATCCTGGCCGTGCAGCAGCGGCCAAGGGTGAGGTTGTTCGCCTATTAAAGGAGATCGTGAGCTGGGTTTAGACCGTCGTGAGACAGGTCGGTTACTATCTACTAGAGGTGCACGAGGTCTGAGGGTAAGCTGCTTTTAGTACGAGAGGAACCAAGCAGCGGCGCCACTGGTGTACCGGTTGTCTGACAAGGCACCGCCGGGCAGCTACGCGCCAAGGAATAAGAGCTGAATGCATCTAAGCTCGAAATCTGACCTAAAAAGAGACCTCATTAAGGATTCCGGTAGAAGACCGGTTCGATAGAAACGGGATGTAAGCACCAAGGCAACGAGGTGTTCAGTCCGCGTTCACTAACAATCCGTTCCTTTTCCTCATCAGGTCCAGGCGAAATCCAGTATGCAGCACATATCCTATACATGACTTTTAGTCTTTCACAAAATCCTCTTTATATGTTGAGTGTGGCGGCCATAGCGTCAGGGCAACTCCTGTACCCATTCCGAACACAGCAGATAAGCCTGTCCACGTTCCTTACTGTACTGAAGTACGCGAGTCTTCGGGAACTCTGGATCGCTGCCATACTCACCTATAATACTTTATTCTAAACTTATTCTGAAAATGATTTTTTACTGATTCTTAATGATTGCTTTTCTTAATGATTGCTTTTCTTAATGATTGCTTTTCTTAATGTTTCCTATTATTTTTTAAGAACCCTTTAATTTTGTTTCACTTGAGTATAATTTGCATAATTTTCTCTGATCTTTCCTTCACTTTCTACCGGCGTAAAGAAATTTCTCCCAAAAATAGGTTATCTCAAGAATGAATGTTTTACGAATTTCCTGCAGGGCTTTATTAGGATAGATGTCTTTTGGGCGTCTTTTGGACTGGAGATTTCTCTTTATCAGAACTCATTCATTTGTAACTCCAAAGATGTCTAGATAAAGGAAAATTTTGCAGGCTGCTTTATTCGTAAATCTGCTGCGCCAGATAGTTCTGGATACCAATATGATTGATCTGATCGAGCTGGGCTTCAATCCAGTCTATATGCTCCGTTTCTTCCTTAAGGATTGACTCGAGAAGTACTTTTGTGTCGTTATCTCCTATCTCTGACGCCATACGGATACTTTCGTTATAGCCCTTTATAGCTCCTTCTTCGGCTCTGCGGTCACTTTCATGCATCTCCGGTACAAAGGATCCGATGGTCATTTCGTTCAAATTGCTGACTATGGGCCTCCCTTCAAGGAAGAGAATACGTTCGATCAGCTTTTCGGCATGCTTCATTTCGACAATGGCCCTTTTCTCAATAACTTCACCCAGTCTCTCATAATTCCAGTTTTCACACATTTCAGCGTGGACAAAATACTGGTTAATAGCGGTCAATTCCTCAGCTAAACGAGCGTTTAGATGTTCAATCATCTGTTCATTTCCTTTCATACATAAAC
>CAWJYV010000006.1:0-82857 GCA_963847185.1 uncultured Methanosarcinaceae archaeon | reverse complement strand
GGACTTACGCGGTTGAAGCACTTTTCGTAAGTCACATTAAAATACTTTTTTTAATATATTATATAAATATAATCAAAAAAAAATCTCTGAGTTGAATTAAATAAATCCTCCTAAATGCACTGAACTTGATTACATCAACTTTCTTATCGCTTCTTCACGCGTATTTAGCTGTACCGAAGCTTCTAAGTGCAGTTATATAGACTCTAATAGTCCAGCTCATGACTCTTTTACTCGTCTTCTTCTAAGGCAGCCTCCGGATACGGAGGCTTTATGGGAAGAAGTAAAGGATTTTGTCACTCCTTACACTGGATTTCTTATTATCGATGATACTGTTCTGGATAAACCTTATTCCAAACACATTGATCTTGTTTACAGACAATGGAGTGGTAAACATCATCAGATTGTAAATGGCATCAATCTTGAAACCGTTGTCTGGACCTATAATGACGCTATAATCCCTGTTGACTTTAGAATTTACGATATAGATACTGATGGAAAAACAAAAAATGATCATTTCCTTGATATGTTGAATAAGGCAGAAGAACGTGGTTTTAGACCTGAATTTGTTCTGTTTGATACGTGGTATTCCAGCATAAAGAATCTCAAAGAAATCAGGAAAAAAGGATGGCACTGGTTAACAAGGTTGAAGAAAAACCGATTAGTTAACCCTGATAAGACTGGTAATGTAGCAATTGAATTGTTAACTATTCCACCAGAAGGAATGACGGTTCATCTGAAAGAATATGGCTTTATTAAAGTATTTCGGATAGTTTCCGAAGATGGAGACACGCAATACTGGGCTACAGATGTACTGGATATGAAGGAAGAAAAAAGGAAAGACCTGGCAAAGAAAGCCTGGAAAATTGAAGAGTATCATAGAGGAATAAAGCAGTTTTGTGGAGTTGAACGCTGTCAGGCAAGAAGAAATAGTGTACAGAGAGCACACATTATGATGACGATAAGAGCATTTCTAAGATTTGAAATGCAAAGAATAAAAACAGGAATTACATGGTTTGAAACAAAGTGGAACATTACAAGAAACGCTGTTAATCAATTTATAAGAAACCCAATATATAATTTGGATTAAAAATTAAGAAAATTAAAAAGTTGCCTGCAAAGCAGGCAAATGCGTAAGTCCTAATTTTTTTAAAATTACGGTGATTAAGTCATCACTTGACAGACATTAAAGGAGGTATTTTATGACAGACAAAAAAGTCTCTTTGTGTTGGAATAAACAAATTTCAGAATCTTCCTCAATCAAATTGAACTGGATATGTGTAAACGACACGGAAGACATGACATCTATCTTAAAAAAATATAAGGGTTTTGAAGATGAAGATATTGTCAGGCTGGTCGATGAACAGGCTACGAAGGAAAATATCATGGAAAATCTTATTGAAATGGTAAATGGGGCAAATGAGGGCAAATACAAATATCTGGTATTCAGCTTCTCAAGCCATGGTACTCAGACTTCAGACCAGAATGGGGATGAGCCAGATAAGGCAGATGAGGCTTTCTGCCCGACTGACCTGACCCAGAAGGGCTCTATATGGGACCCAGATCACATTATCACCGATGATGAACTCTATAATCTTTTCACCCAACTCCCAAAGACAGCGCTTTTGGAGTGCTACTTTGATACTTGCCACAGTGGCACAGGTTTGAGAGCCATGGATTTCTTGCTTGATCGAAAACCCAGATTCCTACCACCACCATCCCTGGAAGCCTTCGAACAGGTGAGCGAGTGCATGCCCAGGGGAATGGCCGAATCGCTTAAACAAAAGGGGCTGAGCTCGCAGATACTTTGGGCCGGATGCAGGTCTGATCAAACCAGCGCAGATGCCATAATAGATGGAACTTGGCACGGAGCCTTCACATATTATCTGTGTAAGAACATAAACGAGAACCAGGATAAGCTGAGCCGTAAGGAACTACTTGCCAGAGTGAGGACTGATCTCAAAAAGGGTAAATACTCTCAGACACCCCAGCTAGAGACAAAAGCTACCACGAGAAACTCCCAATACTAATAGGCTCTAAATCTCTTACCGTGTTTCTCAGTTGGAAATAATAGACATGAAAGAATTTCCTACCTGGAATGAAAACTGGAAGATTAATATAAGATTAAAGAAAGCAAATTACTTTGAACTGACTGGTTGATACATTCATAGTCCGCAGCGATGTACAGAACTGCATGATTTTCGGAGATCCTGCTGTCAGGCTTTGGATATACCCACCAAATAAAAATATCTCTGTGTGGGAAAAACAATTGCTCTGCTCATTGCTATGACAATCAGACAGATTGACTCAAGCGCAGGAAAATTGGTGAGGCAATAAATCTCACATTGCAGATACCTGGTTAAGTTCCCAGATATTTCAACAGTGACCACTCAGATTCGATGAAACTATTTTTGATGTACATATTTGCACTTTCTACAGGTTGTAGGGCAAATACCTTCAGTCACCAGAAGAATTAAGTTTTTCTCACTGTCAAGGACACAGAAAAATCCACTTCCAGTTCCGGAACCGCGAAAAATGGAAAGTGCTGAAAAAAAAGGACCTTGTGCTGTTGCGATTACATCGCAACTCCTAGAAAATCTTCGATCTCCTGTGATCACGAAGTGAAATTCTGGATTCTAAACCATAAAATAGTCTGCTTGAGCGAGCGAAGCGAGTGAAACGGACCTCGTGCTCCCGAAGCGAAATTCTGGCTCCAAACCATAAAATAGTCTGCTTGAGCGAGCGAAGCGAGTGAAACGGACCTCGTGCTCCCGAAGCGAAACTCGGGATGGAAAGCACTAAAAAAATGTGCCAATATATTCTTTATTCCGTATTTTCCGCGCCTCAGCAGTTTATTTCTTTTTTGGACTCATGAAGGAAATTAAGGAATTCCCTCTGATTCTAATGACCCAGCTATACCACTATTTGACGGATACATGAGACCATAGGATATTCAAATATTTCTCTTACAAACCAGGAGCGTTAATCTTCATCAATTCTTATTAAGGGACAAAACTGAGGTTTGGAGTTTAGCTTCACAGATTAGGGGACTGAGCCGATGGTCAGTTAATAAATCCGAGATTGAGGTCTTTGCTGGCTCCAGGTTGAAGGTGCAAAAAGTGCTGGCACTGGACTTTGCAAAGAGTTTTTCTTTTCATTTTTGAAGGATAACCAGAATATAACCCAGACCTTTCGAATAGCCAGAGGCGGTAAGAAATGTAGCGCAGCCTAACTCTGTATGGTTAGCTTATATTTTGCAGGTCGATTTTGAAGCCCGGAAAAGAGGTGTGTTTACGCCTCTTTATCAAGGATAGACATTAAGTGAGGCCCTGAAAGGCGAATTAAGGGTTATAATTAGTTTGATTGGATGGACAAAGTGATTAATTATAGCAAATCGAAAAACCAGTAAAACTTCAGCTAAAGGAGGAAAAGAATGCCTCTAATTGACACAATAACCAGTTTGTTTAACAGGAACGCTAAGAAGTATATGTATATACCGATTGATTTTAGCCATGTAAAGGATGCCACTTATAGTGCAGAACCACTGGAAGCCGGCAAGAATTACTTCAGATTATGGCTCAGTGAAATGTGTCTTGCTAAGGACCGCGAATGGTTTAAAAGCTTGTATCCGGTCGTCCACTCTATAATACACATCCAGTTTGGAAATCAGGAGATAAGTCTTCCCTACGTTGCAGGCTCATTGAATCTTTCAGATGTAAATTCCAGCAACCTGGATAAAGTGATTCAATTAAACCACCCCATGACTTCATTGATGCCCTTTAACGGAGGAGCCGTTGAAGTTGCTGCCGGAATACTGGCAATGCAAGGAGAAGACTATCTTAACAGATTTATCAAAGTAATGGGAGATTTTTCAAGTATACTCGTTGTGCCACAGTTATCAACTGCCCTTAATGTTGCCGGACCTATAGCTAAAGGGGTCGAAGAGCTACTCGGTGTGAGCAATGGAGATATGCATCTGGGTTTACATCAGTCATTTGTTGGAAAAGGAGGAGGCAGTACAAACTGCCTAAAGGCTGGATACATTGCTGCGATATTGGCTGAGGAAGAAGAACTGGATACAAATGGATTGTGGGTCATGAATGACAGACTCCGCTATGGGACCAGCGCTGATGATAGCGAGCCGTTAACAGGATTCACTTATATGCTGTTTCGAATCGAGAGCCGTGAGGAAAGGGATGACATGGATGGGCTCACAAACATCTCGGAACCTTTTAATGAAGCCATAAGTGCATTAATGAATGGAGAAGAGGAACGGTCAAAAACTCTATTAAGAACATGCATCGCGGCTGCTATGACCTCACCTGACCTCACCAAAGCGGATAGAAGAAGGGTAGCTCAAGTGATGAAGACCGAATTTGATGAAGCTCAAAATATGGTGGTACCAACACGTGGAGAGGTCAGACAAATAATACCTAAAGAAGCCAGAGAAATTGATAAGATCACTAACTTAAATAAGGCAATGCAGCGAGCAATATCAGTGGAAGAAGCCCTTGCTCGCGGGGAACCAACATTTGATGAAATATTCGGCATTATAGGCCATACTAAAGCGAGAACTCCAGAAAAATTAGAAGCGCCTCTAACTAGTAAAATGGAACTAGAAAAATCAGAGATGTTTATTAGTAGAAGAGTGGAGCTAGAAAAGTTAGGAATTCCTGTCACTAGAGGAGAATTCACAGAAGAATTAGTAGCGTCTCCCAAAAATAATCCTGAAGAGATTAAAACAATCACTCGTTACCCTAATCTCGAGTGTCCAGATAAGGTAGTCCTAGGCGTAAAATTCAGTTTATTAGTCGAACTTTTGAAGAAGCCGCTTAAACCAGATACCAAAGGTATTGTCATAGAAGATAAGGGCTTGCCTGACCAGCCACCTGAGGTAGAAATAGTAGTTTTTGCTAAGGGCTTTGATATCGAGGGCAGTAACACTAAAGTTCTCCAAGTAGACAGAGACAATGATTCTGATTTGGTTTTTTTCCTTATCCCTGAAGAGCTGGGCGAACAACAGATTAGGGTTGATTTTTACCTATACGGACGGCGAATCGGCACTGAACGTCGCAACATTTCGGTTATAGAAGATCAGACTGTAAACGACGAAGAGGTGAAACAGCCCGAGTCTTCCTGGGCTCTGCCACTGACTTCTGGGCCCGTTTGTTGCCCTCCAGACTTGGAGATTCGCATAATTCTGGACCGTAGCAATAAAATTCTAGATTTTGAACTTTATAATGAATGTGAGTACCATTTTAAAAAAGTCGGACAGGTGTCGTTAAAGGCACCGCCAGAGAACCTGATAAAGGATTGGTATGATGAGTTGAACGAAATGGCAAGTCAGATTGAAGATGATGCAGAGCAGCGGATGGCGGCCATTGGCAATGAATTATGGAGAGAACTTATTCCTGGCGAACTGCAGCACGAGTATTGGCGATTTAAAGATCATGTAAAATCCGTGCTCATCACCTCAGATGAACCATGGATCCCGTGGGAAATGATTAAACCTTATCGTGACAACGATAACACTGGTGAAAGGGAGGATGATCCTTTTTGGTGTCTAAGGTTTGAATTGTCACGATGGCTTGCAGGACCAGCCCCTGAAGGTGAACTGCCAATAGGTACAGCACGGCCTGTAGCCCCTGTTCAGATCGATCTAGCTGCAATCAATGAGGAAGTTAAGTTCATAGAGCAGTTGAGTAATCTAAACTCTGATATAACAGGTTTGGGCGCTTTCAATAAGAAAAAACAGGTACTTGACTTTGTAAAGGAAGGAGGTTTCTTTGTACTGCATTTTGCGTCTCATTGTGGATTCAATACAACTAGCCCTAATAACTCAGCTATACAACTCTCAGGAGAACTTCTAAAACCATCAGATATCCAAACATCTTTTAAGCAACCGAAACCGTTGATCTTCATTAACGCATGCGAAGGAGCACAAATGGGGTTTAGCTTTACTGGATTAGGTGGCTGGGCCGATCGGTTTATAAAAATAGCCAATGCTGGGGCCTTTGCCGGTGCTATGTGGGAGGTGCAGGACTCGCTGGCATTGAAGTTTGCCAAAAGTTTTTACACGTCCTTACTCCAGGAAGGAAAAACTATCGCCCAGGCCTTTCGAATAGCCAGGGAGGCTGTAAGAGAGGCAGATCCGTCTAACTCGACCTGGCTAGCCTATGTTTTGTATGCCGATCCAGAGGCCTATATGAAGAAGCCAGTGTAATTGGGGGAATACCAATGAAATAGATTGACGAGATATTAGATAAATATAGAGATAAATCGACAAAAGAGGTAATGTTATGTCGTCACCATGTTATTGTGTCATAAAAGGTTGTTTTACTATCGCTAGCTATGAACCAGATGGAGATTCGGTCAGATTCGTAGCAGACAGTCCGGATTTATATCAAAATCTTCATGGATCATATCGCATCAAACCTTCAAAGCGCGATGGGAGTGTTCAACTGCGATTTGAAGCTGTAGATGCTCCAGAGATCCATTATGGTAGTGCAGCACAGTCATTTGGAGATAAAGCCCGCAATCAACTCCTCACATTGATGGGTTTTAAGAATATCCAGTATTACCCAAAAGATCCGGAGAAGGTGAAGTCCTGTGAGCCTGAAATAGTGCGTGGGGCTATTCTCTCGAAGGCGGCAGAAGCAAATGGACGTCCTATTTCTTACGTAATATTGGAAAACGATGCAGCCCTTTTTGAGGAAGGGGATTGGGTTAAGGTTGATCGTGCTTTGCTGGAAAAAACGATAAACTATTGTTTGCTTGAAGAAGGTATAGCCTACTACACAGTATATACTTCCACTCCTTTCATTCATCGTAAGCTTCTGCACAAAATAGCCTCAAAAGCTCGGGATGCCAACAAAGGTATCTGGGAATTAGATATGACAACTGAGTTTGTACTGGAAGATCAGGATTCTATTGGCCCTGATGGCCAGTTAATTCTCCCCAAATTATTCCGCCGATGCACGGATTACTTAAAGGATGTGAATAAAGGTTTCAAGGGGAATTTAAAGGACTGGTTAGTTTCGGTTTCAACTGGCTCAAGAAATGAGAACGACAACGTAGTTGTCCACAACTACCTTGAGTTGCAGCTCAGTGACCTCATCGAACAGCGTAACAGGAGAATAGTTTTTAAAGCTGACCTGCTTGACATTATGTTTGTGGAAAAATAAGATTATTTCTCACTGAAGCCAGAAACAGGGTTATAAAGAAAGTCCATCTTCGCAGCAAGTTCGAAGCAGCAGATTGAAATTGATGGATAAAACATAGAAAACAAAGGCTACTTTTTTTATTCTTCCACTTTTAAATTATAATACTAAACTCGCAAAAGTGTCAGCCTAACCCTCAAATATCTTTCATGAAAATAACCCAATGTTCTCCAGGCCCGCTGTAATCGAAAACAACCGGTATTCCATTAATAGCACCATTTCCGGTCAATTCCATCCCCATGCTTTTATGAAACATTATTGATTCAAGGTTTGTTGGTTTTGTTATGGTTTTTACCTTTGAGCAATGCTTTTCCCTGGCACATCCAATAAAATGGTCATATAGTCTTCGACCGAGACCAAGCATCCTGTAATTATTTCTAACGGCAATCAGATGCACATAAGCTACTGGCTGAGTTTGGGAGTAGAACCCGAACAGATAAGCGCATACAGTATCTTTTTCCTTGAAAACAAAAGCTGTATTCCCGAATTTATTTATCAGTATAGGATGATGTAAATGTAAGGTTCTATTGCTACCCCAGAATTCTTCAATATTTGTGGGCATATATAGTTAATTCCTCAGATACTATTTTGTAGACTGTTTGATGAAGGATAAATCTTTTGAAAATGTGAGGATATTAAGAGGAATCAATCAGCAAAAAAAAAGTGAAAATGTATGCACAAGGGGGCAGGGTTGAGAATTCCCTGCCCATTTTGAAGAGAACTGTTAGGCACCCAATTGCCTACATCATAATTGTTTTTAAACTATATAAAATTTATTACAATGAAGAAAGGAGGTAGGAAGGAGCCAACGACTACCCCTTCCTATGTGTGTGTCTGAGGAGTGATTAAATGGAGTTGTGCGTCTCCGAATCCCCTCATTAATATATATGATACTTTATATATATAGCTTTAATTAAACTAAGATAAGTAGGAGAGGAACGATAAAGGAGTTCAGGAAAAGGAAAGGATTCACAGTAAATAAAAAAAGAAAAATATATATAACTGTCTAACATCTACTAAAACTGTGAGTATAGGTGAATGGGTTTTAGATGTCGCGTACTGGAGTCTGGTGGCATTTTTGACTTTTATAATAAGCCTTCAGTTGTTGAAGCCCTCAAAAAAGAATAAATGATCATTTATATTCTTATTTGTAGAATTCCGCCCAGATTGCCACATTAGGCGGGATTCTTTAGCCAACTTTTAAACGAAACGATGAATACTGTTAAAATATATAAATATTATCTATGATATACTTCATTATACTTGCACGTTATTTTTTCTCTTTTTCTTTTATGCCCAGTTGAAAATTCCATCCATAGGATTATTATATAATTAATAATTATGTGTAATAGCCCCTCGATTTGATTCTGTGATTCAACCAAATGCCTCTCAAAATGGGAGGCATACTACCCATTCATGACTTTTTCTATTAAAAGGATATAGGAGAGAACAGATCTAGAGGGTGTTATACATCTGTTCCTATGAAATTATTATAAAAATAAGGGAGGCAGGCGGGATTTCCCGCTTTTTCTAGCATTGATTTTTCTATACACAGGCCAATATAATAATTAGCTTTAAAGCTATATAATTTTTGTGTACGAAATTATGAAGCACTTTTGAATTAATGATCGGGCTTCGTTTTTGTAGTGGCATCACAACGATTAATTTTTCGGTGTCGTTGTCGTCGGTGTCGTTGTTGCCTTTGTTGTCAGTATGGGCAGGTTGTTAACAGTGGTTTTCTTTTTTGCAACCCCTAGAAGTTTAGAGCCGTTATAAGGATTAAATGAAACATACCCAGCCCCAGAATCAAATTTAAAAAGCTGCCCTGGCTTTAATTTTAAGTACTCAATGATGCGGGCAGGTATACGAACACTATATACATTCGTCTTTTGAAGTCTCATTTTCCTTGCCATTGGATCTTCTTTGTCGGATAAGTGAGTATCCCGCTATTGTTCCTTAAATAAAGTGTTTGTCCTGCTTCCCATTTAACTTTCAATTATCTCAGGCGGTATAGTTAGTTTGTAAGTGTTGTCTCCTGAGTTGTACCCCAATCTTTTGTATGCCAATTCTCTTTTCCCCATGTTAAAACCTTCTATAAATTATTGTTAGTTTAGTTTTACCTAAATTAGTATATAATACTACAACTTACCAGTATAAATATGTGTTGTACGAGTCAATAGATAGTGAAAAGTAAAACTAAGTATTGAGCCTCTATGATAGAAATTGTTGTCGTTGTTGCCGTATCACTATAAAGAACTACTATAAAGAAAATACTAATAATGTCTACCAATATTACAAACTCATTCTAAGCAACAACAGAGACAACAGCAGATTTTTTCTCGGCTGCTGACTATTTAGCTCAATAGACTATATCAGATTTGTAGCAGCTTTTCAACGAAGCATAGTACTAAAGGTTAACATGATCTACTATTATTGATTTTGCTGTGTTTTGTGGTGGCTTGGGGTAATTAAATCTACTAAACATACTGTCAAAATAAGTTTATGAATTAATTAGAGGCTATTTAGCCACCCAAAAAGGAGTTGGGTATAATTCCCCAGACCACAAATATAAGCACAGCCTTAGACTCGCATGTAAGCCCTTAACTTAGAATTTTCAATCTCATATAGATTCTCATGAATTCAAATGTTACCATCGCAACAATCTAACATATAGAAAGAATTAAATACTTAAGTATCTTAAGTTAGCAAAAAAAAGAGAAACTAAAAAAGAGGTGAATGTCAAATGATCATTACTTTTCCTATAAGCTTGTTTTACTATTTCCTTGAAGGTTTTAAATTTGTTTTTCCGTTTTAATTGGAAAAAAAGATTAAGGGGATTACCCTATCAAGCCTCTTAACCCTATCAAATCGTTTTTAAGTAATCTGTGAGCTTTAAGATCCCCTGCTCTCTTTTTACTTTCGTGCTGCTGTCTTTTTTAGTATCCATGTGAGGTGTTTTCTTTTTGTTTGTGTACTTATGATAACTCATAGAATTGTTTGAGCTTCCAGATCTTCCAGAGCTGCCTGAGCTTTCAATACCTTTAAACTCAGGTGAAATCTTAGTGCTTGTTCTTGGGCTAGTACTAGGCTTACTACTTGGGCTCGTACTATGTTTACTACCAGGGCTTACTGAGGATTTTGTACTTTTAGTAGAACTTGGCTTACTGGCTATTATGGAAGGTTTAGTGCTTCCAGGTAGTTTGTTAACTGATGAATAACCCCTTTGAGATACCCTACCGCTTACTGTTGAAACATCCCCTTTTCCTTTAGGGGTAGAAACAGCTCTTGAAGTAGGTTTATTATTAATGCTTATAGTACCCTTTGAGGCATTTGTTTTTCCTATACTTGTCTGTATGCTGCTTGCTCTACTATTCGTACTTGAAGATTTTTGCATACTTGAAATAAATCTGCTGTCACTTGCAATCCTGTTTAAGGAGCTTGTAATTGAATTACTACGCTGCTGCCTGAATGATCCTATTGACGATTGTGTAACTTCTGACCTTTTTGCAGCTATTGACATATTATAGATGTAGTACCCCGCATAATTCTGCTCGAGTCATTCACAATATCTTTCAAGGCGTTTGTAAGGCCCCTTCCTTCATTTGTGAAGAGAATTTGTTTCTCAGCTATAATAACAAAACATACTGCTGCCATTTTAATAGACGGTTGGACATATGGGGCATCTGCGTTTTTTCTACATCATATGTGTCAATATTTTCTGTACAATCACAGTTTTCTACCTGTTTGCTTATCTTCATAAACGATAAGGTACAATAATAGATTGGGGTGAATAAGTATGCATAAATTTATGGAAATAGTTGTTTATATCTTAGCCTTAATAGGACTTGCTTGTATTGCTAAACATATACGTATCATGCATTGTAACGAAGGATGTTATTTGTGTGAATGGTATAAAGCAAAAAGAGAAGGAGAAGAAAAAAGAACTGGTTCAAGATATGGTTCTAATCCGATCAAATATTAAATTGGATATCATTTGGATTTGGTTAACGAATTTTATGCACAACTTCGAGTACCAAGTATAGTGATTTTTCAAAAGAATTCTCTTAGATATGCATAAAAAATAGCATTTTTTGGCGTTTTGTTCCTTAACCGAATCTAAATGAATTGGATATATTTAATTTACCTTTACTTTTTTAATTAAATATATTGAGTTGCATAAATAGTTAAATCCGGGGGAATTCCAAGATTCCTTTAAAGGCTGACATTTCATTGCCGCTCTATGAAGGAGTCCTGCCCAGCTGTTACCCAGGCCAAATGAAGGAGCCACCAGGTCAAAAGCAATAAGGGCTATGCTCTCTGTATATAAGAAGGCGTTTTCTGAGAAAACATATAAGACCTGGAGAGTTTCTGCTAATTGGGTTAAGAATGTTCAGCCAGAGCAACAGGGACAGGAAAATAATGATTCTGAGAGTGTTTGCTCCTTTCTCTGCCATCATTTGCATTGTTATTCGTCAGAAATGTGCGTTTAGCTTAATTCGTTAATTTCCCCTGGGATCATTTTTTCGTAAAAAGTTGTTTAGCCATAGCCATCCTTTTCTCCAGATCAGGTCCCTCCAGCTCCTCTACAACAGCTTTAAGCAAATCAGGTATTTTCAAACTCTGGGGACATATATCTGTGCATTGTCCGCATTCAATGCACTGGGAAGCAAATCCTCCGGGTTCGGTATTTGTAAATACGCCGCTCATCCTTATAGCGTACGTGAATTTGGCCCCATCTGCGTTACCGAACATATGCAGGTTATTGTAAATACTGAAGCACTCAGGGATGTTAACTCCTGAAGGGCAGGGCATGCAATACTGACAGCCCGTACAACCAATCTTCATAAGCTGGTTGTACTTTTGCTCAACTCTATTAACAAGCTGTACCTCGGCTTCTGTCAGGGAATTGGGGTAAGCTTCATCTGCTATTTTCAGGTTTTCCTCTATATGGGATTCTTCGTTCATGCCTGAAAGCACGACTGTAACTTCCGGATGGTTCCATACCCAGCGAAGGGCCCATTCTGCAGGTGTACGTTTCGTTGCAGCTTCGTTCCAGAGCTTTTCTACCTCAGAAGGTACCGGATTGGCAAGATTGCCTCCAAGTAGAGGTTCCATAATAATTACACCCAGGTTCTTGGAAGCTGCATATTTAAGTCCCTCAGTTCCTGCCTGATGATCTTCGTCCATGAAATTGTACTGTATTTGACAGAAAATCCAGGGATATGCGTCTACAATCCGCTTAAAATCGTCACCTGATCCATGGAAAGAAAAGCCTGCATTGACAATTCTCCCATCACTTTTTGCTTTCTCAATGAAGTCTATTACACCAAGAGATTCCATTTTATCCCAGAGTTCTCCTGAGAGGCCATGGATCAGATAATAATCGATGTGGTCTGTTTTGAGTTTCTCCAGCTGGGAATTCAGAAACTTATCCATATCCTCCCGGCTCTCTATAAGCCACGAAGGAAGTTTTGTTGCGATTTTTACTTTCTCGCGGTATCCGTCAGCAAGAGCACGGCCTAAAAAGGGCTCGCTCTGCCCCATGTGATAGGGCCAGGCCGTATCAACATAGTTCACTCCGTGGTCGATTGCATAGCGTACCTGCTTAGTAGCTCTTTCTTCATTTATACTACCATCTTCTTTCACTGGGAGGCGCATGCATCCGAACCCAAGTATAGAAAGTTTGTCTCTGTTTTTAGGTATTTGTCTGTATAGCATTTTTCTTTCCCCTGATTTTTTGAATTGTTTAACTTCTCCCGATATTTTGAATCGCTTAATTCTCCAGATATTTTAATTGTTTAACTTCTCCCGATATTTATAATTGTTTAACTTACTCCTGATTGACCTTTTGATTGATTGCTTACCCTTGTGAGAAATCATCGTTAACCTTTGTATCCGATTAACTGATCATCATAACCATGCGAAAAAAATTAGTTTTTAGCCAGCCCTCTTCAGATAGTCTTAAACCCATCCTATATAACCTGAATTTGACAGAAGTATATATCCCGCAATGTGTAAATAGGCTTCATAATTCTATTTCTTAATACAATTCAAAGTTATTTCTTTTGCTTTATGTACGTCAGTGTTTTTCATTTTCCAAACAACATTGCATTGATCCAATGCTTTTTTTGCGAGGGAATACTGGATTGGAGCGGGGGCGCGAACATACCCATTTCCTATAGTGGGGTGCGCCAGTGTAACTTTTGTTGACTGATTAGTCAGTTTTTTTCTTATAAATATTTTGCTATTTGAGAGCATAAAGTTTCTCTGTTTATTTATTGAAATATAGAAAAATACTTAATATTATTTTTCCAAAATTACAAGATATTTTTTAAAGCCAGATAACAAATTTTCAGCAAAGGAAGACAAAAAAATGTCTGTTTATATGATAATTGAAATCACAATTCTGAATCGTGAACTCTACTCTTTATATGTTGAAAAGGTTCCCGAAATTATGAAAAAGTATGGAGGTAAGTATCTCATAAGAGGAGGGGAAGTGATTCCTATGTCCGGAAACCGGAACCCTGAGAGGACAATTATTATTGAGTTCAATACCCTGGAAAAGCTAAAGGATTGCTTCAATTCTGAGGAATATCTTGCTATTGAACCCTTTAGAGAAAATTCTACCATTACGAAATCAGTGACAATAAATGGGTATCATTTACCAAAATAATTGAAAACTAGAACTTAAATATTTTGACAGTTTGACAGACAATTTTGCTCGGTATACTGTGGGAATGTTTAGAAATAAATTATTGGGCATCTGGTTTTTGAGAGTGGGGGATTGGGGAATGTTAAATCGGGAAAAAAGAGAATTGTATTCAGATGCCCTATATTATACAAGTACTTTATATTATATATAATAATGTAAATAAAGATAGGTCATTGTGTTTCCTGGAAGTACTGTCAATAGATGTCAATAATCTGCATTATAGTTTTGTTTTAATATATGACTTACGCACTTGAGGTTCAAAATCAAAATCAATAGACATTACTAATAAATCGATGCATTAGACAGTTGAAGGTTTGAGGCTGTTGATTATTCAGTTCAACTGCGTAAGTCCTATAATAAATGAAAGCTTGAGCAAAAGAAATGAAACTCTGAATGAACGACTAACTAATAGAGTAGGGCATCTGATTTTGGGATTGAGTATATTTGGATATAAGCCTGGGATATATTAAGGAAAAGTTTTTCAGGTGCCCTAATCATTATATAAAATATTTCTCATTACATCTAAAATAACGTAATGTTTTACATTTTAGTTCAATTCTTTCTCTAAAATCTAATTCTTTTTCTAATTGCCTGTTTAATCATACAGCAATATTCACAATCTGTATCCTGTATCAGAGCTACATTAGAGATTAGAGTACGTCGTCCAAGGCTTTTGCAGCTGTATATACGCTTCCAACTCCAAAAATATACTGAGTTATCCTTATTGCTTGCATTACTTCTTCTTTTGTTGCCCCCGCTTCCATGGCCTGTAACGCAAGAACCTTTACTCCTTCAACTGCACCATTTGCTGCATCCAGGGCCATCGCAAGAAGGAATTTATACTTAAGAGGTATTCCTTCTTCTGCAAAAGAAAGTTCTCGTGTGTTTTCAAGCATGTCAAAAAATACAGGGTCATTATCCATTATGGTTTTCAGGGGATGTTCTGGCAAATTATCATCTCCGATTTCGTGTTATAGGTTTTTATATTTTTTATTATCGATTCTTAGATCTCTGTAAATAGATCTGATTTGATAAGCAATATGTCTAATTACTCGATTAATTTTAAAGCATTCTACGTTGAAAACAAGAAACGTTTATTTTTAATATTTATGTCCATTTTTCTTCTTTCTGCAATTCAACCAAACAACACAAATACTGATATACAGAAGAGGAAGGGCAAAAATTCAATATTTATTATGATTGGAGTGCAATAGGATCAATAAGGACTTACAGTAAAAGCAATTAAAATTAATATTTGTCCTTATCAGTCCAATCTGATAAGCTCCTGTTTTTCTTTTTATTTGATTTGAATCTGCAAATAAATACTTTCAAAATTTAGCCTTACCATAATCTGAATAAATATACATATACGCCCTTGATCAAAACTTAATAGCATCAAATTGGTTAGACTTTACGTAATTATTTTATGAGATAATTTGCCAGAACAGAATTTCGATTTTGATTTTATTAATTCTGCAATTATTCGTTCCTCAGTTCATAAAGTATAGTACCTTCTTCCTGGCCTTTTCCTTTAAACAAAAATCCATTCTTTTCCAGTACCCTAATTGAAGCCTTTAGATGAGGATATGTATGGGCTATAATGCGGTCTTTTTTGAGAGTGGAAGAAGCCCACCTGAGCATTGATCGGACAGCTTCCGTAGCATATCCTTTGCTCTGGTATTCGGGAAGTATGGAGTATCCTATCTCAAGAGTTCGGTTCTCGTGGGCAATAAACCCCCCACTCCCTATCAGGATAGGCTCAGAATCCTTCTGGCCCAAAAGCCAGTAAAAGTTCCAGATTTTTCGATCTCCGGTCTTCATTTTTCCTATAAATTCTTCTACAACCTCTGGAGTTATCTGGTCAGGTGGCCACTCCTTCGGGACAAGAGCCTTGAGACTGGAAGCAAATGCTGTCCTATCGTGCAGTTCCAGAAGATAAAGTTTAACAGTTGCAGGAACCAGACACAATCTTTCGGTATTAATTGGAAAAAGAAGGAGAGACATGCAACAGAGAAAGATTCTTTTAATGATAATCTTTTTGGTAAGTTAGATTTGAGAGATTCGATGTTTAGGAATGATTCAAATATAATACCAAGGGGTTTTGTTGCCAAGAATGGTTATTAGGGGAAATGGAACTATAGATCAATCCCCAAACTGAAATTTATAAGTTATATTTTCATCATTCCTTATTGGGTTCAGAGAATTTCAGAATTCTTAAAAATTCGAAGAAATTTTATCATATGTCCTGAACTAAGTATGCCTGAAACATCAGGAGATCTGCAAAGATATTAAGCAGTAGAAACAAATAAAGAATACTGAAACAGTATAACTAAAGAATCCTTTACCTGGATTCTTATACAATCTAACCAAAAGAAAACTGAGAGAATTTTATGTTTTGCAAGAGTGACTCAAATGGATATAGAGAGGTCCTTCCCGGAATCATGATGAAACCAGTCGTTTATGGAGAAAAGACTTTGATGACAGAATTTCTTTTGAAAAATGGAAGTATTCTCCCTCTCCATGAACATATTCATGAACAGACTGGTTATCTTATTTCAGGAAAAATTCTTCTGACTATTGGGGAAGAGAGATTTGAAGTTGAACCCGGAGATTCCTGGAGCATTCCTGGAGGGTTAAGTCATAGTGCTGAAATACTAGAAGATTCGATTGCCATTGAGGTATTTTCCCCTAGAAGGGAGGAATATTTGAAATAATTGTATCCTCTTCAAATTAGGGTCTATCCTAAAAGTGGCTACTTGCTATAACTTTTACATCTGCACTATACAAAACCGAAACGGAGACTCTGAGATTATAGACCTACTGTAACTTTTCAACATTCGTTAATGGCTTTTCGGACGGACTCTTACTTTAAAATATCAGTTTCCAGGAGAGGAATTTTGCAAGAGAGAATTTTATGATTCCTCAACTGTGCCGTTGCATGAAACCTGCCAATTTTTAATCTTCTTTACGCTGACTTTTATTGTTTTTGCAAGCTCGATAGCATCGGCTTCCATCAGGGCTTCTATGCTTTTTATGCCTGCTTCCTCGAGTTTTCCTACAGTGGCTTTCCCTACGCCTTGAATGTCTTTTATTGACTTCGGCCGTTCCTTTTTCGGCTGTTTGGTCTGCTCTTCCTTCTGGGCCTTTTGCCATTCTATAAAATTGCACTCCGGACAGCCCAGATCCCAGGCTCTTTTCCCGGCATTGATTATGCGGATATGATGCAGTCCGTGCTCTTGGCAGAGCTTATCAGTAACTATTATCTGCCCGCTTTTTGGCAGAGGCAGGGAAAAAGTACAGTTCGGGTAATTATTACAGCCTATGAAACGGCTTCCTCTTTTCGAGCGCCGGATCATAAGTTCGTTTCCGCATAAAGAGCAGTTACCTATTATTTTGTCTTCCCTGAGGCCTGCCTGGAGGGATTCTATAACCTTTTCACGATTTTTCCCAAGTTCAGAGAAAACCTGCTTCAGCATCTCTCTTGATTCTTCAAGCACGGAAGCTTCTTTAATTTTGCCTTCTGCTATGCGATCCATATTTTCTTCAAGAAGCTTTGTCATGTCCGGCTTTGTAATAGTTTGAGAGTATTTCTCAAGGGTCTCCACGACTGCAAAAGAGGTGTTTGTGGGCTGTACCGGATTTCCATGAATGTAGGCCCTTGAATAGAGCTTGCTGATTATTTCGTGTCTTGTTGCTTTTGTCCCGAGCCCCAATTCTTCCATTATGTTAATGAGCCTTCCCTGACCGTAACGTCCAGGTGGTTGCGTTTCTTTGTCCAGCATCTCTTTCTTTATAACCTTCAGGGAATCTCCTTCCCTGAGTTCGGGAAACAATCTGTCTTCAGGGACATTGTAAGGATAATACCATCTCCAGCCAGGTTCAACCAGCCGTGCTCCGTTTGCTCTGAATTCTTCTCCCTCTATGTCAAGCTTCAAACGCATGGTTTCCCATTCGCTTGGGCCGGAAAAGGTTGCAAAAAAGCGCCTGACAACAAGTTCGTAAACCTTCCACTCTTCCTCTTTTAAGTCAGCTTCTTTTGCGAGCGAGGCGGGAAAAATAGGAGGATGGTCAGTGGTTTCTTTTTTCCCCCGAGTAGGGACAAGCTCTGTTTTTTCAAGCAGAGCATTTGCATATTCTTTAAAGGGCCCTTCTTTGAAAATTTCTATCTGGGCTCTCAGGTCCAGGGTATCGGGATAAACTGTGTTATCTGTCCTGGGATATGAAATGTAACCGTTTGTATAGAGAGATTCAGCTATGCGCATCGCATTAGACGGACTGAGCCCGATTGCGTTTGCTGCGCTGATAAAGCCTGTAGTATTAAAGGGGGTAGGGGGCTGGTCAGTTTTGTTCCCTTTTTCTATTTCCTTTAATTCGGCTTTTTCCCCCAGTTTTTTGAACACTTTTTCTGCTTCTTCTTTATCCAGGAAGCGGCGGGTTGAATGCTGGGCTGAGAAAGTTTCCTTTCCTGCGGTTTCAAGTTCTGCGTGGATCTCCCGGTAAGGGGTTGGGACAAAAACGTTTCTTTCCTTTTCCCTGTCAACTATAAGCGAAAGAGTAGGAGACTGCACTCTTCCTACGGAAAGGAACATTTTCCCAAGCCTGCCTGCTGCAAGGGAAAGGTAACGGGTAAGAGCTGCGCCCCATACAAGATCAATGACCTGCCTGGAATGGCCGGCATCTGCAAGGTTGAAATCAACATCAGTAGGATTTGAAAATGCAACTTCTATAGCTTTCGGAGTTATCGCACTGTAGCGGACTCTGTCAAAAAAAGCATCGGGATTTGCCTTTTTTATAATATTGAGAGCTTCGACTCCTATAAGCTCTCCTTCCCGATCATAGTCAGTGGCAATTGTGACCCTGTTTGCTTCTTTTCCAAGAGTTTTAAGAGCAGTTACAATCTTTCGGTTGATGGGCGTTGTTATGATCTCAGCATCTATCAGGGCTTCAGCTTCAACTTTCTGCCAGTTATTATACTCTTTTGGAAAATCTATTCCCACAATATGACCTGAGAGCCCAATAACTGCAGTTTCCTGTTTATTCTCCCCTGACCCCATATCATACAGATATACGTCCACTCCGCTGACTCTGTCCTTTTTTGGATTTTTTGGAGCCAGAATCGCAGCTATCCTCCTAGCTGCTATATTTTTTTCCGTTACAATAAGGTGCATTTAAAACTCCGATAAATTTTTTCATAACTTTGTGGAGGAATACTGACATACCTGCATTCCTGTTAGTCTAAGCCTAAGCCTGGCTCTTATTTCTTGAAGTTTCTTTTTGCGATATAAATTTTTGGATCAAATTCTGAGATATGCTGTCTTCCGTAACTAAAATCAGATTCAGATAGCTTTGTTCCGTTTTGATTCTCTCTTAATCAAAAGCCTTTACTCTATCTTTACCCGCCTTTTTTATAATTCCAGTGCAGTTATTTATTGCCATTATTTTCACAATCTTCAATCAAACTGAAAACAAGCTCTACAGCTTCCCGGGGGCTTTTTGCCCTGTGAGCGCCTTCTATTTCCCATTTTGATTCAAGCGTGACAACAGGTTTTTCCATCTTCAGGCCGAGCGCTATTTCCGAAAGGGTCCCATACTTCCCGTCAACTGCAATTAAAGCATCCGAAGACTGCGCTATAAGAACATTTCTGGCGTGCCCCATGCCACTGAGGACTACGATATCTATCCAGGGATTTGCTTCTTCTCTGAGTTTTCCGGGCAAAATTCCCAGGGTTACTCCTCCTTCCTGCTTTGCGCCATATGCTGCGGCTTCCATAACGCCTCCAAGACCTCCGCAGAGAAGAATAGCTCCCTTTCTGGCTATTTCTCTCCCAACCATCTCTGCCAGGATCCTGCCATCGTTGCCGCAGTTCCCTGCTCCGATAACTCCGATTTGTTTTTTGACCAATGCTCTGACTATGCAAACACCCTCTTCTTTCAAGCATTCTTTTTTATTTCAAATCTTTGCATCAGAACTTTCACTTTTCCAGCTTGTCAAAGAGAAAAGAAATCTTCAGATAATAAACATTTTTAGATGTAATGAACATTTTTAGATGTAATGGCTCTGTATTTCTACAATTTCAGTGCTGTTCTTTGCAGTTGAATATTCCTCAAGCGGCTCCTTATTCAGCTCAAGAAAACTGTGCCCCCAGTTAAACTTGGCAAGCACTCTTTCAGCCTGCTCTTTGTATCCTAAAATGTAAAGGGCCGCTGCAAAAGCCTCAGCAGAATTGAGTTTGAAAGGCCTTCCGAAATTCACAGGGTTGCCTGCAAGCAAGTAGGGAAGAGCTCTGTGTTCAAGATTCAATTTCCCAAGTTCAGGAAAGATCCTATCCACTTCTTCCCAGGAACAATCAAGTACAATAATTCCCTTTCCCAGGTTGTCGGCAGGGGAGAGTGCCTTTTCTGCCATAGGGTCGAGCAGAATCGCTGAACGTGGCAGTTTTGCAACCCTATCGTAAAGACGGGCAAGGTCAAAGCGAGCCAATTTTCTTCCTGTACACTTCTTCGGGTCACACTGCCCGGCATGGTAGATATAGAGGGGAATATCCCGGTCTTTTATCGGATTCATCACTGATCCTCTGGAATATGGGATTCTATTTAAACAGTTTCCTTATTTACCTGTTTCCTTGTTTACCTGTTTTCTCGTTTACCCGTTTCCTTTTCCCTTTTTTTACGTGTTTTCCCTTTTATTTGTTTCTTTGCGTATGGTATCTAGCCTTCATTCCCGGATAAAAGAGCCTTTTTTTGAGAAATAATAATAAGTTGTTTTATATCTTATTATTTGTATATAATTATTCATATCACTGTTTCGTCTTCGGTTGAATATTCAGAGGAAACTAATGCTGTATTAAAATACTGGTATTGAAATGCTGATACTGAAATACTGATATTTAAATTGACATCCTAACAAATCCGTCTTCGTAATGGTGCAGTGATATATGGATAATCTATTAAGCCTGTATCGTACCATTGCTCTCAATGGTAGAAATGATTCATCCATTCAGTCCTTATTCGCAAAAATATATTTAAAAACTCGGACTGCTGGGGATGGAATGCATTAATAAGGCGTTTCACTAGTGCATGCATCGGAAAGAGGAGATCCCCCTCCTTTTCGGAGGGGGAAGGTTATCTTCTCTTTTATTCTGGATATTCCTCAATGTACCTGAAATTCTGGATATTCCGCAGTGTACATGAAATATCCGGAGACAGAAAGTTCCCGTAGTCAGGATTAGTGGTTTCTTTATGCCTCTTTAGCTGTGCTTATCCCTCTATTCTGATAGCGGGTAGAATCAGTATGAGACATAAAAGAATTGGGGAGATTAACATGGAACAACCAGTTGAAGCTGTGGAACAACAAATTGATTCTGATGTCGAGATAGGATATCAAATATTGCAGGTGCCCTGGTGGGTAGTTCTGCTGGAAGGGATTATTGCTATTATTGTAGGTCTTTTCCTGTTATACAGACCTGCAGTAACCACTATCTTTCTCTTACAGATCCTGGGTATTTTCTGGCTGGCAGAAGGTATTCTTTCTTTCATAGGGGCTCTGATATTCTCGGGGAACAGGTTGTGGAAATTGCTTTCAGGTATCCTGAGCATTATTGCAGGAGCCCTTATACTGATGTATCCAATCTACAGTCCTATCATAGTTCTTGCATTCTTTGTTATATTCATAGGGATATGGGCTATTATCAATGGTATCGTGAAAATTGCCCTTGCACTTAAAGGAGGTGGATGGGGAATTGGAATCATCGGTATCCTTACCGTGATCCTCGGCCTGCTTCTTTTAAGCAACTCTCTGGCAGGGGTTCTGATTTTGCCATGGATATTCGGTTTTTTCCTCATTCTCGGGGGACTCGGGGCAGTCATTGGAGGACTGAAAATGCGGACTGAGTAAAGAATTTTCAAGATAAAAATAAGGAGACAAGAATATGGACAGACCTATTGGTGTTACTATTCTGACTTTTGCGGCTGTATTGCTGGCATTTTTAAATGCTATTGTAATGCTTCGTTTTCTTGGATTTTTGCCTTTTATAGGGCCTCTTGATATCCGTATCTTCAGCCTCTGGTATGCTCTATTGTACGGCCTGATGGCTTACATATGGGCGTGGGTGGCTCACATGCTCTGGCAGGTAGACCGGCAGGCCTGGATGTTTCTGGCCGTTATTACGATATTCAATCTGTGCCTGGATTTTGTGGTGCTGGTTACAGGCGGTTCGTGGTATGATGTAAACTTTTCAGTAATTATTAACGCCCTTATACTCATCTATATCATGCTGCCGGGGGTCAGGGAAGCATTCGGGACAGATTAAGGAATGAAGGTGGTATAAGGAGTGAAGATGCAGGTAGCATAGATATGATACTTAAAGTAATCAAGAAAAGATTCGTACCTTTATGCTCCTGTTTTAATCCCGGGGATATCCGGCTGTAAACAGAATGGGATGAGCTTCTAATTGCAGGTATTGCGCCTTATATCGACTTATAGGAGGCGGTGACATGGAGAGAAAGACTGTACTTGCTGCACTCGTACTTGCAATGTTTGTTCTCGTTATCGATACGACAATAATGAATGTTTCAATTTCAACACTAATAGAAGATTTCGATACTGATGTTGCCACTGTCCAGGCTGCAATTACACTTTATGCCCTTTTAATGGCCTCATTTATGATTACCGGGGGAAAGATTGGAGATATTATTGGCAGAAAAAGGGCATTCAGGATAGGGCTTATCATCTACGGTGCCGGTTCTTTCCTGACTTCAATCAGCCCGACGATGGCTGTACTGTTTATAGGCTGGTCAATCCTTGAAGGGCTTGGGGCAACCCTTGTCATGCCTGCTATCCAGACGCTGGTGACCTCAAACTACAGCGGGAAGGACCGTGCACTTGCTTATGGCATATTAGGAGGAATTGTTGCAAGCGCAATTGCCCTCGGGCCCATTATAGGAGGCTGGCTGACAACTGAGTACACCTGGAGGCTTGCCTTTGGAGGGGAAGTGCTGATCGTACTCATTGTCCTGTTGCTAAGCCGGTATATTCTGGATGCGCCCCTTGAGACTGAAGAGAAACCAAAGCTGGACATAGTTGGCTCGATACTCTCTGCACTTGGAATGGGGCTTATTGTTTTTGGCATATTACTGGCAGGAACCTACGGCTGGTGGAAGGCACTTCAACCCTTTTCCATAGCAGGAATCGAGATTTCCCCGTTCGGTCTTTCCCCCACCCCGGTATTTATTGCAGCAGGAGGCATTATCCTGCTATGCTTCGCCCTCTGGGAAAGCCATATCATCTCCATCGGGAAAATGCCGCTTGTAAGGCTCGATGTGCTCAGGGACCGCGGGGTTATTTCAGGCATTTTTGTCCAGATGGTTCAGACCCTTCTTATAGGAGGTTTCCTGTTCAGCATGGCTCTCTTCTTCCAGATAGCCCTGGGACTCAACGCGATGCAGACAGGCTTTCTCTACCTCCCCCTCTCCATACCTCTTTTAATTGCTTCGCTTACAGCATCCAGATTATCTGCCCGCATAGCCCCGAAAAGCATCATCCAGGTTGGGTTACTGGTACTTATCGCAGGGCTTTTACTGGCTACTGCGACCATTAATGTAGAGGTCAGAGGGTTTGCCCTGCTGACCGGATTTGCCTTAATAGGTATAGGTGCAGGAGTTATAGCATCCCAGGTAATGAATCTCGTTCTTTCCCAGGTGGTACCCGAAAGGACGAGTGAGACAGCTGCTCTTATGAGCACCTCCCAGAATCTGGGCATGGCTCTCGGAACTGCTCTGATGGGCTCTATCCTTATTGCAGGCCTTACAGGAGGAGCCATTACCCTCATTGATGACAGTAATGTTACTCCTGAGAATCTCAAGCCCCCGCTCATATTGGCAATAGAGGATGGTATCCGCTTTTTGAGCGATGAAGAATTGACAGCTATCCTGAAAGATGCCCCGCCTGATCTTGCACAGGAGATCTTGAGGATCAACGAAATCGCCCGTATTCAGGGAATAAAAGCTTCACTCTGGGGACTGGTGATTTTCGCGGTACTTGGTTTATTTGCCACATTCTCTCTTCCACCTGGAATCGTGATATCTTCTAACCAGAATAACAAGAGAGAGGAAGCTCCTGTAGAAGAAACTCCTAAATAATTTAGTAGAATCTCAAAATGAAATATCACTATTCAAAGGCTTTTAATAAATTAAAAATGAAAATAATTATATGCTATGTTCTTACACTAAGGGAAGATGAGATCTTCCCTGATCACAATTCTCCTGTCTTCGGAAAAGAGAACTGAGTTGCTTCTTTTTCTCAAAGAAAAACCAAGGACTATAGATGAGATCAATGATAAACTCGATACAAATTCCGTTGCAACCCTGCCACAGCTTAAAAAGCTAAAAGAAAATGGGCTTGTGTTTCAGGAGAACAAAGTATACGATCTTTCCCTTCTCGGAAGAATCGTTGTCAGAAAGATGGAACCTCTTGTGAAGGCCTTCAGGCTGCTTGAGAATAACCCTGATTACTGGTCAGGTAATTAAACCATTATGGGAACAAAAGAAAAATGCTAGCCAGCTATAATTCAAACCAGGTATAATAATGGGTGGAAAACAGCTAAAAAAGCTGTTTTTATCTCTTCAATTCTTCAAGCACTTTCTCAGCCTTTTCCATAATCTCTGCAAAAATATCTTTTCCTTTTGAATCGATTCCTACAATAAGGGGCCCGAATTTTTCCACCCTGAGCACCCAGACTGCTTCAGGCATTCCAAGGTCAAGCCAGTGGACGTCTTTTACTTCTTTGATCAACTCTGCGGCAAGGGCTGCACATCCGCCTGTATAGGCAAGGTAAACGCATCTGTTTTTTAAGGCCGAGGCGACGTTTTTCATCCCGCCCTTTCCTATAATTGCCCGCACTTCGTGGATCTTCATGAGAGGAGGAGTCATTTTTGACATCCTGCCGCTTGTAGTAGGGCCAGCTGATATGACTTTCCATCCTTGTTCTTCCCTATGCATAAGGGGGCCGCAGTGATATATGACTGCTCCTTTGAGGGAAAATGGGAGTTCTTCTCCTTTTTCATTCATTTCGAGAATTCTGGCATGGGCTTCATCCCGGGCTGTCAGAATCTCTCCTGAAATATAGACAACATCTCCGACGTCTAGTTTCTCGATGTCTTCTTTTTTCAGAGGGGTTTGCAGGTGATATTCCATTATTCTTCCTCCCTGAATACAGTTGAAGCATGCCTGTTAGCCCAGCACTGGATATTTACTGCAACCGGAAGAGAAGCCGTATGACAGTATGCAGTTTTCACGCGTACTGAAAGGGCTGTTGTGCTACCTCCAAGCCCCATACAGCCTATTCCCAGAGTGTTTATAGCTTCGAGGACTTCTCTTTCAAAGCTGTCTGGAGAAGCATTCAGAGGTTCGAGCAAAGCTTCTTTTGCAAGTCTGGCTGCCGCATCAAAGGAGCCTCCTATTCCTACTCCTATTACAAGAGGAGGACAGGGCATTCCTCCTGCATTTACCACGGTCTCAAGCACGAAATTTTTTATGCTTCCGGTCTCAGTAGGGTTAAACATTCGCAGTGAACTCATATTCTCCGAACCTGCACCTTTCGGAGCCACGGTGATTTTTAACTCATTTCCGGGAACAATTTTCCAGTGGATATCCGGAATGCCTGCCCCCGTATTGTCTCCGCTATTCTTACGGGTTAGGGGTTCGACTGCGTTGGGACGGAGAGGGATCTCGGCTGTTGCAAGGATAACCGCTTCTCTAATTGCGGCTTCCAGATCAAAGCCAGGCTGAAACTCCGTCCCGAGTTCCACAAAGAAAATCAGGATCCCAGTATCCTGGCACATCGGGACTCCATGTTTTTTTGCAAGCTCGATATTCTTCAGGATTGCCTGAAGCTGAGACCTTGCGACCTGGCTTTTTTCTGTAGCTTCAGCTTTCCTGAGCGCATCCACTACATCATCAGGAAGCTCAACTTCCGCCTTTCGCAGGAGGTCTGCAATAGACCGGACAAAGGTTTCACGGCTAATTTTCATAGACAAAAAATCACCAAAAAGGATCGGATAATAGAGTATACGAAAGAAAGTGCATGTAAAGGAGGTCTCCAGACCCTCAAATGCCTGCGCGAATGAATTCTAAGCTTTCTGAGAATTAGCGCCCTGATTTAAATATATTCTTGTCTCTACATGCCAAATAACGGTTTTGTTCTTTGTTTTACTCCTTTTATATACCCCTCACTTAGGTTTTACTATAATACGATTCTCAGGATATGCTATCCTGCTCCTTTTGCCAATAAAAGACTCTTCCAGGTCGGCTGCCATTTGCTGCGCAAGTGCTGCGGGAATGCCCATTATCATTAATTCCGGAGGCAGCCAGGGATTTCCGGTCGGATCAACAGGTCCGATATAAGCCGAGGCTTTCGGAGCATTTTCTGCCATGCCTGCCGGAAAAGCGATCATCACAGCGCAGGTAGGGCCACCGGGTATCAATGTTTTAAAAAAGGGATCGGAATTATTGAACTGGGCTAGCCCGCATAGATTCCGGATTTGTTCGCTGCCTGCAAAGAGAATAAGGGATCTGACTCTTTCAGGTGCGATATCATCAGTGCAGGGACTGACGACTGTGTATTTCCCTGGGGGAGTGATTTTTCCTGCACGTTTTTTCTGTTCATCGAACAGTTCTGGTGTAGCCTTTAAATGCTCGGCAGCCCCTCCCCTAAAGTCAGGCGTACCTGTAGTTACAAAGTACTTCAGTTTCGGATGAGGTTCAGTCAGTCCCAGCCACACCAGTCCACCCCCGCAGCACTGTTCATGAGCTGCTTCAACATAGATTGGAGGAGTCTCTTCAAAAAGAGCTGAAGTATAGACTGCCTTTGCTATACAACGGTCTATTGTATATGATGGTACTGCTCCCTCAGGGATTTCATCCGTGCCGTAGACGCATAGAGGACGTAATTTCAACCTGCCGGCTTCTGTAAGTTTTCTCCCTAATTCTTCAAGGCTTAACATAATGAACCCACCAATAAATTCACCAATAAATTACCAATAATCCCTCTGAGAATTACCAAAAATTATTCCTTCAACCAGCCTTTTTCCATCCAGTAATCACAGTTGTGCGTCCAATGGTCTTTATTTGCAAGGATGACGTATTTGAACCGTGCTCTCCAGGCTTCGTGTTTTGCTTCCTGTTCAGGGTATGATCTCTTTTCTTTTATCGCTTCAACAAGATCTTTGCCCATTGCCTGTGATTTTACGATAGCTGCCTCCATTGCTTCAGGACCCTTTGCCACTGAACAGCCTACTCCTCCGATGGTCTTGCCTCCACAATGTATCATAAAATTGTCCATAATTCCAAGAACAAAGTCGAGCTCATCACTGCCTGCAGTTGTTAAGGAAAGGCTGTATTTTTCTTCAAAGAGCTGTTCATGGATTACAAGAGGGCTTCTGTCGAACAGGGTCTTGAGCTGAGCTGTCACGTTCGTTATGTAGTTGGGACTGCTCCAGATAATGCCATCCGCAGCCAGCAACTTTTCCAGCACAGTGTTGTAATTGTCTTTTATTGAGCATACACCTTTGTCATGGCAGGAATTGCAGGCAGTGCAATATTTTATTTCCAATTTTGCGACATCGATTAACTCTATTTCAGCTCCGGCTTCTGCGGCTCCGTCCATGGCTGCATTCAGCAGTCTTAGTGTATTACTATTCTTGCTTCTTGGGCTTGATGATATTCCGATTATCTTCATGTTCTACCTCATTCCAGTTTTACAAAATAACACTACTGTATTCAATTAAAACTTTATTATTTTCTCGAAGTAAAATTGCAAAATCGAAGAAAAGTATACAAGAGGTATTTGGTAAAAATTAATTCTAATGAGATTAAAATATGATATTGGATTTGATGCCGGTTTCCGAATATAATTTGGTATTGAAAATACGTCTGAACTCAAATTATATGGGAATATAAAGGAGTAATTTCATGAATGTCGTTAGTAAAAAATCTCACACGCTAAAAATGAAAACTCTGTTTGGCTTCTTGCAACTTATTCTTATGTTAGGAATATGTCTTTTCGTCCCAGTCTGGTCATTTGCTTTCTGGCAGGCATGGGTTTACTCGATAATAGTTGTTGTATCATCAGCATTGATCACCGTTTATTTATGGAAAAAAGACCCGAAACTTCTGGAGCGCAGGATTGAAACCGGGCCTGGTGCTGAGAAAGAAAAGACTCAGAAGATTATACAACTGTTTGTTTACATATTGTTTTTTGCCGCCCTCGTTATTCCATCATTAGACCATCGTTTCGGGTGGTCGAATGTTCCGATCTACATTATTATTGCGGGAGACATTCTCGTAGCCCTGGGATATTTTCTCATCTTTCTCGTTTTCAGGGAAAACACCTTCGCTGCCGCAACTATTACAGTTTTTGCCGATCAAAAAGTAATAACAACAGGACCTTATGGAATAGTCCGCCACCCTATGTATACAGGTGCTCTCATTATGTTTTTTGGAACTCCCATTGCGCTTGGTTCATGGTGGGGAATGTTTGTACTCATTCCTATTACGCTGATCATCATCTGGAGACTTCTTGATGAAGAAAAGTTTCTATCCAAAGATCTACCGGGGTATAAAGAATACTGCAAGAAAATTCGTTACAGACTAATTCCATTATTGTGGTAGATACAGATTATTTCGTATTTATTGAAAATCCGGTTTCAAAAATTTGTTTATCTAGAAAGAAATTCTCTCTTAGGAAGTCTTCTCTTAGGAAATTCTATCCCAAAGTATTTTTAAAATTACTTCAAAAGCTTGAACAGGAGAAATTGAAGTTAATTTCACTACTTTTAGGCTTGTTTTCCCTGAGCTTTCCAGAGGGTTACACTATTTATATTTTACAGGGATATCAAATTTAAAAATCAGATATTTTCTTCTGGTGCTGCTGTTGTGAGTTTTGAGAATTTTACCCCTTTGAGGGCCATTATAGATCCAGCAAACCTGGTAATTTCTTCACCATCCCCTTCAAGAACGATTACCTCAAAATAATTGTTATTATCGAGATGGACATACATGGAAGATTTGATCAGATGAGAGTAATGATGCTGGATATCTGATAGATCCTTGGCAATTCCTTTTTTTGTTTGGTCGTAAATGACTGTAATGGTACCTACACGGTGACCTTTTACGTTACTCATCCACTCGTAATGGGAAAGATAACTTCTGATAGCATCCCGTATGCCTTCCGAACGGGAGGAGTAACCTCTATTTTCGATAATCTCAGTAAACTTTCCTAGCAAGCCATCTGGAAGGGAAACCCCTATCCTCATCAATTCTGTTTCCATCGTATCACCAGCAATTTCTAACTTATCTGTGTAATAATATTTTACCTATTACATATATTACTATATATTTTTTTTCTTATAGATGCTGATCTTGCAGACTCCCTATAAGCGAAAATAAAATAGATTGATATCTAATTATAAAATATATTTTTATGTTGAAACCCAGCATTTATTCGAAACCACTTTCAATAGAATTCCTTATTTTGAAGAAACCTGCAGAAATACTAACCTTTCTTAATATGAGATCAATTTAAAAAAGCATTCAACTTTTAAATAAATATTAATCAAATTTGGAACTAGATTTGTAAAATATATAAACTGCAGAATGTCGAATTGATGAAATGACCAAATTGCTAAAATACCTAATTGATACAGTATACTGATTTTTCTTCCGTTGAACAAATGCCATCAAACATAGAGGTAAACAGGTAAACTACGGAAAAAACAGAAAAATATAAAAGAGGATATTCAAAAGGAACTCGGATGGAAAAGTTACAATTTTATAAAATAACATGTTTGAGCGTAGTGAAACGGACAGCGAATCGTTGAACTTGAAGTGCAACTCCAAGAAACTTTCTGATTTCCGTGAGCCCGAAACGAACCCGGAAAGCGGAACTAGGAAAAGCTAAAATTATTTCTGAGTTGCCCGCAGAAAACTTAGAAAAAATTAAAGTCACCTTTTTAATTTTTATTTATACCTCTTTCAATCTGCGCTAGCCCCACTAACTCTTGACTCCTTTTTTTTTGAGACAAATTCTTTAACGTTTACTTTCTTGAAACGAAGGTAAACAAGTATCAACCCAATGAAACCACCAAAGATCAGATATTTAACCAATTTTTTTAACTTCACCATTTTACATGCCCCCTTTTCTACATAGTTTCTACTACCATATAAATTTTTACAAACACTTTATCTAAACTCTTAATTCACAACCCAATGACTTCAATTAGAAGTTATACGAGTCGAACTTCACAGGAGTAATCATCGTTTATTATAAAATGACTGCCAATGGAAAAATTGGGATCTAAAAGGGTTATGTAAGTAGAATGCAAGAAGACAGCTTAATAAAAAACAGCCTTAAAAATAGTTTAATAAAAGACCAGCTTAATATAAAATCCATATATATTATCTGGATATTATCTGGCTAAAGTTGTGGTGTGATAAATTGGAGAAACCAGGAAAAAAATCCTCAAGTAGGTTGGTAAGCTGGATCCTTTGTCTGGTAATTATTTTGCTGATTACCGGTGTGATAAATACAGGAAAAGATGATCCTTCTGATGGACAGCCTGTACAGCAAATAGGAGAGGAAGACCTTACTGAAACTCAGGTTCATGCTGAAGAGACGGGGTCAGATCAGGCTAGCAGGCTTGCGGAAAATGATCCTGAAGATGAAAATTCTGTAGAGAATAATTTTGAAGATAATAATCCTGCAGATAGGGATCCATCTAAAAATGCATCAAGAGATGTAAATTCCGCTGATGAAAACTTAACAGTTAATTTTCTTGATGTCGGCCAGGGGGATTCAATTCTTCTTGAATATAATGGAAAAACTATGCTTATAGACGCAGGAGAACATGACCAGGGGTCAGAGGTTTCAGCATACCTTCGCGGACACAACATCTCGAGCCTTGACTATGTTGTTGCAACCCACCCTCATTCGGACCATATCGGGGGCATGGATGAGATACTAAACGAATTTCAGGTCCAGCACTTCATAGACAGCGGCTTTCCTCATAGCTCAAAAACCTACGAGAACATGCTAACAATCATTGATGAAAATAGTATTCCATTTGAGGTAGCTAAAAGGGGAGAAGAAATCGAGTTCGACCCTGCAATTGAGGTTAAAGTTTTTAACCCTAGATCAGAATACTCTGATGAACTGAACGAAAACTCTGTGGTTCTTAAAGTAAGCTACGGAGAAATTTCATTCCTGTTTATGGGCGACGCGGGTCTTGAAACTGAAGAAAAGCTTATGGATGCAGGATATGACATGGACTCTGAAATTCTCAAAGCCGGCCACCATGCCAGCCGGTCAGGAAGCGGAGAAAGATTTGTCTCACTTGTAAACCCTGAAATAAGCATCATCGAAGTTGGAGCCGGAAACAACTACGGACATCCCCATGCAGAAGTCCTTGAGAGATTACAAAAAACTTCCAGAGTTTTCAGGACCGATCTTGACGGCACAATTGTAGTTACAACAGATGGCTCCACTTATGCAGTAACTGCTCAGAAAACCAGCTCTGAAGAAGAAAAGGAAGATATAATCAAGACCGAATCAGAAGAAGTCAAATCTGAAAACGGAAATGAAGAAATTGGATTAGAAGATGCCGAATCAGAAGAAAGTGTGATCCAGGGTTCTGCAGAACCAACGATTTATGTTAGCGAGCTGAGCTTGCAGGATGAATGGGTAGAGCTTACTAACAAGGGATTCTCTCCTGTTTCACTGGAAAACTGGAAAATTGAGGATAAAGGTAGCAAACACACATATACATTTCCTTCCTGCACTCTGGGTTCCAAGGCTTCTGTAACTCTTTATACCGGAGAGGGCATGGATACGGCTACTGAAATATATTGGGGATCAGGCAGCCCTATCTGGAACAATGATGGAGATACAGCTTATCTCTATGACGACAGTGGAAAGCAGGTAGCTACCCTGGAGAGATAAATATGGGAAACTTCAAAGTAACGCTCGACAGGATAGAGGAAAGTATTGCAGTATTACTTTTGAGGGACGAAGAGTCAGTAAAAATTAATATTCCTCTTTTTTTACTGCCTCAAGAAAGCAAAGAGGGGGATATCCTGAATATCAGCATTACTAAAGATGCTCAGGAGACAGAGGCTGCTAAAGAAAGAGTATTAAATTTGCTTGAAAAACTTAAAAATAAGAACCAGGAATCAAAATAAAATCAAGATTATATGCACAGAAAACATAAAACGGGATTTAAGCGTGAACTTGAAACCATGTACTTAAAAAACATTCACTTAAAAACATTCACTTAAAAAGAGCAGGAAACTTCTCTCTTACTGGTATGAGGAGTTCCTCGTCTAATTTTGCATTACGAAGTGTTTTCACTTTAGAAATCTGGTCAATTGATAGATTGTGAGACCCAGTAAGATTAGCTCCTTCAAGATTAGTCCCCTGGAGATTAGTTTTATCAAAGTCAGCTTTATGAAGATCAGCTCCATAAAGGTCAGCTCCCTGAAAATTAGCTTCTCGAAGGTTAGCTTCTTGAAGATTAGCTCCATAAAGGTCAGCTCCCTGAAGGTTAGCTCCTTGAAGGTTAGCCCCCATAAGGTTAGCCACTTCAAGATTAGACCCGCGAAGGTTAGCTCTTTGAAGGTTAGCCAGATGAAGATTAACCAGTTGAAGGTTAGCTTCTTGAAGATTAGCCCCAGTAAGATTAGCCTTTATAAGGTCAGCCGCAACAAGATTAGCTCTTTGAAGGTTGGCCTCTTGAATATCAGCCCCTTTACCATCCAGAAGGTGAGCATCCGAAAGGTTAGCTCCTCGAAGATCAGCCCCTTGAAGGTTAGCCTTTCGAAGGTTAGCTCCTTCAAGATTCGCCTTTATGAGATTAGCTCCTTCTAGGTTCGCTTCTTGAAGATTAGCTCCTATAAGATTAGCTCCTTGAGTGTATTTTCTCCCCGGAATGTCCATTGATAATTATCGGTTTTGGACTAAAATAAAGATTACTACAACGGGAAAGTATTTTGTAATGCTCAGGATTTTGCATTTAAAGCTTTATTAATTAGGATTTGCGCACTTGAGGTTCAAAATCATAATCAATAGGCATTATCACTAAATAGAAGCTTTAGATAGTTGAAGATTTAACGCCGTTGATTATTCAATTCAACCGCACAGGTCTTATTTATTCCATCTCCAAATTAGCTTTCATTTTCCAGGTCTCCTGCTAGGTTTCAAACTATATCTCATGCTAATTATGCTTTTTATTAATCCTATTTCCTGTTTCGTGTTCTGCTCATAAGTTCTAAAAAAGCGATAAGTGAAAGCATTCCATCGTCAAAATTTTCTTTATATTTTTTATATAATTTACTCTTTGAATCGATAGGATATGCTAGATCAATCAATTTTACACGTGTGTTTTCTGGATATTGAAGATCAATTACAATCAGGACACTGGATGCAATGAAAGTTTTTTGATTTTGGTCCAGTGTATTTTCAATCAGATCAAGTTGAGTTATAATATTTTTTAATATGGTTTCTTTACCCACTTTTATTTTATCAAATTGTTCCCGCAAAAAGGTTTCGGAATTTCTACCTATTTTCGCCCTATTTCCATTATTTACTGGAATAGCACGCCATCCTCGGGTAGAAGATTTAGTATAAAAATCATATATCTCCATCTTTACTTTCTTAAAAAAAGCTCCAACCCAAGTTATTTCCATAGATTCTAAGATTTGGGATCTTGAAGCTGTACTCTTTCCAATTTTAATATCCAGAGCCAAAAGTGACTGTTTTTTAATCCCATAAAATAGATTTTTCATTACTATAACATTATTACCCATATCACTTATTTCTTGGTCATCCTGAGAGGTTCTTCCTACAGCAGGTATAATATTTCGAAGTCCAGCTGGATTGGCATATATCTCGTATTCTTCCGATTTGTTCTTTTTGTTAATTTCCTACCCTTATCTATTATTCGAAAATTTCCAGCATGCCCAGCCATTAGGATGAAATTTAAGCACTTTTTCCCAATGGCTTTAAACCTTAGCACCGTCATATAAGCCTCTCTCCAAGTTAAATAACCAGTTATGATGGAGCCTATTTTTCAAATTATCCTGTATGCCTTTTAATCTGACTTAATTCTGGATTTTTGTTATTGCTGTTAATTCATCCGAGGAAAAGTTTCAGTATAAGAGAGAACTTGAATATACTGTCTCGAATAAGTTAATCTCTTGAGAATGGGATGAAAAAATTTGTACTAAAAAGATAGAGGGATATGAGAAAACCAGAAGATATTAAATTTAGAAGTATATTAAATTGAAACTTTTCACGCCAATCTATTTTTCATTTAAGAACAATTTTTGATATAATTAATTTAAAATAATCTCAGCGCCTCTTGGCTTTTTCTCAAATACTCCAAATATCCGTATAAAACTAATTTTCTCTTTTCTGCATATAATTATTCACTTCTCCGAAGTTATAGATGTACTCCAGATTATAAGAAAGCTTTAATCTGTCAGGCTACGGAGAATGTTAGAAGAGATCGCATTCCCATGCAATTGTCGTAAAAAGGTAACAATTGCAGAAAAGTGTATGCTTTGACATTACTAAATGTCAACTTCCTTTTTAGAAGAGAGGGTAAGGAACGGTAATATAGACTTTCGCGAGTCTGCTTTGGGTAACATAATTTAGTGGCTACCGTTCCTTATTCCTTAAGGGTGTTTTTATATGGAGAAGGGAAGCGGGCTTTTCCGTTTTTTGAGGCAGCTTAAGCCCGCTTTGTGAAGGGGTAAATGCAGGGAAAGCAGCACCCTGCATATTTCATAAGGAGAGAGCTTAAGAAGCCCAAATGCCAACTATACTTTTTGTAGATTCCCAAATACTAATATTAGCTTCTTAACATATATTATTTTCTCTTTCTATGGCTTTTTAATTATAATATTTAGTTTGGTCTCTTAGCTCCATACTTTTATTTTCCTCAAATTGTAATCTTTGTTTAAAAGTTCATTGGAAATCTCTGATAAATACCATGTTCACAAGATAAAGATGAAATCTATGAGCTGTTGACTTAGATCCATAGTGACGAGGAACGTCTTTCCACTTACAACCTGTCATAACAGCATACAAAATACCATTCATTAACTTCCTCATATCTGCATGTGGTCTTTATGTATGTGATTTATTGGGGAGAAAGATAAGATTTTATAGATCCCAAAAAAGCGTCATCGATTTCATGGAACGACATAAAATAGATTTATAATTTTAATTATATATTAATTCGAGAAAAACTCTAGAATAAAATCCGTTTTGTTTCTATTTCAAAAAAATCTGAAATGCAAGCAAGTGTCAATTACTAACATTTTTATAGGAAAAAGAAGATATATAAGAAACATTCAATATAAAGTTTTTACAGTTGTTGTGAGAAATAAGATGCGAACTAACCAAAAGGTTCATTCGATAGCGATAGCATTAGCAACTTTTATTTTATTTTTAATTTTGGTTTCATCTACGGTATCGGCATCTAAACCTTCTCATGATCAAAATACTTCTCTATCCATTGCAGGTCCATATGTAGGCTCTCTTGTATATGATTCTCCGGCAAGTGGAGTAAATAATCAATACGGTCTCGATACAGGGAAACAGTCCAGAATAAGGCAAAATGGATATATTAGTGAGGTACAGTTTGCAATCGCGAATGCAAACAAAGTTAACAGGTTCAATGTTTGTATTTGGAGAAGAAATGATGATACTGGTAAATATAATCTGGTTGCTAAAAGTAACAACCTAGCTTCTGATATTACAAATAACGGGATCCAAAATATCCTTCTTTCCACTCCGTTACATGCACATGAAGGTGATTATATTGGATGGGAAGCAAATTCAGTGGACACTACGAATATAATTGTGACATCTAAAGTTCCAGCAGGAACAACTGATGCTAAAGTTCATTGGGGTACAGCTCATACTTTCTCAGTTGGCGATGAATACAACTTTGTAAACTCTTCAATTTACCATGTTTCTAATAAAACATATCGTTTAAACGTATTTATGAATACAGTAGATATGGCTTTCATAGGGGATTCGGTTGTATCTGGTAGACCCGTACATACATCCTATGTGGATCCGGCTACTTATTACAATCCCTGGTCATCAATGTCTTACTGGTGGGGTCTTTACTCAGGCAGGACATACCAAAACCTCGGATGGAGAGGACAAACTACAACTGAAATCAAAAATAGATTCTACGCAGATGCAATTGCTTTACATCCGTCAAATATCTTCATTGAAGGCGGGTTAAATGATTGGGCATATTCTATCAATAAGACCACAACTCTTTCAAATTTGTGCTGGATGGTAAACGAAACGGTAGCTAATGGATCACACGCCTATCTATGTGAGATTCCTCCGTCTACTGGAAGCGGAAATGCTATGAATTGGGCAGATTGGCAATGGATAAATAGCCAATTGAAAACGATTTATGCAAATAATTCAAGTGTTACTTTAATTCCTATTAGAAATTATGTTGGGCAGAAATATGCTTCTGGTCCGGCTGGCAATCTATGGGCAATAAATCCTGCCTATGATGGTGGAGATGACTTGCACTATAACATTGCAGGGTACCAAAAATTTGCATCTGTCATTTACAATTATTATTCAAATAGATATACAGCAAATGTGGTAAATGGAACTGCACCCCTGTCAGTTCACTTTTCAATACTGAGCCCTACAATATTAAACTCATCTCTTCCAACTCTGGCAGGGTGGAGCAGATCAGCAGCGATCGAACCCGCAACAAAAACCTCTTTAAGTGAATACATTTACATTCCAAAATATCCAGATATGAAAGCCGATAGTAGCGACGTCAGGTTCTTCCTAAGTAACGGAACGATTCTTCCTTCTCAGTATCAATCAACCTCATCCGGAGTATATTTCATTTACAGATATGCTCATCCAGCAAATACTCCAGTATATTGTGCGTGGGGAAATAACAGTGCCCTCAATTTGACCCAGGTTACATATTTTGAGGATGGGGAAAGCACTGCAAACTGGACAAATATGTCAGGAGGTAAGATTGAATCATCAACGGCGAGGGTATACAGCGGCAATCATTCGTTCAAATATACAGATCTATCTGCCACTGCATATAATGATGACTGCAGATTTATGTTGCCTGTAAAGACAACTAATGCAACTGTAGAATGGTATGCAAACCCAAGTCAAAATAACACATACTCGATGCTTACTATTTTAGACGGAAATGCATCTTTTAAGAAAGGGCCTTGGACTTTATTCGGAAATAATGGATACATTCAATATTTGGACAAAACAAGATATAAAAATGTAAAAAGATATTCAGCAGGTAACTGGTATCATTTCAAACTGGTGGTGAAATCTGGAACTAAATATGATTTGTACGTGGATGATACTCTAGTAGCAAGCGACATCAACACACAGAATCCAGCTACAACCTACGATAGGGTAGTGATTTTTGGATATAATGTCGCTGGCAGTTCATGTTATTATGATAATATTAAGATAACAGTACCTATAGACTCAGTTGCAGTCACTTCTAACATTTCATATTTTACAATTCCATCAATATCTCTTCCAAATACATATTTATGGGACTTTGGAGACGGAACTAATTCAACCGAGCAGAATCCAACGCATACTTACTCAACAGCAGGAAACTATACGGTTAACCTGACAGTAAAGAATGCAGTAGGCAATAATAAGCTAACAAAATATAAGTACATAAGAGTAGCTTCCAGTTTAACTCAGGTAACATATTTCGAGAATGGGGAAAGCACTGCAAACTGGACAAATATGTCAGGCGGTAAGATTGAATCATCAACGGCGAGAGTATACAGCGGCAATCATTCGTTCAAATATACGGATTTATCGACCACTACATATAATGATGACTGCATATTTATGTTGCCTGTAAAGACAACTAATGCAACTGTAGAATGGTATGCAAACCCAAGTCAAAATAACACATATTCGAGACTTACTATTTTAGACGGAAATACATCTCTTAAGAAAGGGCCTTTGACTGTATTCGGATATAATGGACAGATTCAATATTGGGACGGAACAAACTATATAAATGTAAAAAGATATTCAGCAGGCAACTGGTATCATTTCAAACTCGTGGTGAAATCTGGAACTAAATATGATTTGTACGTGGATGATACCTTAATAGCAAGCAACATCAACACACAGAATCCAGCTACAGCCTACGATAGGGTAGTGATTTTTGGATATAATCTCGCTGGCAGTTCATGTTATTATGATAATATTAAGATAACAGTATCGGCAGGCTAAGTTATTGCAACCACTTATACATGTCATATTTTACATTTTGGAATGTAAATGTACTCATTTAAAGAGATATTTGTAAGGTATTTAAAGAAATAGACAAGTGAGCAAACTTTTGTAAAGATGGTCTTATCTTTTCATCCTTGGAGTCCTAAAAAAGTTATATAATTATTTATATCGTTTCATTGTTATGAATAGTCGGCATATCATTAATTACTTTTCGATAGCGTATGAACTAATGAGAAAAATTGTTTACTACTTATGGCATACCCATGCAAGTGTCCAGTGTTATCGAGGATATAATCCCTATTACTTTTCCTGCCTGCAGGATAGGAGAGCCGCTATCTCCCGGCTCCGGCATATCACTGCACTGGAAGCCCAGAAAAAGTAGGGAGGCTCCAGCAGTAACTACTCTGCATCTGATAACATGAGTATCATTAACAACAAGTGTGGCTTGCTCCAGTTCAGCTGCGCTGCCGAACTCGGTAATTTCAAACGTGCAGGCAGGAGGAAGCTCTATCAAAGCTAAGTCAAAATCTTTCAGAATTCTCGTAACAGCGACCTTCATTCCGTCAACTGTTAAATGGTCTCCTTCCTCACGAAATATATGAGAAACCGTGACCATGTAAGGTAATCCTTTAAATGAGATTACAGCACCAATAGTAAAGCGTCTTCCCTTATAGAAAAAAGAACCACCTGATTTGATCATAATTTCACCTATCTATATGTCTCATATCAGGCCTGATTCAGGTATTTTGTTGATACTGAGTTATATTGGGCTGCTGTTCCAAGAGTTAGTTCCAAGGGTTTTACTCAGGCCTGGTTTAGGTTTTCCGGTGCTTATGTTAAATTATGCTTTAATTATATTTAGCATTAAATAACCCTTGAAGCACACGAATTTTTTCATTACCTGGAAAGTTCGGCTGTGGTATGTTATTAATCAAGCCCGAAAAAGCGAGTGCGTTTCCCTTATGTTGGGAAAAATGTAAAGAGAGTCTTATGCTTTCAGTTTTCAATGACTCACTCCCATCCCCATTTATTAATATCATTTTTAAAAGTAAACTGATTTTTCTATAGACTGTTTGCTTATCTTAATAAATGATAAGGTGCAATAATAAATCGGGGTGAATTATTGTGTATAAAAGCGTGAAAATAGCGGGTATTATCTTAGCAACAACAGGGCTTGTTTATGCTGTAAAACAGATAATGCATAAAAAGGAACATCGTTCTGGCTGGCATAAAATAAAAGTAGAAGAAGAAAAAAGAACTGGTTCAAGATATGGTTCTAGTCCGATCAAATATTAAATAAAGATATTAAATTTACATTTACTTTTACATTTACTTTTACATTTACTTTTTTGAGAATTTACATATTGGACATCTATGTTAAGGTAACTCTTTTAATAGATAGCATCATTGATAATAATTTCGTTTCCACCTCCAGTTATACTGGTTAAAAAAACCATATGTTTCATTCGAAGATCTCTGAACAGGTATTGCACATTCTCCCATCTTTAGAGTGGCACTCCTTAATGTGATCTTTTGCATACCCGGGGTCTACAAACACTGCTTCGCAAAACACACACGGATAATAGTTTTCCATGTAAATATTTTACGTTTTACTACTATATAAAAATATTGAATAAGATGTGCAACTACACTATTTCGACATTGAGAAAATGCTCGAATCAGGTTAACAGGATTTAAGGGATAGTTTGTCAAATAGTAACCTTCTGCCCTTGCCTCAGCTCTCTTTATTGCTTTTCCGACAGAGGCTTTTCACTTTTTTGATACTACGATATACTCAAAAATTGTTTTTGTACTACTACCTGTCGAATTGCCTGCCGAATCAATTACATTTAAGAAGGCCATTGATCTTGTTTTTTTTCATGGACTAATTATAAATCAGCATATACCCATGAAAAATTGAGGCCATTTTGATAAATCAATGACTATTGACAACATCTTAAGATAATTATATATACTTTAAACTTAATCAGTCTCCAATAATATATTTTGAGAGATGACCCTTATGTCTGATACACGAAATTTTGTTTTACGAGACGCAGACGGCAATGAGCACGGAGTTTTCACTGGAAAACAGCCTCGGCAGGCTGCCTTGAAAGCTGCGAATAGAGGCACAGGAACTAAATCGAAACCGGATATCATTCGCCTCAGGGAGCGCGGGACAAAGAAGGTTCACGTTTTTAAGGCATGGAAGCAACTTGTTGCAGCCCCAAAAAATAAGCCTGAATGGATGCCCGACAAAATCAGTAAACCTTTTGTCAAGAAAGAGAAAATAGAAACAATCGAGTAAAATATATTTTCTTCATATACCTTGAAACTCAAGGTGCTTTCATTTTTTTCTATATCAAAAAAGGAATTAGTTTGAGTATCTTCTACTTTAGGATTTACTCACTCGAGCTTCAGAATCAAACATACTACATATTGTGATCACATATACTACATATTGTGATCACATGTGAATTGAACGGTTGAAGGTTCAATGCAATTTATTTTTCATTTTCGGAAGGCTGACATTATGTTTTGAGTATTTTCCTGATGGCGTTTTTCGGATATTATGCAAGTATATATTCGATTTAAAGCGGTTAATATATTATCCAGAACGTATAGTTGAATCACTTTTCCAAATCAGAGTGGAAACGATTTGAATATGAATCTGATTCTTTTTATACAATATGGCCCAATTGTCGATTTTTTAATATCTTGGGGGTAGTATTGTAAGCATATTTAACTAAGTTATAATCTCGATATTTCTGTTCCAGGCATATTCGTGGATATCATACATGTAACGAATAAATAGTATATTGTTCCATACATGTGTCGCCATGACGTTTTTCTTTTATCCTTCTACGCTCTTCTCTGTCACAAAGCACATACAGATAAAGTAAATCGTGTATCATAAACAGAAGAATAAAGGGGAGGCATATCGTAAACAAGAGGGAGTCCAGGAGCTTACTCCCAAACAGATATAAGATTTCCCAAGCTATCTGTATCAAAATCAGTGAAACAAATCCACAGATTATTATTTTTATAACTTGAAATAATCCAAAGACTTCAACAACTTCGCTCATATTATAGACCTTATAAAATCTTAATTCACTTTTCCATGCTATCTTTTATTATTGCCTTGATGGTCTAAGTTGATAGGAGTTACATAATGCCTGCAAAGCAGGCAATTTTTGGATTTTCATTCAGAATCCACTTTGTTGGCTGAGGAATCGATTATCATTAAACCTTTGCCTACATAAATTGTAGTTTTTAACCAAAACGTCTTATCCACTTTATTTTTCAATCCTTTTGAATGAGAATCCATACTTCTATGCATCTTCATTTCCTAAATCTCCAGACAAATAAATAAATATACTTAAAAAAAAGAGCGAAAAATTAAGTTTAATTATAATTTAAAGTTTAATGATTTGATATAATTTAGAATTAAACTTTATTTACATTTTTAATCCAAAATAAGATTAATTTAAAGATTTATTTAGCCTTATGGCCTTGAATTATCTAAAAAAATAAATTAGCAGCAAACTGAAAAACAAATCAGCAGTGAGCCAAAAGCAAATTAACAGTAAGCTAAAAACAAATTAACAGTAAGCTAAAAACAAATTAACAGTAAGCTAAAAACAAATTAACAGTAAGGTCTAATATGCTTAATTTTATACCTCAAACGCATAAGTCCTAGAAATTGAAAAATGGAATTTTCCAAAAAATCCGGTATGTGAAACTCATAATGATCGGACGCTCTGGAAAATTCCTTTAAGAATACAACTTTACTTGTAAGTTATATTCAGCTTTGGAACTCTGCTTGCGTTTCCACAGTCCGAACTGTAGAAAGCAATGTAATTATTACTTTCACTACGGGCTTTGATCAGGAAGCCCGTGTTCGCATACTTCCCGCTGGCATACTCTTTTACAAGGTCAGTTACATTCAGCTCACAGGGAGTGATGTTTGGTAAAGTGCTGGCCTTTATAGTTAGAGTGGCATATGGAGTATTGCCCTGAAGGACCCCGTTTTTATCATACCAATCTCCTCCTGCATTATTCCAGGTAATACCGTTATCTCTCTTATTCCAGCTCACATAGCTGGGATTCCATGAAGAAGCAGGCCTGTAGATCTCAATGATAGTATCATTTGGCCTTGAACTTGACGGATAATACCAGAAAAGAGAAAGGGTTGCATTGCTTACTTTAGTAGCATCGGTGTATTGGCTTATATTGAACCATGTAATATCCCTGTACCTGCCAGTACTCATACCTCCAACATCGATATATGCATCATTTCCAAGGATACTGTTAGGGGAAGATTCACGAAGGCGATTGTCGTATACCTTACCAGGAAGATTCATCGAGCTGTTATTATCTATGCCGCTACCCTTCTTGATTACACTTATATTTGCAGTCTCAGAATCGTTGAAAGTACCATCACTTACATTAAAGGTTATTTTGTATGTTCCTTCCTGTCCCGTAGCAGGAGTCCAGCTGAAGAACCCTGACTTGTTGTCCAAAGCTGCACCTGTGGGAAGGTTTGAAGCAGAGTAAGTGAGGTTATCTCCATCTGCATCGGAAGCTGTCACTGTGAAGTTCAGGTTTTCTCCAATTTCTATTGTAGTGTTGGAGATGGTGATTATTACTGGAGTGTATTTATTTTTCAAGATTACACTAATGTTTGCAGTCTCAGAGTCATTAAAAGTACCATCGCTGACATTAAAGGTTATTTTGTATGTTCCTTCCTGTCCCGTAGCAGGAGTCCAACTGAAGAAACCTGAATTCTCATTGAAATTTGCACCCACGGGTAGGCCGGAAGCAGAGTAAGTAAGGTTATCTCCGTCTGCATCGAAAGCTGTCACTGTAAAGTTCAGGTTTTCTCCAATTTCTATTGTAGTGTTAGGAATAGAGGTTATTACTGGAGCGTATTTATTTTTCAAGATTACACTTATATTTGCAGTTTCGGAGTCATTGAAAGTACCATCACTGACATTAAAGGTTATTTCGTATATTCCTTCCTGGCCGGTAGCAGGAGTCCAGCTGAAGAATCCTGATTCGTTGTTCAAAGTTGTACCTGTGGGAAGGTTTGAAGCAGAGTAAGTGAGGTTATCTCCGTCTGCATCGGAAGCTGTCACTGTAAAGTTCAGGTTTTCTCCAACTCCTATTGTAGCGTTAGGAATAGAGGTTATTACTGGAGCATTTTTATTTTTCAAGATGTACGACTTTGATGCATAAATTGTGTTCCCGTATCTCCCGATATTGATTCTGTCTCCATTTTCTTCAGGCTCCTTTGAATAATCTGAAGAAGGATAACCTGCATCAATGCAGGGAGAGCTCACGCTGTCCTGAACCCATGTATTTCCATCCCAGCGGTCTGCAGCTGATTTCAGGTGATAATCATGTTTTTTCTGGTCTGCAAAGAGCGGGTCCATATAGATATCGCTTGTTGAATTGCAATTTTTATAATTACCTGCTATGTTATTGTATAGGCAGTTATTTTGAAACACAAAGGAATGTGTTTCAGGAAGGTTATTAATTACTCCATATCCCCCACTCGGGTCTGCTCTACACCTTACCGTATTTACAATTACATTACTGCGAACTATGGTTATGTAGCCGCCTGCAGGAGAATAACTTGATGAATAGCCAGGCATATACATGTGGACAACGGCAGCATTGTATGCACCGTCAAAGACATTGTTTTCAATAATAGTATTATTAAACCCACCTGCCAGGATGCCTCCTATCCAGTTAATACTGGGGTTGGTACCTGTGCCATGGAAGACATTGTGGTGAATATAGATATCTTTCCCCTGATCTCTGGTAGAAGAATTATCGTAGTTGAAAATCCAGATTCCAGGACCGTATGTATTATTGAAGGTATTATTGTAAATTTCAATATTATCCATAATGCCTGCACTCTTTTCAATCTGAATACCTGGTCCGCCAGTACATTTGTAGTAGGAAGCATCAATTTCGTTGGCATGGAACTTTACATAATTTGAGTTCCAGGCTCTAAGACCGCTATTGGTCCTGCAGGTGATAATATTACTCCAGGCTTCTACATTATTACATTCAATTGCAAACAGACCGTCGTGCCCCAGTTTTGAGATTCTGTTATTGTAAAACTGAATGTTTTGACTGTTTCTTATTCTCAGCCCGTCTCCATGTCCATCATGCATATACATATTGTAAACTTTTACGTTATTGCAACGAAGGAAGTAAATTACATTATAGTATCCCTTGCCTCTGGCAAACTCGGTGTTGTTATCATGGTTTACATTAACCTCGAATCCTCTTATTACGATATTATTATTCCCCGAACTGTTCATCTGCTGGATCAAAGGTTTCATTGTATCCCAACATGCATGGTCAGCCAGTTTAATTACAGCATTGGAGTCTCCTTCAAGAATTGTATTACTGCCGATTAGAAGGGTACCGTTAATAACATATGTAAACGGCCCTTTAAGGTGAACAGTTGTGTAACCTGGGTTTGCTGCAATATAGGCAAGAGCCTTGTTAATTTGTAAATGGTCATCTGTCCCATTGCAATTGAAATCCCCAGTGCCGTCCCCCGAAACATAAATCGTTGGTGCAGGACTCATACATAAAGCTGAATGAATACTTGCAAAAGTAAAACAACTAATTAGGAGAAGAACTCCCAGTTTTCGTTTTAATATTGCCATCAACTGACTGTGACAGTAATTAAATTTGTCAACTTTTTTTATAGACGAAGAGTAATCTAGTGACATAGCCATATCCCCACATAATTTATGACAATTTGCCAAATTTTTTATATACTAAATTCTGTTATTTTGCCAGATGCACTGTATTTTGCAGATAGTATCCACTATTCATGTCTCAGATCATAGGCATTGAATTTTGCAGACAGTATCCACTATTCACATATGCCTGTAATCTTGAGATTTTTCAATAGTATCCACTATTCGTACCTCAAGACTATAGAGAAAACATTAAAGAAACTCTCTAACACAGGGGGCTTCTAAACCTGTTAATTCGACAAGTATAAAAGGTTTAGTAAATTTACCTGTTTGTCGGGTTAGTTCCTTAGATTTCTACAATTTCCCCTTATGAAACATGAATATAAATTCATGTTTATATCTAATTCTCTTCTATAGTCAGTAATATAATAATAATATCTCGACGATTTAAATTTATGTAATGATGATAAATAGTTTAATCAGTTGATTAATAGTGAATTTTGATAATATACTTATATATCAGTCAACAAATCATAATAGGATTAAACTTATTTTTGAAAATTAATCGACTTTTGCGAAGTACCGAGAAGATAGAGATATAATTTTTTTGATGTGATACTCTACATTTTGTACATGGGTTTCTTCGTCTTTTAGTCTCAATAGTTCTGCTAGGATTTATCGACAAAAAATACATAATTAGCTGATTGCACATAGCTCAGAGACCCCTTAACAGCAATAATTATGGAAGCACTACAATCAGTTTTACTTCTTTTTATCCAGGCAGACCTGTTTAATTTTCTATTTGTGGAGTTATTAATTCAAAATAGTCAAGAGTCAGAAAAGCAATTTTGAAGCGTTTGATTTGAAATTAAGAATTTCGCAACGTCTTTGTTTTAATCTGGTATCTTTTTACTGCCTTCCTGCCACAAATGGAGAGTTAAGAAGTCAGTTCTGAGGGATGTAGAAAAACCAATTCCTATAAAGACTAAATACTGGGTAGAACGAAGCTCAAAAAGCATAAATTGTTAATTTTCATTAGAAAAGAAAGGCATATATCCAGATATTTCCAAAAAGCAAAAATCCCTACTTTCTTGCGTTTATAAAGGGTTTGATAGTTCTTCAACAAGAACTATGGTCCTTAAAAATGGCTTATTTTCGGGCCTTTTCTGATCAAAATATGGAAAAATTGCCCTATTTGCAGGTAGCTTCCATGAAAAAAGGATTGAAACTCTACATTGAGTTGAATTTTATTTAATGATTATTTTTTTATTTATTTCTATATTTATATGAGTGTGAGTTCCTATTACCTAATTTCTCATAAATCCTCATATGATCGACTAAATTTAGAAGATTATATATATGAATTGATATTTTTTGAAAGAGATTTTTTTGAAGGGGTATTTAGGGCAACGGATGATAAACTTCAATTCTCATTCTTGCTCCATGACCTGGTATATTTTTTAAGAGATCAGGCTTACCTCCTTACCGAAAATTCAGTAATTTGACGGACATTGGAAATGGTAAGGAAGGTATGCACTCCATCTGGAGTGCGTCATCAACTGAAGTACTTGGTCTGAACCAGAATATCCAGAATGTAATCTTGACTCCCTGGAAAGGGAAAATGCAAGAAAACCTAATCGAAAATGAGGCGATACCATTGACAAAAGTTGTAGAGATCTCTCCAACCACGAGACATGAAGGCCACTCCAAGCTCACTCTGAAGGTGAATGACCAGGGTATCGTCGAGCAAGGAGACTGGCTCTCCATCACCCCGGTCAGGGGTATTGAGAAGCTCGCCATAGGTAAGACGATGGACCAGGTCCCGAAGATTGCTTCTCGGGTCTGCGGAATCTGTCCCATCGCCCACACCCTGGCGAGCATAGAGGCCATGGAGGCCTCGGTCGGCTGCGAGATCCCCACGGATGCAAAGCTCCTGCGGGTCATTCTCCATGCCGCAAACCGCCTCCACAGCATCGCTCTGCACAACATCCTGATCCTTCCTGACTTTTATATCCCTGGGACGGAGACGAAGTTCAACCCGTTCGCCAAGGAGCAGCCTATCAGGAGCGTTGCAGCGAGGATTATCCGCATCCGCGAAATCGGACAGACCATTGGAGCCATCGCAGGCGGCGAGGCGATCCATCCCTCCAATCCGAGGGTCGGTGGGATGTACCACAACGTGAGCCCCAGGGCAAAGCAGAAGATGGCCGACCTGGCGAAGGAAGGTCTCGTCCTTGCCCACGAGCAGATGGAGTTCATGCTAGATGTCATCAGGAACATGCAGAATAGGGAGTTCACCGAGGTCGCGGGCCAGAAGATCCCGATTCCCAGGACACTCGGGTACCACGACCAGGGGGTCATGGCCACATCCCCGATGTACGGCTCATCCAGTCTGGACGAGAAGCCCATGTGGGACTTCGCCCGGTGGAAGGAGACACGGCCATGGGACTGGTACATGGGTGAGGTAACCATCGATCTTGAGGATCCGAGCTACCCAGTAGGCGGCACCACGAAGGCTGGCACCAAGGCCAATCCCCAGATGGAGGCCTGCAACGGTGTTCCTATCTATGACGGCCAGCCGGTTGAGGTCGGCCCGAGAGCAAGGCTCGCCACTTTCAAGAACTTCAACGAGAAGGGCACCTTCGCCCAGCACATCGCCAGGCAGATGGAGTATCCTGACTGCTGCTACACTATCCTCAGATGCCTTGACAACCTGGATACCTCGGGCAAAGTCCTTGCTGACCATATCCCCCAGGGAGACGGGTCCATGGGCTGGGCCGCGAACGAAGCACCTCGCGGGACCGATGTCCACCTCGCACGGGTAAAGGACGGGCGGGTGCTGTGGTACGAAATGCTTGTGCCCACCACCTGGAACCTCCCTACCTGCAGCCGGGGTCTGAAGGGAGCGCCCTGGCAGATTGCCGAGATGGTCGTCAGAGCCTACGATCCTTGCGTCTCGTGTGCAACCCATATGATCGTGGTGGACGAGGAGAACAAGATAATCGCCCAGAGGCTCGTCCAGTGAATGGAATGAAAACACTGTATTCCGAGATCGTGGTGGCAGGCTGCGGCAACCCTCTATATGCGGACGACGGATTCGGACCCGCAGTCGTGGAAAGGCTCCAGGGCCTCGAGCTTCCCGAGAACGTCACAGTCGTTGACGCAGGACTCGGGGGCCCCCATTTCGTCTTTACCCTTCTCAATCCTGAGTCCACGAAGACTCTTATCATCGTGGACATCGCAGACTTCGGGGGGGAACCCGGCGAGCTCAGGTGGCTTGCCGTTGACGAGCTTCCCGTGGGGAGCTACCGGGACGTCCACTCCTGGGATCTGACCGAACCGCTCCAGTACATCAAGGACGATATCCGGATCCGGATCCTTGCATGCCAGAAGAAGTACGTTTCTGCCCCCGAGATGGTCATCGGGATTACAGAAGAGATCCAGAGAGCCATTCCAGACGCTGTATCCGAGATACTGAAGGAAATCGGATGAACTATGGGACTGCTTAAGAACGTGGAAGCTACAAAGGAGATAAAACCAGTGGCAAACAAGATCAAGCTCGGGCATGTACACCTGAGCGGCTGTACCGGCTGCCTCGTGTCCGTGGCCGACAACTATTTGGGATTCATCAAAATCCTGGACAACTATGCCGACCTCGTCTACAGCCTCACGCTCGTCGACGTCCGACATATCCCAGAGATGGACGTGGCGCTAGTCGAGGGATCAGTCTGCATCCAGGACCATGAATCTGTGGAGGAGATCAAGGAGACGCGGAAGAAGGCCAAGGTTGTGGTGGCCCTCGGCTCCTGCGCAAGCTACGGGAACATCACCAGATTCTGCCGTGGGGGGCAGCACAACCAGCCCCAGCACGAATCTTTCCTCCCCATCGGAGATCTCATCGACGTGGATGTCTACATCCCCGGATGCCCCCCGAGCCCGGAGCTCATAAGGAACGTCGCTGTCATGGCATACCTGCTCCTGGAGGGGAACGAGGAACAAAAAGCTCTTGCGGGAAAGTACTTAAAGCCCCTTATGGCCCTTGCGAAGCGCGGCACGACCGCATGCTTCTGCGACCTGATGAACGACGTGATCAACCAGGGCCTTTGCATGGGATGTGGCACCTGCGCTGCATCCTGCCCCGTGCGAGCGATCACCCACGAGTTCGGGAAGCCGCAGGGTCGAGCGTGATCTCTGCATTAAGTGCGGCTCCTGCTACGGCGCCTGCCCGAGGTCGTTCTTCAACTTTGACGTGATTCCTGAATTTGAGAGCATCAACGAAATAATCGCTGAAGCGCTTAAGTGAGGTGAGAGAGATGGTTGAAGATCCATATCTCGGCAAATACATGACGTGCGTCTCGGCACGGAGCACGGACAAGGAAATCCTCCAGAAAGCACAGGATGGCGGCATCGCCACCACCCTCATGGTCTATGCCCTCGAGCAGGGGATTATTGATGGAACCATTGTGGCAGGCAAAGGCGACCGGCCCTGGGAGCCAAAACCGCTCGTCGCGATGAGCCGCGAGGACATCCTCAAGGCACAAGGGACTAAGTACAGCATCAGTCCCCAGATATCCTGGCTCAAGGAAGCAACCCGGTCCTTCGGCCTCGATAAGGTAGGGGTCACCGGTGTCTGCTGCCAGATGCAGGCGGTCAGGAAGGTTCAGCTTTATCCCATCAACATGCGGGATGTCCCGGACAAGATCGCCTTCGCAGTAGGGCTCTTCTGCATGGAAAACTTCCCGTACAAGTCCATGCAGACCATTGTTGAGGACCACGCGAACCAGAGCCTCAGCTCCGTAAAGAAGATGGAGATCGGGAAGGGCAAATTCTGGGTCTACACCGAGCGAGGGAACGTATCCACCGTGCCGCTCAAGGCGACACACAAGTACGAGCAGCCTGGCTGCCATGTCTGCCTCGACTACGTTTCCAATCTTGGCGACATCTCTACAGGGTCGGTTGGAAGCCCTGATGGCTGGTCCACGGTATTCATCCGTACTAAGGTAGGGAATGACATATGGTCCAAGGCGGTCGCTGCGGGCATGTTCGAGACAAAGCCTATCGAGGAGGTAAAGCCTGGCCTCGAGCTTGTTATGAAACTCGCGAAGGAGAAGATCGACAAGAACAGGAAGACGGTCGAGGAGCGCAGGAATTTCGGCGTTAATAAGGCGTTAAGGGACCCTTACGCCTAAAAAACATTTTTTTTCGTCATCGAAACTATTGTGTTATCTACACTGAAATGGGGATGGGATAGATTCTCATCCCCAAGTTATGATTTTATTTCTGTAACTTCTCCAGGAGACTATCGCAAGTCTGATTTTAACATACTCTCTATTTATGATCGAGCTATGAATCCAGTAGTTTATGATTCCATTGAATATACAGGTTAAAGTAAAACCTCTGTTTGTAAGAGTTTTGAGGTCGTATTACCTTAAAATTTGAAGTAAAAACCGAGAAAATGCACAGGTTTTACCCTGAAACCTATGTATTTCTTTAATTGTTCAATGTGAGATTGAAAAAAATCGAAAACAAGAAAATAATAAGGAAATAATAAAAAATCTCTTCTTTTATAAATTGTTAAATCCCGTCAGAAAAGAATGAGGCTATTTATCAGGTCGATCCATTCATCCTTTGTTATTTTTGCATCTTTCATATTTTGCTGATCATTCCCCTTCCTATTTTTTCGGTAGGATGCACTGGGACTATTGTGGCCCTTCCGTCCGGGTGCTGTAAAAATAAGTGACTTCCCTTTTGCCTTATCTGCTTGAAACCTATATTTTCAAGCGCTTTTACAACTTTTTTTGCATGAAGAGGTAATATTTTACTCATTTAAACCTCAACTTTGACCTGCTGTATTCCGATGAAGTCAAGATGCTTTTCTTCTCCCTTCTCGGCTTGGACTTCAAGGTAGAGTTCAATTGCCTCTTTTATTCTTTTATTTAATTCATCAAGCGTTTCAGCCTGGGTATGACATCCTGGAAGTTCTGGAACTGAAGCTATGTAAATCCCGTCTTCGTCCTGTTCGATGATAACGGTAAACTCTCTCATTCCGTGGTGGTCTCCTTTTTATGATATAGTCATACGGATAGGATTTTATATATAGCTGTGGAGAAAAACTCTATACATTATTTGGTACTTCGAAAATACGAAATTCAAAAATAAGTTCAATAGTAATCTCCACAAAAATCTAGCTGCACAGCAATTGCCATACAGATTCCATCAAGTATGTTAGACAACCAATCTACAACATATGACAGATTTGTAATATTAAGAAATTGTTGCTCTTTATCATCTACCATAAATGGCTTATGTCTCTTAAAATCGTCAGGATAACGAAATGCTTGTGATGTTGTATCCCGTGCAATTTCTTTAATAAAATGGTCTATTGTTTCATAGTCCTGTTTAATATCTTCACTTAAATTTGTGTATTCTTGCCAACCTTCAATTTCTTTTAAAATTATTTTACATTTCTCCCACAAGGAGATTATATTATGGCTTGTGGATAAATCTTTTTTTGGATGTGTTGGAGTTATAAAGAACTCCCCGCAACGTATGATTCATTTTAAACGCAATTCAAGGTAATGATAAAATAGATAGAAGATAGGGTAGCCAAATGTATCTGTTAGGAATTCACCTCTTTTTGCAACTTCAATTAGCTTTTTAACTGCTTCTAAATAACCATCTACATACGCTTCCCAGGGGTCTGCTATTCTTCGATCATTATATACAAATCCACAAATCTCTTCACATTTGTCTGCTTTATATAACTCCAAAGAGCAATCCGGTCTTTCAGGTTCATCAAAATCAAAAGTAGGTTCTAAATTCTTAATGTAATCTACAATAGCTTCAGGATTTGAAGCACAGAGCTCAAGAATTTCTTCACGATTCATAACAGTAAAAAGGAATAGTTTTATATCATTTTTTCCGAAAAGTAAGGTTGTCTTATTCCAAAAGGAAAGATTGAAAACAATAGCAATAAATGTTGTTAGCGAGATTTATGAGAGAAGAAAGTCTAAGAAATTTATTTATGGTTCGAACCTATTATAACGAACTCAGTAGACTCCTTACTATATTTTTTAGTGAGGATATATTGGTCATTCATGAAGAGATTAATAGAAATTACTTGAGAATATGTGCTAAAATTTCAGAAACGCTCGAAAAACCTGGTTGTGAGCAATTAAAAGCTCATGAGTGGAAACCATATTCGAACCTTTTAGTATTCGATGAAATTACTTTTGACGACGAATGGGAATATGAGAAGTATCCACTGATATCTGATTTTCTAACTGAAATTGAAAATTTATTTATCATAAATGGTGAAAGAGAGTATCCACTGAGTGATGATGATCTAATTTTTATAACCTCTGTTAAAATGAACACAAATGCCTATGCACAATATAAGAAAATACACGAAAGAAAATTCTTTGAAAGATTCACACAAAAGCCTGACGGAAGATAAAAAACCCCAAACATCAGACCAAATTTATGAGAAAATTTTAGAAATAATTTCCCGTGCAGGAAATGATATGGAAAGGCGAGTTCTTTCACATAAAGATAGAAGTGAGCCAGAATTAAGAGACGTCTTGCTTGCGAGTTTAAATTCGCACAAAGACATCTTCTCATCCGGAGAATCGTTTAATAAAATAGGAAAAACAGATATTTTAGTATCTTCTGTGAATGAAACGATTTTTATAGCTGAGTGTAAAATCTGGAGAGGAAAAAAGTCATTACAGGAGGCAATTGCTCAATTGCTTTCTTACTTAACATGGCGAGATAACAGAGTTGCACTTATCGTTTTTTATAAAAATAGAGAATTTTTATCGTCATTGCAAGGTATTCCCGATATTGTTACTTCTTTTTTCCAGGGAAGAAAGCTGAAACTGTCTATTGACAAAGAATACAAAGCCGATGTGAAAAATGCCTTTAGATTTATCTGCAGTCATCCTGCAGATAAAAGTCGAGAGATATTTTTTACAATTCTTATGTTTGATCTTTCTCTATAACTCATCTTTTTTGAACCTTTTATTTCCTGCAGATTTGAGGGAATTGAATATGTTCATCAATAAAATAAGTTTAAACATCTAGTTGAAATAACTGATATTAAGAAATATTCAATGGTAGGCGAAGTAATGACGGTAGAATTTGAATTAGATACTATACTTCATCAAAGAATTATTGATAAATGCATGTCTCTTTACAAAGATGGTTATTTTACCTGTGCTGCATTAGAATCGATGAAACAAGTAGAACTTGCACTTAAAGAGAAATCTAGAACTGGCGAAAAATTGTTTGGTACAAGATTAGTCGAGACACTTTTAGGATCGAAAGATGGTATAAAGTTAACAATTCCTTTAGGAGATGAACTCCAAGGACAAAGCAGAATTATTATTTAAAGGTGCATTTGGGTATTACAGAAATTACGCAGCTCACGATGGTAGTAAAATTAATAAAATAATTTGTATACGGATTATGGTGTTAGCTAGTGAACTACTAGATCTCATAGGAGCTTCATCTATTAGCTTTACGGAGATCGGTGGAGTTAAAGGATTGATAAAACATGGCATTTTTGCTGAAGCATCACAAATAACTGATTTACTTTCTTTTCTTTCATCACAAGCTTGTCCAGATGATTGTTTTGATGGTTTGTTTGAGGACTTGTACGAAAGGGGCTACACTGATCATCAATTTCAATCAGTTTTTAACTTGGGTCTTATTGAGTATAAATATAAAACGATGGATTATAATTTTCCTGGTGAACCTGCAGATTTGGATACGTTGGGATGGTTTCGAATTGACTCCAATTGGGCATAACGTTCTTAATAAAAATCAGAGTGTTTGGAATACTGAGAATTCGCTGATATAGACTACAGTTAATCTCTTAGAGCACTTACTAGCATTAGCCTGTATTATAACGCTCTTTCGAAGCTGCATCATTTAAAATCTGACGAAGCACTGTATCCATAACCTGTTTAACAGCTTCACCATCATCAATATCCTTGATTTCCAAAAGAAGCGAATCACCCATTATTTGATAAATTGTATTATCAGTTATACCTTTAGCGTTCATCCATTTTCGTAATACTAAATCTAGTTCGTTATCCATATTCTGGAAATAAACGCTTAACTGACTTAGTTCTTCTATCATTTCTTCCTGACCACGCGTATGACTGAACTTCATAGCTCGTGCCCAGAAATAATGGTGTGCTATAAAATTTCTCTTTTCCAAGGTATATGAAAGCTTTTTTTCAAAATTATCTGGTAAATCAACGGCCTTTTTAATAATGAATATCAATTGACCCAGTGTCTTCTTAAAATTTCTTTCAAGAATAGAGTCAAATTGCGATTTAGTAATATGGTCTGCATTAGAATTATAAACAGTAGCATCAAGCATAGCTAAAGTTCTTTCTAAGCATTGAATGTGATACATCGTAAGCCCATAATATGCATATACTTCTCTGATACGATATGATTCAGGGTCAAGTGTATCATCGCAATTGTCGTTAGCTGTATTATCTGTCATAAATCTCGATATAAGTAATAAACTGATAAATGTACCGAAACATGCGATATTGTAAATTCATATTTAAAATAAAGGCGCTAATACTGTTGACAACATTAAGCTAATACAGGAAGATGAGATGACGTATCTTACTTCCATGAAACTGAATTCAAGCGATGATAAAATCATTGAGAATTTTGATTTAAAATTAGCGCAGTTAATAGATCCCGAAAAAAGTATTTATGGGATAAAAATCGTTAAGCCAAATAGCATCAAGTATTTCTATTTCTCAAAATCATTACAAGAGAAGCAACTGGAAGCTAAAGCAAGAACTATTCTTAAAAAGTTAAAGGAAGCAAAAGAGATACAGGAAATAATAGCAAAAAACAAAAAGCTTCCTAAAAAATTCAGAATCAATAATGAGTTAATTGAAATTGATTACTCTTTTAAGACTAAGCTCGAAGAGCTTAGTGAGGAAGAAGCAATAGAACTCTTGAAAAGTTCCATAATTAATGGAAGAGAAGGATTTTTCTGCCTTAAATCAAACAAGAATTTGACACTTGAAAAGGCTTTGGAGATATATCGAGAAAAGGATTCTATTGAGAAAATATTTAACTCATTGAAAAACGAAATACAGATTAAGCCGTTAAGAGTTTGGTCAGATAATAGTATTTATGGGGCTCTTCTATTGGGATTTATTGCTCAATTATTCATATCGCTGATGCGATATGAATTTGAGGGAAATCAAGCACAAATCCACAAAATTCATCAAAAAAAGCTTGAAGAATTTGACACTTACAATAAAGTTCGTGAAAAATGGAGTCAGAAATTATATTTTTGCTAATTTTGACAAGATCAATAGCTTAATTGTAACAAAAATGGGCACTATTCCATAGAATTTATTATAAAATTAAATGGATTAGTAGCCTCCTGTCAAAACAGTTCGAGCTAAAAATAAGATAGATTTTCAATATCAATTAGTGCTTATTTTCTTTTTCTTCGCTGATTTTCTGTTTTGGTATGTAGTATACCTTAATTTCTGTAAGTGTACAATGGCACTTACTTAAAATTAATTGGAGTACCACCAATATTTCTGACAAAATACCCGCTTATAAATAGGCTTAACGAAAAATCTATGCCTTTTGGTTGTCTTAGCTTCAATTTTAAGAATATTTTTACTAGAAATAGGGAAAATGTGGAGTTTTTACTAAAACCTATCAAGATCAAATTGTTGCCTTTCTCTTCGCAAATATGTCTATATTTCACGATTTCTCATTTCTTGATAAAACACTTTTTTGGTAGCATCCAATTCTATTTTTTTTTTGCCAGCAGCCGCCCGATATCTGCTCACTTCGTGAGCATGCGGGCGTGGAGCGAAGTTTTAAGATGATTTTTTAAAAAGTAATTTGGCAACTAAACATATCCGGAAAATAGGTTCTGTGCAGTCTCCAGTGGATAAGAATTCTTTTCAGCTACTATCGAGATTATAAATTTCCATCCTTCGAGAATACATAGTATCTTTAATCAAAATTAAAAAACACGTTTTAATCTCTTTTCAATGGCCTTATTCTAATTCTATCCTCTTCAACAACTGAAAAATGTCTTTCCCAATCGTCACGCGACTCTATAACTTTTACAAGGGCTTTCGTTATGTAAGCTGAAGAAATCATAGGTATGCGAAAAAGAATTATTCCATTTGCTGATGGTTGCTTTGTGGAAAAAGCCAGCTCTCCGAAGTCTTTGTCGAAAGTAACAAGAATACGTTTTTCTCTATGACCCAGTTCCATGACTTCAATATCAGTGATACCTGGTGATTTTTCTCTTATCCACAGGACATCATATCCACAGTCCCGGAGAGTCCCCATCGCACTCAGAGGAATATTTTCATTTGCCAGCAAGCGCATCAGTCTACTTCCTGAGAAATCTCTACAGAATAAACCTTTTCTGTCCTGAGTAAATCGCTCGCATACATCAGACACGCTTGAATATCCTCATGAGTCAGGCCGGGATAGTTCCGGAGGATCTCCGCCTCAATCCAGTCATGAGCAAGCAGGTCGATAATGAACTCTACTGCAAGGCGTGTACCTTTGATAATAGGCTTGCCTGTAAGGACTGCGGGGTCGATAACGATATGTTCTCTCCAGTTCATAGATCTCTCCAATGCTTTTTTTGATACCGAAATTGAATCAGTTGTGAATTTCATTTTTGTTTTTCTATATCAATTTGATATTGTTTTTCTTCAATTTAATATTGTCCTGCAATACATTTTTGCTTTTTTTTGTTGGTAGCCGCCCGATATCTGCTCACTTCAAGAGCATTCGGGCGTTGAGAGAATTTTCTAATAAGTTGATTAAAAAGAAATTTGAAAACTAAGTATCTATCGATCCTACCAAAATATAGGCATCAAAAATCTGAGACAAAAAAGAAAGGGAAATAATCCCCTTTTAATTATTTCACGTTTATCAAGCGTCTTATATCATTTTAGTTTTAGTTGTTGTCTCGTTGATCAGCGAGATCGCTTCAGCAGGAATATAGACTTTACCAGTCACTGGAGCATAGACAATTATTCCATCAAGTTCATGAGTCACTCCATCCTTGACAAGAATATTCTTGTCAACTGGCAGTTCTGCATTTCCAATTCTCAGAACAGGGTTAGAAGAATTTGTCATGTCTATCGTATATTCATTATTATCCAGTTTTCCGTCTTAACAATATTTGCCTAGATCTAGAGAAGCAAAAATATGCAAATGTACGCTCTAGCGTACATCAATATGGTTCCAGGACTTTTGACCGATAGCCAAGAAGCAGATGTCTGAATACTTTAAAACATAGAAACAAGAGTTCTATGTAGTCTGAGGGGGTTGCGGTAAATATTCAGTAATTTCTGAAACTGGTCAGAAGGTCAGCCCCGCAAACTACACAGTACTCGCGGTAGTTCTCCCTATCGAGAAAGTAGATTGTTCGTTGTTCTCTTACTTTACCACAGAAATGCGATTCATAGATCCTGGAGCCACCGGAGAGAAAGCCTTGAGGTAATTGACGAGTGCATCTCTAACCAGAGGACCTTCTGTCCTATTGACCCCTTCCTTCAGAACAAAGAGATTATAGCTTCCTTCGGCCATGCGATTGTTAACCGTTATGCGGTAAAGACCACTCGGACTGATAGAAGTGCCATTGATCTTTATGCTGGAGATATCGATCATATTTCCAGGGGGCGCACTTTCGTTCCAGACATAGCTAAAGCCTTTTGAGACCTGCAGTATGCGCGGAGTTGGGTTGTCGATCTGCTGCTCAAGCAGTCTGTCTATCTGAGTGCCGTTCAAGGTCATTGTGACCATACTGATTTCAGAGGGCTGGACGCTGAAAACCTCGCCATATGTGACCTGACCGGGCAGTTCATCTGCACTCTGTTGATTATATATCAGATCAGCACGAATGCCTCCCGGATTTGCGAAAACTACCTCAGCACCGCCGTCTTCCGGATCGGAAGTAGCATAGAGCTGAGCATCGGCTATGACATCACCCAGAGCAGATTCGCCTGAATTACTTATGACCGCTGTAATATCGCTCGTGATATTACCTATCACCTGGTTAGCAAGGGCTGCGACCAGATCTTTGTATTCCGTGATCAGCTCGGCTACTTCTGGATCTTTAGGAACGTCTCTGGATACTATAATATTCCTTGACTTTTCTTTGACCACATCATGAGTTTTGTTGCTTATTTCCAGATCAATATCTGTGAGCACAGTACCTGCTGAACCAGCTTGGGTAACTATGCGTCCGTTAATAGCAGCATTGTAGGTCTGATGGGTGTGACCGGTGATGAATGCATCTATCTCGGGATCGGTGGCATTGACAACATCTAGAATTGTCCCACTCATATTCAGACTCTCGTTGTATAGTCCTTCTTGGTAACCACCGTCGTGTATAACCACCACTATGGTTTTTACGCCTCTGTGCTTTAGCTCCTTGGCATATTTATTAATTGTTTCGGCTTCATCCAGGAACTTGAGTCCCTTTATTTTGGAAGGAGTCAATATAGACGGCGTATCTTTTAGGGCCACTCCAATGAATCCTATGGGCACCCCATTTATGCAGGTAATCTTGTAGGCAGGGAATATTGTGACATTAGTGGTCTCATTGACGATATTCGCAGCCAGATACTGGAACTGTGCTCCTTCGAAGGTAGAGTTGTCATAGCAGCCGTCTATTGGGTGGCAGCCACCGTTTTGAATACGCATGAGCTCATTTAATCCGTTATCCAGCTCGTGATTGCCCACGGCCGAAAAGTCGAATCCTATCACATTAAGGGCCTTTATTGTTGGTTCATCGTGGAATCGGGATGAAATAATCGGACTAGCCCCTATATTGTCTCCGGTTGAGACAACGATTGTATTAGGGTTCTCAGAGCTGAGTTTCTTTATGTAAGTGGCAAGGTACTCCGCACCGCCGGCATCGACACTTATGGGAGCACCGGTCTCATTATAGCCTATAACCATCTCGCTGACGGGAGGCTCAAGTTGACCATGAAGATCATTAATGGCCAGAATCTGAACTTCTATCGTATCCTTATCCGGTTTTGAGGCCCCTACACTGCTCAGGAAAGCAATAGAGACAAGCATCACCAAGAATAGAAGGACAAAGTACCTGTTGACTTTTTTTATTGCAGAATTGCGGCTTTTTGACAATATATATCCCTCTTTAAGCGCTCGAAAAGAGCATCTAAAAGCTTGACCCCATCCCTTTAAGAAATCGCCAAGTATAGGTTAAGAAATTCCCCAATAATCTCTAGTAAGAATGGAATTAAACTTTCAGAACTCAAAATAATTGATTTTCAAATTTTTGTTCCATGTATGATGTAATGCCTATGCTCTTAATGAGCTCATCCAAAAACGAATTACATTCTTAAATCATTAAAGATTTAGAACTATTCTTTATAACGGGAACTCGATTGATTATTCAGAATTAAGAATTCAGAAACCCATTTTTGAGTTTTTGGATTAGGTCTTAATTTGATCTAAACTTAATCTGTTTTTTTAGATCTATTTTTCATCGGCAGATATACTATATAAATATTATTACAAAGTGTAGTTCCAATCAATCATATTTAATTATTTCTTTAAGTCTCAAGTGTTGATAAATTTTGAGTTAATAAGCGCAGCAGATAGATGGATAAAATAGTAGAATGCAATTAATAAAAAAGCGAAATTATGCAGAGATAAAACAGCTTTCTCATTTCAGTAATAGCTTAAAACTCATTTTATGTCTTAACGGATAATTTTGGATAAATAGACAAACAAGTTCTATATTTGTGTTCAAGTGTAGAAATAGGATACAATATTCAAAAATCTGATTTTGAATTTACAGCAAATTTGCAACACTGCCAACCTATAAAAATTAAACCCAAAATTTGACTTTTATTTTCGGTAAATTGGTCTAGTTCTTCACTACTTCTTGTTTCTGAATAATAAAGCACCTTATATGGCATTTGCAGATTCTTCTTTTCTTTTTTGCCAGTGACCGCTCGATATCTGCTCACAAGTGAGTATGCGGGCGTGGAGGGAAGTTTTTTGAGTTTTGTATAGTCCACAGAGTTGAGACAAGTTTCAATAAACGATGAAGCCAGTTCGAAGGTCAGCCTCCCCAAAAACACAGTGTCATTTACAAATTTATAATTCACTTCTTTCGATCTATTTACCTGGAAGACTGCGCAGACAAAACTAAAAATATTCATTTTTCTGATAAAAGTTTTTTACAAAAACTTCTTATTTTACTTGATTCATTATTCCTGGTGAGGAATAAAAATGGTAGAAGAGGAAAAAACAATAACCTGTAATATTTATTCAAAGGAGATGAGTGCAAAAATCGATCCTGCTTTAAAAGATGTAATCGATCAAGACATAAAACTCTATGGATTAACGCATGAGGAAGGTCTCTGTACTGAGTATCAAATTATATTAAACAGGTATTCGTTCGAGGAAATTATCGACATGGATTTCAGTGAATCTGGAATAACGTTTCCTGCCAAAGAGTACGAGCAAGAAATGTCAATTTCCGAGTTTCTAAAAATTAAATCAACAGATAGTGAAATTACAGGCAAACAAATCGAATTAATTGCTAAAAGGATAAAAAACCTGAAACTCTTTATTCATATTACAGAACAGGCTTCGTCAGCTCAAAAAAAACATCTAAATTGGGAGCTTGATAACAAAAAAGAATAAGGGTATTTTGCATATCTCACCAAAACTATTTTTTTTTGATTTTCGATGCATTGATTTTTGGTTCTGTAAAGTCTTCGAGGATGAGAATTTCTTTCAAGCTAGCACCGAATTATAAATGTACCCATTCTTCGAAAACTATGCAGCACTACGTTTTGAGCCACATAATCTATTGACCAGTGTCAGACAGTCCGTGTAGCCTTTCTCTCCACATCTATAGAAATTGCCACTTCCGGCTCATTCAGTAGTGCATTCTGCCTGAAACGCTCTGGCAGGTCAGAAAAGTAAAAAATAGAGTTATAAATAATAGTAAGTTATTTTCCGGATACAACTGGTAATTTAGACATTGGAGACTTCCACGAGGGTCAGGTAAGGTTTGGAAGCTTGTTGCGAAAGTTCTTTAGTCCCGAAACCCTCAATATACAGTTCTGTAGCTTCTTTGATATTTTCTTCGGCTTCTTCAAGGATTTCACCCTGAGAATTAACATTGAGCTCAGGACATCTTGCAATAAAGAAGTCATCTTCTTTTGTTATAGCTACGAGAAATTGTCTCATGGTCTACTCCAGGCCCGGTTTTCACATGTTTTTCTTCAAATATTTATGCGATTCTGTTTTATATATATCTGTAACGGTAATCACTTATTGCGTGGTTGGAGGATCCGATTAATCCTATTACGCGCTCTCTTATTGGAGACAGTATGAATCGGAAAACCATAGAAATCATCAAAGGGGCGAATAGTCAGACTAAACATCCATTACTGCATTATAAGAGGTAATGGGGGATTACAATTATGGCAGTCAATGAGAAAAAAATGAGGATTAAGATAATCAAAGATGGGCCGTATAGGGTTACAGGTGGAGTGCCGCTTTTAGAACAGGTAATTGTCACCGATGACGCCGACCACGCCAGAGAATTAATTGATATAAAGGATTACCCCAGGCGGGAAGCCTATATTTTATGTCGCTGTGGCTCATCCGAAAATAAGCCCTTCTGTGATGGGACCCACAGCAAGATCGGCTTTGACGGTAGCGAAACAGCCAGCAGAAAGCCTTACCTGGAAAAAGCGGAAACGTTTGAAGGTCCTGATCTAAAGCTCACCGATGCCTACGAACTCTGCGACCATTCCCGTTTCTGCCAGCGGTCTGGAGGAATAAGGAGTCTCATGCAAAAATCAGACGACCCGGAAGCCAGACAAACCGCCATAGAGGAAGCCATGATCTGCCCGTCGGGACGGCTGGTCCTGTGGGACAAGAAGACAGGCAAACCCTTTGAAAAGAAATTTGAACCATCTATTGTACTGGTTCACGACAAACAAAAAAGTTGTGAAGGCCCCCTTTGGGTGCGAGGCGGTATCCCCATTGAATCTGCAGATGGCAGCATGTACGAATCCCGGAACAGGATAACCCTCTGCCGCTGCGGGAAATCAGAGAACAAGCCCTACTGTGACGGCAGCCACTGGATGAACAGCCAGCAGAAGCTCGAGTTCAGGAAGAAGTGGGGCCTGGGATGAGTGAGTTCGTTGATTCATAGAGGTTATTAACTTCAGAAATAGTAGTCTTGCGTAACATTCAGGCAATCCAAGCATCAGATGCAGGAATTACAGCAGTTGCTCGCATGCCTGAGCATCTTGACATTTTCTGGGTGGCAAAAGATGGAGCGATCTGGACTAACTGGTGGGATATAGATACCGGATGGAGTAAGCCATTCATAATTGCATAATTTTGAAAGCATAGCTCAAATCTGAAAAGAGTATAAAGTATAAATTCAAGCTTACAAGACCTTTGGTATCAACAAGGCGCTGCGGGACTTCTACGCCTAAAAAACATTTTTTTTTGTTGTACATATAACCAGGATCTAGTAAATTAAAACTATGTTAAAATATTTGTGGACAAACAAAGTGATTAAAATCTAATAGTTGTAAAGTTCTATATCATGGGGAAGACGACATTAATAGCATATATTATAATCATGTTCATCTCATTTGGTATCGGATCAATATTCCTAGCACCATTTTGTATAGCAAGCAAAATTACTCGAAAAAGTTTGAAAATGCTAAAATGGCGTAATATACGAAAGTTCTGAAAAATATAATCAAAAAACGATAGCAAGAAAGATGTTATTTTTTTGAAGACATCTGCGGAAGGTCAGATTTAGCATGTGCAGGATAACATTCAGAGCAGCAGGACTTTTCGGATAGGCTCTTAGTAGAATTCTCGCCCAGAATATTGAGGCTAAAAATAGCACAAAAAGGTGTTAATTCTGCTATATAGAGAAAATTTATATATTTTTAATGTATTCCATTCCCTGTTGTTTAAAAGTTGGCAAAAGAATCCCGCCAAATGTGGCAATAAGGCGGGATTCTACAAATAAGTATATAAGAGGTCATTTATTCTTTTTTGAAGGCTTTAACAAGGAGGAAATTACAACTAGTGATAAAATAATCACTAAAAGCCAATATATCATTTCAAAACCTCTTATCATTTCTAAACGCAGTTATATCTACTGTGAGGAAGTTATATATATTTTACGATTTTTATTTTTTCATTTATTTAATATATTTCCTGTTACATTAAGAACTTATTTTTTGGTTCTCAAAATATAGAGTGGAATTAAAAATATATTGACACTTATATTATCTTGACGCTTCTGGTTTTTGATGCCTCTGGCTTATGCGCCACAACTTTCATTTCCAGGTGGAAGTCTGAGCTTCTTCCATCCTTTGCCTCAATCTTTTAACCTGACTTTGATTCGGCCTCCACTTTCCAAAATATTAAATATTGTTGACCCTTATATTATTTATGCAGACTTACTGATGACCGGTCAAGGTCTGCAATTACCAAGGGTAGGTCTGGTTTTCTGTCCTGCCCTTCTCACTGGGCGGGTCAATTTCTCCCCGCCCGTTCACCCTCTGATTTTAAACATTTTAAACCATTGAAGCCTGAAAGAGATAAGCCAGAAACTCGCTTTTTTGAAATCAAAATCTGTAACATTCCATATATATTAAAACAAATGCGAGAACTTCACTATAGGTTATTATTATTTTTTTCTTCAGTAAAAAATTAACATAGTATCTTTTATGAAAGCTGCCGGACAGAATAGTCTGTTTTCAATCCAAATCAATAAGCTTATACACTTGTCACCTTTATTTTTATTTCTATCCAGTTATTAATTGCGTTAACGCTCTTGTGGTGGAAAAAATATTTGAGCTAGATCCATTAAGTCGGGAATAATAGGTCCTAATAATCAGGAAGAAGAGGTCACAAGGCAAATACTCTTAAATTAGCAAAAAGGTTTCTAGTAAACTTTAGAGTATGTCTTAAAATTATTCTTACATCTTCAATTCTTAATATTAACCATTCTTTTAATCATTATTCTAATCATAGCTGCATATATTAATGCTTGACTTGATTTTGGTAATCCTTCATAATCTTTACTTAGGAGAAATCCGTATAAAGCTCCCTCTAGAGAAGAAACTGCAAAACACAAAAAGGAAGCAATAAGATACCCGTTCTGTTCTGATCGTTTCAGGCAACTGTGTAGGCGTTCCTGAAAATCTTGGCATCGAGGATCCTGATAGTCTTGGCACACAACTGATAACCATCCTTGTAATCAGTTAGATGGGAAACTTGAGCTGAAAATAAATAACGGAACCGAATTCGCTATAAGGTCCGCAGTGACAGAAGAAAAATAAGCGAGAATCAACGCCAGCTTTAGCAGGGATTTTTACCTGAAATGAACTGGAATAAACAGTTTAGCCTTGTTTTTAGGGAGCCTTTAAGGTTTCTTATAGATTTAGCGGTTACAAATATGGTTGGAAACGGACAATGGACAAGAAAGATTTCATTGTAATTGAGAATTACAACCTGAGATTAAGAGGTTGGGAAGGAAATAAAGCAGCCATGATTTTTCCACTGAAAACTCCGTGCTAATTACCTTCTTCGTCTCGCAAAACAAAATTTCTCGTGTTTTATGCAAACCAGTTAGTGTCAATAGAATAAAAGTAAATTTACCAATTTTGGAATAGTTAAATTATTTAATGGCAAGAAATTATTTGATGATAATAAATTATTTAATTGTAAGGAATTTTTTAAGCCGTGCATTATATATAAATTCCTAATATATATGCGGAGTAGATGATTAAGAGTTAAAGGGTTATCTTTTAATCATTTGGTTGAATCATGGAATTGGGAGCCAAATAAAAGTGGCAATCGGCTCCCAATTAAATCGAAATTAGGATTTATATGCTTAAAAATTAAAACTAATTAATATAAGCTGTTTTTTTAAATTGAAGCTGATCTACCAAGAATAATCTATCCAGTAGCAAGATATTTCCTGTTCAAGTATCTATGTACTAAATTCCTTGATTATTTTCCTTTTAGAGCTGATTTTTTTGGAATGCAGGGTTTTTACATGAAATGAATACCAGCAAAAATATTTTTGCCTAAGATTTACAGGAACATTTCAGGTTCCTTGTAGATTTAGCGGTTATAAATTCAGTTGAAAACAACAGCCACCTTTTTCTTGACTTATTCTTTTTGCACTCAATCCTGGATGCTCCTGATCGTATGAAATTAAAGGAGAGATGACAGAGAAAAGGCGATAAAAAACAACGTATAAATACCCTTGAAGGGATATCCAGAGTAGCCAATAAGGTTCCGTTTCTGGGACCAATTATTATAAAAAGTGATTTTCGGATGGCGATGAAGTGGTACATGCATTAGTGACACTGGCTTTGGAATATGTGGAATTCCAAAGCGAGAGAATGAAAAGTCCAACGTGTGTAGAGATAATGTTGCAAAAAGAAAAGATTTTGGAGGAGATTATAAAAGTTTCTGAAATGAATTTAAATATTATAAAGATGTTTAAACCGGTAACAGGAAATAAATGTAATTGTGACTATTGTAACCAATCAGACGCTTTACCGGATATGCTATAAATTATTTTACTCATTTTCTTTTATTCTCAATTTGTCTTACTCACATGGAAAGGCAAAAATAATTATTCGGAATTGTAGGCTTCCTTTTAAGCGCTGCATAAAGTGAATTACTAATAGAGCCTATTCCAAAACCTATTTTTTTCCATATCCATAGGAATTTCATAACTACTTTCCTGATCAGTAACTCAATTAAATGTTTTAAGTTGAAATTCAAAGAAGTAGTTTTTGAGTTTTGAGATCAGCTCTCATTATATTGAAAAAGTTTATCCCAAAACCAAAGTTTCTTCTCAAATTAATAAAAGTTTTAGAACTATAATCTATGATAAGAAACTCGATTAATCGCTCATAATTCGAGATTCAGGGAACCGATGTTGAGTTTTGGGATGAGCTCAAAATAAATCTTCCTTGGTTATTTCATAGATGTTGTAAGGATGCCAGCCTCAGACGATAAGAAACTTCAACAGATTCAATAAATTTATATTATATGAGAAAGATATTCTTTGAAACGATCTTTGATTAAAATTTAATGAACTTGGGGGTATAGTGAATGACTGAAGACGAACTACTACTTCTTGAAAAAGAATGGGAAAAGCAGGAGCAGGAAATCCGTAATTTTTGGTCCAAGATGGATAAAACAAAGGCGGATAATTAATTATTGAATAGTAGATTTGAGTTAATAACTTGGTGTAAATACATCATTTATAAAAAGGCTCTCAAATTTCAGACAGGTTTGGCCATTTGTCGGTCCAGATCAGTCTCTTTTTTAATTGCAGCAGGTATCTGTTAAGGCAAGAGTTTAATTTTGGCTCTATAGATAAATCCTCTGAAACAATGAATCCCAATATTTGAACTGAATAACCTGATACACTTTTATTGATCTAATTTCAGCCTCTTACAGTTGAATTAAATAGAGCCTTAATTTTACAGTTTCTTATTAATGTGCTCGAATTTGGCGCTAGGATTTAATCCAAATTCACAAGTACTTTCGTAAACTGATCTTGAGTCCGCGTTTAAATCTGAACCTTGTCATAACTCAGACGAAACGTAAATAAAATTGAATAATTGTAGAAAAATAGAAGTTAATTAAAAAAGTTTAGTGCGATGGGTGGGATTCGAACTTACGAAATCCTTCGATACCGGATCTTAATTCTGATTTCAAACACTTGTGAAGAAATGATAGTATAATGCGATATGCATTTGTTCAGGGATGCAGGTGTAGACACAAGCAATTAATGATCTAGCCTGATTACTACCTGCACGAGGATAAGAGAAAAGTTAAGATGCTTATGGTGCCAGTTGACTTTTTTGTGTATTGCATCGAAAATATCCTTTGTATTCGCAATGCCTACTCCAAAAGGTTTTGCAATGGCCGTATTCATGTCACATTCCAGTGCCCATTTAGCGTTAAAATCTTGTTAACCGAATAAAGATGAAGCCATATTTAGCTATAAGGTGGGAAAGAGTATCCACGTATCAATTTCCTTTGATACTCACCCTAACGGTTTTTAATGCTTAGGTTTATTATCGCTTATATTCGCATTTGAAATTCAATCAATAAGGAGGTTGGGAAATGAATGAAACAGATAATAAGGCAGTAGTAAAAGATCCTGAAAGCAACTCAAAAGACGATGATGAAGACCTTCTGTACACCCATAAGCCTGAAAATCGAGGTAGTACTATGCAGTGGAACTCTGCTTTTTGCAGAAAGCCTGGTCATTGAATTTCACCATACATCTAGTTGTTTAAGGAGTTGATTTAAATGTCATTTTTGAACGAAATGATGCCTGAAACTGCGGAAGCTTTCGGACAAATGAGAAATTCAATTTTCAAAGATGGTTTCCTGGATCTCAAAACTAAGGAACTGATCGCTATTGCATCCTCTGTACTTATGCGCTGCCAATTTTGTGTTGACACCCACTCACAAAGAGCAATTACAGCAGGAGCCACAAAGGAGGAAATTGCAGAAGCCATCTCAGTTGCAATGTTTGTTGCTGCAGGTACACAGATTGGATGGACGAATATATACAAAGAAAATATATATGATAGAATTTTTGAAAAGAATAAAGAAAAAAAAGAAGATGACTTTAGCTGTTGCTGTGGGGACTGAAAAAATCTACTTGAGACTACCTTAAATTTTTTCTTAACTTTTCACCTGATTATATTCTAATTTAATTTCTTTACTACATGAACAGAAATTTTTGAGTGCCTTACCACCTTATCTGTTACACTTCCAAGCAAAAACCTTTCTAATCCACCTTTACCAAGGATTCCCATTACTATCATATTTACTTTTTTCTGCTCCGCAAATTCTAGAATTGTATCAGCTGGTTACCTTCTATAACCACACCTTCATAGTCTATTCCCTTCTCCTCTGCAATGTCATTCGCATATTGGATAGCATTATCTCCTTCTTGACGTAAAGTTTCCTCCATGACATCCCATTTGGAACCCAGATGGATCGGTGTTTCCAATATAGGCGGAATATGTGGTAGGTGTGATTCTAATCGGGCTAGCAAGATGTATTGCCATGGTGATTGTCTGGAACACTCTGGCAGACGGAGATAATGAGTACGCTGCTGCTCTAGTGCCTTTAATTCCATCTTTCAGTTGGTCTTTTACTCCGTCTTTGCCTATTTCTTTATAACTGTGCTGCCTGAGTGGTATGGAAATAGGTGTTTCTATGAGAGAAATTGCTCAGAGTGTTGTTATTTACCCTGGAATCCTTTTGCCGCTGGTTTTTTAACCCGTTATTTCCTTCGTCCTTCAAAAGGGGCTGAATGATATGATGGAAAATTCACTCCTACAAAGGCCCTATTTCGCTTTATGCTCTACTGTTTACGATTATTGTAATGTTCTTATTAAAAGGAGAATATATTGTTATCCTGCCTTTAGACGTTGTAAGGATTGCAATTCCTCCCTTAATCTATTTCGTAGTTATGTCTTGTATATGCTTTTTTATCTCTATGAAATTAGGGGAAACTTGGACAGACAACATCTCTTTCTTTTATCGCAGCCAGTAATAATTTCAAACTGGCAACTGCAGTAGCATTAGCAGTTTTCGGTATCGATTCCAGACAGGCATTTGCAGCGGTAGTAGGTCCTCTGAATGAAGTACCAGTCATGATAGGACTTATGAATGTCGCACTTTACTGGAGAAAAAAAATATTTTATTTCCTTCAAATCGTGTGGGTATAAATAAACCTCACATTTTTGCTGCAAATTAAGAGTTTAGCCAGATCTGAAAAACAAAGTCTAGAGATTATTAAGCTTTGAGCTGATCCCAAAACTCAAAATTATCTCCTCTACTCTCGAATTTGGAATAATCAATCGTTCCTTTGATGATTAGTCCAATTATGAACTTTTAGTAATTTGGGAATAAAAATGCTTTTGGGATGAGCTCATATAGTACTACAAAATTTATTCTTCAAGGACTTCTAAAATCTTCCTTATTTTTTCGTTTTTTATAGAATACAGCCTCATTTTCCCATTTTTTCTTACTTTGATTATACCCCAATCTTGCAGTTTTGCAAGGTGCATTGAGGTATTGGATTGCGTCTTACCAATTATTTCTGGGATCTCACAGGCGCATATTTCTCCTTTGCCACCGTATTTATTTTCCCTGGATTCACTCTCAGATTCAATTAAAGCCTTAATAATTCTATACCTTGTATCTTCACTTAGGGCTTTGAAAAGCTGTATTTTTTCTTCATTAATCATATAAACAATCATTGAATGAGTGAAACTATATATATGTTTCTAAATCCAAAATTATCTATCCATTTCCCATCCTATTTAATGATGTTAAAAGGACATTTAAAAGAAGTAAAAGTAAAGCCGGGCACCTCAAAGTGTAAAATCAAAAAGTAAAATCTAAACGTGTAATCCAGAAACTTTAAAACATGTATGTGTGCTTGGAGTGTTCCGTAATCTCATCTATCAGTGTAACATAAAAGTTATCCGGTACGTAACTTTCTCTCTTGCCAATAGCTCTTGCTTTAAGATCTTCCTTACATGCATAAACCTTGTACTCTGGCAGTTTCTCCTCTATCCCAGTAAGTAAGTGATAGACTCCATCTTCTGCAAGGTGGAGTCCGACGTTTCCAGCGCGAGCATTAAAATAATACGTATAGCATAAAATAGATTATAGCCATCGAAAAGGCAAAGAAAAAAATCCATATCAGTAGAATTTTTTAAGTTTTTGCCGGGGGCCAAAAACGTCACAGCCCGTACCTTTAGGATACAGTTTAGAGAAGGGTGTTAGATAAAGAAAGGAGAGAGAATATGGAAAATATAGAAAGATATGTGGATGGGTTTTTAATCCCTATTGCTAAAGAGAAAGTAAACGAATACAGAAAAATTGCTCAAAAGGCAGGTGAGATATGGAAAGAATATGGTGCCTTAGAGTATTACGAATGTGTTGGAGATGATCTGGACATTGAAGGAATTGTTTCCTTCAAGCAGGCAGCTGACACCTCTGAAGGAGAAACCGTAATTTTTTCATGGATCGTTTATGAATCAAAAGATCAAAGAGATAGAATAAATGAAGAAGTTATGAAGGATCAGAGGATTATAGATATGATGGAGTCAGGTCCTGAGCTATTTGATTACAATCGAATGGCTTACGGTGGCTTCAAAACACTAGTGATGTTTTAACCTAACATTCTCTGCAGCCGACTGCAAACCTTGCGTCGGCTCTTTTGTTAATTTAAGGTAAATTTAAAAAGCTCGTGAATTTAGAAGATTTTGAAGGAAAACTCTGAGGATCCGATAAGCTTTGCTTTTTATAAATATCTTTTTCAAAGAGGTTTTGTTTTTCTTAAGTGCAGCGAATCCCTAATCAATAGCTATTTTCCCCATTTTCAGCATAAATTCCAATCCTCAACTTTGGTAAAGTATTGAGAATTGTGGAATTTCAACTGCCGAAAAAGGGAAATTGTTTTCGCTGTTGATACTTAAAAAGAATGTAACTGCAAATACAAAGTTGACATTCGGAGCATTCAGATCTACATTTTTACGAATTAATCAGGTGATGATGGCAATTTGTCTCCACGAAGCGTAAAGAAAGGAGAAAAAACTAATCCATGTCTTCTTCCCGAGGCTTTAATTAACAAATTTAAAGATCGAGCTGCCAGACGCTTTAATGAAGTATTTGAGTCGCCATAATACCCACACCAGATATCAGCTTGGAAATTTTCGCTCTGTAACACATTTCTTAGTTGATATACATCCATCAAATGCTCTGCCCAGTTCCCTGTGTAAGGATCACAGGTATTTGTGGGATATTTAGGATATTTTTGTTTTAAAGAAATAGTTCCACTAGTTAAATATTCATTTACTGCCTTTTTAATGTCATATTCAATCATCCCTCTGGTAGCTAAGGATAAATACTCGACCTGTTCATCAGAGAAATCCGGATTTAAACTTTTTATTATTTCTCTCCTTATTCCTGAATATGATTCTAAAGGATCCCTTTCTTTCCTGCCAACAACTTTTTCTCGATCTATAAGTTCGCATCTATGATGGTTTTTCATAAGCTTTCTCTTGATGAAAGGGTTATGGGGATTTGCACCTGAGGAGAAAAATACTCTTAAATTACTATTTGAAATCGAAGACATTTTCCTGAGGAATCCTTCTATGTCATAGATATGTTCTATGACATCATAATTGGCTACTGCATTGCAACTAATCGATTTTTTCTTTAAAAAATCGATTACTTCATCAATGTCTCCTGGAATGTAATAATCAGCCTGGTTTCCAATGGACTTTCCTATTGTTTCTGCATCTCTAGCAGAGACATCATAAATATCATTGTAAATAACTGTTCCAATATTGCATTCTTTTGCGAGGAGGGATAACATGCCGGAACCTCCTCCATAATCCAAAAAAACGAACTTATTTAAGGGTATATCCATTTTTGTGATTGACCATACTAATATATATGCGTATTTTTGTAAATTAGAATGTAAGTCCCTTACTAAGGAACCAAAGTATCTTTTGTTATAATCCGAAATATCTAGGGCTTGTATATCGAGCTCTTTAAGTTTATAATACAGACGATTTGCAGCTTCGTTGACTATTTTTACCGTTGATTCGTCGTCAGGCAAATTGCAGAATTTAAACATATATCTCATAAGCTATAACTTCCCCTTTACAGTAGTTCCGAATAACCCAGGTCTCAAACATTAATAAAAAATTTTCTTAAACTTTCTCGATTAACCGAAAAAGATTCCAATAGAGAATGGACTCCTTTTGTAATGCCAACAGATGACAATTCGACGTCGATTCAGCAAGCTTTTGGACTGAATCTGTTATGTCCTTGAAATATCCACGAGTTAAGCCATAAATAAAGTAAACGGACATAATTAACACCTATTTAAGACTTAATATTCATTAGGGTTTTCTTATCTTAGACTATTACCTCAAGCACGAAGATAAAAATATAAAAATATAAATCTTTTGTTTTAATTTCAACGATATAATTTCATGCGTAAATGTCCGGGAGTACAAGCTTCTTGAGTGTATTACTTTTTTGGGCTCTTCACTATTTCGAGTGGGGAATTTATAGACTTTCTAAAAGTAAGTTCAACATATTCAATATATAGAAACATTTACTATGGAAAATCATATTCAGAATCGATGTTTATCTGTTTGGTACGGACACTTTTCAACTGGAAAATAATTTTCAACCCACACAAAACAGCGAAGAGCCCTTTTTTGAGTTACATAGGAAAATTGATTAGTATATTAATTCTTGATCTGAAACTTTCTTTTATTTTAAGAATTTCAAGATTTAAATTAATTTCTATTTTTTTCTCGTCAAATATACGAAAATTAAAATATATTTCTCCTGAAATTGTTTTATCCAACTATCATGAGGATTAAGAAGAATTATTCAGGGCTTGAACTGATTAATAGAATCAGATCTTGATTGTTCTAATTAGGATTGGGAACCAGATAGAGGTTTGAATAGGAAGCTTAATATGTGCCGTGTAAGGAAACAGGTATAAATAAAAAAATCGGCACAGAGGCTTTTAAGGGTACTATAAATTTTTCAGCATGAAAAATCTCGCAATGATTATGCTCTATGTGAAAACGTTGACTGCAAATATATTGATGAGAGCGGGTGAAGTAGGTGATCCTATACTCAATAAAAAAAAGAGTGCTACATGATATTGTTTTTAATATCTCTTTATATCCTTAAGATGATTGTATTTTATTGGATTGCAAAGAGAATACTCAAGTGGAGAAAAAAGAGAAGATTAAACCGGCTTTTGAAGTGAACCGGATGCCAGCAGTTAAGGCACAAATTTAAGTCGAGCTGTGGAGACAAAGCCCATCCAAGAGCTTCATGAATCAATAAGGATAATTAAAGGGCTTTGCAGTTAGAGAAATCTATGACTGCGTGATTCATCCTCAAAAAAGAGGTAGGAACACGAATACACATTAATACACATTAATAGACTACACAAGGATTACTAGCGCATCGATTCCAAAGTATCTTAGATATTAAATTTTGAATTAAGATACGAAAGTATGTGTAGATTACTCAAAAGAAGCCTCGAAGAGAGCGGAAAAGTGAAATAAGAGAGAAAAGGCATAAGTTCTTCCGCCCTTTCCATCCCGAATTGAGATTCGGGATCACAGGAAATCGGAGATTTTCTGGGAGTTTCGATATAATCGCAACAGCCCGCAGTCCTTTTCGCTGAGCTCAAGAGGACTAACTTATGGGCACAGTTTTTCAGCGCTTTCCACTTTTACTGTGGTTATAAAATATTGAGCAATTTTCCGTGCCCGAATGTTCATCTCCGTTTATCTAACCTCAAATGTATCTAAATTCGATATTTGTGTTCGGAACCGCAATTAACTCCTGAATATCACTCTATTTTGGAATCCATTCACTAGTATTCTTTTTTTCAGTTCGTTTCAGAGGGTTTCAATGGTGAAAGGAAAAATAACTGTTAACAAAAAATCAAAAGAACTATTCATTGCTTACAATTTAGACATGCTACTTCAACATTAGGAGCTAAATGTAAGTTACCCACTCAAAACATCGAAGAGCCTTAAAAATCAATTCGCAAAAAGGTTAGGACTTACGCACTTGAGGGCTGAAATCAAGCACACGCAACCTTGTAGATAGAATTTTGATTTATACAGTTAAGTGTTTTCCGTTTTTGTTTTTCAGTTCAACTACGTAAGTCCTAAAGGTATGTGCACATTCATAAGCATGTCCATATGTATGTTCTTGATTACTTCTTTTTTCTTGTGTCCAAGTATGAGACTGACAATAAAAAATAAATGTAGAATCACTGATACATAATAGATCCAGTATATCTATAAAATTCATAATTTGTCCAGCATACCCACAAAAGGCCTAATATTTATATAACCGGGCATATTCAAAGGTATAATATCCAGAATAACAAAGCAAAAATAAAAAAGAATACTGAGAGTAAAGAAATATGCTAAGGCAGAAAAAATAGATAAAAAAGAGGAAAAATGAAGAGAAACTACGAAAAACCAGATACTTTAATGGCCGGATTATACACAATAAGCTTCATAATATGCGGATATTTCATTATAAAAGCTATTCTAACGTTCTAAGCCGCTTGACTGGTATTTTTTTATTATAATGCTATTTTAGGCTTTTTATGCCATTTTAGATTATTTAAGGTTATTTTTGGCTAGTTGTAGCTATTTTTGGTTATTTTGAGATTATTCTTGAGGTTCATTTATATCATCAGAGTTCTTCTCATTTGATCTTTCTTTTAACCAGAATAATGTCAAAACAACCATTACTACCATTCCCATTATTTCAGTTATGTGACTTTGTAAGAATGCAGGCTCAATAGATCTTTCGAGCATTACTAAAAAATACTCCATTCCAGTATAATCCGTTGAATCTTTGGGAAAACTTAATCCTAAAAGAGGCCAGAAGAATGATTGAGGTTGTGCCCACATCTGATCCTCAAAAAGATGAAAAAAAGAGCCCGAAGCAAGGGCAAGGCCCATTCCATTTTTGCTCTTATCGTAAAAATATAAACCTATTAAGAAGACAAGAAAAGAAAATAGCAGGGTGTGACCTATAATACGCCCGTTTTCAAGAGTAGAAGCAAAGATAACTCTGCCAAGTGGTTTGTCTATTAAATCAGGCAGGAGGGCTCCAATCGCCAGATACCGGGGGTCTATGATAGTCCTTAATCTTGGTACAAAAATCCCAAGTCCAAAAAATATCCCCAGTGTAATTCCTAGATGTCCAAAGAGAAGCATCAAAAACTAAATGGTTCTTCATTTATATGTAAATATTGCCTGAATCATTATGAATTTAACTTGGTAGACGTTTAAATAAAATATTTTCAAAAACAGGCTTTGACAACTCATTTGTTTTTTAAATAACTGATATCTTTTTATAGTATCATTAAAAAATTTGTTTTCCAGAATGATTATATAATTGCATATTAATCTAATTGGAAATAAGAATTTAAAATTGAACTAAATCGAAAATTGAGGAATAGTCGGATATATGTTTAAAGATTCAAAGAGAGGTTAATACAGGCCTAATGATTAAAAAGAAAGAATATAACCTTAGTTTGACATTAATATAAAAATAAGTACTCTTATTTTCGTTAATGGTTTGATGAATATACTAACAAAAATAAGAGCATTTCCTACAATACCTAACAAGAATATATGTGTTCCTATTGGATCGATGCTTACTGTTCAATACTTTTATGAAAAACTTAATTTTTTTGACATTTTTAGCAAACACAAAAGTAGAGGTTTAGATCTTAATAGTTTAATAATCGGCTTGGTAAGCTATAAGCTCACCGAGAATTTCAGCATAAAAGAAGCTGGTAAATGGTTAAATCAGAAAGAAATTCTCGAGATTTTGAATCTCGAGAGTTTCCATGAAAAAGTGCTTTATAGAACTCTTGAGATCATAGGACGTAATAAGGAGAGAATTCTCTCGGAAATATTAGATAATCTTTTTTCTGTTTATGATTTTGAAGAGACAGACATAAACCTTGACTGGACTAGTATAACTCTTTACGGAACAAAATCTAATCTTGGAAAGCATGGATATAGCAGAGATTATAGACCTGATAAGCTGCAAATAACAGTTGGAATCAGTGAACTCAAAAAACCAATTAATATTCCTATTGGAATTACAGTAAATAGAGGAAACGTTCTTGATCTGCAACATTTTCCTGAGACTTATAGCCAGGTAAAAAATAAATTAAAAAAAGAATCTCTTATTGTTTTTGATAAAGGCGCTAATACTGTTGACAACATTAAGCTAATACAGGAAGATGAGATGACGTATCTTACTTCCATGAAACTGAATTCAAGCGATGATAAAATCATTGAGAATTTTGATTTAAAATTAGCGCAGTTAATAGATCCCGAAAAAAGTATTTATGGGATAAAAATCGTTAAGCCAAATAGCATCAAGTATTTCTATTTCTCAAAATCATTACAAGAGAAGCAACTGGAAGCTAAAGCAAGAACTATTCTTAAAAAGTTAAAGGAAGCAAAAGAGATACAGGAAATAATAGCAAAAAACAAAAAGCTTCCTAAAAAATTCAGAATCAATAATGAGTTAATTGAAATTGATTACTCTTTTAAGACTAAGCTCGAAGAGCTTAGTGAGGAAGAAGCAATAGAACTCTTGAAAAGTTCCATAATTAATGGAAGAGAAAGATTATTTATATTATCAGGGGCAAATAAATTACTATAAGACTCAAGCCTCAAAATGAAAAATGATTGAAATTTCAGGCATGAAAAAAAAGAAATCTCAGGTTCGACAGTTTTCAAAATGGAATTCCCCAGAGGGGATACCATTTTTCCACGTTCTTTTCGATAGGCATTTCCATCTCCATATCTGCCCTGAGTCTAAATTCGAAGGAGTTGTCTCTCTGGCTGTTTGAAAGGGGGATAAAAGGATAATATGCTCCCTGCTTGAAGTTATATATCCAGTAAACTGATTTCCTTTCGGATTTTCCTTCAAATCCTGTTTTTCCGGCTTCCTGCTCGCTGTCAAAACGGTAAATGGCACAGAGGATCTGCTCCCCAAAACCGCGTTCTTCAAGAGTCTGGCTTACAAGGTGAATGCTTGCGACGAGATCTTCAAAGTCAGGGTCTTTAAAAATTGCCCAGAGGAAGTTGTATTCATCTTTTTCCAGCCTGAATTCGGTTTCCGTTTCCTTGGAACTATACTCCAGAAGCTCCTGAATTTCTTTTCTGGTGGATTCATAAGCTGAAGCACCAATCGGTTTAAAACAGATCCCTGCGGATCCTGAAGGCTTCAATCCCAGATTAGCTTCAAGAGTTATACTGGCTGTGGAGATTGCAAAGAGCTTGTCACTTTTTGCCTTTGGAAGCCTGCCCCTTCCAAGAACTGCATCAATAAAATTCCGGAAACCCATTTTTAACCTATCTCCTCAACTATTTCGTTTTTAATTTATACTTGCCTTTAATTATACATTACCTTTAATTTACCTTAACCTTTATTTACTCAGTTTTTAATTCATTTCAAATTTTAACTCATTTCTTGCTGCATTTTTTCAAGTTTGGCGATTCTTTTTTCAACAGACGGATGGGTGGAAAAAATGTCCATAATAGAAGAACCTGAAATTGCAGGAATAATGTAAAAAGCATTCATTCCCTCTACTTTTCGGAGGTCCTCCCCTGGAACCCTGTCCATAAGCCCGCTTATTTTCATAAGTGCAGATGCGAGGGCAGAAGGCTGCCCGGTAATTATAGCCGAGCCCCTGTCCGCAGCAAATTCCCTGTAGCGTGAAAGGGCACGGATCAGGAGAAAACTGACAACCCAAACTGCAATGGAAACTAACCATACGAGTACAAAGCTTCCTCCATCCTTTCTTCTGTCTCCTCCCATGTTCCCGAAGTAAAGGCCGTAGCGCATAAAGTAAAAAGCCACTGTTGAGATGAAACTGGCAATTGTAAGTACAGCCATATCCCTGTTTTTGACGTGGCTCAGCTCATGAGCAAGTACCGCCTCAAGTTCGGCTGGAGAAAGTTTATTCAGAATTCCTGTAGTAACCGCAACAACTGCTTTATTAGGGCTCCTGCCTGTTGCAAAAGCGTTTGGTACTTCTGTCCTGACAATTGCCACCTGAGGCTTCGGAAGATCAGCTATTGCACAGAGTCTGGTGATCATCCCATGCAGTTGAGGGGCTTCACTCTCAGAAACAATATGCGCCCCTGTTGTCCAGAGTACCATTTTGTCTGAATAAAAGTACTGGATGCCCATGAAAAATCCGACAAATAAAAGCATGAAAATCGGAGGAGCTCCATAGTGCGTAAGAATTGCCAGGAAAAAGAGGTAAACTATTGCCAGAAGAAACATTGTGAAAAGCATACGTCCTTGAAGTCCTAAATCCCGTTCCCACTTTCTTTTCATATCCTACTCCGCCTTCATCTTAGAGATTGAATGATAATAAATTAAATAACTCCAAACTAAATAATAAATAAATCAGATAGTATATAATTAAGTTCAGGCTAAATGAACTTTTATAAATTAGCCAGTAAATTAATGAATCTTAATAAGCCTCCAAATAAAAATTGCAAACATTAACATATTAAAAAATTCGGATACTGGCAGTTTGAGTCATTCTAAATAAACATCCGATATTTATAGCTCCTCTTCCTTCAAAACTAAAAAGAACCTCTTTCTTTTTCCAATAAAACATTTCCTCAAAGATTTAAATTCTTTCCTTGACTGTAAAAAAAGAAAGTTAATTGAAGATGTTGAAAATTTTCATTGACTGGAATCTGTTTTGTTTTATACTTATTATTGCATTAGAGGATCTGTTAACTCATCTTGCTTGAGTAAGGATACATTAACTCATTTAAATGAAGATCCAAATAATTTAAATACTATCAATCCCTCTAGTTAGAAATCAAACCATATAAAATCAAACAAATAATTAAGCAAAATTCTCATGAAAAATATTTTGAGCTGATATCCACGTCCAATTTGCAGGACCCCTGACATGAATACTCATGCTATCCCAGAAGCCACAGGAAAGCTATCTATTTTCTCAATCAGACAATGTAATTAAACAAATCTTCCTCCTTCCATATTTTGTGGAAGTTTTTCTGAAATTTCACATTTCAGATTTTTTAAAAGAAAACTCCATTTGAAAACTCTATTTAACTCAATCTTTCCATAAAAACACATCAGGTTTTCTCATGCAAAACATACTCTCAGTTAAATCGCTTACAAAAAAATTCGATGAGTTTACCGCTGTAAAAAACATCAGTTTCGACGTTGAAACAGGTTCAATTTTTGCTTTTTTAGGTCCGAATGGTGCAGGTAAATCAACAACTATTAAAATGCTTACAACTGTCCTGAAACCCACGTCAGGTGAAATAAGCATCAATGGTTTCAATGTGCTTAAAGAACAGGACAAAGCTCGTGCATCTTTTGGAATAGTCTTTCAGGATCACAGTCTTGATGACGAACTAACAGCTTACGAGAACGTCGTCTACCATGCAGTCATCTATAAAGTACCTAAAAAAGAAAGAGAAGAAAGAATCCGAAAAGCCCTGGAAATTGTCGGTCTCTGGGACAGACGGGAAGATTACGTAAAAAAGTATTCAGGCGGTATGAAGCGCAGACTTGAGATTGCCCGGTCACTTGTCCATTACCCTAAAATTCTTTTTCTCGACGAGCCTACAGTTGGTCTGGACCCCCAGACCCGAAATTCAATCTGGAATCATATCAAAAACTTAAATGAAGAAAGAAAAATGACGATTTTCCTGACAACCCATTATATGGAAGAAGCCGAGTCTATTGCAGACAAAATCGCAATCATTGACCACGGAAAAATTATAGAAACCGGCACAGTTGAAGAAATAAAGAGGCGGGCAGAAACCGAATCCTTAGAAGAGGCTTTTCTGAAGCTAACAGGCAGAGATATTCGTGATGAGAACGATGGACCTGCAAATAAAATGAGAATGATTCGCATGAGAGGGAGGAATAAGCATTGATCGAGGTAATCTACATCCTCTGGTTAAGACAGCTCAAACATTACTGGCGCTCCAAAGCCAGACTGTTGGGTTCTCTCGGGCAACCTCTCCTCTTCCTGATCACTTTCGGGTTCGGATTCGGTCCAATGTATACCAGTGCCAATGGAGGGGCAAATTACATAGATTTTCTTGCTCCCGGAATCGTCTCCATGTCAATTCTCTTTACAGCTGTTTTTTCAGGCCTGGAAGTCATCTGGGACAGACAGTTTGGTTTTCTTAAAGAGACGCTGGTAGCTCCGATCTCAAGAACAGAAATCATGATTGGGAAAACCCTTGGTGGTGCAACTATAGCCATGGTCCAGGGCCTGATCGTGCTGAGTCTGACTTTTGCGCTTGGATTCAGGATTTCCAGTTTTGCTAATCTTGGGCTGGGATTAATTTTCATGTCTCTGATAGCCATTTTCTTTACAGGGCTTGGCCTTGCCATAGCCTCGAAAATGAAAGATATGCACGGCTTCCAGCTAATCATGAATTTCCTGATCATGCCTATCTTCTTCCTTTCAGGAGCTCTTTTTCCCCTTAATAACCTACCACCTGCGATCTATTTCATTAGCAGGATCGATCCCCTTACCTACGGCGTGGACGGCTTGAGGGGAGCAATTGCCGGAATAAGCACTTTCGGCATCTATAATGATCTTGCAGCGATAGGTCTACTTTCAGCCCTTGTCTGCATGATCGGAGCATTTATGTTTTCGAAGATTGAGGCGTAAGCGTCTCTTTCCTTCCAAAAAACATGGGCTTGAGGCCCAAATTTTTCCCTTATAATATCAAGGGATTATATATAGCATTAGAGTTTATTTTACATCATCGTTGTATAACTATCTACATTTAGTAGGTGTTTAATTAACTTCTAATTAACTGTATCAGAAATCAACAGCTTACTCGGCATTTACAGCAGATTCTTTAATTTACATATGAAAATGAGGCAGTGCAGATGTTGGATCTTATTGAATTTTTAGCCATGGGATCATTTCTCGGTCTTGCTGCAGGAGTTTCGCCGGGCCCACTGCTGGCTGTAACTATTTCCGAGACCCTGCGGCACGGCAAGTGGGAAGGGATTAAGGTTGCAGTATCTCCTTTAATTACAGATTTGCCAATAATTTTAGCTGTACTGTTTGTTCTTTCACACCTGACAGGCTCCAATTTTGTTATCGGAATTATTGCATTTTTCGGAGCATCATATCTGCTATATTCAGGGATGGAATCACTTAGAATCAAAAAGGACAACTTTGAATTAAATGTAGAAAAAAAAGATGCCCTTAAAAAAGGAGTTATTGTTAACTTCGGGAACCCGCACCCATACGTCTTCTGGCTCTCCATAGGCGGGCCAATAATATATAAGAGCTTTAGCACTCATGTTTGGGCCACAATTTTATTCATAGCCGGGTTCTATACCCTGCTTGTAGGTTCAAAGGTGATTGTTGCACTAATTGTAGAGAAATCAAAATCTTTTATCAACAGCAAGTATTATTTTTCCATCATCCGTGTTTTGGGGTTTGCTCAGATTGCATTTGGATTGACTTTTATTAAAGTAGGCCTGGATTCTTTAAACATTCTCTGATTTTTCCTTATTTGCATTCAGTTCTACAGCAAACTGAAGGACATATTATTGATCTGAAATTAGTAAATTCCTTATCTGAAAATTCATAGTTTCTTGATTTTGAAAGACCTTACAAATGATGGAAAAATTAGAACCTATTTCAAATCTAATTTCATTTAAGGACAGATTTGTTTGAGGCCGGAAATCACATTAGCAAGAAGCTCAATAGGAATTCCCATAATCATTTCTTCATCCATAAGCGTCGCGTAAGCCCTGCTTCCACTGCAACCAAGTGTAACTCCTACTTTTCCTTTTTTATAAATCTGCACAACACCATCAGAACATACGCTCTGTGCTCCTGCGAAGCTAGTTTCAAGCCTGCCTCCTGTACGGTACATTGCAGCCTGTGTAAGTAACATCATTTGTTTAGGATTACCGCTGACCATTACGACATCTGGAACAAAAGAGGTCTTTTCCAGGGGAGAATACAGGACAGCTTTTGTTGAGTTAGGTGGGAGGGTAGGGATCATTTCAACTGTCCGTCTTGATGCACCCAGTGTGCTAAATAGTTCAAATTCTTTGTAATAGAGCTCCCCACTAACCAGATATTCAGGAATTGCACCAAGCCCCATTGTACCAGCTCCAACTTTACACACTTGATTCTCGTTTAAAGTGTAAAACTCTTCACGGGTTCTTCTCGCTTTATCCACAAACTGGCAATGAGTCATATCCTCGTCTGCTCTTTTAATCCCTTCTGGAATTTCTCCTCCTTGCGGAATTAGTTTTACTGCAACGGGAGACGTTCTGATTTTCAGATGTTTGATCAGCTCCTGTCCATAACTATTTATTTCATTTACATCCATATTTTTAACTCCATAACTCCATTTAGCTTCATTTACCTCATTTAGCTTCACTTAACTGATTTTTTATTTTTTAAGGTTTAAGCAATAATTGATATTATTTCAAAGTTCCTAATTTTTCTAAGGATATTATAAAAATTACAAGAGAATTTGTTTCAGAAACTTGAAATTTTAAAATACTATTATAAAAAACTAAATCATAACCAGTTAGCTCGAAATCTAGAATTATAAATTTTAACCCGTAAAACCGTATTAAGTATACCTAATCGTTCTTGTCACGCTCGACGCAGGAGAGCGGTTTTTCCCGCAAAAAGGAAAAGAATGAAAAAAGAAAGAACCAAAAAGCAGCTAATCATAAAACAGCTACAAGCTAAATCTGTTCGTGTCCGTGAGTTATTGATCAATTCCGAAAAAGCGAGTATATCTCCCAAATTTGAGGAAAATGCAGAGAGATTCTTGTGCTTATGTTTTTCAATAACTCATGCCCATTACCCTAAATCTAAAAGTCTCAAAAATTTATTATTCGGGGTTCAAGTTGCTATCTCATGGCTTTTTTGGAAAAGCCGGTCGCCTCTGCGACCGGTGAGAGCGCGGGTCTTGAAAACTAAAAGTCAAAAATAGGACCGCTGAAAGTAAAAAAAATAGAATCAAACCCACTTTCCGCAGGAAAATATCATATTTCATAATTTTTTCTGCTATCGATTTTCAATCATACGTGGATTTTTGGACTTTTGTGCAGGAGGTAAAACCAGCTATATG
>CAWJYV010000005.1:0-125215 GCA_963847185.1 uncultured Methanosarcinaceae archaeon | reverse complement strand
TAAAAAACTTTTTGATATGTGTTTTACATTGTCTGGAAGCTCCACAAACTCAAAAGATAGTTGAAAAACTAGAATAATTATTTTTTATTTTGTCTGGAAGTTCAAAAACTACTTAGTAATGATCCAGCTGAGAGCAGTAGGTCCTGAGCCTAATCAATCAAAAGGCAATTGAAGCATCTGGGGCTAAAAAACCCTGGTGGAAATTTTGAATTAAACATGAACAAGCGGTTGGCTATATACGCTAAAAGAAAGGATGGTCATTACTATGTTAGGAATAGACATAACATAGCGACTTTGCAGTACATGACAGCGATGCTGTAACTACCCTGGATTCTAAAAAAATATTTTTTTGGGGGATTTGACTCTACTACTAAGCCATGTACCATGTAAATTTAAGTTCTTATTTGAGGAAACATACTTGATTTTTATTTTATATTCTTCAATATATCTACCAGCAATAATCTTGCGTCTTTATTAATATTGACAATATAAATATCATAGTTTTTAGATATACTTAGTATAGATTTCATTAATTCTTGACAAATTGGACTCTTCATTTCATTATAATAGTTCGTATAAAATTGACAGGGCTCTATTAAACCTCGTCTATAATTATTTGCCAGTTTATTACTAGGTGAGAGTATAGGGCATTCCATAATCATTTCATTCTTTATATACGCAGGAATGTTCCGCATGCAAATGAAGAATTTTGCAGATGGATCATCAACCAGTTTTTCATTTAATCGACTAAAATCAGTTTCTTTAATTACTATTTTTATCCACTCCTAATTATAATTTATTTAATCCATAATTTTGTAATTGTAATTGACATCATCAATTAGATATAGAAACTTTCTCATGGAAAAAGTTTGGAACCTTAAAAGGCTGCCTGAATATTTATGAATTAATAGAGAAAAGATGACCTTTTTATAATAATAAACTGTTTTATAATTATTAATTTGTAAAAAAGTGACATTCAGAGTTTCATAATTGGCGACCAAGAAACAGAAGGCAGCAAAAAGAGATAAGGCAGATAAGGAAAAGAACGACAAAATAAAAAAACCAGTTGAGGAAGTTAAGGAACCAGATAAAAAATAAAAGAACAGGATAAGAAGAGAAAAGGAAAATAAAAAGAGGAGGCTTAAATTAAGCCTTCATTTTTAGCTGATCTAAAAGTTAATTTTGAGGGCTGCAGTGATAATCCCTTTCCTTCTTCCTCTATCCCCACAATCCAACCTTTCCTAAGACTCTACATTCAATATTCTTTTTTGTCATAATCTTCTGGATAAACGTGAAATGCAAACTCCATCCGTACTGTGTCTGGGTAGCTAGAAGTCGCGTACAAAGGCCAGGGCTATCGCTTGGGATAAGCTTAACCAAATAATCCCGGACAGTTATACAACTCAATTAAAACAAGTAAAATAAATACTCTATATCATCACTTATTTATAGCCATCCGATTATTTTTCCTCGATGTTCCAGATCTGGAACATCGAGAGGTTTCTGGGATAATTGTGGAAGGCTGGCGCAGTATATCTATCCCTTCAAATACTAACCACGCACATATACTTGGAAGCCACGTACAAAGGCTAGAGCTATTGTTTGGGAGTGAACAAATATATCCCTGACAGCTTCACAGCATAATTAAAGCGGGTAGTCTCCAGCCTTACTGAGATTTGGAACAAATTATAGTGCCTGATTGAAGTCAGTCTGAATAAACACAGAAGGTTTTAAATAACATCTTCGAAATAGTTTAGCCAGTGATATTATGCAAGTAGCGTTTAACAACACAAAATACCTTGATGAATTGCATCAACACTCACAGAAGCATCCTGTGAGTGAGAAAAACTGGCATGTTTGGTCAAAAACCATGCATACACATTTCCTTAGAATAGCTAGTTCTGAGGATCAAGAAAAGGTCAATGAGATAAAGATAGATAAGTGTAATATAAATGAAGGCTGCTTCATTTTCTTCGATGACTCGCGTGAAAACTTTGTAATTGTTGCTTGGGATGAAGTTGATGTGGAAGAAATTGTTATGAAGGTTAGTGATAAGCTAGATATAGCACCGCAAAATGACGCTTTATCTCGATTATGAAGTATTGCAACAATTAACTAATAATTGATTAAAAATTAGAAAAACACTTTCCTTTTATGTCATAATGTGTCAAGCTTCGTTCTTGATGAGCTCGTAAGCTAATTGCGACTACGCTTCGGGTTTCATTTTATATATTTTCTCATGCTTTTTTAATGATAATGTATTTTCTCGAATCATAAAGTATAAAGTCCTGTTCAGGAATAAAGTCGAAAAAATCGCACATGATCTCTCTTATTACTCCAGACCGAGAATATCCACACATTCATGTTCGATTAAAGCGGTGAATGGATGTGCCAAGCTTCTGGGATAGTTGTGGAAAGCTGATGCGGTACGTTTATCCCTCATTTCCACGCACATATACCTGAAGCCACGTACAAAGACCAGGGATATCGTCCGCAGCCAAAGGGACCAAATATATCCCGGTGAAAAAAATAGCACAGTCTGAAAAACAAATTACGATAATGATCCCACTTTCCGCAGATGTACACAAAAACGTCATCTATTTTCTCAATGTGGCAGTAGGTTAAAAATTGAATTCACATTTAATGGAACGATGAAACAAAATAAGGCAAATTGGTAAATAAATTTTACATCTTTGTACATCTGCGGAATGTAGGATGATTAAAGAGCTTTCTACTTTTCTAAATCATTAAATATACCTATATAATAACTTTTATATGTAGTTTCAATATATTAAATGACTTCAGAAAAACACAATGTAAAGGAAGATACAGAATGAATGATAGAAGATTCGTGTTTTTAATGATTCTCGACATACTATTATGTTTTCTCATCCTACTTGTGCCAATAGACGCGAGAAGCATACCGTTACTATCTACCACCGCATCGCTATTAGCTGCAGCAACACTACTAGTGTCACTAAGATCATTGCAAAAAACCGGAAAGATACTCACAATAATAGAAACAGAGCAAAAAATAAGAGATACAAGAGAAAGTCTCAACCTCTTCTATTATTCACTAAATGATTTTATAGAACGGATACAGATACCTATTCCTTCTATACAGGATATTGAGAATGCCACAAAGTACAAATATTTGGCAACAGAAGAAACAAGAAAACAACTTGAAATACTCCAGCAAAATAATTACGTCCTTGACCCAGAGAACTATAAAACCAAGAGCAAGGTATTATTAGAATATGTAAAAAAAGATATCGCCATGCTAGAAAACGATTTATTGGCGGAAAGGCTTCAATACTAAAACTTTTTTAGATATAAAAACTATTTGGCAAAAAAATATCCACCTCAAGAAAACTAAATTACAAATAATATAAGAAAATTTGGTTTGATAGGATATACGACATGGGAAAAAAATACACAAATATACAAATCGTTCTGGAGGTATTTACGCTTGTAATTCTATTGTCATTGCTTGCCTATTTGACAATCAACTGGGGTCGGATGCCTGCACAAATGCCTTCACATTTTAATTTTCAAGGGCAGATAGATAGCTGGAGTGATAAAAACAGTATTATATTTATCCCTGCCTTTGCTTGCGTATTCTTATATATACTGCTGACTTTTGCGTCGTTTTGTCCTAAAATGAGGAATCAGCCTGTAAAAATAACTTACGAAAAAAGGAGGCAGGGATCTCAATATATTGAAAACATGCTCCTTTTGTTAAAACTTGAGTCAACAATCTCATTCGCTTATATTACAGTCCAAACATCAAAAGCTCAAATATTAAGTGAATACTTTACTCCTGTATTTTTGGTTGTGATATTTGGAACAATTACTTTTCATATTGTTCGGGTAATCAAATTAGAACCCAATTTGATTAATATATGAGACGAAGACTTCGACATTAATATCAGGTTTCTGGGATAATTGTTGAAGGCTGCGCGGTTCTATCCCTCGTCCCCACGCACATATACCTAGAAGCCACGTACAAAGGCCAAGGCTATCGCTCGGGATAAGGTGGACCAAATAATCCCGAAAGGCTCCACAACGCAATTAAAACGAGTAAAATAAAGAGCAGTAGTAGGTGTGAGTTATTGAAAAAACCATAAGCATAAGAACCTCTCTTCATTTTACTCAGATGCTGAAGATGTACTCGCTTTTTCAGAATAGATCAATAACTCACGGACACAACCAAAAATACGTCAATTACTAAAGGACACGACCTAATTTGGATAAACACAGAATAAAGACGAAAAGTAAAACCTTGAAAAAGTAAGATCCCGAAAAAATTATAATATTAAAAAGGTAAAATCTAAAAAAGAAGAAAAAAGTAAAGCTTCAGTTTTCACTGAAGCCCGTAATGCTTTATGTTCCAGTCTGCCATGGCCTGGATCTTCTTGATTTCTTCTTCGCCGCCTTCCATTGTAAAGAGGTGTTTGAAGCGTTTTTGAGCTTTGAGGTATTCCTCGACCGGTCTTGGATCCTTGACCTTTCTAACCAGGGTGATTTCTCCATTTTCCATCTCGTACATGGGCCAGAGACAGGTCTCAACTGCAAGCTTGGCAATTTCCAGAGTCTTAGAGGTGTCAAAGCCCCAGCCTGTTGTACAGGGAGCGTGTGCAGTGGATGTAGGTAGGACCCACGACTTCTGCGGCTTTCTTGACTTTACGCATCATATCCCGTGGGAAACCTATTGAGGTTGTGGCTACATAGGGAGATCCGTGGGCTGCCATAATGGCAGGCATATTCTTTTTAGGTAGTGGGTTCCCAAAGGAAATTTTTCCTGGCGGGGTTGTCGTTGTGCTGGCATCGAAGGGAGTTCCACTGCTGCGTTGGACTCCTGTATTCATATAGGCTTCGTTGTCCATACAAATATAGGTGAAATCATGACCACGCTCAAAAGCACCCGAAATAGCTCCAAATCCTATATCCATTGTAGCGCCGTCACCTCCGATAGCTATAACCTTGATATCTTTCTTTTTTCCAAGAGCTTTCAGACCAGCTTCTATACCTGAAGCCACTGATGCTGCGTTTTCAAAGAGCGAGTGGATCCAGGGAACCTGCCAAGAAGTCAGCGGGAAGGGTGTGCTTGTGACTTCCAGACAGCCAGTGGGGTTAACAATTATGGTGTTGGGACCTGCTCCCATCAGTGTGAATTTTGCAGCAAAAATGTCACAGCAACCCGGACAGGCACTGTGACCTGAAGTAATATATGATTTAAGTGCAGTTTTACTTACAGAAACTCCTCCTCAAGGTCAATAAACTTGATTTCAACCCAGAAACTTGATTCCAAACGTAAATCCAGATTTTAGAGCTCTACTGATTCTCAAAATTTTTGAAATTATAGGCATGGTGAGTGTTAATTAGTCATCTGCCATACTATTGTTTATTGGTTGTCCGATGCACGCTTTTAATCAAATTATTCGATTAATTCAATCTATCAGCTATGTCAGGTTCCCCAGCGCCTGACACTTTATTCTCAATCAACCAGATATCATGAAGTTATATAAATGTCAACTTATATAATATCAACTAGATATTGTCGGAATACCAATTTCAAAATAAAAACTACAGTTGCCGTTTTAACGTCAACACTTCACTTAAATAAACACAAAAATATAAATATCCTAATTAGCAATTTCATTTGGAGGAAAATATTATGGCGGGAGAAAATACTATGGGCGGCGTGTTGAGGTTATCACCAGATGTTTGTATCTATCCAGACGACAATATTGAGAACGTAAATGTTGAAGTAATTCTTCCTGGAGTTGAAAAGAAGGATATCTCCTTCAAGCTCAGTGAAGATGGTTTTTATATACGAGCCACTAAAGGTGATTTTGAATATGCGGATAGCTATGTTTTTTGCTGTCCGGTAGAACCTGAAAAAGCAGTTGCTAACTATTCAAATGGTTTGCTTAAGGTCACAGTACCTTATAAAAAGACCCCTGTACATTTAGTGAATGTTAAAATAGAGTGAGTAACGCTAGCAAAGAAAACTATTCTAAAATAAAATAGCGGTCGTGTACGTGAGTTACTGAAAACCATGAGCACAGAGATCTCTTTGTATTTTCCTCAAACGCCGTATGCGTACTCGTTTTTTCAGGTTTGATCAATGACTCACGTACACGACCCCGATTTCATTATACGCCAATTGACAGCTCTTAGTCATTAATCTGGATATATGATATTGGAAACAAAGTCAGGAGAATATCTAATTGAGATATAAATCTAATCGCTTTTTTAGTATTTACATTAAACATTACGGATGGGATTGTACTCAATGTAGCTCCTGTATAATATAAGCGGTTTATTGAACACCCTCGTTAACTAATTAGAGGGTAAAATACAGCTAAAAAGGTAATTACCTATAAGTCTCAGTGAAGAAGAAAAAGAGAACTAATAAAAAACAAAGCCTTTAGTACACTTATCCATAGAACTACAAAAAACTCTATGTGGGATAAGGTCGCCAGCTTTCTGTTTTTTTGCTGAGCTCATCCCAAAACCAATTTTATTCTCAAATCAGTAAAATCTCATAACTATTTTCATGATGAAACTATATTGATTATTCGGAATACGGGATTTAGAGAAGCAATTTTGAGTTTTGGGATCGGCTCGCTAATAAAAGGCTTCGAAAATTTCAATGCTGAGCCCATTTTCACTCCTGTTATCTATTTTGATTAGGTAATTATAATATTTATATAAGAATATTAATCATCGGAACATAATGATCGGAATAAGAAGAATCAAAATTTCCTTGGTAAATAATATTGAACTTACGCGGTTTAAGCATTTTGTAAATCATATTAAAATACTTCTTTTAATATAATATATGCAATATAATCAAAAAAAATCTTTGAGTTGAATTAAATAAATCCTGCTAAATGCACTGAACTTGATTATATCAACTTTCTCATTGCTTCTTCTCGCGTCTTCAGCTGTACTGAAGCTTCTAAGTGCAGTTTTATAGACTCTAATAGTCCATGCTCATGACTCTTTTTCTCGTCTTCTTCTAAGGCAGCCTCCGGAAACGGAGGCTTTATGGGACGAAGTCAAGACTTTTGTCATTCCTGAAACTGGCTTTCTTATTATCGATGATACTGTTCTCGATAAACCTTATTCCAAACACATCGATCTTGTTTACAGGCAATGGAGTGGTAAACATCATCAGATTGACAACGGACTAATAATCTTAAATAGGGGTATGGGCATATTATGATGCTATAATTCCTGTTGATATAGAATTTAGATATAGATACTGACGAAAAACAAAAAACGATCACTTCCTTGATATGCTAAATAAGGCAGAAGAACGTGGTTTTAGACCAGAATTTGTTCTGTTTGATACATGGTATTCAAGCATAAAGAATCTCAAAGACAATCAGGAAAAAAGGATGGCACTGGTTAACAAGGTTGAAGAAAAACCGGTTAGTTAACCCTGATAAGACTGGTAATGTAGCAATTGAATTGTTAACTATTCCACCAGAAGGAATGACAGTTCATCTGAAAGAATATGGCTTTATTAAGGTATTTCGGATAGTTTCCACGGACGGAGACACGCAATACTGGGCTACAGATGTACTGGATATGCAAGAAGAAAAAAGGAAAGAGTTAGGGAAAAAAGCCTGGAAAATTGAAGAGTATCATAGAGGAATAAAACAGTTTTGTGGAGTAGAACGCTGTCAGGCAAGAAGAAAAAATGTGCAGAGAGACATATTATGATGGCAATAAGAGCATTTCTAAGATTTGAAATTCAAAGAATAAAAACAGGATTACATGGTTTGAAACAAAGTTGAACATTACAAGAAATGCTGTTAGTCAATTTATAAGAAATCCAATCTATACTTAACCTAAAAATCGAAAAAATTAAAAAGTTGCCTGCAAAGCAGGCAAATGCGTAAGTTTCTAAGACATAGTTAGTTATTAAAGTGAAATTTATTCTACATACTTATTACACAACCCACGCTAAGCCTCGCAGCCAAGCGTTTAGTCCCTTCTAAGGCAAAATGTTATCTCCCAAATTCTGTGAAGCCCATAAACAGGTTCGGGATATATTAAAGGTAGAGGGATCAAACATATCCCGAAAATAACATTTTATGGTATAGGGCATTTTATGGTATATACATATTGAAACGAACAAACCTTTATTATCGTGGCATCAGATATTTATTATGACATAAAACTTTAGGTGATAATATGGTTGCGAGTGCTATTCTTCGAGTGCTATTCTTATAAAACTAATTTTCTAAAGTTCTGAATATTAGATGCTCTTATCGGCTCAGAAGAACCATTAACTACACGCGACATCGAAAAAAAGACAGGTATTCGATATACTATCGTTTCCGCTGCAATGTCACGGTATCAGAAGATCCATAAGAAGAATGGTAAGACAATTAATTACCTTACATTCAGCGACTAAAGGTGAAAGCCCCTAATTGAGATTACTATTCCAATCTAAGATAGAATTCTTGACTGAGTTTAATCAGCAATCTTATTAGTAGGGCAATAGTGGCAAGATTTAACAAAAAAAATTATTTTTCAGCTTCGTCGCATTATGCCACCAACAATTCTTCCAGCTTAGTTCACTCGTTTCTTACCGTCCCACCTCTTTCAAAAAAATCAACTTCATAGTGTATCTTAAAATCAATCTTCAAAAGATCTATTTCTTGATATTCGCCATTCTTTCCAATGTTGTAGCAAATTTTGTATCTTTCTTTTTGACGTGTTGTATACCACCCTAAAAGTGAACAAACAGGGGAGGATAAAGAGAATGGAGATTCGAATACTCAACTAATGGCTATTAAATAACCGAAAGTTATAAGATAACCATCATTTATAACATAACTATAAGTTACAATATTCTATTGAGCCTGTTTCCGGGCAGAATCCTTGAGATTATGCCTCCCAATTGAAGAGAGATGAGAACGAGTCTTGAAGATAGGATTCTGCAAGAAGAATTTTCAGGATATCGACAATACGCACAACAGCTCAGATACAGGTTTGTACTAGGGATATAGTGAGTAAAATTCTAAGCCGGTAATGGTTAGATGAGAATCCAAATATTCGTGAGAGTGAAATCGAATGAAAGGCATTCTTTGTAAATTCATACACAATTGATGGAGTAAACAAAATGAAAATGGAATCTGCGAAATTAGTTTATTTTTCACCTACTGGAACAACAAAAGCGGTTGTTCAGGGCATTGCGCATGGTATTAATCCAAGCATCATGGAATTAATTGATATTACCAAACAAAGTGCAAGAAAACAACCATTACTGACCTCGGAAAATGAACTGCTTGTAGTTGGAGTTCCCGTTTATATGGGGAGAGTGCCAGCATTATTAATTGAATGGCTGAATGCAATTCAAGCTCATAATACCCCTACCATCTGTATTGTTGTCTATGGGAATCGTGTATATGACGATGCACTACTCGAACTAAAAAATATTGTAATGAAATGTGGGTGTATTCCCATTGCCTGTGCAGCATATATCGGGGAACATTCATTCTCAAATTCCGAGACACCAACAGCTCAAGGACGCCCCGGTGAAGATGATTTGAACCATGCAAAAGTATTTGGACAGAAAATACGTGAAAAACTTCAATCCATTTCATTAACCTCCCAAATTTCTGATGTATATGTGCCTGGCATTTATCCCTATAGAGGAGATTCGAAGTTATGGAATGTTGATTTTATCGCAGTCAGCGATGAGTGTTCACAGTGTGGAATCTGTGCAGATAAATGTCCTGTTGGTGCTGTTGATGCAGAAAATTCCCGTTTGATTGATACGGAAAAATGCATTACCTGCTGTGCGTGTATCAAAAACTGCCCGCAGAATGCCAGATCGATGAAACCCGGGCTGGTTAAAGACGCATCAGTGCGTCTCCATACGCTCTATAGCCAACGAAAGGAGCCTGAATGTTTTATCTGATGAATATATCCCAATTGGTAAAAGCGGAAAATTGGAATACATTCATTCCTTAATTCATATAACTGACAGTGATTATCAAAATATGGGTTAGATGGTGTGAAAAAATGGGAATTTCCGATAGAAGACAACGAGAAAAGGAACAGCGAAAGACCGAGATCATTGATGCAGCCGAGCGTCTCTTTTTTTCCCGGAGTTACGAAGATGTGTCCATGGATGATATCGCCCGAGATGTCGAACTGAATAAGGCTACCTTATATCTATATTTTAAAAATAAGGAGGCACTTTTCGCTACTATTGTTCTCCGTGGTATCCAGATCCTTAAGGAAAAATATTTGGAATGCATGGGAAAACAGGCTCCCGGAATTGTCAAAGTAGCCCTGATGGGCCAGGCCTATTACCAGTTTTCACAGGAATACCCGGATTATCTTCGATTGATCCACTTTTATGGATCTGAACGTTTTTCCAAAGAAAACCCATCTACCTCAGAGATTGGAAAGGGGTATGGTACCTGCCGTATGATCCTGCGGGATGCGATCCAGGAGGGCATCGATGATGGGACAATCCGGGCCGATCTTGATCCATTCCTGACCTCGATGTATCTTATGATATCCTTTATGGGTATCCTCTCCATGGAAAATAAATGGAAATTAGTGATTGAGGCGGAGGGATTCAGCTACGAGCAGTACACCAGTGAATTCTTCCGGTTCATTATTCCAGCAATTTCTTCCGGTGAGAGTTCTCAAAACTAGATATTAAGGATTTCGCAGCATTTGGATTCTTTTTAACAGAACTTGTGACGCCTGAGAAGAGAAAAAGAAAAAAATCTTAATTTTGAGATATCAAGGTATACTATCACGTTATTGCTTCTTTTATTATAGAGCTCACCCCAAAACCAATTTTATTCTCAAATCAGTAAAGTTTCATAACTACTTTCATGATCAGAAACTATATTGATTATTCGGAATACGAGATTCAGAGAAGCAATTTTGAGTTTTGGATCGGCTCATTCTATATGGAATTTACGTATAATACGGAAACTACTATGGTTAAACTAACACATTTATTTCAGGTCAAATTTTCATAACTGAGTTTCAAATTCTAACTTGACATTGTCAAATTAACTCATTTTTGCAGGTATCGCAACCTATTTCCACCCAAAAATCAGGGTTTTGAGTATTTGGACCATCCTTCGGCTCGAGATATTAAGAAAACTGGTAGGGTGAGCATTTCTACCGAAGGCATTGTAGCGACTTGGACAGGAACCAAGCATAGCTTCTTTTTTGTCGCCCTTCATGCACTTTAAGCACATAACCTGAAGCTAATCTAAAAGCTATGGCATATCTCTCGTATGAGGATGGAAAGTTTCTACCTCGATTGAATTGTGGACAGCCTTTTAGTGCGTGGTGGAAATACGCAATTCGATTTTATCGTAGATACGTAAATCCTATGGATAAAATACTATCTTAAAGTCAATATGTTCCTGAATTGCTGAAAAAATTTAGGTATGAATTTAAAGTTAACGTTTTCCATTATCTAAATGTAGAAATGGTTTGAATTTTAAGACAGCCTCTAAGAGACACTGGTGTAATGAACTCTATCATATACACGAAACATGGTATTAAAGTCCTGCAGGACAAAGTTTCAAAAGATGAAGCTGTCTGGACAGTTAGGGGTAAGGATAAAAAGAAAAGAGATATTGAAGAGTATAAAAGAGCAGGAAAGACGAAGAGAATTAAAAACAAGTGTTTAAGTTTATTTTGGAGCTTATCTAATGACTACCACATGTACAATAAAAGTATGTCCGTTTTGCAATTCACCGAATATCACTAAAAACACGAAAAAGCGTAATTACCGGTGTGAAAACTGCCAAAGATCATTTCCTACGAATCAGGTAGCAGTGAAAAAGACGAGAAATCCAGGAAAAGCATAATTTCTGTTAACGCCATTGAGTATTTGTGTATATACTATGAGCTCATCCCAAAACCAATTTTATTCTCAAATCAGTAAAGTTTCATAACTATTTTCATGATCGAAACTATATTGATTATTCGGAATACGGGATTCAGAGAAGCAATTTTGAGTTTTGGGATCGGCTTCATATCAATTTATTCAATCATTGACTCAATTAATGAAAAAGTTAAGAATCAAACAATAGAACATAGATCCAATCCCCAGTCTTTCTATCCTTATTTCCAAACATTATCGGAGACTAAGTGTTTGAACTATGATCTAAAATAGTATACCTACTTTTTGGCCTTCATGGCTATTGCTCCTTCATAGCTTTGAGTCTCCACATAAAAGCCTACTTTTTCAAAAAGTTCTTTCCATTCAATTTGAGAGAGATGAGGTCCATGATTATATTGATGTTCAAGAGGCTCTACTGCTGTTAATATCCCACCTTTTTTAATACTCTCTTGATTTCCATCAGGGCTAGTTTTAAATCTTCAAGGTGATGAAGCATGTAAAAACAGGTAACAGCATCCATAGAGTCACTCTTAAAAGGAAGTGAATATATACTGCCTGTCTTGAACTCTAGATTCGGTACACCAAGAATCCTTGCATTCATTTGTGCCTGACCAGTATGAGAGTCGTGAATATCGACACCATAGATCTTTGAATCAGGGTTATTTTTTGCAATTTCAAGAGTTAGCGTTCCAAACCCACTGCCTATATCCAGAATCATTTCCCCTTTTATTTCTCGAAGTACAGGAGGTAGTACTCTTGCCCGCACGCGGGAGATCTGATCTTCAGGAAATTTTGCCTTTTCCGCTCTTTCTATATCTATTGATGTATAGGGAAGGATTGCATAGATTTTTGATCCATTAACTGCCATCAACCCTTTTACATAAGCAATACAAGCTTTTACTGTAAAAAGTTCAACAACTGAAACTCCGACATCTCCACAAAACCGCAGGTTCCACTCTGTTCTATTTTTAGGACCTTTATATTTTACAGGAGTATGTACCACAAGGTAATGGGAATATTCGGGTTTGAAGTATGCAGAAATTGACTCAGATTCATTAAGGAATATCGCTGATGCTATCTCTGAAAAGTGCAAGGATTTGGGAATTTCCACCAAAGGGGGCATACCGGACAATGTCTAAGATCGACTCGATAGTTGTACGAGGTACTTGTGTCTGTTTATATGTCCGAATCGAATGCCGGCTTTTGAGGAAATGGCCAGGATTTTCGGGAGAGATCACTCCTTTTGGGATTATACTGTCATGAGCTTTATTACTCCCATCAGCAAGCATAAGTGCTCTGGATGGGCAAAATACTTCACACAATAGGTATTGAAGATGATTGAAAAATGCACAGGTTTTAGAGTAAAACCTGTGCATTTTGGACAGTTTTGCTGCTAATTTGAGCAAATTTTTACCTGAAAATCGGATGAAATATAGAGCTTTTACTAAAAACTGTGTAAAGAATAAAACAAGACTTTCCATCTTTATATGAATCTTCTGGGATATTATGACAACGAATACGATCCAAACTATAACTACCTAACCAGAAGCCACGTACAAAAGCCAGGGCTATTGCTCGGGTAAGAATCTTTAGGATGCCAGGCATGAATATAGGTTTATTGAATCTATTTATTCTTCGTTATTTATAAAACAGGAAACTTTATAAAATGCCAACGTGCTGAATCATTTGTGAAATTTAACTAATAAAGTCAGCTTCCAACTATTATAGAATTCTTAATTATATTTCTATAGATTTTATGTTTCATGATGAATATTATCTGAGTGAGCAATTGTGAAATCACTCTCATAGGCATGTAAATTATCAGCAGATAAAATGTAGATAGAAGTTTTCAATATACAAATAATTTACCAATAATATTTGCTGACGAGAAGTGAATCGAAAAAACATTGAATTAAGAAAGCGATATTCATAAAACTCCATTCACAATTGCATCTCATTAAGTAAAAATTTGGAGGAAATGCAAATGTGGCATAGTTACTGCAGATTTGATAGACGTAGACACTGCTGGTGGTGCTCTGGGAATTGTCGCCGTGGCGGCGGATACTAAACTTTAGAAATTTTTACGGACCTAATTGAGACTTTTAGGACTACGCACTTGAAAGTATGAAATCAAGCACAATAAACGTTGTTGTTTAAATCTACAATTTGAACTGTTGAAGGTCTAATGCTGCCAACTTATAAACTCAAGTAGTAAGTCCTAAATTTAATATATTTATTTGATGACAATATGGATTGCTCCTAGTTTTTTGTGGGGACAAAAATAAGGGACATTTTTATACTTCAATTTTTTGTAATTTTTTGAGTAAATAGAATATAAAGCATTTCTATAGAGCCTTTTTCGAATCCAGATAGTCTGGACGGGAACCAAGCATAGCTTCTTTTGATACTTCTATTCCTCATTTCCACACCTAGAAGCCACGTACAAAGGCAAGGGCTATCGCTCGTAGCAAATGGAAATTATATCCCGGACGGCTCCACAACGAAATTAAAATGGGCATATCATTAATTTATATCATAAAAGAATAATTCGCGAATTCGATATTATATAGCCAAGTCTCTATATATTTTTTTTAACTATCCACATAATAGTTATCTGATCGAATTAATGTTCTTGTTATAAACTTATATATACATTTAAGATAGTTTACTTAAATAATTACTAAAATATTCAAAGAGGTGTTTAATTATGCAGAAAACAATAAATGATGCACATAAGGCAGGAGCTGCTTGTGGGAAAGCAAAAGCTCCAGTAGCAGAGAAGTCTATGAAGAAAGAATCCAAGCCAGCAAAGAAGGGGAAGTAATCAATATATATAACCCTCTCAACAGTAGCTTATCATTAAGATTAGGATAAGCAGAAAAGCTACTGTTTTTAAATAAACTCCAAGCTTTTTGTCAATAGCTTGGAGACAGAATCAAAAAGATAAGGTGGGAAATTGAATTTCCCTCACCTTCATATCAAAACTTAATTTACTGCCTCATTGATTTTACGGTAAAAATCAACTATCACATTTGCCGCTTCGCTTTCCATATTGAGCTGGAAAAGTCGAATTTGTTTTCCTAGCATTTTTTCCTGAACAACACCTGATGAAATCAGAGGTGCGATAACCCTTGATACGCTGGAATGTGATAGTCCAGTTGCTTCAGCTATTCCTGAAAGGTAGGCTGGTTCGTTCTGTTTTTCGATAAGGTTCTTAAGTACCGTCATTTGTGCGGTTTTTCCAAAGATTTTTTCCATTGAGTCCATTGTTTTCATCTCAGAGGTGGCTATTCTCTATAAGTGATTTTCAGTTCCAATAATTGCCTACGGTTAATAAACTTATCTTGTTTATTGAAGAGTGTGACGTTCTCAAAGTACCTCCATTTGCTGAAGGCATTGAGTGATGTGACCAGGAATGGATATCCCCCATCTCCCACGCACATATTTCCAGAAGCCACGTACAATGGCCAGGGTTATCGCTCGTAGCCAGATGGACCAAATAATATCTCAGAAGACTTCAACGCAATTAAAATGAGTAAGTAAGGGCCAAGCTCTTGGAATATATGAAAGGCTGGAGCGAATATACTCCATTGCTTGCAGCAGGATGCACCAGCGCAGCTTTGATTACACCGTTTACATGTTCAAAATTGAGATCATCAGTCACAACATATACAAATAATTAACAATTGTTAATAATTGCCCCAATTCCAGTGATTCAACCAGATACCTCTTGAATTGAGAGATATCTCCAATTTATATCTTTTTTGCATTTTCAATGGATGAATCTGGGGTAAATACTGTTTCTCGAAAACAAGCCCTTGGCGAAAAGAATTATTAGTAGTAGACAAGTGGGAGAGCTGACTCCCACCTGGAAATTTCTGATGCAAACAATGACGTTTGCCTTAATGCGTCAAAATAGTGATACATTTGAAACTATTTAAAATTTATTATTATTTGGGTTTCCAAAAAGAGGAGGCAGTGCAAATCCCGGATTATATTTCTGATGATGATACATTTGGGTAAATTGATGTATTGTCTGTTCGCTGCGAGAGGGATTTGCACCTACATAAAAAATATTTTTTAATAGTTAAATACTTTGCTGTTTTCGTAAAGATAGCTAAATTGCTAGAAAGTTGTACCAGTTCAAGTATTATGATTTGCAAATACTTTTAAATGTTGAACTGAATAATGATATTATGATCTCCAGCTCTACTGTAATGATATATGGAATACCTGTAATATACATTGTAATCCTCGCCTTCATAACAATATGCATTTTATATTTATTATATCGGATAAAAGGAAAGCCTAGCCACCACAAGACAAACTAAAATCTGAGAGAATTCTCTCAATCCTCTGTACTGTAAGTGATCATTTTCTATTATTGAAGTTCCCATTGAATCATTGAAATAAAAATTAAATAGTCTTGAAACAAATATATGTTAATGCGAGATATAAATTCTGTTGTAGTTGTACTTCTTCGTTTATGCATGTCATTCTTGTGTAGTTTGATTATTTATGCCTCTGTGACTCTATATATATTTAGAGACAAAGATGTTTTTACCTTCATGAATGCCTTGAAAGATTTCCATCCTGTAGCAGTTATTGTTGGTGTGATAGTGTTCATTATTGTATTCTACTTATCTGGTTTTAGTAATGAAAAAAATGGTGCAGCTTTTTAAAAATATTAGATATAGTAAAACTTTTTTAAATCAAGTTATGCTGGCGACCCCACATCAAGATAGGGGGTATTCGACTGAAATAAAAATACTATATTGAGGGTATCGCATCCCTGAATATGTCCCGAATCTTTACATGCGTATAGCAACAACCCACTCTAAGCCACGTAGCCAAGCGTTTAGCCCTTCTAAGGCATATTTATATTTCCCAATGTATAGCTTACCTACAAAGAATAAGGCATGGTTTCGATCTTAATAGGGTAAGGAAGGTTCCAAAGCGAACAGAGAATTACGGAAAGTACCCACATCACCCTATAAGGAAAGCAGAAGACTTTGATTTGTTGCCCGAGCAATTACTCCCATATTTCACAATAAACAAATATGGCAAGCAGTTAGGGCTTGATAAACCTGAACATGCATTTCAATTAGAATAATATCTTAAACATCACAAATCAAAACCGGCAAGCCAGATTAAGAAGGAAAGAGAACAGAAAAATAAGTTGGTTTGACGCCAACGTTTTAGAATATATTATTCCACATTTTGAAGAACAGGTAGATTTAGATATTATGAAGTAGGAGAATAGCCACTTATTGGTGGTCACGATGAAATATGTAATTGCAATGATAAGGCCGGAAAGGCTTGATGCAGTCAAACGAGAACTTCAGAAACTTGAAGTAAATAGACTAACAGTGTCATCAGTTGCAGGTTATGGTGCACAAAAAGGACATATGAAAATATATAAAGCGATGGAACGTGAAGCAAACCTGCTTGAGAAAATCAAGATTGAAATCGCAGTTGAAGATAATTTTCTGCAAACCATTATTGAAGCAATAAAGACCGGAGCAAAAGGAGACGATGGTTACATAGGAAGTGGTAAGATATTTGTGTTACCACTTGAGGATGTAATAAGGATCCGTACAAACGAAAACGGACCTGATGCTTTATGAGGGATAAATATGGCTATTAATAAAGCAGATACTGCATGGATATTGGTTTCATCTGCACTTGTATTATAATGCTTCCAAGGCTTGCACTATTCTACGGTGGGTTGGTTCAGCGTAAAAATGTCCTTAGCAGTATGATGCATTCTGTTGCAATGGGCATCATGGCTGTGGGATGAGGGGAATAGGTTACTCAATTTTTTTTGGACAAGGTAAATTGTTTGTAGACAGCCTTGGAAAATAAGAGAACCCCTCGAATTTGTAGACAGAATCGCGGGCTATATAACTGCATGGATCCTGTTTGGTCAAGGGATATAAAGAATCCATGCCGCAGATTAAAAAAATGTAAAAATTTTGTGGAAAATTCAGTTTCATGGATAGAAAAGAATCACTCCATGAAACTAATACATTTTTCTATTGTCAATTGTTCCTGGGCTTTGTCTATCTTTTCTACGTTTCTGCTTTTTCTGTATTGATAAATCCCTATTTCTGAACCATTACTATCTGGAAAACTATTTTGAGATTAGATTGCAGAGGAATATTAGAAATGATTAAGTAGGATAACATAGGAAAACGGTAAGATGTGTGAGGTTTCCTAGTTATAGTATAAAAGAAAAGGGATGAAAAATATGTTAAATACTGGTTCAACAGGCTTTATGCTGCTTGCGACAAGTCTTGTGATGCTTATGACCCCTGGTCTGGCATTCTTTTACGGAGGACTTTCCTCTAAGCGAAACATTTTAGGAATTATGATGCAGAGTTTCGTTTCTATGGGGTTGACGACTGTTTTATGGTTCTTTATAGGTTATTCTCTATGTTTCAGCGGGGGAGAAGGCGCGATCATAGGAAACCTGGACAAGATATTTTTGCATGGAATTACTCCGAATACTATGTTTGGAAACGCAGGATTCCCGGAACTTGTATTCGTGGCTTACCAGATGATGTTTGCAATCATTACCCCGGCTCTGATTACGGGAGCATTTGCAAACCGGATTACTTTTAAGGCTTACATCATTTTCCTGGTCGTCTGGCAGCTTTTCGTTTACTACCCTTTTGTCCATATGATATGGGGGGGCGGCCTGCTTGCAGAAATGGGAGTTCTTGACTTTGCAGGCGGGATCGTGGTTCATGCGACAGCCGGATTTGCAGCTCTTGCTTCGGTCTTTTTCGTAGGTTCAAGAAGGTTCAAAGATTCAAAACCAAACAATATCCCCTTAATGGCTATTGGCACTGCTCTTCTCTGGTTTGGATGGTACGGCTTTAACGCTGGAAGTGAACTCAATGTAGACGGGATTACCGCACTTGCATTCTTGAACAGCGACATTGCAGCTTCTTTTGCAGCAATCACCTGGATGATAATAGAATGGTCCAAGGAGAGAAAACCAAAATTTGTGGGGCTTATGACAGGAGCAGTTGCAGGGCTTGCAACCATTACTCCTGCAGCAGGCTTTGTTTCCCTGCCTGTGGCTGCATTAATAGGCATACTTGGAGCTATTGTCTGCTATCTTGCAGTGCACATTAAAAACAAGATGGAATGGGATGATGCTCTGGATGTATGGGGCGTCCATGGAATTGGAGGAGTGACAGGAACAATTCTCCTTGGAGTCTTTGCTTCAACAACCATAAATCCGGCAGGAGCTGACGGTTTACTTTACGGTGGCACTCAGTTCTTTATAAAAGAATTTGTGGTTGTCGCTGGAACTTCAATCTATGCATTTGTGTTTACCTACATTATGTTGATATTAATAAATGTAATAACCCCGGTCAAAGTTACAGATGATGAACAGCTTGTGGGCCTGGATATTTCTATGCACGGGGAACGTGCCTACGACACAATTCATTGATAAAGTTCTCAAAACCTGTTAAATATCTGGATATTTCAAACCACGACGAATGCGCCTGCGGACAGGATTTTTCTGAAAAAAAGATCCTTTATCAGCAGGTTTATTTCAGTTGAATATTCCCTGCGGCTTGCTGCGGGGATGGAAACTTCCCAAAAAACGTTGTTAACTAACTGATTTATGTTGTCAGCTACCTTAATAATGTAAATGGAACTGAGGCATACAAACCATTGTGTATATAGTTAGTGTGATGGCACGTTTTAGAATATATTATTCTAATTTTTGAAATTTCGGTTGTATATTAACATTTTAGAATATAATATTTTGTTGTCTCATGATGATGATTCGAAAAAACAAGATACATTTTAGAATATTTATACTATGTACGGCTCGGTCATTTCTAATATCCTATTATTATATTTCCGAGCTGCTCCTGCACAGGTAAAAATTAAGAACAGGTGCGAAGACAGTCTGTTCTACATATCCCGAGGACTATCTCTTCTACAAGTGCCAAGACTGACACCACGTCACCCGCTCATTATCTTATTTTTTGTATATTCTCAGGCGATAAGCCAACCCGAAAACTGCCAGAGAAATTATGTAGCTGGGACCCGGAACATCCTTACCTTTTTCTGGATCAATTAATCCAGAAGTCGGTACACCTGTAATTTGACCCTCATAAGTAGGTTCATTGTCATAACGAGAATTTTCTGACTGCGATTCTCCTTCATTAACGATGAAAAAAGCTTTACCCTCATCTCCAGAAGAAGATCTTATAGCCAAAAATTCTCTTTCCTCAACAAAGGCAAAAACTGAAAGAATTATCAATACATAGAACGTGAAACTTAAAATTTTCATATAAGGCTTATCCATAGCCAACCATCTTCTCTGCATTTTATAGAAAGGCTTGAAAATAATTAAGAGTAGATTGGCATAAGAAGAGATATAGTTTCCGGAATCAGGGACTTTCAGGACCACACAAGGAGCGGAAGTTTTCGGCAGAATTAGAGCTTATATTTCTACAATCAGAAAAAATAATTTGCCGGTTATGGGATAGTATTCTAGCGGCGCTCAAAGGAGCGCCAGTAATTATACCCAGAGTAGTTACAAAATTATTTGATTATTAAAAATCCGTAGAAGTCAATTATTTAATTATTAAAATTACGTATGGTTCGGTCTTCCTATACCCTATTATTGTAGTTCCGAGCTTCCTGACTACAGACACAGGTATAAAACAAAGACAGGTGCAGGAACAGTCTGTTCTACATATTCCGATAGTGGATGCAGGTTTTGTGTATATGATAGGATTTACGCAGATGTTATTGATTTCTCAGTTCAACCGCGCAAGTCCTAAAATCATCTGCGCTTTACTGTTTTCTGTGCTGATTTTTGTGCTGATTTTTGAGCGGCTTTTTGTGCTGCATGTTCAGCTTTAACTTTTGGTGCCTTCTTTGCACTCTGTTCTTTTTGTGATTTAACTTTATCAAAGGTTGATGTCTTTACCGGCGAAGGTGTTCTCATTTTCTCTCTATTTGCATCATCTTTAGCCTTTTTAGATTCCTTTTTGGTTTCAGTTTCTTCTTTGCCTAAAATATTTTTCAGGATACCCATTTTCTTAGCCTCCTTTGCTTCTTTATAATACCTATTATCATGTTAATTAGCTCATTCTGTAAGAGCCTGTCTTAAAATTAAATTTATTCTACAACTGGGATATGACTGATGCATTTGAACTGAAAAACGGTAGCTTCGAACCGTTAAATGTCTAAAATACATACTTAAACCACGATGTTTATTATTCTTGGTTTTGGATCTCAAGTGCGTAAGTCCTATAGATTTTACTTTTTGAAAGTTCGGTTGTATATTAACGTTTTAGAATATAGCATCTTGTAGTCTATGATGATTCGAAACAACAAGATACAGTTTAGATTATGGAATTACGTACGGGTCGGCAAGGTCAAATTCCCTTTTATTATAGTTCCGGGCTACCCGAGGTCACTCATAGGGTAAACACTTTAGGTATCCCGAATGTTTTACCAAATAAATCAAGAATGTGAAAATATTACTTAATTAATTCAGGCCATGATTCTATTTTCAATTATAATACTTTCACTCTATTCTCCTAAACTATATGTAGCAGATATGGCACATTAAACTATATATATAAGATATTACTTTTAATAAATTCAAATTAATAAATTTAATATTATATTTCAGGCATAATACTACCTTACTCATTCAGCAAGATAAAATAGTGTGAATAATGTTGGCAACGGCGTTAAAGATCCACAACTCTATAAAAAAGAAATCTAGCTATCCATCTATCACTTAGTATTTTTAATAAAAAAGCTCACTTTTTGTTATGTACCTCAGTTTTCATATATTTTAGGTCTTAAACTTTAAAATCCCCATTTCAAAATTTTCACTTATACTTTTTAGAAATCCAATTTACCGATCCTTTGAATTTTCACTTTAATAGATTCAACCGAGACAAGAAAAACCTGAGAGAAGGAAAATGAAAGATATCATTATTAAAGGGGCACGGGAACACAACCTGAAAAATATCACGGTTGACCTCCCACGGGACAAGTTCATTGTTATCACAGGGGTATCAGGCTCCGGGAAATCCACTCTGGCTTTTGACACTATTTATGCTGAAGGACAGAGGCGTTATGTGGAATCCCTCTCAGCTTATGCTAGACAGTTCCTTGGGCTTATGAATAAGCCGGATGTGGACAGCATAGAAGGGTTATCCCCGGCAATTTCCATTGAGCAGAAAACCACATCAAAAAACCCCCGGAGTACTGTAGGGACAGTAACCGAAATTTACGATTACCTGAGGCTGCTTTTTGCCAGAGTCGGGACTCCTTACTGTCCTATTCACAATATCAAAATCGAGTCTCAATCCCCTGAAAGGATTGCCGACAGCATAAGCAGGGAAAATAGAGATACGGTTACCATCCTTGCCCCGGTTGTCCGCCAGAAAAAAGGGACCTATCAGCAGCTCTTTAAGGATTTGAACACTGAGGGTTTCACCAGGGTCCGTGTAAACGGGGAGATCCACAGGACAGATGAAGAGATTTCCCTTGACCGTTACAAAAAACATGACATTGAAGTAGTGGTTGACAGGCTTGATCCTGGAGAAGACCGTTCAAGGCTTGTCGAAGCCTGCGAAAATGCCCTTAAAAAGGCAGAAGGGCTCTTGATTGCTGTCAATTCTGAAGGAAAAGACCACCTTTACTCCTCAAACATGGCCTGTCCTGTCTGCGGAATGGCTTTTGAAGAACTCCAGCCCAGGATGTTTTCGTTTAACAGTCCCTTTGGAGCCTGTGAAGCCTGTAATGGGCTTGGAATCAAAATGGAGTTTGACCCTGACCTGATTATCCCGGACAAAACTCTCTGTATCGCAGATGCAGCTGTGGCCCTGTACAGGAATTACCTTGATGGTTACAGGAGCCAGCATCTGGCAGCTGTGGCAAAACACTTCGGTTTTGATATATTCACTCCCATTGAAGCACTTTCAGACGAGCAATACAACGCTCTCATGTCCGGCTCGGAAGAACTCATCCATTTCAATATGAGCATGAAGAACGGGGATGCACAATGGTCTCATAAAGGCACATGGGAAGGACTTCTCCCGCAGTCTGAAAGGCTGTACAACCAGACTAAATCCGAGTACCGGCGAAAAGAACTGGAGAAATTCATGCAGGTTAGGCCCTGCCCGAAGTGTGAAGGCAAGCGCCTGAAGGAAAAAGTGCTTGCAGTAAAAATTGGTGATAAATCCATTGTTGATGCAACTGATCTCTCAATTATAGAATCTATCCGGTTTTTTGAGAACTTAAACCTCTCGGAAAAGGAAAAAGAAATCGCAAAACAGGTTTTAAAAGAAATTCGCTCAAGACTCGGTTTCCTTGAGCATGTAGGACTCGGCTATCTTACTCTTTCCCGAAATGCAGGCACCCTCTCAGGCGGAGAAGCCCAGAGAATCAGGCTGGCAACCCAGATTGGTTCAAACCTCATGGGTGTGCTCTACGTACTCGACGAGCCATCGATAGGACTGCACCAGCGGGATAACGAAAGACTTATTCAGACTCTCCAGACCCTGAGAGATCTTGGAAATACCCTGATAGTCGTGGAACATGATGAGGATACAATCAGGGCTGCGGATCATGTACTTGACATAGGGCCGGGCGCAGGTATACATGGAGGCTATGTGGTAGCTGAAGGTACGCCTGAAGAAATCGAAAAGAATCCCGGATCTCTGACAGGCCAGTACCTTTCAGGAGAAAAACAGATAAAGCCTCCAGCTTTCAGACGGCAGAGCGAGGCTTTCATCCGGCTTAGAGGCTGCAGGGCAAATAACCTGAAAAATGTTGATGTGAATATCCCTGTAGGCCTCCTGACGGTGGTTACCGGCGTCTCGGGATCAGGCAAATCCACACTTATCTATGACACTCTGTACAAAGCCCTGATGAAGAAAATCCACAAATCAAATGTAACTCCTGGAGACTATGACGAACTGGCTTTTGATTCTGAAATCGACAAGGTAATCGTTATTGATCAGAGTCCTATTGGCAGAACCCCGCGCTCTAACCCAGCCACATATACTAAGGTTTTTGATGCTGTAAGACAGGCTTTTGCCGACACTAAGGAAGCAAAAATCCGTGGCTATAAGAACGGCCGTTTCTCTTTCAACGTAAAAGGAGGACGCTGTGAGGCCTGTCAGGGGGACGGGCTAATCAAGATCGAAATGAATTTCCTTCCTGATGTGTACATCGAGTGCGAAGAATGCAAAGGTACCCGTTATAACAGGGAAACCCTCGAAGTAAAATACAGAGGAAAATCAATTGCAGAAGTTCTGGATATGACAGTAGAAGAGGCTGCAGAGCATTTTGAGAACATTCCTGCAATTAAAGGAAAACTCGATACCCTTAACAGAGTTGGACTCGGCTACGTCAAGCTCGGACAGAGTTCGACAACGCTTTCCGGAGGGGAAGCCCAGAGGATTAAACTAACAAGAGAGCTCTCTAAAAAAGGTACTGGAAAGACTATCTATCTACTTGATGAGCCGACTACAGGGCTTCACTTCCACGACGTAAAGAAACTGATCTCTGTCCTGAATGGGCTTGTTGCAAAAGGTAATACTGTCGTTGTAATCGAGCACAACCTGGATGTTATTAAATCAGCAGATTACATAATCGATCTCGGTCCTGAAGGTGGAAATGCAGGCGGAGAGATAATTGCTGCTGGCACACCTGAGGAAGTGGCCATGGTTGAAGGAAGCCATACTGCTCATTTCCTTGCACCCAGGCTTCCTGGAGGGGATTTATACGTGGAAGCCGCAGCTGAGCCCATAGAAGCCGTTTTCGAAGAAGGGGAAGCTTTTGAAACCGATTACGAAGAATCTGAAGGCGACGTCGGGGAAGATGATGCTGAAGACTTTGAAGATTCTGAGGGCTCTGAAAAATTCAAGCATAACAAACAAAGAGCAGGTAAAGCTTTTGAAGAGCCCATGCTTTGAGAGTAATCCCTAAACTAGAGACTTGAAGTTGAAAGAATTTTAAGGACTTAAAACGAGGCTTAAAAAAGAGGCTTAAAAAAGAGGCTTAGAAAAGATGCTTAGAAAAGAGACTTAAAAACAGAGCTTGAAAAAGAGGCTTAAAAAATATGATTGACCTGGAAGCTCTTCCTCACCTGCCCGGATGTTACCTTTTCAAAAACGAAGAGGGAATTGTGCTGTATGTTGGGAAAGCAAAGGATCTTAAAAAAAGAGTAAGTAGCTATTTCCAGAAAAGAAACCATGATCCCAAAACAGAGAGCCTTGTGCAGGCTATAAGAAGCCTTGACTTTATTGTCACAAATACTGAAGTCGAAGCTTTCCTCCTGGAAAATACTCTGATTAAAAAACACTGGCCAAGGTATAATATTACTCTCAAGGATTCAAAGCGGTATGCTTCAATCCATCTGACTGAAGAAAAGTTTCCCAGGATCAGGCTTGCCAGAAAGATGATAGATAACGGAAATTTTTTCGGGCCCTTTGTTTCCGCAAAGGAGAGAGATTATGTTTTTGAGGTTGTAAGAAAGACTTTCCAGCTCAGAACCTGCAAACAGATGCCTAAACGTGCCTGTCTTCGCTATCATATTGGAGCGTGCAGCGGGCCCTGTATTGAGGCAATTTCCCAGGAAGAGTATGGAGAAAAAGTAAAGCGAGCTACTTCTGTCCTGAAAGGCAATACTAAGGAACTTCTCGAATCTATGGAAAAGGAAATGAGAGAGCTGGCTGCAAAGCAACAGTTTGAACAGGCTATGGCCCTCAGGGATGAGATTTCCGCTCTTGAAAGCCTTCAGGAAAAGCAGAATATGGAGAGACAGAAGAAGCATAATGAAGATATCCTGAGCTATATTGTAAGGGATGACACCGTATATCTTATGCTCTTCAAAGTTTACAAAGGCACGCTTGAAGACAAGCAGGACTATGTCTTTGCCTTCGGGGAGAATTTCCTGGAAGAGTTCCTTGTGCAGTACTATTCCGAAAACGAACCTCCTGAAGAACTTATTCTGTTTGAACCTCTGGAAGAGTCACTTGCAGATTTCCTTACCCACGTGAAAGGGAAGAAAGTAAAAATTACGGTTCCAAAACAGGGAGAGAAAAAAGACCTTCTGGACCTTGCACTGAAAAATATCGAGATAGGCTTTTTCGGAGACCGGAAAAAACTCGAAGCCCTGCAGAGTAAACTTTCCCTTTCAAAACTCCCGAATGTTATCGAATGTTTTGATATCTCCCACCTTTCAGGCACTGCAACTGTCGGTTCCATGGTCCAGTTCCGGGGAGGCAGGCCTGACAAACACAACTACCGCCGCTTTAAAATAGAGAGTGTAGAAGGGATCGATGACTTTGCTTCTATTGCCGAAGTTGTCCGCAGGCGTTATTCTCGCCTCCTTGAGGATAAACACGAAATGCCTGACTTAATTATCATAGACGGAGGAAAAGGACAGCTTTCTTCAGCTTTTCATGAGCTACGGGAGCTGAAACTCAGGATTCCGATGATTTCCATAGCCAAAAGGGAAGAAGAAATCTATGTCCCCGGGCTAAAACATCCTCTTCCAATCAAAAGAAATGAAAAAGCCTCTCTCTTTGTCCAGGAAATCAGGGATGAAGCTCACAGGTTTGCAATCACCTACAACCGCCTGCTCAGGCAAAAATCACTGATCCAGTAAAATTATCGAGATCAGTAATTGTCAAATTCATTGATTTTTAATTATATATGCCGTTGGTCTTTAGTGCCTGTACCGTTGCTTTAACTGCATGTATACTCCGTCACTTAATTTTCCAATATTTAAGGTCTTGATTGTATGAAATCTTCAGATCAGACATTAGAACCGTCATCTCACAAATTGTCCGACATAATTCGCGATGCTCGATACAAAGACAGTCCACAGTTTAAGCTTGTTTCCGATTTTGAACCCAGAGGTTCCCAGCCACAGGCAATTGAAAAACTTGTGGAAGGACTGAAGAATGAAAACCAGTTTCAGACCCTGCTTGGAGTAACAGGGTCAGGAAAAACATATACTGTTGCAAACGTCATTAACCATGTAAGGAAACCTACACTGGTTATTGCACATAATAAAACTCTGGCTGCCCAGCTCTACAACGAGTTCAGAGAATTCTTTCCTGAGAACAGGGTAGAGTATTTTGTTTCCTATTATGATTACTACCAGCCTGAATCTTATCTTCCTGCCAAAGATCAGTACATAGAAAAAGATGCCCAGATAAACCCAAAGATAGAACAAATGCGTCTTGCAGCTACTGCTTCTCTGATGTCTCGCCAGGATGTTATTGTTGTAGCTTCTGTTTCCTGCATCTATGGTCTTGGCAATCCTGAAAATTTCCAAAAGATGGGATTTGAACTGAAAGTTGGAGATAAGGTTCAGAGAAAGGAAATTCTCGAGAAACTTGTTGATATCCTGTTCGAACGCAATGACCTTGAACTTATGCCCGGGCGTTTCAGGGTAAAAGGGGATACTATTGACATCATTCCAGGATACTTTGATGATATCATTCGGATTGAGCTATTTGGAAACGAGGTTGACAGGATTTCGGAAGTGGATAAGCAAACTGGGCAGAGAAAGGAAGATATGGATTATTTCTTTGTCTATCCTGCCAGGCACTATGTAATTCCTGAAGAGGAAAAGAAGACTGCAATTCAGTCTATTCTTGAAGAGCTTGAAGAACGCCTGCCTGAACTTGGACTTCTTGAGTCTCACAGACTGAAACAGCGTACTCTCTATGATATGGAAATGATAGAGGAAACCGGCAGTTGCAAGGGCATTGAGAACTATTCAAGACACTTTGACCACCGTCAGCCCGGAGAGCAGCCTTTTTGTTTGCTTGACTATTTCCCTGATGATTTTCTGCTGGTTATTGATGAAAGCCACCAGACCATTCCCCAGGTCCACGGGATGTATAACGGCGATCGATCACGAAAAAAGAGCCTTATAGATTACGGTTTCAGGCTACCGAGTGCCTATGATAACAGGCCTCTCAAGTTTGATGAATTCGAGAAGTATATGAAAAACATTATTTTCGTTTCGGCTACTCCTGCAGACTACGAGAGGGAACATTCTGCTCAAATCGTGGAACAGATCATCCGTCCTACAGGGCTTGTTGATCCTGAAGTTGAGATTCGTCCTCTTGAGGGTCAGGTCAGAGACGTCATGCAGGAGATTCGAAAGATCGTGGAAAGAGGAGATCGGGCCCTTGTGACCACTCTTACCAAGAAGCTGGCTGAGGAACTGACCGAATTTCTTGCAAAGAACGAAATCAAGGCCCGCTACCTGCACTCTGATATAAAGACAATAGAAAGAACTGAAATTATCCGGGAACTTCGGCTTGGAAAGTTTGATGTCCTTGTTGGAATCAACCTGTTAAGGGAAGGACTTGATATTCCTGAAGTAGGCTTTATTGGTATTCTGGATGCAGACAAGGAGGGTTTCCTCAGAGATGCAAAAAGCCTCATCCAGATCATAGGCCGTGCAGCCCGGAACGCCAGTTCGAAGGTTATCCTCTACGCGGATAATATAACAAATTCCATCAAAAAAGCAGTTAATGAAACTGAACGCCGTCGCTCCATGCAGATTGCCTATAACAAGGAACACGGAATCATTCCTGAAACAATCCGTAAACCTATTCGGGAAAAGGTAGTGGATGTAACTGATGTAAAACACATCCCGAAAACAGATATTCCAAATGTTATCATAGAACTGGATGCCGAGATGCGGGAGGCCGCCGACAGATTGGATTTCGAGCGTGCAATCCAGGTCAGGGAGTTGATTAAGAAGCTGGAGAAAGAGATCAAAGTCTGAAAAACTGGAAGCCTCTTTTTTCCTTTTTCTTCTCCGTTCTTTTCATATACTCTTCAGTTACTTCTTAGCTTACTTTTTCATTTATCTTTTACTACTTCTTAACTTACTTCCCAATTATCTTTTTTATCCAGTTAAAGAAGTTTCAGAATAAAAGGCAAGTAAAGTTCTAGTCTTCTAAATATTATTAATTCTACACCATATAATTAATATCCCTAATATCTTTCACAACTTAATTTAATACTGAATGGCTAATGCTGTCGATTACACTTTTTTTCATTAATATACAGTCTGAAGTATATTTAACTAAATAAGTTTATCAATTTATAATTGTATATGGAAAATGTTCTCTTCATTTTTAAAAAGGGGTTCGAATAAATGAAAACGGTACGTATTATTGGAGTTATGGTACTTTTATTATTTATGGTTGGCTCTGCAAGTGCAGCTTCTATGAGCCTGCAAAAATCAGCATCAACGACAACTTATTCTTACGTGGGACAGAAGATTACATACACATACATCGTGAAAAATACAGGAAATGAGGAAATAACAGGTCTCACGATTACAGACGACAAAACAAGTGTGAAGCTGGAAAGTACTACCCTTGCAAAAGGTAAATCCGTTAAAGGAACAGCTATCTATACGGTAAAACAAGGGGATCTTGATACTGGTTCTGTGACCAATACAGCTTCTGCAAAAGGTAAGTACAAAAAAGGTAGCAGTTATGGGCAGGTATATTCGAATAAGGCGACAGTAAAGGTCGCAGCCGCATATAAGCCTGCTCTGAAGATAGTAAAGTCGGCATCTCCTACTACTTTTTCCAGTTCAGGACAATTAATAAAATATACGTATGTAGTGACAAATACAGGAAATGTAAAGATCAAAGGACCTATAAAGATTACCGACGACAAAATTGGTGCATTTACAATAAGCACCGGTAGTCTTGAGAGTGGTAAGAGTGTTACAAAGACTGCTACTTACACAATAAAACAAGCTGACATCAAAACAGGTTCTGTTACCAATAAAGCATACGCAACAGGTTACTTCAATAATAAATTAATTAAATCGAATGAGGCAACAGCGACGGTCACAGTCTCCAAGCCGGCTTTAAGCCTTACAAAATCAGCATCTCCAAAGACGTATGAAGCTTCAGGACAAACAATCACATATACTTATAAAGTAACCAACTCAGGAACTATCGCAGTCTCTGGACCTATTAAGGTTATTGATGACAAACTGGGCACATTGACAATATCTACTTCGTCTCTCTCACCTGGAAAATACGTTACAAAGAGCGTTACCTATACAATAAAACAGGCTGACATAAATGCGGGTTCAATAACCAATAAAGCATATGCAACAGGCACATACAACAACAAGCCAATTATCTCAAATTATGCAACAGCAACAGTTACTTTAACAGTCTCCAAAAAACCGGCTTTGAAGCTTGAAAAAACAGCGTCTCCAAAAGTTTACAGCAGTGCAGGACAGATTATTACATATACCTACAAAGTAACCAACTCAGGCGATGTTGTAATCTCCAAACCTATTAAAGTTACAGACAACAAGCTCGGCACTGTACTCGTATCGAATAATGCTCTTGGACTCGGACAAAGTATTACAGGGACAGCAACCTACACGATAACTAAAGCTGATCTAAAAGCAGGCTCAGTAGCAAATGAAGCATTTGCAACAGGCACATATAACTGTAAAGAAGTTAAATCAAATACTACTACTGAAATAGTAAGCTCACATATCGATATTCCAGAGTTTCCATCAATGGTTTTGCCAGTTGCAACAATAGTCGGACTGATGTTTATTTTACAACGTAGAGGGAAAGAGAAATAACTGTATTTTTTTTCTTTATTCTTACCTCTTTTTTCTTTTTCTTCAGACCTTATATTCCCAAGCTTTCATTTCCTCTGTTATTTCTGATTCGCTAATTCTTTGATTTGTTTGGAATGAAAAAAATCACCATGAATGCTCTAAATAAGCGAGTACAGAACAGAGATCCTTTGTATACATACTTTGCAACATAATGAAAGTCACAATATCTTTAAGAGTTTAACTTAACATTCGTGTGCTCCTGATTGCGAATTTGTCTATATAACTAAATATACAGTTTGAAGTATATTAAACTAAATAAGTTTATTAGTTCATATTACTTATAAGAGAAGATATCTTAGTTTCTTAAAAGAGGTTCCCATAAATGAAAATAATACGAATTATAGTAGTCTTAGTGCTTTTACTATTCATGGTTGGCTCTGCAAGTGCATGTGAAAGTGGATATTATGGTGGTGGCTATAAAGGAGCTTATTCCATAAGCCTTGATAAGAGCGCGGATAGTGCAACATATGACCATGAAGGGCAGGTTATAAAATATACTTATACCGTGAAGAATACAGGAAGAAATACAATAACAGAAAATATTCAAATAACAGATAACAAAATTCCTGACATAATCACTATCACCGAAGATCTTGCACCTCAAGCTACTGTCACAAGAACAGCTAACTATATAATAAAACCAAGGGATATGAATGCTGGTTACGTGACCAATACAGCCACAGCAACGACTTATTTCTATATTAATGGGTATAAAAAGACCATATAGGATGAAGCCTCAGCAACAGTGTGGAACGCAGCTCTTACAATAACAAAGTCGCCTAATACTTCAACTTACGACCACGAGGGACAGGTGATAGAGTACACTTACATAGTGAAAAATATAGGGAAAGTAGGAATTTCCACACTCAATGTTTATGATAACAAAACAACGGCAAAGATAGCCCTAAATAGAAGTTATCTTTATCCTGGCAAAGTTGCTAAAGGTACATTTAAGTACACAATAAAACCAAGCGATATAACTAATGGTTTTGTGACCAATAAAGCATATGCAACAGGTACATACAATGGAAAAACAGTTAACTCAAATGAAGCAACAGCAACGGTAACATCAACAGCTAAACCGCCAGATACCTCAATTCCGGAGTTTCCATCAATAGCTATTCCGGTTGCAGCAGTACTGGGGATAATGTTCATTTCGCAACGTAGAAGGAAAGAGAAATAACAAACTCTTTCTTCATTTATTTTTTCAGTCCCCGTCTCTGTCAAAGCTCCCATAATTGGCATCTCTATCCTTGTCATCCGTTTTTTCAGCCTTTCCAGTCTCGGCTCTTTCCATCTCTTTTTTAACTCTAGCCTTTTTTCAGCTTCAAGTTTTAGCTCTGACTCATGTATCTTTTTTTATTTTGCTTTGGATAAACAAAAGTTGACACGAATAACATAAATAGAATAAATAGTAAAACGAGCAGCATATTCATCATAGGCTTAAATGAACCAAATAAAGTTTCAGGCTCAAGAGTCAATTTAAGCTTCTTCCTGATTTATTTGTACATAATTCATACATTTCGGAAAGGTGAATATTAAAATCTTTAATAATTTAAATAAATATCCAAAGTCTTAAATTGGTGGTTATCTTTTTCTTCATTATTATACAGTCTAAGATATATTTAACTAAATAAGTTTATTTATTTATAGTTATATAAGGAAGAATGTTTCTTAGTTTATCTGAAGGGGTTTTAGTTATGAAAACAGCATACATAATTGGAGTACTATTATTTTTATTAGTAAGCGTTGGCTCTGCGAGTGCAGAAACAGAGTTCCATTTGACAAAAGTAAATGATCCTACGTATAATGGTATAATTGATATTAAAGTGGTTTATAATGGAGATACTATTACTGTTACAGATGTTAGTCCAGATCTCGATACAGTTTCTAATGTAGATATAAAAGCTATTGGGATCGTTAACCCATCTGACAATAAAGTAACGAGTGTTATTGATACTAGTTCTAAACACAGTATTTGGACACTCCCGAAACCAAATGAAAAAGAAAGCTTTAATCGAGCTGGGTTTGGAAGTTTTTCGACCATATACGTAAGTCGCGATAGTATAAAAACGAGAGGACCTATTGAAATTAAACTGGATAAGTCCTTTGATACGCTGCCTGTAAATGATAATGGGTATAGTATAGCTGCTCATATTTCTTTTGGTGATGAAGACAACCCCGAGGATCTTATCGTAGGTAGTACTTGGGTAGGAGGCACTTCACAAATTCCTGAATTCCCCACAATGGCTTTGCCAGTTGCAGCAATACTAGGTTTGATGTTCATTTTTGGAAGGAGAAGAAAGGAATAAGTAGTCACTTTATCAATTGAAGCTCTCTTAAAGCTTGAATTTTTCTTTTTTCTCAGTTTTTGGATATGTACTATTTTTGTGCATTTCCTCTCTTTTAAGTTATTTCTTTTTACTTCACAGTTTTTGCCTCTTTATTATTTCAAGATTGTTTTTCATGCGTTTTTGAATAGTATACTCCTAACTACATTATAAAACAGCTAATATTTTTGAGATTTTAATTTAATATTTTCTATCTATTGCTGCCCATTATTTTTCGAATAAGCGAATTTACTATCAAAATTAATTTTGAATAATTAATCTTATTTACATATAGTTACACTAATCAATATTTACTCAGCATCTATAAGTGGGGTCTAAAAAATGAAAACGGCACACATTATTGGGATTATTACATTTGTGGTTCTAGCAACAGGAATAGCCAGCGCCCAGAGTTTTGATTTAAGTTACTCTAATACAGCAGGAGCTACAGATCTTGTAACGGTTCATGCTATGTATGAAGGCAAAGTAATAACTATCTGGGCAACTGATAAGACTACTGGAAACGATGTTAAAATCGATGAAATAGCATTTAACCTTCCTTCTTCTTATGTAGAATCAACGACGATAGAAGAAGGCAAAAAAGAAATTAAGAAAACGATTGTTGACTGGGAGCTTAAGGGTGGCAATTCACCATACCAGATAAGTAGTACTGGACAATACTCTTCTGCTTATAAATCTCCTGGATCAGGTGCCAACAGGGTAGTAATTACTCTGAAGAATCCGATTTCTGACATACCAAATAATGGAAATGGTTTCGAAATCGCAGCCCATGTTCGTTGGGGAAGTGGTAGTGCATTTTTTGCAGGTCCCTGTGATAGCTGTACACCCGAAAATCCGCCTACGACCAATATTCCCGAGTTTCCGTCAATGGTCCTGCCAGTCGTAGCAATAATAGGTATAATGTTCATTTTTGGAAGAAACAAAAAGAGCTGATATCTTTTTTCTTCCAATTTTTCAATAATATCCTTCGTACATTTTTCTGTTAATAATCAAACATAATACTCGACAAAAAAACGGTAAGCAACCTGAAGCTCTTCTAATTCCCTGGGTTCCAGCTCAAAATCAGGTTCATTTATTTTGTAAACCTTTTCGCTTAAGTTTTTGAAGGTGGCTTCACATCTTATGTTTTCAGGAAGCTGAGCTTCAAAGCTTTCACACTTCTCACAGGCTTTTTGGACAAGAGTTTTCGTTTCTTCGGGACTGAAGGCTTTTTTGTTTTCAGGGCTGTAGTTTACCTCAACTATCAGTTCTTCCTTGCTCTGTAAATCTGCCCAGAAACCGGAGAGTTCTGTTCCTTCTATTTTGTAGTCCTGAAGCTCAAAACTTCTCGTGATTGTGTTCTTCATTTTGCCCTCTTCCATAAGCTTATTTTAGGAAGTGGATGTATATAAACTATTTTAAAAATAATAAATCTTTAAGTGAATGAATGGTGCTGCGTCAATCATCCACTATTCAACAATTCTGAACGTTGTATCATCAGATTCTCATTAGAACGCCTATTAGAATTTACATATAAGATTTCCCAATTCTATCGAAAAAGTTTCGTAATTCACTGAATAGTCGATGGGGCATTCGATAACAACTACCTTATTCAGGGCAAAAGCTCTCTCAAGAACTTCTATAAGATCATCCCCCTCTCTGACCTTGATACCTGCAGCTCCAAAGCTCTCGGCAAAGAGAGAAAAATCGGGGTTTCCATAATCCAGCCCGAAGTCCTCAAAATGTTTTTTCTTCTGCTTCCATTTAATGAAGCCAAAAGCATTGTCATTGAGAATAAGGACAACAACAGGAATTCCATAGCGTATTGCTGTTTCGAGCTCCTGACAGTTCATCATGAAACCGCCATCCCCACAGATTGCAAGCACCCTTCGTTCAGGATAAAGAAGTTTTGCAGTAATCCCTGCAGGTAGCCCCGCACCCATAGATGCCAGGGCATTGTCCAGAATAACGGTATTAGGAGCATAGGTCTTGTAAAGGCGAGAGAACCAGAGCTTGTAGATTCCGTTGTCCAGTGTGATTATATCCTCTCTCCCAAGCACTTTTCTGACATCCTGAACCACTGTCTGGGGAAGAGGAGGATAACCATTTCTGGCAGGAGAGTCTATTTTTTCCTCAATAAAACGTCTGGTATTCTTAAAGATAGGAAACTCTCGCTTTTCCGGAATGCTTGCGGCAAGTTCCTTTATTGAAGAAGCAATGTCTCCAATGATTTCTATCGCAGGATTAAAGTATCTGTCAGGTACGGATTCCACAAAGTCAACATTTATGATTTTCTTGTCCAGCTCCCTGTTCCAGAGGTAGGGAGGGTATTCCACGATATCATATCCTACTGTAATAATCAGGTCTGCCCCATCAATTCCACAGTTGACATAATCTCTGGCGTGGATCCCTGTTGCAAAGAGGCTGTAAATACAATCATCAGGAACAACTCCTTTCCCCATCTGGGTGTGCACTATGTAGATACCCGTTCTTCTTACAAATTCTTCAAGCTCTTTAGTGACTGCTTTTCGGTTAGCTCCAGAGGAAACGATAATCAGAGGGTTTTTAGCTTCACAGACCATAGCCACTGCCATTTTTATGGCTTCAGGACCAGGGTAAGGGATTTTAATCTCAGATCTCTTTTGGATTGTTGCCTCTGTTTCTTCTTCAGCCACATCCTCCGGAAGTTCTATATGCACGGCCCCTGGCCTTTCAGCTTCTGCATGTTTGAAGGCGTTCCGGATTACTGTAGGGATCATCCCCGGGTCGGTGATAGATACGGCTTTTTTGCAGAGCGGCTCCATCATCCTGACGACATCTACAAGCTGAAAACGGGCCTGCCAGTTATCAGTAAGTGCCTTCTGTCCGGATATGGAGATAAAAGGAGATCCTGTTAGCTGTGCCTGGGCAACGCCTGTAACCAGGTTAGTGGCTCCTGGTCCAAGCGTTGAAAAACAAACCCCTGTTTTTCCTGTCAATCTTCCATAGGTTGCAGCCATGAACGCTGCAGCCTGCTCATGCCTCGTTATTATCAATTTAATTTTTGAGTGCCTTAGAGACTCAAGAAGATCGAGGTTTTCTTCTCCTGGCAGTCCAAAAATGTATTCCACACCTTCTTCTTCAAGCTGGGAAACAAAAAGATCCGAAGCTTTCATGAAAAAACTCCAATACTGCTGTGTTGATGGCTTTATAATTTTGTTCAAACAAATCTTTTGATGAGATTAATTTAACTTTTTCAATCAGATCATTTTAATCAGATCCTTTCGTCGGACTCCTTAATAAGATCTCTTTAATTAGATTCTTACGTTTTCAGTAATCTTGTTTGTTTACAACAGCTTTTATGTTTACAAACTCCTTAAGCCCATAGTGAGAGAATTCTCTGCCAACTCCGGACTTCTTTACCCCGCCGAAAGGCATCCTTGGGTCGGATCTGACCATTCCATTAATTACTACAAATCCTGCCTTTACCTTTTTTGCCAGTCTCCGGGCCCTTTCTGTATCTCCGGACCAGATTGCGGCTCCAAGTCCGTAATCCGTAGAGTTTGCAATTTTTACAGCCTCTTCCTCGTCCTTTGCTGCGATTACCGGCGCAATTGGCCCGAAAACCTCCATATTGCAAACCTTCATATCAGTGCTCGCTGCAGGAATAAGAGCTGGTCTGAAGAAAAAACCTTTTTTATGCTCTTCTCCATATACATGAGGCTCCGCTCCTTTTTTTCTCGCATCTTTCAGGAATTTCTCAAGACTTTCGACAAATTCCTTTTTTGCAAGAGGCCCTATATCTGTGTCCTCATCCATCGGATCCCCTATTTTTAGCTCCTGCATATGGAGGTCAAGTGCCTCAATAAAGTCCACCACAACGTCTTCTACAACAATAAATCTCTTGGCAGCAGTACGGCTTTGTCCGGTATTGAGGAAACGGGACTTGACAGCTACCTGTGCAGCCTTCTCTATATCAGCATCTTCAAGCACTATGAAAGGGTCAGATCCCCCCAGCTCCAGTACCAGAGGCTTAATCATCCCTCCTGCAAGCTCCCCTATTTCCGAGCCTGCATTTATGCTGCCGGTATAGGAAACCCCGTCTACCAGATCTTCTTCAATAATCTCCATGGCTGTTTTCGAGTCAATTAGCAAAGTGTTAAAAACATTTTTCGGAAGTCCAGCTTCCAGAAAAATTCTCTCAATTTCAAGAGCTGATCTGGGCACGTTTGAGGCATGCTTGAGTAAACAGACATTTCCTGCACACATTGCGGGTACTGCAAACCTGAAAACCTGCAAGAAAGGGAAGTTCCAGGGCATAATCCCAAGAATTGCTCCAAGAGGCTCAAAAGTTACATAACTTCTTTCAACCCCTATATTGACAGGTTCATCTTTTAGAAACACAGCCGCGTTTTCCGCATAATAATTACAGACCATGGCGCACTTCTTAATTTCGCCCCTAGACTGCCGGATAGGTTTTCCCATCTCTTTTGTGATAATTTCAGCGCAGGCATCGGTGTTTTTTAGAAGCACCTCTGCGACCCTTTCAAAATATTTTGCTCTTTCTTCAACAGGGAATGAACTCCATTTCGAAAAAGCCGATCTGGCATTTTCAATCCTGGTTTCACATTCCTCGAAAGAAAAAGAATCGTATATCCAGTTTACTTCCTCAGTATAGGGATTAATAGACTTGAGTTTCATGGCCTTACCCCTAAAAATCGTCCTCTAATAATATCGAGGTTTCAAGTATTATAATTAAGGGGGAATCTAATAAAAAGCAATTTTCTTAAATTGCTGTAGATAGCTGTATCCTGAGTAAGTTTGAATGGCCAATAAACTGAAGGCATAAAGAGAATTATGTTCAGAATCTAGCAGTAATCATTATAAAACTTCAATATCAATTATAAAGCATCCGTTATAAAACACACAATATTAAGTGGGGGAAAAATATGAGAAAAGCACTGATTATTTTGATTGTATTGTTTGGTATATTCCTAGCGATAGGATGTGCTGGTAAAGGAAAAAACTCCGACTGAAGCCGGAACTCCAGTTGAAGCTGTAACTCCAGTGAGGTAGTTACTGCAGTGAGGCTGTAACTCCAGTTCAGAATAGTAGCCGTGACTGCAGTAGTTGAGGAAACTCCAGTGACGGCAGTAACTCCGGCTGTAGAATAAATCGGACCTCTATAAAAGGTGAAAACGCTACTATAAATAGGACCACTATAAAAGGTAACAACACTACTATAAACTAATCACAGGAACAATACTACTGCAAGTAGGACTACTGTAGCTAAAAATGAGAAGTAATCACAGTAACTTCTCAACGGAAAATAAAGAAAATACTTTGACTAATAAGATATGGGCAGAGTAATTTAACAACTCTAAAAAAGCTACTTATTTTTTGATTGAAGCATGGATCAGAACTCTGCCCTCAATAAAACATTTTTAGAGTGCGGCTCCTTTCATCCTACCTTCCGCAGATGTCTTCAAAAAAATAACATTTTTCTTGTCATCGTTTTTGGATATTTATTCGAAAATCTGCAGTTATTATCTCAACCGAAGCTTCGGAAAATGGAGGCTGGAAATTCCAATGAAGGCAAAAGGTAGAGAATTGTGGGATTTTGTGGATCTTTTAATAAATATGTTTGAGTAAACAGGAAGGTTTTCAAAAAAAACGAGATCGTGAGAAATTGTAAATATTAAAAGGGCATCTCGAAAAGTGGTTTTCATTTAAAATTCTTTTCATGCACTGATAATTAGAATGTCTGTTTAGAACATTGTAGCAACTATTATAAAATCGAAATATTAATTATAAGGCATCTAATAGGCATCTAATCTTTGAAGGAAGGGAACGGATGAGAAGAGAACTCATTATTTTCATGACCTTGTTTAGTACATTTCTGGCGATAGGATGTACAGGCAATACAGGCAATGATACTCAAAAACCTTTAACTCCGCATGAAGTGCCTTCAATTCCAATTTCTAATGAAACTCTTGTAATTCCAGTACCAAATGAAACTCCCGGATCTCCAATTCCAAATTCAACACCTTCTATTCCATTTTTCAACGAAACAACAGAAACCCCTGTGAAAAGTAAGATCGTTGATGTGTCAATTAAGGATTTTGCCTTTAACCCGAACGAAGCCACAATATCAGCTGGAGATACCGTAAAATGGACGAATCTTGACTCAAGCACTCATACAGTGAAAGGTCCTGGTTTTGAGTCTGATACTCTGCGCGAAGGAGACTCATATACATTTATTTTTAGTAAATCCGGGATCTATAACTACGAGTGTTCGATACATCCTTCTATGAAAGGAACTGTGACAGTAATTTAACATCTACTTTTTAAAGGGAAAAGATAATTAAGATCACTGCAATTCGCGAGATCTGAATTTAATTTAATTTAATTTAATTTAATTTTTATATAAACGGGGTGAAGTAAACCAGAATAATTAAGTAATTGATTTGCTACGAGTATTTGCTGCTTTCTAAATTCCTGCCCATTCATTTAATAATTAGAAGAACTATGTTCAGAATTTCGTAGGAATTATTATAAAATAAAGTTGTTAATTATATAGTACCTTATTTTTCGGAGGGATTGAATGAGAAGAGAACTTGTGATTTTCGTAGTCCTGTTAAGTATATTCTTCGCAATAGGATGCACAGATACCGGTGATAAAGGAGCTAAAACCACAGAAGAAGGAACTCCAGTTGAGAAACCTGTAACTCCGGCTGAAGCAATAACTCCGGCTGAAGAGCCTCAACCTGCAGGAGAAGGTAAAATTGTTGAAGTTGCCATTGAGGATTCTGCCTTTAAACCTGCTTCAGTCACAATATCATCAGGTGATACAATAAAATGGACTAATATGGATTCAGCTATTCATACAGTGAGAGGATCTACTTTCGAGTCAGATGTATTGGAAAAAGGAGGCACATACGAGTTCCTGTTTACGGAGCCGGGAATCTACAATTATAATTGTTCGATCCATCCTGCTATGGAAGGAACTGTGACAGTTGAAGAAAAGAAATAAGGGCTTTAGAAACGCAAAAATTTTAGAAGTGCAAACAGAATTCTTGAAATCTTTGTTTGATGAAAATTTTTAAAAACGGCTATTAATTTTTATGACTGCATGACTGCGTCTTTCTTATGCGTCTACCTAACTTTTCTAATTAATTTCTAATTTTAATCATTTAGAAGGAAGTAATCATAAACTTTTTGTCGATGAAGATAAAAAATCTGAAAAGACAGCAATTGCTGACTTGAATGATATCTACAGTTATTCCGAGAAATTAACCTCAGCAATAAATAGTTATGAAAAAGAATTGTTAAAATAAATAATAAAGAGTAAACGTTACCTGCTAATTTTTGGAAAAAATCATTCGTTTTATAAGCTTTAAGGGCAACAGCCTAATGAAGCATCTTTTTAATGAGAATTGGAAAAAGTATACCTTTACTTTTTCTCTACATCTTCCCTTATAAAATCGTAAATCATGCCTGCAACATTGATATCGCAGCATTTCTCGATTCCTTCGAAACCTGGGGAAGAATTTGCTTCGCAGACTTTAAAGTGGTCGCCGTCGAAGAGAAGGTCGATACCTGCGATTTCAAGGCCGAAGATACTGACTGTTTCGGTCGCCAGTTTTTCTATCTCAGGAGTCATCTCGAATTTGCGGACTTCTCCCCCTCTTGAGTAATTGGACTTGAAACTGCCTTCCGGGGCTATGCGCTCCATACAGGCAACTGCCCTGCCACCGATCACAAGGACGCGGAGATCCCGTCCGATGCTGGACTTTATGAATTCCTGGAGAATAATGTTTGCATTTGGGTTGCTTACATGGATCAGCTCCATAAGGTCCCGAAAATTGGTGTGGTTCTCCGAAAGGAAGATGCCTTTACCCATGGAGCCTGAGAGGGCTTTTACGATAAGAGGAAATCCCAGATATTTTTCAACCAGGCATATATTGACAGGGTTTTTGGCAAACATGGTTTTGGGAGAAGAAATTTCTCTTTCTGCCAGAATCTGCTGGGAATAGAGCTTGTCCTTGACTGTATCAACGCTCTGAGAGGAATTGAACACACGAACTCCCAGGCGCTCAAGGTGGCGGATGACTGCAAGAGCAAAGTAGGTTGTGCCTGCTCCCATCCTCGGCAGGAGAAAATCAGGGAGAGGAACAACTTCCCCGTCCAAAAGTATGCTTTTTCTATCGTCTCTTGTCACTATAATATCAAACTGGTCAGGTTTTACTACTCTGAGTTCTATTCCTTTCTGGCGTGCAACCTCGATGAAGCGGTGCATTTCATATACTTCTGGATTTAATTCCGAAGCTGTACTTTTATAAAGAATCCATCCTTTCATTCTTTCATCCGCTTATCCTGCAAAGAAGTGTTTTTAATTATAAGGAAAGATAAATGTCTGCTCTAAAAAAATAAATTTCTACTATAAGGAAAGATAAATATGTATTGAAAAGTTTTTCCCTTTTGTAAAAGGGCTGTTTTCCCTGTATCGTTTTGCCTTTTGTTTGGATTTTTAGAATTCTTCTTCTGGAAAGTCAGTAAGAAAAATTCAGGTTATTTTCGGGGTTCATGTAGCAAATAAAAATAAAAACAGGGTAAGTCCTGCTTTTACTGTATATCTTTTCCAACATCAGCATACACCGGATCGATTTCTACGGCTTTTTTGTATGCTTCTTCAGCTTCTTCTTCCCGCCCAAGGAAACTCAGGCAGATAGCTTTTCCGAACCAGGAATCTGCAGCCTGAGGATCAAGTTCAAGTGCCTTTTCATAGGTTTCAAGAGACTCCTCAAAGCGTTTGAGCTGGGCAAGCACAAAACCGAGAGCTTGAATAGGCTTCAAGATACTCAGGATCGAGCTGTGTAGCTTTTCTGTATGCTTTGACAGCTTCTTCAAATCTCTGCATCTGGCTAAGAGTAAAGCCTTTGTTGTACCAGACATCGGCTTTTTCGGAATTGATCTCAATTGCTTTTTCAAAAGCATTTATTGCCTCTTCATACTGTTCCAGGTTTTCGAGGTCTATTCCCATATTATTCCAGGCATCATCATTCTCTGGGTCAATTTCCACTGTCTTTTCATAGGCTTTGAGAGCCTGCCTGTAACTGCCAAGGCTGTCAAGATCCACGCCTTTATAATACCAGGCTTCAAGAAATCCAGGATCAAGCTCAAGTGCTTTATCGTATGCAACGATTGCATCATCGTAGTTTCCCATCTGTCCCAGAGCTATACCCTTTCCCACCCAGGCTTCTTTATAGTCGGGATTCTCTTCAAGAACTTTTTCATAGGCTTCAATGCCTCTTCATAATCTCCTGCCTGACTTAAATTCAGGGCTTTTCCATACCACGCATTAGGATAATCCGGCCTGAGTTCAAGGGCTTTTTCATATGCTTTGACAGCTTCCTCATATTTTCCAGCCTGGGATAAAGAAAAAGCCATATTGTTCCAGAGATCCGGATCCTCAGGATTGATTTTGACAGCTTTTTCATAGAGTTTGAGAGCTTCTTCAAACTTTCCGAGGCTTTCAAGGACAGCAGCTTTATTGTTTAAAAGATAGATATTCTTGGGATCTTTTTCGATTGCTTTATCAAAAGCAACTACCGCTTCATTTAATTTGCCTAGCCTGAGAAAGTCCAATCCGCACTCGTTAAGTTCGGCTGCAAGAATTTCGTTGCTAACTTCTTTTTCAGCCATATCCCCAGAATCATTCAGAACATACATATCTTCGGAAACTGTCCCCTCTCCAGTTTTTTCCTGTTTGCCTTCTTTTGTGGAGGCTTTGTCCTTTTGTTCTTCAGAACTCATATCAAAATTTCCTATTCTTCCTTTATTTTCTCATATTATCTTTTTACATTTTCATTTTATATATTCACTTTAATAGATTATGCCAATCTCAATTTTACGCGTTCGTTATTTACTTAAATCTATTGTTCGTTTATGATCTATACATCTGTCTTTTGCTTTTATAGCCTCTCCCCAAAAGAGTCAGAAAAGTCCTGGAAAAGTAGATCAGCAGTGATAAATTCCTACCCAAAAAATTCTGCAGACTAAGGAAGCTTAACCCGGTAAATCGGGTAAATACAGGAAAAACAGGCCTAAAAATGGAAGATATTCAGAAAAACAGGAATGAGATTCAGGTTAATATGAAACGAATATATCCCAGGAAATCTGAAAGCAATTTCTTTGATATGGATAATACTCTTTTTGATTTCGTAGCCGTAAAACTCGTAGCTTGCAGGGAGATCCTCTCCTATATTGGCAGAGATAAAGGAGACAATGCCGAAGCCCCTTCTGAACTTTTCAAGTATTTCCTCAGGGGGACTTATGGGTTTGAAGATTATGAAAACATAAAAGACTACATGCAGGAAAGAAAACTTTTCACGGTACAGAGCTACAGATATTGCTGTGAGATCTATGAAAGGGAAAAACTACAAAATTTGAACTCTATCCAGGGGTTAAAGATACCCTTTGTCAGCTGAAAGAAACTGGATTTGAAGCTTGTAATTATAACGGATGCTGACAGGCACCATGCCCTTGCAAGGCTCACCAGAGTCGGACTTCTGGATTTCTTTGATCTTCTTGTTGCAGCAGATATGACAGGCACTAAGAAGCCAGATCCTGCACATTTTCTTTTTGCCCTTCAGGCTCTCGAGATAAGACCGGAAGACAGTCTGGTAGTAGGAGATAGCATTCGAAGAGATATAGCACCCGCCCGCAAGCTTGGATTGAAAACTGCATATGCTTCCTATGGAGACTGGAGGCCTGAAGAAGAAACAGACCAGTGCTTTGATTTCAGGCTCGTCAAATTTTCAGGATCTGCTGGAATGTATTTAGAGCATATTAAGAAGATTGAAAACAGGAATTATGTGAACTGAAAAGCAAGACCTGTATAAAAAGAAAGATATTTTGGCCGCTGTATCTGAAAATCTCGCAAAAGACTTTCAACTAACGGCTTTTTCCAGCTCTTGACTGATCTCTGTAAAACTTTGATTGGTTGTTAAGCAAGGTCCGAATATATCGGGTTTATATCGACTGCCCTTTCGTAGGCTTCCATTGCTTTCTGGTGTTTTTTAACTCCTGTCATATACAATTCCTTTTCCAATCCAGGCTTTTGTGAAGCTCGGGTTGATTTCAATAGCTTTTTCAAAAGCTTCAAGCGCCTCTTTGTATTTCTCCAGATCTCTTAGTGCAATTCCTTTATTGTACCAGAACCTTGCATTCTCGGGATTTGCTTTTATCTTATTGTCAAAAACCTCTACTGCTTTTTCAATATACAATTTTGCTTCTTCAGTATTTCCAAGCCAGCGAAGAACTACTCCTTTGTTGTAAAGGGCTTTTCCATTTCCGGGGTTTAACTCAAGCGCCCTGTTAAAAGCATCAAGAGCTTCTTCAAAACTCTTTATCTTACAGAGACTCATGCCCTTTTTGCACCATTCGCTTGCGGTCATAGAACTGATATCATATTTCTTTTCGTAGAGACGGATAGCCTTTTCAAAATCATCCATAGCATCTTCGTATGCCCTCATTTCCCTGAGAGCTACTCCTTTTCTATACCAAACTTCAGGATCCTCAGGTGCAAGAGATATAGCCCTGTAGAAAGCATCCAGAGCCTCCTCATACTGCATAATGTTCATAAGCAATTCAGCTTTGAAGCACCAGGTCCTTGCATCAGCAGGATTAATATCGATTGATCTGTTAAAGGCATCAAGAGCTTCATCATACCTTCGCAGGCTTTTCAGAACCATCCCTTTGCTCAACAGGATTTTTGCATTGTCGGGACTTATTTCCAGAGCTTTATTATAAGCATCAAGAGCTTCTGCGAACCTTTTAAGTTCATGCAGTGCAACGCCTTTGTTGTACCATTCATTTGAAGTCATAACCCTTGTCACACCTTTTTCTGATTTCGTTTTTCCTTCGTTTGCCACATCTACCCTATAGCAAAGTAATATATGTTTTCAGAAACATTAAATCGGTTTTGTAATTTAGTTCCTTATAAAAAATAAGGCTCGATATCCAGTTACGCATAGTTATTTATGTTTTATTCTTTTTTAAAGATTTTGAAATATTTATATACAATATTATTTTAATAATAATGATTTTTAAAACAGGGTCTGTATTTTAATTAGAAGAATTATTTTATTCTTTTTTCAAATAACCAATAAAAAATTATGTGAATACTGGACTCGGATTTCTTCTCTTTATTCCTCTTCTCTTTATTCCTTCTTTTATTCACCATCTTATCCTGATAGATTTTGGCTTCAAGAATCAAGCAAGTCCTCAAACTCTTTTTCAGAAAAAGTGAAACAAATTCTCAAGGCTTTTCTGAATTCCAGCGTTTCCTTTTAATGTGGATAACCAGGGATTTTTCCTGATTTGTGAAAGCTTTTCAATCAAGAAGATTCCTTTCACCAGGAAATTGAAAAAATAGATCCTAAAGCTAAATATAAATAAAATAAAACTGTTAACTATAAAAATTCGAGTAAATATGCAAATTAATTTAGATAGTTGAGAGAATTTATAAAGAAACTAGAGAAATATCTGTAACGTATTCATTACAATATTTGCGAAAACCAAGGAAAAAAATTTTAGATGGATGCTCTAATAAGTTTTAGACTCTAGAGCAACCTTTTCTTAAATATAAAACAAGATAAAGGAATTTTTTCCAATTAGTTGCCGCTTTTACCCTCAGATAAGGTTCTATTACGTCTTAATATCATCCTCACTCTGGCTTTCAGTTCTGGGGAATTAAGAGGCATAGCAAGATAATCGTCAGCTCCTGACTCAAAAGCTTCAATTCTGTTTCTATCTCCACCTTTTTCACTCAGTATCATTACTGGTATCCACCAGTACCTGAAACTTGCCTTAAGCTGTTTGCATATCTCAAAACCGTATATATCAGCAAGCCCGGTATCAACCAGGATAAGGTCAGGTTTCTCGTTTTTTACCGCCTCAAGGATAGAATAACTACCTGGGGCTTTGACTACACTATAATTTTCAGATTCAAGTTCCATCTTGAGCTTTTCATGAAAACTCCGCCCATTTCCCATAATCAGGATTTTCTCTCTTGTATCGTTTAAATTTGCAATACGTGTCTTTACAAGTTCTTCTGGAACCGAAAGATTATGGGCGATATCCTTTTCACTTATCTCAGGATGTCCTTCAATCAGTTTCAAAATTTCATGATCAAGATTTTTTTCGTACATTACCCTCCACCTCAATAAAGTATAGATTTTCTTAGGTATTAAACATTTCTAAAATATTTGTTCCGAAACTCTATATAAAAATAATCACTGTATGGATAGAAAAGAATTCCCCAAAAGTTCCGAAGATTTTGTATGGATCGCCTGGCCTTTGTAATAAGGAGATAAGTTTATAACCGTAAATAGCAAGTTAATATTGGAAATAAAAATCACTTCCGGAGAACAGCCACCTCTGAGATGATATCTATGGATCCAATGGAAAAAATCTTTGGAAAAACCGCGCAGATGACGGTGCTTAAGAATTTGATCGAACACCAGAATGAGTCAACTTACCTTTCTGGAATTGCTGAGGAAACTGGCCTGTCTCACTCCAGTGTATCAAGGGTTATCACACCTCTGATAGAGTCAGGCATTGTCATAGAAAAGCCACTGGGAAAACAAATCCGAACTTTCCAGCTGGACATGGAAAGCGAGGCAACAAGGTTAATAATAGATTTTTATAATAAAATCAACCAGATGTTAGATTAATTCGGGAATTAAAAGGCGTAAGAAGTAGAGATTAAAGATTGGAACAGAATTACTGTTCCTTCTTTCTATGATTAGCTGGGCTTAAAGATAAATTCAAGAAAAGTTGTTCACAAGCTTTCACGCAGCTTGCTCTTTGAGGCTTTCTATGTATTCATTTGCAGCGGTAGCTGCGAGTGCTCCATCTCTAACTGCTGCCACAAGCTGCCATATAGGTGTGTCGCGGCAGTCACCGGCGGCATAGATGCCTCTCTCCGATGTTTCAAGCGAGCTGTCAGTTTTGATAAAGCCTTCCCCATCCTTTTCTACATTAACAATCTCAGTGTTTGGATGGATACCAACATAAATGAAAACACCATCTACAACCAGTTCGCGATTTTCTCCACTTTTAACATCTTTATAAATTATTTTTTCGACCTTTTTAACTCCTCCGCTACTCCCGACAATTTCCTGAACAAAGGCATTAAGAATAAACTCAATATTGGAAGTTGTAAAAGCTCTATCCTGGAGGACTTTTGCAGCTCTCAATCGGTCTCTTCTGTGGACGAGATAAACCTTCCGTGCAGTTTTTGAAAGAAATAGAGCATCCGTAACTGCCGAATTGCCGCCCCCGACTACTACTACGTTTTTATTTCTAAAAAAAGGTCCGTCGCAAAGGGCGCAGTAGGAGACTCCTTTACTGATTAAGTCTGTTTCTCCTGGCACGTTAAGACGTTTTGGATTTGCGCCTGTAGCAATTATGACAGCTTTTGCCTCAAGATCTCCACTATCCGTGGAGACTATTTTCTTTTCCCCTTCAGAGCGAACAGAGAGGACATCTGTTATCTTGGTTTTGACTCCTGCTTCCTGAGCATGGCTTCTGTATTTTTCCATTAATTCAAGCCCTGAGATAGAAGGGAAGCCAGGGTAATTTTCCACTATATCTGCAAGTGCGATCTGGCCGCTAATTTCGCTTCTCTCAAGAATTAGGGTTTCAAGTCCAGACCGCACGGCATAAATGCCGGCTGTGAGCCCCGCAGGCCCTCCACCTATGATTATCAGGTCGTACATACTATCTCCTAAATCCAGAAAATGATTTCGAAAAATAAAAATTTGAGAGCAGGTTCAGCTAATGCGGGCAATAGCACCGGCTTTTTTCGGAAGACCCGTAAAAGCTACTTCTCCATCAATAATGGTTGTAGGGACACCAACGATACCATATTTATCTATCAGTGCCTGACCTTCGGGGGTTTCCACATTAACTTCCTCATACTCAAAATCATACTCGGATTTCAGATCATTCCACAATCTGCGAGCTGCTGGACAGGCAGTGCACCAGCTGGCGTGAACAAGTGTAACTTTAACCATAGTGAAACACCTCTAAAAACTGCAGGCTTAAATCAATTCGTATTATTAATTTATAGATATAAATAAGTTAAAGTATCCATATATTTGGAAATGAAAACTCCAGTACGGTTTTGAACAGGTTTGAGACAAAAAGTTTTAAGGTAATAAGCCCCTAAAGCGGGATATGCTCACATTTATAGGGCTGGGCCTTTTTGACGAATATGACATTTCTCTAAAGGGACTTGAAGCTATAAGAGAATCGGATCTGGTTTATGCGGAGTTTTATACATCCTGTCTCATGGGCACTAACCTTGAAAAAATGGAGAAGCTTTACGGAAAAAAGGTCAGATTGCTCTCAAGAGAAGACGTGGAACAGCAACCTGATTGGTTGGTCGAAGCAAAAGATAAGAAAGTATCTTTCCTTACTGGTGGAGATACAATGGTTTCCACAACTCATGTAGACCTGCGCTTGAGAGCTGAAAAATTAGGAATAGAGACATACCTTATTCATGGAGCTTCTATCGCTTCAGCTGTTTCAGGGCTAACAGGGCTGCAAAACTATCGCTTCGGAAAATCCGCAAGTATTCCTCACCCATATGAAAGCCGACGAGGCACAAGGGTTATCTCTGAAACCCCTTATGACATTATAAAGCAAAATACCGAAACGGGCTTGCATACTCTTGTCTTTCTGGATATTGATAAAGATAAAGGTTATATGACCGTTAACACTGCACTTGAACTTCTCCTGGAAGTTGAAGAAAAAAGAGGGGAGAATCTTATACATGGTACTGCTGCAGTTGGGATAGCCAGAGCCGGCTCGGAAAAACCGGTCGTAAAAGCTGATTATGCAGAATATCTAAAAGATTTCGATTTCGGAAAACCTCTTCACATCCTTGTAATTCCTGGAAAATTGCACTTTCTTGAAGCTGAAGCTCTTGTGAAACTTGCAGGAGGCCCAATAGGGCTTATGGAAGGGGCAGAATAATCCAAAAGAACAAGTTGCCAAACAAACTTCCTGGTGATCAAAATGCCTGCTGATTTAAGTGAAAAGGTAAAGCGATATGAAGATATGCTAAAAAGAGCTCTCGATAAAGCAAAATTTGCCCCTATTCCTGAATCCCACATGTATGCGGTTGCAAGAGATTATTATACAATGGCTGAAGCGTATTACAAAGATGGCATCTATTTTCTGGAAAATGGAGACCCTGTAAATGCCCTAGCCTCTTTTAGTTATGGGCATGCCTGGCTTGATGCCGGAGCAAAACTCGGGGTTTTTGCAGTTGATGACGAAACTCTATTTACCATCTAAATGAAGAAAATGAAAGTTAAAAGGAAGAAATCTGAAGTTAACTCAACCCTGATAGTATTTCCTCCGAAAAATGTTAAATCTCGGTGCAAAATGTTAATGCCGGGATATAAAAAGAAGATAATGGATTCTTAAATTGAAAGGTTAAAAAGTGTGGAAATAAATTAAAGCTTTAACTGAAAAGCCATATAAAGGTAAAGACTATAAACATGATTTTAGACATGACTTGAAGCAGAAACAATTTATATGCTTTATTCTATTCCTTAGGTTCTGTAATAATTTTTTCCTTGTCTGGAAATATCTTTTAAAAATTATATAATTGAATAATTACGGTTGGATAATAATGAAGAACTTTCATGTGGTACTTGAAGCAGCTTGGTTGGTTAGAGATGTAAAAACAGCCGACGACGCAATTGGGGTAGCGATTTCTGAGGCTGGAAAGCGCTTGAACCCTAAACTGGACTTTGTAGAGGTAGACGTGGGAACGACTTCCTGCCCGGCGTGTGGTGAGCCTTTCAGCAGCGTTTTCATAGCAGCAAACACTGCTCTTGTTGGTCTCATCTTTGAGATGAAGGTTTTTGATGCCGAGTCTGCGGAACACGCAGAAAGAATAGCAAAATCGGTAATCGGTAAATCTCTCAGAGATGTTCCTTTGACAGTTGTTGAGGTGACCGAATTTGAGCGGTCAGCCGAGAAGAGCGAGAAGCAGCAGAAGAGCAAAGTAACTAAATGAGCAGGAAAATCATCAAAATTTGTTAAAGATCCTGGTAAGGGGATACAGCAAGTTAAGTCCAGTTATGCGTGTTATTTTAATCTGGCAGGACTTGGAAAGCTATAAATCTGACAAAAAAGTGTCTTTCATTGACGGAAGCAAGTGAAAGAATTTATTCTATCTTTCTGGCGATTTTTATCTGAGTTTATCAACCCGGGAAACTTAGGGCTCCTTCAAAACTCACGAACAAAGAGGATACTACATGGACAGAGTAATTTCCATTGTAGGGCATACCGCCCTTGATTATATTGTAGATGTTGAAAATATAGCAGGAAAAAACGAATCTTCCCCTGTTATTGATTATGAAGAATATCCGGGTGGAGGGGCTGCCAACATTGCAGTTGCTATCGCAAAGCTTGGAGGTAAAAGTCAGCTAATTTCTCCCGTAGGTACGGATTTTGCAAGTTCCGGTTATGAAAAACTTCTTGCAGACTCTCATGTTGACCTTTCCCGTCTCTACAGGCTTGAAGACAGAAAAATTTCCAAGGCTTTTATTTTCACGGATACGGAAAGCAACCAGACAACTTATTTTTACTGGGGTGCCTCTTCCAAATTCAAAGAATTAGAACCTGAACCTGCGGATTTTGTTCATCTTGCGACAGCAGATTGCATCTACAATGCAAAGATAGCGCAAATTGCACGTTTTGTATCCTTCGACCCTGGACAGGATCTCGTTACATATTCTAAAGAAAACCTTGAAATTATCCTTGCTCACACCGATATTCTCTTTGCTAATCGGCATGAAATCAGGCGGGTTTCGGAGCTGACCGAAAAAAGCTTTTCCGAACTCAGAGACATGATTGGTACTATTGTAGTAACGTATGATTCTGAAGGCAGCAGGATATATGCAGGTGAAGAAGAATTCGCAATTCCTGTAGTTTCTGTCAAAGCCGTAGATCCTACAGGAGCAGGAGATGCTTACAGGGCAGGTTTTCTGCTGGCTCTTACACGTGGTTACTCTACTCCTACATGCGGAAAAATAGGATCAACAGTCGCCTCCTTTGCAGTGCAGACTCGGGGCTGCCAGACAAACCTTCCCAGCTGGGATGAAATGAAAGCCCGTTATGAAGCCAACTTTGGAAAACTGGAAGAGGAAAATGAGGTTGGGTATGCCAGAATAACTGAAAAGTCAAAAAATACATAAATTATTACATAATGATCCACGAAGTACAACCTACATAATGATCCACGAAGTACAATCTGGAAGTACGAAAAAGTACTGAAACATAAGGGGATAAAAATGAAACTCGCAGCGCTAATTTCAGGTGGTAAAGACTCGATTTTTGCCATCAACAAGGCCTTTGAAGAAGGGCATGAGGTCACCCACCTCATCAACATTATTCCCGCAAGGGATGATTCCTACATGTATCATTCCATCAATCTCCACATGGTAGAATTAATCTCTGCTGCCTGTGAAATACCTTTGATTCGGCAGCAGTCCAGTGGAATCAAGGAACTGGAGCTTGATGACCTGACCCTCGCCCTGAAGAAAGTGAATGTAGACGGGGTATCCGTAGGAGCTATTGAATCGCAGTATCAGGCAAGCAGAGTACAGAAGATCTGTGACTCCCTCGGACTTAAAGTCTATTCTCCTCTCTGGCATAGAGACCCTGAAGAATTACTCAATGAGATGGCAAAAGTAATGGACATTAGGATCGTGAAGGTTGCAGCTGAAGGTCTTGACAGGTCCTGGCTTGGCCGCCCTATTAATGTAAACTCCATTGAAAATCTTAAGGCTTTGAACCGCAGGTACATGGTTCACATGGCTGGAGAAGGCGGAGAATACGAAACTCTTGTCCTTGATGCTCCCTTCTATAAGAAGCGTATTGAAATTGTAAAAAGTGAAGTCGAATGGGAAGGAGACAGTGGGTCTCTAAGGGTCCTGGAAGCAAAACTCGTTGATAAAAGCTGATTTTCAAGAAGATTGACTGAAAAAAAGTTTAACCCTTAAAAACATAAAAACTGTTTCAGCTATTCAAAGCACAGTGACATTATATTTCCTTTTTCCTTTTTTCTTCTTTCTTCTTTCTTTTAATTTTTTCCTGTGATTGAAAAAACATCTAATTTGAAGAGGATACGAAAAAAGAAAAAAAAGGAAAAGATTACTGGAATCCGTAACCTCCAGGAATTCTTTTCAGAAGCATACCTTCAACTACTATAGGATTTGTTCTCTGGGCCGTTGTCAATGCGCTTTCAAGCTTAAACTCTTTTTCAGCATAGATAGTGAGAATCGAGTCTCCTTTTTTAACCTGTTCACCCATTTTCTTATGGATAGCTAATCCAGCTCCTTTGTCGTTAGGAGCCCCTGCAAGCCTTGCGATTTCGATTATCCATTTATTGTCAAATTCGATAACATACCCATCTGCAGAAGCAAAGATATCTGCGGTATATTGTCCTACATGAATGTCATCTGAAGTAATCTTCGGGTCTCCTCCCTGGATTTCGATAATCTGCTTCATCTTTTCAAGGGCTTTCCCGCTCCTGAGAGTTTCTAACGCGATTTCTTTTCCCCGGTCTCTTGGAGCTGCACCCCCCATCTCGAGCAGGATGCCTGCAAGGGCTGTACTCTTTTCAATAAGGCTGTTCGGACCCTCCATGTTTTCCAGTACCTTCAAGGCTTCTCTGACTTCCAGAGCAGGACCTACCTTTCTTCCGATAGGAGACGAACCATAGGTGATAGCGCATTCAACATTCATTCCAAGCCTGTGCCCGAGATTTATTAAGTCTCTTGCCAGTTTCTGCCCTTCCTGAATAGTCGGAACCTTTGTACTTGGTCCTACAGGTATATCCATTACTACATTATCAGCCCCAACAGCACCTTTTTTTGCCATAATAGAGGCAAGCATCTGGTAGTAAGGATCAATGGAAAGAGGATATTCGACCCTTATGAGTTTATCATCCGCAGGCGCGATATTGGTGGCTCCGCCCCAGACAAGGGCACCTCCAACTTTTTCGGTAATCTCTTTTACTTCTTGAGAGCTAAATTCAACAGGGCAGAGTACCTCCATAAGATCTGCAGTACCTCCTGCACCTGTAATTGCCCTGGAACTTGTCTTTGGAATCAAAAGCCCGTTTGCAGCAATAATAGGGACCACCAGAAGGGAGATTTTGTTTCCCGGCACGCCACCAATGGAATGCTTGTCCATTATAGGATGAGTATCAAATTCGATCTGGTCTCCAGTCTCAATCATAGCCCTTGTCAACCATTCAACTTCGTCATCAGTCATCCCGTGAATATAAGTAGATGTTATAAAAGCCGAAAGTTCAATGTCACTGAGGTTTTCTTCCACTATATCGTTTACAAGTAATTTGAAATCATCCTGCACAACAGGGGTCTTATTCATTATTTTCTTGATAACGTGTGCAGATTTTGACCGGAGTGTGGGGACAACTTCGACAGGCTTTTCCCAGTCCTGGAAATGTTCGTAAACCTCGGAAAAGACCCCCAGAGTGCCAGGAGGGACCATGTCATCAGTTGTGTCAACAATAGAAGAAATGCTTTCACGCCCACGGATGCGGACCCTATCTCCCGGATGAACTCCCATTTCTTTCGCATCGGCAACATTGAACATCACTTTGTGCTGCCCTATTTTTATGTTAAAATGTTCCAGCTTCAACTGCATGAGTAAACTCCTATCTTTTCCTTACCTTTTGTTCTTATTATGATTGTAAATATGCTATTATAACTTATTTCTCGAATCGAAGCTATTTGCTATTTCCAGGACTCACCTGCAGGCAACATAGCCTGAAGAAAAGTTAAGAAGACTGGAAAAATCTAGTAGATAAAAAGGATATATTTCATCCAAATATTTTGGAGTATTTCATAAGAGAGCTTTCAGCAAGAGTAAAATAACGGAGAAAAACATATTTAAAAGAACCTAAAGAGAAAAAGAGTTGTTGAGAAAAGGAACAATCTTCTTTACCCAACGTATGTTCTTTACTCAATTATTTTTTGTAGTTACGCCTGGATGCAGAAACAAGCCCTTTAGCAATCCCCAGTGCAATAATCCCTATCAGCGCTGCAGTTAAGAGAACCATAAACAGGTTTTCCTCGTCAGCAAACTTGAACATAAAATAAAATAAAATAATATCCAATAATGCTCCAATACCCAGCAAGATTAATACTGGGCCTCCTAAGACATTTTCCTTATCTTTTCCCATTTGCTACCTCTCCGATAAGCACATAATAAAAACTGAAATTGAAAATTCATGAATAAAGAAACCTGTATATTGAAATATAGTAAAATTTAGTATTTTACAAGGAATTGGGATAATTACATATAAATTTTAGCTAAATAAGATTCTCTGTGATATAAACCCACAGCTTTTTACTTTAAAATAAAGCCCAGATTTAAAAAAGCTTTAAAAAGATACACAATGGGAATTCGATTCTCGGGATACCATATCTGTTAGAACTTATCTGTCTCAAAATCGGATATTACCTCATTTACGAATATAAGATTTATAAATAAAAGACGCAGACTATTTTCTGAACTGGCAGATACCTTCAAGTTACAGTTCAGATATTAAAAATTGGCACTTAATAAACCACGATTTTTATATTTCTATCCCCTTTCGACAGTAAATTTTCGTATATTCACAATTTTTTCTGCTATCGATTTTCAATAAAACGTGGATTTATTGGATTTTTAAGCAGGAGGTGAAAGAAACTATATGGTGTTCTAGGGATCAAAAAACGATATCATTCAATTTTCGCCAAGTTCCAGTGAGAGTAAAAATTACTTAAACCGGTTCCAAAAACGCAATCAGGAAAACTATTGATTTTCAAAAAATACTGCAGAACATGGATTCTATAATAATCCATTACCATTCTTAACTGAAAGTTTAAACCGCAGAAAACGCGAAACGCGAAATAAAGATTTCGGGCACAGTTGTTTCTGCGCTTTCCGCATTTTCCGAGGTTAATTTTTCTCGAATGGCTTTGATCTTGCACGTCTGCGTTTTCGCGATAAATCTCGAGTGCTTTAACTATAGATATTGAATTTGAATTTAAAATAGAATAGGATTTTAATAATGTAATTAATTCATGAGTCTACGATAACTGTTTTAAAAAAACTATTGCGAAAGCTGGAGATAAGAATTAAAATTTACAAGAATTCGAGACAAAGAGATACGTAGTACTCTCTTGCAATCCTTTTGAGCCAGTCAGGTACCAGACAATACCTGTCAACTACAAGTTCATTCAGGTAGTATAAGGACTCTTCGTTTCTGCAGTCACAAAGTCTTTTTACGGCAGTCCTCCGGCCCCAGGCGGATCTTTCGTTGTCAAGAGCTTCAAGATAAAGCTGGTATTCTTTACTATCCTCCATTACATTATAAACATCTATCAATCAATATAACTATTTGTATTGGCACCAAAAATTAAAATTTATGTAATTATATTTGTTAAAATATAATTACAGTGACTTCCTTCAGGTATTAGAAAAAGAGAATTACATAGTTAAATACGTAACATTACATAGTTAGATACGTAACAATAGATTGTGACGCTGGCAAATATACAAAGAAATAGTTGAATTTTAATCACAAAGAGCAAAAAATAAGAAAATGAAATTCTCAACAGTGATCAGTTATTGAGAATTTCTGCACAAGGTTGTGTGTTCGCTATGCTGAAGTATATAATCATCAGTAAAAAACGATATATAATTACCGGGAATTAATTTTTAATTATGGTGTGCTATTGATTGACGTTGAAATATTCAATAGAAGCGGTTATTTCAATTATATTGTATGGGTTTTCCAGAGTAAGGTATGGGTTTTCCAGAGTAAATTTTGTAGATTATCGATGCATTCATTTTGAACTGATAGCCTTAACGGGATCCAGTTTAGCTGCCTGCTGGGCAGGATAAATTCCAGCAATCAGGTTAAGCAAAAAAACAGAGATAATAATAAACAGGATATCCCCTAAGCGAACTATAATTGGAATAGTTGTAAGACCTCCATAAAGTTCGGATGAGGCGCCTGGAATTTCGTACTGGCCTATTGCCATTGATACTGCAACTCCTGTTAAAGTACCTGCAAGAGCACCAAGTAAACCTAGAATACCGCTTTGAAGCACAAAAATTGTTCGGATACCCGAAACCGTAGCACCCATTGTGCGGAGCATGCCTATCTGGCTTGTTGCACCGATAACCGAAAGGTTGAGGGTGCTAACTACCCCAAAAGAAGCAATAACTACAATCAGGCCAAGAACAATGTTGTTTGAGGTGCTTTCGATTGCAATGGTACGAAGGATTGCAGGATTTGCGTCTGTCCAGCCTTTTGATTTATAACCTGCTTTCTCGATTTCAGCAGCGATCTCTCTATCCCTATTAAAATCTTCAAGCTTAATAGAAATTCCATTAACCACATCAGATACATCATAGAATTCCTGGGCAGTATCCAGGGATGTGTAAGTAAGGGACTCGTCAAGAGGAGAGCCAGTGTGAAAGATTCCAACAACTCTGAGAGAAATAGATTTTGCATTGGGAAAAGACACTTCAACAGAGTCTCCCAGATTAATCTCGAGTTTATCTGCGAGTTTCGAGCCAATTACAACGGTGTTTCTGGATAACTCAAGTTCCCTGAAATCTCCCTCCACAATATCGGCTTCAATAGAGCTAATCTTATTTTCCTGTAAAGGAATTACACCTTTCAACTCAGCATTGCGGGAGTTCGTTTTAAACCTGAAGGAAGCTTTTCCTGTAAGGAACGGAGAAACAGAAGTAACACCTTCAATTTTACTGATATCCTCAATAAGGGTCCTGTAAAGATAAATATAATCTTCGCCTTCTTCAGGAGATACCGAAACATGAGGAAGTTTATTTACTGTAGTGTTATAAAGCTCGTCGGTAAATCCAACCATCAGAGCCTGAGAAACCGTAAGCACCATTACTGCAAGGGCTATTGCTCCCACTGAGAGAAAAGTCTGGAATTTTCTTGCCCGAATCTGCCTGAGAGAGATAAAGAGTTCATAACGCATGGGATTCACAGCCCTGTTTTTAAGCTCTTACGGGTTCCTGAAATTCATATTCTGCAGCCGAGAATTAATGTATCTGCCAAATATATTAAGGCTCATAATTGGTTTTAACTTTGCTTTCTTAAAAGGCTAAAAACAGCGATAAATCCTGAAATCCAGGCCACCGTAGAAAAGCCGGGTATTCCTTCTTTACTTGAAGCCTCGGTTTTTGAAGTAGAATTGTTTACCGAGTTAATATTGGAAACCTGGGAGAGATCGGACTCGAAGATAGTTTCCCTGCGCTCAACAAGATCTCCGTCATTCCCAAAAAGCTCGATCTCAAGTCTGTAGATTCCTTCTGGAAGTCTCTGTCCCCAGGCAACTTCAACGGTCTCGTCGTCATTATTCAGCAGCACTGGAACTCTTCCCTGCACAGATTCCACCATTATGGGATTTCCTTTTTCGGAATTATTATCCAGATCGTATACAGAAAAGATAAGGTTTCCTTCAAAAGGCACCTGAGAACGCCCGAAAACAGTTGCACTTGCTCCTGTTTCATCCTTAAAGAGATCTGTGATCTCGGCATCATCTCTAGCAGTGAAGTTTTGGGTTGAGGCTATGATCTTTTTCTCAGGAGAATAAACCTGAATCTTTACTCTACCCACATACTCTTTATTATTTTCAAGAAGAGTTCCCCAAGCTGCGGAAAAAACATCCGGGCCGCTGGTAAGGGATAGATTTTCAGCTTTTGCTACATAAGTGACATTAGATTTATCCACAAGCATATACTCAATATCAAAGAGTGAGGCTTCTTTGGGAGATAGGGCAATATTAATTCCCTGAGAATTGGAAACTATGTCATTAACTTGAAGTCTGGAAGCAGAATTGCTAGCGTAAGCAAAATCGTATTTATCTTCTGAAAGGATCTCTTCTTCTGCAAGAAGGCGGACTCTGATGGTATAAGCTCCACGTTCAGGATTGTTAATATTCCAGAAACCAACCTTGGTTAATCTCGTATTAGTTGATAAACTGCCTACTGAAAACACCTGTTTTTCAAGGGTTTCCCTATTCATCCCTTCGGGCCTGACAAGAAATACTTCAAGACTCAGGTTCTCCTCTGGCTGATTCGAGTAAAGAGTAACGTCAAAGGATGTAAGGTCGCTATAAAGTTCGGTTATCTGAACTGTACCTGTTTCTCGGGCAGGAAAGCTATCTGCTGCAGAAGCTGGAAAGACCGATATAAGGTAAAAAATTAGTAGGAAAAGTACGGCTTTCATTGTCTTTTTTCCCCGGTTAGATAGCAAAAAGATTGTTTTGATCTTATTTAAAAGAAATGCAACCTGATAAAAGCTTAGTTTTCCGGAATGTATGAAAGAAGTAAAAAGACACGATTTGACAGAAATAGGAATAATTGACAGAATTAGGAGTGAAAATGAAAGCGTAGAAAGAAAAAAAATATTGAGAAAAGTAAAGCAAAGTTTAAGGAAAATGAAAAATACTGAAAAAGAAGAATTTATTTAAGCAAATAAACAAAACCTGCAATGAATCCGAAAGTATTTATTCTATAGTTGAAGTATAAGAAGATAAATATTAAAACTAAACAAGTTTACTTGATTTGTATCCAGTGGAAGAAAATTTCACAGTTAATTTATAAAAAATATTAAAAATAAGTGTTCGAGCAGAAGTTGTGGTAAAAATGGAAAAGAAAAGCGTCTTGATCCTGGGAACCGCCTCCCACGTAGGGAAAAGTTCAGTAGTAGCTGCCATATGCAGGATCCTGTCGAGAAAATACAGGGTTGCCCCCTTCAAAGCTCAGAATATGAGCCTGAACTCCTGGATTACGAAAGATGGGAAGGAAATCGGAATTGCCCAGGCAATTCAGGCAAAAGCCGCAGGCACGGAGCCTACTGCCGATATGAATCCTGTTCTCCTGAAGCCAAAAGGGGACTGTGTTTCCCAGATAATTCTACTCGGGGAACCTTATGCAGACAAAAGTGCAGGCCAGTACTATGATTCCATTGAAGAGATGAACGCGGTTCTGGAAGGAGCTCTGGAAAGGTTATCTAAAGAACATGACATAATTGTAATGGAAGGAGCAGGTGGCGCTGCTGAAATTAATCTATACGAAAGAGATATTGTAAACGTCGGCACTGCGAGGCTTACGCAGGCTCCAATAATCCTTGTTGGAGATATAGAAAGGGGAGGCGTTTTTGCAAGCCTTTACGGCACAATTGAGCTTCTGCCCGAGGATGTGCGGAAAAACGTCAAAGGATTTGTCATAAATAAGTTCAGGGGAGACCTGGAAATCCTGAAGCCGGGCCTGAAACAGCTCGAAGACAAAACCGGAATTCCAGTGCTTGGAGTTCTTCCTTATTTTAAGCTCCACATTCCATCAGAAGATTCGGTCTCTCTTGGAGATAAAGAAGGCAGGGGAAATGAAAAAAGTATAGAAATAGCCGTCATTCGCCTGCCCAGAATCTCGAACTTCACGGATTTCGAGCCGCTTGAAGGACTTGCGAAAATCCGTTACGTAGATATTACTGAAGATCTTGGAAACCCGGATGCGATCATGATCCCCGGAACAAAAAATACGGTCAATGACCTGCTGGATCTTAAGGCAAGCGGCATGGACAAGAAAATTCAGGCGCTTAAAGGAAAAATTCCTATTTTCGGAATCTGCGGCGGCTATCAGATGCTGGGTAAAACTATTTTTGACTCAGGAGTTGAAAACGGGATAGAAGCAGAATTTGCAGGTCTTGGACTTCTGGATGTAGGGACAAAATTCGGGGCATACGAAAAGAAAACTATCCAGGTCACGAAAAAAGTAAACGCTTACGGCCCGATTCTGGCTCCCATAGACGGGGAAGAGATTAAAGGATATGAAATCCATATGGGTGTGACTGATTCCAAGCGCAGTGTATTCGGGGACGACGGCGCAATTGACGAAGAAGGCCTGGTCATTGGCACTTATCTGCATGGGCTCTTTGATAACAGGAGCATAAGAGACTCCCTTATGCAGTATCTCTACAGGAAAAAAGGAATTGAATACGTGCCTGAAGAAATTATGACCGAAAATGACGCCTATGAAGAGCTCGCAAATGTGGTTGAACAGAACCTTGATATGAAGAAAATCTATGAAATAGTAGGAATCTGAAAAATACAGACATTAGAATTTCAAAAAATACGAATATTGAAATATTCAAAAAATACAAAAATCGGAACATGTAAAAAACATCAGATACTCAGGAAATTCCTAACTGGATACCTGAGAAAAATCCTTTTTTGAAAAAAGATATTGAGCGGATTTTGGGAAGGATTTTGGGAAGGATAGAGTAGTCGGAACTAAAAAATCTATATTATGGGGAGAAAGTACACTTTTCGCGGAGGGTATTGATTATCTCCAAAATCCGCTCAATACAAAATAATTTACTGCTAACTATTTATGAATTATGAAATTTATCTTAATTTTGAACAGGATTCTGGTTTTGAAGAAAAGGATAGATAATAAAGGAAAAAACCTGTTTTCTGACAAAATTATTTTTACTCTTGTCTGAACAAAAATTCAATGGAATAGAGTCTATTAAGATAAGAACTGCATTAGAAAAAAAGATTAAGTTAGAGGAAATCCTGTTTATGAAAAAGGAGAATGTTGAGCGGCTTTGAGGGGAGAATATGGGGGATATTTTGGAACGAGGATTTATACTATGGGGGGAAAGTATATTTGTTCTGGGAGGGGTGATGCCTCCAAAAAAGTTAACCGCTCAACTGTTTTATAGTTCTGTTACTAAGTATTTATAGGTTATGAATTTGTTCTCCTTATCTGAGTTACCTAGAGTTCAAGTTGAAAAACAATTCCGACTGACCTTTTAGAGCGCTCTAATTTTTAAGAATGTAGATTTAAAGACTTTAATGTAAGTAAAATTAAAAGTTAATAAAAGAAAGAAGGTAAGCAGAAGAAGGTTAATAGAAAAGTTAACATAAGAAAATTAAGTGAGAAAAAAAACAGAAGAAAATTAGTGAAAAAGGAAACAAACTAAAATTAAATGAAAAGATAAAAGAATCGAGAGAATAATAAAAAATTTAAGGTTGACTTAAAGAAAAAATATGTTTTAAAACATCCGGACCTGCTTGCCAAGTCCCTTATCAACGGCCCTCTCATAAACCAGATGTGCACTTGCAACGTCCTGAATAGCCAGACCAGTGGAATCAAAGATCGTAATTTCCTCTTCACTTGTCCTGCCGGGTTTCAGGCCAGTAATTACTTCTCCAAGCTGAGCATGGATATCATTTTCCGAGATGTAATGCTTGGAAAGAGGAACATTTACTTCTCCCGAATGAAGAGCCTGAACAATATCATCGACAACAATCTTGGAGCGGATGAGAAGCTCAGGATCAAGTTCTTCTTTTCCCACCGCATCGGCTCCTATTGCATTAATGTGAGTACCTTCTTTAATCCACTGAACCTTTACAATCGGCTTACGGGTGGGAGTGGTTGTTACAAGAATATCACAATCGCAGACATCCTCAACTTTGTCTTTTGATTGGATTTCGCAAGGTGTGATATCTGCCATTTCCTGAATAAACTGATTAGAGCTTGCTTTCGTCCTGGAAGTGATTTTCACAAGTTCAGGCTCAAAAACCTCACAGAGAGCTGCAAGCTGAGTCTTTGCTTGATTTCCAGTTCCAACCATACCGATAATTTTTGAATCCTTTCTTGCAAGGTATTTTGCGGCAATTCCTCCTGCAGCTCCTGTCCGGATATCGGTAAGATAGGTTCCGTCCATAATTGCCACAGGTGCACCTGTTTCAGGAGAAATAAGAACAATTAATGCCATTACAGTAGGAAGACCGCGAGCCGGGTTTCCGGGGTGGACATTTACAATTTTCACTCCAGTGATATCCTCTTCTTCAAGATATGCAGGCATTGTTCTGAGGTCTCCATTGTAAGAAGTATAGTAAAGATAAGATTTGGGAGGCATCTGAACCTTACCAAGTCCATGCTGCCTGAAAGCGCTCTCAACAACCTGCATATCAGAATGCATATCCATAACAGATTTTACTTCTTCCTGAGTCAACCACAATACTTCCATAACATAAACCTCCAGCCTGAGCCATAATGGCTTGTAGCTGAGAACCTACCTTAAATTTGAACAAAACCGAAATAAAAACTGCTAGAATCAAGTAGACTGCCAGCAGTCACATGTTACCATTTTTAATTGCTTAAATACGTATATAACATATCCCTTCACTCATTTAAAGAACTTCCTTCTTAAAAGGAGAGACTTATGTATGATAGACCCACATGAAAGTTCCACTAATCCTTCCAGCTTTAATCTGAAAGAGAAATTGCTAAAGCCTGCTCGGGATATAAGGAGCATACTCCGATGGGGATATCCAAAATTTGCAACTATCCGCTTCGTGGCTGACCATGCCCAGCTCAGTGCAGAAGAGCGACATATCCTAACAAGAATAATCATGCCTCCTGATAAAGTAGTTACCAGGATCAGAAAAAAAGTAACCTGCACAGGCATTAAGGATAGAGACATTTTTCTTGACGGGTACAATGTTCTTCTTAGTGTGGACAGTCTTTTAAAAAAAGAATCTATGTGGTTCTGTGATGACGGCTATATAAGAGATACTCGTTATTATTTCAGCAAAGCAAAACAGGCTGAAGACATTGAGGAAGCTCTGGATTCAGTTCTTAGTTTTCTTTCTGAATCTCACCCTAAATCAGTTACTTTTCTCCTCGACGCTCAGATAAGCAGAAGTGGAGAACTTACAGGATTTATCCGCCGAAAAATGAAAGAAAAAGGAATCTCAGGCGAAGCCAGAACTTCAAAAACCGCTGATTTTGATCTGAAAACAGCCGGCAAAAACCCTGATAATAACTTGATTGTGGCAAGTTCCGATGGGATAGTAATCGATTCGGTCCTGCATGTGCTGGATATTCCTGCCTGCTTGATGGAAAAAATGGGAATTGAGCCTGTAAGGCTTTACTGATAAGACCTTATTAATCTTTCAGGCTTGCCGTTTAAAGAATTCAGCTTGCCTGTATATTTCTTCGGCTCGTGCGTATTGCCCTTTTTCTTGTAATAAATCCCCGTACTCGCAGAGGGTTCCGAAATGCCCCGGGTCAAGTTCAAGGGCTTTTTTGTACTGGATCTCGGCTTCGTGCCTGTGCCCAAACCTGGCAAGCAATCTGGCATACTCACAGTGAGCTTCTATATCGCCAGGGTTAAGCCTAAGAGCATACTTGAAGTGTACGCCGGCTCCGTAAACAATCCCGTGCTCTGCAAGCAGGCGGGCATAAAACAGATGAGGTTTTGGATTCTCAGGTTCTGCTTTGAGAGCTACGATGTAATATCTTTCAGCCTCATAGGGCTCTCCTTTTTCTTCCAGAAGACGAGCATATTGAAAATTAGATTCGACATGTTTAGGGTCAAGTTCGAGAGCCTGGACGAAGTGATAATTAGCTCCGGTTTTTTCCCCTTTTTTGGAAAGAAGAATCCCATACTTGCAGTGGGCTTCCACATTTTTTGAATCAAAGATCAGAGCTTTTCTATACATTTCTTCAGCTTCGTCAATTCTTTTGAGACCAAAAAGCAGGCATCCGTAATTGCAGAGAGTCTCAACATGGTAAGGATTAAGTTCCAGGGCCTTCCCAAATTGAATCCTTGAAGAATCCAGCTTTCCCATTTTGGCAAGGGCAACTCCGTATCCTGAAAGGGCTTCGATATTTTTCGGGTTTCTCGCCAGTGTCTCTTCAAATCTCCTGCAGGCCACTTCTTTAAGTCCAAGCAAAGAGGCTGTTTTACCTGCTTCTATAAGGAACTCTTCTTTTGTTTCTCCTGAAAACAGAGAAGCACAGGTCCGGGAAATTACATATTTTTCCCTGTACATCTTTTCTTTGTCAAAAATATGGAGTATTTTCAGAAGAATCTCCCTGGAAAGCGAGTGTTCTTTTGAATAAGAGACGGCAAACTCAGTGACCTCATCAAGGTCACAATTATCGGCTGCAACCTGTTCGATTATGCTAAAAACAAGCTTGTCTACGGCATCAATCTCCATGTATAAAACCTCCTGAAATTTGCCTTTAAGATGAATCTGCTCTACCGGATATAAATAATTAGCCGTACTAAATTAGTTGAATAAATTCAAAAAGAGATCTCATTACTAAACAATAATAACTACATAAAAACTTGCAAGATATCGATTCTCAAAACTAAACCCCCTGGTAACTATGTATTTCAAGCTCTATTGATGGACTACTCCCCTGTATATATCTTTTAATTTACACTCAGTTATACTCTATCCACACGTTAGATCTATCCATATTATCTAAAAAGACATATCCAAGATTAGACTCTATCTACATGTAAACTATATCTTGTTTCCACATCATACATGCCTTTAAGTTCATCTTCAGTCAAAATTCCTTTTTCTATAAGTTTACTCAGCATTTTCCTGTCAATTGATTCGACCATATCCCAGAGTTCTCTCTTCATAAGATAAGCTTTTAATCTGTGAATACGCCAGAGTTTCCAATCCGTCTTTCGCTTTCTGAGTTCAACATTTCCTACTCTAAGTACATCAATACCTTTTTCCGTGAAAGCGTTCAGTATGCTGGTTCTCAACTGCTCTCGCCGCTTTTCCAGAACAGATATTGCAGAAACAAGCTCATCATATTCAATCACGACATCGGTCAGATCCATATCTTCAGGATCCTGTTCATTGATATCAAGTTCCAATTTTCCACACTTCCGCTAAATTGTTGAATTACAGTTCCATTTGCTTTTATTTCTGGATTTTAGTTTCTCGATACTTAATTTCAGACGTTCACATTATTTCACATTATATTCCTTCTTTAAAAACTTATGAACCTTGAAGATTATAAGATCTGGTTAAAGTACGGAGTAAAATAGTATAGAACGGCGTATCGGGTGCTGTCACAATGTTTTTTCTCCGAACTTTCTCTTTCTGTATCGACTTCAGAAAGGCTTATCATATAAAATTCCCTCTTAATAAAAGAAGTTTTGTAAACCGGTTTGCGTAATCGAATTTAAAGAGGTGACCTCGTGGGATTAAAAGGAGAAGTAGGAGAAGAAGAGAACTCTAAGAAAACTACTGCAAAAGAAGAATTGCTACTCCTTCTTCCTAAAATAGACAGTATTTTAGAGTCAGAGCCTCCAGTGCTTAGAATTAATACTGAGCCGATAATGCTTGTCGGAGATATTCACGGGGATTTTCAGACCCTTGAGTTTGTGATAAAAATGAGAGAGGAAATGAACTGTAAGAACATTCTCTTTCTGGGGGATTATGTAGATAGGGGACTGGAGGGAACTGAAGTCCTTTTGAGGCTTTTTCAACTAAAAATTGAGGATCCCGAAAATATTTTCCTGCTTAGAGGGAACCATGAAAGTGCAGATATGAATATCTACTACGGCTTTTTTGAGGAAATAGGCTACGATGAGAGTTTTCTCATAAGAATCAGCCTGACATACGAGAAGATGCCAATAGCTGCAGTACTTTCAGGGCATACCTTCTGTGTGCATGGAGGAATTAACGGGATAGAGAGCATTGATGCCATCAGAAAGGAAGAACCTTTTCCGTATCTATGGAACGATCCCTCAAAACATCCTGGACTTACCAATTCCATTAGGGGCTCCACAGTAAAGGAGTTTGGGCCTGATATTGTAGATGGTTTCTTAGAAGTAAACAATTTAAAGAGAATGGTAAGAGGACATACGGCCCTTGAAAAGGGATACAAATGGTGGTTCGATGGAAAGTTGCTTTCCCTTTTTTCTTGCCCTGATTATGTAGGGCTCGGTAATGCTGCCGCTTTTTCTCTTTTTGAAAATGGAGAGCTGAAAATCTTCATTTTTGGGAATCAAGAGATATAAAAAAGAACGTAAATACTTGCAAAAAAGGATAGATAATTATATTAACCGTCGTTTCTTGTGAAAACCCTATATGTATCTCTATCTGATGAGAATAATAAAAATAATAAAAGAAGTAGCCAAATATGGATGCTGGATTATGCAGGAAACCTGACAACCAAGATGATGGATTTAATCTAGAATAATCCAGGTTTCTGTCATTTTGCTTCCGATATCAGGATCAAGCTGCATGGCTTTCATATACTGATTTTTAGCTTCGTCAAAGCGCCTCATTTTTCTCAAAAGCAAGCCGTAGCTGTAATGTAGAGGAGGATAGTAGGGATTTAGGACAAGAGCTTTCTGATATTCCTCTTCGGATTCGGAGAGTCTCCCCATTTCCGAAAGAAGGTTTCCATAGCTATAATGCCCCTCAGCACTTTCGGGATCCAGCTTGAGAGCTTTTTTGTATTCCATTTCAGCTTCGTACCGTCTCCCAAAGCGAGCCAGGAGGTTGGCATAATTGGAATGGACTTTTGCATCATTCTGGTCAATAGCAAGAGCTTCCATATATTGTATCTCGGCTTCTGAGACCCTTCCTTCTCTTGCAAGAAGGTTTCCATAGTTAAAGAGAGTCCGCCTGTGCCTCGGGTTAAGGGAAAGAGCTGTTCTGTACTCAACTTCAGCTTCTGAGGAACGTCCAAGGAAAGATAACAAAACTCCATAGTTGTGGTGAAGACTTGGGTCTTCAGGATCCAATTCTATTGCACTTCTGTATTCCTTTTCGGAATCCCTGAGTCTTCCAAGTTCAAAGAGCAGGTTTGCGTACCCCCCTCTGGCAGGAACATAATCAGGATCAACTGCAAGCGCCTTTAAGTAACATTCTTCTGCTTCTCTTACATAACCGTATTCAGCCAAGAGATAAGCATATCCGGAATTTGCCTTTGCGTGCATTGAAGAGACTTCAAGTACCTTTTTATATTCATTTTCAGCTTCCTGGATCTTTCCAAGTTCTATTAGAAGCTCTGAATATGCACATCTGGCATCTCCATTATTCGGATTTTCTTTTAAAACTTCCAGATAGCTTGCCTCAGCTTCTAAGGAAAAGCCCAGCACATGGGCCGCAGTACCCATAGCGAAGCAGGCTTCTTCATGGAGCTTTCCGGAAGCCTTTATAAAGCAGGCTTTTGCAAAAACATATTCTTCCATAAGCATTCTCTGCTGCTTACATGCATTGGAGATATCAAGCAATGTTTTGGGAGAAAAGGAATTTTTTTCCGAATATTCCAGAGCAAAGTCAACTGCATTGCACAGTTTTTTCTGGTCTGATCCTATTATCCCGACAATATTGTATATAAAATCGTCGATCGCATCGAAATCCATTATCCGGCACCTCAGAAAAATAAATTTTATATTTTTAGGGAGACAGGTGAAACTATCAGTGTAACATCCGGACTATATTTTACATCTAATAGGATATATTAGTGCGTTAGTATTTCATAAAATATAAAATATAACGTTAGTTTTTCAATAGTGCGTTAGATATCGAATATAGGATTATATTAATCGTATAACAGGTTATCCCTGTATACCATTAAATGGAAAAGATATATTCATTAAATAACAAAAACTTTCTGACAAAGGAGAATTTTCAGGAGAAAAAACAAACGAGTTAAAAGAAGAAATTCAATTAAAATATATCATTATTTATAAAATATTGATAATATTATCTTGCCTTTAAGGAAGGAAGAAATAGATATAATTAAAAAGTATCGTAAATAATTCGAAGTTAAGAATATAAATAGAATAAGAAGAGAAAATAAGCCAAATATGGTAAATTAAAAGTTAATACGATATGGAAGCTTTTTCATTGCCCAGCTTCAAATTGTAAACTTTAAATTGCTGGCTTTAAAATTTAATCCTTTAGCAGTAGCTAAACTTTATAATAGCTAATCTAGTGCTACTAACAAAATTAGCTCTTGGGTATGAGTTATTGGTCAAGTCCGAAAAAGTGAGTATATTTTCCTTATATTGGGAAAAATGTAGAGAGATTCTTATGCTTGCAGTTTTCATTGACTCACTCCCACCCACCCAAAGAGAATATGTTAAAATAAATATATATATATTCAGGGATGACCAATTTGAATGTATGGTGAAATCATTTTCTTTCAAATCGAGGTGCGATTTCGAAATTGTTGTAAATTATAGTAAATATTGTAGCTAAATTTTCAACTTTGAATATAAATACTGAAAAGAAATCGATTTGTATAAACGTACCAATCAGTCGGCAGGAATATTTATATATTTTAACAGATATTACTCGACTCGTTGTTTAAAAGTTGGCAAAAGAATCCCGCCTAATGTGGCAATCGGGCGGGATTCAACAAATAAATACATACAAGGCTAGTAATTCCTTTTTAAAGGCTTTAAAAGAGATAAAATAACATTTAGAGATAAGATTATCACTAAAAGCCAATAAAAAACTCAAATCTTCTTGTCCTCTCTACACACAGTTATACTTAATGTTAAGAAGTTGTATTTATATTTTATGATTTTTATTTTTTCATTCTTGTAATATTTTTTCTGTTATTTTTTTCATTTTTACCCCCATCTCTTACGTCTCGTCAGCACAAGCCCCGCTTCAAGATATTTGATTTCAGTATCCATCTCCGTAAGTTTCATCCAAGTAGAATAAACATCCCTTAACAGTAAATAAAATGCAATTCCAGCCACCAGATAAACGTGAACTCCAAAATACATCCCCTCAGCGGCAACCCCCATAAGCAGGATGGCAAAACACAAGGACCTCATCTTCATTTCCTTCATATCTCGCTTTCGAGTTCTGACTTTTGCTTCAGTTGAACTTATATGTCCATGTCTCTCCATCATTCTGATATCTGCATCTCGGAGGATTTTTGAAAATGACATTTCCCATCACCCTAAAGATATTTTCTCTCCTACTATATGAACCTCTATCATACAAACAATTCCCACTAGAGCCCCATTCACAATTCAAACCTGTAAAAATGTAGAGGAACTGCAACGAAACACACCAGGGTGAAAGGATCCCACATAGTTGTGTAAAATTTCCCGGTAATCTGTATTTCTGAGCGTTTTCCAGATGATCCTAAATGATCCCCGGGCTTTTGTTGCATTGCTCCAGTTATCAAAGTCTGGAGTTACAAGAAGATGCAGGGGGATAGCTCCAGCCTAAACTTAGCCAGTGGGACAAATTCCAGGCTTTTTGTAATCCATAAATAGAAAAAGAAAATTGCAGCAAGGGAATGGTTAGTTATTTAGTGGTCTTTTCCTTTCATTTCTTCCTTTTATTCCTTCTTTCTGGACTTTATGTTGTCCAATCACTTACACCCGCGTAATAATATCAGGGGTCAATTCGACTCCTAAAACTGCAAGAACAATAATAAGTTTTATATTTTAAATTCTAACCAGTCATCATAGCCCATTTTTCGTCGGGGTTTTTCAGGTTGCTTCTTCTAATTCTTTCTTAGTATCCTCAATTTCTTCAGGAGTTGCATTAACAAGTGTTCTTGATTGTGTGTCTGTAGATAACCTAGTATAAACGTTCATTGTATTATTCCCCGGTAATCAATCATTCTCGTCATTATATAAATGCATATATATTTTGATCAGCATTTCCGGACCCATAAAGCTACTCCTCATGGAACCCAAATTCCAATTAACAACTTTCATTATATTGACCAATGAAACAAAAAGAGAAATGTGCGCGCAACTGCCTGAAGTGTTCCATAATCCCCAAAAGTTAATCCGTCTGCAACTCTATATTAAGGAAGAGCCTATCCCAGAACTAATTTTTAGTCCTAACTTTACAAGTTTTAGAATTACTTTCCTGACCAGCAGCTCAGTTAAATATTTCAAAATTGGTATTCAAAGAAGTAATTTTTGAATTTTAGGATCAGCTCGAAGTTTGTTTAAAGAATACTAAACTATTTCCGATAAACCGGGCTGGTGGCAAGAAATATACTCCATCTTTTTGGGAGATGTCTCTCGAAATTTAATTTTTCATTATTTGATACTTCCGAAAAGTTCATTCCGTTTATTTCCAAGTTCCTTTTTCCTTCTTTTATGACGTGTTTTAGACAAATGATATAATTTTTATAGGAATGTACTAACATACAGTATTCCGTTTATTTCCAAGTTCCTTTTTCCTTCTTTTATGACGTGTTTTAGACAAATGATATAATTTTTATAGGAATGCACTAACATACAGTTACACATATACAATTAATAAAAGATAATAAAAGATAGGAGTTCTGAGATGATGCAAACAATAACTATAGGTTCCTCTGTTGATGACTCTATAAAATTACAGAAGCTAATTGACAACGTGGGAAATACGCCAGCAAAATTTATTTTTTCAGATACTACTCATGTTCTCGTAAACTCCCGTATCCGATTCTGGAATTATTTTGAGCTCGACGGGAAAAACTCAACTTTTGAACTACAGGAAAATGTATCTACTTCGATATTTGGTGAACAGATCCCACTCATTGGATCAAAATTATCGAAAGGTGCGGCAGGTTGGGACCTGCACAATGTAATTTTTGAAGGAAATAGAGAGAATCAGAAATGCGTTCCTACAAAAAACCGTGAACATCCAAACGCTGCGGGTAATTGGGGAAATGGCTATCATAATTTTATAGGTCCCCTTTGTCCCGGAGATATTAGCAATGTACAAACCTCAAATGCAACTGATATTTGTATCCATGACTGTGAAGCTAACAACAATCTAGGGGATTTTGCCAGGATTGAAGGCGGCACGAATATCAAAATTTGGAATATCAAAGGCAAGCGAGGAGGGCATGATGTTGTATGTTTGGCAGGTGTGCATGGTGGAGAAGTCTGCAATCTTAAGATTGATATGGCCGTAAACGCTGCAGTCCGGACCAGATCCTCAAAGAATATAAAAATACATGATTGTGTTTTGAACGGTGATACCGGGATAGATACCGGGCCAGCTATCCAGATTCAATCAACCGCCAAAAATAGGACGTCTTCTGACATTGAAGTGTATAACAACGAAATTTTTGGGACCTGGGGACCTGCCATCTGGATAATAGGCACAGTTCCGGGTAATGGGCTTGTAACTGTTCGAAATAACCTATTTTTGGAATGTGGGAAAGAGCCTGCCTCGGTTAAGACTCCTGATGTAGGAGGTATAACACACGACGGATTTGACTGCCTGATCGAGTATAACACTTTTGACGAGTGTTACGGATATGCTATAGTAGCTTCCGGTTGGAAAAGTAGGTCATCTCTGACAGGAATGAAAACTACAGTCAGACGAAATATTATTACCGGAACTAACGAGAGCTTTTGTAAGGGCACTAAATCAGGAACGGGTATTGCAAACCTAACAGGCACAAGAAACACGATCGAATGCATTGAAAATTGCCAGTATGGAAATAAAACAGCCAACCACTACGGCGTTACCTTACAGTCTGTATATAATGTCGATCCTCTTTATAGAGACTCTGGAAATTACAAGTTGAAAGATGATTCCCCTTGCGTATTCCCTGAGTACGAATTAGGGGCTTACAATGGAGTTGCTTACCACGGTCCAGAGGATTGCTGGCCATCGGTCGTGATTCCTCGGAAGTCTGAGACCGAGCTAAAGGCATTTGTACAGATGCTGTATGGTACGAAAGTCTTGAAGGAAGAAGAAAAGGTTAGTTACCTAAACGTTAGTAAGGAATACGGTGCTTAAAATGGAAGACAGCGCTGGAGAAAATCCAGTAATGTTGGTTTCTTGCTTTTCCGAAAGGAGATTCCAGGATTTTTGAAAGGAGGGAAAAAAGGAGAATGGTTGCCCTTATTGGGAGTGAGGGGGAAAAAACGAACTTACAATTCGCTTATAAGACTCTCAAATTTAGGAAGAATGTTATTATATGATAGTCATATATATTCATATTGCATCATCTACCATAGAAGAGTTAACTGATAGAAGATTTAACTAAATGGTAGGTTGGTTGAAAGTAAAAACTACTTATGTCTTATTTTCATAATAATCCAAAAGATCTGAAGTTCTGAAAATGACCAGCATGTTTCTTAAGCTCTTTTCCGTTTTCCTTATTGTTCCCTTTGTCGAACTTTATCTGCTCATAAAAATCGGAGGGATAATAGGAGCGTTTAACACTGTACTCATTATCCTTATTACTGCAAGCCTGGGAGCCTACATGGTAAAGAACCAGGGCCTGCTCGTGCTCCGCCATATTCAGGAAGCAACCAGTCAGGGGCGTGTGCCAGGAAACGAACTCCTGCATGGACTCTTTGTATTAATAGGAAGCTTTGCCCTCATAACTCCTGGCATTCTGACCGATATTATAGGTTTTTCCATGCTCATACCTCAGATTCGGAAAATCTATGTGAGAATAGCAAAGGAAATCATAAGAAAAAAACTAGAGTCAGGCCATTATCAGATGAGGATGCATACAAATTTTAGATGATCTCAAGAAGCTTAATTCAGAGTTATTTAGTTAATCAGGATTTCGGTCGTGGGTATGAGTTATTGATCAAGTCCGAAAAAGTGAGTATATTCCTGCACATTGGGAAAATGTAGAGATTCTTATGCTTGCAGATTTCAATAACTTACTCCCACTACCAGGATTTCTACTCGAATTTTTCTGTTTTTCTAATTTAATTTTCAGATTGAATTGAACAGATAAAGCAGTAAAGGAACAAAAAATACCGTAATTAAGCCTGCTACCCCGATTGCAAGCCCGCTCATTGCTCCTTCTGTATCTCCAAGTTCTATTGCTCTTGTTGTTCCTAGAGCATGGGATGCTGTACCTATTGCAATCCCTACCGCGACCTCGTCTTTTATACGGAAAAAGCGGCAGATGGCTGGACCAAGGACAGCACCTATGATTCCTGTAATTACTATTGCAGCGACTGTTACTGCAGGCAGGCCCCCTATTTGTTTTGAAACTTCAATTCCAATAGGTGTGGTTACTGATTTAGGAACCAAAGACTTGGATATAACCTCATCAAGCCCTAAAAGCCTGGAAAGGATTAAAATACTTGAAATTCCCGCTACACAGCCTGCACTTATACCTGCAAGAATTGGAAGAACATTACTCTTCAGCAACTGGATCTTTTTATAAAGGGGCACTGCAAGGACTACAGTTGAAGGCCCGAGAAAAAAGGAAATATAGTCCCCTCCAAGATTATAGGCCTCAAAATCTATCTTGAAAATAAGTAAAAAGATTATGACAAGAACAGAGGCTACAAGTAGAGGATTAAGGGCAGAAAACCGGATTTTCTTATACGCCAGGGTACCTATCTGAAAAGCTACTAAAGAAAGTAAAATCCCGAACAAAGTGGTATTAAGAAACTCACTCAAAAAATCCATATTCAATTCAGTTCACCACTTTTCCTTCGCTTTCTCAAACGTGTACCTTTTTTGACTCTTTCTTGGGTTCTTTTTGAGCTTCACTCAAATGAGTTTCGCCTTTCCTGCTGCAGCCTATTTCTGAATTTCTATTCATTAGTTTTTTTACAATTTCTACTGTAATCCCTGTTACAACCAGGATTATTACAGTAGAGATAAGGGAAATTTCAAGAATTGAAGTCCATTTTCCCTCAAGCAGGACAAAAGAGGTCATAAGGCTTACTGCTGCAGGAAGAAAGAAAAAAGCCAGATTCTCAAGTAAAAAGTCACTAATTCTATTTATCATCTCGAGTTTAATTATTCCTGTATATAATCCGAAGAAAAGCAGGAGCATTCCTATGACATTACCCGGTATTGGCAACCCCAATATTTTCTGTATCAATTCTCCCAGAAATTATATGCCCAGAATAATCGAAAATTGCCTTAGCAAAGTCTTTTTTCTCCATTTAATTGAAACGGGACTACATAACAACCACATAAATAACTTTCCCGATACCAAAAAATCGTCTATTTTACAGGCTTTAGCATTCAGGATAGAAGGCAAATAGTTAATCACATTAGTTAATCACAATAAATTCATATCTCGCCAACTCCTATTTTCTATGGGGGTTCAGATGGGAGAAAAGCATTTCGTTTACATGGATCACGCAGCAACCACCTTTACAAAACCTGAAGTGGCTGAAGCTATGCTGCCCTTTGTGAAAGAGCATTTCGGAAATCCATCTTCTTTATATTCAATAGGCAGAGAAAGCAAAGAGGCAGTGGAAGCAGCCCGTGAGCAATTAGCAAAGGCTCTTGGAGCTAACTCTGAAGAGATATATTTTACTTCAGGAGGAACCGAGTCCGATAACTGGGCTGTCAAAGGGACAGCCTTTGCCAGAAGAAGGAAAGGAAAACATATCATCACTACACCAATAGAGCACCATGCTGTACTTTACCCCTGCGAGTATCTGGAAACACAGGGCTTTGATGTAACCTATCTTTCCGTAGATAAATATGGGCTTATAGACCCTGCCGAGCTGGAAACTGCAATCCGGAAGGACACTATTTTAATATCGGTCATGTATGCTAATAATGAAATCGGCACCATAGAACCTATTCAGGAAATAGAGGAGATAGCAGAGAAGCACGATGTACCATTCCATACCGACGCTGTACAGGTAATAGGTGCAGTTCCCCTGGAGATGAAAAGTATTCACAGAAATGTGGATATGCTTTCACTTTCCGCTCATAAGTTCTACGGACCAAAAGGGATTGGAGCCATCTATATCAGGCAAGGAACAGAGATACACAATTACATGCATGGAGGCGGCCAGGAGAGAAAAAAACGAGCAGGGACCGAGAATGTTGCAGGTATAGTGGGGATGGGAAAGGCAATCGAACTTGCAACGGCAAATATCAAAGTGCACAATGAAAAAATAAGAAGAATGAGGGACCGTCTCCTTTCCGGAGTTCTGGAAATTCCCCACTGCAGGTTAAACGGACATCCGGAAAAGCGCCTGGTTGGGAATCTGAATTTCAGTTTTGAGTATATAGAAGGAGAATCCTTACTTCTCATGCTCGATCAGATGGGAATCTGCTGCTCCACAGGCAGCGCCTGCTCTTCCGGATCTCTTGAACCTTCACATGTATTGAGAGCGATAGGTCTGCTTCCTGAAATAGCTCAGGGATCCCTTCGTCTGACTCTTGGGGATGCAAATTCCGATGAGGATATCGATTATGTCCTGGAAGTATTGCCTGGAACTGTCGGAAAGCTGAGAGCCATGTCTCCATTTTATAAACCCGCAACTGCATGTGAAAAATAAAGAAAAGCAATAGAATAGAGAAATTTTGAGTAGCACGTAAAAGATGTATTTAACAGATAAGCATCCTGGGTTGGAAAAATAAGAATCTGAGATGGAATGGTAAAAATCAGCTAGAAATAACAAGTTAAAATATAAAAATATGGGTCAAAATACAGAAATATGGGGGAGTTTTTACGTATAATAAAAAAGTCATGGACCATTTCATGAACCCGAGAAATGTAGGGGAAATTGATAGTGCAGATGGAATTGGAGAAGCCGGAAATCCTCATGGTGACCATATGAAAATTTTCCTGAAAATCCGGGATGGCCGGGTTGAGGATGTAAAATTCAAGACCTTCGGTTGTGCAGCTGCAATTGCATCCAGCAGCATGGCAACAGAAATGATAAAAGGCAAAACCCTCAAAGAGGCATGGGAACTTACAAACGAAGCCGTTGCTGAGGCTCTTGAAGGCCTGCCTCCAGGAAAACTGGAGTGTTCAGTCGTCTCCAGAGAAGCTATCCATAGAGCGATCAATGATTATCGTAAAAGGCAGGGACTTGAAGTCCTTGAAGAACAAGCCTCTGAATGAAGAAAAATGGAGAAATGAAGATAATCTCAAAACATAATTATTGAAAAATTATTATCTGTTTGCATATACATAGTGAAAAAGTCGGATATTCTCTACAGCTTCTCATAGAAAATTTGATTCCATTTTTTGTTGACTTCATAATAAGTTTTATTGACCCTTATCGTAAAATTGATCTGGAAAACATGAGATCATACTTTATGAAAAAAGTAGGGATAATAATCACTGATCCCGAAGACTGGACAGCTCGGGCGCTTGTCACTGCAGCGAAGGAAAAAGGTTTTTCCCCTTTTGTTCTGGATCTCAGGACTGCAGAGGTCAGCATAAAATCAAGAAATTCGGGATCAAAAGTTCATTTTAAAGCAGGAGAAATTTCACTCTCAGACCTTGATGCCATTATTGTGAGGGATGTGGGTGCAGGGGCGTTTGAAGGAGTATCTTTCAGGTTTGATATTCTCAGGGAACTTGAAGCTGAGGGGATTCCGGTTATCAACTCCCCTGAGGCTATCCGAAACGCGGCAAACAAATATCATGCTTCTTACCTCCTCAGGAAAGCCGGAGTTCCCGTACCCGAGACCATAGCAGTTCAGGACCTGAAAGTTGCCCTCAAAGTTGTAACAAGGCTAGGGGATTCAGTCATAAAACCTGTTTTCGGATATAAGGGAAAGGATATTGCAAGGATCATAGATGGGAAAATGCAATTTTCGGACAGAAAAGTCGAGTCCTTATCCCTTGAAGCAGAACTTGAAAAGTTACTTGAAGAAAGGGGAGTGCTGTATATTCAGGAATTTATAGAAAACCCGGGAAGGGATATTAGGGTTTTTGTTGTTGACGGCACTGCAGTAGGTGCAATTTATCGGAAAGCTGCAGCAGGTTCCTGGGTAAATAATCTCAGTCAGGGAGGAAGCGCAGACCGATGTGTTCTTACCTCAGAGCAAAAAGAAACTGCGGAAAAGACTTCCCTTGCTATAGGTACAGCATTCGCAGGCGTTGATATTATAGAAAGTTTTATAAAAGATCATAATAAAGAAAAAGATAAAGACTGTAGCAGCATACAACAGGATTCCATAGTTCTTGAAGTAAACGGAACGCCTTCAGGAAAAGGAATTTATGATGCATGGGGAATAAACACTGCAGAAATTATCCTTCAATACCTGCAAGAATCTTTATGAAAAAAACTATAAATAATGAAGAAAAATAGTAGACTATATTTTAGAAAGATTTTGAATAAAAGAATTTTCGGATCTTACTGAAAATGCGAAGAACTAAGGAAAAAAATTCTAAAAATTTGTGAAAAGGACTGAAAATCCATACTGAAAACGTTTAAGATATAAGCTGACCTTGAATAAGCCCGAGGCAAAGAATGAGTGAATACAAACAGTGTATAGTTACCAGGGATGATCTGAAACTTTCCAAAGGCAAGTTTGCAGTACAGGTAGCTCATGCTGCCATTTCTGCAGCTGAATGGGCAAGTAAAGGAGACCTTGAAAAATGGAAAGAAGGAGGGCAGAAAAAAGTTGTCCTCAAAGTCCCTACTCTTAAAGACCTTTATGAACTTAAGGAGAAGGCAAGAAGAGAAGGACTTCCAACAGCTCTAATACAGGATGCCGGACTTACAGAAATCCCTCCTGGTACAGTAACTGTTCTTGGAATCGGACCTGCAAAACAGGAGCTTATAGATAAAATCACGCGGGATCTTAAGCTTGTTTAAGTGCCTGGAAGTCATCCAGAGATTTAAAATGCATTGTTAGAAGCTGCATTAAAGAGAAATAGACAGAAGAAGTCTGCAGAGGTTTTCCACCGGCCAGGAAGATATTCTGCATATATTTTATTCAGGAGGGCGCAAATGAAGGAAACTGAAGTATCAGAAAAAACAGCAGCCTCGAAGATTGCAATTTTCTGCATATGCCTTGTACTGATAACAATGACCGGATCTTTATTTCTAGATTCAATGAAAATATTCACAGTCGATTTAAAAAGCTACCTTGGGTTAAACTCGGATGAAGGCCAGGAAGAAGTTTTCATACCTCAACCGACTTTATTTACATTTCCGGCAATACCCGGATACTCCCTCCAGAAAAGCGAGCTTACCCCTATTTTGAGAACCCCCCTACAGCCTGGATTTTCCCTGAGCAGTAATTATCAAACTTCAGATTTTTTCCAGGGAGGAATAAGCTATATTAAAGTCAGCATTAAAAATGAAGGCCGAAATTCAATATTTATTGACAGATACGGGGTTTCGGTTAATGCTTCAGAAAAAAAGATATATTCTGAAGATTGCGGATCTTTGATTGCCCCAGGCGAAGAGAAGGTTCTGGGAGTAATTGCGGTTAAAGTGCCTGAAGAAGAAAAAGCTACCTTCAATATAGTCCTCTGGCTACTTGCCGAGACCTCGGAAGGGAAATGGCACAAGTACAAGCCATATTTCCTTGACGGGTTCACGGCAAATCTGAAGCCTATGCATGAAAAAATTGCCCCGAAATACAGACATAATCCTGCTTATTACTTTGAAACCATAAACCGACTGGTAGAGCCGGCAGAACCTGAGGTAAGGAATGAGGCAGCTGAAGTGGCCAGATCATATCCCGGAGCTTATAATATTTATCAGGTCTGTGCCCTCTTTGATATGGTAAAAGAGAATATCGAATACGTCAGCGATCCGAGAGGTAATGATGTATGGGAGTCTGCAAATGTTACTCTGAAGGTAGGTGCAGGAGACTGCGAAGACCAGGCAATTCTCCTCTCATCCATGCTCGAAGCCGTAGGAGGTACAACTCGAGTTTACCTGACAGATACCCATGCTTTTGCAGCTGTCTATATAGGCAATGAAACGAGTGAAATCGAAGCCGCAGTCAAAGGGATTAGAGCTTATTACGGAAACGTTGACGTAAATTACCTGACTGATGAATACGGTTCCTGGCTAATGCTTGACCCAACTTCCAGCCTTTACGCAGGAGGACTTCCAGGACAAACAGCTCAGGCAAAAGTTCAGGATTTTGAAGAGAACGAAACACACAGGAGCTGGACCTTCTCAAATACAACGAAGGTAGAAGTTATCGACATCAATCCCAGGAAATAATAACAAGATAATCAACAACAGTGACAATAATAGTATTGAAGTGATAATTGAGAATAAAGACAATAATATAATAATATAAAAAAATCATACTTAAAAATATTAATATAAGTAGTAATTAAAAATAGTAACTGAAAATTAGTAATATCAATGAACTTTTCCTGTAAACCAGTGTCCGTATCTGAATTTTACTGACAATAGCAGTTCAACTGCATCAAACATTTTTGAAAGCTTTCAGTTATTATTACCTTTATTCGAATTACTTTTTTAACTGTAATAAATATGCCATAAAGAATATATCATAGAGGAGTGTTTGCAATTCATGGAAGTTCCCGAAATCGAAAAAAAGATTGGAATTAGTCTCTACTCCACAGATACCAAAGGCCTGGGAGGGCAGCTCCGCCAGGAATTGGAGGACTTTGTTGTTAAAGAGATTACAAATAGAGAAGAAGGAGAAGAGGGCAAATATCTCATTCTCGAGCTTGTAAAGCGTGACTGGGATACACACCACTTTACCCGGACTCTTGCAAAAATCCTGCAGATAAGCCAGAAACGGATCAGTGTTGCAGGTACAAAAGACAAACGCGCTATTACCACGCAAAAAATCAGTATTTTTGATCTTGATGCCTCTAAAATTGAGAAAGTTCATTTAAAAGACATCGAGCTGAAAGTTCTGGGCCGCTCCCGAAAATCAATAGAACTTGGAGATCTCTGGGGAAATGATTTCATAATTACTATCAGGAATATAGCTTACTCTCCTGAAGAGACAAAAAGACTTCTCGAAAAGACTACAGATGGCATTTTGGGCCAGGGAGGGGTTCCTAATTTCTTTGGAATCCAGCGTTTTGGCTCTGTCCGTCCGGTTACTCATCTGGTAGGAAAAGCTATTGTTGAAGGAGATTTTGAAAAAGCTGCCCTGCTTTATATTGCCGAACCATTCCCTGATGAGCCGGAAGAAACAAAAAAAGCCCGCCAGTTAGTCAAAGAGACCCGTGATTTCAAAGAAGGCCTGAAAAGCTATCCTCTTCGCCTGGGCCACGAAAGGGCTATGATGAACCACCTCATCGCAAATCCTGATGACTTTGCAGGTTCATTCCTTGTTCTCCCGAAAAACCTGTACAAGATGTTCGTACATGGCTACCAATCCTATATGTACAATATAATTCTCTGCCACAGGCTCGAAAAAGGTATTTCCCTAAACCAGGCTATAGAAGGCGACATTGTCTGTTTCAAAAATGAAGCGGGAATGCCGGACTCATCAAAAACAGAAAAGGTTACAGCTGAAACAGTAGCTGCCATGAACCGTCTGATAAAAAGAAACCGTGCCTTTATAACTGCTCCACTCCCTGGTCATAGTACGGAGTTTGCTTCCGGGATTCCCGGAGAGATAGAGCAAGAAGTTCTTCAGGAACTCAGTGTACCTCTGAAAGGCTTCAATATCGAAAAAATTCCTGAAATGAGTTCAAAAGGTATGCGCAGAGAAGTTCTCCTGCAGGTAGAACCAAAGTTTGAGGTTGCAGAAGATGAACTGAACCCCGGAAAATCAAAAGCATTGCTGGAATTCATGCTTCCCAAGGGAAGTTATGCTACTACCGTGCTGAGGGAGTATATGAAAGTAGATCCTCTGCAGATGAGTTGAGAAGCTGAAGAGGGTGGAATTCAATAGGGAAAGGGCTTTTTACGTTTTTCTAGTTATCCCCCATACTCGATGTTTAACTTCTAGCCGCATACGCTCGCCTAAGCGAGCGGCTCTTTTAAGAGCCAAATAGAAGAATCCGGGGAACAAGTCAAAAAAATATGATCAGGCCAGGAAAAATCAGGCCTTAAACTGAATAATGTAGTATTTAGACTGATGACGGCTCATTAATCGGGGTTTTGAAATCTATGGTATTCTTTTGTACAACAACCCTTCCATAGAAGTTTGCAATGAATATTGAGCTTGTAAATAACAATCCTGGTATGCCTATCAGTATGATTGAAAGGATTGCAAAGACTATATAAACGGCAAGCTGTTTCAGCGATGCCATAATAAAATCTTCCAGGTTTTCTTTGGCAACATTGAAGATGTCAAACTCAAAGAAAGACTCAATTGTTTGCTTTCTGAAGAAGTTAACTGAAAGAATAGGTATCACGAATAACCTGAGAAGCAAGTCAATGAGATCTCCAAGGGTTGAACTGATATAACCTATGACAGAAATTACAATCATATATGCGATAATGAAAGGAAGAGCTTTCACGAAAGTAATAGCTCCAAATTTCAGATCTTCTACTAAATCGATATCAATGGGTTCTTCATACCTTCCCTCGATAAACTCATTAACCAGTCTTACAACATAACCAAAGAGTACAAGCCATCCCAAAATCGGAATGAGTAACAAAAGTGCATATAGAAGTTTTTTTGGTGTTTTGAACGGATACCTAAAAGCATCTGACAAACTTATGGTTTCTATAATAATCACCAAATAAACTCCCTCTTTTCAAGTATATAAAACTTTGTAAAAATAAAATTAAAGAAATATATAAATGATAAATGATAAATCTTAAATCTTAAAAGTGCAGGTAGCTGTGTTTTGTCATCCGAGTTCCGCTTCCCGAGTTCCGCTTCGGGATCACAGGAACTCGGAGACTTTCTAGGAGTTGTGATGTAACAGCAACAGTAAGCAGCCCTCTTGTTTTGCTTCTATTAAAATATCAAACATTGAAATTGCACTATAAGGTATCAACAAGCACAAAATAGGACTTTAGGCTCAATTCATATTTTCTAACTAATTATAGAGAAATAGAATTTGAAAAATAAAAAGTGATCAGATCGGGGAAAAATAGATCCCTGATCTTCCCATATTGGTATAAAAAGAGATATAATTAATATTAAGGGATTATTTTTTCTTCTTTTCCTTTGCAAGCTTCTTCTTTGCGTCCTTGCTGCCTGCGGAAGCCATTTTTTCCAGCTCTCCCATCTTTTCCTTCTTAGCGATCTTCTTCTTATCCATATCTTTTTTAGACATTGCCATAGTGTATACCTTCATAGATCTTGATAAATGCAATATCTTCAGGCATCTTTTCAGTGAAGAGCCTTAATAGATACCGCATAATCCGTTATTTCCAGCTTTAAAAGTATTTATCAGTTTCCCGCGATAGGAAAATTCTTTACTCGAATGTGAGGTTTTATAGTTGAGAAAAATGAATTTTCTCAAATATGGGAAATTATCGTCCTTCCCTTTCTTTTCTATATTTGCACATAGCCCTGACAAGTCCATTGAAGGGAGGAGACGGCCTGCCTGGTCTTGATTTAAATTCAGGGTGGAACTGGGAAGCAAAGAAGAAACGCTTTTCAGGAATCTCGGCAATTTCCATTCTGTTTTTATTTTTGCCGGTAAAGACGATTCCAAAGGATTCCAGCCGATCTACGAACTCAGGGTTTACCTCGTATCTGTGGCGGTGGCGCTCAACAATGTAATTGGTACCGTAGAGCTTTACAGCAATAGAACCTTCTTTGAGGAGAGCTTCGTAGTCTCCAAGACGCATGGTGCCGCCCATATCCGCAACTCCGGTCTGCTCGGGAAGAATATCAATTACAGGATAGGGAGTATCCTCATCAAATTCTGTGCTGTTTGCTTTTTTAAGATTTGCCACATTTCTGGCAAACTCGATAACTGCAAGCTGCATGCCAAGGCAGATCCCAAGGAAAGGAATATTGTTTTCTCTGGCATATTTTATTGCCAGCATTTTGCCTTCAGTCCCGCGTCCACCGAAACCGCCAGGGATAAGAATACCGTCAAACTGTGCAAGTTTCTCGATTTCAGCCTGATTTTCTTCGAGGGTTTCGGCTTCAACCATATTGACTTCAACCCTGCATCCGTTATCAATGCCCCCGTGCTTCACAGCCTCAAGAATGCTGAGATAAGAGTCCTCAAGATTGGTGTACTTACCAACAATTGCCAGTCTGACCTCGTCTGTTGTTGATTTCATCCGGGACACCATATTCTTCCACCCATTGTCTTCCACACGAGACTCAAGTTTCAGGTGCTTCATAAGCTGGTTGGTCAGCCCCTGCTCTTCAATCTCAAGAGGCACTTCATAAATATCGGCGGCATCGTGGGCGCTGATAACCAGTTCCTGGGGCACGTCACAGAATAAGGCGATTTTTTCCTTGGCACTTTCCTGGAGAGGAGTCTTTGACCTTGTAACTATTACTTCAGGGCTCAGACCAAGTGCCCGAAGTTCCTTTACAGAATGCTGGGAAGGCTTGGTTTTCTGCTCTCCCTGAAGGTCTTCCATGACCAGAGTCACATGAATGAACATAAAATTTTCAGAAGGCTCCTCCCTGTGCATTTGACGAACAGCCTCAAGGAAAGGCATACTCTCAATGTCCCCGACAGTTCCTCCTATTTCCACAAGACAGATATCAGCCCCACTTCTGGCTGCAACCTTTCTAATCCGGTTTTTGATCTCATTCGTAATATGAGGGATAATCTGCACGGTCTTTCCTAGATAATCTCCTCTCCTTTCTTTGGCAATTACTTCCTGGTAAATCTTACCTGTGGTAAGATTATGGTCCCTTGTAAGCTCGGTATCAAGGAACCTCTCGTAATTTCCAAGATCCAGGTCAACTTCACCCCCATCTTTCAGCACAAAAACCTCTCCGTGCTGGTAAGGGCTCATAGTACCTGCATCAATATTGATGTAAGGGTCGATCTTGATAGCCGTAACTTTATAACCTTTGTTTTTAAGATTCCTGCCGATGGATGCGATGGTGATGCCTTTCCCAAGCCCGCTCATCACCCCACCGGTAACTACGATATACTTCATGGGTAAGCTTCCTCGACAATTTTTATAATATGGTTTCAAACCAAAAGATAGTCACATGAAATCAACTGAAAGTAGCAAATTAATAATATTTGTGAAATCTATCATCAGTTCTTCTGTACGAACACAATACCAATATCCTCATAATATAAAAATTACTCTAATTCTGGAATAGAATAGACTCAAAGAAAGAAGAAAATAAAACAAATAGAAATGAAAACGGGCTTGATCTTCAGACCGCTTTCATCGGACAAAAAAACAGAAAATGATCAGTGTTTCCAGGGTTTCAAGCTTCCTCCAGAATTTTTATCAGGATATATGATATAAATGTTACAAAAAGGATTGAAAACAAAAGGGCCTGAGGGAAACTGATTCTGAACTGCAGGCTTTCTGGCAGAATGAAATAGAGGAAAAACAAAGCTACAAGCAGTAAAAAACCTCCGAAAGCTATATTCAGAAGAGATTTTTCATTTTGCGCTATATTTTTCTGGCTTTTCCTTCCTGTAGAAGCCGAGTGGCTCCCTTTAAAGCCTTTAAAAATAGATGACAGCCCAAGCCCGTTTCCTGATTTTAGGCGAGAAGACTTCTTTACAGGTTGTACAGCTAAGGAAGTTTGAGGCTCCACCTCTTCCTGTTCTTCCCGCTGAGAAGATTCTTCTCTTGTATATACCTGCGGCTTTGTCTGCGTCTTTGATTCAACAGCTTTTCCTAATTGTACAGGAAAACCTTTCTTCCTCGAACCATAACCTGCTGTGATAAAGATCTGGCCTCTTGTAAGCACCCTGCCTTCCTGTGGAATTCTTGCAACTGCGGAAATGTATTCTTTTTGAAGCACATACGGGTTATCCCGCAAAAAGGTGATAAGGCCCTTTAAATCTTCACTCACTGAAAGGTGGATATGGGTAGGAGATCCATGGTTTGTGATAAGGATTTCGAAAGTCTCTTCTCCACCTGGAGAAAGAGGAATCTCAATGCTTTCCTTTTCAAACTCAATTGAGTTCAGTTCCTGTCGGTTTATAATAACATTCTGGAATATCTGCTCCAAGTTCAACCCTCACATCAATTTCTGAGGTCAGGAGGAAGTAAATTGGGAATCCCTTCATCTATAGGATAGTGCTCCTTACATACAGGGCAGTAGAGAGTTCCTGAAATAACCTCTTCTTCATTTTCTTCAACAACGTTCAAAATCAGGTCGCCCTTACAGACAGGGCAAGCCAGAATATCCATAAGATCTTTCTTCACCAGAATTCACCATCAAAACCACTTTTACTATTAGGAGGAAACCGAATTTTGCTTTACTCGGGATAACTAATTGCTTTTAATTGCTACTGTTTCTTTGTCTGCAGATGGGGACTTTATCCTGCTATCTACGGTATTCAATTCATCCTCCTATTTTAATGTAATCTATATATTTACAATTGCTGAAATTTGACTTATTAGAAATTCTGTCGGATGTAATAACCTTAAATATATATTAACATATTGTTTTTTTCACAAATGTATATAAATCAATAACGTTTTTTTATAAGAGTATATAAAAAAGGTAACAACTTTTGTGAAAGTTTATAAAATATGAAGTTGATGACTCTTTACGATGTTCTGAATTTCAGTTTTTCAGCCTCTTTTTTAATTATATAGCTGATAAAAAAGAAAGAATCATCTGAGTAAACTTGTTTCAGACCACAGTTTCAGAATTTATTATGCCAGAAACTAACTGAAACATTAGGTAATTTAGAAGGGACAAAAGTAAGGTCTGGGGTATCAAATGAGACAGAAGGAGTATGAGAAAAGCATTGACTCTGCAAGCCAGATGATGCTTCGAAAAGCTGAAGAAGAAAATATAGAGACTGCCTGGGATAGATACGAAAAACAGCTACCTCAGTGCAGTTTCGGACAGCTTGGAGTCTGCTGTCGGAATTGTAACATGGGCCCATGCAGAATAGATCCATTCGGAGAGGGAGCTGAAAAAGGGATATGCGGAGCTACTGCAGACATTATAGTTGCAAGAAACCTCCTGAGAACAATTGCCGCGGGTGCAGCTGCACACTCTGATCATGCAAGGGATGTAGTATTAACCTTTAAGAAAATGAGTGAAGGAGAAGCTGCAAGTTACCGAATAAAAGACGAAACAAAGTTATTAGCCCTTGCCTCTGAGTACGGGATTCAGACAGAAGGAAAAAGCTCGAAGGAAGTGGCGTCTAAACTTGCCGATGTGCTGCTTATGGAATTTGGAAAACAGAATGGACCTATCCTGTGCACAAGGCGAGCTCCGAATTCGAGGCTAAGACTCTGGACCGAACTTGGGATAGAACCCAGAGGAATTGACAGAGAAATTGTAGAGTGCATGCACAGAACCCACATGGGTGTGGACAACAATGCAACTCACATCCTGCTGCAGGGACTGCGTACAGGACTATCGGACGGCTGGGGAGGGTCGATGATAGCTACTGATGTCCAGGATATACTTTTCGGAACTCCTCAGCCAAAGAAGAGCATCGTTAATCTGGGAGTACTTTCCAGGGATAAGGTAAATGTAATCGTCCACGGGCATGAACCTATCCTCTCAGAAATGATCGTAGAAGCTGCAGAGGATCCCGAACTTCTTAAACTGGCACAGGAAAAAGGTGCAAATGGTATAAATGTCTCAGGAATCTGCTGTACGGGAAATGAAACCTTAATGCGTCACGGAACTCCCATAGCAGGGACCTTCCTTCAGCAGGAACTGGCAGTGATTACCGGAGCTGTGGAAGCTATGGTTGTGGATGTCCAGTGCGTGATGCCATCCCTTGGAGAACTTACAGGCTGCTACCATACAAAATTCATATCCACATCACCAAAAGCGGATTTTCCGAATACTTTGCGGATGGAATTCCATGAAGAAAGAGCTTATGAAACCGCAAAAGAAATTGTAAGAACAGCCATTGAAAATTTCCCGAATAGGAATCTAAAAAAGGTAAATATCCCGGAAGAAAAGCAGGAATGCATGATAGGTTTCAGTGCAGAATCCATACTCAATGCACTTGGAGGAAGTCCTGATCCTCTTATAGAAGCGATAAAAAGTGGGGCTGTTTGGGGAATAGGCGCGGTTGTCGGATGCAATAATGTAAAAATAACGCACAACTATGGACATGTCAATCTTGTTAAAGAACTTATCAAAAATAATGTGCTTGTAGTCACGACTGGCTGCAATGCAATTGCATGTGCTGAAGCCGGACTGCTCGTGCCTGAAGCCTCCGAACTTGCAGGAGAAGGGCTAAGAGCTGTCTGTAAAATCCTTGGAATACCTCCGGTGCTGCACATGGGTTCATGTGTTGACATCAGCCGCATTCTCTTGCTCTCATCAGCGATTGCAAACAGACTGGGAGTGGACATTAGCGATCTTCCTGTAGCAGGGGCAGCTCCTGAATGGATGAGTGAAAAGGCAGTTAGTATAGGAGCTTATGTGGTTTCTTCAGGAGTATACACAGTTCTCGGTACTGTTCCCGCTGTTCTCGGAAGCCAGGAAGTTACAACCCTTCTGACAAGAGACTTAAATAACGTTATTGGAGCAAGCTTTGCAGTTGAACCTGACCCCTTCAAAGCTGCAGACCTGATGCTTAAGCACATTGACGGAAAAAGAAAGGCTCTTGGCTTGAGCTCAGAGAGGTGATTTATAGTGAAAGATTTGATGATACGGCATGAACTCTGCATGGGTTGTCGCTCCTGTGAGATTGCGTGTGCCGTTGAGCATTCACAGAGTAAAAATCTCTTTTCGGCTTTAGGGGAAAAACCAGCTCCTAAAAAACGCATCTATGTGGAGTGCAGCCCTGGCCTTGAAATCTACACTCCAATCACCTGCCGCCACTGTGAGAATGCCCCCTGTGCCTCAGTTTGCCCAACAAAGGCTCTTTCCCGGGATGAAATTACAGGAATTGTAAAACACACTCCCGATCTCTGCGTAGACTGCTGGACCTGCTCCATGGTTTGTACCCGCTTTTCTCCCCTATATCAATTAATTCTTGGTATAGGCTGCTGGACCAGCTCCATGGCCTCCAATCGTGAAGTAATCAACAGACAAATAGAAAAAGGAGTAAAGTGTGACCTCTGCCAGGGCAGGGAATTGCCTGCCTGTGTTGAGGCTTGCCCAACACATGCTCTAATTTTTATAGATATAGAAAAACCTTAATGAGTAAAATGAATGAGCTATAACTAAGCCTCAAGGGAACAAAAAGAATAATACAGTATTCTAAGAGTTCCGGGCTATTTCCTATTTGTTATTATTTTTTAGTTCCTGATTTATAAAAAGAATTTATTCACCGATTATCTGTTCGTGCTCCAGAATGAGAATATATAAAGGAGCATCTTTATATTAATATACAAACCTTAGAAGAAAAGGGATCAGGGATGAAGAGTAACATTTACAGGAAGATAATGATTGCAACCGATGGTTCGGAATTCGTCAAAAAAGCAGTAGCTACGTCAATTGAGATAGCAAAGTTGAGTGAGGCAAAGCTTTATGCCGTATATGTAATTTCGTATACGGGATTATCGACAGCTTATCCTAAAGAAGCGGGATGGGAAAAGGCTGCTCTTGACTATTTCAGAATTGAAGGCAAGGAAGCTGTTTCTTATATAGAGAACGCTGCAAAAGCTCAAAACGTGGAGGTCGAATCCGTGATACTTGAAGGAAGCCCTGCAAATGAAATTGTCGATTTTGCAGAAAAAAACGATATTGACCTTATAATAATGGGAACACTGGGAAAAACCGGACTCGAAAAGCTCCTGCTGGGAAGCGTGGCCGAAAAAGTAGTAAGGCATTCAAGGAAAGCAGCTCTTGTTGTAAGAGAAGAAAACGTTGAAAAAGAGAAATAAGGCGCTGATATTTTTCAAGCAAAGAGTCCCGGAATTTCCCGGAAAAGATTGATTTACCTTTTTATCCAGATGACTTCCAATGATAGAACTTTTTCTCAAGGTGCTGGACTTTGCACTCCCGGTACTTGGAATGATTTTTGTCGGGCTTATAGGCACCGGTGTGCTTATGGAACTTGGCTTGATGCAAAAATTCTCCAGGCTTGCAAGCCCCATTTTTGCCCATACTAATCTGCCTGAAACCTGTGCTTCAGCTTTTGTAGTATCAATAGGGTCTACAGTGGCTGGAAACAGCATGCTTATCCAGGGAAAAAAAGAAAATTGTCTGGATGACAGAGAAATCCTGCTCTGTGCAATGATGAACGCTACCCCTGCTTATTTTCGGGAACTTTTTACTTACCAGATCCCAATCGTTCTGCCAGCCCTTGGGCTTGTTGTAGGAGGATTTTATTCCCTGGTATTTGTAATCACTGCAATAATCAAAATTCTGTTAATTGCAGTTGCAAGTAAAATATTTCTTAAAGGCAACTCCTGTAGAGCTCCTGAAACCCAAAACAAAGAGAAAGTATCACTGAGAACTGCTTTTACAAGGGCTTTTAGAAAAGAATTCAGGGCTTTTTTGAAGATTGCAGGAATCTACATAATTGCAACAACTATTATTTTTGTTCTTCAGGAACAGGGAGCTTTTGGAATTTTCAGTGTACTCCCTCTTGCTGAACTTTTTAGAATACCTCCCGAATCCATCGTTCCGCTGACAAGCTATGTTGCAAGCCCTATACTTGGAATCTCTCTTCTTGGCCCCATGCTACATTCAGGAGAAATAACAAATATTCAGGCGATGATCGTGCTCATGCTTGGCAGCATGTTCATGCTTCCTATTTTTGCAGTTCGCAGCCAGCTTCCGGGAAAAGTGGCAATTTTCGGGACGAGGCTGGGCATTCAGATTGTTGGATATTCAACGGCCATAAGCGTTTTAGTCAGACTCTTCATTTTGCTAATACTGCTGAGTATCGCGTATTGAGAGTAAAAAGAATATTCAAAAAAACTTTTTTGAAAGGAGGAGTTCTAAAAAATATAAGAAAAGAGAATCTGGAACTAAATGTAAGTAGGGAAAGAATAACTAAGAATTACTTGTATAAACATAGAAAAGATATTAAAAAACAGTTCAGTGAACGGGGTTTTTGGAGGAGGTTAAAATATGTTGGATATAATTATTGTCAATAATATTTGATTTTGAGCTATGCCCGTTCACCAGCTCCTTCTGAGGATTAAGCAATATATAAGTGTATTGGTACGCGAAAACGCAGATATCTTTTTGTGATAAAAAAAGAGAAATATATGAAGAAATATGAGCTTATTTTCCTTTCAAGGAAAATTGGAGGAGATATTACCTGATTAAAAGCTCTAAAATAATTCCCCTATAATTTATAAACAATATCTCAAGTAAGTATAAACAACTTTTACTGAATATATTTTACATAGTCTTTTAAAAATTATAAGTGGACGATAGCATTAATTATTTATTCATTTATTAAAAAGTAATTTATAGAATATATAATATAGAATATATAAGAGCAGTAATTGCCGCTAAACACATTATAGAAAAGCTGCACGATAATAATAGATCCATGCCCAGGAATGTTTCAGAAAGCAGAGCTTAGAACATGTAGGAAAAGAGGCAATTGAGGGATTTGAAAATGAGAGGGGGATTTAAAAAGATAATGGTTGCTACCGATGGTTCGGAACTCAGTAAAAAGGCGGTTGAAGCAGGGATTGAGATTGCCAGACTTAGCGGAGCAGAACTCTACGCTGTATATGTGGTAATTCCTGCAGCCCATTCTCTCAGAGATTTCGGATGGGAAAAAGCCTCTATGGAGCATTTCAGAACTGAAGGAGAAAGAGCCACAGCTTCTGTGGAAGAAGCTGCTAAAGCGGTAAACGTAGAGGTCGAATCCGTGCTTTTAGAAGGATATCCGGCAGAAAGAATAGTAGATTTTGCGGAGCAAAATGACATTGACATGATAGTAATGGGGACACTTGGTAAAACCGGACTCGAAAGGTTCCTGCTGGGAAGTGTAGCCGAAAATGTGGTCAGACATTCAAAGAAACCTGTGCTCGTAGTTAAAGGTGAAAAACCTGAATAATTAATAACAACAGAAATCTTCTGCCATATCAAATACTAAATTATTGACTAAAATTGTCTACTCCAGACAGATAATTATTGACTAAAATTGTCTACTCCAGACAGATAAAGAATAATATTATACAAAAAATTAGCTTATAAAAAATTAGCTTATAAAAAACTGATTTTCTGATTTTTAGAGAAAAATCCATACAAAGCTAATTTTATAAAAACGGAAACTCAAAAGTTTGGAGAAAAGGCTTTAAAAAGGCTTTTTAGAGCCTTTATCCGATTACGCTCATATCCGAAACCCGTATAGAAGGCGTAATTATACCTCCCACTTTCCTGACATCAAAACCTGCACCTGTGATGCTCTTTAAGAGTTCGAAAGCATTTCCCGAAATCATTAGAGACTTTACAGGCTTATCAAGAGCTCCATCCTTTATTGTAAAAGAGTTTCTGGCTTCTACGGAGAAGTCCCCTGAGATTGAATTTGCAGTATGAGCTCCGATAATGGTATTTACGAAAATACCGGAATCCGTATCAGCGATAATATCTGTTCTGGGATACTTGATGATGAAGTTTCTGAGCCCTACTGAAGGTGGGCTTGTATAAGAAGACCTTGAGCCGTTTCCTGTGCTTTTCACACCTGCTTTACCTGCCGTATAACTGTCATATAGATACGTTTCAAGTATCCCATTCTCAATAACAGTTGTACGCTGTGAGGGCACTCCCTCGTCATCCGAAGCTGAAGTCTCAATTCCTGCTTCAACAAGCCCATCGTCGTAGATCGAGAGGTCAGGAACCGTCAGCTCTTCCCCTATTTTGTCTTTCAGGCCTGATCTTCCCTTCTGGACATTGTCCGCATCAAGGGAGGGGGCAAGAGCTTCTTCAAGAATATCTGAAAAGGCAAAAGGATGAAAGATTACATCAGTCTTTTGAGGCTCGATTTTAATTCCACCACTGGACTTCAGGGCAAGTTCTGATGCATTTTTCCCGATAGCAAAAAAATCAATATCAAGAGACCTGGAAACTGCAAAATCATATGCTGTAGAAGTTTGCCCTTTCACAGTAATAACATCTACAAAACCGGAAATAGCTGTGGATTCCTCTTCAATTTCAATCCCGTTTGTATTCAGGATAAGCCGCCTGCTTTTTCCCCTGTTAAACCCTCCAGAGGTTGGAAGTGTACCTGGAGTCTCTTTTGTGCCCTCGACAAGATCCATTGCATAGTCAATACACTTTTCAAGTTCAAGAGCTTCAACTTTTTTATCAAAAATTCCCGAGACCACAGGGTATTTGCCATTGGAAGGAAGCCCAATCCATTCTGGATCGTTTTCCCGTATTCTGGCTTCAGCAACTGCAATTTCTACAGTATTTTCGAGATCTCGTGCAGAATTCGTGCTGGCAAATCCCACTGCTCCATTCACAATTGCCCGGATTCCGATGCCTTCTGAGAAACGATCTTTGGCACTCTCAAGAGCGTCCTTTTTGAAATTAACACTCGTTGAGTGACTTGAATTGTAATAGATCTCAGCTTCTTCTGCCCCTGCTTTTTCTGCCAGAATGAGGGCTTTTCTTGCAAGCTCGTACATCTTCAGGCACCTCCTACAAGGGCTTTCGAAATGGAAATATGAGGAGAACCATCTGATACAGGTACAAGCTGCCCGGCTTTTCCACATCTGCCTGAAGTCATTTTCAGGTCATTGCCCACCAGAGTCACATGATTAAGAATCTCAAGGGTCTTACCTGAGAGGGAAACATCCCTTATTAGCTCGGAAAGTTCCCCATTCTTTATCAGATATCCTTTCTCAGCATTAAACTGGAAAATCCCTTCCCCTGTATTCACCTGACCGCCTCTGGAACCTATAAGATAAATTCCATCCCTGACGTCCTCAAGCATTTCTTCAAATTTTGCATCACCATTATCTATGAAGGTATTGCTCATCCTGACAACGGGCATGGAATAACCCTGAGCTCTGCAGTTTCCGGGCGTTCCTCCGAGTTTAGCTGCAGTTTCCCGGGAATGAAGATAGGAGTTTAAAACTCCATCTCTAATGATCTCTGTCCTTCTTGATCGGGACCCTTCGGCATCAAACGGGTAAAACCCAAACTCGTGTAGAGTCGGATCATCAATAATCGTAATAAGAGGAGATGCTATCTGTTCTCCTATCCTGTTTTCAAGAATGGAATCTCCCTCAAGGACAAGATCGGCTTCCGAAGCATGCCCAACAGCTTCATGAGCAAAGACTCCAGCCAGTTCCTGATCAAGCAGTACCGGCATTTCTCCGCCTTTAGGAGTTTTTGCTTTAAGGAGTTCTATTGCAGTTTTTCCTGCCCTGCCTGCGAGCTCGAGAACGTTTTCTTTCTCAAAAAGCTCATAACCATACCCAAAGCGGCTTTCCCTGCCTGCCTGGTACAAACCGTTCTCCGAAGCCACAGCAGAAACGGCAAAACCAACGTTCAGAAGTTCATATTCACATTCAATACCATCAGAGCTTCTGTATTCGATTTTGAACTCGGATTCCAGGTACATTACTTTCGTACTGTGGACTCCTTTGACGTTCGCACTGGCTTCAATGGTCTTTAAAAGATCAACTTTCTCCTCGATGGCAATATCTCTCGGATCTATCCTGATTTCAGGAAGATTTTTTACCTCTGGAGAATTCAAGGCTGCAAGTTCTACTTCTTCTTTAGGGGTATTCGAATTCATAGAAAAAGCAAGTTTTGAGGCAGCTTCTACCCCACGTTTAAGGTCTATTTCCCCTTCAACAGCCGTATAGCCCCAGGAACCTCCACAGAGAGCCCTTACCCCAGCCCCCCGTGAAAAGTTTCTGGAAATTTCTTCGATCTTTCCGTTATCAAGGACTATAGAGGTGGAACTTCCCTCTATCATCCTGCAGTCATAAAACTTAATGTCCTGCATAATACCTGTCATGATTAGTTCCTGCACCCGAAAATGTTTTTTGCCTGTACGGAAGCGGGTGAAACTTCAGGAATATCGAAACTCAATTTTGTAATGTTTTTGAGTCTTTCAATAATTGAGTTCTTTCTTGGACCCACAAGGCTGTGTTCCATTACTTCCGCAATAGTAGAAACAGGAATGATCTGTATCTTGTCTCTGTATGCCTTTTCGATAAGAACGTCGGCTTCGTTTGCCTTAGGGATGATAACTTTCTTCAAACCGGCCTGGGCTGCAGCTTCGATCTTATAGGTAACTCCACCTACAGGCAGGACATCTCCCCTGACCGAAAGAGAACCGGTCATTGCCACAGTCTGATCCACAGGGATCCTTTCAATGGCAGATATAACGGCTGTTGCAATGGAGACCGATGCACTGTCCCCTTCCACACCTTCATAGGTACCTACGAACTGGATGTGGACATCATGCTTGGAAATATCCGTACCTGTCATGTTCTTAATCACGGCAGAAACGTTCTGAACTGCTTCTTTTGCGATGGTTTTTAGCTTACCAGTTGCGATAATGCGCCCTTCGGACCCTGAGAGTGCAGGCGTAACTTCTGAAACGATGGGGAGCACAATTCCGGAATCTCCACCCATGACTGCAAGTCCGTTGACTCGGCCCACAGCAGAGCCTTTTCTGCTGAAGGATTCGTATTCTTTGCGCTGTTCCAGATAGCTGTCTGCAAGCTGCTGTTCGATGGACCTGGCAATTCTCTTTGCCGCAAGCACGTGTTCTGCAGTTGTTATTGAAGCGCCATCTGAATGGGCGATATCTCCTGCCACACGCACAAGTCCGCCAAGGTCACGGAGCTTAAGTGTGAGGTGACCTTTTCGGCCTGCCCGCCTTCTGGCTTCCCGGATTACTTCCTGCACTGCGCCTTCGTCAAAGTGAGGAATATGTCCGTCCCTGACAACTTCCTGAGCTACAAAGCGGACCAGTTTATTCCGGTTTTCAGGACTGTCTCCCATGGAGTCTCGCATGTAGACTTCGTATCCGTAACCTTTTATTCTTGACCTGAGTGCAGGGTGCATCTTCTGCACAGCATCCAGGTTCCCTGCAGAGACCATAATAAAGTCACAGGGTACAGGCTCGGTTTTAACAAGAGCTCCAGAACTTCTTTCGGACTGCCCTGTAATAGGGTATTCCTTTTCCTGAAGAGCAGTCAGGAGACTCTGCTGAGATTCCAGCCTGAGAGTGTTAATCTCGTCAATAAAAAGCACACCCTTATGCGCTTTGTGAATATCTCCTGCTTCCACCCTGTCGTGAGCAGGAGTTTCAAGTCCTCCGGACTGGAAAGGATCGTGCCTGACATCACCAAGAAGAGCTCCTGCGTGAGCTCCGGTTGCATCAATATAGGGAGCATGCTCCTTGTCATAATTGGAAACGGCCAGTTTAGGGATCATCATTTCCTCTTTAGGAAGGAACTGGCGGGTTAACATAAGAATCATGATACCTGCAATGACACCCCAAAGCAATTGGTAAACAAAATAAGAATAAACAATAATACCCACTACAAAGAGCATCATGAGCATGTTCCGAGCCTGGGATTTCTTTCTTGCCTCCATCTTGTGAGCCATAACGATTTCTCTACCCTTACCGGCTGGAACCTCTCTGATTTTGGGATTGTTCAGATCTTCCATGTTGGGATATACAAGGATGTCTTTGAGTTCTTCCTTCGGAAGAAGTTCGGCCATTGCCTTTGCAAGCAGAGACTTTCCTGTCCCTGGTGTCCCAATCATCATAATATGTCGTCTCTGGCTGGCTGCCTTTTTTACGACTTCGACTGCATGCTCCTGTCCCAGCACCTGATCGATAAGAAGTTTCGGGACATCTATATTAGATGTATCTTCGAAATGGAGCCCGATATCAATATCTTCATCCATATCATTATTATAGGATTCAGACTCGGCCGTTGCCGGATTGGATTCAGACACGGTCATACCCACACCGGACTCATCCTTTCTCTGGTCGGCCACAGACTCGTCTACGTTCGGAACAGGATCGCCCGATTTTGGGGCGGATTCGTCCGTCTTTACAGAAGACTCGTCTATGTTCTGGTTATTATTATACACCATGGTTATCTCACGTGTTATAACGTTATTTAATAGTCGTTATCTGATCGATATTATATACTTGACGCTTTTGAAAAAAATAAAGGACTTAGTTATAGAATGATTGGCAAAAAGCGGATGTCACAATAACAAACCCTGAAGTTACTGTAACCCCATTCAAACTTCGGCTAATTATATATACTTGCAGTATATAAAATTAACCTATAATGTGCATTACAGTATATACAAACCTTTCTTTATATACTATTTGCTAAATCTGTTATTATATTAATTTGCAAATTTGTTGTCATACTAATTTGCTAAATAATTCCTGTCATTTTATACTATTGTGTTTATACTATAAAGTTGATTGCATTTTCTTAAAACTCTAAGATAAAATTTAGTTTTAAAGCAAGTCTACAAGAATTTTTTAACCTCTCTATGATATCTCCCCTATATATACATTTAACATTATGTCGAAATCGCGGATAAAATCAAAGAGTTTAAACCGGAGCTAACCACAGTAAAAAATTCGAAAATTTTTATCCTGCAGGCTTACCCGGGCCTGAATAAAGAGTCATAAACTGATATCGACAGCTATTTAAAAAAACAAAGGTCATTTTCCTCTTATGTTCAGAATGTCCAGAAGCAAGGTGAAAGATCTTCTCCTTCTGAAGCAAATCAATACTGCCGTATCCCAGATTAAGAAAGGTAGCCTGGATAAAGCCCTTGAAACTCTTGATAAAGCTGAAAGCTCGGCAAGAAAATCAAAGTCTACTGACGCCCTGTACTATATTCTTTTCACCCGCGGAGGTATCTTTTATTCCGCAGCAAAATACGAGGATGCCCTCAATACTTACGAAAAAGCTCTTGTAGCAGGTGAAGAGCTTCTCGAAAGCGACCCCGAAAACAACAACTACCAGCATTATATGGCCACAACCCTGAGCAATGTTGGAAACCTGCTTAAAAAGAAAGGCGAAAATTCAAAAGCTGCCGAATCTTATTCCTGCGCCCGCGAAATATACATAAATCTCATGGTCCTGGATCCAAAAAATGCCGTTTTCAAATCCTATGCCGGCGAAAATCTCAACAACTATGCCTCCCTTCTTCTCGAAACTGCTTCTTTTGAAGAAGCCTGCAATATCCAGAAAGAAGCAATCGAAATCTACGAAAAGCTCCTCGAAGACAGTCCCGAAAACCCAGGCTATCAGGCAGAACTCTCAGTCGCGCTCAGCAATTTAGGAAACTGCCTCCTTCAGCAATCCCCCGAAAACAATTACCCTTCAAAACAAACTCTCGAAAAAGCCCTTTCCATACAGGAGAAACTGCTTACTCAACAACCTGAAAATGAAAAAATCAAAGGAGACATTGAATTAACTCGAAAAAGACTGGAAAGCCTCCAAGAAAACTGATAGATTCAAGAAAACTGATAGATCTGGAAAATATGGAAACCTGAGACACTAAGAAGCCCAGGAAAAATAAGAAACAGGAGAACATTTTGAAACCCAAGAAGAATAAGGAACCTAGAACACTTAGAAGCCAAAGGAAAATCAAAGGAAAATAGGAAATTGAATAAGAACTGAGAAATTAGAGGTTAGAGGTTGTCTTTTGTAAACAGTAGCATGTGGATATAAAGTAATATCAGCAAACCCGCAACGACACCCCATATGAACTGGAAAGAAAAGTAGGAATAAATAACCAGCCCGAGTACAAAAAGGGTGATTAGCATATTCACAATCCAAATCTTTCTTTTCATCCCGGGATCATGCGGAATTCCGGCTTCATCTTCATTTTGGTCGCACTCGGCTAAATAGCGCCTTTCCCTCTTCATGAGGAAATAAAGCCTCAGAACCAGGACATCAATTACTATGCCCCAAAGAAGCTCTCCGATATATAGAGTGTAAAAAAGAATAATTGCAAGAAAGATGCTCACAAGTATAAAGTATGTTTTTTCGTGCCTGCTCTTTTTAGAAGTCTCGATTCTATCCTTCCCCTGACTTTCCCTATCTGTTTCTCCCTCTGTTCCCATATCCGTGTCATTTCCCTTTCCCTAATATCCTTTTTGAATATAGATAAGCTTCAAAATATTCAAAAAACATGGTTAAAGAAAGATATGAAACTTCAAACATCTATATTTAAGCTTTTGATAATATATAAAGGAGTTGGGGAAAAAGGAGGTAGAGAACTTCGAAAAAGCAGCATGAAGAAAAAAACAACATGAAGAAAAAAACAACATGAAAAAAAAAACAACATGAAAAAAAAAACAACATGAAAAAAAAAGCAACATGAAGAAAAAATACTGCCTAAAACATAGCCTTAAAACGTTGCAAGCACCTTTTTTTATTATGGCCGAGACATCCGAGCAGTTGATAGGAGAAGCAGTAATTCATTTCAACGCATCACTGGACATGATTCAAACAGGAAAGCTAGAAGAAGCCCTGGAACCTCTTAAAAAAGCCGAAGAAGCTGCATACGAAGCAAAAGACGAAGCCGTTTTATTACATATTTTAGAATTGAAAGGTAAAATCCTGGAATCTCTAAGCAGATTTAAGGAAGCCCTGGAAATCTATACCTTTATCCTGAAAACCAACGAAGAACTCCTCAATAAGGATTTGGAATACGAACTTTACTTCGATATTCTCGAAGCAAACCTGAACAACATCGGAAACCTTGGCAACATATTCCGGAGAATTGGCAACTTCCAAACCTCGAAACAAAGCTATGAAACAGGCCTCGAAATTTGCCAGAGAAGGCTCGAATCCCAGCCAGAGAACGATTTTTGCCAGACATACGCCGGAAACACTCTCAATAATCTCGGAGAACTGCTCGCAGAAATGGGCCAAACCGAAGAAGCAAAAAAGAATCTCGAAAAAGCCCTCGAAATATATGAAAAGCTCCTCAATGATTACCCTGGAGATCTGGAGCACATCTCAGACAAAGTAATGGCCCTCCAGAACCTTGGAATTCTGTTTTATGAAAAAGGGCAAAAAGAAGAGGCAAAAAAGAATCTCGAAAAAGCCCTTGAAATCCTGGATGATCTGAACAAAAGTGATCCCGAAAACAAAAAGGTCGAGGAAGAACTCAGCTTCACGCGGAAAAAGTTAAAAAACTTAAAATCGAACCCTGGGCAACCATAATAGGCTTCTAAGACCGAATTTCTACGCGCCTAGGGCGCGGGGCTTTCCTGTATACAAAAAGAAAGAAAAAAATCAGTTATAATCGCATGATTTTTGTTACAGTTACAACATAAAACACGCAAGTAAAATACTAATAATTATATATTTTAGCTATGTCCAAGGGTTTGAGAGATTCAGCAGTAGATCACTTAAATGAAGCTTTAGAGCTATGCAAGAGAGCAAATATAAGGAAGCCTTAGAGAAGCTTCAAAAGCTGAAGAATTCAAGCGAGAAGCTGATGCTATTTTCTCTACATCCAGCTATAAATATGCGATTAGTGGAAGAAGCCTTAAAATAATCCTTTCCTAAAGCTGTGAAGGCTTCTCTCAAAAATTGAAGACTAGTCTATCATATTCAGCTGATCTGGCTATCGGCACCTTGAATATTTTCTACAATGGGACGTTTCTTCAGGCAAAATTTCTATGAACTCACTCTCTCAATTAACTACTCAAAAACGACCCTGATAACGTAGTGTACCAATCATATGTGGGAACAACACTCAACAATTTAGGTGCCTTGCTTTCTGATACGCGAATTTGCATCAAGGATGAAAGAAAGTATAACGAAAAAGCGCTAAACATTTATGAAAAACTGCTCACAAACGACCCAGATAACGTAGCTTACCAATCAGTCGTCGCAGAGACACTCAACAATTTAGGTGCCTTGCTTTCTGATATGGGTGTATCGAAGATGCTAAGGACAGATTACGAAAAAGCACTAGAGATGAGACAAAAAATACTTAAAACAGACCCTAAAACGCAGTGTATCAATCAGATGTCGCAGAGACACATAACAATTTAGGTGCCTTGCTTTCTCATATGGGTCTCATTGAAGATGCGAAAGGAAAGTACGAAAAAGCGCTCTATACTTATGATAAACTGCTTCTGAACAACCCTGATAACATCGTATATCAATCATTTGTGAGAGCAGCGCTCAACAATTTAGGTGTCTTGCTTTCTGCTATGGGGTGCATCGAAGATGCTAAGGTCAAATACGAAAAGGCGCTAGAAATGAGACAAAAACTCCTAAACGATGACCCCGAAAACATCGTATATCTATCAGATGTCGCAATGACACTTAACAATTTAGGAAACTTTCTTAAAAAGATGGGGCACATCGAAGAGGCAAAACAAAGGTACGAAAAGGCGCTAGTGATTTATGAAAAACTGCTCAAAAACGACCCTGATAACGTTGCTTACCAATCATACGTAGGAACAACACTCAACAATTTAGGAAACTTGCTTTCTGATATGCGGCGTGTCAAAGATGCTAAGGACAAATACGAAAAAGCGCTAGAAATGAGGCAAAAACTCCTTAAAACAGACCCCGAAAACGTTACGTACCAATCATATGTGGCTACAACACTCAATAATTTAGGTATCTTGCTTAAAATGATTGGGCACATCGAAGAGGCAAAACAAAGGTATGAAAAAGCGCTAGAAATGAGGCAAAAACTCCTTAAAACAGACCCCGAAAATGTCGCTTACCAATCATATGTAGGAGGGACACTTAACAATTTAGGTGTCTTGCTTAGAAAGATGGGGCGCATCGAAGAGGCAAAACAAAGGTATGAAATGGCACTTGATATGGGACAAAAACTCTTAAATGATGACCCAGAAAACGCAGTATACCAATCATTTGTAGGAGGAGCACTTAACAATTTAGGTGTCCTGCTGAAAAGTTTTAAGAGGATCCTAGTAGTATAACTCCTGAAGTTGCCATCATATTATACAGGGGAAAATATTTCACATTAAATGCTTCTCATACAGGAATTTTAGACGACCCTAACAAAAGAATAGAAGATAATGAGAGATCAGAACATGAAGGCTCTATACTTCCAAAATCACTTGACTTAAAAGAGATAGACAATAAAGTATTTGAAAAAATCAGATTTATAATCAAAAATGAATGTGAGTTAATTGATCCTGAAATATCATATCGTAACTGGAAACTCAGAATAAAGTTTAACGACCCGGAAAGAATAAAGAGCATACTAACAATAATAGTAGGGGAAAAGAAGATATTTGATGAACCTTTACGCAGCAAAAAAGAAATATTTGTTCCTTATATTCCAATAAAAAGAGAAGAGCAAATTATTTTTAAAATTACAGGTCAAGAAAAGCCGGTTACTAGAATAATTGAGTTTTGTGAGTATTTTGAAGATCTCAAGGTAAACAAGAATGCATGAATCGTGGAGAACTGAAATATATATTCAAAGTAAGTGAGAGATTGAAACTTGGAATTCTTATCTGTTTTGAATATCTTGACAAATTAAGGCTACGTTTCATCGAAAAATGTGATATATTGCTTGTTCCACAGACCAATCCAGGCACAAAACGTTTTTATCAAGTCGCTGAAGGAGATCTAAATAATCCTCAATATCCAGGTAATAAGGCATTCATAATGGCAAATGGAATTTTTCCGTATGAAGATAAAATAAGCGGTGGCTCTTCTGGTATACTTTTGACTCTCGACAAAAACTCACATAAGGAGCAAGTAAAAAATGCTATCAAAGAACCAATAGAAGGAATTTACGAACAATTTGTTTTACTTGCTTCAATAAATACAGAATTTTATTCTGCCAGGGATATCGCTCAGGGACAGGCGGCAATAGACACTAAGTGGATGCCAATAATAGAAGAACGAGAGATATTAGAGAGAGCAAAAACTCTGACTGATAAGAAGGTTTCATTGATCAAAGAGCTTCACGGAGAAGAGCCGGAAGAACAATCAGCCCTCATAAAAAGAGAAAGCGAGAAAATTAATAAGGAAGTCAATAGATTTATTGAAATTCTACGAAAGAATAGATTACGAATAAAATTGAAAATGAAAAAATTGCTCAATTATAGAAAAATATTCACCATTAATGTATGAAGAAAACGCAAAGGACCTAACAAACCTTAAACCAGAAGAAATAAAAGAGAAATGTTGCCCTATATTTATTCCAATCAATGAATAAGAAAGTCTGTATTATTCAACTAAAAACTGGTGCTAACAAATAGAAGTGACTTTTTTGCATTAAAATATTCACGAAAATTTCTTTCAGCTTTTTGCCTCTCGCAGGCCGCTCTTCTCCGTCGAGCGTGAAAAATCTCCGTTAAGGATGCTATTCTCCAGTTCCGATTAATAAGCAATCAAAAAGTCAAAAAAAGAGAACGGAGAAAAGGTAATTTTCACTAAAACTCTGTTGTCAGCTCAGCTTTATGTAAACAGGTCGAAAATGTTCCCGAGCATACTGCTGTCTGCCTGGTAGAATTCGGTATATTTACAGCGTTTGCAGGTGACGTGGGTAAATTTCTTGTTCTGGAGATCGAAGAGTTTGCTGAGAAAGCCCCCGGTGGTGCGGATCTCGCCGGTTTCATAGGAGATGTTTCCGCATTTGGGGCAGGTGAAGTGAATATTTTTGCTCATTTTTAGGGCCTCATTGTGATTTTTCGGATTGTTGGAAAGAGTTGGGATAGTTTTACTCTTTCGATATTTAATTGTGTTGCAGAAGATCAAAATATATATAGAGAAATAAAATATACAACAATGAAATATACAGAAATAAAGTTAAATCTTATCACGAGCGAGAATAGTATCTGACACTAAAATCGGTAAGCTTGAAGGAAAAAATAAGACCTGAATCCTACTGACTCCTATTTCCTACTGATTCCTATTTCCTGCTGACTTCTATTTTGAAGGGGAAGAAACCGGACAGAAAAATAGTTGCAGGAAAGAGATATTACTGAGTGGACTATGAAAATAAAAGCTATAGTTTTAATTGCCCTTATCATCTCTGTTGCTTTAATGGCTGCCAGAGTAACTCCAGGAAACAACGCCGAGCAGTTCAGGGAAGGGAAATACATTCACATAGACAGCATGGTAATGCAGTTTAAGAAGGCTGATGCAACTGTCAATATAAATTATCATCTCAGCTCCTTCGCCCAGGTATACATATTCCTTTTTGGCAGCAAGAATCTGGAGCCTAAAATTAAGGAAATCTTTTCTGAATTTCCGGAAGTAAAGATCCAGAAGATAGGAGGATCAAGTGCTTCCCTTCAGATGTTGAATGTCTCTAGAAAAAGTGACATTTATTACCTGCATGAACCTCGAGAATTTGAGGTGCAGGTGGATACCCTTACTATTATTTACCCTGACGGTTCCAGAAGAAGTAGTGAGCATGCAAAATCCACTCCGCCGATCTTTTATGAGACCAACCCAAAATCAGTTTAATCCTCAAATCAGTTAGCTTTAAAGCTCTACAGTTAGCTTTAAAGCTCTACAGTTAGCTTTAAAGCTCTAGTAATTATAAAAGATTTGTTAGATTTCCTCTCTAAAATTCTCCTTCTCTCCCTTTAACTGCCTTATTTACTTTTACTGCTCTATTTATCATATAAAGCAATTTTCTTCCTTTTAAAAGAACCAAATATCCATTTAAGGATATTACTTTGAAAAGAAAGCACAAAAAGGAAATTTTATTCAAAATTCAGGAATATATATTTAACAATAGAAACATAATTTTCTTTGATAGCAATGGGAAGATTCACACTAAAATGCTTGAAGTGCGGAACAGAATACGGTCAACGATACAGACTCACTTGTGAGAACGATGACTCACTTCTGAGGGCGGATTACAGCGAAAAAAAGCTGGAGCTAAGAAAACAGCCCGGAATCGGAAGGTTCCATTCCTGGCTTCCAATTCAGGAAGAGCTTACTACAGATGCCGGGCCCATCACCTACAAAAGTGAAGCCCTTGCCCGAGAACTCGGGCTTTCAAATCTTTACATAGGGTTCAGCGGATACTGGCCCGAAAGAGGGGCTTTTATCAAAACCTGCAGTTTTAAAGAACTCGAAGCTTACCCTACTATGCAGCTCCTAAAAGAAAGCGGGGGAAAAGCCATCGTCCTCGCCTCTGCAGGCAACACAGGAAGAGCTTTTGCCCATGTCTCGGCTTTGACAGGAACAGATGTTTACATAGTTGTGCCTGAGTCCGGAATTTCGAAGCTCTGGTTGCCTGAAGAACCTACCGAATCCATTCATCTCATTGGCATGAGCCCTGGAAATGACTATACTGATGCTATCAATCTTGCAGGAAGGGTTGCAAAACTCCCAGGCATGATTTCCGAAGGAGGGGCCAGAAATGTCGCCAGGAGGGAAGGAATGGGCACTGTAATGCTGGATGCGGCAGTAACTATAGGAAAGATGCCTGACCATTACTTCCAGGCAGTCGGTAGCGGCACTGGGGGAGTTTCAGCATGGGAAGCCTCATTACGCTTAAGAACTGATGGGCGATTCGGACAAAAGCTTCCAAAACTTCAGCTTTCCCAGAACCTGCCTTTTGTCCCAATGTATAACGCCTGGCAGGAAAAAAGAAGGCAGATTATTCCTGAGCTCGACATGAAGGATGCAAAGAAACAGATAGAAGAAACTTATGCTACTGTACTTACAAATCGGGCTCCCCCATACGGCGTTACAGGCGGGCTCTATGATGCGCTTGTCGAGACCGATGGGATAATGTACGCAATTACTAAAGAAGAAGCTCTGGAGGCTAAAACTCTATTCGAATCCCTTGAAGGAATAGATATCCTGCCTCCTTCAGCAGTTGCAGCAGCTTCTCTCATGAAAGCCGTGGAAGCCGGAAATGTCGGGACAGACGAAACCATTCTTCTTAACATTGCTGGTGGAGGGTATAAACGCCTGAAAGAAGATTTCACACTTTATCAGATAAAGCCAGTAGCTACTGCCAGAAATCCTGATATCTCCTTAGAAGAGCTTAATCTATAAATGCAGAATTCTAATCTAAATGCAAAGAACAGCTAACTGTAGAGAACAACTAATGCAGAAAGCATAACTAAATGCAGAAAGCACATCTAAACATGAAAAATCAGCTAAACTCATAGAGCACGGCTAAATACGAGAGGAATAGAAAAAAAATAGAAATCTAAGGAGCTATGTGCGTGGCAAGTCCGGAAGAAAAAGTCATAGAAATCATGAAAAAAGAAGGTATTGACCTTGCTGCAACTTTACCATGCGACAGAATCAAGAACCTTCTCCCTCTTGTTTCAAAAGATTTTCCAGAAATAAAGTTAACAAGAGAAGAAAACGGCGTGGGAATTTGTGCCGGGGCCTACCTTGCAGGGGGAAAGCCCATGATGTTGATCCAGAGTACAGGGCTCGGAAATATGATTAATGCCCTCGAATCCCTGAATGTAATATGCAAAATTCCTTTACCTATCCTGACAAGCTGGCGCGGGGTTTACGGCGAGGGTATTGAAGCACAAATTCCCCTTGGAGTCCATCTCCCGGATATCTTGAAAGGGGCAGGACTGGAGTATACAATAATTGAAGAACCTGAACAGCTTTCTATGATTGAAAACGTAATAAGAGACGCTTTCGAAAACTTAAGACCTCACATAGCCCTTATTTCTCCAAGAGTTTGGGAGGCTTCTAACTGCTGCGCCTGGGAATCTGCAGGGATGCCGAAAAAACCTGAAGCTATGGAAAGGACATGCAGATTTGGTTTTACAACGGAAAACCTCAAGCCACTAATGCTAAGGAATGATGCAATTTGTGCAGTTGCATCCCAACTTGAGGATGAAATTACAGTTACAAACCTCGGAGTTCCCTGTAAGGAACTTTATGCCTGCAAGGACAGAGATCTCAACTTTTATATGTTCGGCTCGATGGGACTTGTCTCTTCCATAGGCCTTGGACTTGCCCTCCGCTCCGAGAGGACAGTAGTTTCCTTTGACGGAGATGGAAGCTTGCTGATGAACCCCAATGCTCTTCTTGAAATTGCAAAAGAAGCTCCTAAAAACCTGATAATCATTTGCCTTGATAATGGGGCCTACGGATCCACAGGTTCACAGGAAACCTGTGCTCTTCGCTATATTGACCTCGATATCTTTGCAAACGCCTGCGGAATCCAGAATACAGCTAAAGTGAACACTAAAGAAGGACTGGTAGAAACTTTTAGAAATTTTCGGGCGATGGGAGAGCTTTCTTTTATTCATGTAATCCTGAAACCAGGAAACACAAAAGCTCCCAATATTCCTCTGAGCCCTGAAGAGATTACAAACCGTTTTAAAAGAGCTCTGGAAGCATGTAAGCAGTAAAAAAGAGAATTAAAAGAATTGTCAGTAAAAGAGAATTTAAGAATATAAGAGAATTGTCAGCAAAAAAAATAATAAAGAAATTTTCTTCTTTTTTATTTTTATCTCTGTTTCTCTATTCTCTTTTTATATTCTCTTATTTTGATTCTCTCCAGCTTATTTTTTCTACAGGTTCACTGAGTCTGAATGATCCTGTGAGAATCTTTCCTTTAAGCTCTTCAGCAGCTCTCAATGCTCTGATACGATCTGACTGGCGCAATGTTACTTTAATATCTCTCAGGCAACCACCAGTTGTACATTTGACTGAACCCAGGTTTGCACTGAATGCTTTCCCTCTGCATCTTGAGATACAGAGTCCGCAATTAAAGCAAAGTTCCTCGCTGTGCACAGCTCCGTTTTCCCCTTTGCTTACAGCACCCATGGGACAGGCCTCCAATACATAACAATCTGCGCAATCAATGCAATTTTCTGGCTCATACTTTACATTGAGATCTACATTATCCCAGACGTCGCCGTAGGTAATCTCACAAAGAGGAATTCTGCCTGCAAGGTCTACTAACTTGAGCGGGATTTCCCTGTCCAGCTTCAGAATATTTTTCAAAATCCCCTCATGAAGAATCGGGATCGGAACCGCCCAGGTGTTGATGATCTCCGGACCGGCAGATGTTACAAAACCTCCCATATATTCAGATGTCATGTCATGCATATCCGCAAATCCCGTCAGGTTCGGATTATCCGGAACACTTCTGGTGCCTGCACCCGTAACAAATCCGTCTGCACCATTGAGAAGCACTCTTGTCCCGATTCCTATAGTTTCGAGTTTGGGGTCGTTTTCAATAGGGTTTAACTCGCCACAGCCACAAAAAGTCATTTCTTTAAACTCACCTTCAAAAGGCAGAGCGTGGAAAATAGTTTTTATAGGCTCTTTTCCGGGATTAACAAATGCCCGGTAATTCTTGAACGCGTGTCTTGTAGCATGAAGTTTTGCGAAGGGAATTTCAGAGAGCTTCGTGTTCACTGAGAAGTGATTTCCTTCACTGGTAATTACATCCACTTTGATTGTTTTTCCTTCTACCATTTCCCTGAATAAGTGCCCGCCTCCATACCCGGGATCAATCTCGCTGTGAGCTGTTCCAAGTACGATTAGGTCCAGAACTCCAAGTCTTTCATTCGGGCAGGGACCAACAACTGCCGGTACACCGTTCAGCAGGACTTTAGAAGCTTTAATGAATGAATCGGGTTCGGAAACTTTGAATGAAAACACTGCATATGTTCCACTCATAATGCCGCGAGTTGCGGTAGTCACCACATCTACATCTTCAACCCTTATTTCCTCCCCTGCACGTACTTTCGCACAAATCTCTGCAGCCGTAAGAACCACGGCATCTCCAGCATCAATTTTAGCCTGGATTTCCGGGATTGTACGACACTTTTCTGTAGTATCGAATTCTCCGTTCATGTTACCCTCAGCCGGAATATTGAGTTCATTCTATTTTAGAGGCTTGTTCATTCTATTTAGATTGCAGGGCCTTAAAAATAAGATTTAAAAACAAATAAAAGTGAATCATAAGCAGTAAATTAAGGGACTTTTGGGAAATGGATAGAAAATAAACTTCAAGCCAGGAGGCATTGAGAGGTTGAGATTAGAGTGAAAAACAGGCAACAAAAAATATAAAATTTTTATTTTTTTGAGGAGTGATTCGAGTGGAAAAAGCCTGAATCACCCAAAACTTATATAAATGATGATGCGTACTATGGAGTTGCACTGTGGTGCGAAAAACGGAAACAACAGCATGGGCTCGTGGTCTAGACGGTTATGACGTCGCCTTGACATGGCGGAGGTCCTGAGTTCGAATCTCAGCGGGCCCACTTCAAAATTTTCCGGAGATTTTTCCGGAAAGTTAAAAAGGCATTACAGCTTTTTATATAATGTTTCAAAAAGTAGTGAAATATGCTGCCTGCCCAGGTAGCTCAGTGGGAGAGCGCTGCCCTGAAGAGGCAGTTGTCCCCGGTTCGAATCCGGGTCTGGGCACCAAAGAACATCAGTAGTGTAGCGGTCATCACCGGGCGTTGCCAACGCTCGAACCCGGGTTCGAATCCCGGCTGATGTATAACTTTTTTAAACATTCACATCTTGAACTAATTATCTGCTAATTATTTGTGATGTGAGTAACAAAATAGTTAGCGACAAAAATTAACTAACAACATGGGCTCGTGGTCTAGACGGTTATGACGTCGCCTTGACATGGCGGAGGTCCTGAGTTCGAATCTCAGCGGGCCCACTTCAAAATTTTCCGGAGATTTTTCCGGAAAGCAAAAACATTATTCAAAATATTATTTTTACTCAGCATTCAAAAAGTAATGAAATATGTCTGCCTGCCCAGGTAGCTCAGTGGGAGAGCGCTGCCCTGAAGAGGCAGTTGTCCCCGGTTCGAATCCGGGTCTGGGCACCAAAGAACATCAGTAGTGTAGCGGTCATCACCGGGCGTTGCCAACGCTCGAACCCGGGTTCGAGTCCCGGCTGATGTATGAAAAAAGCAAATATTAAAATAAATTTTTAGGAAAAAATTCAGGTTTTTGCTTATTTTTTTAGAATTTTTCCTGAACATACCATGTATTAGAACTTTTTGTCTCATTTTTAAGATATTGATTAAATTGTCTATTTAAAATCCGGAAATTTATGAGAAAATGTAGTTTCTGAATAAACTTTCTTTTCTTTGAGTTAAAAGTATAACTTTAAAATAATTATGTTAATCTTTTGAACGGCATCGGCCCCAATGTTAACATAGAAGGATAATCAAAATTCAAAGCTGACAGGGCTATAGCTCTAGAAAAAGAATTATGTTAACCAACCAAACGTTAACCAAAAAGTTAATTAAAACATAAAATCATTATAGTTATTGGATATACATCTCGAGAGATCAAAAGAGTCTGATTGTAGAGATCTATCCAACTTTGTTGCAAACCTGAAAAGTCATATAAGGAGATCTGAAAATGACAGGAAAGTTCCAGAAAAGAAATGCAGAAAGGAAAGGCATCAGAAAAGAATATGAACTGGAGCAGAAGTTAATAAAGGAAATTGTAGGCGAAATTCAGGTAAGCGGCGGTGGATCTATAGAGTGAGCAAAAAAGTGCATATAACGATCAAGGCTGGAGAGATTTCTGAACATACTGTAGAAGTGGCCGAAAATGCCACCTACGAAGAGCTACTTGATACATTGAAAATAAATCAGGAAACAGTGCTTGTATTAAACGGAGAAAACGCAGTACCCCTAGATGGAGCAATAAGCTCCGACAAGCTTACAATTCTGAAAGTTGTTACAGGAGGATAACCTGCTTAATAAGCAGGAAATCCTCCTTTATTACAATTTTTTCCCCGAGTTGCGATTCGGGAGCCCGCAGTCCTTTTCACTGTTTCGCTCAAGAGGACTAATTTTTGGCGAACATACTCAAAACTAATTTTCAGAGATAATTTTTAGAATCCATTTTATTTTGGGCAGAGTTGATGCAAGAGCCTAGTGTCAAAGCAACTTAATTATGGGGCGTTAATGCATAGACAACTCCTCATCCATGCCCCTTTCTTAATTATAATGGCTCATAACTAAATTCCTAGACACTAGGCTCCCTATACCAAGTTTAGCTACTCGATAACTGACTTGGAGAAACTAAAATGAGGAGAAAATGAGGGGAAACATGAAAAAGCTATATTATGAAGCCTGCGAAGCCAAACAAGAATTAACCTGATATTCTGAAAATGAAGGCGTGTGAATTTCGCAGAGGTCTCAAGGGAAGAAAGAGTAGAGAGCGACATATTGAAGGATTTTACTTCCATAATGGTGATTTCAAAAGGATTATCAGCCATTATGGAACTAACCCTGATTCTAAAGTTTTTACTTTGAAGGAACAAGAGGCACCTTCTTGCTCATCACTTTCAGTTTCTTGATTGCTGAGATGGTTGCCTGGGATTCTTTGTAAATCTTGTCTTCGTAATAACTTATGATCTCGTCAACGGGAGCTGCAAGAGCATAAATTTTTATTGGTCGGCCTTTACCAGGCTTTTTTTCCGAGCGTACACTGACCCAGGATTGGTTGCGCATTAATCTCATTGCAAGACTAACCTCAGGTTGTCTTAATCCGGTGCTGATTTCAATTTCACGGGATGAAGCTTCGTCTACATTCATAAGATATGCCATGGTTGTAGCGACATTTCTTGACATCCCTAGATTCCTTAACGTTTCAATAAAAATGTGGTCGTTTTCATCCAGCACTTTTACTTCATAGTCTTTCATGATAACCCCTTCGTACTTGTAGTTAGGTAAATTTGTCAGCTAAAAAATATCTTGGCAATTATTAAATTAGACCCTCAAGAAATCTATCTACAATTACCTTTTAAAGCTGAAAACATTGTATAAATTTTTGAGTAGTTAATTTATTTATACGGTACTCTCTTTCGTTTTAAATCTATTAAAAACGTTTTTACGTAAATTAGCGGATTGATTCCGTTTTAAGTCCAACAACCGGTTATTAAAAACAAATATTATACAGGTTAATAACCAGCTACTAGAGCCCCGTTTTGTGAGTTTGATGGGATGGACTTTACAAGTTTAGAAATAAAACCTGTATAAGTATATAATTAGAAGGTTATTCATCTTCAACAATTAATAATGTACTCATACTATTTAAAGTTGTATATATTAAAAGGGATTTGAAAAACTTTCAATTCCCCTTGACGCAGATGGGTATAGAAATATAATCAAATATCGAAGACATAATAATACCCCAATAGAAATAAAAAATATTAAGTCCATATTAGGAAAATATTATAATTTAACTGATTAATAATTTCCCTCAAGCTTAAGGAGAAAGAAAGAAAAACATTACGATTTAACTGATTAAAATTTCACATTAAGCTTCGGGAAAGACAGGACTCAAGATAATTTAAAATTTTTGTATTTCAAATATAGTAGAAACAGCAGAATGTTTACTATGGACAAATGTGTTTAAAAATATTTATTGCTTTAATAATAATACCTCTGAATTGAAAATATGAAAACTTAATTATATTTTTGATTAAGTTTGGAGATTTTCGCATTAACCTTGCTGAGATTGTTCTTCGGTTAAATACGTTCTAACAAGAAGATCTGCTCTTGACTGTAAGTACCAGAAGAAAGATAGCAATAACAGGCGCTTCTACCGTAAATTCCTGCCATGAGTGGACCGATACCCAGAGCCCGCTTCTGTGACAAAAGTCGAGAAGATAACCAGAATAAAAGATACAAATGAAAGCATGGGAAGCATTAAAGTATACTATCCATGACGGAATCTGAGTTTTTCATGCAAGTAAGCGGTTGCTGTAAGCCAGGGAGTTAGAGAAGAGGTCTCTACAGGATCCCAGGTCTAGTACCAGGCACCCCATTCACTTCATATGCCCAGAATGCTCCAAAGCCTATTCCAAGTGTCAGGAAAAGCCAGGAAAACTCGAAAATAGGGAATAAGTGACCAAAAGTACAGAACCGCCCATTCCGAACTCAAGCACAATAAGAGTTCTTTTTTACCTGCAACTCCAATCGAAAGACGTAATGTTATAACAGAACCAGAACAAAGGGTGGAAAAGCAACACGCATATTAAAATAAGCAGCATCAAGCAGAATTTAATTTCCTGCAACAACTCTCATGATAAAAGGAGTTAGAACCTCATCGTGATCAGAGCTGTGAGTAACACAAGCACAAAAACTGCGGCAAGCATGGTGTTACGAGTTGTAATAATATCACAGAGATATTTCATAGATACCCTGTAAAACGTAATTTAAATTAAAACTTAATAAAATAAATACAATTAAATAGAGTTAATATTTACTTAAGCCCATTATTTAAACGTACCCAATAATTAAAACGTACCCAGCAGCGTTATGAATTACAGAATAAGATAGCAATAATCGGCCGTCAAACTTATTGTTCACACAGACTACATAAAAAATAAAGATAAGAAAGATGTCTAAAGATATAGGAATACAGAAAAAGATTAAATCTGCCTCAAAAAACAAAACAGACACAAAGAGTTGATACTACGATCGAACTAATAATTAAAGCGTTCTGGTTGATGATTCCAGCCTACCTACCCAATCCTTTTGCAGCTGTTTTTGGTGGCGGAAAGCCAATTGATGGAGGCAGGACTCTGAAGGACGGGAGAAGAATCATAGGAGACGGAAAAACATACAGAGGGCTCTTTTCAGGCATTTTCTTCGGAGTTCTTGCGGGCAGCATTCAAATATGGCTGAATTCAAGAGGGTTTGAAATTTTAGGGATTGAAATGCCAGCCTTTGGAACTGATTTCTCCAGCGCCCTCAAAGTTGTGTTTGCTCTTGCCTGCGGTTCGCTTTTCGGAGATATGTTCAAGAGCTTTTTCAAGCGTCGGATGGGCCTCAAGAGAGGTGCTCCCCTTCCTCTGGTGGACCAGCTGGATTTTGTCATTGGGGCCTGGTTTTTCACATACCTTACATCCCCCGAATGGTTTGTGAGCAATTTTACTCCAGGAATAATGCTGACGATTCTAATAACAACTCCTCTTCTTCACCTTACAACAAACATAATAGGATACCTTGCAGGAATAAAGAAGGAGCCCTGGTAAATTTACACATTTACTTTAGGAAACAAGCAAAATTAAATTTTATTTTTGAAGATTAGCACAATCTAAAGATCAATAAAATTCTGAAGACCAGTGAATTAAAGATGGGTGCATTTCGATATTAGATAACAATTGGATTTGACAAGCTTTTATAAAATAGATGGTGCATAAGGCTGCAGCAGGTGAGAATATGGACAAAAAAGAATCTAAAACAAAAAATGAGCTAGAAATGGAAAAACAGGAGCTTATCACAGCCCTTAAAGCCTGCGGAGCTGTCCGCTACGGGGACTTCACCCTTGCCTCGGGAAAGAAAAGCAAGTATTATATTGATATCAAAAAAGCCAGTACTGATCCAAAAACCCTGAAACTTATAGCCAGGCAGGCAGCCCTGAGGGTAAAAGAAATGGATGTGGATACAGTTACAGGTGTAGAACTCGGAGGAGTTCCACTGGCTACTGCAGTCTCCATGGAAACGGAACTTCCACTGCTTATAGTTCGAAAGGCTGTAAAAGACTATGGTACAAAGAGCAGGTTTGTAGGAGATGTAAAACCTGGAGACAAACTTGTAATGCTCGAAGACGTAACCACCAGTGGAGGCTCGGTAATAGATGCAATAGAGATTGTCAGAGAAACCGGAGCCGAAGTTAGATACGTAATTTGTGTTGTAGACAGAGAAGAAGGAGCAAAAGAAAACTTAAAAGAAATAAGCGCAGAACTTCTTCCTCTTGTAACTGCAAGTGATCTTTTAAAGTAAGGAAAGTGCACCAGCACCTTCCTTCTCTGATTCTTAGATCCTGCCTTCAAATCCTTCAAGGGCTGCAGGAAGACATTCAAGAACCTTAGCAAACCCTGAATGATGAAGATTTAATACCACTGCACCAATAACTTCATCACGTGTTGCACCTTCATTTTTTGCCATCAATGCATGCATCTGAACACCTTTTGGATTTCGGTTAGCAGTCTGTATGGCTATATTGATTAGCTGTTTTGTTTTAGTATCAAGTCCTTTCAATGCTTTTTGAGCTTCAATCAGATCACCAAAACGTGCAGCTACTTCCGGGCATTCTTTCTGGAATATTTCATATGGGTTTTCATTCATACTCCTGATCTCCTGAAAATTATTTCCTGAAAAGGTTTTACTTGTTTTTACGTATAAAAATAGGGTTATTGCAATTCAGGAAAATAAAGATCTTTTGACTTTCAGCATAAAACATTAAAAATGCTTCTGATTGGAAAAATAAGCTTACAGAGAGCTCAGAAGTAAAAATTAATGAAAATATAAAACTGCTGTTTTTTTCCATGTCTAAAGGTTGACAATAAGAAAACAATGAGAAGATATTTATCAGAAGAAATAGAGAAATAGGAAGTCCCTTAGTTTATTCCTGACAAAATAATTAACAATAATATATGCTGCTTAAAATAATATAAGAGGTTTTTATTGAGAAATTTTGAGGACTGAAAATTCACTATCTTTTCTCAGTTCATTTCCCCAATTAGATTTAAAAACTAAATTTTAAAGTAATAAAGTATATTTTTAGAACAAGGAGAATAAAAATGAAGATTTTGCTTATCGGCGGTGGTGGAAGAGAACACGCAATTGCCGAAGGAATTAAGAAGAGCAAGCATAACCCTTCCCTCTATGCATTAATGGCAAAGAAAAATCCCGGAATTGCCGCCCTTTGTGAAGACTTTCTGCTTGAGAAAGAGACAGAAGTTGAAAAAATAATTGAATATGCAAAATCCAGAAAGATAGAAATGGCTTTTGTAGGCCCTGAAGCTCCGCTTGCAGCAGGAGTGGCAGATGCACTCTGGGAAGCCGGAATTCCAGTTGTAGGCCCTAAAAAAGCCTGTGCAATTATTGAATTTGACAAGGCCTGGGCAAGAAATTTCATGAAAAAATACGGAATTGAAGGCTGCCCTGCCTATGAGGTCTTTACAGAAGAAGGCCCTGCACATGCTTTCATTGAAAAACTGGGGGATGTTGCAGTCAAACCCTCTGGCCTTACAGGAGGCAAAGGGGTAAAAGTAATGGGGGATCAGCTTCCGGATCTCGAGGCTGCCAAAGCTTATACAAGTGAGCTTCTTCAGAAGGATTCCGTGGTTATTGAAGAACGTTTCATAGGCGAAGAGTTCACTCTTCAGGCTTTTGTAGATGGGAAAAGCCTTGTCTTCTTTCCTGCGGTGCAGGACCACAAAAGAGCCTATGAAGGCGACCTGGGACCAAATACAGGCGGAATGGGCTCATATACCGATGCTGGAGAAATCCTTCCCTTTATGCTCCCGGAAGATATTATAAAAGCAAAAAAGATTATGCAGGACACTGTAAAGGCGCTTTCCAAAGAAACAGGGACAGGATATCAAGGCATCCTCTACGGCCAGTTCATCCTTACTGCCAGAGGTCCAAAAGTAGTGGAATTCAATGCCAGATTCGGAGATCCCGAAGCCATGAATGTAATTCCCCTCATTGAAACAGATTTTGTAGAAATTATGTCTGCAGTAGTTAAAGGAACTCTTGGAAACTTGCCTGTAAGCTTCAGCAAAAAAGCCACGGTTTGCAAGTACGCAGTCCCTGCGGGCTATCCTGAGAATCCTGAGAAGGACAGCGAGGTAATTGTAGGAGACATAGGAGACGCTTCCATTTATTATGCCAGTGTCTATGAAAAAGAAGGGAAAGTTTACACGACCAGCTCCCGCGCAATTGCTGTAGTCGGGCGTGCGGATACTATAGGTGCAGCCGAAAAAATTGCTCAGAATGCTCTTGAAAATATCAAAGGCAAGCTATTTTTCCGGAAAGATATTGGCACTGCTGCCCTCATCCAGAAGAGAATAGACCATATGAAAGAACTTAGAGGCTGACCATTTTAGAAGTCTGCAAAAGTACGGTGTGCAAATAAGTACTATGTGGAATATAGAATGTGCTATGTGGTAAATAAAATTTAATTCAGCTAGAATAGAGTAAGTTCAGCTATAATGACCGGGGTTGAAGCGATGAAGAAAGACGTACTTTCAATAACTGACCTGTCGAAAGAGGAGATTTACGAGCTCCTCGAATCGGCCGCGGACCTGAAAGCGAAGCGCAAGGCAGGAGAATCTACCGAGTATTTGAAGAACAAAAGCCTTGGGATGATTTTCGAGAAATCGTCTACAAGAACTAGAGTATCCTTTGAAGTTGCAATGTCAGATTTTGGAGGGCATGCCCTTTACCTGAGCACAAAGGATATCCAGATAGGAAGAGGCGAAACTATCGAAGATACAGCCAGAACTCTTTCCGGCTACCTGCATGGAATCATGGCCAGGGTCCTGAGCCACGAAACTGTGAAGAAGCTTGCCGAATACTCAAGCATACCTGTGATCAATGCCCTTTCAGACAGGGAACACCCCTGCCAGATACTTGGTGATTTTATGACAATCATAGAGTATAAAAGCAGGTTTGAGGGCCTGAAATTCGCCTGGATAGGTGACGGAAATAACGTCTGCAACTCAGCCTTACTCGGCTCGGCTATCATGGGGATGGAATTTGCCATCGCCTGCCCGAAAGGATACGAACCAAAAGCCGAGTTCCTTGAAAAGGCAAAAGCCCTCGGAGGCAAGTTCACAATCACAGATGACCCGAAAGTTGCCGCAAAAGATGCAGATGTTCTCTACACCGATGTCTGGGTTTCCATGGGTGATGAAGCCGAACAGGAAAAGCGCCTGAAGGACTTTGCCTCCTTCCAGATCAACACTGAACTCCTGGAGGCTGCAAAACCGGACGCAATAGTCATGCACTGCCTCCCAGCGAGAAGAGGCCTGGAAATTACGGACGAGGTTATGGACGGCCCGAACTCAGTCATCTTCGAAGAAGCCGAAAACCGCCTTCACGCTCAAAAAGCCCTTATCCTGAAATTGATGAAATGAAAAGTTTCATCAATTTCTAAATTTCCTTTATAAACGATAAAAGGACATAAAGAACCCGGCTTCCCGGAAAAAATACCCATCCGAAAACCCATAGCAAATTTCATTCTCAGAAAAGGCTTTCAAGGAAAAAGTATAAAAACAAAGAGCACTACTATGTGCTGTTGCAACATAAGCCATATCGTGCGAGGGTTGCCCAGCCAAAGGCGACAGATTCTAAGTTTTATAGATAACTAGATTTTAACAAAGTAAAACATCAATATGCGAGAGTTGCCCAGCCAGGTCAAAGGCGCTGGATTCAGAGTCCAGTCTTGTAGGAGTTCGTGCGTTCGAATCGCACCTCTCGCACTAATTCTTTTTTCAGTTCCAAAGCTAATAATTTATCTTTCTATTCTGCCGCCAGCCTTTAACTTTTCGCAAGAACTTTGTTTCAGACCAACTGCCGGGCAGTATTGGAAACTCCTTTCTTATCGTGATAACCTCCCGAATAATTATAGCTGACGTGCTGGAGCTCGGAACATCTGGGAGAACAATTAATAATATCCAGGAATCCGTAAGATCAAATCATATATATTTATGATAAGGAGTTGTATTTCTCAATCTGTTTCCAATCGATATCATCGCATTGGTTTTATGCAACCATCAATGAATTTACCTTGCTCTTTCTGCCTTCTCTTATTGCATATCATAGGCTGCTTAATTAATTAGCCACTTCGGTATTTCTATTTCCTCTAATCTCTTTTCACTCTGCATTCTCTATATAGTGCGATTCTTCTGTGGCTCTAGGTAAGCCTTATTATTAATTTTTGAGTTCAACTGCATAAGTTATAACTTTCAGTAAACTGAAAAGACTTTTATTCTCTAAACTTAAAATATGAAATGAATATTTTTCTATGAATATTATTTCGGGGGATATAATGAATACGAGTGAAAATAGTAAAGTTCCGTATACCTTAGAAAATATCAAAAGGTGCATGTGCCCAAAGTGTCCTGTCCAGGCTAACAGCAAGTGTGCAATGGATAAACTTGACGGCCTGGTAAAGGCATTGGAAAGTGCAGGAGAAGGAAATGTTCCTGAACCTCAAAATGTTCCTGGCGTATATTGTTCCACGGGTAAAGCTACCTGTCAGGACCTTAACCCTGACCAGCAGTGCATTTGCTACACCTGTGCAGTCTGGAAAGAATATAATCTCGGAGATGGCACTCCTTCTATGTACTTCTGCCAGAATGGCAAAGCCACTTGAAAAGGAAATCCGTAATAAAGACAATAAACAATTAACTACCTGTATTCTCCCAGTAACTATAATACCTAAATTGTCTGACTTTTCGTTCTTCAATTATGGTTACTGGGTCAACTCTATCATTGATATGATAAATCCAAAATTCTAAAACTTCTTTCTTTTAATTCTCTCTGTTAGCCGGTCTGTTATCCAGGATAAACAGGAGAATAAGCTGTAGTACATAATATATTAATTAATGAAATCTCTTCCTTTTCAGGTTTTATTTATCCTTTAATTATAGTACAGGGAGCTTAAACATTAATAAACAACTTTTTTTTGGGGGGAAATAATGAAAATAGAATCCATTAATCCTTATACTGAGGAAGTAAACTGGACTTATGATTTGCTTTCTTTTGGAGAGTGTAATGCACAGATAGAAAAGTCTAGAAAAGCTTTTCTGACCTGGAGTTCGCTATCTATTGAAGAGAGAGCAAAATTTTTTGCTAAGGTTGGGGAAGTACTTCGACAAAACACAAATACCTATGCCGAAATCATTACGAAGGAAATGGGAAAACCTATCACGCAGTCGAGAGCCGAAATTCAGAAATGCACGTGGCTGTGTGATTATTACGCGGAGAAAGCTCCTGAGTTCCTGAACGATGAGGTTGTAGATACAGGATCTGAGAAATGTACTCAGCTCTGTAACTATTACGCAAAAGATGCAGCTGAATTTTTGAAAGATGAGGTTGTAGATACCGGATCTGAGAAAAGTTACGTTACTTGTGAGCCTCTGGGAGTAATTTTTGGGATTATGCCATGGAATTTTCCATTCTGGCAGGTTTTCAGGTTTGCAGTGCCTGCAATGTGTGCAGGAAATGTCTGTGTGCTTAAACATGCTTCAAATGTGCCAAGATCAGCCTTGGAGATTGAAAAAGTCTTTTTAGAAGCTGGACTTCCTGAGGGAGTTTTCAAGAGTTTTTTAATTGACTCAAAAACTGCAATGGAGATTCTTAAAGCTGACCTAGTGAATGGAGTTTCGCTTACCGGCAGCATAGGTGCAGGCTCAGAGATTGGGAAACTCTCAGGAGAAGCAATTGAACCGCTTGTACTGGAACTGGGAGGATCTGATCCATTTATAGTGCTTGAGGATGCCGATATTGAAAAAGCTGCTCGGTTAGCTGTAAAATCCCGATTTATAAATACCGGCCAGAGTTGTATCGCTGCCAAGAGATTCATTGTGGTAGAAGATGTAGTAGGGGATTTTATCAAAGCTTTTGAACGTTATACAAAGGAATTGAAAATAGGAGATCCAATGGATGAGGAGACCGATATAGGGCCACTTGCAAAGAAGGAATTTATTGACAGTCTCGATGGAATCCTTAAAGAAGCAATTGAAAAGGGAGCCAAGCCTCAGACTTATGGTGAGGAGCACGAGAAAGGCTTTTTCTTCAATCCTACTATTATTCCTGGAGCTAGCAGTGACATGAAGGTGTTTAATATTGAGGTTTTCGGGCCTGTTGCACCGATAATAACTGCAAAAGATGAAGATGAGGCAGTGGAACTTGCAAACTCTACAGAGTTCGGGCTTGGGGCTGAAATCTGGTCTGAAAACCTTGGAAGAGCATTGAGGCTGGCAAAGAAGATTAAGTCAGGATTTGTAGCTGTAAATGGAATGGTCAAGTCGGATCCAAGGCTGCCTTTTGGTGGGATCAAAAAGTCCGGAGTTGGAAGGGAGCTTTCTCATTACGGGATCAAGGAATTTGTGAATATCAAAACTGTAACAGTTAATAAATAAAGGATACAAATGAAGGCAACACGTGAGATTTATAAAATTTGATGGGAACTCAATATAGAAATTATGGCTTTACGAGAAACTTCCAGGCTTTCAAGACTGTAATCTGATATGGAATCTCTATAGTTGCCCTTATTATCGCTGACATGTTCTTTGGTTTTATCAAGGGAGCAGAAAAAGATAAATTTAGAGGATTTCGAGCTGGACTATAGAAACCCTGGATTTTCTCTCTTTGCCGGGGGTTTCGGATTGGGGCTGCAGATTTCAACTTCAGGAAAGAAGATAATCTTGAAGAAGTTCTGGAGAGAGTTTTTTTCTGAATAAAGTAAGCGTTATCAATGCCTCACAGAATATTCGGTAAATTACGAGACTCAAAATGAAAGTTTTTCGATAGAACTAAAAAATCTTACATGTAAATTCTAATGCAAATCTCTAATATATAATTTCTAATACCTAATCTCTAATGCTCAAAACTTTTTGATTTTCCAGGTTAATTCTTCACAAATTTTGTACTATTGAAATCAAATGTGGGGGAAGATAATTGAAAGACGAAGGAACAGAAACAGGCTATTCTATCCATTCACATGACGTGATTATCGTTGGGGCCGGGCTGACCGGACTTCGTGCAGCAATTGAGACTATAGATCAGGGGTTAGATACAGCTATTATTTCAAAGGTTCATCCTCTCCGCTCCCATTCCGTTTCAGCCCAAGGCGGGATAAACGCAGCCCTTGGAAATGCTGCTGCTGCGGATTCCTGGGAAGACCATGCATTTGATACGGTCAAGGGTTCGGACTACCTGGCTGATCAGGATGCAGTAGAAATCATGTGTAAAAACGCGCCTGCTGCAATAATAGAACTTGAACATTTCGGAACCGTCTTTTCACGGCTTCCAGACGGCAGGATCGCCCAGAGGTCTTTTGGAGGAGGGATGTTTCCAAGAACCTGCTATGCTGCAGACCGTACGGGACATAACATTCTGCATACTCTTTACGAACAGCTTGTAGGCAGAGAGAAAAATGAAAAAGGAAAGGGGGGAAAACTTACCTTTTATGATGAATTCTTTGTAAGCTCCTTGGTAAAAGTAGGAAATGATTCTTTTGAAAAAGGCTCCAGAAAAGCGAAAAGGTGTGCAGGCTGTATTGCAGTAAATATCGCTGACAGCAGCCTGCATGGTTTCACATGCTATTCTCTACTACTTGCTACTGGGGGTTTTGGGAGACTTTTTGCCCGCTCAACAAATTCCCTGATTAATACCGGAGATGGAGCTTCTCTGGCTCTCAGGGCAGGCGTGCCTTTAAAAGACATGGAATTTGTGCAGTTCCACCCAACTACCCTTTACGATACGAATATCCTTATCACTGAAGGAGCTAGAGGGGAAGGAGGATACCTTCTAAACAGCAGAAACGAACGTTTCATGGAGAAATATGCCCCAAAATCCATGGAACTTGCACCAAGGGATATAGTTGCTAGGGCAGCACAGCAGGAGATTGATGAAGGCAGGGGGTTTGAAGGCGGTTATGTGCTCCTTGATCTCAGGCATCTGAAAAAGGAGAAAATTGCAGAACGCCTTCCAGGGATAAGGCTAATTTCCATAGATTTTGCAGGTGTGGACCCTGTTGAAACTCCAATTCCTGTACAACCTGGCCAGCACTATTCGATGGGAGGCGTGGCTGCAGGAAATGACCTTGCAACTGAACTGCCCGGCTTATATGCAGCAGGGGAATGTTCCTGCGTCAGCGTGCATGGGGCAAACCGCCTAGGGGGTAATTCACTGCTTGAGACTGTAGTTTTTGGAAAGCTTGCTGGACAGGAGATTGGGAAAAATTTTCCATCATCTGGAAGCTGGGATAGAAAGGGGGCTGAAAAGGCTGTCCGTAAACGCCTGTCAGCAGAAGACTCACGAATAAAAGCCCTGCTTGCCAGGAAATCCGGGGTAAAGATGCACAGTCTCAGGGATGAACTGAAAAAAACAATGTTTGAGTATTTCGGAGTCTTTCGGGAAGGGAGTAAGATGGAAAAAGGGTTGAAAAAACTCCTTGAACTCAAAACCACTTATCCTGAAGTTTATATAAACAATAAGTCTTCTCTATTCAATCATGCACTTATCTATACCCTTGAACTCGAAGGCCTATTTGATATTGCAGAAGCTGTTGCAAGGGGGGCTATTGCCAGGCAAGAGAGCCGTGGATCTCATTCAAGGGTTGATTATCCAGAAAGGGATGATGAAAAGTTTCTATATCATACAATCTACAGGCTCAAAGATAGACAACCTGTTCTTGAATCTCTGCCCGTAAGGCTCGGAAAATTCCCGGTAAAGGAGCGCGTGTACTGATGAAATTGAAGATATTCCGCTTTGATAGGGAGACCGGGGATTACCATTACGACATATTTGAAATCGAACCCTCATCAGGGATGACGGTCCTTTCCGCGCTGTTCAAAATTCAGGAAGAGATCGACGATTCCCTTGCCTTCCGCTATTCCTGTAGGGGTGCCGTCTGCGGGAGTTGCGCAATGCTGATTAATAAGATCCCAAGGCTTGCTTGCAGAGTCCAGATAGAATCCCTTCTTAAAGGTAAAGGGAATATAAAACTGAAGCCTTTTCCGGGAATGGAAGATACCATCTCCTGGGATCCTGAAAATGAGATCCTTGTGGAACCTCTCCCTTCTCTGCCTAAAGTAAAGGACCTCATTGTGGATATGGACAAATTCTTTGAGTTCTACAGGGCAGTCGAGCCGACATTAAAACCAGCTTCCTCTCTCCCTGAAAAGGAGTGGCTTATGACGCCTGAATCGGTAAATGAGCTTGAGAAGTATACAAACTGCATACTCTGCGCTGCCTGTGTGGGTTCCTGCCCGGTCTCGGGAAAAGAAAACGAATTTTTGGGCCCTGCTGCTCTTGCAAAGCTATACAGATTTCATATTGATCCGCGTGAGGCAGATAAGGAATCGAGACTCATGCTTGCTAACAGCAAATTCGGCTGGTGGGGTTGTAAGTTTCATGCCAACTGCAAGGCTGTCTGCCCGAAAGGTGTTCCACCTATTGAAGGAATCGGGAAGGCCAGAAGGGAAATCAAAGAACTTAGAAAGGAACCCGAGTAAATATTCTGAAGCTTTTGAATAATAATTTTCTGAGGTGAGTCTATTACTCCGAAAACCCGAATCGAGAGGGATTCCCTGGGAGAAATGGAAATCCCTGAAAATGCCTATTATGGCATCCAGACCCAGCGGGCTATCTTTAATTTTCCGGTCAGCGGGCATATGGCAAGGCCGGAATTCGTCAGGGCATACATTCTAATAAAAAAGGCAGCAACCCTTGCTAATATTGAGCTTGGAAGTCTTGATCAAGAGAGAGGTAATGCAATCGTGGTAGCAGCCGAGGAAGTCCTTAACGATCTCGGAGGAAGATATTCAGACCAGTTTCCTGTGGACGTATTTCAGGCAGGCGCAGGTACTTCTTTTAATATGAACATAAATGAGGTTCTAGCTAACCGCGCTCTCGAAATACTGGGACAGAAAAGAGGGGATTATACTTTCCTGAGCCCTAACGATCACGTGAATCAGGCTCAGTCAACTAATGACACTTTTCCAACCGCCTCCTACATAGCCATTATTTTTGCAGCTGACAGGCTCCAAGATGTACTTTCTTCTCTTTCTGGAGCTTTTCGGGCAAAAGCAGAGGAATTTTCGGGAATCCCGAAATCAGGCCGGACACATCTTATGGATGCCATACCTGTTACGCTTGGTGACGAGTTCGGAGCTTATTCATTTGCGCTATTGAAGGCTTCGCGCAGGATAAAAGAACGGAGAGATGATCTTCTCGAGCTTCCATTAGGAGGCACTGCAACCGGAACAGGGGCAAATACGTTTCCGGGTTATCAGGAACTTGTAATCTCAATACTGTCCGAGCTTTGCAAACTTCCTTTTAAAAGGGCAGTTGACAGTTTCGAAGCTTTGCAGAGCCGATCCCAGCTTGCAGCCTTTTCAGGATCTCTCCGGGAACTTGCACTTGAACTTATAAGAATAGCTAACGATCTCAGGCTCCTTAATGCCGGCCCTACCACCGGAATTTCCGAAATTGAACTTCCGGCTGTACAGCCGGGATCATCCATAATGCCAGGGAAATATAATCCTGTAATGGCCGAATGTCTTGACATGATAGGCTTCCAGATTGTGGGAAACGATACAACAGTCGCTCTTGCAGCTCAGGCAGGGCAGCTCGAGCTAAATGTTATGACCCCTGTAATGACCTCCAATATTCTTGTATCCATCTCCCTATTAACGAATTATCTACCAGTTTTTCAGGAACGTTGTGTAGAAGGGATTAAGGCTCATGAAGATAGGTGCAGAGCTTACCTTGAGCTAAATCCTATTCTTGTAACTTTTCTTGCTCCAAAGATCGGGTATCTTAAGGCTGCAGAAGTCGCAAAAGAAGTGCTGAAGAAGAAAATGCCTGTTAAGGACATTGTAATAATGAGAGGAATTTTAAGTAAAGAAGAAGCCGATGAGCTACTTAAAATTGAAAAGTTATTATAACTTTCATCTAAATCCATCTTCAAGCATTTCACAGGCAACTATACTTAAGACCGGCATAATTAGCTTTTATTAATCGTTATTATGTATTTCATTTTTTATCGAGAGATAACAATTCTCGAATACTTTCTGATTGCCACTGATCTCGAACATGCTATATCCAAACAATTTAGCATATTCTTCAATCTTTGCATCGATGTCCTTTACATATGTAAGACCTGTATTGACTTTTGCAACTCTTGAATATCCTGCTAAGTTATTGATCTTTTTTGCCATTTTTATTGCCTTTTCAGGATTAGAATGAAGTTTATTAATGTTTAAAAGTTCTTTCCATGAACTGGCATACATAGGTGTAAAAAAGAAAGCAGGCTCTTTACTGTGGGTTTTAAGCAATTTAAGGTAGTTTGCACCACCTCCCACCGTTGCTCCGATGCAGTCATCTACGATTCTTTCGTCATCCCTTAGTATCCGCACCGTGCAACTATCTTTTTCCAGGCAGAAGTCTTCCTCCACATTGCCCAGAACGTTACCACAAAGACCGTAAAAAATGAGTATTCCATTGGAGAATGGTGTCATTTCCCTGATATTTTGATAAACTTCAGATTTCAATATTTTTGGTGCTGCATGAAGCCCAAGTTCCATAAGGTTAATTACAACAGCGAGTTCATCCTTGTCGACATTATTAAGTGCCTGTGGTAGCTTTTTGAACGGAACAATGTCATAACAGATATGCTGTTCATCTAGTTTTTCTATAAATTCGGAGATATTCCCATTTGCTACAATTAGAATTCTCTTTATTTGAGAATCATTTACAATAAGCCAAATTATTTCATCCTGAAGTATTTTACAACTCAAAATACTCAAAACAGTCATTTATCTTCTCCCATTTAGAGAAGTAATAGTACTATACTATATACTTATAGGTTAGAAAGACGACCATAGTACATTCACAATAAAGAATAATAAGCATTACTATCCCAGGAAAATATCTTTTGTCCTTCGGAGCTTAGTTTTAAAATTGAACTGGGAAAGTAGCCTCTAAACTACTGCGCTAAGACCACTATTCTGCGAGAAAGATTACAAAAAAATCTCTGCGAAATTTATTCGTGCATCTGTAATTTAGAGAGATTGTGCCTATAAATTCCTTGATGTCTGTATAAACTACTCAAACACAAATTAAATAATAAAAGAACCGTCTGGGGCTTATTTTACAAATATCACAAAAGCAATTTATAAAATCAAATTAATATTAGTTAGTGGGGATGCTCATTAATATTTGACTCACGGGACGAAGTTAAAAACAAATTAATTGATAG
>CAWJYV010000004.1:0-279863 GCA_963847185.1 uncultured Methanosarcinaceae archaeon | reverse complement strand
GAGCTGATCCCAAAACTCAAAAACTATTTCTTCGAATCTCAACTTAAAAACATTTAATTGAGCTACTGATCAGGAAAGTAATTATGAAATTCCTATGGATATGGAAAAAAATAGGTTTTGGGATAGGCTCTATATTAATCATAAGATATAATATCAACTGAATATTACTGGACACCTTTCCATTTAAAACCGATAAAATAGTTACTGTAGAACTACAAAATCATAGTTCATGAAGTGTCAATTTTTAATGTATTAGGACTTATGCACTTGGACCAAAAAATCAAAATTCTTTAAATCTCAAGCTACCAAAAATCATGTAAACGAACACATAATAAAAACATTTATAAAGTAGAATAAACTTTAATGAGTAATTATAAAAGCATTCTTTAAGCTGACAAACTATCATAAAAATAGAAATATCAAGGGGTTATCATGAAAGACTTTGAAGTAAAAATGCTGGACAAAGAAGACCATATTTTTATTGAAACGTTAAGGAATCTCGGGATGTTAAGAAATGTCGCCACAACCATGGCATATCTTATGAATGTAGACTAAGCTTCAGCCGGGAAATTGAAATAAGTACTGGATTAAGGCAGCCCGAAGTAAGTATTGCAATAAGATTAATGCACAATCAATTCTGGATCAGTGTGCGCTCGGAAAAAAAGCCTGGAAAAGGACGGCCGATGAAGATTTATTCTCTTGCAGCTCCTGTTGACGAGATCATAAGTTATTACGAAGACAAAATTTACAAAGAATCTGGTAACCGTTTCAGTAATCAAGAAGCTTAAAGTAATGAGCAAACAATTGTCTCTTACTTCCTCAAAGTGAAGAATTTCAAACAGGGTTAGCTCCATAAAGGCTGATAATCCTTTTGGGAATTTACTATATGGAAAAAACATTTATGTGATTTGCTTTTGGTAGCTTCGTTTTAACTTTTTATCTGGTCGCCCTTAATGTACAACTGGTACTTTGACAAGCAAGACATTCTTACCTTCTTACAACTAACACTGAACCTCTACACTTGATTGAAAGCAGCTTCCTCATGTCTTTCCTGAAAATTTTGCAGGCTTCACAGAGTACTCGAAGGCGCCAGCATCTTTGATTTTACAGTCTTTGATCGCTATGGACGGAATTTAATGTTACTCATAATAATTATTGGACATCCTGAAGAGCGGGGTATTGGTGCCTCCTCTTCACCCCTATTTAATAAATTTGAGGTTAAAGTACAAAACTCGCTACTTAGAATATGCCATACAGGAACTTCACGATGCTTACAAACTGCTTGACAGATATGCTATGAAGTGTAATTTACTGGTCTGTAGAGGATTATCAAACAGCACTTGATAAATGTAGAATTTGTGTCAGACAAAAAAGCATTACCAACTGAAGACGCAAACCTCGAATTTTACCTTGGGTTGTATCAGAACTTCAAATAATATTTTTTTCTCCTATTGCTCAATTCTAAAGGCTTCACAGCCTACGGGTATATATTTATTTTGATTTATCCCGTACAATTGGCTCAGAGCTTCTGAAAGATTATTGTGGTTATTTCTTGTCACCCATAATCATTTTATACTCATCTGTCACGAATGGGTTGACCTCTACGCGAGCAGGCGGTTGTCCGACTGGTTTTTCGATGGATTCATCAACTTTCGGTTTATAGTGTGCCTGATATATGTACTTATATATTGTTTTGCCACAGTTGTTGAAAGGTTGTGCAAAGATTCGAAACCTTCTGGTATTTCCATCAATAGCACTTAATATATCATCAGCACTTGTGTCGTCAGCAATTCTGCCAAACTCTCTTAGTTTTTGAGTAATCCATTTCTGATCCATATAATGGAACTTGCCCTGATAATATGCTGTGTCTCTCAAGATGAACATAATGTCGAACTCTAATCGAGCCATCTTTTCTATTTTGACTTCATCTGCATCTGGGTACTCTCTGTGAAGCCCTTTGATTATGACCTTGTAATACTCAGATTCATTAACAATTGTCATGAATTTGTCGTCTCTATAACCTGGAATTTGACCCATTTTTACGCCCCCTTTAACTTATTATAGAATATATGGCCTATTTATATAAAAAATATTTCTATTATAATACTTAAAATCTATAAAAAGAGTCATAATTGGACTAAATATATATCAAATGACTAATAACGAAAAAGAAATATGACTCAAGAGGCAATTAAGCGTCTATCTCAATTTTAAAATACTGACGCAATAACTCGTTTGATCGTCCCTTGTTATCCGGTTGATGTTTTCATGATTAATTTTCCAGTTGTAGAAATGCTTACTTTTTGTTCATCAAAGCACGTCCACTATAACCTCACTGAATCACCTTACCGAATTGCAAAAAAGATATGAGCGGCACTAAGAGTGTTTTGGAAATAACATCAACCAATTAATAGTGCACGACCGATAAATTCACAGAATTGTATCTATACGCTTAAAATGTGTGAACTCAGGATAGATGGAAAGAAGAGAAAAAAAGAAAAGAAAGAATATAGAAAGTAATTTTCAGGTAAATTTTTCAGGAAATTTCAAAAAATCTTTCCCGGATTGCCTTCATTTACTGCTTTTATTCTCCTGATCAGAGCAGGATGCGTTGAAAGCAGATTATTTGACCAGATCCAGAAACCTTCAGGAGCCCTTGCGATTTTTAGATATTCTTCGTAATTTACATCTTTGTAAAGATGTTCGCCTGCGGAAAGGACAATGAGCCCTCTTTTCCCTAAAGGAGCTATTCTTATCGCAATCCTGTCCGATGTGTATTCTCTTGCCCTGCTTAACGCAGTCCATAAGAAGTTCTTGAGAATGGGAACATAAGCAATCGGAAAGATAGCCAGGTTATAGAGCAGGGTCACATGCCCGGCTTTTATATGAGCCATTTCATGGGCAATTATGAATTCCAGAGAATTAAAGTCTCCTTCCCTGTATGCGACCTCAACGATGTCCGCATAAAAAACCATATAATTCCTTCTGAAGTACAGGCGGGTAGCGAAAGCGTTTAGTAGTCCTCCTTCCTGGATAAGAAAAGCATCAGGAACTTCGTTGAGGTTCAACTCAAGGGAAAGCCGCTTTATAATTTCATAGAGTTCTGGAAACTGCTTTTCTGAGATCCTGATTGCGTTTGACATCATCTGTCCATACGTTTGTCCGGAAATGAATGAAAGAAAAACAATCGCTGCCGGGACTATTAGCAAATACTCGCTCCCGATTTCATCAGGATATAAAATCGGGCCCATCATCAATGTGATATAAATAAAAATACTGACAAGTAGAGAGATAACAAAAAGAGGTATTTCAGCAGGATGTCTTAGTTTCTGTATTTCACTATCCATCACGGTATTCTTCCCTCCATTTTTCTAATTAATCGGAAATGCATTTTAATAATCTCAGTAAAGACTGCATTACATATTAATTTTTTTAGCCAAGACTCAAATAAGCTTCCGAAATATACCTTTTGCTCTCATTATCTCCCATTCTTTCTATTCACAAGAAGTTTCCCATGGAAAAAAGTAAAGCAGTTTATCTAGTTTTAAAGCAGTCAACTGGTTGAGGAAGATGTCAGCCGATAAAATTACAATCGATAAGTTTTCTTTCATGACCTGCCTCTTGCAAAAAGCCTCGAGCTCTATGCCCAAAAAGGAAACAAAAAAAGACAATCTTACTGTCCTGAGGTAATGATGTAGCAAATAACAAAAAGGTAAGTGAAAAGGACTTTCACGTATTTGTCCCTGTTATTCGAATAATTTCATATGCGTTTTTCCGTTAGGTGACACTGCGGATCAGAATCTATTAATATTTTATGCACAGTATAATTACTGTTCTTTAACTAATTCAATATTATCCATATAAAATTCAACTAACTTGGTGACTCCGTATTTAAGCACCGATGGAAACGAGGATAAAACTGGTAGGCTGCTAGATGGCTCTTTTCAAAGAATTATACTATAAAATGGGGGAAATTATATGAGTGACATAAATGAAGAGATTGTTGACCAGAGCAAGTACATAGTCGACGTTGCTTTGAAACTGCGAAACCTTGATCTTGAAATTGCTAAAAATCCAAACTGCTACGAGCTTAAAGCAAGGCGATTTAAAGTATTGGAAGATCTTCACGAAAAAGCTCGTGGAGAGATGGTGCAAGTTGCTGCTGAACTCCGTAGATGCAGGGATAAAGATCATTGTGCTGATTGCATGAGATGTGATCTCTATAAAGAGTATGTTTGAAGTGCGGCTGTGTCAATGATTTTCCAGCACATTCTAGCAGAGATAGCAGGCAGAATGGTTTTATTTGCTATAAATCCATTAAAAAGAATTGAAACTCAGAGAGATTCATAAGAACCTCTCATCTTTAATAATTCGGGAAAAAATCAACTAAAAAAAGATAGAAACTTTACAGGCTCATTCCACTTCTATTTCCAGACCACCAATGAATCCGGTTACTGCATTAAACACCAGCGCTGTGATTATACCGCCGACGAAGCCCATAATTCCATAGAAGATGGGTACTATTATGACAGCTCCTATCCCAAAAACCAGGCCTACGGCTGCTCCTTCGTTTCCCATTGAGGAACCCATTAACAGCGACATGAGAGTCATTATAGCTCCTAATATGAGGCCTATTACCGCATAAGTTACTCCAAAAATCTTTCCAAGTGAAAACACGCCGATTTTAGTAAGATGTCTTGTTACCATAAAATAAATCTCCTTAAAATATTGTAATGGATGCCAAGACTATAAAAAGATATTTTATATTTAGTTATTTCTCACTATTTTGCTGTTTCATCAGATATTTTGCCGAATAAAACCAGGACCAAAACTAAGAACTATTTCTTCCATAAAAACTAAAGGCAAAGCCTAAAATAACCCTGACAGTTATTATCTACAGGGTGAAAAATTATGAGCAGCGAAATCGAAAATCAGGAATGTTGTCCGCGTTTTGATCCAGCTCCCTGGAATGGAAAGCTCTTTGAATGGAACAATAAAAGGTTCATAAAAGATTCAGTTACCACGCAGTTTTACATGCCTCTGAATTTTGGGGAGGTAATAATGAGGATGAACGAGAAAGTTGCAAGGGATGGTGCGGAAATGCCGGACTGGCTTTGCTTGTCTGATCATACCTCAGAAAGTAATATGGATCTTTATCTTGCTGTTGACAAAGAAGTAAAAGATGCCGAAAACATAACATTGAGCGGGAAGTTTCTGAGCAAAGCGTATGAGGGAAGCTTTGAAAATACGGGAGAATGGTGCAGGGACTTTGAAGAGTATGCAAAAGGTCAGGGATTGGATATCAAAAAATGGTACATGTGGTATACTACATGCCCGGCATGTGCCGAAAAATATGGAAAAAATTATGTAGTGATTATTGGGGAAGTACAATAAAGACTTAAACAGTAAACGACTAGAATCAGGGTTTGAAGCTTGGGTACTTTGGTCAAGAAAGTCACACTTCAGACCCTCTAAATTATCTTTTCTCCAATTAATTTGTTTTCAGCATTTTTATCTGTTTTAGTTTCTAATGTTTTATACTAAAAACACAACATTGAAAAAAAGGTCATATAGTTCACAATCATTATTAACACTTTAATTGTAGTAAATTTTACTTTAAATTAAAAACATTAAAAGTAACATTTAAAGGAGATGGAAACTATGACACTTTATAGTGCTTATAAATATCGAATTATTAATCAACAAACAGGTCAAGCTTATGCTATTGTAGGAAAGGATATTAAGAATATTGTTCAATATCCTAAAGAAGATAATAATGTTTCTGAGAATTGGAGACTTCTTAATCTAAATGATGGCGTTTGCGAGATAATGTCAGACGACACAAATAAACAAGCTAAAGGGAATTGTTTTACTACTGGTGGTGAGAATACACAGGTAGTCCTGCAGTCCTGGAAAGGTATTAACAATGATGATCAGAGATGGACTATTAATTTAGCATCTACCGGTACTGAGGAATTATACATAATAACTAATAATAGTGCTAATCTGGCACTTACTGTTAAGGATTGTTCTCCAGCTGAAAATGCCCCCATTACTGTGGAAAAATTCACGGGACTTAAGTGTCAGCTGTGGAAATTAGTGAGTACATCAGTCTAAACGCAATAAAATCAGAAATCTGTAAAAATAGCTGGTAGATTTGTTCAACTCTACAAGTCCTTTCAAAGTTAGAAAATCTAGGAATTCTCTGCCACGAGGACATGCCACCATTTTTAGATCTTAGCATTTCGGTCAATTCTTGACCTTTGCCTCTACTGCATTTTATAGTAAACTCACAGGCTAACTACTTTTATTTATAAACAAACGATTAAGCATCTAACCAGTCATTTATAATCAAGCGGTTAAACATGTAACCAGACTGGAGAAGAGAAAGATTGAAAATTATTTCTTTTTCTCTCTTCCTTTTCCTATATTTTTTCTGACTACCTTTTTTCTTTGCTCGGTTCCCTGAATCCGATTTTTCTCAGTTCCTTCTCCTTTTTCCTCTTTCCTTATCCATCCGCTTTTCCGAGCCCCTTCTCCTTTTTCCTCTTTCCTTGTCCCTCCGCTCTTTTTAGCACCTTCTCCACTCTTCTCCCTGTATTCTCCTTTTTTCTCCCATTCTCCTTTTTTCTCTTTTTCCTGACCCCGATCTTCCTTCATTATTTCACTTATTGATTTTTTCCTTGCCCATACACTCCTGCTCACTTTAGGTTTTCCTTCTTCCGCTTCCTCTTCTTCCTCTTCTTCAAGACCGATTCCAAGTTTGGAGCTAACGGAACCTCTGGCTTTCATGGCGTCTTCATGGCCAGGATTAATTTTGAGCGCTCGTTCGAGAGCCCGGAGGGCTTCTTCGTCTTTTCCCAGGCTCGAAAGAGTCAGGCCTTTACAGTACCAGGCATCTGCGGAATCAGGCTTTATTGAAATGGCTTTATTGCAGGCTTCGAGAGCTCTTTTATACTTGCCGAGCTTGAAGTGGGCAAGGCCCTTTCCAGCCCAGGTTTTAGAGTTGTCAGGGTTTATTCTGAGGGCAGAATTGTAGGCTATTATGGCTTCAACTGGCCTGTCCAGGCTGTAGAGAGCAAAGCCTTTGCCTTCCCAGGCCCGGGAAAGACTTGGATTAAGATTTAAGGCCTTGTCATAGGTTGTTATAGCTTCTTCGTATCTGCCAAGTTCAGTAAGCACATAGCCTTTTGCATGCCAGGCAGGGGCAAGTTTGGGATTTGTTGCAAGAGCTTTTTCAGAGTCAGCAAGGGCTTTTTCCTGCTGGCCTAGCTTGCAGAGGACTGAGGTTTTGATGTACCAGGCTTTGTCGCTGTCAGGCTTGACTTCAAGCAGGCTGTCAAAAGTTTGCAGAGCCTCTTCTTCCCTCTTGAGCTGCAGCAGTATGAAACCTTTCTCGTAGAGGTAGGCAGGATTTTCAGGTTTGAACTTAAGGGCTTTTTCAATAGCTATCAGGGAATCCTTGTACATCCTGTGGCGTAGATAAACTGAGGCTTTCCCTGCCCAGGAGCCTGCATCATCCGGGTTTCTCGAAAGGGCTTTTTCATGAATCTCAAGAGCTTTATTCAGGCGTTCATATGCAGTTTCACCTTTCTGACCTGTACCTGTTCTGCTTTTCCTACCTGTCTTGCTTGTTCTGCTTTCTTTGCCTGTCCTGCTTTCTTTGCTTGTTCTGCTTTCTTTGCCTGTCCTGCTTTCTTTGCTTGTTCTGCTTTCTTTGCCTTTTTTGTCCGTCCTACTCTCTTTGCCTTTTTTGTCTGGCTGGTCTGCTTTTTCTGTCTTGTCTGGCTTCTTTCTAGGGTTATTATCCATAATATCGGTCCGGTATAATTTCTTGGGGAAAATTCTTAGTTATAAAGGGAATTTTGTAAAGAAAATTCGTTAGGAATGTAAAGTATATCCTCACCCTCCCCTTAAGGGGCAAATCCGCTGAGAATCTTCTTTCAGACCCTGTTCTCTTATTTTAAACTGATCCGTAAATATATTTATGTAATCACTAAGATATTAAACTTTAAGCAAGTCGGAATAAAATAAAAGTTGCAGAATTGGGGCAGGTCAAAGAAATAAAAATGACTCTTATGTGTAGATATAAAGCACAGTATGAGACAATTCTATTTAATGGCTATGCAGTTCTTCACAGGATAGGCACTTTTGATTTTTTTGCATTTTTGCGATCCTTATTCAGATCTCATGAATATTTTAATAAAAGTCATTCATTATTTAAAAGGTGATTTTTGATTGTACATTCAAACTCTTTCTAATTGAATAAACCTGGGTATATGAATATATTACTACTGGTAAAGTTAACCATAAAATGTCGTACAAAAACGGAGCATGGAATCTTATAATATGCTAATTTATACTATTGTAAATATATTAAGTTTTATTATTTTATTATTTTTTGCCAAAAAATATGAGTATTCAGTTAAATTTAGAAATCTTTTTACTTGTAAACAAGAAATTAGTTTTGCAATAAATAAATTTCAAATTAGTTAATTCTTTAAAAACTTGCATGCAATTGATTCAACGAAGATATCTTAATGAACTAACTACCGCTAAGAAGTGGCTATTTGTGGAGAAGATGTTTGAACTTCTCAATGAAACGAATTCGCTATTATTGAAGAAGGTGTGGAATGGAAGAAAAAATGAGGAACTCTAGTATTGATGTTATTGGGAGTGTATCCTGGGGGACATACATCTGCCATTTCTACAATACAAAAGAAGATTTAACGGACATTCTGCTGCCTTACTTCAAGGCAGGATTGGAGGATAACGAACTCTGTATCTGGATTACATCCCAACCTCTTGAGGCGAAAGAGGCAAAAGAAGCCCTGAAAAAGATTATACCTGATCTTAATAATTATCTGGAGAAAGGACAGATTGAAATTATATCTCATAGTCACCTGCACTTGACTGAGAGTATATATGATTCTGAAAAGGTCATAAATGAGTGGATTAAAAAACTCAATCATGCCCTGAAATGTGGCCGTAAAGGTATGAGGTTAAACGAAAATGCTTCCTGGATTGAGAAGAAGGATTGGGGTTATTTTGTTGATTATATGAGAAAAATGGGTAATATTATCGGTAAATACCGAATAACAGCTCTTGACTCATATTTTGTAGACAGGTGCAGTATACCTGAAGTAATTGAAGTAGTCTCAAACCATCAATTTTCTTTGATTAAAAAAGAAGGAAAATGGGAAAAGACAGATAACTCCAGGTGGGGGAAAACTGAAGAAACAATAATTAGAGCCACGCAGGATTGGAAGCATACATTTGATGCGGTGCCAGATCTGATATCCATAATTGACACTAACTATCGGATTGTTCGTGCCAATAAAAACATGGCAGAAAGATTGGGGATGACACCAGAAGAATGTGTTGGGCTAACTTGCTATCGCGTTATTCATGGAACAGATGAACCTCCCTCTTTTTGCCCTCACAAACAATTGCTTAATGATGAGACTGAGCATATGGCAGAAACTTGCGAAGATTGCCTTGGTGGTTACTTCATAGTAAGCGTATCTCCACTACATGATTCGGAAGGAAAACTCACTGGAAGCATTCATGTTGCCCGTGATATCAATGAACGCAAAAAATCAGAAGAAGCCCTTAAAAAAGCACATGACAGTTTAGAAACAAAAGTTAAAGAACGTACGTCAGAACTTGAAAAGGCTTATATATCATTGAAAGACAGCGACAAAGGTCTTGCCGAAGCTCAAAAAATGGCTCACATTGGGAATTGGGAGTGGGATATTGCAGCTGACAGAGCGTACTGGTCTGAGGAAATGTATCGAATTTTCGGGCGGAGTCCTAAAAAACCAGCGCCACCTTATGAAGAATACTTAAATTATACACATCCTGATGATCAAGAACATTTTAACAACGCCCATAAAAAAGCTGTTGCCGGAGAACCTTACAACCTTGATCATAGAATCATCTCAGATAATGGAGAAGAACGCACAATTCACATACAAAGTGAAGTTATTCTTAATGGTAGCATCCCGGTTCGATTGAAGGGAATAGTTCAGGATATCACTGAGCGTAAAAAAGATGAAGAGAAAATTCAAAGTTTGGCGAATATTGTGGAATCATCTAACGATGCAATCCTCACTATCTCTCTTGACGGTATTATTACCAGCTGGAATAAGGGTGCTGAACAGATTTATGGTTACTTGCCTGAAGATATTCTAGGAAAGAGTGCATCGTTACTTGCACCGGATCATCTCAAAAGAAGAAATTAAGCAGTTAATCGAAAAGGTTAAACAGGGAGAAAAGATTCGATATTATGAAACTTCAAGGTTAAGAAAGAATGGTAAAATAATATACGTTTCAATAGCCCTTTCTCCAGTTTTTAATACATACCGGAATCTTGTGGCTGTATCAGCTATTGCCAGAGATATTTCTCAGCGAATTGAGACTGAAAGGTCGATAATGAAAGCTGAAGATGCCAGAAAGAAAGAGATCCATCATAGAATCAAGAACAACTTGCAGGTAATTTCTTCCCTGCTGGATCTTCAGGCTGAAAAGTTCAGGGACAAAGAAGTACTTGAAGCTTTCAGGGAAAGCCAGAGTCGTGTGCTCTCAATGTCCCTTATTCACGAAGAACTCTACAAGGGAGAAGGAACAGATACACTGGATTTTTCGATATACCTTCGAAGGCTAGCTAAAAATCTTTTCCAGACTTATAGGCTTTGCAGTAAAAATATCAACCTGTTCATGGATCTGGAAGAAAACTCATTCTTTAATATGGATACTGCTATTCCATTGGGAATAATTGTTAACGAACTCATTTCGAATGCTCTCAAGCATGCGTTTACCGAAAATACAGGAGAAATTAAAATTAGGCTTTGCAGGGAAGAAGAAAATGATGAAATAAGTAAGTCGCTTTACAGCCTGATAATTTCAGATAATGGGAAGGGGCTTCCTGAAAACTTAGAATTGGAAAGTGTTGAATCGCTAGGGTTGCGACTAGTAAATATCCTTGTTGACCAGCTGGATGGAAATCTTGAATTCAGACGAAACCAAGGGACAGAATTCATAGTTAGATTCAAGGTAGCCACAATAAATAGAAACCTGAAGTAATACTGTAGCTTTTTCATGGATGTATTTCACATGCCTCAAGACTCTTTTCTCTCTCACATGCCTCAAGACCCTTTTCTCTCTATTTTTTCAAGAGCCTCAAGGCCTTCTATCTTCGAACCCGGAGAAACTTGCTTCTGGGATGATTCTTACATTTCAGAAAGTATGCTCAAAGCTCATCTTGACCAGGCCCATGACGGAGCAAGCAGAAAAGTAATCGAAATTGAAAAAACCGTCTCTTATCTGGTCAGCTCAGGTTTTCTTAAAACCGGGGACATGATCCTTGACCTGGGCTGCGGGCCAGGTCTGTACAGCAGCAGGCTTTGTCGGGAGGGAATGAAGGTTACAGGTCTTGATGTTTCCACTCGGTCTATTGACCATGCCCGCTCTCATGCTGAAAAGGCAGGGCTGAACATTGAGTATATATGTGCTGATTTCTTTGGTATCAAATATGAAGGAGCTTTTGATGTTGTCCTCCAGGTTTACGGAGAAATCTGTACTTTTTCCGATGAAAAAAGAGATCTTCTCCTGAGCCTGATCTTCAGAGCACTTAAGGAGAACGGGATTTTTATCTTTGATGTTTCTACACGCTCTCTTCGTATGCGGGAAGGACTTAGAAACCGATGGTACATTTCAGAAGGCGGTTTCTGGAGGCCGGGTAAACACCTCGTTCTGGAAGAAGGATTTGATTATCCGAAAAATGATATCTGGCTAAATCAGTACATTGTCGTGGACGAGGACGGCACGGTTAAGACCTATAGGCTCTGGCTGCATGATTACTCCCTTGAAACAATAAATAGAGTGCTTGAGCAAAATGGGTTTAAGGTCGAGAAAGTGTGGAACAACCTTTCCGGAGAAACCTATATGGAAGACGGAGACTGGATAGCGATAGCGGCGAGAAAATATAAATGAATCGAGAATACGGGGTTACTTGAGAAACTGAAAACTCCCATCAAGTAATTTTGAAAAATTTATAACGATCTCCATCCTTTTGATAAATCAGGTGTTAACATGCAAAAATTGAGTATTCGAGAAGCCGACAGATTGGAAATAACAATCCTGATGGATAACTACACAGATATGTTATTGGTAGAAAGTACCGATGTATGCAAAAGGCCGCAATTACCTTTCCCTCATGTACTTCTTGCTGAACACGGATTTTCGTGCTTGATTAAAGTCTATGCCGGAGCTGAGGAGCACTTAGTGCTGATGGACGCAGCAATAACTCCTGCCTGTCTCTCCAATAACGCCAATCTTTTGAATGTTAATACTGGCAAAATAGAAGCTGTTGTCCTGAGTCATGGGCATCCTGATCATTTTCTCGGGCTTGGAGAACTTTTAAAATTCGTAAGCAAAGAGCAGAATAAAAAGCTCCCGCTTTTTCTTCATCCCGATGCCTTTCTTGAACGCCGTATGAATATTCCTGCAATAGGGCGCCCTGTCTCGATACCAGCACTCAATGAAGACGCTCTAATAGAAGCAGGGGCTGTACTGGTTAAATCTGAAAACGCTTCAATGGTTGCAGATAATCTGATTTTCACTACAGGGGAGATTGAGCGCAAAATCCCCTTTGAAAAGGGATTTCCCTGGGCCGAGGCAAAACTTGACGGGAACTGGATTCTTGATCCCTTTAGAGATGATCAGGGACTGGTAATAAAGCTGAAGGGCAAAGGGCTCGTGATCATTAGCGGCTGTGCACATGCAGGAATCATCAATACCATCGAACACGCAAAGAAAATTACGGGAACTGATAAGGTTCACGCAGTCCTTGGAGGTTTTCACCTGACAGGACGGATTTTTGATCCTATAATTCAGCCCACGATTGATGAAATGAAAAGAATAGGACCCGATTACGTTGTGCCAATGCACTGCACTGGCTGGAAAGCAATTAACAGGTTTGCAGAGGAAATGCCAGAACAATTCATGCTCAATACGGTAGGTACAACCTATGTTTTCAATGGAAATCTTTAAGCTAAAGGAAATGCTGGAAGAAGGATCGAATACTTATTAAAGTAATATCGATCCCTAAATAGTTTCAGTGCCCAAGACAAAATAAATGAAAAAAACCGTACTCAGATCTGCTTTTTCCAAGCTATATGGATATAGAAACTGTTCAAATCTGAAATTTTGGCTTTTTCAGTCAATCAACAAAATGGACATAGGCTCAGGCTGTCCTTTGATAGGAAATTCTATTGGCATCTCAGATTCTGCGGCTGTTTTCTTCATGTTGATCCCAACCGCATGTTCCGGGATCCTTGCCATGTTCGAATGAAGACAGATCCCCTTTTCCACATTGCATTTTTCGCACAGCCTGCAAGAACCGTTAACGAATGCAACTGCAAAGGTATAACCTTCATTAAAAGCCGCCTTCTCAAGTTCAAGCATTGCAAACATCATTTTTTTGCTGTAATCAAAATAATCTGTCCAGAACTTTGTTGCTTTTTCTCTTGTCTCCTCAGGTGCGGCAGGATCAAGCCAGGTTTTATACGGAGCTTTTGCAATCTCTTCATCTGCAACTGCAGGAGATCTGAACTTGACAAGCAGTGCATATCTGTACTCCTTGAGTATCTCCCGAAATTCATCAACAGTCGGAACATGAGGTGGGCATGTTAATTTCTTTCCATAGCCAATACACCCTCTGCACTTTAGAACTACTCTCTTCTCTACAAAAACCTTGTAAGTAGGAATTATTTTTGCGTCAATAGCCTCCAGTTCCAGTGCTTTCTTTACAAGGAAGTTCAATTCCTCGGGTTTTGTATTTTGAAATGCCATATTCAATCCTTCTTTTTTGCCTTTTTACTTTTATAGCATGCAGTTTTTAAATTCTTCGATTTTTTAGCATTCTGAATTTATACGGCAACAAACTTTATCTAAATTCTTATTTTAAAATAAGTAAGAATTTATCTTTTTTAGTTAATATCTTGTAGCAAAAAAATAAACATAAGTATTAAATATCAGTTGGGAGTATAGATAAGTGTCTCTACCGAACAGACACAGAAATAAAATCGCCTCCTAAATTCTCTAAAGCACATGAGCTTCCTTTTGCCCTGTCTGTGACAAGAAGCAGACAGGGATCAGGATGCTGAATAATGAGTGGAAAATCAAGCTTAGAATGGTTTTACTCATCTGTAACAACAGGGGCACATCACCTATATTAATTTTAAATAGTAGAAATGCCAAAAACTACATATTCTTATTCGGTAACATGCTTTTTCATTTTTTCATTATGTAACTGTTCAATTATCCAATTCTAAATATTTATTTATAACTATACCATATGACATTTTTTTTCCTTGATTGAAGATCTTATGGATGACTTATATCATTGAACTGAAAACCATAAGTTAAAACCCTCTACTGTTTAATTATAGTTTCTTGATGGTGCTTTATGTGCCTGATTTGAATAAGCTCTTTGCGCTTGATTTCATGTTTCAAGTGTGAGTAATATCATAAAAACTCTTTCAAAGGTAATTTCTAAAAAGTTATGGAAATAATGTCAAATCATCGTTTTTCAAAATAAGCTGGCGAAGGTAGAGTATTTTGTAACTGCATCTAAAGGGTTTAAATTATGATTTCGGTGAAATAAGCCATAATTAATCATACTTCTCTAAGCACTCTGAATCCAAGACTATTGAGTTTCTTGTCCTGGGGCGCAAAAAGCCTTTCGGCGGACCTGCAGCAGCCGGCATTCCCGTTCCAGCCTCCCCCTTTCCTTATTCGCACAGGAATGGATAAACCTGGGAATGAGTTCTCCCAGGCTCTTCCGTCTGCAGGAGCACCGTTGTAACTGATATGGTACTCATCCTGAACCCATTCCCCTACATTTCCGTATATATCGTAAAGTCCCCGCTGGTTTGGTTTTTTCAAGCCGGCGGGATGAGTTTCAAATCCTGAATTTTCAAGAAACCAGGCATATTCAGTGAGTTTCGATTCGTCATTTCCGAAGAAGTAACTTGTCGTAGTCCCGTCCCTGGCTGCATATTCCCATTCTGCTTCGGTTGGAAGGCGGTAGACAGAGCTGCTGCAGTCATTTTCGGTCTTTTCAAGGCAGTTAAGTTTTCTGAAAAAATCCTGGACTTCGACCCAGGAAACGTTCTCAACAGGGCGATTTTCGCCTTTGAAGTATGATGGATTATTCCTCGTAACCTTTTGCCATTGTTCCTGTGTAACTGGGTATTTTCCCAGGTAAAAGGGCTTTTGAATGGTTACTCTGTGCACGGGACCTTCCCAGAGTTTTCTGCGCTTTTCACGCAGTGGAGAGCCCATTTCAAATTCCCCTGCAGGAATAAGGATGAATTCCATAGAAAGTTCCATTTCTTCTGATCACCTGTAGTCGACTAAAAGACTCTTTTTAGAATCAATGTTTTTATCAACAGGAGATAATTATTATTTTCTTCTTTATTTTCTTTTTTATTTCAATTTCCCTTTTCTAAGACAAACAAGCCTTGAATAAATGATTAATTTAAATCCAAAACTATGTTAGAATTTAAAATAAAAAAGCTTTTAATATATTAACACACATGCAAAAGAATAGATCTTAAGTGAGCATGATGAACGAGTCTATTATTAACCTTATTCTTCTTTCAGACCGAAGAAAAGATCTCCTGTTCCTTCTAAAAGAAAGGCCAAGAGATATTGATATAATAAAAGAAATGCTTGGGGTAGACGCCAGTACTATTCAACCTCATATTAAAAAAATGAAATATGCAGGTCTGATAAATGAAAAAAATAAAGTATACGGTTTATCAGAAATAGGGGAAATAATTGCCGAAAATCTGCAGCCGTTTCTTAATACCGCAGGGTTTTTTGAAGAAAATGCTGAGTACTGGAAGAGCCATGATTTAGACTCAATCCCTGAGTTTCTTTTAGAGAGAATTGATGAACTCGAGCATTCAGAAGTTCTGGAACCTGATGTCGGCCACCTTGTTGAGACTCCAAAGACACTTCTGGAAAATATGTTGAGCTCAAAAGAGATCATGACTTTTACATCTTATTTCCATCCTGAAGCTCCTTCTATTTATTTAGAGCTTGCCGAGAGTGGAACTGAAGTTAATCTCTGTGTAACTCAAAACGTTGCAGAACGTTTATTCTTACGTTCTAGAGAAGAGACACTGGGGCTTATACAAGCCGGAAAATCAAAATTTTTAATTTTACGAAAGCCGGCAGCAATTCCCTCAGTTATTGTAACGGACCGTTTCCTTGCATTCAAACTTTTAGAAACTGATGGAAAGTTCAGGGATCAGCTAGTCTTTTGTTCTGGAGAAAAAGCCCTGATCTGGGGGAAAGAACTTTTTCAATACTGCACAGAAGGAGCCAAACCTCTGGATGAAGAAGATTTTCTGAGAATAATGGAATTAGATCATTAATGCTTCATTCTTTACATGGCTTAATTCTTGAGTTTGACTCAGGAACGTAAACCAGCTGGATTTTTACTCCCTGGCTGTCTATCTCAGGCTCAAAAGGCACATACTCAAACCCGTACATACATCCTGCCTTTGCAGTTATTGCAGCTGCAAGCGCATCCAGTATGTCATCTTTTGCAAGATCCTTTCGCCTATACCTTGAAAGAGCTGTTCCGACAAGTTCATCCGTAAACAGGCAAATATTTCCAAGGGTTTTTTTCCTTTCAAGAAAACCTTCCGAACTTTTTTTAGAATATTTCATGGGATGACCTGCAAACGTCTGAAAGCAGATTTCAGGCCCCACTTCCTTTATTTTTTCCATGAAGATTCCATTTTCAGTCAGAAAGCCGTCCACATCCCGGATTTTGGGAACTATATTCCATGCCTGCTTAGAGACGCGTTTTCCGGTAAGCTTTTCATTGAGCTCACAGGCTTTTTCGTAGGTTTCGGCATACACAGCTTCCCTGCAGGGTACGGGAAAGATACTGGACTTGCGGGCCTTTAAGATCCTGCGGGCTCCAAGGTCAGAAAGCCGTTCCCCGCTGCCTCCGGCCTTCAAGCCAATAGGGATGTCGATAAGGATGAGAGGCTCCGCCTGTTCATATCCCTTTTTCAAAAAATCGACCAGAGAAGAAAACTTTGGGAAAATTCCGATCTCCCATTCACAGCTTTTCTCACTCTTTTTCTCATTTTGCATAGTCAGGAATACTGCAAACCAGCCTGCACTGCATCCGTCAACTCCGACAAAAACCCTTTTGTTCATACTTGCAGTTGAAGATAGGGACTTAAAAGGCTTTTCTTGAAGATTAGATGTGAGAAGCGGTTAATTAGCAGGCGTGTTGGTAGTAAAGAGGTGTTAGTAGTAAAGATCTGGTATTTGGGAAAAAATCAAATTTGTATAAGAGCTCTCTTTTGACCATATTCGCTTCAGATTTTTATTTTTATTATAGAGAGATGATTATTGGGATATTAAGAAAACTGTAAAGTATATTTCATATATTTTAATTCAAGTATCGCTTTTTATTTTTATTCCACCCTCAACTTTTTTATTAATTTCAATATTTACATGCTTTTTATAGCTATAAATTTTCAGGAAGTTTAAAATAGGCTTAATACAATATTACTGCCCAGAAAAATAATAAGTGTATAGATAGTTTGATTAAAAAAGAGAGTTCGTACAAAAGAGTAAAGGAATCCAGAGCATGGTGCTTCTATTCTTTGTCTTGTGCCATTTTTCAGGTTTTTCCCGGACAAGAGTATAAGAAAACTGAGAATCAACAAAAAAAGGGATTTTATTCAATAGATATGGTTTGCTCTTCAGTCTGGAAAGATTGCAACTAAGGGTGATAAAACGGTGCTGGCATGTCAGTTAGTAACTCAGTTAACCAGATAGTTACAGGTTCTGGCGTAATATTTGCAGGAACCCTTCTTGGACAATCTCTAGATATAGTTCTTAAAGGATTACTCACGTCATACCTCCCGCCAACAGACTTTGGCATATATTCCCTTGCCCTTACGGCAATATCAATCACAGGTGCAATTGCAACTCTCGGACTCAGCGATGGGGTGCCGAGATATATTGCATATTTCAGGGGTAGGAATGAAGAGTACAAAATTCATGAAGTAATGATTTCGGCCATAATTATGGGCTTGATTGCCAGTATATTTGCAATGCTGATATCACCTATACTTTTCGAATGTCTGGCAGGAAGAGGATTTGACGTACAGGACAGAATTCTGTCAATAGTCAAGATCCTTATTTTTGCCATTCCGTTTACCATACTCCTGAACGTGACAATAGCAATCTATAGAGGATTTGACCGCACGAATGTTAATATGTACTTCTATAACATCGTAAGGCCGATATCTTTTCTTGGATTTGCTTCAGCTGCCGTGCTTTTCAGCGTACCCCTGAAAGGAATCGTATTTGCAGACCTGTTTTCCATGGTCTTTACTTTCGGCATAATGTCAATGTATTTTATGAAAAGTCCCCCTTTCAAGTTGGAATGGAAACTTAAATTCAGTGAGCCCACAAAGCAGTTGATAAGGTACTCATTTCCGCTTTTGATAACTGCAACCCTGCTGAATCTCATGACATGGACAGATACTATAATGCTCGGTTATTTCGAGTCAGCTGAAGTCGTTGGAGTTTACAATGCAGTATACCCTCTTGTAGGATTCCTGACGATAGTAATAAGTGCAATGGGTTTTGTGTATGTCCCTGTAACATCAAAGCTATGGGGAGAAAACAGGATCGAGTCTATTGGCTCTGTCTACCAGATAACGACTAAATGGTGCTTCCTACTTACATTCCCCATATTTGCATTAATGTTCGTATATCCCGAGTTTCTTCTTACCAAACTGTACGGAGCTGAATATGTAAGTGGTTCCCAGGTCCTGCGTATCCTTTCTCTGGGGTTTATAGCAAACTCATACTTCGGGTTTAATTATCACACAATAATGGCATCAGGAGACTCTGACTTCCTGATGAAATGCTCGGTAGCAAGTGCAGGGCTTAATGTGATTCTCAATTTCATACTTATACCTGAATACAGCATGGTAGGTGCAGCTATAGCATCTTCAATATCTTATATATCAATAGAAATTCTGATGACATTGAGAACCTGGAAAAAAGAAAAAATGCATCCTTTCACTTCGATGTACAGGAAGTTAACCCTCATTTGTGTCTTTATAATTGTATCCATGCTTGCAGCGAAAAATACGCTCCTGCTTTCCAGAGCAGCCTGGGAGTACGCGGCCTTTGTTTTTGTGTATTTTGCGCTTATCCAGTATGCAAACATAATGGACAAAACTGAAATGAACATAATAGGCGAGATTCGGAAGACTATCAGGTATAATATTGGAATCCGCATTCCTAAAGTATTCAGAATACGCGCATGATAATTTACTTTCTAAAATTAAATTTGAAAAAACCGGCAGACATATCCTTCTTCTTTAGAGGGCGCAGGTAATTTAGAAACAGTATCAATTAATAAATATTTATATAGACTTTCAGTTAAGAAATATTCAACGGGATTTTCAACTAAAAGATATTCGTATAATCAAATAAGTGATAATGAGGAGACAGGTTATGAAACTCTGGTTGCTCAAAGCCGCAGGTACCTTAGAAGACGAAGAAATAATTTTGAAAGAAAGCGTGATCACCATAGGATGGGCTGAGTTCCCGAACCTTTCTCAAATTAAAAATGAGGAGCAGGTAAAGAAACTCATGCTTGAAAAATACCCCGGGATGCAGGAAGTACGTGGCTGTGCCTGGGCAGGAGAAATATGCTCTTTTATTACGAAAATAAAAAAAGGGGACTTTGTGGCTGTCCCGCTCAAAAGCAAAAACGAGATTCTGATAGGAAAGATTACAGGAAACTACGAGTACAAACAGCTCAGTAATTTTATCAACCACATAAGAAAGGTCAGGTGGCTCAAAACACTCCTTAAAGGGACTTTTGAGGAAGAATACGATGTGGACCTTAACTCTCCCGAAACTCTTTTCCTTGTAAAAGCAGATCCTCAAAAGTTTTCAGGCCTTATCGAAGCAAAAAGCCTGGGAATCCTCGTTGAAGAATTGAATTTTGCCCTTGATGACCTGGATTTCCTGAGAGAAAGGATGCTTGAACTTGTTTGCAGACTGGATGAAACTGATGATATAGCTGAAGTCAGAAAAATCGCAGCTGAGATGGAAAAAATGCTGAAAGAAAAATAAAGGAAGAAAATGCCGAGAGAATAATAAAGGAAGAATCTGTGGTCGTGGGTATGAGTTATTGATCGAGTCCGAAAAAGTGAGTATATTTCCCTTATATTGAGAAAAATATAGAGAGATTCCTATGCTTGCAGTTTTCAATGACTCATTCCCACTCATACCAGCTTATTCTAGATCTTGGAAGGAAATCTGACTCTTCCTTGGATATTCTGAGATCAGAGAAACTTCTTTTTATTGTTCATGTAAGGCATATAGAACATTTATTTCTATATTGGCTATTTGGAAAATCTATATATATTCATCGGAGTATTATGTATTGTCGAAGAGAACCATAATCTAAGATTAAATTAGTAGAAAATTGAATCAACTAAAGTAAAAGAGAAAAATAAAACAGAATGAATGAAGCGAGGTGAAAAAAATGGAACAGCTCAGAAATTTGATTATCGAAAACGTATCAATGTTCAATAAGGCGTTTCCGAACAGGTTCTGCCATAGTCCGGATATCATTTCCGCAATCTCACATGACTACCAGTTTACTTACAGACAGGTTGAGAATGAGATTGAGAAGATGGTTCATGAAGGGGTTCTTGATGCAGAACTTTCCGATTGGAATGAAATAAAGATCTTATAATAACATTGCTATTAGCAGATAGTAAAAAAGTAAATTGAAAAGCACAAAGCACTGCAAAACGACATAAATTAAATTGGAAAAACAAATTAGATTGGTATTTAAGAGCTTAATTTAGTGTTCAGTCCCTTAAAACCAAGTGTTCAGTCCCTTAGAACCAAGTGTTCAAACAGGATAAAGAGATATACAGCGATAATTTCACCTGAAATTTCGCAAGTAGCTAACTTCTTTTTCCCTTAAAATCTTTTAATCCTGAGCAATTACCAGATAATCTAATTATGAACAATATCAAGAAGAGGGCATCTGGCATATCTGTCTTTTTTCTGATAATATCTTTTCGCATGCTCAACCAGCAGGGCATGGAACTCTTGATAAAGTTCCGGATCACGGGGCAAATCTTCTTCAAAGAGCGCTTTGATTTGATCATAGCCTGCCTTTTCGTCAGCAAGACCCAGATTTGTTACGATTCTTCTTGTATATGCATCCACTACAAAAGAGGGTTGCTTAAAGGCGTACAACAGAATGGAATCTGCAGTTTCAGGCCCTACTCCTTTTAAAGAGAGAAGTTCTTCTCTCTCAGGCATTCTACCTTCAAGCTCCAGAAACCAGCTGGCAAGGTTTTTGAGCCGCACTGCTTTCTGGTTATAATAGCCTGCTGGCTTGATTGCCTCTTTTAAAATTTCAGAGGAAAGGGAAATTATAGCTTCAGGAGAAAGAGCATTTAGCTGTTTCAGGTTAAAAATAGCTTTTTCGACCTGCATCCAGCTAGTATTCTGCGTAAGCAGGGCCCCGCAGATTATTTCAAATTGCTGGTCTCTGGTCTTGGGGTAAGTATAATCTGCAGGGTGATATCCCCGGATAGAGCCGGTTTTTGTAGGGTTTGCCCTACCGGCTTCGTGAAGTTCAGTTAGAGGCCACCAGCCCTGAGGGCCGTAGGAGATAAGGAGGCAGTCATAAATTTTTCTTATAAAAAGCTTTATCTCCGTTTTTTTGGAACTGAGATTTTGAACATTTTTTTTCATTCTTACATCATATTCATGAAATAGTTTAAACTAATTCATTCTCTGTTCAATTAATTTTTATATGTCCTTTTCAATTAGAGTTTGCGAATCTGAAGTCAATGTCTTTGTCTTTTACCTGTTGTTATTGTCTTTGCCTTTTACACGTTCATTCATACCTTAATGCATCTACAGGATTCAGCTCAGCTGCATTCTTTGCAGGCACAAGACCCGCAATCAATCCTACAATAATAGAAACAAGAGTTGCAATCACTGTACCTTTCAGGCTGAGAGCAAATTCAAAGGGAACTTTCATTTTTATTGATATAAAGAAGAGAATTGCCTGAACTGCAGCTGTGCCAAGAAAAATCCCTATAATTCCCCCTACAAGGCTGATCATCGCGGCATTGCAGAGAAAGATAAGCATGATGTCTCTGTTTTTTGCCCCTATGGCTTTCATAATTCCAATTTCTTTAGTTTTTTCGAGGACAGATGTAAACATTGTATTTGCAATTCCTGTAGAGCCTACAAGTAAAGATATACCTGCAATGAATGCAAGAAATGCTGTAAGTCCGTTAATCAATTTTCGAGTGCTTTCAATTGTTTCTTTAGGAGAACTCACATAGAAGTCCTGCGTATCTTCAGTAACTCTCCTCGAGAGCCTTAATTTACGTTCGATCTCTTTAAGGGCTGCATCATAATCTGCCTCTTTATCAAGCTTTATTTCTATGCTGTTGTAGACTTCCCGCTCTCTTACAGGTATATCCTCATCACTATACGGAAGAGAATATACATCCTGGTAAGGCATGTATATACTGCTCCCGAAAAGCCCTCCAAGGCCTCCAAGAAGCCCTCCGTCCTTTTCAAGGATTCCAACCACTCTATAAGATCTGCCGTTGAGGAGAATCATCTGGTTGAGCCTGATCTTCCTCTCAAAAGTATCGTTTGCCAGTTCTTTCGAAATTACAACAACTGACCTGTCTCCAGGTTTCAACATCCTGCCCTGTTCCACTTCTTTATTGGTTATTTCAGGCCAGACATTCGGGTCCACTCCTTTTATCCAGACAGAAGTTACCTCACTTCCGAATGTCAACTCTGCTCCATCTTCAACATTAACATTGACATATTCTACAGCCGGGATGCTCAGGAGAGTAAACACATCCGGCTTTGTGAGTTCGGATTCTTTTATGGACGGAAGCTCTATAGCACTCGATGTATTGTTTTCAGATTCTCCTCCGTCTACAGTTGCCTCTGAAATCTCTCCTGAATTTTCTCCTGTATCTTCTGAACTTACGACAGTATTTCTGCGACTTCTCCTTCCTCAGTTACTTGAAATGGGGTTGAGGCAACGATTGTAATAACATCGCCTCCAAACCCTTCGAGTGTTTCGGTCACCTGGTCCTGGAAATACTCCCCAGTTGTAACGATTGCCATTACCGAGGCAATGCCTATAATTATCCCTATTATGGTCAGCCAGCTCCTCAGCTTATTGGCTTTGACCATATTCAGGGCAATTTTTAAAATCTTTGCCGGCTTCATGGAACCACGGGCCTGATTTCGGATTTATTCGTCTGTCTTCTTTTCTTCAATTTGCTCTTCACCGATTCCTTTTCCATTATTCCTTTCTTTCATCTTTTTCTGATGTTTTCTATAAAGAAGAAAACCTACTGTAGCAAGAACAATGAGAAGTAAAAATTTAGATGAGCCCAGACTTGACTTATTATTCTCATCAGACATTTTTGAGCCGGTCTCGAAATCAGAAGGTAAAGCATACAGGGACATTGTCTTTTCATCGACCTGCCTCAGTCCGTCACTTGATGTATAACTTATTTCAAACCTTATGGGCAGATCCTGGCCAGTAACTTTAGGTTCCAGATTGAAATCCGCATATGTATAGTCTCCTTTTTGCAGGTTTCCGAGGATTACCGAGTTACCACTATCTTTTACTGTCCAGTTTGCCTGCACAGGGACTGAGACTTTTACCGAATTTGCGCCGTTGTTTCCTATGTTAGAAACTGAAAAAGTATAGGCTCCAGTCGGGCTTTTTTCCATGAAGGCAATATCGAAATCCGTGGTTCCTCCTATGTAGATGCCTGCCTTACTTTTGATTTGTTTTCGTTTCTGGTTTTCTACGGTGCCTGCTTCAGTAATTGTCTTCAGTTCTTCGATGTCATCATAGGTAAGAACCATGTCAAGCTTGTACAGGCCTGGCTTTGTGTTCACGTTAGTCAATACCTCAAAGCTGACATTGGCTGTATCCCCTACATCGATAAGGTTGATATGTTTGACATTACTGGAGCCTACAGGCAGGATTACATCGTTTGTGCAGTCCCAGGAGAACATCGCATTTTTTAGAGGGGAATTCCCTACATTTTTTATTCCGAAAACAAGATTTGTCTTCTCTCCAGGCACCAATTTTTCAACACTTATATGTTCTATTTCTGCGTTTGATTCACTATCGATTTCTATAGTTACTTCTCGAGTAAGAGTAGATTCTTCCTCGTTGTCTGTTGAGTAAAGGTGCACTTTGAGAGGATACTTACCTTCATTGACTTCGTTTTCAATTCCCAATTTGAACTTCACTACTTTCCTGCGGTCGTCCTCAGAACGCTTTCCAAGCGTACCTATATTATATGTAAGCTTCTCACCTGAAAGAGCTTTGAAAGGATATTCAGGCTTGATTTCCAGAATACAATCCTCTAAATCCTCATATTCAGTGTTCTCGACTGCAAGGCTGATTTCGAGAATGTCTCCCGGATTTACAGGATCAGGATCCTGGTTAAGCAGGTCAATACTCAAGCCCCTGTTAAGCTCCGTAAGATTTGTTTCAGCCATGGAGGGTCCGCAGCATAATAGTAAAAGACTGAGCAATATCACACAGGTAAATCCAATAGATTTTTTAAGGCCCATTTTTAGATTCCTCAATTTCTTAATCCAATTATTTTTTTCACATATTCCTTTCCGGAAGAACTCTTATCCAAGGTAAATTTCGAAAACTTATCCGAGTTCTTTTATACATTTTACCTGAATTTGATCCTGATTCTCAAAATCAAGCTTCAGGCTCAAATTGTTCTTTATTCGGCTCATCGCTGATAATTTCCCCATCTTTCAGATGGATATGCCTTCTGGCATAACCTGCAAGGTGAAGGTCATGGGTAACCATAACCACTGTTTTGCCTTTTTCCTTCCAGAGCCTGTAGAGTATTCCTATAACTTCTTTACCAGTGACGCTATCGAGCGCTCCTGTGGGCTCATCTGCAAGGATTATTTCAGGATCACAGGCAAGAGATCGCGCAATCGAGACTCTTTGTTGCTGACCCCCAGAGAGCTGAGAAGGTTTATTCTGCATTTTGTCGGAAAGCCCTACAATGGTCAGCAGCTCTTTTGCCCTTTTTTCCGCAATAGTGTCATCAATCTCCTGAATTTCCAGGGGCAAGAGCACATTTTCGAGAGCCGTCATTCCAGGGATCAGGTTATACTGCTGGAAAACGAACCCTATGGTTTTGCCTCTAAAAGTTGCCAGATCCGATTCTTCAAGGAGAGCTATATTTCGGCCTTTCAGGAAAATTTCACCTTTTGAAGGGATATCCAGGCAACCAAGAAGGTTCATCATTGTTGATTTCCCGCTTCCCGAAGGACCAATTATAGCGGCAAATTCTCTTTTCCCAAGTCTTACATTTACATTTTTCAGAGCATTAACCTGGACTTCTCCCATCTGATAAGTTTTCCAGACATTATGAAAAGCAATAAGTGTATTTTCCATGTTGTCTCCTGAATGAATTACTATTGAAATATGGTTAACAGTAAATAATATCTTTAATTTATTATTCTCTTTTTAGAAATTAAATTCTTCCATAAAATTCAGTTATTAATAAAATAAATATTATACAGCATCAAGTTACAATATTTCGTAGTATGTTCCAGAATTTCTATTTAAATCACGCAATCTCTTCCTCTCAATTTATCCAGCGGGAAAATACAACTTTTTAAGGTCTAATATTTTCTCATATCCTGATAGATGCGATTTAATAGACTATCCAGGGTAATTTATTCAATAAGTTACTTTAAATCAACTCTTTATGAGTTTTTCTGAAAATTCTCAAGCTTACTATTTTCATACTCTTTTTAGGTCCCCAATTATCCTCTTACCTTCGATTGTTCGAGGTATTGGACAGAAGAGTTATATATGCCAATAGCTGTTGCAAGTTTTTAAGGATATAATCTAAGTGTTTGCGGATTTATTCAAGGTCCGAATCTTCAAAGATGAACAGTTCATCAATTGTTGTATCCAGATATCTGGCGATTTTGTATGCAAGCTTGAGAGAAGGATTATACTTTCCTTTCTCAAGAAAAACGATCGTTTCTCTTCTTACCCCTACCATATTTGCAAGGGCTTCCTGGGTAAGGTCATGCCTTGCTCGAAGCTCCTTGATCTTTGTTTTCACCCTCAATCCTCCGGAAGTTCTTATTCAACGTCCCCTTTTTGCATGAAATACCACCTGAAGACATTTGCCGAGATAATCATAAAGAAAAGCAGTATACTCAAAATCGCTCCAGCTGTAAGTTCAGCCAGTCCGAAGAATTCAATCCAGTAAAGCACCATAATCAGCACAAGTGTCAGGAGCCAGGAATAGGTAATTCCGTATGCTGCAAGCTTCTTTGTCCTTTCGTCCCTATCAGGAAGATCGCCATTTTTGAAGAGTCTGAAAGCTGTGATAACAAACATCACAAGTCCCATGGTTATCAAAAAAATCGGGATCGATGTATCGACTTTAAAAAAAACTGCCGATAATATTCCGGCAAGCATAACGACTATTCCCAGAGCAAGCTTGTATTTGTATTCCTTTTTTATGTTTTCTATTTCTATCCCTTCAATAATTTATTTATATTGGATCTGTTTTGCTGAAGATTTTTTATTGAATATTCCTGAGAATCTGTTCATTATTTATAACATATTATTGGATATTTCCAACATTATGTTAGATATAAATAACATAAGCTAATATTTAAGGACTCCTTCTGAAAATGAATTTAGACATAAGCGGAAAAAGTAACAATGTCAAAATAAAAGTAATATGTTCTTCAAAATCACAGGTAATTTAGAAATCAATATGAATTGAGGATTAATTAACTGAGAATTCCTTAACTGAGGATTAATCAACCGAGGATTAATCAACTGAGAATTTAATAAACTCAGAATCCTGATAGAAGCGGTTTTCCTCTTAATTGAGGAGGATCAAAAAGAGATCAACTTCAAAAAAGCATTGGATAAAAATATTTTAGTGTTTTTCTGGTAGATATACCCATTTGTTTTTTCTATCATTTTTTTGTACTTTTCCTTCCGTCGTTTTTCCTGCAACAGACTTTGCTTTTTTATAGGATAATCCAATTTTGTTTGCCAGCTTTGGGATATAATCCTCCCTGAATTCCATCCCATAATTATTCATTATGTACTGCCTGATATCTTTCGAGGTTGAAAATGAACCCATATTCGCTTCATTTCTCAGCTGTGAGATCTGGTCATCGTTTAACTTTTGAGGCCTGCCTTTATAGTCAAAACTAAACAGAGCCTCGACTCCTCCATCTCGATAAATAGATATCCAATCAGAAATTGTGTTTATATCCACTGAAAAAAATTCGGCAACTTCTTTATTCAGATGTCCGTTGTGAAGCATTTTAAATGCCTGAATTCTTCTGTAAACCTTTGCACTTTTGTATTTCTTTTCGGCATTCAGAAGTTGTTTGTATTCTTCAGGCGAAAGCTTTATTCTGTCAAGTTTTTCCCCTTTTCTCATTGTTTTATAGTAGAATCTCTCGTTATATATAATTAATATTTATAGAACACACAAATATAACCGTTGCAGAATTCATTCCGAATTTAATTGATAGGTATTTATTACATGCAGGTTCAACCCTCTAAGTAATGTTCACTGGCTGATTTAAAAAGTTCAAGATATTATCTGAATCTCAAATAAAGTACGGAAAATAAAAATTCTTAAAATCCATGGATGAACAAGAAATTATCAAAAAGGAAACATGAAAAATGAGCCTTGTTATCGCTTTTATCGGGAAAAACGGCGCAGTAATGGCCGGAGATATGCGAGAAATAACTTTTGAAGGAGATAAAATTCAAAGGGAGAAACTCGAAAAAGAGCTTTACAGCGGTGCAATCGTCACAGATGATGAACTTACAAAAACGGCAGAAGAATGTGGAGTTAAAATAACTGTTTCGGACTGCAAGAACAAGATTTCCGAGAGAAATAGCATCCTGATAGGAGAAGTATCCTCAGTTGAAGGCGGAATCTCTAAAAAAAGAAGGCTTTATGCCTCAGCCGGAAATTATGCGATTTCAGAAATAATAAATAATGAAATAACCTTAACTTCCCATGCAAAGGGAAGTAAGTTCATCGTCTTTGGAAACGATTTTACAAAGCAGGTAGCCAATAAATGTTTTAAGGACAACTGGACAAAGAAAAGCACCTTTCAGGATGCAGTAAGAATCCTTATGCTTTGCATGGAAACAGCATCAAAGGCCACTGCATCTGTTAGCAAGCAGTTCTTTTTGATTCAGACAGCTTCAAATGTTGATGTTTTGAAAGTCATCGAGAAGGACAAACAAGGCTGAAAAAGAATAAGATGCATTAGACGTATTTTTTTGGCCATGCAAAATATTTCCCCAGACAAACCTTAGACATTCATTTGTATACTCTATTCCTGATAGTGGAACATACTCTCAAAATGTGTACTTTTTTTCAGAATTTTAGATTTAAATGCCCGTAAAGACGGTGGCAATAAATGACATCTCTTTTTAAAAAATGTTATCGATTTTCAAGCTGTAGTGTTAACAATTGCCCTCTTGATCCTAAGTATCCTGCAGATTCACTCATGAAGAAGATCCTGAACCGAGAAAGTTTGTCAGATAAATTGTCGCATAATCCTCAATAATATATACTACTTCTTTCAAACGCTCCTCATACTATCTGCGGATATTATAAAGAAATGTTTATAATTATGACCACATAATAATTGGCATTGCCAGCAAGATAGAATTCGATCAGGACATAGATATTAGTAATTGGATCTAGCCTCTGTTGAAGCGACAAACAAGATGAATTCTTTTTGGTGGGAGAAGGTTCTGAATGGAAGAAAAACTGAGGAAATCTGATACCGAGCGAAAGCAAGCAGGAGAAGTATCAGGCCATAGCGAGCAGTGTTTCAGGCTGAAGTTGGAAAATGATCTCTCATCTTCTCAAAAGATGGACAACTTGGAGCTTTCCGAGATAATTGATGTCCAGGCTATCCAGCCTCTAATGGACAATTTCTATAAACTTACTCATATTCCTATAGGTATAAACGATCTCAAAGGAAATGTTTTGGTAAGTGTGGGATGGCAGGATATTTGCGCCAGATTTCATAGAGTTCATCCAGAAGCCTCCAAGCACTGCGTAGAAAGCGACATAAAGCTATCCTCGGGCGTTACCCCTGGAGAGTTTAAGCTGTACAAGTGCAAGAACAACATGTGGGACGTAGTGACTCCCATCATGGTGGGTGACCAGCATGTCGGCTATGTCTTCGGAGGGCAGTTCTTTTTTGAGGACGACACTCTGGACTATGAGCTTTTCAGATCCCAGGCCAGACAATATGGCTTCAATGAAGAGGAATACATAGCAGCGCTTGAAAAAGTTCCAAGGTTGAGCAGGAAAGCTGTGAACACAGGCATGGGCTTCTTTATGACATTTGCCAACATGCTTTCACAGCTAAGTTACAGCAATATCAAGCTGGCCCACTCGCTGGAGGAACGCAATGCTCTGGTGGGCGAGCTGCAGAAGAACAGGGAAGATTTAGACCGCGCCCAATCAGTGGGGAATATCGGAAGCTGGCATATGGATGTGTGCAAAAATGAAATAAAATGGTCCGATGAAAATTACCGTATATTCGGTGTCCCAAAAGACACCCCTTTGACCTATGAGACTTTTCTTTCAAAGGTTCATCCGGATGACAGGGAATATGTTGATAATGAATCGAAGGCAGGGATGATTGGAAAACCATACGATATGGAACATCGCATTATCGCAGACGGTAAGATCAAATGGGTGCGTGAAAAAGCGTATCATGAATTTGACAAAGACGGATCTGTGATCGGCGGCTTTGGCATAACGCAGGATATAACCGAACGCAAACAAGAAGAGCACCGGGTTCGCAGATACAACAGTATTCTTAAGGGAATCAATCGGATCTTCAGCAATGTGGTGCAGGCAAAAACAGAAGAAGAACTGGGGGAAGCATGTTTATCTGTAGCTCTGGAAATTACTGGCAGCCAGTTTGGTTTCATTATTGAAATGGGCGCTGACGGGTTACTGCACGATGTTGCAAAAAGCAAGCTGGCATGGGAACAGTGCCTTATGTACGATAAAACCGGGCATATTCGTCTTCCGAGCGATTATGTTGTCCATGGTTTGTATGGCAGTGTCATAATCAACGAGAAAAGCTTCTTTACCAACGATCCAATGTCCCATCCTGATAGCATCGGGTTGCCACATGGGCATCCGCCGATCACATCTTTTCTTGGCGTGCCTCTTATCTTAGACGGAAAAACGATCGGCTTGATTGCGGTAGCAAACCGTGAGAGTGGCTATAGCTGCGAACAGCAGGAGGATCTTGAAGCAATCGCACCTGCAGTGGTGCAGGTTCTGCAAAGGAAAAAGGCAGAACAGAAGCGGGAGCAGGCTGAAGAGGCACTCCAGGTGAGCGAGGAGCGCTACCGATCTCTGTATGAAAACAGCCTCGACGGAATTTTTCTAACAAGGCCCGACGGCACTATTCTCTGTGCAAACCCTCAAGCGTGTCAAATGTTTGGCATGACTGAAGATGAAATTATAAAGGCGGGAAGAGAAGGTATAGTAATCAACGATGAGAAGCTTGCGGCTGCACTTGAGGAAAGAAAGCTGACCGGTCGGATGAGGGCTGAACTGAGATACAGAAGAAAAAATGGGTCAACTTTCGTCTGCGATACCACCTCTAAACTCTTTGTAGATGCCGATGGCAGTATAAATACGAGTCTGATTATAAGAGATATCTCTAAGCGCAAAAAAGCCGAAGAAGCTCTGAAAAAAGCACATGAAAATTTAGAAAAATTAGTTGAAGAGCGTACAGCAGAGCTTGAGAAAGCTTACAACTCGTTGAAGGAAAGTGAAAAAAGTCTTTCTGAAGCTCAAAAGATGGCTCACATTGGAAACTGGGAATGGGACATTGCAACTGATAAAGCATATTGGTCTGATGAGCTATATCGTATTTATGGACGTAATCCTCAAGAACCAGGTGCAACTTATAAGGAACTTTTTGATTATGTACACCCGGACGATAGAGACTATGTGGCTAATGCAATTAAGGCACTTTTAGAAGGAAAACCATATGGTGGCATCGATTATAGGATGATTTTAGCAAATGGGGAAGAACGTATAGTTTATGCAAAGAGCGAAATTGTTTTTGATGAGCAGAATGTCCCTATTAGAGTGAAGGGAATAACTCAGGATATTACTGAACGTAAAAAAACTGAATACGCTCTGGCAAACATTGAAATCATCCGTAAAAAGGAAATCCATCATAGAATAAAAAATAACCTGCAGGTTATCTCTTCTCTCTTAGATCTTCAGGCTGAAAAGTTCAATAACAGAGAGTATGTGAAGGATTCGGAAATTATCGAAGCCTTGAGAGAAAGCCAGGACAGAATAATGTCGATTGCTTTTATCCATGAGGAATTGCACGAAGGCAGGGGGAATGATGCACTTAACTTTTCACTGTATCTGCAGAGACTTCTTCAGAATCTATTTCAGACATACAGATTTGGAAATACTGAGATCTGCCTAAATCTGGGTCTTGAAGAGAATATTTTTTTCAACATGGATACTGCGGTTCCATTAGGGATGATTGTTAATGAACTTGTTTCTAATTCTCTTAAATATGCATTTTCAGGCAGGAAAACTGGAGAAATCCAGATTAAACTCTTCAGCGAAGAGACTAGAAATGAGCTAAATAAAAAAGAACAACTTACCCATAATTGTAAGAAATATACCCTCATAGTCTCAGATAATGGAGTTGGAATTCCCAAAAAAATTAACTTTGAAAGTTCAGATACACTCGGTCTGCAGCTTGTGGACCTTCTGGTAGATCAGTTAGACGGCAATATCGAATTAAAAAGAGATAACGGAACGGAATTTGTTATAAAATTCAGTGCTACACAGTGATTTGAATTTCAAATACGCCTTTAAATCTGGAAATTGTAATAACAGAGACAAAGGAAAGCAGAGCACATTGGTGCCAGAGCCTAATGCCACTGAAAAGGCAGAGGAACTCTCTGCCAGGTATTTTTCGGCTTATTCGTCTGCGAAAAGTCCGACAAATTTAAATTTTGTCACATCAAACAGGCCCTTATCTCCCAATTTAAGTTCAGGTATTACCAGAAGCGACATAAATGCAAGAGTCATAAAAGGAGATTCAAGCGAGGTTCCAAGCTTCCGGGCTTCTGCGTTCAGCAGCTGGTACCGGGAAGCTACTTCTTTTCCATCAAGAATGCTCATAAGGCCTGCAACTTCGAGAGGAAGATCAAGCAGGTTTTCTGCAGTTCCTACAACGATTCCGCCTTTATTTTCCACCAGACGGTTGACAGCTACAACTATATCTTTATCTGTAGCTCCTACTGCAATTATATTGTGGCTGTCGTGGGCGATACTGCTTGCCATCGCGCCTTTTTTCAGGCCTATGTTTTTAATGAAACCAACCCGGACAGGATCATCTGCGTACCTGCTAAGAACAACTATTTTTAAAATATCTCTTTCAGGATCTGAGACCAGATTTCCGTTTTCTATTTTTGGAAGAGCCAGTTCCTGACCTGTAACCAGTTCTCCGTCCTGAGCAACTATCACTCTGACTTTTTTAATCCCCTCTCTGGTCTTTTCCTTATTTTCCCTTTCAAAAGGCAGAGTGAGCTTTATATCGTCAATCGAAATTTTACTTCTGTTAAATACATTTTTTGCAGAAATATTTTCAGTCGGGAAAAGAACATTTCCATTATCGTAAACGCAGTTTCCTTCAATGAAAGTGCTCAGCACGTTGAAGGACTTAAGATCATCTACAATGATGAAATCGGCAGGATCACCTTCGTGCAGCATTCCTACATCAAGTCCGTAATGTTTTACGGGATTTATCACTGCTGCTCTGATAAGGTTGTAGATATCAAGTCCTTTTTCCTGTCCGCGTCTTATTAGCTTATCAATATGTCCTTCATATATTAGCGTATCAGGATGGGAATCATCAGTGCAGAGCATGACTGATTCGGGATATTCGTCTATCAGACTGTACAGAGTTTCAAAGTTCCTGGCTGAGCTTCCTTCCCGGATAAGAATTTTCATTCCTGACTTTATTTTCTCAACAGCTTCTTCATAAGTAAATGATTCGTGGTCTGTGGAAATTCCTGCAGCAATATATTTCTGCAGGTCGTCTCCTTTTAAACCAGGAGCATGACCGTCTATAACCTTCCCGTGCTTTTTAGCTGATTCCAGTTTTGCCATAACGTCAGGGGATCCAAAAATCACGCCTGGGAAGTTCATCATCTCTGAAAGGTAGTAAAGATCCTCTCTTGCCAGCAAGCGGTTAACATCTTCTGCATCCAGCACAGCTCCTGCGGATTCGAAAGGTGTGGCAGGCACACATGAAGGTACTCCAAAAAAGACCTTAAGCGGGGCTTTTCTTGAATTTTCAAGCATGTAATCAATGCCCTCTTCCCCCATAACATTTGCAATCTCATGAGGGTCACTGATCACCGCAACCGTGCCTTTTGCAACAGCCATTCGTGCAAAAACCGAGGGTACGGTCATAGAACTTTCTATATGTACATGGGCATCCACCAATCCGGGCAGGATATACTGCTCATTATCATGTTTCTTTTCTATAATACTGATGATTTTCCCGTTTTCAACAGTAATCTCGCCTTTGAATTGCCGCCGCGTAAAAGAATCAACAATAATTCCCAGGTACTTCTTCATGGAGATTTATTGCTGCCGATGATGTATAAATATTTCTAACAAGTTGATGTTCAAAATGCTTTTTTCTGTCAGCAGATTTTTCTGCCTCTATTGAGTGTCATTTTTCAGAGAATAAGCTGCATTTAAAAATGGGTGCTGTGATGATATCCAATCCTAGAATGTTCAAAGAACTTGATTCTACGTTGAAAAACCAAAATTGATCAGTCACCCCTCAAAAAAGACAAAAAGAATAGGGGCTCTCTGGACAGTATACCCCATTACTTAGAAATCTTTGAGCCCAATATGGTAAAATAATGAGGGAGAGGCAGAAAGAGAATATGAAAATTGGCAAAAAGAGAACATGGAAGATTGGCAGAAAAAGAATAATGAAAGATTGATAGAAAATGAAATTAGAAATATAAATATAAGGCTGTGAAAATGGGGACTAAATGAATACAGACATAATATGTATAGGAAAAACCCGGGAACTTTTATGGTTTTCCCGGATCATCCTTCATCCCAACCTAATTTCTTTTCTTTTTTCCTTCTTTTATTCTCTGTTTATTTTTGTGAAATCTTTGCAGACTTCACCCCAATTTCTTACTATAGTTGCCCATTTTTTTGGGTCTCTCACTTTCATCGGGATTTGAGATATTTTGTTTTGACCAGTGTCCTGCAAGGAAGGCTCCGGACAGGTTATGCCATATGCTGAAGATAGCGCCCGGAAGAGCTGCTGTAGCTGTGAAATATTTTATTGCAAGAGCGACGCTAAGGCCAGAGTTTTGCATTCCGACCTCAATTGAAATGGTTCTTGCTTCGGTTTCACTGAGTTTCAGGGCTTTTGAAACCCAGTAGCCGCCTGCCAGACCAAGGCCGTTATGCAGGATCACAGCCAGCAAAACTAAAGGACCACTGTGTGCAAGGTTTTCGCTATTGGTGCCTATAATCACGGCAATGATAATTACGATAGCGGCAGCTGAAATTGCCGGAAAAACCTCTTTGACTGCTCCTATCTGTTTTTCAAAGAAATAACTGATTAAAAGCCCAAGCACTACAGGCACGATTACGATCTTTACCACGCTCACGAGCATGCCCGTGACATCCACATCCACAGTCTGCCCTATAAAGAGCCAGGTAAGGAATGGGGTTGCCAGAAAGGCAAGCATCGTGGAAACTGATGTAAGTACTATTGAAAGTGCCACATCTGCTTTTGCAAGATAGGTGATCACATTTGAAGCCGTACCTCCCGGACAGCAGCCCAGCAGGATTACACCCGCAGCAATATCCGCAGGAAGTTTCAGAACCAGGCAGACTATCCAGGCAGCCAGGGGCATGATTGTGTACTGCATTAAAGTGCCCAGAAAAATTACCATTGGCTTTTTGAAGACTTCAAGGAAGCTATTTACTGAGAGAGTAATTCCCATTCCGAGCATTATCAGGCTTAAAAAGGGCACAATAAGGTTCTGATGGGGGGCAAAGTATTCAGGACGAAGGTATGCTACTACAGATAACAGCACTGCCCAGAGGGGAAATAATGACGTGAACTTTTTAAGTATTGTCTGATACACTGTTTCACCGGATTTTCAGATAGGTTTGCAGAAGTTTGAATAAGATCTAAGTCAAGTAGCTTCTGCTGATTAAAGAGATTCTAATGAGGCAAATTCGAGCAAATGAGATGTATTATAAATAGATACGATATGTAATGAACAAATCTTATGCATTATAAACGTCGTTTTATTCTTTATATATACTTCGTAAAACATTGGGCGAAGATTCGAGCATGAGTCTCAATATAAAATAAATAAAATTGTAACTTAAATATATGCCTATTTATTCTCGATAAATAATATTTCCCCCCGATAAATAATAAAAATATAATTAATTTCGAAATTTGGCTCTCCATTTTCCTTTTAGAGAACCTTCAACTTGTACCAATATATGCATCTGTACCTCTAGACTTGCTACCTATATATACAGGCTCTTCCGATACAATGCCCCATGAGACTGGATGCATACCTTGTAGAGATGGGCCATTTTAAGTCAAGGGGACGAGCCAAGAGTGCTATCCTTGCCGGGAATGTCAAGGTTAACGGCACGGCGGTAACAAAGGTTTCCAGAGACGTATCTACTGATGATTTAATTGAAGTTGTTGAGGGCCTGGACCAGCCCCAGGGATATTTCAAACTCCAGCTTGTTCAGAAGGAAAGCGGAATTCTTAAACCAGGAGATAGGGTTCTTGACCTTGGATCCAGTGCAGGCGGGTTCCTTCTTTTTGCATCTGAGATTGCGGACCATGTAAAAGGAATCGAATTCAGCCGGGATTTCAGGAGCGAACTTGGAAAAATCGCATTCGAAAGGGAAAACGTTGAGGTAATGTTTGGAGATGTCTTTACCATCCCCCTGAATCTTCTTTCTGAAGTGCCGGTTGATGTAATCCTATCGGATATGACCTTTGAACCTGAAAATTCCATTCAGGCTCTTTCCAGAGTACTTCCTCTCCTTAAAGACGGGGGAAAACTGCTTCAAGTCATAAAAATGTCAAAAAAGAAGAATCCAAAACCTATACTGAGCAAGATTGAGAATCTTGGGCTTGAAATCCTTCAGGTGATTAGCTCGGAAAAACAGGAAATTTATGTGGTTGCAAGAAAACCCCTTTCAGAAGAGAAAGAAATAGAAAACGGCGGCATTGAAGCGAATGAAGAGTAATGGGATAAAATATAACGGGACAAAAAGCTCCTTTCCCGATGGATCCAGATGTACGGATCTATCAAATTCATTTTCAGAATGCTCAGACTCTCACTCAAATTCCGGAATTAGAATTTACGGCAGTGAAAAACCAGTTCGTCTCTTTGTTGCAGGCCTGCATGGGGAGGAATGGAAGGATACGACTGAGATCCTGCACAGTATCAAATCTCCGAAAACCGGCACTTTGGCCTTAATTCCGCTTGTGAGCAGCGGAAACTATATTTCTACTCTTGATCCGGCTTATTACCCTGGAACAGGAAAAAAGATTCTTGAAGCTATTGAAGAATTAAAACCTGAGATTTACATTGAACTTCATTCCTATTCCCGGGAAAATCTTGAAAAACTCTCAGGAAAGGATAGATTAGAGAGAACAGGGGTGCCTGCTTATAGTGTTCTGAAAGAAGGAGTACTTCTCGGCTCGGTCTCTCCCTGGATTCGGAGAAAATACTTTCCTAAGGAAGCTCTCTGCCTTTCTTTTGAGCTCCAGAAAGAAAATATAGAATCAAGAAAATTCACTGCCAGCATACTTGAGGTTCTCAAAGAAAGTCAATCAAGGGACGAATTCATTGAATACCTGAAAACAGAATTTCCTGAACAGGCCAAAAAGGCAATTGAAGATTACAGGAAGTTTTATGGAGATATCTGACCGATTTGAATAGAACTTTTTATTAGCAGTTATTCTCATTATCTATTCATACTTTCAATAATTTTTGGAATCTCAGGATTTTTATTGCTTTCACTTCTGCTGGAGTAAAGCTATAAGTTCGGCATTAGTTATAAGAAAGACCTGTTCCTTTTCTTTCAATCTGCTTTTAGCAATTTCCAAACTGCCTTTCGTGGCAACCTGGTCAGAATAACTTGCATTGTTATATGTTGCTACAAGTTTGTTATAGTATAATCTCTCGCTTTCATAGTCAATTGTCTCCTTCTTCCAATCGCGATAAAGCTCAAGGAAACTTCTATAATTTTTAGGATTATTAAAGGTTAAACCGTGATAGTAATTTTCTTCTTCTTCGCTATAGACAACATATCCTCCTGTACATTCGATAGCTAACCATGAGTCTGGAGAAACTTCAGCCAGAATCCATGCATGAGTTAAATTGTCAATTGCACTGGAATTAACCAAGCCTGAGTCCTGGTATTTATAATTGCAGGGTTTAATTTTTCCCGGTTTTCCTGAGTTCAAATTTTCAAGTGGGGGTTTTCCTTCTCCGATTTTGCTTTGAGTTACGGGATCGAAATTTCCAACTGCTATTTTTGCATTAATTCCCTTCGCTTTCAGCATATTCCAGATATCCTGGGCCATGTTATCGCAGTCGTAAATATCATCTTCTGCATAAGTATGGCTCTCATAATAAGTAGCTGCAATCTGCTCACATATCTGGATATTTCTTTCCTCCTGTTGTTTCGCCTGTGCATCCGAACTGTTACCATACAGATACTGATCAGATACAAGAATAAAAGTCGAGCAAAAAATCAACAGGCATCCAAAAAAAGAAATTAAAACTATGATCCAGATATTTTTTGGAAAGTAATTAAAAATCGATGTTTTTTGCTTATCTGAATAGTCCGTCGGTTCTGTCGCACTGGTTTCTCTGAAAGCAGATGTGAAGGACTCATACTCTTCATTCTCAGATTTGTTTTTAAGCTTCTTCCCACAACCTGAGCAAAAAAAATCATCTGGGTTTACTTTAAGTCCGCACTTACTGCAGTATATCTTCAACAACCCCGAAGTACTCGTTCCAAGAACAAGGATAAATATCAGCTATGGGAATTGATCTGGTAAGTTGAATTATTGATCCCGACTGTATTTAGAGTTTAGACTTCAGACTTACAAAAAAATTCCACTCAAAATAGAGTTTAACCTAACTCGATATATATGTTATTTAGTCTAATGATAGTCCAATAATGCAATTTTTACTGATTGCTTTAATAATCAACAATAAATCATCAAACAGCTGGTCAATGAAATTGAAGTAAAGAAGCGATATAAAAAGACTAAAAATTCAACAAAGCCCCAGACGAAAAAAAATGGTTTCTTGACCATCAAAATTTACGCGTAGAAAAAATCGGAAAAACGGAAACTGAAGAATTAGGGTAAAAAATTTTGAGTAGAATAAATAAAGGCAGCAGAAGAAAAAGTACTCATTTTTACTTCGTTTCTTGCCACCGATATTTTGTCTGCTTCTTGAAGCGTACTTATTCTCTAGACAGTATCAATGGATTTTACCTGTGCATGTTAAGTGCAGGTGCTGACATGCCATCGTAAGTGCTTGCCATATGCTCTGGCTTGACATTCTGCATATCGGCACTCTGGGCACGAAGCATATTGTCCACACGAAGCACCATTACTGCTGCCTCGGAACCTGCCTTAATGGTATTGACTTTTACTCTGAGGGGATCAACAATGCCCTTTTCAAGCATGTCTTCTGCAGCGCCTGTGTAGACGTTCAAGCCTGCATTTTTGTTCTCTGAGTGCTTTGCTCTGAGATTCACAAGGGAGTCAATGGTGTCCAGGCCTGAGTTTCTGGCAATTGTCCTTGGGATTTCTTCAAGAGCATCTGCAAAAGCCCTGATTGCCATCTGTTCACGGCCACCTACGCTTGTGGAGCATGAGCGAAGTTCAAGTGCAAGTTCTATTTCCGAAGCCCCGCCTCCTGCAACAACTTTGCCGTCTTCAACAACGCATTTCACTACTTTTAGGGCATCATCAATTGCGCGTTCAACGTTATCAACTACATGTTCGGTTCCGCCGCGAATGACAATTGATACGGATTTTGCGCCTTTGCAGTCTCTAAGGTAGGTTTTACCCTGGTCGCCGTCCCGGTCCTGTTCAAGGAGGCCTGCATGTCCCAGTTCCTTTTCAGTAAGTTCCTTTATATTTCTTACAGGTACTCCGCCTGTGGCATCAGCAAGATGCTGCATATCCTCATTTTTGACCCTGCGGGTGGCATAAATTCCGTGTTTCTTCAGGTAGGCTGCGATCTTGTCATCCATGCCCTTGGAACAGAAGACAGCATTTGCACCTGTCCTGATGATATAGTCTGCCATCTCGAAAAGAGCTGCTTCCTCTTGCTTTAAGAAATACTCTATATCTCCTACAGAGCTGATCTGAAGTTTTGCTTTGTTTGCAGTCTTGTTGACTTCCATAGGGGTGTCGATAAGCGCGATCTTTGGATTCTCTATTTTGTTGGGCATTTCTTTTTCCAGGGCAACCTTATCAATCACAATGCCTTCCACAAATTCGGTTTCTTCCATCTTGCCGCCAATGTCTTTTACAAGGATTATATCCTTGAGGTCAATTTTTCCTTCCTGGCGAATAGCAAGCACAGCATCTACACAGAGTTTGGAAATCAGGCTACTATACTTTTCAGAAGCTTTGCCTGTAATCGAAGTTTTGGCAGCTTTAAGAAGAAGCTCTTTATTCTCGCCGGTTGCAACTGCCAGGTTCTCCAGAATCTCAACAGCCTTCTCAGCTGCGAGCCTGTATCCTTTAACAATAACTGTAGGGTGAACCCCATTTTCAATGAGGTTTTCTGCCTTTTCCAGCAGAGCGCCTGTGAAAACAACAGCACTTGTAGTCCCATCTCCTGCGGAATCTTCAAGAGACTGAGCAACCTCAGCCACCATCTTGGCAGCCGGATGCTCGATGGACATATCGTGTAAAATAGTAGCGCCATCATTCGTGATAGTTATATCCCCAAGAGAGTTGACGAGCATCTTGTCCATACCTCTCGGCCCGAGAGTACTCTTGACTATGCTGGCCACTGCCTTTGCGGCAGCAATATTCATACTGAGTGTTTCTTTTCCCTTTGTCTGTTCTTTTCTAGGATCTACTATTATTATTGGCTGGCCTGCTCTATTCATGGAAACCAAAACCTCCTTAAAAGATAGTATGTGTGTTGAAGAGTTTTACTTGATAATTTGAACCTGTCAGGTTATTATTAACCAGAGATCTACATGAAAACGTGATTTATGGAATAATCTTACGCAAAGTATGCCTTATACAAAGTTTATTTGATCAGGAAATTACTGATAATACTTCTATAAAAATATAGCGGTACTAAACGCCGATTCATAAAGATAAAACTCTGTTTCCGTGTTAGATTCTAGTATCAAATTCTAAAGGAATAAATAGGCAGTCATCTGTTATTCATATTCCTAAGACCTGTCCTTCTCAAAGAATATGAACGATTTTACCACTTCGTTTTTCTTTACTTACTACATGTTTTTACTATGAACACATTTGGACGATTATTTCCTGATTATTTCTACTGACCCGTCTTTCTTTCCTATATAAAGTTCAGTCGCATTGGAAAAAATCCCATGTTCAACAACCCCTGGAATTGAAGATAATTTAAGAGCAAGGGTTTCCGGGTCCTCTATTGTACCAAAACCTGAATCAAGTATGAAGTTTCCATTGTCAGTTATTACAGGCCCGTCTTTTCTTAAAGCAAGCCTCAATTCAGGTTTTCCACCGAGTTCTCGTATCTTCCTGATCACAAGTTCCTTTGCAAAGGGCAGAACCTCGACTGGTACGGCCTTATCAAGCTGCAAGCTCGTTTTTGACTCGTCGGCTACAACAAGAAAACGTTTAGCAGAAACCGACACTATTTTTTCCCTTGTATGGGCTGCTCCTCCGCCTTTGATTGCATACATATTTGAATCTATCTGGTCAGCTCCATCAATAGCGAGATCGAGCTCAGGGTGCTGTGCAAGGGTGGTCAGGGGAATGCCGGCTTCTATTGCAAGCATTTCAGACTGGTACGAAGTAACAACACCCAGGATCTCAAGCCCTTCTTCCCTGACTCTTCTTCCAAGTTCTTTTATGGTGTATGCAACTGTTGAACCTGTTCCAAGCCCGACTATCATTCCCGATTTTACAATTTGAGAAGCTGCAATTCCAGCTGCACGTTTTTCCGCAGACTCAGCGGATGCATTCCGTTCTGTCATTATGGTTCCTTCCATTCGAATCCTGAAATTTGTTTCCTTCCATTCAAATTCTGAAAAAAATGTAAAAAGTTTAAAAATGGAAAAATTCTCAAAATAAAAAGAGAGGGATTTCAGGGAGAAAGTCTTCTCCTGTCCCTCGGGAAGAGCACGGTATCCCTTATATTGTCAGTTCCAAGCATCGTCATAACAAAGCGTTCACAGCCCATACCCCAACCTGCGTGTGGCGGCATGCCGTATTCGAAAGCCTTCAAATAGAACTCAAAGCCGTCAGGGTTCAGGCCCTGGGATTCTATTCTGCGTTTAAGCAAATCAGGAATGTGGATACGCTGAGCTCCTGAAGAAAGTTCCATTGTGCGGTGCATCATGTCAAAAGACTTGCTGAACTCAGACCTGTCCTCATAAGGCATTGCGTAGAACGGCTTAATCTCCGTGGGCCAGTCAATAATGAAATAATGAGATTCGCCTGTAGTCTCAAAGACATAATCTCCAACAATGTGCTCACCCAGAGTACCGAGATCATCCCCCCAGTGCATTTTTTCTTCAGAGTGGGCATTTATGATCTCTATTACCTCATCATAGGTAAGCTTCAGGAAAGGTGTCTTTGGAACTTTCAGTTCAACGCCGAGAGCTTCAAGAGAAGGCTTACACTTTTCAACAATTTGAGTGTAGACATAAGCTACAAGATTTTCCAGAATTTCCATTACATCGAAATGGTCTGCAAAGCTAACCTCAACGTCGATAGAAGTAGCTTCGTTTAAGTGTCTGCGGGTATCGTGTTCTTCTGCCCTGAAGATAGGACCTATTTCAAAGACTCTGTCAAACCCGCCGCTCATGAGGATCTGTTTGAAAAGCTGAGGACTCTGGTTCAGGAAAGCTTCCCTATCAAAGTAGGTTATAGGGAAGAGTGCAGTTCCACCTTCGGTTGCAGTTGCTACAACCTTTGGAGTTGCGGTTTCGATAAAGTTATTTTTCACGAAGTATTCCCTGATGGCCTGGAGAGCCTGGTGCCTTATCTTGAAAACTGCCGTTGACTCTGACCTTCTGAGGTCGATAAAGCGGGAGTCAAGCCTGGTATCAAGATCGGCATCTACCTTCCCTGTAGTGTCCATTGGAAGTGGAGAGCCTGCAATATTCAGGACAGTGATCTCATCAGGAAGAAGTTCATATCCGTTCGGAGCTTTTTCTTCAAACTTGACAGACCCTGTTACTGTAATTACGGACTCACGGACAAGTCTTTTTGCAGTGTCAAAGAGTTCTTTGTCAATTTTTTTCTTTACAAGAGTGACCTGAGCTTTTCCTTCCCGGTCCCTGAGCACTACAAAACAGATTCCTCCGAGGTCCCTTACTTCATGGACCCAGCCTGCAAGGGTAATTTTCTGGCCGTTTTCAACCATTTCGGGCTTGATGTCGGCTGTATAATGTGTTCTTAGATTTGCTAAAGACATAAGTTCACCTTGATTAGAAACAAATTAAATGAAAATGTAAGAATAATGCTGAAACGTATGATACTGAAATATGATGCTGAAACGTAGGTGAATAGTCATAACTCATTATTAAATTATTTGTTGCCCGAGTTGCTCCTCCCGAGTTTCGCCTCCCGAGTTTCGCTTCGGGATCACAGGAAATCGGAGATTTTCTGGGAGTTGCGATGCAATCGCAACAGCACGAGGTCCTTTTCGCTTCGCTCAAGAGGACTAATTTTTGGTTAAGAGAATCAATATATTTTTATGTATTAGCTGTTGAGCGACCTGTTTCGCTCGCTTTGCTTGTTCAAGTGGACTAAGTATATTTATGCACATAAGTAAAAAATCGTAAATTTCAACTCATACCTGCTCTGGTATTCTTTAACTTTTTATTTATTTCAGGTGTATATATTATATGATTACACCCTAACTGATAAAATTGTGGTGAATTTGAATCGAATACTTGACAGTGTACCTTTCCTGAACTATTTCTATTACCTTTTTAATATAAATGCCTGTAATCGAGTCCTATAAATCCAAGTCTGTCGTTTTTTGTAATGTGTTGGATAAATGACTTTAATGACAGAAGATCAAAAAATCGAAATGTTGAATAAATGCAGGCAAAAAATGATGGAAGCAGAACTTAGAAAAGCCTGTGCAGAGGGGGAAATCAAAGCGTGTGAGGAAGTGATAAATCTTCTTGAGCATACTCCAGTGACCATCCCCGAAAAGAAAGTTATTGAATAACTAAAAGTTCTATATCGCTTGCATGGATATACTTCACATTCACTATTCTTCCAATATACGCCAGATGATACTTTTTTAGAGTAATTTGATAGGTCCAACACACTTATAAATACTTTTTAAATAACTTTTTCATAAATAAAGAACTGAAATAATATATGATCATGTTTGTGCATCTATTTGTTGTGTTTATTATGCCACATAACACAAAAGAACCGAGGAAGAGTGTAAAATCGGAGTGGAGAAAAAGGGCTTCTGATTTTGAGACCAGTGAGCCTGCAGAAGTTATCAGGTCTTATGGAGGATCTGAGAAGAAAGAGATTGTAGGAAAATGGATCAGTGATGATATATACGTGTCAATCAGTGGCATTAAAAGCCGTGGGGGAATGCCATATAAATTATGGACAAGAGATGAACCAATTCCAATATCCCCTACGGACACCCGTGCATTAATTAGAGCAAATCTAATCAGACGCGTGAAGAGATAACCATTTTAACTACATTGCACGAAAATATAAAAAATAAGGTGGTTTGAATAAACCACATCACCAGTATATCTTGTAGCTTTTCACGGTTCCCATGCTTCCAAAACGAACATTACTGCAAAACAAAGAGACCCTTTTATACGGTTTTCCTTTGGCTACCGAAACTTTTGTGTCATAACATTTATTCGAGCCTGAAGGAACTCCGGTACAATCTATGAAAACTAATCCTTTGTCTCTGGTCTGGACTGCATTACATACATGATTGATTGAAGGAATGGTAACCCAGGCACATTTGTAACCTGCTTTTTCCATATTGTTATGAACAGTTTCCGCGAAATCTCCACAGGTGTACTTTCCAGAAACATATTTACGCTTATCTGTTGTATCCTTCTTCAAGAATGTAAGAAGCTGAGAATAAGTGGGATTCTTTGCAGAATTATTATTCGAGAGTACTATTTTCTGACCGTCTGCTCCGACCCACCAGGTATTTCCTTCATGTGGAGTATAGCCAGTAAACGATGCACTGGCACATCCCACTAGAAAAGATAGAAGAAGCAGAATACTTACTAAATATACTGTTGGGGTTTTCATACTAATAAAAATCAAAAGTTATTACATTTAAACATTTATATTATTTTTATACTATTGCATGGAGCATAAAGTTCAACGCTCCTCAGATGTTATGCTTCAATCCTTACATCAATCTGCTATATTCTCCTCAATTCCACATCCAACATGCAATGTACCAAAACCTATCTTCTAATCAGTGACCTGTTAGAGTTATTTACTGTAATATTTGATACTCCTCACCTGACTTCCATAAATCATGTGTAACGCCCTGTCACGCTGAGATATATAGACTTATATCGTCTTCAAAAGGAATTTTCTTGTCGCCCATTAATTACAGACATAAAATAAATCGACAGATTTAATTTTTATTTTTTTGAACCTCTCATTTTCTGAAAATTTTCAGTTACGAGAGAATCTCAGAGCTATAATAATAGTATTTATCATACTCTCTTTTTTCATTGATCTCCTGTGATATTTCTGCAGTTTATAGATATATTTATTAATAACATCTTTTGTGATTGAGTCAGGGTTGTGTAGTCTACATAGTTGAAAAAATTAGCTAACATACCCAAGTTTATTAGAATTCTTGAGTTGCGGCGATCAGCTGATTATAACTCAAATATATAGTTATCGATGGCTTAATTGTCTAATAAAAGTTTAGGCATTAAATATAAATTAATGAAAGCCAAAAGGAAATAAAGAAGGAATAAATTTTGTTCACTAACCAGAATAATCTCATACAGATTGTACATCTTTCAGATATTCATTACTCAGATGCTTATTTTATTCCGGAAATTGCCAATTCCATGCTGGACAGCATAAACCTGTTGAAACCTGACATTGTGGTAATTACAGGGGATCTGACAGAAAACGGCTTTGCAGCCGAATATAATGGAGTTAAGCGGTTTATTGACAGGATTGAATGTAAAAACAAGGTCCTTGTTCCCGGAAACCATGACTCTAAAAACGCAGGTTATCTACACTTTGAAGACCTTTTTGAAAACAGGTTTTCTTCCCAAAATTTCAGGGAGGTTACGGTAGTCGGGGCTGATTCTTCACAACCTGATCTTAATGAAGGTCATATAGGCAGAGAAAACTACGGCTGGATCAAAGAGGCTTTTTCAAGAGAGGACTTTAAAGTTTTTGCAGTTCACCACCACCTTATTCCCATTCCTCTGGCAGGCAGGGAGAATACCGTACTCGTAGACGCAGGGGATGTGCTCGAACTTCTGAACCGCTGCAATGTGAATCTTGTTCTCTGCGGGCACTGCCACATTCCTCATGTCTGGCATCTCAACAATATGCTTGTAGTAAATGCAGGCACATTTTGTTCTTCCAAGACCAGAGGTAAAACCACACAGAGCTATAACCTGATTCAGGCAGAAAAAGAAAATTCAGATGAAAACTGGAATATCAGGGTGTCCAGAGTATTTTCAGAGGGCCACATGGAAATTATCACTGAAACCGTAATGTAAAAAAAGTATAAATGGATGATAAAAGTTCAGGCATGGTGTAAAGGTTCATTTACCCTGTATTTTGAATATTTAAGTATTGTCAGGATAAAACAGAATTTAAAGCTTGAAATTTGAGTATTTAACATCGAAATTTAAGTATTAAAAATAGCGGCTTTGAGAATTTAAAATCATAACTCCTGCTCCTTATCAGATTGCACTTTATCTTTCAAAACTCTCCATTGCCGTTTATCCCCTTCAAAGCATTCTATTTCTCCCCTTTCAACCAGATCGTCCACAATTTCGAGAATCTCTGCTTCTTTTACATCCAGTCCATATCTGTTTTTAAATTCCGATAAAATCCGGGAAAGGTCCAGTGTCCTGTCCATAATTATCTTTTCTGTGAATCCGGCAAGGTCTTCATATCGGGCCCAGGGGTAGATTATCCAGCGCCATCTGATGATCTTCTGGGCATAGAAGTCTGGCACAAAAGCAGAGCAGGTCTTGTGCTGAAGCACTGCAGTTTTTACTTCTGCGGCTTTTAAACTCCATACATAGTCCACTGCAAGGAGAAATGTGTCACCGGTATCGGTTACATCATCAACAATCAGAATCTTTTTTCCAGTTATATCCACAGAAATAGGATAGCGAATTCTCGCCTCCTCTCGAATGTCGGCAGCTCTTTTATAGTGCTCTATCTTCATCGAAGTAAGGTTATTGAAAAGCAAAAAGTCGGAAATCAGTCTTCCAGGCACATAGCCTCCTCTCCCAATAGCAACAATCAGGTCAGGTATAAAACCAGAAGCTTTGATTTTCCGGGAAAGAATTTTGGAAAGCCTTAAGACCTCATTGAAACTTATGAGCTCGCATTTGAAAGAATCTTTTTCTGCCGGACAATTTCTGGACTGCTGAAACTGGGGGGTCTTCTTTTCCTGCATCAAATTATCCTCTGCTTGCGTATATTTCAAGCCTTGATATTCTCGCCTTTGGAGGTCAATGGAATTTTAGGAGATTACTGAAACTCTATCTTTTATTTTATGTCTTTTATTTCGTATCTCTCATTTTTATAACACTTTTCCCATATCTCCATTAATTTATATCCCTTATTTACTCCATCTTTATTTTCTTCCTCAAACCCCTTTAAAGTAATGTCCTGTTGTATATTCAACCCCTTTTATACTCAGCTTTTTTTCTCTTCCTGCAACCGCTTCTTTATATGTTTCCACGATCTCTTTTATCTCAGCATCATTATTCAGTGACAGGTCAAGCCTAATTACATCCATTCCATATCCCTTAAGATTCTTGATATATTTCAGCATATCAAGCACTTTCGAGTTATAGATAAGAGTCCGCGTACCCAGGCGCTTTACGGGAAATTCCGAGCCGCTCTGGTCAAGCAGGGACACTTCGCTGTCAATTCTAACGATTTTTTTATCAATAAGAGGCTTTAAGAGATCATTTTCAGTAATTAGCATAAGTTCTCTGCCATAAACGAAAACTTCTGTCTGCCCTGTCTCTCCGCATGTATGGAGGTTTCCACAGATGTCTTTTATTTCGCTCAGGTTCAATTCACTCGAAAGAGTAACCCGATATGCTCCTGCCCGGTAGAAAGTGCTCGCAGTGAAGGCATTGAAGATATTGAACTCTTTCTGAGCTACAAAAGGTACTGAAAGTTCTTTTGCGAGCTGTGCAACCCCGAGATCGGAGCAGGCTATACTGAAACCGGCATCTCTTACGTTTTCCACCAGGGGTTTGAGTTCTTCCAGTTCCCTTTCATGGTTTATTAGAGGAATTTTGAAGACAAGCTCAATTCCTCTGGATTTCAGAGCCTCAAGTTTCTCCGCATTTTCGAGTTCCATCAGCGCTTCAAATCTTGAAATAGGGATATAAATGATATCTGCACCTGCATCTGCAGCTTTAAAAAGGGAAGGAAGCCTGTTGATCTCAACGCTGAGGAAAAGCTGATTTGAAAGAGCACTCCTTATCTTCCTCTTGCTCACAAGAATACATTCTTTGTCATTATTATTTTCACTACTTTTATCGCTGTTTTTTTCAATGCTTTTTTCAATTCTTTTTTCAATGCTGACTTTATCTTCATGATTTCCTGAAACACACAGCTGATTGAAACTCTCCAGAAGCGGGTTTTTTTGCTCTTTTTTATACGCTTTCAGCGTTTTTTCAAGCAGGAGCTCTGCAGCGTTTCTTCTTGCATTCTTCAGCACACCAACAGGGATAAAAATATTTTCATCAGCCTCAATTAGAACATCATTAGCTTCAAATGAAGTGTCACCAAGGCTTTCCATTGCCTTTCTTATTTGCTCGGCTGTAGTTGGCGCTTTTTCAGCTGCCTGAACTATATATTCATCCTCAAATTCTACTATGGAAGCTTCTTCATTTCCAATGCTTTTTTCGTTACTTTTTATGCTTCCCTTACTGCTTTCAATACTTTCCTCATTATCTTTTCGAATCTCGATTTTTAATTTTTCTCCTTTCCTTGCTTTTACTTTCAAGCTCACAGGAAAGGTTTTCAATTTTGTTTTCTCAAGGGTGTCCAGAAGTCTGGTGTCTGTAGTTAGGTAGACTTCATCTCCTCTCTGAACTGCTCTTCCGGTTTTGGAGCTGATCTCAAGCCCTACTTTTTCACCTTTTTTCGCATTTTTTCCATGTTCGCCTGCAATCGTGATTATGCCTGCAACTGCAGAACCAAGCATCCTTTCCCGCGTGAAGATGCTTATTCCATCTTTTACCTGAATATCTTCTTCCAGCCGGACTGTGAGTTTCGTATTTCCTTTTGAACGGGAGAGATCCAGAACTTTTCCAAGGTAAGCTCCGTAGTTTGAGCTGTATTTGGGATGAGATACACCTTTTTCTTCGAGAATGAAACCTTTTGTAAAGCCCCTGTAAAAGAGTTTTGCAAGCTCTGCTTCTCTTGATTCAAGTTCCTCTTTTGTAGGATTTCCTTCTGGCCTGCAGATGCCTTCAACTGTATCCTTATAAGCAGCAGCACTTGCTGTCACGTACTCAGGCTTTTTCATTCTGCCTTCTATTTTAAGACTCACAACTCCTGTATTTACTATTTCCTCAAGTCCAGTCAGTGTGGAAAGCTCGGCACAGCTTATGGGATAACTGCCTCCAACATATTTCTCATCAATTTCTCTTCCGTTTACCACGAATTTGTATCGCCGTCGGCATGGTTGTGCACATGCTCCTCGGTTTGCGCTTCTGTCATGCAGGAAACTGCTAAAAAGACATTTTCCTGAGTAGGAATAACAAAGAGCCCCATGGACAAAAACTTCGATGCCCACGTTTGAATGGTCAACAATATCCTTTACTTCGGCTGTAGTAAGTTCTCTTGAAACTATAACCCGTGAGGCTCCAAGACTTGCAGCGAAATCGACACCTTCTTTATTATGAATTGTCATCTGTGTGCTTGCATGCAACTCAAGGTCAGGATAAATCTCTTTAAGTAGTCTTAGAAGTCCGAGATCCTGCAGGATGATTGCATCGATTCCGAATGCATACGCCTGGTCTATTATCTCAACGGCGTGCTGCAATTCTTTTTGTTTTATTGGGATGTTGAGGGCCAGATAAACAAAAACCCCATGTGAGTGGGCAAGGTCGATAGCGGATTCCAGCTCTTCTAGAGTGAAATTCTTAGCACCCTGGCGGGCATTAAATTCGCCGACTCCAAGGTAAACAGCATCAGCTCCTCCTTTTATTGCACCAAGGAGAGCTTCCTGGTCTCCTACAGGAGCCAGGATTTCAGGAGGATTACAGGTGAAATTATTAGCAGACATATCAGATCAGTTTATTCTCTTCCGGTAAGGAAATTTTAAAATTAAGAAAAAAGGCTGTGAAAAGACCTATTTAAAAGGTATGTAAGCGATTTTAAGCAAACTGGTTTAAGCAAGTTTAAGATTAGTTTAAAAATCTAAAGGTGCTCCTTGCATAAAAAATGGTTGGTAAGCCCCAATTCTTTTTTCATATAAAAATCTTGATTTCAAAAACACTAATTATTATCTTGGAAGTTTATCTCCTGTCTTACGTGAGTTTTCAGAAAGTCAGGACTTACTAGAAAAAAGTATTATCCCAGATACAAAAATAAAAAAACATGAAAACGACTTTATGCTAAGTGAAAATTCAAGCAGTTAAAAGCTGTAAATACGACAAAAAAACCATTATAAGTACTTGAGAGACAGAACCAGCCTAAATGTGACTTTATTAATAAATAGGCAGGCTAAGAGAGATAATCTAAGTTTTATACAAAGCTCATTTTTCAAATATTCTTGCTAAAAACAGACCAGCGATCATTTTTTTAATCCAATAAATAACATGCTAAAACAAAAAAGGCTGTAAATGTATAAATATTAAAATATTGTTTAGCATATAATATTGATTTCCAGGCTGACTATCTGAATAATGGTTTTACCTGCTTTGTTGCACTGATTCACAGGATTCTCGATTTGCTTGAATCCACTTTTACCTTTAAATGATGGAGCTTTGTAAAACGGATTTGCACTGCCCTCCCGCAGCACAAAAACCCTCCAGGAACATCGGTACGCACCATTCAGAACAGACAGCCCGATTAATTCTGCAGCAAAGCAGCTATATTTGAATCTGAATGTTTCTGAAGCTCCATCAGGATGAAAAATGACTTTGTTTGAGTTATTAAAAAATGATGAGTATCTGTATTTCAGTTTACTTACAAAATATGAATCCTCTAAAAAATATAAGTCTTCAAAAAAGTACAATATCCCCTTTATCTCTTTGAACAGGTTTTTTTACCTGAAAACAGCAAAGATAAATCCGGAACTTGAAATTAAGGATTATCTGCCCTTCACAGAAGATACCAGGACTTTCGGACAGCGGAAAGACCAGGATGAACGACTACAGGCTTTTGAAAATAAAGCTTGCAACATGTGGAGGACCTGATATGGTAAATGATGAAGAACTGAGATCCGGAAGCATTCCAAGGCTGTTTTCGAAATTTGTACTCCCGACAATTGTGGGAGTAGTAATCGCTGGGATCCAGAGTATAATAGACGGTTTCTTCATAGGAAATGTCATTGGGAGTCAGGGACTTGCAGGAATTACTCTTGCTTACCCTCCTTATGTGGCAATAATTGCAGTAGGCGTAATCATCGGGATAGGTTCGTCGAGCCTTACAGCCCTGGAACTTGGGAAGGGAAATACAAAGGGAGCTCTCGATATTGTAAATAATGTTTTTCCCTTATGCCTGATCTCAGGAGCCATTTTAACTATAGGCGGGCTTGTCTTTTGTGAAACCTTTATTAGCTTGCTTGGAGCCAGCGGACCTGCCCTTATCTTTGCCCGTGAATATCTCAGGATTATTTTTTTGGGCTCGGTTTTTATGGTCCTTACTCTTGCCCTTGATCCCCTAGTCAGGAATGACGGAAAGCCGAGGCTCTGCATGAGCATTATGATTGCAGGAGTAGTTTTAAACGTAGTACTTGACTACCTTTTCGTCATGCGCATGGGGATGGGAATGTCAGGGGCAGCTACTGCAACAGTCCTTTCCTTTGCTCTGCCTGCATTACTGCAGCTGAATTACCTTTTTGGAAGCAAGGCAAAGTTGAAACTCAGGCTGAACTCTATGAGCTTAAAGATTGAGGCTTTGGTCCAGATCTTTAGAGCTGGACTTCCATCTTTCATAATGCAGATATCACTGTCTCTTGTGCTTTTTGCACATAATTATATGCTGCTCAGATACGGTTCCGAGCTTGCAGTCTCAGCCTACGGCATTATAGGATATGTCTTTTCAATTTTCTATATGCTCTTTGAAGGAGTAGCACTGGGAGTTCAGCCGATAATAGGTTTCAACTACGGGGCAGGCTCGTATAAGAGAGTTTTAAAAACTCTGAAACTGACAATCTTTACATGCAGTCTCATAGGAGTCCTCGGGTTTGCGCTGCTTTATTTCTTCCCGGAGGATATAATACGAATCTTCAGTCGGAATGATCCCGAACTTATGAAAATTACTCTTCGAGGAATGAATATTTTCATGTTCTCTTTACTTGTTGAAGGGACCGTGCTGCTCACTGCTATTTATTATCAGTCAATAAACAAAGTCAAGGAAGCCCTCTTCATTAATCTGGGAAAGATTTTCTTTTTACTCTTTCCTATGCTCTTCATCCTGCCCCTTTTCTTTGACCTTAAAGGAATATGGGCTGCGTCTCCAGCTGCAGAATATATAATGGCACTGGTGGTTCTAACCATGCTTTCAAAGGAATTCAAAATCCTCAGAAGCAAAAAGAAAGGAGTTAAGGAAAATCCCAGGTTTGTTACTGTCAGACATGCCGAAAAAGCGGAAACCTCGTGAATTCACTCTTCCTTAACTTTTTCTCTAATTTTAATTTTGAATCCTCTGGTAAAATCATTATTGGGACACCGAGAAAAAATTTCTGGCGGAATCAGGATCGAATACAACGGGAAAAGCCGTTCTCAATCCATTCTTTCCTTTAAGCTTTGAAGGGAGTTTTTTTATCTTTTCATTTTCTTTAAAACAAAGAGAAACGTATAGCATTCAGAAGTTCCATTCCAGAGGCTTTTAAAAATGAACAATATCAATTTTTGGAGAATCCTTTCCCTTATTGAATTCACAACCGCTGCCCTAGTTATCATTTTTGATTTACTTGTACCTACAATAGTAATTTTAGGAATAGCCGCTATTTCACTTTTAGTCCGGAAAGAGAAACTATCAGCACTGGGTTTTAAAAAGCCCGAAAATGCATTCAGGATGACAATAAATATTTTTTTACTGGTAATTGTCTGGACATTCCTGCATCTCGCTCTATTCATGCCTGTATTAAATCATTTAACAGGAACAACGCAGGATCTGAGTGCATTTGAGAATCTTAAAGGAAACTTTGGCAATTTATTGTTGTTTCTTGTTCTAACCTGGACTCTGGCTGCATTTGGAGAAGAAATTGTCTATAGAGGATATCTTCAAAAGAGAATGTGTGATCTGTTTGAAAACCCCTGGATAGGGGTATTTTTGGGGATAATTCTTTCTTCTTTCTTATTCGGGCTTGCACATACTGAACAGGGGATTATTGGAGTTGTTCTCACTACTCTGGATGCGATTTTTTTCAGTTTACTAAAACTCAAATACGAGAATAATTTATGGGCATCAGTTATAGCTCATGGCTTTAGTAATACTATTGGTTTAATTGCGTTCTTTTTTGTGGGTCCGATATACGGACTCTGGTGAATGTGGTCTCTGGTGAGTATTTGCTCTGGTAGAGATAGATTCTAGTGAGTATGGATCTGGCAAAATATAGAATCCATCGGTTTAAAGGAACGTAAAGGAAAGCCGATGAAAATAAAATCCATTCCAGCACCTAGAATTGGGAAATTCAGGATTTTCCTAACTCTTATAGGTAAATTCAGGATTTTCCTTACTCTTTTTATAAAAATAAAATCTCCTGAAATTTTGGCTGAAGTACAAGTATTTATATATATTTAGACTGCAATTCTGAGGGCTTTATCATACAAAAAAGAAGGCAGAAGAATTAAGCATGAATTTATGATAATTATCCCTGCATAATATCTAATTTACTAACTTACCAAAAATATATTTACTTTAAGAGAGTAGGTGGAACATTAGAAACTCTACTCCTATTGATACAAAAGGAATCGGATCCTGATGAGAGAAAACGGCAGCATACAGGAAAAAATCCCCAAAATGAAGAGCCTGATAGGTTATCTTTTACCAGTCGCCATATTTTCCCTGGCTTTGTGGACACTGGATAAGCAGGTGCACCATCTACATTCTAGTGACATTGTTCAAAGTATTGGAAGTGTTCCCCTCAGCCATATAGGAGTTGCTTTCCTTTTTACTTTTTTGAGTTATGTTGTTTTAACAGGCTACGATTACCTGGCAATCAGAAGTATAAATAACTCTACACCTTCAATGACTTCAATACCTTCAATACCTTCAATACCTTCAATACCTTCAATATCTTCAACACCTTCGATACCTTCAATGCCGTATAAACGGACTGCTATTATTTCTTTTATCAGCACCTCCATCAGCTATAGCGTAGGTTTTAACTTCCTAACTGGAAGCTCTCTTCGTTACAGGCAATATTCCAGATACGGACTAACTTTAACCCATATCTGGGAAATCATAGTATTCTGCATTTCCACTTTCTGGATAGGTTTTTGTTTCGTTGCAGGCATGCTTTTCACATTTTATCCGGTAAAGCTGCCAGTTTACATGCCAGAAATTCCTGTTCCGTTAAATGTAATTGGAATTCTTCTACTTCTGTTCCTCATTGCTTACTTTTCTCTTTCATTCTGGAAGCGGGAAATTAAGATTCAAAAATACCAGTTCAGGATTCCTGAACCGAAAATCGCTTTCCAGCAGCTTGCATTATCCTCAATAGACTATCTTCTTTCAGGTTGTATAATTTACTTCCTTCTACCCTCAAACCCGCAGCTTACCCTGCTTCACGTGCTCGTTTTCTTTGCGCTTGCCCAGTTGATAGGACTGATAAGTACTGTTCCTGGAGGACTTGGAGTTTTTGAGACTCTTATGCTGTTTATGCTGGAGCCGTACTTCAATACCGTTGATATAATAAGGCCCCTTCTCCTATTCAGGGCAATTTACTACTTTATTCCCTTCCTTTTTGGATTTCTGGCCCTTATATTCCAGGAATATACAGAAAGAGAGAAATTTTTAAAAAAAATTGGTAAAGCTACGTATTCAAATCTTTCAGAGCTGGCACCTCAGATATTTTCCGGCCTGATCTTTCTTGGAGGCATTTCTCTCCTCTTTTCCGGAGCCCTGCCTTCAAATCCTAAATATGTGCACGATCTGACCTACTTTGTCCCTCTTCCTCTAATTGAAGCTTCCAGGTTTTTTGGCAGCATTATGGGTTTATTGCTTCTGCTCCTGGCAAACGGGCTCTGGAAGAGAATCGATGGAGCATATGTTCTTTCTCTTGCTGTCCTTTTTCTGGGAGGAATTTTTGCCCTTCTGAAAGGCTTTGATTATCAGGAATCAGCAGTTCTTTTTGCTCTTTTCGCCTTTCTATTTCCTTGCAGGAAGCATTTCTATAGAAAATCGTCACTCCTGCACCAGTCTTTTAGCAGGCAGAACCTGATTGCAATAACTATTGTACTTGTAAGCTTTGTCTGGCTCGGTTTTTTTTCATACAGGAACGTGGAATATTCAAACGAACTCTGGTGGCAATTCGGGATTAATTCCCAGGCTTCCAGTTTTTTAAGGGCAATGGTTGCAGTTTTCTCTTTGCTTCTGATTTTTGGGATTGCGAAGATGTTGAGTCCTTTTTCCAGAGATATACACCTTCCAACCATAGAGGAAATAGAACTTGCAAAAACAATTATCAACCAAAGTGATGAAACCTGGGGAAACCTGGTATTTACAGGAGATAAATATCTCCTTTTCGATGATGAGAAAAAAGCCTTTTTAATGTACGGGGTCTCCGGAAGGACCTGGATTTCAATGGGGGATGTAGCAGGATCCAGCGCTCAGGCAAAGGAACTGATCTGGGATTTTTATGAAATGAGCAAACTTCACCAGGGAAGAGCCGCTTTTTATGAAGTTGGTGAAAAATATATACCCATCTTCCTTGACCTTGGCCTTACCCTGATCAAAATAGGGGAAGAAGCCAAAGTACCTCTTGAGCCCTTCACCCTTGAAGGAAGCGCCAGCAAAGATTTCCGTTACACAATAAAGAATGTTGAGAAAAAAGGGTACCACTTTGAAATCATCCCTCCTGAAGAAGTTCCTGCTCTCCTGCCCGAACTTAAAAAGATCTCAGATGCCTGGCTGGAACTTAAAGCCGGAAAAGAAAAGAAATTCTCTATAGGTTTTTTTGATGAAAAATATCTGAGGAATTTCCCTGCAGCAATTGTCCGGAACGAAACCGAGATCGTTGCTTTTGCAAACATCTGGACAGGCGCAGAAAAAGAAGAACTTAGCGTTGACCTGATGCGCCACAGCCCAGATGCCCCTGACAGGACAATGGAATACCTTTTTGTCAAGCTCATGCTCTGGGGAAAAGAAAAAGGCTACAGGAGTTTTTCCCTTGGAATGGCTCCCCTATCAGGTTTTGAAAAAAGACAGTTTGCCCCTATGTGGCACAAAATCGGATCTTTAATTTACGCTCACGGAGACCATTTTTATAACTATAAAGGTCTCAGGGACTTTAAAGAGAAATTCAATCCCGAGTGGAGCCCTAAATATATCGCTCTTCCAAAAGGACTCAAACAGAGCTTTGCCTTAAAAGACATAGCATCCCTGATCTCAGGCGGAATGAAAGGGATTTTTTTGAAAGAACAAAAGAACAGTCATACCTTACCTGTTGATATTGTCCCAGGACAAGCCGAATAGTTTCTCTAACACCCGAATTGCGCTTCGGGAGCCCGCGGTCCTTTTCCCTCGCTTCGCTCGCTCAAGAGGACTAATTGAGGGTAAAGAAATAGTTTTTCTTCACTCTGAGGTAAAGAAATAGTGTTTTCTTCACTCAGGAGGACTAATTTCATGCTCGTTTATGGGCTATCAGTAGTGATTTTCTCGAATTTATCCAGAATAGAAAACATAAATTCCTTTGTTTTGGCCAAATATTCTTTTTGCCCCAGCATCTCCTTTTTCTTCTGGACAAATGGCCCATCCGCCATTCTGTCTCCAAACCGTTTTATCAGGGATTCAATTCTTTCTTCATTTACTTCCGGATGAAACTGTAGCGCCACAATCCTGCCATCATAAATGAAACCCTGATTTTTGCACCCGCTGCTCTCAAAAAGGCTAACAGAGCCTTCCGGAAGGTCAAAAGTGCGGGAATGCCAGTGAAAAACCGTGATCTCTTCCGGCAGCCCTTTAAGAAAATCCGGTTTACTCTCCTGTATTGCTGTTCTTATAGGGAACCAGCCCATTTCCATGTATTTATTATCATAAACGCGGGCACCCAGAGCGTCGGCAAGCAATTGAGCACCAAGGCATATTCCAAAAACTGGTTTTTCTGCCTCTATCGCCTTTTTGATAAACTCTTTTTCGCCTCTCAGCCAGGGATTTTCTTTGTAGTCATAAACTCCTATAGGGCCACCCATGATTACAAGAAGGTCAAAGGAATCAATCGCTGGAATGCTTTTTGTTTCGAAAAAGCGGGTTGACTCAAGAGAGTGGTTTTTAGTTTTAGCGTATTCTTCAATGGTGCCGAGGGTGTTTATAGAGGAGTGCTGGAGGACGTGAATTTTCATGTAGGATCAATTTACCTTTATAGAAACAGCTTTTAGAGTTTTCTGTTATTCTGGATTTTATCTGAAAATCTTAGCTTAAACTTTTACTGAAAAAAACTTATTTATATTTCAGGATGCAGTTATAAAGCTGATTGAGAATGAGGTTTGACACTATACTACGCAGTTTTCTGATTGCCAGTTTAATATCCTTTATGGCATTACTTCTAGAGGCAGCTTACTATGGACTGCACCCGGATGACACTTATGGTACCACCTATGCTCTTACTGGTGCTTTTGTAAACAACTATTCAGACTTAAGCAGCCCTGTAAATATAATATTGGTTGCTCTAATATTTTTCTTAACATTTGTGATAGCCTTAAATAAGATATCTAAAAAAGAAAGACCATAAAAGACAAAGATAAATCTGGCAGAATGGGCACATTCACCTTTTTGTTCAGATATTATATAGCAGATGAATTGATAGAAGTTACAGATAAACATCTTTCAGATTCAAAATCTCTTTTTGTAACAGATGATTTAAAAATCTATGCTGAATATCTTTCGAAAAAATATGGAAAAAACGTTAAAAAGAGCTATCTTTGGTCAAAATCCAGATCAAAGTGAAATATCAGCAAGTTTACTTGAAAGGCAAATTCTAACTTTTCCTACATAATTATATTTTGTATATACTAACGCCCTCATAATTTCATTTTTTTAAAATATAAGCAGCCTTATGATCTTGATCTATAACTTATATTTATGTTCAGACTACTCAAAAAATAGAAAGGTTTTTTAAACAGTTAGTGCATATTTGATATTATGGATCAAAAAAACACAGGCCAGACTGAATATGAAAGTTCAGCTTTGATTATGTTCATAACTACGCTGTCAATCGCCTTAAGCCTCTTAGGGATAATGGTATCTTTCAGGTAATATATTATATAGTATTTTTTCACGCAAGCAAAAAGTTTCATTGCAGTGATTTAATTGAAACAGCTCAAATGCAGCAGTTTTTCCGAAAATGAACCCTTTTAAAGAAATTAATCTGGTTCAAAAAAAGAAAATCAGACTAAGCTGATTAAGGTTTTATAAGATAGGATCAAAACTTTATAATTTCGGAGTAAAGTTTTATGAGTTTGTTTTCTTCCTTGTCGGCATCCTCTGCCATTTCCGGATTCCTTAGTTTTCCGGATTCCTTAGTTTCTGGTTCCCTTCATTCCTTTTTCTGCCTGAGAGTTGCAAGCCTGCTTCCTAGGGGAGCAATCGGGAGGTCTGAACTTAAACGTTTAGAGCAGACTTCTGCTCCTTTGAGTGTCCTTCCTGCGAGATCGGGCTTTGCATCAAATCCTTTTGCGACAGGCTCTTCAAAATCTCTGGGCAGGGTTTCCGGAAACTCAGAAGTTGAAAGCCCGATAAAGGAGCTAGAAAAAAGTCTCGGAAAGGTCTCGGGACTAAGGCGGGAATGTCCCAGAGGAGAAAGTCCGAGGTCCTTTTCCGGAGAGAGCCTCCTGTTAAAGTCAGGCAGAATACCGTTTAACTGGTCGACAGCAGGTCTTGAAAAGGTGGCTGATTCGTAAGTAGGAGTTCTCTGTCCTGCCAGTGCTTTTTTGCGATTTTCAATAGCTTCACTGCCTGTAACATGAGAAGATGAAATTGAGTTTTCGGATTTGCTGCTATTCATATCCTTAGAGATTGTCACGATGGTATATCAATTATGCGAGGATTTTTTCTGCTTTCTTCAGTCAGTATCTTCTGTCTGATTTTTATCAACTACAATACATAATTATAAAGAGATTTTATATATTCTCAGCTATGTTCGAATTTGGCGGGTAAAACATAAATAAAAAGTAGATTTTTATTTAAACGTTATATAAATTATCAAATAGAATAATAACGTCAATAAAACAAAAATGAGATGAATAAATGAAAGTTGCTGTTATTTCAAGTGATGGAAAAGTTGTCAATCAGCATTTTGGAAAGGCATCTCGCTTTTTTATATTTGAGGTCGATTGCGGTAAAGTACAATTCATTGAAGTCAGAGAGACTACACCTTTATGTGGTTCATCTGAACATGGGAATTCTGATGAGATCTTGAGCAGAACAATTTATTTGATTTCTGACTGTAAAGCTTTGCTCTGCGCCAGAATTGGAAGCAGGCCACAAAAAGAATTAATAAAGAATGGAATCAAACCGATAGAAGTTTCATGCTTTATTGATGAAGCCTTAAATAAAATACCTGTATTTGAATGATCAAAAGATTGGATCTTCTAATTAAACTCATTATTTCTTCATATTCCATCTAATTCACATATTTCACATATAAGACATTCATTCGTTATTCAACGTTTTTCGGTTTTTAGTGATTTTAATAAGTGATCTAAAACTTGCCCTCCTTAATTTTAATTAAAATTTAATCTATGAGATACTTTGAGATCGATAAAGTAGTAGATCTTTTAGAAGGTCAAACATTCACTCATTTCACTCATTTCCAGGAAAAACCTCTCTTTAATATATCCCAAGTTTCATATAAATTAAATATGAACGTAAATCATATAAATAAAGCATAAAGGTAAACGTTTTCCGGTATTGCCCCTCTGAACTTACGTATCTTACTAAATTGAGGGCAGGTTTTCATGCTTACCTGAAAACTAGCGTGCCAAATTTTTCCTGCCCAACCAGATGACCGTGACAGCATCTGCACCAGTATAAATACTGCTAATTTAATACTGCCATATTGCCAATTGATATGCCAGTGTTAACAATGGAGGCATTGATACAGTCAGTTACGCACAATACTGTAAGGCTTTCAAATACTTCCAATTATCCCGGCAGTAGTCGCGCAGTTGATCTTCTCAGTTGCGGCAATGAGACTGAAATTTTATTTCTAACATGAAGACAAGATGTTTTTATTTCAGACTAAATTTTATAAGAATTTAAATCTAAGAAAAAAGGATTTGAAAGGGAAAAAAGGTGATTAAGAAGCTAGTTAATTTAATTGGTTGATTTATATATAAAAGAACTCAATGAATGCCAGCGATTCAGGGAATCAGGAAAGTCATCGTAACACTTATACATGTCTTATGACATTTACTCGCAGGTTCAGATGATGAAAGCAGTAATAGGCTTAGAAGACGGAACAGTTATTAAGGGCACCGGTTTTGGTGCCGAAGGCACAGCTTGCGGCGAACTTGTTTTTACCACTCAATTCACGGGATATGAGGAGGCTCTGACAGACCCCTCCTACAAGGGTCAAATATTGATGTTTACTTACCCTCTTATCGGAAATTATGGTGTCAGCGGGGAGCGCGTCCAGTCCGATAATATTCATGCAGAGGGACTTGTTGTAAGGGAAGCTTGCAAAAATCCCTATCACTATAAATCAACCCGTTCCATTCACAAATTTTTAGAAGATGAAGGAAAGCCAGGAATAGAAGGCGTGGACAGCCGTATGCTCACTATAAAGACAAGGGAGCGCGGTACCATGCGTGCAGCTCTGATCACAGGCAGCGACGACGGGGAAGAAGCTGTCGAGATGGCAAGGAATTTCCCACAGATTACGGACGAAGAACTTATTGCCAGTGTAACCTGCAAGGAACCCCGTTTTATCCCTGGAGTTGAAGGTGCCTGGAAAGGCAGCGGGAAACCAAAACATGCGGTTGTGGTTGACCTCGGGATAAAGAGGAATATTATAAACAACCTGCATAAGAGAGGAATTGATCTTACCCTGGTCCCTGCAACTACAAAACCCTCAGAAATTGCAGGTTATGACCCAGACCTCCTTTTCATCTCAAACGGGCCCGGAGACCCGGAAAAAGCAAGGGATGCAATAAATGCCGTAAAGGCCTTTGCAGGTACGATTCCTGTCTGCGGAATCTGCTTCGGGCATCAGATCATCTCCCTTGCTATGGGAGCAAGGACTTACAAACTGAAATTCGGGCACAGGGGAGGAAACCAGCCCGTAAAGGACCTTATCGAAAACAAGGTTTTCATAACCTCCCAGAACCATGGGTATGCCGTTGATGCGGACTCCCTCGACGGGACAGGACTTTATGTGAAATACATGAACGCAAACGACAAGACCGTAGAAGGAGTTTCCCACAAAGACCTTGATGTTTTCAGTGTGCAGTTCCACCCTGAAGCTCAGGCAGGGCCAATGGATACCGAGGAAACGTTCTTCGGCAAGGTTGTAAAGGTCCTTGGGGGTGGAATTTAATGCCCAAACGCGAGGACATAAAGAAAGTTTTGCTTATAGGTTCAGGACCGATCACTATCGGACAGGCTGCGGAATTCGACTTCTCAGGCAGCCAGGCGTGCAGGTCCTTAAAAGAAGAAGGCTTGCAGGTTGTACTCGTAAACTCAAACCCTGCAACCATTATGACAGATCCGGAAATGGCTGACTCGGTCTATATCGAACCCCTTGATGCCAAAATTATAGAGAGGATCATAGAAAAAGAACGCCCTGACGGGATTATTGCAGGTATTGGAGGGCAGACAGGCCTGAATATTACCAGTGAACTTGCAGAAATGGGTGTATTTGAAAAATACGGAGTCCAGATCCTTGGAACTCCTGTTGAAGCCATTAAAAATACGGAAGACCGGGAACTCTTCAAAGAGACAATGCTCAGGATAGGGGAAAAAGTGCCTCTAAGCAGGGCAGTCCATACCTTAAAAGAAGCCGAAGAGGTTGTTGAAGAACTCGGCCTTCCCTTAATCATCCGTCCAGCCTATACTCTTGGTGGGGCTGGCGGCGGAATTGCCCGCACAAAGGAAGAGCTTCTTGAAATCACGGAACGCGGGCTCAGGCGCAGCCGCATATCCCAGGTACTTATAGAAGAAAGCGTACTTGGATGGGCAGAGGTTGAGTACGAGGTAATGAGGGATGCAAACGATACCTGTATTGTTATCTGTAACATGGAAAATATTGATCCCATGGGCGTACATACAGGTGAATCAGCAGTCGTTGCCCCTTCCCAGACTCTGACCGATGCAGAGCACCAGATGCTCAGGAGTGCCTCGATTAAAATCATCCGTGCCCTCAAGATCGAAGGTGGGTGCAATATTCAGTACGCTTTAAAGGAAGGCGATTACCGCATTGTCGAAGTAAATCCCAGGGTTTCCAGGTCATCAGCCCTCGCGTCCAAAGCTACAGGATACCCTATTGCCCGTGTGACCGCAAAGATTGCAATCGGAATGAGCCTTGATGAGATCATAAATAACGTTACCATGAGCACCCCTGCTTCTTTTGAACCTGCTCTGGATTACGTGATTACCAAAATCCCAAGGTGGCCTTTTGACAAATTCGTTACTGCAGACAAGACCCTGACCACAGCCATGAAGAGTACGGGAGAAGTCATGGCAATAGGCAGGACAATTGAAGAGTCCATGTTGAAAGCTTTCAAGTCCCTTGATATCGACTCCCAGCTGGGGATAAAACACTGGGATGAACCGGAAATCAAAACTCTTTTAAAGACTCCCACAAGCGAACGCCTCTTTGTCATTTACCATGCGCTTGAAAAAGGTATGTCGGTAAAAGAAATTGCCGAACTTTCAAGTATTAATCCTTTCTTCATTTCAAAAATGAAAAAGATCGTGGACATGGAAAAGCGCATAAGGACAGAAGAGTTAAACACAGAGCTTCTGCGCCAAGCAAAGAAAATGGGCATTCCTGACAGCCGGCTCGCAGAATTGACTGGAAAGACCAGAGAAGAGATAAGCGACCTCAGGCATGAGGCAGGAATTCTCGCTACCTTCAAGATGGTAGACACCTGTGCAGCCGAGTTCCAGGCAGCTACTCCTTATTATTACTCCACTTACGAAGATACCTGCGAAACAAACCCTGCAGACAAGAAGAAGATCCTCATCCTTGGCGCAGGGCCGATCAGAATAGGGCAGGGAATCGAATTCGACTACTGTACCGTGCACGCAGTTACCGCACTCAGGGAAGAAGGCATTGAAACCCATATTATTAACAACAACCCTGAAACCGTATCAACTGACTTCGATACCTCTGACAAGCTTTTTTTTGAGCCCCTTACCCTGGAATATGTAATGAACGTTATCGAGAGGGAGAGGCCTGATGGAGTTCTTGTGCAGTTCGGAGGACAGACTTCGGTAAACCTTGCGCTCCCTCTGAAACGGGAATTAAAGCGCAGGACAGACCTTGATACTGTAATCATGGGCACTGACCCTGAGGACATGGACCTTGCCGAAGACAGGGAGAAGTTCTATACCCTGATGCAAAAAATTGGTGTTCCGCAGCCTGAAGGCGGGTATGCAACTTCCCAGCAGGAAGCAATCGAAGTTGCAAAGAGAATCGGTTTCCCTGTACTTGTGCGCCCCTCTTACGTGTTAGGCGGCAGGGCAATGGAAATCGTCTATGATGAAATCGACCTTGAACGCTACATGAAGGAAGCTGTCAGGGTTTCTCCGGAACACCCGATTCTTATTGACGACTTCCTGGAAGACGCCTGTGAAATTGATGTGGACGCAGTCTGCGACCAGAAAGATGTGCTGATCGGGGCAATTATGGAGCACATAGAAGAAGCAGGCGTACACTCAGGAGACTCAGCCTGCGTAATCCCGCCTCAGTCCCTCTCAGCTGAAGTACTTGCCCAGGTCAGGGAATATACCCGTAAAGTTGCTCTTGCCCTCAGAGTCAAGGGTCTGATTAACCTACAGATGGCAGAAAAAGAAGGAAAGGTCTTTGTGCTTGAAGCAAATCCGCGCTCAAGCAGGACAATTCCCTTTGTCTCAAAAGCTGTCGGAATCCCTCTTGCAAAGATTGCGGCCAAAGTCATTGCAGGGCACAGTTTGGAGAGCCTGGGCTATACTGAAGAACCAAAGCCCAAACACGTTTCTATAAAAGAAGTTCTCCTGCCCTTTGACAAACTTCCGGGTGCAGACCCCATCCTTGGCCCTGAAATGAAGAGCACAGGCGAAGTTATGGGAATTGACTATGATTTCGGAAGGGCATACTATAAGGCAGAACTTGCAGCCGACAATCTCCTGCCCCTTACAGGAAAGGTTTTCCTCTCAATCAGAAACGCTGACAAACCCGAGCTTGTGGAAGCAGCCAGGAAACTCCAGGCAGCAGGCCTTCAACTAATGGGTACAAGAGGCACTGTGAACTACCTTGCACAGCACGGCGTTTTCATGGATACGGTTAAGAAAGTCCGCGACGGAAGCCCGAATGTCATAGATATGATGCGCAGGGACGAAGTTGACCTTATAATCAACACCCCAACAAGCAAACAATCCCGCAGGGATGGCTCCAAGATCAGGCGGGCAGCCGTGGACTTCAAAGTCCCGTATATCACAACAATCCAGGCAGCAGTTGCAGCAGCCGACGCGATTGAAACCATGAAGAAAGGAAAGGACCTGACCATCAAATCCATCAATGAATATCACAGAGAGATGGAACAGGAAAACAAGAGTGAGTAATGAAAACAGGCACTGACGAGTAAGGCCTGAATCGAATCTTAAACCGCAGTTCATGCAGAAATTCTGAACCGGAAAGGATGGCTTTTTTGCCATCCTCAGATATTTATTTCAAATTTTACTGTCATTTATTTTATCTATGAATTCTATTCATTGACTTACTCAATTTACTCAACTCATGGATTTATTCAATTCATGGATTTATTTAAAATTCAGAAACTTACTTAATTCATAGTCTATTCCATTCACAAATTATTTTATTCAGAAATTATTCTATTCATAACTCTCATTTGTTTTAATCCATAAGTTACAATTCATAAGTTACAATTCATAAGTTACAATTCATAAGTTACAAGGGGTAATAGAAACATGGCAAAGAAAGTTGCACTTGCATATTCCGGAGGGCTTGACACATCAGTGTGCATTCCCATCCTCAAGGAAAAGTACGGATACGACGAAGTTATCACAATCTCGGTCGATGTAGGCCAGCCTGAAGAAGAAATCAGGAAAGCTGATGTCAAAGCCCAGAAGATTAGCAACAAACACTACACGATCGATGCAAAGGAAGAATTCGTAAGAGACTACATCTTCCCCCTGATCAAAGCCAACGGCAATTACGAAGGCTATGTTATGGGCACATCCGTCGCCCGCCCATTGATCGCAAAAAAAGTGGTTGAAGCCGCTATTAAAGAAGGTGCAGTTGCCCTTGCGCACGGCTGCACTGGAAAAGGCAACGACCAGCTCCGTTTTGAAGCCGTTTTCCGCCAGACCGACATGGAAGTCGTAGCCCCGATGCGGGATATGAACCTGACCCGTGAATGGGAAATCAACTATGCCAAAGAACACGGAATCCCGGTCGAAGCCACAAAATCCAAACCCTGGAGCGTTGACGAAAACATCTGGAGCCGCAGTATCGAAGGCGGCAGGCTTGAAGACCCCTCCTTTGTCCCGCCGGAAGAGATCTACGAGTGGACAAAATCCCCTGAAAACGCCCCCAACGAGTCCAGGATTATTGACATCGCCTTTGAAGCAGGAGTCCCTGTTGCCCTTGACGGCGAGAAACTCAGCGGCTACACCCTGATCAAGAAAATGAATACAATTGCAGGCGAGAACGGAGTCGGCAGGACAGACATGATCGAAGACCGCGTCCTTGGCCTTAAAGCCCGCGAGAACTACGAGCACCCGGCTGCAACCGTCCTCCTTGCCGCCCACGCAGACCTCGAAAAACTCGTCCTGACCCGCGGAGAACTCAAATTCAAGAAAATCGTTGAAGAGCAGTGGTCCGAAATGGCCTACTCCGGCCTTGTAGACGATCCCCTCTTTGCCGACCTCAACGCCTTTATCGACAAGTCCCAGGAAAGGGTCACAGGCACAGTGAAAGTGAAGCTCTACAAAGGCGCACTCACGATCCTTGCCCGCAGCTCTCCAAATGCCCTGTATTCCGAAGACCTGGTTTCATTTGACAGCCAGACCATTGACCAGAAGGATGCAGAAGGATTTGCGAAGTATCACGGATTCCAGGCAAGGATGTACAGGAAAGTAATGGGAAAATAAAGTTGATTCTTAATTTCTCCTGCCTATTGATTTTCAAGGGGCAGGTGGCTTTTTTCTCTTCTTCTACATAATTTTGGCTAGTTTTGGACCTCTGATTGTTTCTCTTTTCCAGAGAACCAAAACAGTTGACTGATGTATCTTTGCTAGAGTTACAGTGATAGTTATCTTAAACGGCTATTGTCACCGTGCATAGCACGGGCCTTCTCGATATCAATAATGAGATTAAAGTAAGTATCTAAAAAAGCAATTTAGAAACTATTTTAAGCTATAACTTTTTAGAATTAGTGACAACTGATGGAGATTTTTATAATTCATGAATGATGAAAACTGGAAACAGTTATTGGAAATATTTGAAATCTCAGTCCTTGAATACGCTTCTAGTGTAAGACGCAATATTATTCAACTTCTTCCTCAAGTTCCTGACAAACAAAAAGCATGGGAAGATTTAGTGTCGTTAACAGCAAAAATGGTGATTAATGGAGATTATAGACTAAGACACTGCATGCCATTAATTTTAAGTTCAGCTTTTCCACTTGTTCCTGACAAGGAAAAAGCGTGGTTAGATATAACTAAACTAGTTGATTTTAATGAAATTAAAGCAGATAAAACAGTAAGAACCTCTATGATTTCTATTTTTTCAAATTCACCAGATAAAGAAAATGCATGGGCAAATTTACTACAACTTACAGATAGTACAACTAAGAACAATCTACGTACTGCAACCAATATTCTTTGTTCAAACATTGTCAGGCGCGAAGATAAACAAAAAGCTTGGGAAACTCTTATTCTACTCACAAAATATGAGGAAATAGAGGTAAAAACAATTTCTGCGAATAGTGTTAATTACATTTTTCCATATGTTTGTGGGAAACGTAAAGCTTGGGAAGATCTAATCGAATTAATTAAAGATAAAGATATTCAGGATAAAAGAGCTGCGTTAAGTGCAGTTACCTCTGATTATTCATCGGCTCCAGACAAACAACTGATATGGGAATACCTAATCAAATTCACCTATGATAAAGACAGTACAGTAAGAACGATTGCTTCGAATGCACTAATGCAGAATTTTCCGTTTACCCCCGATAAACAAAAAGCATGGGAAGACTTAATTGAAGTTACCTCTGGAAATTCTCAAGCAAGAAAAATCGTAGCAAGTGCTTTAAAGTCTGCTATTCCAATGGTAAACAATAAGGAAAAAGCTTGGGAAGATCTCCTTAGACTCACAGCGCACAAAGATATAGATGTGAGAAGAAACGTAGCTGATGCCCTAGTTTCCACTTTTCATTTAGTTTCAGATAAACATAAGCTAAGTCAAGATTTGCATAAATGTATGAAAAATAAAGATAGAAATGTAAAAGAAACAATCTCGTCTACTCTTAGTTTTATATACTCTCAACTTCCTGACCAACAACATTTTTGGGAAGAATTGATAGAACTAACTGTTGACGAAGATATTGGTGTTAGGAGAAACGCTTACTACTCTCTAGGAAAAATTTCCATACTCAAAACTTCCCAAGCAGAGAATGAAAGTGACTACAGGAGAGATTTCGAGCAGGCTATCGCATTTTTTGAAAAAGCTTCAAAGGAGTCTACTATCTATAATCCATCACAGTTTTGTCTACCATTTTACCGTTCATTCTTCTCAATAATTTCCGAGGAAAAAAAGCAGGTAAAAGAAGAGGTTGACAAATATCTTGTAGAGGCTAGAAGTGCGATTAAAAAATCCAAAAACAAACAAATTCTTTTAGAAGCAGTAGATAATCTAGCAAAAGCATTAAAGGAAGTCCAAAGTCTTAATAGAAGCTTAGAAGATAATAAAGAGGACCTTAGTCATTACATGCTATATTGTGAACGGGCTGCAGATTTAATGTCCGAAACTGAACAAACGTCTCCTTACGCGACAGAAGTACTGAGAAGAGGGCTTCCTATTCTTAAAAGAAGATTAAACTCCCTTCTCGAAGAAATTCAGGAAAAAGCAAAAACTGCATGTCAGGTCTCTCAAGGTACTCCAACACAAGAAATTGCATGTGCTGTTAGTCGAGAAGTTCAGAAATGGGAAATTGGTAGCCAGGAATATCTTGCGCCACAAATTGAAAGTCTCGTTTTTATGCTTAAATCATATATTCCTACCATTGAGGAGAATAGTCTAATCCTTAATAGAGTTGACAGAATTTTTCGAGAACCAGATATAGTGAAACAGTATACTCTACTCAACAACCTGATTCCACAAATAATAAATATACAAGTATCCGAAAAAACAATTCCGATTTTAAGCGAAATTAAGTATTTACGAGTTTCAGTTGATAGCTTAATGGAATCATTAGATGAACTGCAAAATCCACAAGAATATCTTGATACTATCCAAAGAAATCTGGAAGAGATTAAGAATGATATGCCTAAGATGAAAGGAAAGATCGATGAAGTGCTCTATGAGTTATATTCTCCTATGAGTACAACACAAAAACTAAAAGTTGCTATTCCGATAATTCCATTACTTGCTTCTTATGAAATCGAAACAGATGTTCCCAAGCTTGTAGCTGATAAGATTTATGAGTTGAAAAATTTGATTTTACATTCAAAAAATAAGTAAACTTTTCCAAAAATATTGGCTTCTTTTATATCTTTTAACTATATATTTCAAAATATTAATCTATTTTTTGATGAGTCTGTTAGAAATGTTCTCATAAATGAAATTTTGCATGTGTCATTTTAATAGAATGCTAGTTAATGAATCAATGGGAAGAACAAATAGAAATTGTTTTATTGTTATGGAAGCTACAGGGTTGAAGGTGTGGCCAATTGGTTGATCAATATGGAGACTATTACGATGGAGCAAAAGAAGAAGAAGAAATTCCTAACGCAGCAACTGGCGATCAACCATCCTATGACGATTTATTAGGTTTCAGTCCTTATGTTGAAGCTATTAAAGAGTTCCTTATAAATCCAGATACGGAACCACCGTTAACATTATCCATAGAAGGATCTTGGGGCAGTGGCAAGTCATCGTTTATACGACAACTTATAAAAGAACTTGAAGCAAACGGAGAATACACAGTTTTATTCAATGCATGGAGACATGATAAGGAAGATGTAATGTGGGCTGCTTTCGCCCTTGAATTTATACGTCAAATTTCAAGAAAGCTTTCTACATACAAATTCATAAAAGCAGAAATCAAATTATTTATCTCACGAATTCGCTGGGTAAATAGGCGAGGAGATATACTAAAGATCATATTTGTGATTTATATTTATTATTGGATATATCGCATACGTTAATTCTAAGTGGTCAGATTGGATTAGTTCGCTCTCAACTCAGCTAATGCTTATAACTCTTTTAGGTGTTGGTTGCCCAATATACATATCGATTTTATCAGTTTTGCCCAATTTAAAGAAACTATTAGGTAGTTCTGTATATGCCAACTTGAAAAAATGTATTAAAAAACCAGACTACGAAAACCGCACAACTTTTATAGAAGAGTTTCATGAAGATTTTAAAAACATTGTTAAGTGCTATGCCGGAAAAAATAAGGTCTTTGTTTTTATTGATGATCTTGATCGTTGCGAAGTTCCTAAAGCTGCAGATTTAATGCAGGCTTTAAATCTTATGATCTCAGACGATCCACACCTTATATTTATAGTTGGGATGGATCGTTTAAAAGTTGCTAGCGGTGTTGCTGTAAAATATGAGAAGTTGTTACCTTACTTTCAATCATTATCTAAGAATTATGAAACCCCAGTTGTACAAAATAAAGATTACTACAAGGGCTTAGAATACGGTTATGAATATCTTGAAAAATTTATTCAACTTCCTTTCTCGGTACCTCAACCAGAAATATCTGATTTACAAGAACTCGTATGTGCTAAAAGAAAGAAATTTATCAAACCAAAGACTAAATTTTCCTTTGAAGGTTTAACTGGGAAAACTAAAGAATTATATAAAAAAGAAATAAACTTTTTCGAAAAAAAATACCCCGTAAGAAGAAAACAGATATTTCAACTACATACAATGGCTCCAATGTTTTTAAAGAAGTGGATGATGTAAGTAATAGAGAAGCTATTAATGATTTCGATAAATCTGAAGTAGATAAGCAAGATGAAATCAGAAAAAGCATTTGAAGATCCTAAAAACTATTATAAAGCCTGATTCTCAAACTGTCCGCAGAAATCGTGCGCATGGTGTTACCAGCTTTAGATTATAATCCTCGTCGGATAAAACAATTTATAAATTTATTTAGGCTCAAAGCATTTATTGCTATTGAAACAGGTTTATTTTGTTCTAATGTAAGCGATTCTTCTAAAACACCATTGTCATTAGAAAAGCTGGGCAAATTTGTAGCTATAACTTTAAAATGGCCTTTGATAATATCAGATCTTACTCTTCAATCGAAAACTGTTAGATGAATTACAAGAAATTTCACTTACAGTTTCGGATAGGTTGAGAACGCTAGCAATGAGGTCGAGTTTTGGGCAACTCAAGATAGACTTGTAGATTTTGCTAGTGATGAAGCTAAATATTGGGTAACCCAAAAGAAACTTGTTAACCTCTTACGCTATGGTTATTTTGAAGAGGATGGCTCGGTAAATAAGGAATTTGATAAACTTTACAACCTTTCAAAACTAGAAATTGATATATTATTGCAAACTTCAGAAAGGATTGACAAAGCTACTTTTCTATTAATTTCCGACAAAAACAAAAGGATACTTGAAACTAATTTTAAATATGTAAAAGACAAAGAAAAAGCTTGGAATGAGTTATTTGCTCTAACCAGTCATAAGGATAATCTTTTGAGATATCTAGCTGTTAAAAACTGTCTTGAATCTGCTTTCTTCTACATGACAAATAAGCGACAGGCATGGGAAGATTTACATAAATTGATCAAGAATGAAGATCTTCGTTTGAGGTTTATGTTCGCTAAGTTTCTTGGATCTGCATTTTCCGATATACCAGATAAACAACAGGCATGGGATGACATAATCAAACTTAATGCTGATCAAAATAGTGGTGTAAGAGTTTATGCAAATTACTCTTCAGGAAGGGTATCTATATTTAGGGCTTCCCAAGCAGAAAAAGAAGAAGATTACAAAAATGAATTGGAAAAAGCAATTATGTTTTTTGAAACAGCATCTAAAGAATCTTCTGAAGCATTTAATCCAGCTAAATTCTGCCTTCCCTTTTATCGTTCTTTCTATACAATAATTTTCCAAAAATATGAAACAAAAGGAGAAGTAGAGAAATATTTGATTGAGTCTAAGGTTGCAATTGAAGGATCAAGGAGCAAAGAGTTACTTTTTGAAGTTGTTAATACTCTTGCAAATGTATTAAAAGAAGTCCAGAAGTTTCAAAATATGGATTTTCAGGCGAGAAGAAACGAACTTAGTTCCTACAGAAGGTATTGTGACCGTGCAACAGAACTGCTAAGAAACGCAGGAGAGACTGCACCATTTGCTGCAGGAGTAGTAAGAAAAGGATTTCCAATTTTCGATCGAGGATTAAAATTTCTTATAGAAGAAATCCAAGAAAAAGCAAAAGTTGTATTCAATGAATCTAAAGGGACTGAAACCGAAGAAATTGCACTTGCTGTCAGTCGTGAAGTTCAGAAATGGGAAATTGGCAGTAAAGAAGAAATGACACAAATGATTGAAGCCTTGATCGAAACCTTCAGACTGAAAATGCCACATATACCAGGTTATGAGCACATTTTTAGAGAAATTGAAGGGATAAGGGATGAAAAAGATCTCGTAAATCAGTATAAGATTATCTCTAGGCTGGTTGTATTAATACCAACATTTAGCTCAATGCCAGATCACGTAGTGCAAGAAATAAGAGAGATTAAAGAAAAAACAACTTCAATTTCAAAAGAATTCAACTATTTACAGACTTCAGTTGATAGATTTATAGAATCAGTAGATGAACTACAAAATCCAGAAGAATATCTTGATATTATCCAAAGGAATCTAGAAGAAATCAAGAATGATATGCCTGAAATGAAAGAAAAGATCGAGGAAGTGCTTTATGAATTGTATTCTCCTATGAGTACAACTCAAAAACTGAAAGTTGCTATTCCGATAATTCCATTTCTTGCCTCTTATGAAATAGAAACAGATGTTCCAAAGATTGTCGATGACAAAATTTATGAGTTAAAAAATCTTGTTCTGAGTTTTAACAACAAGTGAAAAGATTTTAAGAGAATAGGACTATTAGACAAAATTCCTTTAAAGATGACCAACAAAGAACTCTCATGTAGTAATCTATTTTTATAACATCTCCTGAAAACAATCGTCAGTTAACAGTTTTTCATTTTAATTCGAAAACACCTTCCAGTAAAAAGATCGCTATATAAAATACAGCCCAAAGTGCCCCTAAAAGCTGAAAAATCACAGATTTTTCAATTTCGCTTTTCTTAGCTTTATATTCACAAACGTATTCGGGGTAGATTTAAGCAGACCGCCGGCAGGAAAAGGTGTTTCAATTGAATATGATTCAAGACACAGATTCCATTTTCCTCTTTAGTAATTATAAATACTACAACAGCAAATTACTATGACATACCAGAAGGGAAAGCAACGAGCCTGAATAAATGCCTGAAAACCGAAAAAAAGTTGAAGTCTACATCCAGAAACTCCACGAAATGCTCCCGGAGCTTAGAGAGAGATACCACGTCAGTTACCTGGGGGTTTTTGGGTCCTATATTAGGGAAGAACAGAAACCGGAAAGCGATCTGGATGTGCTTGTGGAATTCAGTAAGACTCCTACTATTTTTAAATTTGTTAACCTTGAAAACTACCTTTCGGAAGCTCTTGGCGTTAAGGTTGATCTGGTTATGAAAGATGCCTTAAAACCAAATATAGGCAAACACATTCTGGATGAAGTTGAAGCCGTATGAAGAGGGATTGAGATTCGCGAAGTAAAAGACTATGTCCAGGATATTTATGATGCAATGGAAATTGCAGAAGAATTTGTCAACAACTTGACATTCGAAGAGTTTGCATCCGACCGAAAAACCCAATTCGCAGTAATCAGAACTCTGGAAATCATTGGCGAAGCGGCAAAAAATATCCCTTTTGAAGTACGCGAAAAACATCCTTCAGTTCCCTGGAAAGACCTTGCAGGCATCCGGGACAAATTGATCCACGCTTATTTTTGGGGTAAATCTGAAGGTAGTTTGGTTATCCGTTAAAGAAGGTATTCCAGAAGCAAAACCGGATATCAAACGCATACTGGATCAAATGTGAATCAGAAAAAATTCCTCTGAAAGGAAAGAGTCGCTTAATCTAAAGAAGCTCTGCAAAGTGCCCCTTATAAATCTGCAAAAATCACGGCGTTTTTCAATTTCTCTAAAATTAACAAATGTGTTCGGGGTAGATTTAAGCAGATCGCCGGCAGGAAAAATATATTTCAGATGAGTTAGGGTGATTGAAAGGATTTCATTTCCTATTTGGAGGTCCAGTTTTAGATGGCTCCTATGAAAACAAGACTCGATTAACAGATTTTCAACTTAATCCGAAAATAGCCCAAAAAAAATCAATTTTAAAGAATCGGTGAAAGGCAAGAAAGTCAATTATCCACCCAGTGTAATATCCTGGTCTTGATAAAATTCTAATGCTTTATATAGATGTTCTGGCTTAAAATCTGGCCACATTTCATCGACTACATATATATCTGAGTATACCGTTTGAATTGGAAGCATCCCACTGAGTCTATGTCTTCCTCCCCAGCGAATAAGTAAATCTATTCTTGGAATCTCTGCTGATGCGATATTCTCTGCCATTTTTTTACTATCTGAAGAGTTCTCAAATGCATGAATTAAATCCCAATACCAGCCATAGTTTACCAAAAAATTTATCCTTATTTTACCTTTTCCAAATTTAGTTCTCTTTGTATATGCAAGTAGCTCTTTCGGAAACAAATCCGAATTAGTATTCCCTACTACAAGTAGTTCAGCGTCAAGTTTAGAAAGTTCTTTAACTGATTTTATACAGGCATCTACAAATGCTTTTCTTTGAACTTGAGGCCTTTTTGTGTTATCCTGAGTAAATCCAAAAAAAGTAACTTCGCCTATTCCAATTTTTACGCATATATCGTATAATTCCAAGCCTGGAATTATTCCATTGTCGTATCCCTCATGTTTTTCTAAGCCTCTAGATAGAGCCCATCTTCTGTTGCCGTCCGGTATTATAGCAATATGTCCTGGTAGTCTTTTAAATTTTGGTATCTCCAGAAAGTAACCCCCTATTTATTTGCTTAAAAATGCTATAAATAATCTTCATTGAACTTAGCTAACAAATTTTATGCGTAGAGCTAGTTGAAAATTCTTTATTTTAATCAGAAAAAAACTCCCCTTCAAAAAAGGATCGCTTAATCTAAAGAAGACCTGCAAAGTGCCCCTTATAAAGCTACAAAAATTACGGATTTTTTGCAATCATTAAATTGGCGAAGGCCGCTTGCAGGAAAAATATATTTTAGTGGAATTGAACTTGGAAGAAGAGTTAACTTTAATCTGAAAACAGCCCTCCCAAAGAAAAGATCACTGCAATCAAAAAAGACCATGCAAAGTGTGCCTTCTAATTCTGCAAAAGCTCTAGATTAAGAAAAAGTATATTCCGAGCCTAAGATATATTTAAAAAAAGTGGAAAAGAAATAAATGTTTATGTAAACTCAATTACAGAAATAACACTTAACACTTAGTATCTGCGGTTTTCTCTGGGCGTCCTGTGGTTAGGAAGACACTCTCTGCAGTAAACCGGTCTTTCTGGATCGGGCTTGAAAGGCACTTCTGTCTCAGTCTTACAGTCTGAACATATTGTCTTGTGCATTTCTCTGGGAGCACCGAAATTAGAATTTCCTCTGAAGTTTCTGTCATTAAAAGCCATATTTGTTTCACCTTGGTTTTAGTTTTTTTAGTTACAGTTTAAAAATAAGATTGTATAGAACTCTTTGATTAAAAACAAAACTTGGTTTTTAATAACAGATGATTATACTGATCTTTATTTGTCAACACACATACATAGCAATTAAAATATATAAATCTTTCTATAATTATGGCAGTGCACCTTCCAAATGAGAAAAAACTTTATGGGGAAGGTTTAATGGAGCGATGAAAGTACCTGAAATTGGAATTTTGGTTAATGATAGATAAAACAAAAATTATCGGTCCTGCAAAGTGCTCCTTCTAAATCTGCAAAAATCACGGTGTTTTTCAATTTCTCTAAAATTAACAAACGTATTCAGGGGAGATTTGAGCAGACCGCCGGCAGGAAAAAATATATTTTAATTGAAATGGAGTATAGGGGAAAAAGTTGTATCGGATAACTCAAAAACTTGCCGATACCGATATATATTACATGACACATATCGGATACATTAAATTATGGCCAATACCGATACTACTCTGATTCGAGAAGAACTCCTTGCACGAATAAATGAAAAAATGAAACAGCTAGACTCAATTAGGCCAGTTCCAGCAGATGCTTTAGCAAGGCTGCATGAAGAGATGAGGTTAGTTCATACCTATCACTCCAATGCAATAGAGGGCAATACGCTCACACTTCAGGAAACAAAACTTGTTCTGGAAGAAGGTCTGACCATTGGGGGGAAATCTCTCAGGGAGCATCTTGAAGCAAACAATAATGCAAAAGCTTATGACCGGATGGAAGAGCTGGCAAAGAAAAAATGTGCAATAGACCATGTTACGATTCAGGAAATCCACGAAATTGTAACCATCGGCATACTTGAAGATGCCGGAAGATACCGCACAAGAAATGTGAGAATAGCAGGTGCAGTAAAGACTCCTCCTGATTGGTCGAAGATAGTGAAACTCATGGATGAGTTAATTGAAAATATAGCTCAAAGCAAGGCGCATCCCATTGAGATAGCTTCATTCCTGCATCACAGATTTGTTGAAATTCATCCCTTCAGCGATGGAAACGGACGAGTAGCCCGGCTTCTCACAAACCTGTATTTGATCTCAAGGGATTATCCTCCTGTCGTGCTCAAAAAAGAGGACAGGGGAAAATATTATAAATTTCTTAGGGCTGCAGATGCTGGAAACCTGAGAGCATTTGCTAATTTCATTGCAAAAGCTGTGGATGAAAACCTAACTCTCTACCTCTCCATCTCAGGAGGAAACGACGAACTACTGCCTCTAAAAGAACTTGCCATTGAAACTCCTTATTCTCAGGAATACCTCAGCTTGCGAGCCAGGCAGGGGCTCCTAGATGCGGTAAAAATCGGAAAAACGTGGCATAGTTCAAAACGTGCTGTTGAACAATATCTCTCCGAGCATGGGAAAAAAGATGTTTGATTTCTATGTCTTAATAAAGTATAAGGAAGAAATTGGATAGACATATCGAAGGATTTTTAATTTCACTCTTCTTACACTTTTCTTAACAAACGTATTCGAGGTAGATTTCGGAAAAGATGTAAGCAGGCCGCCGGCAGGGAAAATATAATAGATTAAATTCGATAATTTTGGGAGAAAAATAAGATTACATAAGTGCGACATGAATAATTTATTGAAATAACCGTTTTAGTAGAATTTAGTGAAGTATCAAAGCAATTATTAAGCCCGCAATAATGTTTCCAATAATATTCATTAATAATTCCAATGTAACAGTTTTCACGGAAACATTTTCTTGCGATTTTGTTTCGATTTCAATTGCTTTTTCTTCTTTTTCGTTATTCTCTCCTTGTTTTTCATCCTTCTTCTTCTGCTTATGTTTTCTTGAATGAGATATGACTGCTGTTAAGATGATATTTAATATAAGAATTAAGATAAAAACTAGTTTAACATTCGATATAATATCCATTAAGAATGTAACAACCGAGATAACAACTACTAGAATACCCGCAATAATGTACAATATTCTATTTTTGAGCAGGTTATCTTCTAACTTTGATCTAATGAAAATTAATATAGATACTATTATTAATGTAGCTGTTATCAGATACACATTTTCCTTTGGTGTTGTTTTCGTTCCATTATTTACGACGTTATCTTCATTCGATATTTTCCCTCCAGTATAGCTATATTCATAAACGTGGTTGTCGTCACTAGTTGCATAAATGTGATTTACTTCATCGTTTCTGCCTTGTCCAACTGTTAGATCGTTGACTTTATATTTGGTATCATAATTTGCTGTCTTTTTCCATGCTCCGTTACTAAATGTGTATTCACCAATGCCTGTTGAGCTTCCTGTATAGAGATGATTTATCCCGTCATTTCCAATACCAATAGTAACTGCGCCAATTTTATTTGAATCTGCGATTACAATACTATCCCAGTTCTTAGCATTATAAGACAGTTCATAAAGGCCTCCAGCAACCAGATAAATCCTATTTTTACCATCATTTCTTGCATCGCCTCCATACATATCGCAGGACAAAATATAAGGCTCGTTACCTATCGCACTGCAATCAACTGTTTCCCACTCGCTTCCTGACCAAGTATACTCATAAATATGCTCATTTATTGCAGCATATAGTCTGAAAACTCCATCGTTCCTACCATCAGTAACGAACAGTTCTTCTACTCGCTGTCCTCCAGTATCAATTTTTATTGAATCCCAATTCCCGTGATTATAGGAAACTTCATAAATTTCTCCCCATCCAGCTACATACATCCTTATGTAGCCATCATTGCGACATCCCCCAAAACCATATCATTAGTCCACTGAATCTGATCAGGACCTTTCACATACCCAAGCCATGAGCCGGAATCAAAGTTATATTCCGCTAAATTATAACCAGAAGCATAAATTCTATTTATTGTGTCATTGCGAAAATCTCCAATCTCTAGTCCATAAACCGTATTAACATCTTGAACAACTGTTGAATCGTTTGAGCTATCTTCTATAATACTCCTCTTTTCCCATTCACCGTTATTAAAACTATATTCATATATAGTACCAGAGCCCGAAACGCCGTCTGCAGAATATACCCTTTTGATGCCATCGTTGCGTCCCTCTCCAATTACTATTTTATCTTGTGCTACAAAGTTGGATCCAATATCGTTTTCTTCCCAAACTGAGTCATTATAGCCACTACCGGTTGAAGAGATATCAGAGGAGGCAGAAACTTTGTTTAAAATGGAGAAATTGATAGCATTTATACCTAAGGTAACTGAAAATATCAAGATTATAATAAAAAAAAGGGCATTGGTATCTAAATACTGACATATATTATGAGAACTTATATCTCTTGATGAACTGTCCAAGATGTAAGAGTCTCGATCATAATAAGAATGGTAAAGTTAATGGCCGTCAACGCTACAAATGCTCTGATTGTGGATATAATTATTCAGTAGAGCTAAAATCAACTGCTAGTTCCGCATCTGTTAAGAGACAGGCTTTACAACTCTATCTTGAAGGATTAGGATTTCGGTCAATAGGGCGTTTTTTGGGAGTAAGTCATGTTTCCGTCCAAAAATGGATAAAGAAATTTGGTCAGGAGCTAGAGGAACTAAAAAGCGAAAATGAGATCTCTATTGTTGAAATGGATGAGATGCACACTTACATCGGTAACAAAAAAAATATTGCTGGATCTGGATTGCTGTTGATAGATTTGGGAAAAAGTTCATCAACTGCTCTTTTGGTAGCAGAGGAACAGAAACTGGACAAAAACTCTGGGAAAAATTAAAGGAAAAAAAGGCATTGGTATCTAAATACTGATATATATTATGAGAAATTATATTTCTTGCATGAACTGTCCAAGATGTAAGAGTCTCCAATCATAAAAAGAATGGTAAAGTTGATGGCCGTCAACGCTACAAATGCGGTGATTGTGGATATAACTATTCAGTAGAGCTAAAATCAACTGCTATCTCCGCTTCTGTTAAGAGACAGGCTTTGCAACTCTATCTTGAAGGATTAGGGTTTCGCTCAATAGGGCGATTTTTGGGAGTAAGTCATGTTTCTGTCCAAAAATGGATAAAGAAATTTGGTCAGGAGTTAGAGGACCTAAAAAGCGAAAATGAGATATCTATTGTTGAAATGGATGAGATGCACACTTACATCGGTAACAAAAAAAATATTGCTGGATCTGGATTGCTGTTGATAGAGTTGGGAAAAAGTTCATCAACTGCTCTTTTGGTAGTAGAGGAACAGAAACTGGACAAAAACTCTGGGAAAAATTAAAGGAAAAAAGAGATTGAAAAAGTGATGACTGATCACTGGAAGGCATATGCAGAGTTTGTTCCAGAAACTATTCATACTCAATCCAAAGCAGAAACGTATACTGTTGAAGGATATAACAGCATATTGAGGCACTTTCTGGCAAGATTGAGGCGAAAGACAAAGTGTTATACTAAGAGTCTTGAAATGCTAAAGTACTCAGTTCTTCTCTTAATGAAATACAGAAATAAAGAGTTAACTATATTTAGTTAACAATACCCGGAAAAGATGTAAGCAGACCGTCGGCAGGAAAAATATATTTTAACTGAATTGGAGGACAAAATAAGAAATCTCCTTTCTTGTTCAACATCCCGATATTACAAGATTCAAATCTAATTTCATTTATATAACCGTCATTGTAATGACGGTATTTATAGCTAAAATCATCATTATAATGAAAGATATAAATACTCCACACACAAATTTGAGGGTTTTGAATTAAAAGATCCTGATATTCAGAGAAACGAAATTCTGCACTATTTTAACAAGTATCTCTTCAAAGGAGGTTTTCCCGAAGTTGTCCTTGAAGATGATATGGATATCAATCACCTCCGGCTAACCGAGTACTTCAACAGCATCCTCCTTCGGGATATAGTGGTGGGTTGCAATATCCGGGAAAGCGCAAAACTGATCGAACTTGCGAATTATTCCCTATCAAATGTCTCCACTCTCCTGAGTTATTCAAAAATCTCGAATGCCATCGGGCTCTCAGTCAACAGCTTGAAAGAATACCTGCTTTATCTAGAACAGGCCTACCTGATATACCAGTTGAACTTCTTTTCATACTCAGTCAAAGATTCAATCTCAATCAGAATGCCCAAAAAGGTCTACTGCATTGATAATGGGCTTCGAAATTCAGCGGCATTCACCTTTTCTGCTGATGAAGGAAGGCTTGCAGAGAACCTGGCTTTTGTAGAGTTGAAGAGGAGAAAAGTAGAATTCTTTTACTGGAAAGAAAAAAGAGAAGTAGATTTTGTCATCAAAGGCATAGATGGAGCACTCACAGGTATAAACTGCACTTGTACAGATCACATAAGACAGGGAGAAATCAATGCTCTTCTGGAATTCAAGGAATATTTTGGGGAGAAAGCTTCCAGGTTAATCTTGCTTACGAAGAATTTCGAAAAAAAGGAAAATGATATCAGTTATGTTCCTCTCTGGAAATGGGTTCTTGAAACCAGATGATTGAAATAGCTTGATTCCTGCTGAAGATATCTGTTGGGAAGATGACTTTGAGTTGCCTGGAAGGGATAAGGAGGAATTTTCACCTCTTATTCAGCGGTCCAATTCATGAAGATTTTTCCTTACCCATAACTACCTGAAAAACGTCGCTTTGAATCAAAAAATCCCCCTCAGAGGAAAAGAATCGCTTAATCTAAAGAAGCCCTGCAAAGTGCCCCTTATAAAGCTGCGAAAATCACGGGTTTTTAGTTCTCTTTAGATTGGAGAAGGCCGATGTCAGGAAAAATATATTTTAGTTGAATTGAACTTGGAAGAAGAGTTAACTTTAATCTGAAAATAGCCCTCCCAAAGAAAAGATCACTGCAATCAAAAAAGACTCATGCAAAGTGTGCCTTCTAATTCTGCAAAAGCTCTCGATTAAGAAAAAAGTATATTCCGAGCCTAAGATATATTTAAAAAAAGTGGAAAAGAAATAAGTGTTTATGTAAACTCAATTACAGAAATAACACTTAATATCTGCGGTCTTCTCTGGGTGTCCTGTGGTTAGGAAGGCACTCTCTGCAGTAGACCGGTCTTTCTGGGTCAGGTTTGAAAGGCACTTCTGTCTCAGTTTTACAGTCTGAACATATTGTCTTGTGCATTTCTCTGGGAGCGCCGAAGTTAGAGTTTCCTCTGAAGTTTCTGTCATTAAAAGCCATATTTGTTTCACCTTGGTTTTGATTTTTTAGTTACGGTTTAAAAATAAGATTGTATAGAACTCTTTGATTAAAAACAAAACTTGGTTTTTAATAACAGATGATTATACTGATCTTTATTTGTCAACACACATACATAGCAATTAAAATATATAAATCTTTCTATAATTATGGCAGTGCACCTTCCAAATGAGAAAAAACTTTATAGCGAAGGTTTATGGAGCGATAAAAGTGCCTGAAATTCTAACTCCGGTTGATTAACTGATAAAGCAAAATTTATCGACCCTGAAAAGCGCTTTCTCCAAAGCTGCAAAAATCACGGGTTTTCAATTTCGCTTTTCTTAACAAACATAACTCAATAATTTCAACAGTTTGTATTTTCATATGGTTTTTGGCTGAAGGCAAAAACTAATAGAAAAATTGAAATTTACGGATATCTTTGCAAGTCAGGTCAGAGAAAACAATTCACCCTTTGTCCAGAGCTCATCAAACTTTGTCTTGAATCGCTTTGCATATAATTCATCATATATTCTTGTCATACCGAGGTTTCTACTCATATTGAACTGGTCTTCAATATCGAGAAGGGTTATCTTAGAATCAATGATTGAAAAATTGTGTTCGGTTTCTAAAATTCTTACTTCCATCAGATCCTTAAAATAGCGTTTAAATGACAGATCTTCTATTGAATCAATAAGCTCTTTTAATGATGGCAGTAATTGTGATCCCGGATCTAAAATTTTAACTTTTATGCCACGCTGTACTAAACTCAAATAAGCTTTGCTAAAGGTGGATACTGAGGCATCATATAGCTCCGATCTTTCGGGCTTGTACTTAATATGGATTACAACACATATTTCATGCTCGATTTTCTCAAAAGATGAATCCACCATTTCGTTTAGTTCATTATTACGAAACCTGTCAGGCCAGAAGACAGTTTCAACATTTTGTGGGGAATTGTCGTTGCAAAGTTTCCTTTCGATTTCATCAAATGTTTCCTTGAGCATTCTGAGCTCATTGAGTGTTTCTTCCTCTTTTCTTTTGTACATCAGTTTAAATGCGCTTTTAGGATCAAACGCCCGGTATCTCTGTGGCCGTGACGGTTGGATTTCGACAAGCTCATAGTTTTTGAGGGCTTTGAGAACCTCGTAGATCTTTCCTATAGGGACTTTCGATGCATGTGATAATTTGCTTGCTTCCATAGAATCTTGTTTTAGAAGTGTCAGGTAAACTGAACTCTCATACTTGTTCAATCCAATTTTTGCAAGTAATTTTTCATTCATCTTTTCACTACTTTTCAGTTTATTGTAGAGTAAAACGGTTATCTTTCTGAACGATATTAAGACTACTGCTCAAGCATATGAAAGTGAAGTTGTTAAGTTAAAGGCTATACTGACTGAATACATTAGTTCAAATAAAAGAACGATATGTGACAAAGGTTGCCTCGAAGTCATAGAAGAATTATAAGTAACAAACTCCATGAAATAATATGGGATAGATTAACTAAAAGTGGTCAAGATGATGTTTACAAAAAGTAACAGGTATGATTTTGATTTTGTTAAAGAAAACATGATGGGACCAAATGCAATGAAGATTCTTGAGGAAGTTTCCGAATCTTTGAAGCTTGAGAAAGGCATGAGAATACTCGATCTTGGCTGTGGGAGAGGGCTGACCTCAATATTCCTGGCAAAAGAATATGATGTTACAGTTTTTGCAACTGATCTCTGGATAAGTGCAACAGATAACTATGAGAGAATTAAGTCAATGGGACTGGAAGATAAAATAATACCAATACACGCAGAAGCCCACGATTTGCCTTTTGCAAATGAATTTTTTGATGCTGCTATCTGTATAGATGCCTATAATTTTTTCGGGGCTGAAAAAGATTATCTGACAAATCATCTTGCACCGCTTGTAAAAAAAGGAGGACAAATTGCAGTTGCAGTTCCTGGATTGAAAAAGAATTTTACGAATGGAGTTCCGGCAGAATTACAGCCTTACTGGGGTGATGATATAAATCTATTACTCTTGCTGACTGGTGGTATAATTTATGGAAAACTTCCGATCTGGTAACTATTCAGGAGTGTAAAGAGTTAAATTGTTTAGAGGAATCATGGAAAGATTGGCTTATGTGTGACAACGACTTTGCTCGTAGAGATATAGGAATGATGGAAGCTGAAGGTGGAAACTACTTTAATCTGGTTTCAATCATAGCTACAAAGTTATGATTCAAAATCTGTTGAAAGGAGCTCACGACCTGGCCTACAAAATTCCGTTCATTAACTTCCTTAGATCGGCATGAGGTCTTCAGGGTATTTATATAGTTAGAAAATTGCAAAATCTAGGCAGACAGAGCTCATTTCTCAATCTGATAGCAATCCATTCATCAATAACTTATTCTATATTTTCTGGCACCTTTCAAGGTTCTTGCCTGTAATCCATGCACCTTCAAGTTCGGGAACTTCTCCATATAATAAGGTTCTTTGTCATCTATTATTTCATATTTTGCTATCTCAAGAGATTCCCGGATAATTGTATAAGCATAATTAATACTCCTGTCCGAACCTTTGAATATTTATTTTTATACTGAATCGAGATCTTATCGAGATCTTATATAGATTCTACGAATTGATTGATTAAATTTTGGATTCTTGGTGCTATCCAATGAAAGAGACAAGTTAAACTTATCAATTCTGCAAAGTGCTCTTTCTAACGCTACAAATAATCACGGGTTTTTTGAGTTCTCTTTATATTAGGGCAAGCAGATAGCAGGGAAAATATATTTTAATTAATTGAATTGAAATAAAATTCAAGTTTCCATCCTTAGTAATTATAAATACCACTACAGCAGATTAATATGCGGGTTACTATAAAAAACATTGAAAAATAATTATTTTGAAAAGGTTGGTGGAATAATATGAAAGGATTTGCAATGCTTGAAATTGGGAAAGTAGGCTGGATTGATGCTGAAAGACCTTCAGCAGGACCATATGATGCAATCGTGAGGCCTCTTGCGGTCGCGCCGTGTACATCAGATATTCATACTGTCTGGGAAGGTGCGCTTGGAGATCGCAAAAACTTGATTTTAGGACACGAAGCTGTAGGTGTTATAGAAGAAATCGGATCAGAGGTCAAAAACTTCAAACCAGGCGATAAAGTAATTGTCCCTGCAATTACCCCTGACTGGCGATCCATAGAGGCACAGGATGGAGTACCTATGCACTCAAATGGAATGCTTGGTGGATGGAAGTTTTCAAACTTCAAAAGTGGAGTCTTTGCAGAATATTTCCATGTAAATGATGCAGACATGAATTTAGCTCTACTTCCAAAAGGAATGCCCCTCGAACAGGCTGTCATGCTATCAGATATGGCAACTACTGGAATACAGGGTGCAGAAATGGCAAATATTAAAACTGGCTCTACAGTTGCAGTCATAGGAATTGGTCCTGTTGGTCTGATGGCAGTGGCAGGTGCATCTATTCTTGGCGCAGGTAGGCTCATTGCAGTAGGAAGTCGGGAAGTCAGTGTTGATCTTGCTATGGAATACGGAGCGTCTGAAATTGTTGATTACCGAAAAGGTGGACTTGTTGAACAGATTCTTGAAAAGACGAATGGAAAAGGTGTGGATTCTGTAATCATAGCAGGAGGGAATGAAAACACAATTTCAGATGCAATCAAAATTGTAAAGCCCGGAGGCACGGTATCAAACGTCAATTACTACGGAACCGGAGACATACTTCCTATTCCACGTATTGAATGGGGGGTGGGTATGTCTCAAAAAGACATACGTGGTGGTCTGACAACCGGAGGTCGTCTGAGAATGGAAAGAATGGCAGCCCTATGTACTTACGGAAGAATAAAGCCCGAAAAAATGGCCACCCACGTATTCGAAGGATTCGACAACATGGAAAAGGCTCTCATGCTCATGAAAGAAAAACCAAGAGATCTGATCAAACCTGTTGTTCTTCTGGATGAATAAAGCGAGTCAACTTCCCCTCCCTAAACTCTTCACAAAGCTTAGAGTTTTGAGGAAGGGGCATTTTAGCCTTATGGGATAAGGGATTAATCAGATAAGATAGAGTCGTAAAAGTAGCTAATGGTTAGCCATCGTAAATTTTCAGCGCCAAAATTTGAACTTCATTAATATACTTCAATTTTGAGAGGATTTTTCACTAAAATGACCATTCCTTTCATCCTTTTCTTTCAACTTTTCATTATTGATACCTAGTTTAGGAGTTTATCGATATTCTCAGCTACTCACTGTAACTAATCTTTTTACATTTACCACGATTGCACTTATTACTGATGCGTGTTCATTTTATGAAATCCTTCATATTTTGCTCTTTGCAATTGTCAACGGCAGTTAAGAAATCCTCATTTTCGGCAGTTTAAAATTCCCCCAATCCTCACACTCCTTGAGAAAAGTTCGAGGATTGTGAATCATGCTGAAAACGGAGGTTTCTGATAGCTATTATTAATCCAGAATTAACCTAAAAACGTCGCTTGGATCAGAAAAATTCCTCTCAGAGGAAAAGAATCGCTTATTCAAAAAAACCTGCAGAGTGTTCCTTCTAAATCTCCAAAGATCACGGATTTTTTAGTTCTCTTTAGATTTGAGCAGGCCGATGGCAGAAAAAATATAATTGAATTGAATTGAATTGAATTGAATTGAATTGAATTGAATAAGAATAGGTCAAAGAGCTTCACTTTTTTGTTTAGCAGTCCAGTTTTGGACAGCTCCAATGAAAACAAGATTCAATTAACAGGTTTTCACTTTTATTCTAAAACAGTCCCTTAATACGACTTATCAATAAAGGGTAAAACTGACTAGTGTCATGACAATTTAATTACTGGGCATTAATACTTAACAATACCTTATTAGTAGTCCCTTTCTTAATTATGAGGACTCAGAACTAAATTTTTGAGACACTAGCCTTGGAAAGCCATCTTCACAAGCTGTAAAAGATCACAAGTTAAAAAATAATTCCGTATTTATTGTATAGTTAAAAAGTGGAAAAGAAATAAATGTTTATGTAAACTCAATTACAGAAATAACACTTAACACTTAGTATCTGCGGTTTTCTCTGGGCGTCCTGTGGTTAGGAAGACACTCTCTGCAGTAAACCGGTCTTTCTGGATCGGGCTTGAAAGGCACTTCTGTCTCAGTCTTACAGTCTGAACATATTGTCTTGTGCATTTCTCTGGGAGCGCCGAAATTAGAATTTCCTCTGAAGTTTCTGTCATTAAAAGCCATATTTGTTTCACCTTGGTTTTGATTTTTTAGTTACAGTTTAAAAATAAGATTGTATAGAACTCTTTGATTAAAAACAAAACTGGGTTTTTAATAACAGATGATTATACGGATCTTTATTTGTCAACACACATACATAGCAATTAAAATATATAAATCTTTCTATAATTATGGCAGTGCACCTTCCAAATGAGAAAAAACTTTATAGCGAAGGTTTATGGAGCAATAAAAGTGCCTGAAATTCTGATTCAGGCTAATTATCCGGTAAAGCAAAATTTATCGCCCCTGCAAATGATCATATAAATCTGCAAAACAGACGGATTCTTTAGTTCTCTTTAGATTGGGACAGGCCGATGGCAGGAAAAATATATTTCAATTGAATTGAACGGAGGAGAAAGATTTTCTTCCATATTAAATGACACTAAAAATTCATTTATATTTTGGCTAAAAAATATTTGTTACTCAATTTTCTCCAATAAAGCGGAAACAATATGTTGCTGGCTTGCGAAGTGTCTTCTAAATCTCAAAAACATTTCTACATTGTCATCCGACGGTAATCGTTCGCTCATTTCAATCCATTTTCTGACAATTTCGGACTTTTCATTAAAAAAAGCTAATTTTTCTGGCGAAAATATTTCAATCAGGTTTCTGGCACTTGAAGCCCATGTTATGTATCTTCTAAACAATTCATCCTGTTCAAGAAACTGGTCTTTAGTCAGTTTAAACCATTTGTAATTGAGCGGTACTGGCTCTCCCTCATAGATATTGATATTGGGGTCAAGATCGTAATCCCACATTTTAGGCAGATCAGATATCGTAAAGGGCCCAATGTCAAGGAATGGAGCGTATTGAATGGGTACCGAATAAAAAAACTTACTTAAAGACTCCATCAGATTATTGGATTCAGAAATCAAGTCTTCAATTTGCTTTTTAATTTCATCAGACACTGCCGTACATCTCCTAAGAAAGCAGGTATTCTTATTCTTCATGGATGTCACATTTTTTGCATAAGGTTACTTTAATCACAGGAATAATTTGTAAACGTATTTTGTTATGTAAAAAATATGTTGTCGGCCATGATGAAACTTTTGTTATTAGAAAGCTTAGACCAATCGTTTTAATGATCTGGAAGTTAATTGATGCTCCTTATCATTTTTGTTCTTTCCAATAGTAATCTAATGGTAAATATATAGAAGGTATGCAAAAAATCCATTGTTGTTCTTAAAGATAATCCCAAGGGAAATTTATCGGAAAATAATAAAACTGATCGGCTCCGCAAAATACCCTTTTCTCAAGCAGCAAAACATCATAGATTTTCGATTTACCTATTCTACAAAAGGATTCGAGGAAGATTAGGGTAGATCGCCGGCAGGAAATTATAGAGTTGGTCCTAAAACTCAAAAATCATCTCTTAGAATTTCGATTTTTAAATGATTAACCGAGTGCTAATCGGGAAAGTATTCTGAAATTCTTATGAATTTGGATATAAAAAGTAGTTTTGGGATAGGCTCTATATTAAAGTAGAAATAAGAGAGAATAGAAGAAATTTAGTATCTTTCTTTAATAATTATAAATCCCTGTAAGATATTAGTAAGCCGCTATTCTTGTGGGATATATTAGTAAGCTGCTATAAACTGCTGTATTGCAGGATCTTACCCGCATCAATATAGACACGCTCTGTAGAAAAGTAGAATGTAGATTTCAGGGCATCTTTTCAGACACCTTCATTTCAGATACCTCTATCAGGTATCTTTATTCTGATATCTTAAATCAGTACTTAATGTAGCCTTTTCGCTCAAGCCATTCTACCTGAGGCCCTGTGTATTTCCAGTTTATTTCGGCTTTAGAGTCCTGGATTTCCCATGGATTGGCTATGACAACATCGCCTTCACGGATCCACATTCTCTTCTTTTTAGAGCCTGGAATTCGGCCCATTCGGACAACCCCGTCCATACACTGAAGTGTTACTCTTTTCGAGCCGAGTAAACTTGCAACCGTTGCCAGGACTTCATTTTTGTCCTTGCGGGGAATTCTTACTCTGGATACTTCAGAAGTATCTCCTGAGTTTACTGGTTTTGTAGATCCTACTCTTCTTTTTCTAATGGTGCTTCTGTAATTAGCCAGGTTAATTCCTCCTTAATAGATTTTGTTTTATTTTTTAGAAGTTTAGTATTGAATAATTCACACAGATTCTCATTATTAATGCCGGTTTGTTCTTACTTTCTCTGCCGCATGAGGTGGAAACAAATAAAGAAACAAAGAGAATAAGCAAAAAAACAAAAAAGTGAGTCAGGCGTAATGTAAGTTTAATGCAAAATTAACGTCTGACGCATATTATCTTTAGAATTTCCTGTGGTTAGGAAGACATTCTCTGCAGTATACTGGCCTGCCTTCGGTGGGTTTGAAAGGTACTTCGGTCTCAACACCGCAGTCAGAACAGGTCACTTTTGTCATTTCCCTTGGACCGCTGTTACCGCGGAAGCCTCCGGAATTTCCCCTGAAATTTCTGTCATTAAAAGCCATTTTCGTTTCACCTCCGCTTTAGCGGATAGTTGATAGTTCAAAAACAAGATTGTATAGAACCCTTTGATTAAAAACAAAACTTGGTTTTTAATAACAGATGATTATACGGATCTTTATTTATCAACACACATACATAGCAATTAAAATATATAAATCTTCCTATAATTATAGAAGTGCACCTTCTAAATGAGGAAAAACTTTATGAGGTAGGTATATGGAACGACAAAGACGCCTGAAATTCCAATTCTGGCTGATTATCCGATAAAGCAAAACTTATCGACCCTGAAAAGCGCTCTTTCCAAATCTGCAAATACCACGGATTTGTTAGTTCTCTTTAGATTCGGGCGAGCCGAGAGTAGGAAAAAATATATTTTAACTGAAATTTATAGGGGGAGATTTTCGTTAGTATTCATCAGTCCAGTTTTGACATTTCACCATAATTCTAAAACGTTCCTCAACGGAAAAGAATCACTTTGGTCTAAAAGATAGGTCCTGTGAAGTACTTCTTCCAAATCTACAAAGATCCGCAAATTAGGGAAAAAATAACCTTTTTCACATGCATTAATCCGGTTTTTATTTAAAAAAACCGGTCGGTGTTTCAAAGTTTTTGTCAAAAATAATTAGAAGTTCCAAAAAAGGTCGCCCAGAAAGTTATTAAAATAAAGTTTATCGTTAACCATATATCAAATTGTAACTTAATATTTTTAGCTGCGAGGAGGAGAAAATTGTTCTGGGATGAAGTATATAAGGGTACGCCACCGTGGGATCTTGGTTACCCCCAGCCCGCTTTTCAGGCTCTTATACAAAGTGGAGAGATCAAGCCTGGCCGAGCTCTGGATATAGGGTGTGGCCGGGGTGAGAATGCTATAATGCTAGCTATGAGTGGCTGTGAAGTCACGGGTATAGACCTTGCTAAAGAGGCTGTCTCCGAGGCAAAGGCAAAGGCCATAGAGCGTCATATTAAGGTAAATTTTGCCGTAGGAAATGTACTGCAGATGGATCAGCTTTTCAAGGAGGGAGAATTCGATATTATCATTGATTCCGGCTTGTTTCACGTTATGACGGACGAGGAGAGGCCAGTCTTTGCTCGACAGGTACACAGGGTACTCAAGGAAGGCGGCAAATATTTCATGCTGTGTTTCTCCGATAAGGAACCGGGAGAATACGAGCTGCCAAGAAGGGTCTCAAAAGCTGATATAGAGAGTACTTTTTCGCCTCTTTTCAATATAATCTATATAAAAGACGCGGTTTTCGATTCGTTACTCAGTCCGAGTAGCAGAAAAGCCTACCTTTTATCGGCTACAAGAAATTAATTAGAACAAGAAAGTCTTTTCTAGAAAGATCTGCAAATTGTGAAAATTAATCGGTTCTTCGAATTCTCTCCTGAAGCTGCGAAAGTTCGCAAATTTCCGGTATTTAGGCCAGTCCGTTGACAGGAAATATACATTAGAATCTAGTTAGAACGAATTTAGAAAAATACCTTAATAAATGAAGTTTTCTCGATAAAATGAATGGCCAAACCCAAAAAACTTATTTCAAAAGAGCTTCGAATTTTTCTACCGCAAGTCCTGAAAATTTATTAAATTTCTTAAAAGACCCGGTTTCAGTTCTTTGTGCTTCGGAACGGTCAACGTAACTTTCGAACCTTCCTTTCTAAGTACAACGTGATCGTCCACCTGCCGGTGAGAAAGCCAGCTTTCGAAAAGGCTTTAATTGTCTGCATCCCTGAAATAATAGGAAGTCCCGACATTCAAGCAACCACATCAACCACTCTGCAGTAGGATTTCCCAATGCATTCCTGCAGTTCATCTTCTGCCAGTGATTCTAAGCAAGCCTGAATTATTTCTTTAAAGTCTCAACAGCTTCTTCTACTGTGTCGCCCTGAGAAAAGCGCCCGGTACGCCTGGACAACTGGCAACAAATCCCCCGGCTTCCCAGTCTTCCTCAAGGATAATTTTGAACTTCACAGATCTCGAGTATAAGATTTTTTGCTTAAATTTCTATAGGTAAAAGAGTTTAACGTATGATAAATTTAAATAGATTCCACCAAAAAGAAGTACTTCGATCAAAAAGACTCTGCAAAGCGCTCCTTCTAATTCTGCAAGAGCTCTAGATTAAGAAAAAAGTATATTCTGAGCCTAAGATGTATTTAAAAAAGTGAAAAAGAAATAAGTGTTGATGTAAACTCAATTACACAAATAACACTTAGTATCTGCGGTTTTCTCTGGGTGTCCTGTGGTTAGGAAGACACTCTCTGCAGTAAACCGGTCTTTCCGGATCGGGTTTGAAAGGTACTTGCGTCTCAACATTACAGTCAGAACAGGTTGTAGTGTGCATTTCTCTGGGAGCGCCGAAATTAGAGTTTCCTCTGAAGTTTCTGTCATTAAAAGCCATTTTTGTTTCACCTTGGTTTTGATTTTTTAGTTAATTGTTTAAAAATAAGATTGTATAGAACTCTTTGATTAAAAACAAAACTTGGTTTTTAATAACAGATGATTATACGTCTCTTTATTTTCAATACGCATACACTTAGCATTTAATATATATAAATGTTTTCTGTGAAAATAAAGCATACATTCTCTTAAATGAGAGAATACTTTGTGATCAGGGTTTGGAGTAGATAAAAATGCCTGAAATTCTAATTCCAGCTAATTATCCGATAAAGCAAAACTTATCACCGCTGAAAAATACTCTTTTTAAATCTACAAAAGAATAGTTTGAATAAGAAATCAAGGGTGGATTCAAAAAAGAATAACAGGAGAAGGAAAGAAATCCTTAACCGATGATCAATGAAGTTAAATTAAACCCATTTGGATTCGGTTAACGAATTTTATACAACTTCGAATACCACGTATAGTGATTTTCAAAGAGAATTCTCTTAGATATTGCATAAAAAATAGCATTTTTTGACTTTTTGTTCCTTAACCGAATCCAAATGAAATTAAACCCAGGCTATGAGGTATGCCTGGGTTTTGATTTTATGGGTTTACGGAAGTGAACATTGCACTTCTTGTGCGATTAATAGTAGACATTGTTAATATATGTTATATATTCGATCTAATCAGAAAAAATAGATTGTGAATACGTTTTGGTGGATTCTGCCGATATAAATAGCGATAAAACAAGAAGCACGGTCTCGCTTTATAGTGCGGATATAAAATGGCTTCTAAATATTAGGAAGATTCTTTAAGCAGAAAATCTGAACTGTAAAAATGTGTGTCGGGGAAATGAATACCCCGACAGCTTTATGGTGTAATGACGAATCGAGGGGATAAATGCTCGAACATCGTCAAATATATAATTAGAGCATCTAAGTATAAATAAATATCTCATTATTTAATCTAATACTTTTATTTATTGGAATTATTGTCGGCAGGAAAAAATATATTTTGTTTGCTTAATGGAAGTAAGGTTCATATCGGATTAATTTAAACTACATGCATAGCACATATTATTCAATACATATTATTCAAAAATCATTTCCGAACTTGATATGATTACCTTCGGACTTACGCAGTTGAACTGAATAATCAAAGGCGTTGAACCTTCAACTGTCTAAATCATAGATTTGGCAGTAATGTCTATTGGCCTTGATTTTGAACCTCAACTGCGTAAGTCCTATACCTGATAGTAGATTTTTTTTATAGATGGAGTAAAACTCTGAAACACAAAAAAGATCTAAAAAGGTAAAAATCTTAAATCAAATAGTCTAAAATTTGTAGATAGTGCCATATACCTTCTGAGAAAAAGTATCATTGCGAATATGGCAGTGTCGCAAATTTGCTGTAAGTTTGAAGTCAATTTTTTCTCACAATATGAAATTAGATTTTTCTGAAACAGTATTTTCGTCCCAGTAACTTCTTGAGATTTGTGATTTTACAGAACTTTAGATACATTACATACAAAAAATTACAAAAAGTATAATTATAAAAATTTAAAAATAAGAAAGTAAGTTAAAGCTTTATTTGTTTAGCCATTTCCTGGAAAAACTTTCCCTTCTCAGTGGTAATGAAAAGCCCTTTTTCTTGCCTGATGAGTTCTTTTTCGTTCAACATTTCCAGATATTTTTGGGCAATATTAAAGTTTAGATTTACCTCATATACAATATGAGTTTTCTTTGCTCCATTCATTGCTACTCTTAAAATATCTACGGCTATATCAGTCCTACTCCTTCTTTTAATACTGATTCCCCCCCAAATAACTCCAATAATAATTTATTTCAAGAACCTTTCTCTAGAAATATCCCAAACATGAATCTTAAAAGAGAACAAAGATTCTAAATCCTAATAGTTTCCCATCCTATATAATAATGTCTACTTTATATAAAATATTAAGTTATAATTTTGAACTTGAATATTCCGTTTAAATCTGCAAAAATCACGGTTTTCCAGTTCTTTTTAGATTGTACGGCTGACAGCATGAAAAATAATATAGATGAATTAGAGCATAGGAAGGAAGAGTTATCAGTCTATATCGCCGGGCGTATAAATTGTTTATAAGATGAAATCCTTTTGGTATATAGTGTATGAAATTGGAAACTATTTTTTATTTACAGCTTTTTTGGGCTTAATGATGCTTCATTCATCATCGGTTAATCATTAAATTCCATCTATTGCATATGTTTTTATAATAATGACCAAATCTCTTTGTATCTATGTCTCCTCGTCCCCCACCTACTTTTGAAGACTATCTTCGGGAAATGTTTCCCGAAGAAGGGCAAAGGCAAAACGCTAAAGAAACTGGTATTAAGAAACTGGTATTATAGTACGAGACGAAAAGCACCACAAATATATCACAAACATTCAGAAAGATGTTTTGAATGCAAAACATTGCAAAATTATATAGAGCAAGGTGGGACATAGAACTGCTGTTTAAGGAGTTGAAAAGTAAATACGCTCTGAAAGTTCTTGAAACGAAGAATATGCAGGTGATTGAAGCTATACTCTGGAAAGCAATGTTGATATCACTCGGACTGAGCAAGAATAGTTGGCAGAAGAATTTATTCTCTTGTAAGAAACTCAATAGCTCATTCTGAAAAATGGCTCAATATACTTTGCATTGAAGCACAATGTTTGCGATAATACATCAGAATTGTTGACATCAATCTGAACAGATATGGAATCCAAAGGACTTTTGAAACGATGATGAGTGTATATCAAAGTCAAGCATTAAATCCGCATGTAAACAGAGAAAAGTTTAGAGATTAAGGTGAAGTGAAATAACTATTATATTTTTGCTATGATTTAAAAAGTATAATTTGAAGAGAATACGAATATGGCAACGAAAAAAATCAATTACCTTCGCTAAAGTTTATAACAAGTTCACAGACATTCTCACCACAACTTCTTCTTTTAGTGTATACATGTCTCGAAGCTGGCAATATACTTTCAATCAACCCGGCTTCGTAGTTGTCCATGGACAAACAGGTTCTGCCATTCCATCCTTTTATCTGTCCTGCCCAACAGCACTTCCTGGCATGAATAATTATTTTATTGTTGTTATTCTGTATTATTTTGCTTTTGATCCCGAAAATTCGGTGCATCACCAGCAGTGCATAAGCACAACCTTCCGAATCTCGTTTCAAATCCAGCATCTCCAGAATCTCTGTTGATTGACTAATACCTATTTTATACATAACTCCATTTAAGTTGTTTACACCATCTTTTCCATATTTTTCCTGCCATTTCCAGAGTGTTTACATATATTGTCCCAATGGCACTAACGGACTTTTTCCATTTCAAATAACAGGGAATCTTATCTGATTCAATTAATCTTTTCAAAAGGAAGCTTTTAAAGGATATATTTTTCTCCTTTTTTCCCGTTGTTTGATAACAAAAATAACATTTTTCTTGCTAAGTATCTTTTGATATTTGCTCAATAACTTGAAATGATTATCTCAACTGAATTCTCCGTTAGAGGTTAAAAACTTTCGATAAAGGCACATGATCGAAATATTTGAGATACTCAGAAATATATGTTTAAATAAGCAGACCAATTTTCAGAAAGCCTGGTTGATTATTAAAAATTCGAAGGTTGGATAATCGTTTTTGAGCTTAAAATTAGCTTGTAACCAGAATTTTTTGCTTTGAGCATCTGCACCATAATTTTGAGACAATTTTGCATTTTTCCTTCATAGGCTTGTTGAAATATATTTCCTATCAATTATATTCCTATAGGTAACTATAATTCTTATAAGTAAAGAGCACATAGATGATGGACATATTGAGTTATATATTCTTTATATAAAGAATATTATTTTTAGTTATCCGTATTGTGGTAGGCGTTTCAACGTTAATAATTATTTAAGGCGCATGTTCTTTTAAGAGAATTTTTTTGTAAATATAGGACTTACGCATTTGAGGTTCAAAATCAAAATCAATAGACATTACTACCAAATCGATGCATTAGACAGTTGAAGGTTTGAGGCTGTTGATTATTCAGTTCAACCGCGTAAGTCCTAAAATATTTGAGTCAGAATATTCGAAGTGGGAAATAATTTTTAATGATCATAGGACTCAATCCCTAGAGGAAAAAATTTTGCCTTTATATCCAAGCCTGGAGTAAATGTGGAATGGAAGAAAAATTGCGAAAGTTTGGTATCGACATTATTGGAGGTGTACCCTGGGGAACGCACATCTGCCAATTCTATGAAACAAAAGAAGATTTGACCGATATTCTAGTTCCTTACTTCAAAGCAGGGTTGGAAAACAATGAGTTCTGCCTCTGGGTCACGTCATGTCCCCTTGAAATAGAGGATGCAAAAAAAGCTTTGAAAATAGCTGTACCTGATCTTGATTCTTATCTGGAGAAAGGACAAATTGAAGTTATCTCTTACACTGACTGGTTTGTTACTGAAGGAGTTTTCAGTTCAGAGAAAATCTTAAATGGTTGGGTTGAAAAGCTTAATCATGCTTTCAAAAATGGCCACGATGGCATGAGGCTTAGCGGAAATACCTCCTGGCTGGGAAATGAAGATTGGAATAGTTTCATTGAATATAAAGAAAAAACAGATAATTTGATCGGGAACTACCGAATCATAGCTCTATGCACCTATCCCCTCACTAAATGTAAAGTAACCGAGATAATTGATGTTGTCTTGAACCATCAATTTACTTTGATCAAAAAAGAAGGGGAATGGGAACGAATAGAAAGCTCCAAACGCAAGAAGGCGGAAGAAGAAGCTATTCAAGCTACAAAAAATTGGAAATATACGTTTGACTCTGTTCCAGACCTGATCACTATAATTGATACTGAATATCGAATTATTCGTGCAAACAAAGCCATGGCAACAAAGCTAGGAGTAACGCCGGAAGAGTGTGTGGGGTTAACCTGTTATCGTGTTGTACATGGGACGGACGAACCTCCTTCTTTTTGCCCGCACCTGCAATTGCTTAATGATGGACTTGAGCATACAAAAGAAGTTCAAGAGAACAGTTTGGGTGGTGATTTCATAGTAAGCGTCTCGCCACTTCATGATTTAGAAGGAAAACTCACTGGGTGTATTCATGTAGCCCGTGATATTAATGAACGCAAAAAAGCTGAAGAAGCATTGCAAGAAAGCGAAGAAAAGTACCGCACTATTGTAGAGACAGTAAATGAAGGTATATGCGTAGTGGATGCAGAAGTGCGGATTACTTACGTAAATAAGAAAATTGCCGAGATGCTGGGATATGCTCAAGAAGAGATGATTGGCAGATTTGTATGGGACTTTGCTGATGAAGAAGGAAAACTTGTCCTTAAGAAGAATATAAAGAAGAGGTTGCAGGGTATCAATGAGAACTATGAATTGAGATTGATATGTAAAGATGGAGCATCATTATGGACATTTGTAAGTGCTAAAGCATTTTTTAACACGGAAGGCAAGTTTATAGGATCTATAAGCTTGCTAACTGACATCACAGAGAGAAAAAAAGTGGACATTAAGTTGAAGGAGACACTAGATAACTTAGAAGAACTGGTTAAAGCACGTACAATTGAGCTTGAAGAAGCTTATAATTCATTGAAAGAGAGCGAAGGAAGTCTTGCTGAGGCTCAAAAAATGGCTCATATCGGAAACTGGGAGTGGCATATTGCTAGTGATAAGGCATACTGGTCTAAAGAGATGTATCGTATTTTTGGACTTAATACTCAAGAATTAGCACCATCTTTCAATGAATATTTAAGTTATATACATCCCGACGATAAAGATTACTATTGTAATGCCATTAAAAAAGCTGGAAATGATAAGCCCTTTGGTATTGATTATAGGATTATTTTAGCTAATGGAGAAGAACGCACAGTCCATCTAAAATCAGAATATGTATTTAATGATGAAAATATTCCTGTTCGAATAAAAGGAATAGTGCAGGATATTACTGAACGTAAAAAAGCTGAAGAGAAGATAAAAACACTGGTAAATGCAGTGGAATCATCGGACGATGCTATCATAACTGAATCTCTGGAAGGTATTATTACCAGCTGGAATAAGGGTGCAGAGCAGATCTATGGTTACTCAGCTGAAGAAATTCTTGGAAAAGATTTGTCAATACTTGAACCGGGTAGTCTTAAAGGAGAAACAAAACAGTTAATTGAAAAGCTTAAACAGAATGAAAAAATCCAGCGTTACAGAACTCTAAGGTTGAAAAAAGACGGTAGCATTATTAATGTTTCAATAACTCTTTCTCAGGTTTTTGACGTATCTGGAAAGCTTGTGGCCATCTCAGCTATTGTTAGAGATATCACTCAGATAATCAAAGCAGAAAAATTACTTGCAAAAGCTGAAGATGCCAGAAAAAAAGAAATCCATCATAGAATTAAGAACAACTTGCAGGTAATTTCTTCCCTGCTAGATCTTCAGGCTGAAAAATTCAGCGACAAAGAAGTACTTGAAGCTTTCAGAGAAAGTCAGAATCGTGTACTCTCAATGTCTCTTATTCATGAGGAACTTTATAGAGGAGAAGAAAACGATAAATTGGATTTTTCGATATATCTTCGAAAACTAGCTGAAAACCTTCTCCAGACTTATAGCCTAAGTAATAAAAATATCTGTTTGTACGTTGACCTCGAAGAAAACGCATTCTTCAATATGGATATCGCTGTCCCACTAGGAATAATTGTTAACGAACTTATTTCGAATTCTCTAAAGCATGCATTCCAAGGAAGAGATAGAGGAGAAATCCAAATAAAACTTTGCAGAGAAAAAAAGAATTATGAAACACAGACATCCCTTTTCAGTCTGACAATTTTAGATAACGGAATAGGAATTCCTGAAAATATAGAGTTAGGAATGCTTGAATCACTAGGATTGCAGTTAGTAAGTACTCTTATTGATCAATTGGATGGAAAAATAGAGCTTAGGCGGGTGCAAGGGACAGAATTTAGAATTATATTTAATTTACTGGAAAAGTAGTAAACCATAAATTGGTTGCTATAACTTATATCTTTATTACATAATTTATTTTTAGATCTGATTATAAATTTGTTTAAATGAATAAAGAGTGTGCCCTCTCGGGCATTAGTCTTCTTCTTCAAGGTCTTCAAGCATAATTGCTAAAGCTCTTTCAAATTCCACATCGCCCCCAAAGTGCACACCGTAGATAGATCGTTCTTTCTTTTCAGTCATTTTATCACATTATATTCCTTTAGATGTCCATTAGGACTAATCATATTTGTTGTGGCTTACTCCGGGAGTATGTTGCCAGACGCTTACGAAAAATGAGCAACGCATATGTCTGACTCAAATCGGCATGTGAGTAAAAACCCCAAATATTATAATAGTCTTACAGTATAAAATACCTTCGAGAATCTGTACTATGCTGAAGGGGTTGAAGTTTTTTAAATTCAAGGCTCTTTTCTTGCTTATACTCTGCCAATATTGGATTTATAATATTGATTCACTGCAGCTCTTTAGAAGCCCTCTGAGATGAGAAGTCTCCATTAATTTGAACTGAATGAAAATGATATGTTTTTGAGGATTCATTTCAGCCTATTATAGCTTATTAGAGAGTTTTTCTACAGAAAAGAGTATTATAATAAAAACGTTTTTCACTTCCCCTCAGTGCTTCTTCAGCTTGTTTGCGCTTGGTGATCTCCTGATTTAGTACCATATTCTCAGTATGCAAGTCTTGATTAGCCTTTTCCAGTTTACAGATCCTTTTTCGCAACTGGATCTCTATTTCATCCTTATCCGAAGAGTTAAAAAAAGTCATAATTCCCCAACCCTGCTTTAAAACAGGGCATAACACTTTTGTTAGATCCTCATTTGTCTGATACTATTGTCTAATAGATTTGACCTTAATATGATACTAAACAGATCCCAATAATGCCGAATTACAAATTAATTCTTCACTCAATATTTATAAAATTGTTCTATAATAATATGGTGCATACTAAGAAGCCATCTTGATACTATTTTCAACCCACCCAGAGCCTCTACACTCAATTAAAAACAGCCACCTTACTCTCTTCTCCTGAAAACCGTGCAATGTTTCACAGGCTATTAAACGGTGCCACCTTTCCACAATTATCGTGGAAATCTTTAGACGTCCCAGATCTGGGACGTCGAGGAAACATAGTCTTCTGGCTTTACAAAAAAGTGTCTACATAGAATAATCATGTTACTTTTTTAATATTATTGTGAAACTTTACGGGACTTTTATGATGGTAATGGAAGAGATTTGAAGCAATAATTATACGTATAATACAAAAAATTAAAAAAAATATTTTTTTTCACCTTATACATTAAGTTTGATTCAAATCCCTTCTATCCCTTCCATACGAAACATAGTAAAAAATACAAATAACGCCCTTGTGATGGATACATCTCCCCAGCTTTCGATAATTATCCCAGAGCCTGAATCTTAATGCCGATGTTCCATGTCTGGATGTCTGGGAAACATAGTCAGAAGGCTCTAAAAGTAGCAAAGAAAACAGGAAGTATTCATTTTACTTGTTTTAATTATGCTGTGAAGCTGTCAGGAAAATATTTGTCCATCTGGCTACGAGCAATAGATCCGGATATTTTATACGGCTTCCAGGCGGATATGATCTGTTCCTTAATCTACCTCTGATGCATCAAATAGGTCCCCAAGATCTTCTTTTTCATTCATTCTCCCCTTCTTCAAATTTTCAATCTCTTTCTTTAAACTCTCGATTTCATCCCTAATCTTCTTAAATTCAGTTTCGCATTCCTGATCCATGCTCATAACCTCGATTTAAAATATATTAGTTATATTATTTTGCTTGTATTTGTTTTTTTGTCCTGTATTCTAGTGTGATAGGGAGAGTAAAAAGAATGGATCATTTCTTCTCTGGCTAATTGCGTTATGAGACCCTCGGGGATATATTTGGTCCATTTGGCTACGAGCGATAGCCCTGGATATGTTCGTGGCTTCTAAGCATATGTGCGTGGAAAAGGTATATGGAACATACGTCCATGGATAGATGTGAAAAAAATTTGATGAAATAGGGTAACTTGTCCAAACCAAGATTGAAAACATTAAGAAAGATATAGTAGAAAGGCACCAAAAAGAGTTACACAAGAAGAAGCCCAGAGGCGCTGTTTACTGTATCCCCCAATACAGTCTCTTCGAATTTGCGTTCCCCCAAACACATTTGTTCGAAGAAGATCAGCGACTCCAGGCGATTCGTTTATGGATAGATGATACCCCAGCTGTTCCCCAACTCCAGCATATACTAATAAGATAAATTATTTAAAATAAATTATATCAAAAATTGTATTTAATTGAAAGATAGTTTTAATCATTTTATTTCAATGTCATTAAAATTTTTAAAATAATATAGTTTTTTTATTATATTGAAATTTTAAGTTAGATCAAATCTTTCACGACGAATATGATATATAATTCTGCCATTATAAATGTCCAGATTAAGAGCAATAGGGTTTCCTCTTAATCTTTGGGTTGGATCGCAGGTAGGGATTTGAGAATAGGGACTCAAAACTCTACCATCTACTTCTAAGCTGATTTTCATCAATTCTCTTTTTCTTCTACGCTGAATCTTATTATAAACTCAGTACCTTTATCCCTTTTTAGCTCGATTTCACCATCTAATTGATCAACGAGAATGTTTACAAGCTGCAGACCAAGAGTTTCTGTATTTTCAAAATTGATATTCTCTGGAATGCCAACCCCATTATCTGAGACAATAAGAGTGTACTTATTAATTTTTTTAGAGAACTCCACTTTATCGTTGTTTAGTCTATTTCCAAAGAGTTTAATTTGAATTTCTCCCTTATCCATGTCTGGAAATGCATATTTTAAGGAATTAGAAACAAGTTCATTAACAATCATTCCTAGTGGAACTGCAGTATCCATATCAAAGAAAACATTCTCTTCAAGGTTCAGATTTAGGCTGATACCAGTATTTCCAAATCTGTATGTCTGAAATAGACTTTCAACGAGTCTTTGCAAGTATAGAGAAAAATTCAGGGTATCGTTTGTTCCTTCCTCTTCATGTAATTCCTCGTGAATCAAGGCAATTGATATTACTCTATCCTGACTCTCCCTGAAGGCTTCAATAATTTCAAAATCCTCCACACATTGTCTGTTCTGGAATTTTTCAGCCTGAAGATCTAAGAGAGAGGAAATAACTTGAAGGTTATTTTTAATTCTGTGGTGGATTTCCTTCTTACGGATTATTTCAAGGTTTCTAAGAGCTTCTTCAGCCTTTTTACGCTCAGTAATATCCTGAACTATTCCCTTTACTCGAATAGGTATATCTCTTTCATCAAAAACAACTTCAGCTTGTATATTGACTATGTGTTCTTCCCCATTATCTAAAATGATCCTATGATCAAGACTGTGAGGCTTATCATTATTGGGTTTCCTAACGATGCTATCAAAGTAAGCTCGATCATCGGGATGTATATAATTCAAATATTCCTTGTAAGATGGTGCTAATTTTTCAGGATCACGTCCAAAAATATGATAAAGTTCGTCAGACCAGTATACTTCATCTGTTACGAGATCCCAATACCAATTTCCGATATGAGCCATTTTTTGAGCTTCAGCAAGACTTTCTTTAGCTTCTTTTAATGAATTGTAAGCTTCTTCAAGCTCTGCTGTACGTTCTTTAACTTTTTCTTCCAAATTTTGATGCGCTTTTTTCAGAGCTTCTTCGGTTCTCTTGCGCTCAGTGATATCTATTTGCACTCCGTTCCAGATTGTTCGACCGTCGGGCATTCTGCGCGGGCGGGAGTGCAATCGCATCCAGCGTATCTGGCCGTTGGCCAGTTGCATAGGCAATTCCATCTCAAAATCTGATAACTCACGAGCGCTGTGTGCCTCGGCTTCGAAGAGACGTTCTAAATACTCAGCGGGAACTTGCCTGTATAGCTCGTTGGAATCACGCAGCACTTCCTGGACACTGACGCCGGTAAGCCGTTCGATGCCCGTGCTGATGTACAGAAACCGGACACTACCGTCGGGCTCATAGACATACTGATAAAGGGCATTGTCCGGCAGATTGTCGCCCAAAAGGCGCAGACGTTCCTCACTCTCCTTTAGGCCCTCTTCCACCTGCTTCATCTTGGTTATGTCACGGCTTAGTGCAATATTTTCAACACGCAAGTCTTGATTAGCTTTCTCCAGTTCAGCTATCCGTTTTCGCAGCTGGAGCTCAAGTTCATCTTTATCTGGAGAGTTAAAAAAAGTCATAGTTCCTCAGCATTTCTTTAAAACAGGTACTAGTACCTGCATTAAATATATTTATATAACCCCTTGCCCAACAGAATTAACATGAATTTAATTCTAAGAATGCCACCAATAATGTCTTCCCATAAGTCAATTCTTTATCAACTATTGATAATATTATCTTTAAAATAATTTTAAAAATCAGTTATTGATAGTTATTTATATTGAGTATTATATAAATACTAATAAATAAGTCAACAAATTTGATTGGGATGCATTTATTTCGGAAAAAAGGATTTATTACATCGGGAGCGCAGAGGGTCATAAATACCCCGCCCTTTACAGGCTGTCCGATAATTACCTTTGATATTAGAGTTTCTGTTTTGAATACATTGATTATTATATAATTTTATTAAGAATATTTTATTTGGTATTGGTAATTAAATATAGTTATATATTATGAGAAACTATATTTCTGCATAAATTGCTCAAGATGTAAGAGTTCCAATCACAAAAAGAACGGTATAGTTGGTGGACGTCAACGCTACAAATGCCATGATTGTGGATATAACTATTCAGGAAAGACAAACTGTTATACTAAGAGTCTTGAAATGCTAAAGTACTCGGTTCTTCTCTTAATGAAATACAGAAATAAAGAGTTAGATATATTTAGTTAACAATACCTTAATTTTTAATACTTTTTACTGATGGCGATTTTGGGATAATGTTCCATAATTGTGTTTAGTTATTAGGTTTACATATGGTCCAAACATGAAATCTCATACTAAACTTTGGGGAATAAAGTATTCAGTGTTTATATGCTTCGAGGGAGTTTAGACACACGTTAACTAGCTTTAAACATGACATATAATTAGCTAATGTTCTAAAACGGCATCGGCAGATACATTTTGATTTGTAATATCGACCTGCCGAAAGTAGGTTATATACTCTTAAATTCCTATTTACTAGATAAAATGACCAAACCTGACAAATCAGGAAGAATATTTATGAAGGCAATTATATGCACAAAATACGGTCCGCCGGAAGTTCTTCGGCTGGCCGAGATTGAAAAGCCTGTTCCCAAGGATAATGAAGTGCTGATAAGGGTTCAAGCGGCAACTGTAACTCCGGCAGATGTCGCTTTTCGAAAAGGTGACCCCTTCATTTCAAGATTATTCACCGGCCTCCTTAAGCCGAAGTTCATACCGGGGGACGAGATAGCCGGAGAAATTGAGGCTGCAGGCAAAAACGTAAGGGGATTCAAGAAGGGGGACAAGGTTTTCGGATCAGGCGGTACTGCTTTTGGTGCTCATGCGGAGTACAAATGCCTGCCCGAGGAAGCGGCGCTGGCAATAAAACCAGCCAACGTGGACTATGGGGAAGCCGTTGCAGTCTGCTATGCCGGACTGACTGCACTGCCTTTCCTTCGAGACAAGGCAAGTATTAAGAGCAGGCAGAAAGTCCTCATCAATGGTGCTTCCGGGTCCATAGGCACTCTTGCGGTGCAGCTTGCCAGATACTATGGGGCGGAAGTGACCGGCGTATGCAGTACAGCGAATCTGGAGCTGGTCAGATCGCTTGGTGCTGATAAGGTGATAGATTACACCAGAGAGGATTTCACCAGAAGCAGCCAGACCTACGATATCATTTTTGACGTCGTGGCTAGGAGCTCATTTTCACGATGTAAAAATACACTAAAGCCAGAAGGGGTCTATCTTACCACTTTCCCTTCGCCGGGAATAATGCTGCAGGCGATATGGACCTCGAAGTTTAGCAGCAAAAAGGCAATGTTTGCGGCCACGGGTCTGAGACCGGCAAGCGAAAAGGTGAAAGATCTGCTCTTCCTCAAAGAGCTAGCCGAGGCCGGAAAGATAAAACAGGTCATTGACAGGCGCTATCCGCCGGAACAGATCGCTGAGGCTCACAGGTATGTTGAGAAAGGGCACAAGAAGGGAAATGTGATTATAACTTTTGAATACAATGACAAAACCTAACAAACTTCCGGATTGTGCTTGGCCTGCCCATGTTCATCGGAGAAGTGTCATTTGTCATGTAGCTTTTGTTTAAGGGTTGAGCAATACCAGAAATGGGATGATGAAGTTGATTCTTAAGTGTTTGAGAAGCAGGAGACAAAAAAATAAGGTATTGTCCTAACTTAAACAGATGAATGTGGAGCCGTCCGGGATATATTAATATTAGTCCATTTGGCTACGAGCGATAACCCTGGACATTGTAGATGGCTTCTATAAGAAAACCGCAAAGCAGGAAGAGAAAATGAAGTAACTTAAAGATGACCTTGCTAGACGACAGGAGCAGCTTAATAAGCTGGCAGAACGAGTTAGAGAGGTAGAATAGGGTAAATTATGATAAAAAGAAAGAGAGATAAAAGCAATTTGGTAAATGATGGAATAAAATTAATAGTTCAATGCAAATACGGAGGACTTTGTATTAAGCACCCTAGGACTATGGCAGATGTAATTTGCTTAGGATGCGAGAAAGAAGTAAAAAGGTGAAAATACATATTAAAGAGCTGAATCAAAGTTGCACTCACGCACCTTGCTGTAAGAAACGGGGTAGTCAGTGCCAAAATCTAGCTTCTTCTAACTCTCCCAGAGCCTCTACACTCAATTAAAAACAGCTACTTGTCTATTTTATCCCGAAGATAGTAGTTTCCCCATACTACTCTCCGACTGCGTCAACCTCTTAACACTCCCAAATAAAAAAATAATTCAAGGAGCCGGCCTACAACATCCCCATCTTCTTGTTTTAGTGATCACTTTCAAGCCAACTTTTTTCCGTCAAACACTCGAATCAGGTTAGTGCATAAGAGCCATCTGGTTTACATAACCTTTGAAGATACAAGGTTATCACAGATAATATTGTAAGATCCCTTAGAAAACTTATCGGAAGAGAAATAAACTCCATTTTCTAGATTACATAGGCAAATTTGGGTGCTTGAAGAGCTTATAGGCTAATAAAAAGATAAAATATACCTTTAATTACTTCTGCTTCCGGAACAAGCAACCCTTTCCGGTCATAGAGCTCGAAACTTTTTGCGAGAGGCGGGTCATGAAGGAAAACTTACCAATTAAAATTTGATCGATTGACATCTTGCTCAACCAGTTAATTGCCATGAAATTAGATAAACTGCCTTACTTTTCCCCGGGGTAAACTTCGGCATGAACGAAGTAGAAAAGAGTAAAAGCCTCTGCATATAGTTAAAACAGCTTCTTTACTTTCTATTTACAAAAATACGAATTTTTGAAGGAATTCATAAAGAAGACAGAGAAAGTTGGGAACTGAAATTGAAAATATAATTTTGAAATAAGTAAAAGAGGAAGAGTCGGACGGCGCTCCTATATAATAATAAGGGAATTTACGCACGTTCATGTAAGTCACGGAATAAGCAAGGACTAAATTCGAGAATGTTGATTTTTCTTTGGCCTAAAAATAGTTGCCTTTTTTTGGGGCAGTTTAGACCTGAGATGAAGCCCAGAATGGATGAAAACATAGACAATAGGTCTTCTTTTAAGGGTAAAAAGTCCAAAGGTAATCATTATACTCCTGACTCAACAAAAATCCTGGCTTAGAGGAATACAGAGCCAATATTCGAGGTCATTTTGGTGGGTATAGTTTTTTCCTATCCGGACATTGATTCCGCTAGCAATTGACTACAATCAATAAAAACAGAAAATAATAAAAGTCTCCTTGGAATTGGATCTAAATGATTCCAAGAAAAGGGAATACAAAATTATACCAAGACCATAACAAAATTCATTGTAGGCGTTTAGAATAATTTGTAGGATGTTTTAACCTCAAGGTTAAACCATAGAAGCTAAGAATAATTACCGCCAAGCCATCTTGTCAAGCATCCTGATTAAGTTACTTGCTTCATCAAAGGACAGGTCAGTCCAGTTCTTTTTGCAATATTCTTTGCAACACTGATTAATTTTTTTATGCCTCTCGATATAATTAAGAGACTTTATTACTAAATTTTTTTGCCTAAATGTTATCGAAGAATCCATAAACTCCATAAATACTCCTTATGTCATTTTTCAGTAGTTTAATCTCTCAAAAAACAGAAAATACTAAAACATTATATTTTGTAATAATCCTATATATGAAGCTCATGTTATATATATACATGTATTGGATAAAAATATCAATATATAGCATGTCTGTCTGATAATTTTTTCACATGTAAGGTTGTCGAAAGTAAAAGATTTGTTTTCAACTATACGGTTCCCCGATAGCTGTTTTCAAAAGAGTAGCATAGTCTTTGGAATAAGATTCAACTCAAACACATAGCAGACTTCAAATGATATCGTTTCTATTTGTTGAGTTAACAAAATTTACAAACTTGCTAGATTTTATTTATAAATAGTCTGATATAATAGCGTAAAAAGTGAAATATGTGGAAAGGTATTATCCTTCATTTGTTAGTTTCCGAATCTCTTCCATTATCTGGTTTTTTGCGCTGTTTTTCACCCTTTCCATGCTCTTCCTTTTCGACTTCTTTCCTGAATTCTATGTAGTCCCTCTCAACTTCTTCGTGCTTATCTTCCATTTATGGCCTCCATACAAAACTAGCGGTCACACTCTATTTATATATTTGTAAGTATCTTGTACTTTATCGATATTTTTAAATCATCCTTCCTGGAATTCCCCACTCAATAAGTCTCTTTTCTATAAAGTTAAAGTTTGTTGGGTGAAAATATTAATGGGATTTCATAAAAATCATTACTAGTCTTGCGTCAATCCTCAAGAATCTGACAGCTTTGAATAGTTACAATCGATTTTACACGACATTTTGCTGTTGATGCGACATTAGAGCCTATCCGAAAAGTCATTAATGCATGTTGAAAAGTTACAATAGGTCTATAATCTCAGAGTCTCAGTCCCTGTTTTGCATATCGCAGATTGTGAAAGTTATAGTGGGTAACCACTTTTCGGATAAGCTCTTATTTAATTTATTCAATGGTGTATCTCTGTAAGAATTGACAAATATTCTTATACTATTTTTATTCAACGTATTAATATTAATAAATATCTTATATTCGGCAATTACATATACCATTTATTCATATAGTTTAATAGTGCCTGTCAAAAGCCTTGACCAAGAGCTTGGTCCAGACTCATTTTGCTATTAGCGTTAAGATTTTTGAAATCTTCATGATTAAAAACCTGGTTAATCTACAAAAAATACTATTAAAGAAGCAAATTTTGAGTTTTGAAATCTGATGACTCATAAAATGGGGAGGATAAAATATGAGTATATTACACGTTGGATCTGATCAGACATATAGTACAATTCAGAGTGCAGTAAACGATGCAAAATCTGGTGACACAGTTTATGTTCATGCAGGCACTTATGCACTTGCTGACCGACTGGTAATGAAAAGTGGTATTTTATTACAGGGAGAAAATTACAATAACACTATACTCGTAGGTGGAGGAACTACCGGTGGAGTTAGAAGTGGAAAAGAATCGAATGGATGGATCTATTGCAATGGAATTAGCAATTTTGAAATCTGTGGCCTGAAATTCACAAGCACGGCAACTGGAACTGGTGATGGCGGACGTGGGGAAACAAGAAACTGTATCTTGCTTAAAGACTGTAGTAATGTACAGATACATGATCTGTATTTCCAGAGATACCTCTATAATGATGGTATAAAATGTCATCGTGGAAACAACGTTATAGTATATGACTGTCTTAGTTTCTCTGTTGGGCACGACTTTGTAGAATTTCTTAGCGGAACAAAAAACTCAAAAGTTTCTAACTGCAAAATTGATGTTCAGACTAATACAGGTATAAGGCTTGACAATGCATCTAATTGCCTTATTGAGTATTGTACTATCTACGACAATACTCATTCTGGCTGGTGTGCAATTGAAATTGAAAATTCTCAGAACAATAACGTAATTGATCGCTGTATCATAAGGAACATGCATGGATCTACCGGAAACGCTGCTATACAATATGTGCATGCCTCAGGTTCACTGACTGTCCAGAACTGTGTTATGTGGGACTGTCCTGGCGGATGGGTACGTGGTGGAACTCCAAAAATGATTGATAACATACTTGATGCTAACCCACAGGATGAGCATTATTGGGTAAAGCAGGGTTACGGATATGGTGCTGAAGGTAACTCAAAGCCTGAAGGACCTGTAGAGACTGACCCTAACACACCAGTAGAAGAACTTACAGCTGACTTTAAGTCCAGTGTTGTAACTGGCAAAGCTCCTCTCTCAGTCAACTTCATAAGCACTACAACTGGCAATCCAACCGGGTATTTTTGGATTTTTGAGCCAGAGACGTCCGGTGACTACTGCAGTAAACATGCTGTTACCGCTGTACATACATTCAAGAACCCTGGTGTCTACACTGTAAGTCTTACAATTAAGAATAAAAATGGAAGTATAACTACAACTAAAAAAGACTACATTGTTGTCACTGATGAAACTATTATTTTAGACAAAATTGAAGTTACAACTGATGGTACTGGCAAATTCAACTGTGACGGCACAGACGATCAGGTAGAAATTAATAAAGCCATTGAATATGCAAATGAGAATAAACTTAACAGCGTTCATCTTAAAAGTGGACGTACTTACAAAATAAGTGGCCCTATTGCTCTTTTAGCCAATGTTTCACTTGTTGCTGACAAGAGCGTTTCTATTGTGTGGGTTTAATGCCCACTATTATTTTATAGAAATTATCTATGGTTCAACTGTGTTTTATCCTGAAATTATTTCACTTTTTAATTTTCTTTTATTCCAGTTATTTATCGTATATAAGCAACCCATTATTTTTACTTTAACTTCGAATTTGTTTTATGTTACATGGTCATTCCAAATACCAAGATGTAATTGGAATTTACTCTATGTTAATATTTTGCGGCGCCCTCTGTTGTGTCGTGTATTGAAGTTTTAAATTTTTTTGAATCTGCGAAATCATTTCAGGATAAAACAAGACTGGAAAAAAATCGGCACTTATTTATACAAATGCCTTCCGAAACTGATATGTGCCGAGAAGCACCATAATTCCGGCTCCTATGGCAAGGCCTATAAGCCCATTAACAGGTATTCCTCCTTCAAATAGTATCCTTGTGCTGTCTATTGCATAACTTACCGGATTAAGTCTTGCCAGTGTCCTTAGCCAGGAAGGCATGACCTCATAAGGCATAAGTGCGCTGCTTGTGAAGAATAACGGCATGCTGATCATGCTGTTCACAGCCGAATAGCTGTCATGGTCACTCAAGTATAGTCCTATCATGGTTGAGAGAGCAGAGAAAAATACCGAAAACATGAAAAGTGTAAGGTATATCAGAACTATACTTACGGGGTTCGATATCCTTACTCCAAGAAGCGTGGCTATCAGGAGGATTACAGTTGCCTGCATCAGTCCTCTTACCCCAATGAAAAGGATTTTTCCATACAGTATGCTTTCCCGTGGAGAAGGCATTGCCAGGAATTTATTCAAAAAACCCAGTATTTTATCAAAAATCATAAGGGATCCGCCCTGCAGGGAAGAAAAAAGCATGGTCATGACAAGAATGCCAGGTGTGATAAATTGAATATAATTATCGGTAAACTTCGTGGGCAGGGCCATCCCGACAAATACCAGCCAGGCTGCTGGCATTATAAGTGAAGAGATAACTGTCACTTTCCCTCTCAGCCATTTTACAAGATCTCTTTCAAAATAGTAGAATACTGCTCTCATTATCTCCGCCTCAGAAGGTTTCTAAACTGGGTTGAATTGAAACTTGCCTGTTCCTCAGGGGTCTTGACTTTCTCAAGGAAAACATCATTAAGGGAAGCATCTTCTCCTATGGAACTTATCAGGTTTTCAGGAGAACCAACAGCTGCAATTCTACCTTTATCAATAATGGCAACTCTGTTACAGTACTTTTCTGCCTCTTCAAGGTAATGTGTGGTCATGAATATAGTCATGCCTTCTGCTTTAAGCATCCTGATATGCTCCCATATTTTCCTTCTTCCGCTCACATCCAGTCCAAGGGTGGGTTCATCCAGGAACAGAACTTCAGGCTCGTGCACGAGCGCCTGGGCAAGTTCAAGGCGCCTTCTCATCCCTCCTGAATATGTTGCAACAAGATCACCGGCACGGTCTGAAAGCCCCATCATTTCAAGCACTTCTTCTACCTTTGAATTTCTGTTCGGGATTCCATAGAGTTTTGCATAAAGCAGTACATTTTCCCTGCCTGTGAGTTTTCGGTCAACTGCCATGTCCTGAGGGACATAGCTTATCTTTGACCTTACTTTTTTTGACTCTTTTACTACATCGTACCCGCAGACTTTTGCAGTGCCGCTGCTTGGTTTTAGTAGAGTTGTAAGCATCATAACCGTGGTACTCTTACCAGCCCCGTTGGGACCCAGAAGGCCAAAGATCTCGTTTCCAACATTAAGATCGAGATTGTTAACCGCGATCAGGTTTCCAAAGGATCTGGATAATTTTTCTATTTCTATCACAGGTATCCCCTTGCAATTGCATAAACAGGCCTTAAACCTGAAGTATAATAAATTCCACTTGTGTACATATTGTAAAGAAGCTTTATGGTAACAATACTTATGGCTGCAAAAATAAAGACTGCAACCACTGCTTTATCAAGATCCGAAAACTTCAGCTTTTTGAGGTATGTCCTTTCAAGATTTGCCCTGAATGCCCTGCTCTGAATTGAAACTGCAAGAGTTCCGGTCCTTCTTACACAGTTTGCAAGAGTTGGAGTCAGTATATTAAGTGATGTTTTTACTATTCCTGATCCAAACTTCTTCGGATTAAACCCTCTGAGCCTCTGGACTGTAATTACAGTCGCTACTTCAGTGATTATTATTGGCAGGAACCTGACTGCTGTGACCACCATGAATGCTACACTGTAGGGGACCCTGAGCCCTACAAGCCCGTTTAGCATATCCCTTGAATCCGTAGTCCAGCACATCAACAGCCCGAGAGAAAGGATTGAAGCCGATCTTAGGCCCTGAATTGCACCATGATGGAGCCCTTCCTCGTATATGAACAACCCTCCGCTGGTCAGCCAGCCCAGAACCGGAAAATCAGGACTTATTATGGTAAAAATTACAGTTCTTGGAAGTTGAGAATAAAAGAGAGCCTGAGAATAAATAGTTCCCCAGATCAAAAGTGCGAGTAATAAGGCCAGGGTCTTGATCTTTATTGCCGGCATTCTTGCAAGCGCAAATCCGGAAAGTACGATCAGAAACAACAAAAACATAGTTTTTGGATTATCAAGGGTAACTGCGACAAATGCGGTAGAAATCAGGATAAGGATCTTTGCCCTGTGGGTCCATTCTGTGAATGATTGTATCTTTAATTGTCGGTTCTGCAATTGATCTGGCACCTATCATTTTATCACTTTCAGTATTTAATCACTTCAACATTTTATCGCTTCAACACTTATCCCTTCAGCCCTTCTGCATGTCAGCATTTCTACAAGTTCTTTAACTGAAAAGGCGTCTACACCAAGATAATTAGCAATCTCAACAATAGGGGGCTGGGTAAGGGACGCCTTTCTGAGAATTTCTGTGTTCTTTATAATTTCTTTTCCCTTCCCGTCTGCTATAATCTGCCCCTCGTTCATCACCAGGATTCTTGTGGCATAGGACATAGCTACCTCAATATCATGGGTACAGAAAACCAGTGTCGAATTATTATTTTTGAAATAATTCATCATCTGTTCTATATTCACTCTATCCTGCCCTGTTGTGGGTTCATCAAGAAGAATAATTTCGGGATTTATGGACAGTACGGAAGCAACGGCTGTCCTGAGTCTCTGCCCCCGGCTCAGAGCCTGAGGAAGTTCACTCTTGAGATGCAGAATTGACATTGCTTCAAGAGAGTCTCTTATCCGTTCCTCAATATTGTTGTACTTTAACTGAACAGGTCCAAATCTTGTTTCTTCCTCAGCCGAATCACAGAAGAGCATGAGGTCAGGGTTCTGGAACACGAATCCGACTCTTCCTGCAAAGGAATACGGATTTTTGGATTTAGTATCCTCTCCAAAAACCTTTACACTTCCTTTATGTGGTTTGAGAATGGCTGCAAGATGTAAAAGCAGGGTTGATTTTCCTGAGCCGTTTGTGCCCATAACCGCAACCCTCTCACCTTTATTAATTTCCAGATTTATCCCTTTCAGTACCATTCTGTTTTTCTCATAACCAGACCACATATCCAGAATAGAAATTATAGAAGGGTCGTTTACTGCATTTATAGAAGGAGCCTTTATTACGGGTATGGAAGGAGTTTTTACTGCATGTATGGAATGATCATTCCAGGCAGAGCTGATCCTGAAAATTTCCTTTGCACCGGTATTTTCTTCCGCATTCGGAAAGATCTGAGGAATTCTTCTATTTTCTTCAAATTTTTCCCTGTTCAGTAAGGCAAGAGTTCTACTGACACTCAATGGACTGGCTTTGATTCCGAGGCTCTGGCAGAACTCAACGGGTTCGGGAACTCGAAGGCCAAGCCTGTGAAATACCTCAAGGTGGTCAAAAGCTTTTGAAGCTGGCTGAAAGTCCAGAAATATGTGATTAACAAAGCCTATCTTGTTTCCTGTTTTACTGATTCCTGCTCGCGGGCATTTCCAACAGAACGCAAATAAATGAATACTGATATATAAAATTGAATTATGCAAAATAAGGTAAAGGCAAATGAATACTAATGCTACCAAACTTTGAATAAATCGTTAAAAGAAGAACAAAAATATCCTGCACAAAATGTGAATATGCCTCAGAATGTGCCGCTTATCGAGCTGATTCATACACCTGCACAAAAGAATTAGATAAGACATACTGTGGAATTTATAGAAAGTTCAAAAAAGGGACAATAAAACTGTATATTGAGTATAACCCATAACACTTGTAGATGAAACTGCAAAAGAGATCTAGTAAAGTAATATACCTCTTCAGAATTATTCTTTATATTCATCGAAAATTAATAAAATAGTTATTTTGCATTTATATCTGCGATCTTTCACTCAAACATGTTTACAGTTAATTTTTTTTGATTAGATGACCGCTCTAATATATATTGACGAACCATTCTATTAATCGTACAAGCTGTACTACAATCATATTCCGTAAACCCAAACCCAAACCCAAACCCAAACCCAAACCCAAACCCAAAAAAAAAACCCATAACCCAGGCACACCCCGTTGCCTGGGTTAAATTTCATACTTCTCCAGATAGCTTTTCCCAGTATCTGGGTGCGCTTCTATAACTCCAAATTGTTTTAAAAGAGCTTCTCTGCAAATTTCAGTCCATCTGTGACGGGCTAACCATAGTTTTACACTGGCAGACTGTACCCTTGAAACATCGGCAATGTCTTCAATGCTCATCCCTTTCATAGATATCTTCAGAGCTAATTCAATAGTATCTCATCTTGTGAAGATCATGATAAAAAGTGCCTGTGTGGTCTCAAAAGGCTTTGCCGCATTCATGGAAAAGATATCTTCTTGTTTTATTTCCATGACTTATGTAAGTACCATTTCCAGTAATATTGTCCTGATCAATAAGGCCATAGAGCTTACAGTCTTTGTTCGGACAGACAACGTAAAAATTATGGTTTTGGATTTCTTTTTTCTACTGGTGGAATTGTAATCTAAGATAACAGGAATTAATTAATAATCGATGCACTGGTGTCGCGTCAGCGATAAAATGTCGTATAAATTCGATTACAATCATTTAGAATTTTTCAATTCTTGATGATCGACGCGACACTGGTGAGCTCACTATATATTCATATATTATCCTGTACCATAGCCGCAGTATATGGCCGGCTATAAAACACTTGTAAAAGAAGTTATTAAAAAAGCTGATGTCCTTCTTGAAGTCATAGATGCTCGGTTTCCTGATGAAACAAGAAACAGCGAAGTAGAGCGTGAGATAATCCGCCTAAAAAAACCTTTTATAATCGTTATTAATAAATGCGACCTTGTATCAAGGGAAAAACTTGAGAAAACAAAAATTAGTCTCTCGAAAATAGCACCTACTATTTTTGTGTCCAGTAAAGACAGGTCAGGAACGACGATGCTGAGGCACCAGATTCTTGAATCCGCCTGCATAAAAGGGCACGATATCTTTGTCGGTATTCTGGGCTATCCCAATGTAGGCAAATCCTCGGTAATCAATAGTGTAACAGGCAGGCACAGAGCAGGCACATCTTCCATATCCGGTCACACAAAAGGAGTCCAGCACGTGGATGCAGGTTCACGAATTATGTTTATTGATACCCCAGGAGTGATTCCCTTTGACGAAAACGATGAATACCTGCAGGGCCTGATGGGTATAAAGGACTCAACTCATCTAAAAGACCAAATTGGTGTTGCCCTGAAAATAATCGAAAAATTCCTGGCTGAAAACAAACCCGCTCTTGAAGCTTTCTATAAGATAAAAATAGAAACCGAAGGGACTTACGATGTCCTTAAACTTATAGGCAGGCAGTGCAATTTCCTGCAAAAAAAAGGTGAAGTAGATGAAACAAGGACAGCCACCAAAATAATCAATGACTGGCAACGCGGTTTGCTTCTTATTTAAATCTAATATGTTACCTTGACGACGTATATAAGAACCTTGCAAGACCTATTAAAGGGTAATTAAACTTTCACTACCATTGTGAATAAATGTAATAGGTATACGGGACGAGATATTATGATTGAACAGGAAATTCTTACCAAAGTCGAGGAAATTGAGAAGAGAATGGAAAAAATGGAAGCAGCGCTTGAGAGCATTAATAATGTCCTGAAAAAAGTCGAGCAAAATACGTATTTCGGGTGCTATATGCCAGAAGAAGAAAAGACGGAGTAAAAACAGTACTATCCAGATCTTCAGTGTTTCGTGGGGAAATTGGCTGAAATTATTTAAGGGGAAACTGAACACCATCTATCGGGCGTTCTTGTCCTATGCTTGAGAGTTGTAGAACCCGTTGGCTTCGGGAAATAAAAATATACCCTCATCTCACTTTTCTCCAATTTTGTTATCACTCCTTTTTGAATATTTTTGTTTATCACCCCTTCTTTGAAACAACTGCTTTTTTATATTTATAGTCAGGGGTGACGACAAAAACAATAACTATAAATTAAATAAGTTCTGATTTTTGTTACTGAGAAGGTGGTTATTATGGAGTATTATCCTCTAGAACTACAAATATCAAAAGGACCTGAAGGCTTCTGTGATCTATATACGGCTTCAATTCTGGAAAATGAAAGTGTTGTGGCAACTCGAGATTTTGAACTAAAGCGTGACTCTAGACTTGTTGAGATGCTGGATCAAATTGAAGAAAAAGCTGTAATCCCCAATCCTCAGCCTGAAGAAACAGTTCATATAGAATTTGGAAAAACATTATACGATACTCTATTTTCAGGGGAATTGGGAGACTATTTCAATAAACGTTTTAACGAAGCCCAGGAAGAGAATAATGGACTCCGGATTTCTATGCAGTTCAATAAGAATGTTCCTGAAATTGCATCTTTGCCATGGGAATATTTGCACAACGGAGAAAATTTTTTAACCACTAGAAGAAGCATTTTGCTCTCAAGGCTCCCGCCTGAGGCAAAGAAAACCAAAGCTCAACTCATAGATTCGGTTCTCCGAATGCTAGTAGTAATTTCGAATCCTGATGACCCCAGAGTTCCATCTCTAAACACTGAAAAAGAACAGGAAATTATCCTTGAAGCTGTAGACAAGCTTGATAGAGAGCAAAAAATAAAAGTTTATTTTACTGAAGATGCTACTTTTGAAAATGTTCAGAACTATCTTAATGAACAAAATTATCACATCGTACATTTCACAGGACATGGAATAAGTATTAACGGGAGAAGTCACCTTGTATTTGAATCCAAAGACAGAAAAGCCAGATTGATAGATAACAAAGTTCTTGCAGATCTTTTTTCAGACCTCGGCATAAGGCTTGTTGTGCTCAGTTCCTGTAATTCAGCTAAAGGATCAAATAAAGAAGCATTCAGTGACCTTGCCAGTATGCTCTCAAGAAGAAGAATTCCTGCTGTTGTGGCTATGCAATATTCTGTACTTGACGAGGTAGCTATTCAGTTTGCAGACACTTTTTACAGGACGATTGCAAGCGGAAAATCTGTTGACATTGCACTTAATGAAGCAAGAATAACGATGAAGAATTCGGAAAAGAGCAACGGTTTTGATTTCGCAACACCGGTGCTATATCTATCAGACTGCAACTGCGTAAGGGTAGGAAACATAAATCCAGAACCTGCCAAAATTGAATGCAATATGATGTTGCCAGATTTGCAGGTGATGAATAAGGGCTTTGTTGGCAGGAAAAAAGAGCTTCGAATTTTGGAAGAGGGCTTCAAATCCGATATAAAGCGTGCAGCTATTATTTACGGTTTAGCTGGTATGGGAAAAACTGTTCTTGCAACCAGGCTCGCACTAAAAATGAATGAGTATTTCGAGGGGGTTTTTGGAATGGAGTGTAACTTAGCTACACAGCCTAAAGACATCCTGGGAAAGATTAACAACTTCTTCATTATGAAAGGAATATCTGAGCTCGACCAGATCTTAAATCCGCAGATATCACCGGGTCACCAGACTAATCTTGAAGACATAACTTCCGTGCTGGCAAGTGTATTTAATCAACGACGTTTTCTAATAATATTTGACGGTTTTAAAGACGGTTTTAAAGACTGTTTAGATAAAGATCGAGATAAAATTAAAAATCCTGAACTCAGAGAATTTCTACAACATCTTTTAAATAATACTGTCAGCAATACAAAATTTATCATTACCACTTGTTATGATTTCGATCCTCTGGAAGGAAAACTTCCAGAAGGTATAGAACACATTTCCCTTCCTGAACTTAGTTTTCCACAGACCAATTGGTTGATGAATAACTATACAGTGCTGGAAGACCTGGGTATTCCGAAAAAAAAAGAGATATACGATTTAATAGGTGGACACCCCTCGACAATAGGCCAGTTTGCAAAATCTGCTGCTGTTCAGGGAGTAGACAGTTTAATGCTTGACCTGAAACAGTTAAAAGAGGATTTTATCGAGTTTACTGCGCTGGAAAAATCCTTTTCAAAACTGGACAGATCCGCAAAAAGACTTTTTCTCTGCGCTTCTATTTATGAAGATCCCGTGCCTGTTGAAGCATTATCATGGATAATGGGGACCGAAAAAGAAGAATGCCATTCCATAAGGGATCCGCTTACAAAACTTATTCAGTGGGATATGATCTCAAAAAACCAGGGATATAATCAGATAGTTTACAAAGAGCATAGAATTGTCAGAGAATTTGCACAGGAAAAACTTGAGAAAGAAGGAATTGATAAGAATATACTTCTTGCCAGAAAAAACAGATATTACGAAAATCTGGAGTCACAGCCTGAATTCAAGAGCAAGGCGATATCCTCTAATAGCTGGTCGAGCTGGGGTTACTAGGAAGATGAAAATGTACGATTACTCCTTGAAAATTGAAAGTGATTGATAAAGTGGAATTGCATAACAGAGCAACATTAGAAAATACATACAAAAAACATAACATGGCCCCGCTCTTAGAGCCTATTCTGCTGTTTCCGAAATATTCTATAAATTAAAAGTCCATATAGGGGAAAATTAGAGAAAAAAATTGAAAGATGATATGGAGAAATGTGAAAACATGAACAGATAACTCGGCAGTGTAGCGAATTTGCTGTAATTTGAAGTCAATTTTTTGTGTAAGATGAGACTAATTAATCTTCAGATATAGAATTCTTTGCTCAACAACTTTTCGAAATTTGTGATTTTACAGAAAAATCTACACACTGCCGATAACTCTCTCATTCTAATTGTCACCATTTGGTACAAATGTATTTTTTACGCTTGCGTTTTCTTGTTTTTTTTCAGGAAAAAGCCGGTCGCTTTTGCGACCGGTGAGAGCCGGAGCGAAGAAAAACATTAATGAAGCACTCATTGATTAAGCTGCAAGAAATTTATTCCATATTGGAAACAATCTCATATTTACTTTCTTTTGTCGATGCATCCCCTTACAATTTTTTCTCTTAGAAAAGATGCCGGTTTTGCCTGACTTAATTTCAATTAATTAAGGGTTTTTATTCCTGAAAATTTTATTTCTGAAAATAAATCTGTGCTGACAAAGAATATATAGTATAAATATAATTTTTGTTTTTCATTTTTCGAAAGAAACTATCATACAAGTATAGCAGAAGAAAGATAACATGGCCAAAACTGGGACTGAACGGGAAGTGGACGATTATAATAAAAACCTTTTCAGAGAAGCCTTCAAGACCACAATTCCAGTTTTTCTCGGATACATACCCCTTGGAGTGGCTTTCGGCTTTTTACTTGATGGAGCAGGGTACCACTGGGGATATGCTTTTCTCATGAGCCTTTTTATTTATGCGGGATCAGGACAGTTTTTGGCAGTAGCTCTACTTGCTGCTGGTTCCGGGCTTACAGAGTTTATAATAGCTACACTGCTTCTAAATCTCAGACATGCTTTTTATGGACTATCTCTGCTGGATAAGTTTTCTGATGTTGGAAGGATTAAGCCTTATCTCATCTTTGCTTTGACAGATGAGACTTATGCTCTCCTGACCACTACAGAGGTACTCTCAGAGGGCTCAAAGTCAAGGTTTTACTTTTATATTGCGGCCCTCGATCATCTCTACTGGGTTACAGGTTCGGTCCTCGGAGCTGTTCTTGGTTCCCTTATGGATTTTAACCTTGAGGGCATGAGTTTTGTGTTGACCGCACTCTTTGTTGTACTAACTATAGAGCAGTACTTCAGTTCAGAAGCCCGCTTTCCTTTCATAGTGGCAATAGGCGCAGGAATCCTTTCTCTCATACTTTTTAACTCTGACAATATGCTGCTTTCTTCAATAATTCTTGGGACTCTAGTCCTGATTGGAAAGGAAAAAGCAGTGCAGAAGAGTTTGAGTTTGAGGCAAGGAGTCAGGAAAACCAATACTTCGTCATTACGGCCTGCTGTACAATCTTTTGAGGAAAGGGAGGAAAGATAATGCTTGGTACTCTTCATATGCTGGTAACAATAGTAGTTATAGCTCTTGCAACCTTTGCAACAAGAGCTCTTCCGTTTATGTGTTTTGGCTCGAGAGAGCCTCCGGAAATGCTCTCTACAATTGAAAAAAATCTGCCTCCGATGATTCTCCTGCTGCTTGTAATTTATTGCTTAAAGGACGTACGGTGGTTTTCAGCCCCATACGGGATTCCGGAGCTGTTTACTATAGGTGTTGTTGCAGGGCTGCACTTCTGGAAGCGAAATGCTATGATTAGCATCTTTAGTGGAACGGTGCTTTATATGGTACTTGTTCAGTTGAATGTTTTTTCTTTTCTCTGATTTTTCTGTTTTCTTCTAACCCTTCAGATCTTTTTATTTCCCGAACTATTTCCTTCATTCATTTCTTGATTTTGTTACAATGCCAGAAGACCGGATTCAGTCGGAAAGTAAGAGTCAGTCATAATTTATATATACATCAATAATTATGCCTTTGAAGTGAAGTGACTTTCTATGACTGAGAAAAAAATTGACCAGTCTTCACTCAAAAGCAGAGGCTTTCTGCCCCAAAAGCAGGAAGACATGTTTTCAATGCGCCTTAAAGTCGTAGGCGGCAGGGTGAGCTCAGAAGAACTGCGAAAAATTGCGGATGCTGCCGAAAAATATGGTTATGGATATATCCATATAACCTCAAGGCAGCAGATTGAGATTCCTTTTGTTAAACTTAAAAAGACTGCAGAAGCAAGTTCAGAGCTTGAAAAGCAGGGAATTTTCGAGGGTTCTTCAGGAAAGCGGGTAAGGGCCGTAGTTGCCTGTCAGGGGGATACTGTTTGCAGATATGGGTTAATTGACTGCCAGAAACTGGCACGTAGAATTGATGAGAAATATTTCGGAGAGGCAGTCCCTAAAAAATTAAAAATTGCAATAAGTGGATGTCCGTCTGCTTGTGTAAGACCTCAGGACAATGATTTTGGAATCATGGGGACAACAAAACCAGAAATTATTGAAGAAAACTGTGTTAGCTGCGGACGTTGTGAAAAAGCCTGTAAAATGGAAGCTATAAAAATCCAGGACGATAGAGTGAGAATAGACAGTGAAAAATGCATCCTTTGCGGAGTCTGTATTTCAGCCTGCAGAAAAGATGCTTTAAGAGCAGAAAAGACCGGATGTACTATCTTTGTCGGAGGCAGGGGAGGACGCCAGCCAGAGCACGGGATAAAACTTCTTGAACTTGCAAACGGGGAGCAGCTATTTTCGATTCTGGAAAAAAGCCTGAACTATTACAGAAGAGAAGGCCTTGATGGAGAAAGATTTGGAGATCTACTTAAAAGATTGGGAATCGAAAAATATAGAGGAGAGGTTCTTCCCTAAAATTTTCGTTAAATTCTTTTAAGTCTTCTTCAGTTTCAAAATATCTTTTTGCTAAAAAAGAGAACTTAAAAAAGAAATATTGTAAATCAGCCCGGTTAACTTGTTGGGTTTGCGTGTTCTCCAATCCAGACAACTATTCCACCTAACCCAATAAGTAATGCAATGAAGCGTATAAACCCTCCGATTAGAGGTATTTCGTAGGCAAGTGCAAACATAAGGGTTCCAAGAGCATAATAAGCCATTTTTCCGGCTTCTTTTTTGAATATTTTGTAATAAATAACCTCTCCTGCAAGCAATTTTACCGGTACTGTAGCAATAAGAATGGTAATTGCCAGGAAAAGGATGAGTAAAACCGAAAGGCTCCAGCCGAAGAGGGTAATAAGCAGGATTATTGAGATTATTGGGAGGAAAACAAGTATCAAAAAACCAACTAGTACTGCCTTAAATGCTGAACCTTTTACAATTTTTGCAACTTCATTTACAAAATCCGGGAAAAGATAGATCAGGAGAAAACCAAGAACAAGAGCTGCAAGTAATCCAATTATAAACGAGAAAACACCGAATCCTTTAGAAACGCCTTCATACTGGTCTTCATTGACGTTTGTTTTTGTGATATTCAGATCCCCACCTACATTATCTTTCAGATTGGCAGGGTAGTTTTCTGCTTCGAGTTCAAGGTTTCCTTTAAGTTTAAAATCATTTCCTGTCCGAAGAGTACTTGTTGACACTGAGCCGTTTCCATTAACGATACCGTTAAGAGTCACTTCTCCTCCACCCAGCAGGATGTCCCCTTCAACCACGCTGTCCCTGGAGAGGAAGATCTGTCCTCCGAATGTTGCTACATCTCCGCCTACATTGCCATTTATCTTTACTGAACCCCCAGCTACAATAACATTTCCTGAAACGTTACCATTGACAATTATCTCCCCGCCGGCACCAATAAAATCGTCACCAGTCTTTCCATTTATCTCAAGTAAAGAGCCTGCAAGCACCAGATCTCCCTGAATATCCTGGTCAATCTGAAGGTTGTCTCCCGCACCAAAAGCGTTTCCAGAGCTCGTATATTTAATGTAAGTTTCGTTATCTGTTGCTCCTGCTGAAAAAGGCAGTGCTGCAAGTAATATTACAAATAAAATAATACCTGACACCAGTTTTCTATCCATACAATTACCTCTTGTTACTAAGAAACATCAAAATTATTTATCCTGGTCAAATAAACCAGGCATTCTGTTAAACATATTTCTTGCTGATCGAATAAATACACTGTTAAGAGAATAATCTGAAAAATTCCGATGAAACTAAAGGGGGATGCGGGAGGATTAGCTCTTAAAGCTGAATAACAGGAAAAAACAGAAACAAAATAAAAACAAGAAAGTGGAGAACTAAAAAATCATTAAAAATGAGAAGAGCTAAAATCAGAAATAATTATGCTGAATCCGTAGCTTTAAATCATTTTCACTTTAGCTCTTCACTTTAATTCTTCACTTATCAATTCATTAAATCATTTAATGACATTAAATCATTACCAGATTCTCAATTTAACTTTTTACGTTAACTCCGGACTCTGCCCTTTATTGTGAATCTCCAAAAGTTATCGAATATCCAAAATATTCCGTATTCTTCGGGAGAATTGTAAGTTCCCAATCACCTACTGTTCCTGGGATAGTATAAGTTTCCACATAGTGGTTGCCACTATTCTGATAGGTTGTACTTTCATCCATTGCCCATTCGGGATACGAGTACCCTCCTGTATAGACAGTACCACTGTTCAGTATCTTTTCAAGTGTAAGGTTAACAGGGCTGGAATTGCATTTCAGGCTCAGTTCAAAGGATGGCTTTTCCCTTATAGGAGAGATGCGGAGCCCCATATCCGAGTTGTAAGTGTCAGTTGAAACTTCAATCGTTATCGGCTCAGTAGTTGTGGTGCTAAAGGTTTTAACATAAGGAACTGCAGGGTTTTTAGCAACTGTGAAATATAAATTGACTTGCGGAACAGATCCGTCATTTATTTCCCCATTAACGTTCATTTCAACGTATCCATCATAAGTTCCTGTTGTACTTTCCGGGACAGGTACTCGGATGGTCATATTTGCTACTTCACCTGCTTTTATAGTTGAAGGTGCAGAGATCTCTATAATGTCGCTACTGAGATCAGAATTTTCAGAGTCACGATACAAATCATAATAGTCATTTTCAGTTAGTTCTGGATCAATGGTAATATCTTCATCTGCCACATTCTTCATTTTTATTATATATTCATATTTTTTTCCGGCTTCCAGAGTGTCAGAGATTGAGTTTGACTGAAGCTCGAGCTTTGGATGAGCCCTGACATTTACATCAAGATTCATTGCATTAATATATTGATCAAAGGAGCCTTCAACTGATGGGGCAATATCATCGGTAAAGACTATGGAGGTTTGATAGTACCCTGCTTTTTCGTCTTCCGGGATATTTACTTTAACTTCAAAAGCCTGCCCTGTGCCCGGATTTACCTTTACGCATGCCGGAGTGATAGTAATCCAATTCTCATTCAAGCCGACATTGCTGTAAGGGATATCTACAAGTTTCGGTGTGATATTAAGCGCTTTATTACCTTCGTTTGTAAAACTAACAGTAAAAGTTTTGCTATTTCCGGCCATCAAGTACACAGAATAGTAACTTGGATCTATAGTATGTTTCGTGTAAGTGCAATTTTCCGGTTCGGAGTTTGTGACATTTTCTATTTCGTCTTTGTCAGACTTTTCCTGTTTGGCGAATGCACCCTGCATTAATGCAAGGCAAAGAAGTATTCCCAATAGAAGGGATATTGCCTTCACTCCATTATTTCTACTCATACTTCTATCTCCTTTCTTTTAGTCAAGATTCAAAACTTTGTAATCGGCTTACTAAAGATTTCGAGGCGCCCGTCAGGTATGAAAGTATGAAACTATTGATTGCTCAAATTGAGAATTTTGTAAGAAGCTCACAAGCGTCTCATTTTTTCAAAATGTAATAAGTCTATGTCTCGTCCTTATATATGATACTTGTGGGTTTGATAAATTCTTATAGTACCCCAATATTTGATTGAAGTTTTTATGGTTAAAGTTTCCAAAGTAACGAATGCTTGCACTTTATCTGACTAAAATTTATTCTAGCCAAATCTGTAATACTGGATAGAAAGGAAGTTTGGAAACTTTGGGATCCTGTAACGAATATCAAATTATGAAGGACTAATTGACTGTTTTTAGGAATAAAATCTGCACATATGATCAATCCATAAACTGTGCAGATTTATCTCTTTCAGGGTCTGAGCCATTTAAGGTTAGAGTTCAATTACTTTTTTAATATCGTTTTTAACTCCAGAAGTTACTACTAGTAGAAGTGAATATAATTTTTGTGTCCAAAGTCTCTAACAATTCACACATTAAACTACATATTTAAACACGTATTTAATATATATATAAATATATTAAAACTTTAATATAAAGCTCAGCACCCTTGAGGGCCAAAATTAAACTGGGAAATAAGTTCTTAATGTGTTTCAACTTATAGGCTGATTATTTATCCCATAAAGGGAGAAAAGAAAAATATTTTGCAAATATAGATTCAGTATTCATCTCTTTAAAAATTAGGACATTTTTATAATAATGTGCACATATTTAGACATTTGTGAGGAATAATTGTAAAGCGTGTCATATAATATATGCTCGTGTGCCGGTATTCAAAAAACTAATATTGGGAGAAAATATTGTATCCTTTTTTAAGATGACTTTCGTTTAGTACTTCTCTTTTTTTCCAGGACTATCCATAATTTCTGACACTCATTAGCCGTCAGTCCGATTTGTTTTTCCAGATATTCTTCTGTCTTTTCATTTTTTACAGTATCATTTAATAAACGGCTTACTGTATCCCTATGGTGTCCCGTAATTCTTTCAATGCTGCGAATACCGTTTTTTTCAAGAAATAACCTGCATATTAACTTTATTTCATCCTTTGACAGATGCTTACGATAAATTGAGGTGCCTATTGTTTCCATAAAAAACTTTCCACAGTTCTTGCACCAGTATCTCTGATGTCCTGTCCTGTATTTCCCACGTTTTATGATAGATTTCCCTTCAATTTTAAGATAGTATTCACAATTTGGGTTTGGACACACAACTATATCTGGGTCACTAGCTGGCATAATTAACCAATAAGTTATGACTTTACTAATATATTTAGTTTCTTGAGTATATAACTAAATTTTCTGTCTTCTCTGTAAAACATCATGTAAAACAGAAGTCCGAAATTTCTAAACTGCTTAGAAATCGAAGATTAAGATAAAAACTAAGTAACCAAAAATTTAGAGGCAGTTAAATAAAAATATTTTTGTCGTTAAAAAGTTCTGACAAATTCTTTAATATCTTTATATATGGATACTGTAAAAACTCGCTTTCTTTTGTTACACCCGTAGTTACTGCTGCAAAATCAACGTTTGCTGCTAAAGCCGTTTTAGCATCTACCAGACTATCTCCTATATATAGCACATTATTTCGTCGTGAGTTAAGACTGTCAATTGCGAGCAACAAGCCTTCAGGGGACGGTTTTGGAACTTTAACATCTTCTCCCCCAACAATAATATCTATTAAGTCCAAAACACCATGTGTGCTTAATGTCTCAACAATCCTATAATGATATTTTGTAGTTACGATTCCCGTATTGAAGCCTTTTAGTTTTAATCTTTTTAATGTACTTATAGTGTCGTCGTAAAGCACTGTATTTTTTGACATAATCTCATCAGCCTTCTCTCTGAACAAACTCCTAAAGCGATCTATTAATATTTTATTTTCATTTTTTGCCAGTTCCACGAACGCTTCATCCAGAGATAACCCTATGGTTTTTTTAATGCTTTCAATGTCACATTCAGCAATCTCCAGCTTGCTAAAAGCGTGGTTAAAACTTGTTACAATACCATTCGTTGCATCTGCCAGTGTGTAGTCAAAATCAAAAATAATGGTACTGTACTTCATAGTTTCCATCCTGAATCATTCCATCCTGACATCGTATTTCAGTCCAAAAATGAAGTTTTTGCGTTTATCTTTTGAATTAGCGTGCTTATTTATTATCTAACTACTTATAATCTAATGAAAATAGAATTGATCCGAAACTGAGATCAGATTCAAGAACAATCTTGAAACAGAAATCATCAAAAGGGGAACATGTATGGTCGAAAGCAAAGCAGAAAGCAACAATGCAGCTTATATTGAGAATTGGGATCTTATCATTACACGCATCTTCAATGCACCACGTGAACTCGTATGGAAAGTGTGGACTAAACCTGAGAGCATAAAATGCTGGTGGGGACCAAAAGACTTCACATCACCTGTCTACAAAACCGATTTCCATGTCGGAGGGGAATACCTTGGCTCCATGCGCTCGCCAGGAGGTCAGGATTTCTGGAGTAAAGGTGTTTTCCGTGAAATAATTGAGCCTGAGCGACTCGTTATGACTGACTCTTTTGCAGATAAGGAAGGCAATACAGTTCCTGCTTCGTACTATGGAATGAGTGAAAACTGGCCTCTTGAAATGCTTGTGACGGTAATGTTTGAAGAATGTGAAGGTAAGACAAAGCTCACCTTGAAACATTCCGGTAGTAAGAGCATAAGTGCTGAGGATCGTAATAATATGCATCAGGGATGGAACGAATCTTTCGACAAGCTAGCAGAATGCCTAAAAAGAATCTAAATTTGAGGTAATTATTGTGTATTGATTGAGCTGATCTTAAAACTCGAACATTTATTTAAAACTCTCAAATTTGGAATAATTAATAGTGCTTCTGATTATGAAAACAAGTTGAAAATCCTTATTGATGTAGGAATAAAGTTAGTTTAGGGATGAGCTCATTATTTCAATTAAAATTAAAAATGTTAAACGAAGACACAATTACATAATTTAGTCTGATTTCAGAATTTTTTTAGATCGCTGTTAAATTGCTTTCGTTTATTGGGCTAAAAAAGATACAAAGAATAATATTTCGAAAAGTTTTGCTTTAATGGATGACGATGTCAATTAATTGCAATTAGACTGAAACTAATCTAAAAGATTATTTATAATGACTATTATTGCTTTTTAATCAATAACTATGAATGTTCCTATAAGATTCTGCTCAGAGGGAAATCAGGCAATATCATTCGAATACATCGTTAAAGATATTGCCCTGATATGATATACCCTATATTCCTAGAAATATCAATTGCTTCCCTGATTTACATTTATTATTTTGTGTATTTAACGCCAAGGTCCAGAACTTTTTTTAGTGCACTTTTACTCGTAACTCCGGTAAATCTGGCCTGGGATCTGCTCGTAGTGACTTTTCCATCCTGTTTCATGTAAACGTATTTTCCGTTTTGAGTACCCACGATCACAGCCATGTCGGGAATAGAATTTACTCCGAAGTAGGTGGCAAGGTCAGGACTGTCATCTATATCTATGGACATGATTGTTGCTTTTCCTGCATATTCCGTTGCCAGGCTAGCAAGAACAGGTTTCATTTCCTTGCATGGACCGCACCATTCAGCTCCAAGTTTTAAAAGAACCGGGCCATTCTTCAGGGCTGAGTCTATCTGCGAAAGCTTGGTTACTTCTACAACGCTTTTTGTCTGGGTTCCAGAGTTTGTGGAGCTGCTTGAGGAGCATTTGTAGTAGATTGTTACCTTTGCAGTGCTGTACCTTTTATATTTGTCTACTATTTTATATGTAAAACTGTCAGTTATAGTACCTGTTTTAAAAGAGGAAGACGGATAGTAGCAGAGGTAACCGTTGCTTTTGAGGTACACTTTTACACCTTTTGCGGTTTTGATGTACCCCGTAGAAGCAATTTTCAGGCCACTTCCTTTGTCATTGGACAGGACATTACCGCTACATTTCTTACTCGGGCTTAAAGAGAAAGTATCTGCTTTTGCAACTGGTTTACTGACACTGCTTGTAGCTGCAGCTCCTGTCACTGACATAACAAAAAAAATTATTATAAAAATACCTAGTGCCTTAAACATAGCGTTTTGCATTATTATACATCCTCCATAGTATCCACTATACATAGATTTTCAAAATCGTTGCTTTTAAGTCCAATTCCCACTGCTAATGAGAATATACCCTTCCAAGTTAAACCCCCCGATTTAACAGACGTTATGTTCTCATTTATTGAGTGAGTTCTACGAGTTTCTTCTGAAACAGTCCAAACTTAAATAGTCTGTACTGCGATTTCGTTTACTTTTCTTCTTCAAAAGATGGAAGTTGATCTATGTGTTCTCATCCGGTAAATATCACAGCAAGTAACCTTAAATGTCAAATTGAAGGTTCAGAGCGAGATACTTTACCCTTAAACACAGAGAAGTTCCCCCTATATCTCTATGAAAAAGTTATAAAATTATATTATATAAAAATAGTGCAGTTCTTTCATAAAAACTTTTCTCTCAAATATATTTGAGTTTGTTTTCTTTTTTCATTTATCTGGCAATATTTGCAAGTTTTATCCTTTTAAAGCTCCATTTGGAAGTTAATTGCAGCCAATTATCCTGAGTATTTTTCTACTTTGATTGGGAAAAATTAAATTTTTCTGAGGTAATTACTTTAGATAAAAACCCTTAAATTTAAAATTTTATCTGAAAAATTATGATCCGGGATTGGCTTCATTTTTAACAAGTAACTCAACAATATTTTTAAATCTCATATTTGCCGCAAGCTCTAAAGCAGTGTTACCATTTTCTTCTTGAATATTAAGGTCGGCACCACTTTTAATGAGCAATTCAACAATGTCCCTATGCCCTGTTTGTGCCGCAAGCATCAAAGCCGTAAGGCCATTTTCTTCTTGAATATTAAGGTCAGCGCCACTTTTAATGAGCAATTCAACAATGTCCCCGTGTCCTGTTTGTGCCGCAAGCATCAAAGCCGTAAGGCCATTTTCTTCTTGAATATTAAGATTGACAGCACCTTCAATAAGCAACTCGACAATATCCTTAAATCCTCTATCTGCCGCATACGTCAAAGAGATGTTATTATTTTTATTTTGAATATTAGGGTCAGCACCACCTTTAATAAGCAACTCGACAATATCTTTATGTCCCTTTTTTGCTGCGGCATTCAAAGCAGTCTCACCATTTTTGTCCTGAATACTAAGATCTGCACCACTATTGATTAACACCTCAACAATGGATTTTTGTCCCCTGTCTGCTGCACAAATTAATGCAGTTTCTCCATTTTTGTCCTGGATATTGAGATTAGTAGCATTATCAAGAAGCAAATCTACAATATTCCTGTACCCTACTTTTACCGCAAACTTCAAAGCAGTCTCGCCATTTTTGTCCTGTATGTTAAGATCCGCACCGCTATCAATCAACAAATAGACTATATCATCACGTCCGATCTTTGTTGCAGATATCAAAGCTGTATTACCATTTTCTTCTTGAAGATTCAGATTGGCACCATTTTCAATGAGCAACTTAACAATATCCTTATGTCCCATATCTGCCGCATAAATCAAACCAGTCTTACCACTTGCATCTTGAGAATTGACCTCAATTTTGCCGCTTTTTAGAAGTTTCTCTACTATTTCGGTCTGCCCTAATCTGCAAGCATCTAAAAATTCAGTGGTTTTATCTTTACCAAATAAATTAGATAAGAATCCCATCGACACTTCTCCTAAACATGTATATATCGTATTGTACTAAAATTCAGGTATTTTCGCATTTTTTATTTAAATACATAAATTAGGAAAATTTAACTCTTGTTGTCTTTATTAAGGTTTAATAGGAAAATCTCCGCGGATTGATTTTCTTTAATTACGACCATTAATCATATATTCCTTTTTTCATTAGTTAATAATTCGAAGATTTCGGGAATGTTGTCAAATATTATTACTTTTTAAGCACCCTGCGATATAATGTTGTCAATTTCTGGCTGAAATGAAATTATAAAAGAAAAGACCTGAGCTATAATTCAAGATTGAATTTAGGGTTAATGAAGTTAAATTACAAAGCAAGCGGCTTAAATTTTAGAGGAAAAACCCTGATTTTGGCAATGTGCCAATTTTTCTGTAAAATTACAAATTTTAAGAGGTTTTTAAGTTAAAAATTTGAGATCATTAGATTAGTTTTATATACAGTATACAAAAAATTGACTTAGAATTTACAGCAAATTTGAGACACTGCCAAAAATTAGGAGATGACCAATAATTTTAATCATTAAAACAATAAAATACTCATCAAGGGGAGTATATTAATTACGTTTTAATGGATTGACTCTGCTTATGAAAGAAAGAGATCGAAAAGAAGAGGCAGAAAAACAGTATAAGCTGGCTCTTAAAATCGACCCAAATAATGTAGCTACACATACAGATTATGGAGTTTTTCTGAGCAAAGTAGGTCGCATGGAGGAAGCTGAAGAACAGTATAAACTTGCTCTAGAAGCCGACCCAAATGATATAGATGTACATTGGAATTATGGAGTTCTCCTCGAAGAATTAGGACGCAAAGAAGAAGCTTCAATACAGTATCTTCTTACTTTGGAAGCTAGTTCTGACAATATATAAACATATTTGTTGAAAGGCCGTCTGCTTCGCAGCCGGTGAGAGTGTCATTACCTGAGAAACCTCTCAAAAAAGTATGTTTCTATTGTAATATTCTGGCGTATCATCCAATATTTAGTATCAAGGGGCAACATTTGCTCAAATTCCCCTTCTAAGAATTCCCCATTCCATGAGCCTCTTTTCGATGTCCCTTATTTCATAATCTGTGAAAAATAGGCTCTGGTAATGCTTTAGAGATGTTATTGGGTCATGTCCAGCACGAGAATATATTTCAATCTCAGTGATTCCGGTTTTTAGCATCCAGCTCTCCATGGTCTTTCTTGGAGTTTTTGGTCCTACTTTTGGGTTTATACCTGCTTTCTCTGACCACCTAGCTAAATCTTTGTTCCATGAAGACCCATAAGGCGGTTTTTTGCATTTAGGAAATGAGAAAACACATAGGAAAAAGTAGTAGGCAATTTATCAATAGTCCTTTTAGGAAACTTTTGCTTTTCCTTTTTCTGTGCTTCTCTAGGTAGTATAATGATTTCTTTCTTTGTAGTACCATTGAGGATTTTCATAGGGCCTTTGAAGCTCGATGTATCGAAGACCTGTAATTGTGTTAATCTCAGAAATCGCTTTCATTGATTCAGGAATAGCGTTTATAAAACTATTATATTTCTACAGTTAGGACTTTGGTTCCATCTGCAGTAACTAACCCACTTTCCATGGAAAAGATGAGAGCTACAAAATATTAAAACGTAGCTATTTTTGAAGAATATGTTAATAATTTGCCTCAAAGTTTAGCTAAAATTTAAAGAAATAACTACCTTTCAGGTCAAAACGGAGCTATTTTTGTGAGACTTTACGGAGCAAAAAATCAATTATGCCTTAATATGATAAAGATTGAATTGAATTATTCGCATCTTCCCAAGTAACGCCGTCACGCATGTTTTTCACTTCATAATAGTGGCCATCAAAAATTTAAACATGGGATTTTGTCCCATGTAGATATTCCTAACTTTTTCTCTTCTTATTAGATCTCAGCTTAAAGCAATCTTAAGCTGAGATATTCCAGTTTATTGTGGTTGCATTTTGTGAAAGATTTCCAATTTGCACAATAACTGGAGCAAAAACGTTTTGCCCGTTACAACCGAAAATTTTACCCAATTGCTGAGATCCAATGTTCCAGTTTATTTCGTTTGCATTCTGTGAAAGATTTCCAATTTGAACATTAACCGGAGCATAAACATTTGTTGCATTTTCAACAGGAGGCACAGGTCCAAAAACAGTAATTGTAGAAAGTTTCGAATCTATACCGTCCATATTACTTACCGTCAAGGTAGCAGTATAGTTTCCTGCTGCTGAGTATGCGTGTACCGGATTTTGCTCTGTTGAGTTAGTTCCGTCTCCAAAGTTCCAGTTCCATTCTATTGCATTTTCAGAGAGATCTATAAACTGAACTAAGAGAGGTGCAGTACCACTAGTGGCACTAGCTGTAAAGTTCGCAGTTGGAATAACTAGATTGGATAGAGATACAAGAGGCAAATAATCAAATTCATCCTCATAAATATTATAAGGCAGGTCTCCAATCCCGTTCTCATCCATATCTACACTGGTCTGGGAGAACCCAGTTCCATCTGGCTTTGCCCAGAAGTTTCCTCCAATATAAGGGCCTCCGGCAATGTTAGTACCTTGAGTAAGTGAAGTATTCCAGGTATTCCCGCCTTCGCCAGGTCCAAGCTTTACATTTAGAATATTGTTAAAATAATTATTATAAATTTGTTGGCCGCCAAAGTTTTCCTGATCAAAAATTCCGCATTCTTTACAGAACATTATTTTATTGTTGACTATGTCAACATAACAACTTTCTCCTAAAAGAATCCCTACGTCACAGTTTAATATTGTATTATTGTCAATTACTGAACTTGCTTGGGCAAGCTCAATCCCATAACTACAGTCAGTAATCCTGTTATTACGAATATCTGCTGCCTGATCATATTCGTATATGCCAGTGGAACAATTTGAAATCGTATTATTTGATACTATATTTGTATCAAATCCACAACAGGAAATATGTATGCCTTTACCTTCACCGTTTGATATCTTATTTTCGGCTATTAAATTGCCTCTTCTCTCGGGTCCCAGAAGAATACAACCATTTTCAATGGTATTGCCTGTCAGATTGTTCATATCGCCATAAATGAAGATTGCACTTTTCTCATAATCCTGACCGGGTCCTACTATATTTAAACCACTGATCGTTATATTATCAGCTGTTATCATAAAGGTACTTTTACTTTCGTCCAAAGGTTTTACCTGCACACTTCCATAATTTAATTCTGATCTTATAGTTAACCCTGGCAAATTAACAAGAACATTTTCAGTATAAATTCCAGACATCACGATTATGGTGTCTCCCGGCATGGAATTATTTACCGCTTCCTGAATTGATATGAAATCAGCTTCAGAATTATTACCTACTGTAATTTCCCTTGCTGGTGCAGGAGGTTTAGGTGTTATTCCTTCGTACTCTACAATGTACCCATTTTGTATTGTAGAATCATCAGAATCATCATTCCAGAATCCATTGGCATAAATGTGAAGCCTATCTTCTCCATTATTACCACCGTTACTAGGTTCTCCTGAGTTCCAATTGGTATAATCCCACGGTTCCCCCGTTACCCACTGCCAACCACCGGCTGGCTCTGCACTGCTATCTGGCTGGAAGCCACCTAACCAATTGTAATTTGGATGCATGTCGAAGTTGTTAACAATAAATTCATTTTCATTCTGAGAGGTTATTGTAGCCAGATACCCCTTCATACCTGAATAAGATGAAGATTGAGCTGCATTATTCGCATCTTCCCAGGTAATGCTTCCTGGCACATTTTTCACTTCATAGTAATGGCCATTTTCAGGATTGTAAATTGGAGCGGGATTATGTGTTTCTATTGGAGCGAATTTCTGAATTCGATGGCTCTCAAAATCAGCAACGTAAACATTGTCTGACGAATCTATAGCAACATTACATGGATAACCAAATTGTCCATCTTCACTTCCAGAAGAACCCCATTTGGTTATGAACTCGCCGTTACTGTCAAACTTCTGAATACGGTCATTGCTCGAATCGGCAACATAAACATTATCTAACGAGTCTATAGCAACATCAGTTGGATAACCAAATTGTCCATCTCCACTTCCAGGAGAACCCCATTTGGTTATGAACATGCCATTGCTGTCAAACTTCTGAATACGGTCATTTCTCGAATCGGCAACATAAACATTATCTGACGAGTCTATAGCAACATCAGTTGGATAAACAAATTGTCCATCTTCACTTCCAGGAGAACCCCATTTGGTTATGAATATGCCATTGCTGTCAAATTTCTGAATACAATGATTCTCGAAATCTGCAACATAAACATTGCCTGACGAATCTATAGTAACGCCTAGTGGATTAATAAATTGTCCATCTTCATTTCCAGAAGAACCCCATTTGGTTATGAACATGCCATTGCTGTCAAACTTCTGAATACAATGATTCTCGAAATCTGTAACATAAACATTATCTGACGAGTCTATAGCAACATCAGTTGGATAACCAAATTGTCCATCTTCACTTCCAGAAGAACCCCATTTGGTTATAAATTCTCCGTTGCTGTCAAACTTCTGAATGCGATTATTTTCGCAATCAGCAACATAAACATTGTCTGATAAATCGACTGCAACACCAGCTGGATAATTAAATTGTCCATCTTCATTGCCATAAGAACCCCATTTTGTAACAAATGCGTATGGTTCAGCTGTATCACTACCATCGGAATTACTTAGCTGTGTGGTAGATGCTAAAGCAGTAGAAGAAATACAAATTAAAAATAAAATCAGAAATGCTGATACTAGAAATATTGAACGTGACCTTGTCTTAATTTTCATTAATATCTCCTCCTTATTTTTATAAACTAACAAACTAAAAAAAAAGCAAAATCAGATACACATTGAAAATATACTAAGACAGTTAGAACACCTAAAGATTTAAATCTATGTTTTAAGAATCCTGTTCGCATTTGCCAAAAAGAACCTTAATAAAAACTACCAGAACTACAATCTTTCCGAGTAAACACGATTACTAGTTTTGAGAACAATCTATCCAGTAAGCTACAATCTCGACTTCGGTAAGACTGTTTTCTGCTCAAAGAATGAAAGCCTTACAAACAGGCTGATGTTTCCAGATTATTGATTTTTTGAATTCTCTTGTTTCCTTCTTACGAGAGAATTAACTGATTTATCGGAGTTTTTGTAGCTGCTGTCCTGGGGAATCATGAAAGATTTTCGGAAATCTTTCCATGTTACGCTAGAATACGCGTTATCGAAGGGAATACCTATCACTAAATACGATTTTCACAATTCTGATAGGATGAAGATTTCTACTGATAGCTATTTTATCCATTTTCTCTGGAAAACTCAAAAAACTGTAAATCCATGCATATAGCCTTTAGAATACATTAAACAAAACACATAGGTAAGTTTAACCGATTGTGTTTATTACATGGGGAGCGCAGAGGGTCACGAATACCCCATTCTTTAGATTGGGGATGATGTGAACCCTCGCCTCTTCGTTTTTCCCCTTACATATCTTAATCGTCTCTTCTTTGGAAAGTTATCGGAAATCCGACAGATATCGGTGGCAGAGTTTCAATCACTTAGATCAATGAAACCTTGTTAAAGGACACTGTGACTTCTTTTCCAAGTAACCCGGCGGGAGGCCCGAAGCGTACCCATTCTTTAGGGTGGGATGGCCGCACGCATTTGATTTTTACAGTAGGGGTTTTGTTTTTCGCAGTGTGTCTGATGATGTACATCGAGCTTGTACAATTTGTTAAAAGATAAAAAGAGATAATACGTTTTTGCAGCTGGAGAAATCCCCAGCTTTACATATGGATGACTGAAAAAATAATGTATGAGCTGATCCCAAAACTTAAAAACTGCTCTTTCAATTTCGATTTTTAAATAATCAATTGAGCTACAGATCAGGAAAATAGTATGAAATTCCTATGGATATGGAAACAGAAATGGGTTTTGGGATAGGTTCCTGTTCTAAGTGTTCTAATGTTCTTAATTAAGAGTAAGTTACAGTAAGGTTATGAGTTCCTAGAAATTTCAGGGAACTTATGGAGAGCGGTCATATTCAAGCTCTAATCTAGGATAAATGAAGTTATCCGTATGACAAAAAAGTGAAAAAAGATGATAAATAAAGTTGCCTGCTCTCTGGGCAACTATGTAAGTTCTATTTTCTGTATTCTTGTCTATGTCAAGGCTTAATCCACGAACATTATGTTCCTGGTAAATCCTCCTATAGACTTTCCTCATAATGATTTCTTGGCTTTAACAAATCTGGATGAATCTGAATTTTTCCAGCTGAAAAGTCTTGCAGATAGCAAGGTATTCAAACAGTATAGACATTAAAACTCCCTCCACTCTTTAGTTTGTCTGTTCATTCGGTTAATCCAGTTTTTATGCGTCTTAACAAATCTGGATGAATCTGAATTTTTCCAGCTGAAAAGTCTTGCAGATAGTAAGGTATTCAAACAGTATAGACATTAAAACTCCCTCCATTATTTTGTATTGTATATTGATTATTTTTACGCGTTAAATTTAAGTTAAATTTTAACCTGCAGCTATTTTGATTAAAATTCAAAACAGAACTGTGGGTTAATGCCTGCAATAGCTTGAAATAAAAAATTAAGGTTAAATACAAATTTCATTTTGGTCCCTCCGATCTTTATTTTGTCTGTCTATTAAGCATATTTATTTTTTAGAATTTATTATAATGATATTTTCTTCAAAGTATATTCACCATAGTAAAAGGACAGAAATATTCAATCCTTTCTATTGATGAGTACATATGCATATATTAGCTCAAGACTTATAATCTAAATAGAATATGTTCTTCTTAATATTACTTCATTATATATTTTCTGATAACGATGACTGGATGTATTATATCCTGAGTTCATCCCAAAACTCAAAATTGCTTCTCTGAATCCCATATTCCGAATAATCAATCCAGTTTCTGATCATGGAAAAATAGTTCTGAAACTTTACTAATTTTTGAGGATCTAATTAGTTTTAGGATGAGCTCACATAAAAAGGAAAGAAAAGGAATTAATTATCTTACAACTTTATAAAGAGGTTCTCCTAATTTTTCATTTCCGTTTTCATCTAGCTCTCGTATCGTGTACTCTGTGACTATCAAATCAAAAGTTTGGTCCGGATCATCCGCGAACTTTCGGATATCATCAATTTCTAAATCAATTAAAGTAGGTTCATCATCTTTGATTTTTACTAAAATTTCTTCGTAGTTGTTGAGCTCTGCCAGCTTTTCAAGTGCTTCAATTATTGACATTTTCATGCGTTTATTCCTCCTTCCAGAATTTAAGCCTCTTCTTCTCCAAAAACAATAATAGTAACATCCTTTCCCTTGTTTGGAAGCCCCACAGAATAAGGAGCCCCCACAGAATCAACCAGGCAAGAAAATACCATGTCCTCCGGGAAGATATCCACAGAAGAGCCCGCGAATTCTTCAAGATCCCTAAAGCTCCGGACCTTCTCCAGCCCTTCTATTTCTTTTTGTCTTATTATCACTGTGCAAGCCTTCCCAGCGTTTCCAGCCCCTACACCTGCAGGAATACCCCGAGCATTTACAGACCTAAAGAAAATCCTATCTGAGGGTTCCAGCTGCATTGTTAATTTTCTGTATTGCTTCGGCCATGGTTCAGATTTACTAGGCCTGTTTGATGGTCTTTCAGTCATATATTAGCCTCGTTTCTCTTCTAAAGCGGAGCGCAACATTATACCACTTTCGGGAAGAAAAAGAATTAAAATTTTGAGAGGTAATTTTGAAATTCCCTCTCAAAGTCTGCCATTGTTCGGAGCATTGGGACCTTTTCCGGCCATTTTATCCGGATCAATCCAGAAGAAAGAAAATCAAATTCAGCGCCCTTTTTCTCCTGTCTTCTTATTCCTATCAAGAACCATCTTTCAAAAGAAACAGGTTCAGGGTTTCTTAATGCTTGTCTTCCATAGTGGTTTTTATTCCATGGTTCTGGACTGCTTTAATTCTTGCTAATTCTCTGGTGTAGGTCATTTGTTGCGCTCCTTATTCTTTGACTATTTACTATATACGCAAGTAAAGTATATAAACATTACTTAGCAAAATAAAATAAGCATCAGTAGAACTGAGCGATTATAAGCCCTTTAGAGAAGTTTTTAGAGTGCCGGAAAAGTGGAATGTAGCTCTTAGAAGGAGAAAAACGCATAGAGAAGGAGATAATAAGCCTTTATAGTCTTCTGTGCATTTGTTAAGTTTTGAAGAGGAAATACACAATTTAACATAATAACATTTAAAATCTTTAAAATTCTGTAAAATGCAATGAAAAAATATTAGGAGGAATAAGAAACGAAAGCATTTTACAAAGCATCAATCACGCTGTGCCTTTTTTTAGCAGTATTTGTTCTGTTTTTAGGAATAGCAGGAGCAGATGATGGTCTAGAAGTACCAAAACCAGAATACGTATCGATTAACATGAGCCCAGAAGTAAGAGCATACATAAACAATATGCTAGACGCTGGACCAATCCTAATAAACAACAGCACGAAAGCCGTAAACGTCATGAATTACTCTTTAATAGACCCGAACACAGGCAACGAAAAAACATTTACTTCATGTGATATCGTAATCCATAATGAATTCACAGGCATGGACACCACATTAGGCTATCTTACATTCAATACCGATGATAATTCTTTCATATTTACAGGAACAGGAATACTCGACGAATCAATTCACGGTACATACATCCCGACTGTAGAAGAAGTCATATTCGAAAATGACATAGGAGTAATAACTGCCTGCCATCCAATCTATTCCCCAGAATACGTGACACTCACACTTGCAGGATTGTACGAAGTAGATGGCATGGAAGTGGAAGAAACACCATAATAATCTGCTGGTCAAAAAAGCATTAAAAATTAAACGAGCCTGAAATAAACACGTACTTTTTATCAGAGCTCAATCTTTTTTAAATGCCGATCTTTTAACTTTCTAATTCTAAGCCATTCTAAGAAGCTTTTTAAAACGGGTAAATCGTCCCATCCATTCCCTGAAAGCCTCACATAGAGGCAGACAGTAAGCCTATGTTTTATTGTAAAGGATTAGCAACTCTAAAAGCACAAAACTACTAGACAGATATTCCGATCAAGAAATATTGATAGTATTAAAAGGATACTGCAATTTTTAGATTATTTTTCCCAGTTTCTCAGTATATATGCAAAACATACTAGTTATGTAAATATATTAATGAAAGTAACACTAATAACTAAAACAGAATTTCTTTTTTACGCAGATATATTTAATCAATTATGAACTAAAATTAAGGTTTTTTAGTGAATTTGTTTACTCAACAAAATAAAACAGCTTCGGTTAAACGTGCCTATGTGTTTTTGTTAATAGCTATTCCATATACTATAGACAGGATTCTCAAAAACACTATCAATAGGCTTAATATTTTGAGTAGCTATATTTTACTATCGATAACCCCACCAAGTGTAAGACATTGAATGCAAATAAAAAGATGAAATTCAAAAATTAAGACCTTATTACATCAATGTGTGGTGTTTCATAGGATTTATTATCTTTTGTTAAATTCGCAAATAGAGTGAAAATTCCTGCATATTGGTTACCATACTGCCCAATCCTTACACTACACTTCCATAGTCCATCAGTGGTTGGGTTAGCAGTTCCTACGCGCCATATTTGGCCATACTTATCGATAACACATACGTTTATTGATGAGCTAGGTATTGCACATATACCATAAACTGTGAATACTCTGTGTACATAACTACCGTCTTTTGGTTCAATAATTTTAAACGGTATATCGGTGGCCATTGTATTATGCTGGTAATAATCTGTAACCGCCTCATTACAATCCTTTGTAGTAGAATCCTTTATAAATGAGTATATAGATAAGCCTGAAGCTATATGATTTACATAATCTAAGATGATTTCCGAAATCTTTTTGTTCTTCTTATAATCAGGCTCCTGTTTAGTCTAGGCTCCTGTTTAGTCTCAGGCTCCTGTTTAGTCTCAGGCTCCTGTTTAGTCTCAGCCGTATGACTCATTGTTTTCTCCTTGATTTAGTTATATTACATACAGTTGTCTTTGTTGCGTGTTTATCTATTAAGTAGATACTGTTGTTTTCGGGGGAATATGAAGCACATTATTATCAGAAATTCCTGACTTTGTACACACGAGAATATTAAAAAGAAAAATAGTTAGCATTATGAAAAATACAGTTTACTTTATTCACCATCTTAACTCTCTATTTCTTTCTACGTAGATTCTATGGTTATGACATATATGGATTTTGAAATTGTGTAATAAATATATAGGTTAAAATTTCTAGCTATGGTATGATATTCTTATTGAAAAATAGGCTTAATATTACCTCGCTGAAAAATCTTACAAATAACGATAAAAGCATAATATATCATAACACGATTTCGCCTTATTTGCAAAAATCTTTTTGAGTTTATTACTCTCAATAATTTACTCAATAAAATCATCTTTGAAATCAGACATGTTGCTTAATATCAGGCAATCTTTTGTTTACTCGTTTTTTTAATCGTTATCGGTAAAATGTGCCTATGTGTTTGGGCTCAGATTCATTCCATAGTACTATGGAATACAAAACCCAATACATATGTGAAAATTAAACATCAGGGGGCTTATTCCATTTTTGGGTAGAACTTTTTTCCTATCGATTAACCCCATACTTCAAGAGAAAAATAAGGCAAGAAACACATAGGCAATATAAAAGAGTGAATTATAAAATTGATCTAACTCACTCCCATGGATACACAAAGGATACATCCAGGATATCAATAGGATATAACCAGGATACAAAGGGATATACTAATACCCTAAAAAATTTAATACAAGTTTATGCCCGAAGAGAAACGCAAAATAAACACCTGGATACCTGTAAGCCTCTATAATAAGTTAGAAACTGCAGGGTATGAATATTACCCAGGCCTTAACAAAAGCCCTAGAAAAGTTCTTTGAGGATCCACAAGAGGATATAACAGGATACAAGCAGGATATGGAAAGGATCCAAGAAGGATACAGAAAGGATATAGAAGGATATCTTCAGGATATTTAGGATACAGACAGGATATCAAGGCTCTTCAATCTGAAAGTGTAAAATTGAAAGATGATCTCGCAAAAGCTCCGGATCTTGTGGAGTTCGTCCAGCAGCAGGCCAGGTATGAAGCTATTAAAATGGTACTTGAAGAGAAGGATAAGAGCATAGAGCGCCTGGAGAACGACCTTAAGAAAGCAGGCCAGCGAAAAGAGGACCTTAAGCAAATGCATAATAATTATTTCCTGCAGGTTCAAACATTGATTAACCAGAAGTCCATAGGAAGCTCACGAGAAGCAACAGGAAGCAATCAGGAAGATAAAAGCCAGCTGCAGGAAAAGAGTGTCTCCACAGAAGGCAGGAAAGCCCTTGATGGAAAAATATGTAAAAATTGTAAGGAGCCCTTTTTTTACAACAAATCCGAAAAAAGAAGCATGTAGTCAGAAATGCAGGAGTGCGTTTAATAGGAGAAAATGAGAAAAGATAGATTTTAAATTGCAGGGAGTTGACCCCCAAAAGCTCCCTGCATATCTACGGGGCAGCGTTTATCTTACAATTTAACTATATCCTTTTTTCATAAAATTTAAAGAAGAAATCCATCTGAATAATCTTTCAGGGCAAAAAATTGAACAAACTTATAGAATTAGAAGGCTATAGAGGCACCTGGTAATAAGAGGCCTTGGTATATTTTTTTACAAATATTCAATTTTCAATAAATATATTAAAACATGAAGAAATAATTAAATACATGACAGTCTTTAATATTATAAGAAAAAGAATCTGTTAAGAAGAGGTGAAAATTAACATGTTACCATACCCTTGGGAATTTTATGTATTTTTATTAGAATTCTTTAGATAATAAATGATATCAAGAACACTATCAGGAACGTGAATTTCATATTTCCTGATACCTATTTTTACTTAATTCTCCAAGACTCAAAGAGAAGAGGACCTCAAAACAACGTATAATAATTATTTCCTGCAGATTCAAACTCTCATTAACCAGAGAGTCTTAGGAGCCCCCATCGAAAAGGAATCAAGCGCTTATAGTTACGTGGTTCAGGAAAATCCAGATATTGAATATGATAAGGAAGATAAGCCAGCTGCCAGGAAAGAAGAGCAAGGCCAAATTCAAAAGAACTGCATTGAATGTAATACCCCTTTTACCACAGATAACCCGAAAAGGGTATACTGTTCACAAAATGTAAGGATACCTTTTTCAGGAGAAACAAGAAAGAAAGAGAATCCATTTTTTGAGAAAGCATTTAGAAGGAAGAGATTGTGCAGGAAGCCCCCCTCAAAGCTCCCTGCGCATCTACGAATCTAGGTTTATCTTACAATCTAACTATGTCGTTCTGTTCTATAAAATTTAAAGAACACATACTTCTGATGAATATTTCAGAGTAAAAAATTTAACAAGCTTATTGGTGAAAGTAATAGTTAACATTCTGACTGTTAAACATGTAAAAAGAATTAAATACCCTATGCTCTGAAAACACTTCATAGAAAAAGAGCAATTAAGAAGGGGTGAAAAGGACATGATGTTTGCATTTAATTTTAGTCAGTTTTTTGCTATTATTAACGGCTTTCATTTTGATTTCACATATCTCCTATAATTTCAAGAACGTTTTCAGAAACATGTAATACATGTTTCTGATACTTTTTTACTTAATTATCTCTCTGTGGTCGCTCTGCGTTGTTTGACCAACAACCGAGAGTCATGAGAGTATATTAAAAGGGAATTGCCCTTTTTGTGTTAATTCAGCATATCCAAGACAGTTGTATTTTGTCACTTTTGGCACATATAAACAGCAACAAAAGAAAGTCAAGAAACATCAATTTTTCAACCCGGTTTTTATTCAAAAAGCAATATCAATAAGCATGAATGAAAAAAGAAAGTTGACTTTACATGGTTAAAAATGCCATCAGACAAAAGGTTAAAAAAAGTTAAAAATTCAGCCATATTTACTGCACAAAAACACTATCAATAGAACGTATTAAAAAAAGAAGTTAACCTTCAATTCTTCCAATTTCTTCCAATTTCTTCAAGTTTCTTCAGGTTTTAAGGTATTATTTCTTAGAGTTCATCCCAAAACTCAAAATTGCTTCTCTGAATCCCATATTCCGAATAATCAATCCAGTTTCTGATCATGGAAAAATAGTTCTGAAACTTTACTAATTTTTGAGGACCTAATTAGTTTTAGGATGAGCTCAGAATATATTGTTCTCTGTCTTCCATGTATCTGGCGCCTGTAATTCAGTTCCTTGCCGCAACTCAAAAGACATATAGATATGTTAGAAAAAATAAATGAAAATGAGAGCTTAAGTGAAAAAAGAAATTATAATGAGTTTAGTGCGGGAGAAGGGATTCGAACCCCTGAACGTCTGCACGAACAGATCTTGAGTCTGCCACCGTTGACCGCTTGGTTACTCCCGCATTTATGGAAGCTAATTTATGGAAGCCAATATGCTAAATAGACAACTAGCATATAAAGCTAATCCTGTAAATGAGTTAATTCTCCTCTTTTTTGAAGCTGAAGGTGATTAACATGGTTTATGAAGTTTTCATGCACCTTCTTCTGAGACATTTACGCGAATCCAGTCAAGGTAATCTTCTTCTCCTTCGATTCCCCAAAATTCAATTGCAGGCAGCTCGTATGTATGCAATGATTTTACTACTCTCGTTATTTCCTCAAGATGGGATGAATCCGTTTTTGCGAACATGGCGATCTCGTTATCTTCCACTATCTTTTCGTTCCACCTGTAGATTGAAGACACCGGGAACATGTTCACGCAGGCTGCAAGCCTCTTTGAAACCAGTTCTTTTGCGATTCCTGATGCATTCTCCATGCTTCCTGCAGTTATGTATATAATTCCAAGCATATAAGTAAACACCTCGGGAAAATTCAGAACATCAAACAATATTTGATGTAATTATTTTTTTCTCTATAACTTAATAAAGTGAAATATCTTAACCAAGTGAATTTTTTTTGTTTTCGATATAAGATTGATCTTTAGTTGCAAAATTAATTTCCATAACTGACCTAGTCACTTTTCCTGAGTATCACTGAATCCCCAATTTCCATATATCTTTTTATATAATTATCATGTATTTATTATATACCATTCTCAAAAAAGAGCCAATGGCAAAAGGAGCCCTCAAAATATAGCGAATTTAAAATAACAAAAAGCACTATGATGCTTCCGTGTATTGTAGAGTACGGAATAGCATTAAGGACACGGACTAATATTATGAATTAATTGTCTCGTAATCTTAAATTGAAAACCGTATTACTACATAGTTTCATATTGAATAACTGATACTTTGTACTCAAACTGAAACCCCATAACTCAGGCTAAAGCCTCATAACCTAGGCTGATACCCCATAACTCAGGCTGATTCTTGTTGACCAGATTGTAACTTACAACTCAGCAACTCATTTAAAGGCACGAATAACGGCTTTGAGTCCTATGGCTTTTAGTTCTGGACCAAGATTCCTGTTGAAAAGCGTACATCATTGGCTTCTTTATTGAAGCGAAATTTTATTAAATAGTAACATAAATCAACAGACATAAAAATGGATAGTTAAACCACAATTAATACATTAGCTTATAAAGTTATAATTTATTTTAAAGCTATAATTTGTTCAGCTTAATATTCGGAGAATTTCCTTGAATAGCACAAGCATTGCACTGGGTATTTTTTTACTGTACTGGTTCGTTATCTCCGTTCTTGACAGGAAAGGTATTCTGAAGAAATATAACATAAGTACCTTCGGGCCGCTTCCTATTCTTATGATCAGGACGACAAAGGGCCTGAAACTGCTGGATGTACTGGCCCGTCCGAAATCTTACTGGAGAAACTTTGCAAACCTTGGAATCCTCATGATGTTTGCAGGCATGATAGCCATGTTTCTGGTTATCGCCCTTTCGGACATTGCGCTTTATACTTCTTTCCTGAATGGGAATATGCCGGAGCCTGGAAAATATAATGCTCCAAGAAATATCTTTTTAATACCCGGGATAAACGAATTTATTCCCTTTACCTGGGGAGTAATTGCGCTCATAGTCACCCTTGTCGTGCATGAGTTCTCCCATGCTATTCTTTGCAGGGTTGAAAATATCAGGGTCAAGTCTATGGGAATTCTGCTTGCCCTGGTTCCTGTTGGAGGTTTTGCAGAGCCTGATGATGAGCAGCTTTTCGGAAAGAAGGAAGAAGCAAAAAAGGAACTACCTCTCACAGCCTCTATCGAGGAAATCAAAACGTGGGAGGAAGAAGAGAAAAAAAGGCAGAAAACTGAGACTCTTCAACCCATGGAGACAAAATCCGAGCCTATAATAGCTGCCACAAGGACTCAAAGAGCCAGAATTCTTGCCGCAGGTGTTATGGCCAATTTCACAGTTGCTTTTATCGCTTTCCTGCTCTTTTTCGGACCCGTGTTAGGGGCAATTGCTCCTCTGAGTGATGCCATGATCCTGAGTGTAAACGAAAGCTCGCCTGCCGATATTGCAGGGCTCCAGAAAGATATGGTAATAACACAGGTTGATAATAAGAATGTCAGCACAGCCATAGATCTCCTGACCTATCTTGAAACCGTCAAACCTGGGGACTTCGTGCGCATTTATACTACTAAAGACGGAGTTGCTTCCGTACATGATGTAAAAACCGCTTCAGCTCAAAATAATTATGTCCCTGGAGTGACCGTAGGAGGAGTTGTTAAAGAAAGTCCGGCAGAAGTTGCAGGGATTGAAACCGGAATGACTATGATCCGGATCAATGATACAAAAATGCAAAATGTTGCAAACTTCGTAAACTTCATGGAGACAACTAAGGCAAACCAGATCATAGAGATTGAACTGCAGCCTCCTGCAAATTATACTGGCAATCTCACCGAAAACGGCACTCTTATCTATAATGTGAAATTGGCTTCCAATCCCACCGAAAGCGAGCACGGCTTCCTTGGAGTTATCTACGGGAATAACCAGGTTGCAGAAAGCCCTATACTCGGAATCTCTATCTGGATGCCACAGGCAAAATTATATCTTGAAGCTCTCAAGCAAATCCCGTCCTGGCTTACAATGCCTGCAGGATGGATTGTCCTTTTCGGGCTTCCTATCTACGGATTTGCCGGCGAAGGGTTCCGCGGCTTTTCAGGCACGATAATGCAGTTTTATCATCCGGTGGGCTGGGCAGAACCTCTGGGAATCGGAATTTTCTGGATTGCAAATACCCTGCTCTGGGTCGGCTGGCTGAATTTCTATGTGGGCCTGTTCAACTGCCTGCCTGCAGTACCTCTGGACGGAGGCCACGTATTTAAGGACTACACCTATTCCTTTGTGTACAGGCTTACCAGAAGTGAAAAGACGTCAGAAAAGGTTTCAAACTCTATCACAGCGAGCTTCTCGATGCTGATATTGTTTTCGTTTATGTTTATGATATTCGGGCCCTTCATAGGACAGTGGATCTAATCGGTATCAAATGCTTCATTACTTCAGGCCTTCAATAAACTCGAAGGCCTGAGTTAGCACCTTTTTCTTTTTTCATCATCTATAAGGTTTTTTGCTCGTAATGACTAAAGATGTCGCAGATTTATCATTAGATCTTCAGTAACAACTATAAGATATTTTAGCTAATTATATTAGAAGAAATCAGGCAGGAACCAAGTATGTCTATTTCAGGTAGAAAAAAAACTAATAATGGGGTCCAATTTCGAAAGATTATCCGTAAAAAAGCCCACCTGGCATACAAGATTGCAGCTGTGTTCCTGCTCATTACATATGTCCTGCTTTTCGAATATCTCATGATTCTTGAGAATAAGCCTGAAAACGCAAATTTTATCACTGCTATCTACTGGGCCACCACTACCATTGCAACGGTTGGATACGGTGATATAGTCTTTACTTCTCTGGCAGGCAGGATTTTTTCCATAATTGTACAGATTTTAGGTCTCATCCTGATTTCTGATTTTCTTGTAACTTACGTTGTCACTCCCTGGATGGACAAAGTTATCAAGTTCAGGTTGCCAAGAAAAGTCTCTTCTGGCGTGAAAGATCATATTATTATCTGCGGGTATAATCAGCTTGTCGAGACTCTAATAGATGAACTCACAGAGGAAGAACTGTTTTTTGTTATAATAGAAGATGAAGAAGATTTGGTCAGGGAACTTTCTTATAAGGGTATTTCCTGCATTTTTGGGTCCTCAAGTGATAAACAGACTCTTATTAACGCCGGTATTGAGAGAGCCAGACTCCTTATTGCCAACAAGTCCGATGAAAGAAATGCGAATATCGTACTCACAGCCAGAGAGTATCAGCATCTCAATATAATTGCCATTGTCGAGGATAGATCCAACTCAAAATACCTTAAATACGCAGGAGCCGATACAGTTGTCTCTCCCAAATCAATGCTCGGGCAATTTATAGGAAAAAAAGCCATGGATAGGCTTGTGAGCAGGGTAACCGGATCAACGGAGATTTTCGCGGGCGTTCATGTAGTTGAATTTCCTATTTACCTGAAAAGCCCCCTTATAGGAAAAACGATTAAGGAGATTTCCAATCAGCAGAAATTGACAGGTGCTAAAGTTGTTGGAATCTGGAAAAGTGGGACTCTTTCCTTTGATCCTAAGGAAGAAGATGTAGTCCGGGAAAATTCAGTTCTACTGGCTGTTGGAACTCGTGAAGGACTTTCAAATCTGAAAAAATTGACGCACTAAGCCGATAGTTTGATATACATTATAAATTTTATCTGTATAAATAAAAAATTTCTGAGTATTGCGCAATAAATCTTTAGTTAAACTTCAAATTAGTAATTCTGAAAATTCTGGAGTTAAAAATGGAGTCAAAGGGGCATCTGGTCGTACTTGGATACGGAGATGTTGGAAAAAGTATCGTCAGCACTCTCGCCGGAGGACCATTTCGTTTTGTAGTTGTGGACTCTAACGAAAACGTCTTTGAGAACGTTGACTTTGAATATTTAGTTGGCAACGGAGCGGATGAAGAGGTCCTGATCGCGGCTGGAGTAAAAACCGCTTCTTTTGTGTTTGTAGCCCTTAATGACGATACAAATATTATTTTTGCAACCCTCATCTGCAGAAGTTTGAGTCCTGAAAATACCATTGTGGCAAGGGCAAACTCGGTAAAATCTATAGATAAGATTTACAAGGCAGGTGCGGACTATGTCAGTTCTCTTTCCATAGTAGCTGGCCAGATGCTTGCCAAAATGACTGCGAATTGTGTGGGAAAAATCTGCAGGATAGATGAAGACATAATGCTTTATGAGGGTATAGAGATTGAAAAGCACCGTATTGAAAAGGGCTCCCTTCTTGAGAATAAGTCAATAGAAGACCTGGACCTGGAAAGAAAAATCGGATGCACTATTATAGGCATTGAAAGGGGAAGAGTTGTTATAACTGATATTTCCAGAAAGACTGCAATAAAGGAAGGAGATATGGTTGCTGTTATAGGAAGCAATAAGCAGATTTCGGAATTTAAAGAAAGATACCTTGATTGATAACCTGCTTTCATAATTTGCGTTCATAATTTGCATTCATAATTTGCATTCATAATTTGCATTTCAGGAGTTTATTTCCTAAGGGTTTGCTTGTTAGCTTGTTATATACTGATTTGTCTTTGATGGAAGAACATATTACTTAAAACAGATTATAATATTAAGAACATTTAAGATGTGATAAAATGGAGAGTTTATCTACGGGAATCGAAGGGCTTGACTCACTTATGGATGGGGGATATCCTAAAGGAAAAGGTATTCTGGTCACAGGTCCTACTGGCTCCGGAAAAACCATTATGGGGCTGCATTTCCTGCACAGGAGCTGCCAGGAAGGCAAGAAATGCATACTTATTCTTACAAGGGAACTTACGGAGGATATCCTCAGCCAGTCAGGAAGTCTAAACCTTGACCTGAGACCTTTTCTGGAGAGTGGGCAGCTTAGTATCAGAAATATTTTTGAAGACAAAATGAATAAAATAAAATTCGTTTCCAAATTTGGGAAAGGACTCTGCTCCGTGGACGCGGATATAATAGAATATCTTAGCATAATATCTTCTGAAGTTGATGTTGTAGTCATTGATAATATTGGTGTAATGGCTATAAATTACGATATAAGGGAATTTGCGGATGAATTTAGCTCGATAAGTATAATTCTTCAAAAAAATGGATGTACAAGCCTCTTTATTATGGATGAGGATTCTTACGAAATGACCCACAGGCTTGCAGGTTATATGGCTTTTGGGTTGATCCGGCTCATGTCGCAGGAGAATCTCAGCGCAGGGAAGACTAAACAGTATCTCTATATCGAAAAAATGCGAAACAAAGCTGTCCCTGTAAAATATTCTTTATTTGATATCACATCAGAAGGGATGAGAATTCTTAGCGCTATGAAGTAAACTTATTATAGGTATGAAATAGACTGCTGGTGAATTACTTATTTTAAATATATATTCTTTAAAGTTTATTAGCTGAAAAAACACCCTTTCCAGCTTCCTTACCTGTATAATTTTGCTCCAGCTCCTTACCTGTATATTTATTTGATGGCTCTGGGAATAAATTCAATTTCTTATTCTTCGCTCTTTCATTTTTCTGGCCAATAATATCATTCTATTTTAATAAGGAACTCACAGCAGTCGTTTTTATTACCTATCGTTTTGCGCGCCTCAAGAATGAAGTCGGAGTCCACTTTGAGAGTTACACTTGAAAAGATTTTTCGGGTCAGAGTGCATAAAATCGGGTTTTTGCGGGCTTCTTCTCCCCCCCAGGGGCACTTTGCTCCTTTTATTATCCAGAATTTTTCATTTTCACCTATCATAAAGGAAAAGTTTCCACCTAACTGATTCATGATTTCGGCACAAACCTCCCCGGCGTAAGCGAAGTCCATTTTCCTATTCTCAAAATGGTACATGTCAAGAAGCATTTTTTCGACCATACCTGTCATCTGGTTAATGACAATCTTCTTCTCTTCATTTGAAATAGACTGGAGCAAAGTGGGAATTATTGCCGTAAGGATACTCTGTATCCTGTTTTTAATCTCAAGATTGTTACGGTCAGTTACCAGTCTGTCATGCATGGATTTTACCCGAAGCAGGGATTTTACTCTGGTGCTGAGTTCCAGCTTTCTAATCGGTTTTATTAGAAAATCATCAGCTCCGGCTTCGATCCCTCTGATCCTGTCTTCAAGTTCCGTAAGAGCAGTAAGCATCAGCACCTGAATAAACTGGGTTTCAGGATCGTTTTTGATACTTTTGCAAACATCATAGCCACTCATGTCAGGTATAAGAATATCCAGAAGAACAAGATCGGGTTTTTCTTCTTTTGTTTTCTGGAGAGCTTCTTCCCCGCTGCAGGCAGTGATTAGAGAATAGGGCTCTGCTGAAAGGTATTCTTTCAAAAGTTCTATATTTTCCTGCATGTCATCTACAATGAGGATTTTCAGTTTATTTTTTTTATTCAGCAATATTTTCGCCCCTTGACTCATGAATCTTAACTCCTTCGGAAGTTATCTCAAAAACAGACATTTCGGGAGAAATAGGCGTGCTACGCATCTTGGGTATACTCAGGTAACGTTCCATTTTTCCAAGGTAAGAGTTTTCTTTTACCAGCAGGCGGATAGACCCGTATACCGAGTATTCGGCAAGTTGATGGGTCATATCATGTGCGGATTCGTCCATGATCAAAAGAGCAGTACAGCCTTTTTTTCTTACCAGGTAATTTAACCCGTCAAACTGGTCTCTGAGTTTTTTTGTAGATACTCTGAGAGCAAAAGTTCCTATATTGTCTATGACAAGGCATTCAGTTCCTTCATTTATTAATTTAACAAGGTTGGGGATTTCAATATCCGGACTTTCGGGCTTAAAGCCGTATCTTGTCTGCTCCATTAGTTCGGAGCGGTGCTCAAACATGTTTTCTATGATTAGCCTTTTGCTCTCATAATAAGGAGTGAGGTCTTTCCCTAATATTTTTGCCTGATATAGGATATCTTCAGGAGTTTCTTCAGTTGCAATAATCAGACATTTCCTGCCTTCAAGACAGTTTTTGTAAATGAAATGGAGTCCGAAGATTGTTTTTCCACTTCCTGCTACACCCGTAATAAGGGTCACTTTATTTGCAGGGTAACCCCCAATCAACTTTTTGTCCAGCTCTTCTATGCCTGTCGAAACTCTCTTCATTTATTATACCTTCGTTTTTATATCTTTTTGTTTTTTATCTGTATTTTTGAAGTATAAGATTCAGTAGAATCCAGGTCTGAAATAGTTAGAACGACTTCTAAATTTCCACGAGTGCCGGCAACTGTCCAGGCCTAAAATAAACGTGATATTTATTGGTAGATTTATATAGGCTGTTTAATCTTGATAGTTTAATATTATAATTTAACACTGGTCCTGATTAGACAATCAGGCGCGACATTTTTTACTTTTTATATTATTTACTATATTGTTCAACTTAATATATTTTTTTAATCATTTGTCCTGTATTCTCAAATAATTAAACTTTATTTGGCTGTATTTTCAGTTAATTAAATTTCACCTGACTGTATATTCAGTTTATCAAAATTCCTTGTACTGAAGTTTTCCAGGTTCTGTCCTTTCCTTTCTCTTTATTTTGAGAGAAACCTTTAATATGGATTGCTTCTATCACTATGCTGCACTGCGGGCTCGTAGGGTAGCCAGGATATCCTAATGGGCTTCGAAGTAATTCTATTACGAAGAGACCCATTGACTCGTGTTCGAATCGCGGCGGGCCCGTTAATTGTTCTTTTACCTGATGTTCTGAACTTTCTTCAAGAAGGTTCCTTTAGATCCCTTCCTTTCATTGAGATTTTTTTCTCTTAATTTCTTCTTGCAGGGGAAAAAGCAGCAGAATTGAAACCGACTAAACAGTTTATATTTTCATTTCTTGCATTAATTCACGAGCACGATCCACTAAAACAAGGATTGAAACAAGCTGAGCAGTGTTGTGACGAAGGATATTACGAGAATACCCAGAACAATATGCTTGCCAAGCATTTAAGCAGGAAATCAAAACCAGCATAATATGGGGCAGCACTGGAGAGTTTTGAAATAGCAATTGTTGAAAGAGATTATCAATGCCTCATACAATTTTGATTCCCAGAATCCGCGCAAGTTCTACTGCTTGATCGGCATTGATTATAGCCCCTCTAAGTTCTTTACATGTATCGGATACTGTGATCCCATCAATGATACAATCCGATAAATTAATGTCTTTGAGTAAGGCTTTAAAGAAATCCGCTCCTGTGAAATTAACCGCTTTCAGCATGGGTTTCTTTAACTGAATCTCGGATAATAAGGCTTCTGCGAAATTGCAGTCACAAATGGTGCAGTTCTCCAATACAGAACTTGAAAAATCTGCATATCGAAAGGAATTACCTGCTAAAGATGTTTCTTTCATGTGGCTCTGGCTGAAGTTGCTGCCATCACCCTTGCACTGTAACAGTTTGGAGCCTTTCCAGTAGCTTTCCATAAAACTGCAATTCGCAAAATTACAGTTATCAAACACCGAATTGTAAAAGCTGATTTTTGAAAATTTACATTTGCTAAACTGGCATTCTATAAACTGTACCGATTCAAATTCTATCTTTGAGATCTCGACGTCCGAAAGCATATCGCCTTCAAAGCAAATCTTTTCTATAGAATTGTCATCAGACCGTGCGGCTATAATTCTGCTTTCCAACATGCTTCCATCTCCATATACTGATGTTTCCAAATGATTATACTATATGGGACTTACACACTAGTAGGCTAAACCTGTCGATCGCAGTCATAAAAGCATTTTTTTCTTCAATTAAGGTTCGAATCCTATTCATCAATCCAACTGACTGAGAGCTAATTGTTTGGAACTCAATGCTTTTGAGTCTTTAGGGTTAAGTTCAAGCACTTTATCATAGGCCTTTATTGCTCCCTCGTACTTCCCCATAATATAAAGAGTAAGTCCTTTGTTATACCAAGCATCAGAATAGTTAGGGTCAATATCTAGCGCTTTATCATATGCCTTTATTGCTTCCTTGTGATTCTCCAAATTCTCAAAAGCTTCTCCTTTGTTATTCCAAGCATCTGAACTGTTAGAGTCAAGTTCAATTGATTTATTGTAATACTGCAAGCTCTTGTTAAACTCCCCCTTAGAATAATAACAGTTTCCTATATAGAACAATCCGAGTCTTTACTTTCAAAATCTTCAATGGATTCAAACAGGCCAATTGCAGAATCAAAATTAGATTTTTCATAGTTTTCAAGTGCATAAACTGCAAATAAAGTTGAAGACACGTTTTCGGTTAAAGATTCGACGATTGAGATAGGATTCTTCTCACTGTAAGGACAAAATTTTGCTTTAAACGTTGAGTTATCAGTTACATCTGAAATCATCGATTGTGGTGGCAGCGAGTCAAGATTTGTTTGAACTGGAATTACATGAAACTCAGTTTCATCAACAACATCCATTTTTCGTCTCTGTTCGCCGAATATAACGATATGCGCATCATCTTTTTTCCCTTACTAATAGCCTCGTCCTCATTAGTTGTCGGAGACGAATCTAAAACTTTAGCTTGTAACTGCCATTTGTGGTGTTTTCAATTTTTTTCTTTATTTCATTGGCAGTGTCAGAATCTACGTCGGAGTTATCTAACTTAAATGGAGAAATCAAAACAGTAAATTTATCTTGAGATGGTTTTGGGAAATAATAGGTTTCATAACAAATATGACAAACTGCTATTAGTAAAATTGCTAAAATAAAACAAATAAGGATTTTTTTTAGTTTTTCCTATTGATAAGGAAGAAAAGACTGTAACCCTCGAGGATTACGACCATCACGATAACATTTACTAATTCTCTTTTTTCTGCGAATGATCACAAAAATTGATACTGCGGCTTTTTTTCTCCAGGTGCCCTAATCGCCTTCTGACTCAATGAGTTTGTTAAATTATTCACTCTGAAATATTCATCAGGAGGATTTGTTCTTTAAGTTTTATAGAAAAGAAGGATGTAGTTAGATTGCAAGATAAACCTTGATTCCCAGATTCGCAGGGAGCTTTGAGAGTGGCTTCCTGCAAAATCTCTTCATTTTAAATATTTTCTCAAAAATGGATTCTCTTTCTTTCTTGTTTCTCCTGAAAAGAACATCATTGCATTTCCTAGAACAGTATTCTCTCTTAGGACTGTCAGTTAAGAAAGGCTGATTACAGTATTTACATATCTTCTCTATTTATTGGCCTTGCTCTTCATTCCTGGCAGCTGGCTTATCTTCCTTATCATATTCAATATCTGGATTTTCCTGCACAACGTAATTAAGAGCCTATCCGAAGAGTGGTTACTTGCTATAACTTTTACAGTCTGAAATATGCAAAACCGGAACGGAGACTCTGAAATTATAGACTTATTGTAACTTTTCAACATGCATTACTGACTTTTCGGATAGGCTCTAAATCGGCGTTGACAATTCTTACATAAAATACTCCAAAATCTAAAATAAGGTATCAAAATATATGTGCTTAGGTGAAGTATTGATGAAAATAAATTTCGAGAACGTTTATCAGTTCAAGCTTGCCATGAAGGACATTACCCCTCAAATATGGAGGAGAATCCAAGTACCAGAAAATTATACCTTCCTAGACCTTAATCATGCTATTCAGGCTGCAATGAATTGGGAAGATTATCATCTGCATGAGTTTGAAATGCTAAACCCAAAGACTGAGAATTTTGAAAGAATAGGGACGGAAAGTGACGATTACGAAGATTTTGGTGAAGGAGCGCTTGTACCAGAGAAGAAAGCTAAAATCTCTGATTATTTTACCCTGGAAAATAAGGTTGCTCTATACACATATGATTTTGGGGATAACTGGCAAGTAAAAATTCAGTTTGAAAAGATCCTTCCAAAACAAGCTGGATTGGAATATCCAGTCTGTATTGCTGGAAAACGAGCATCTGTTCCTGAGGACAGTGGAGGAGTTGGAGGCTATGGGGATCTCTTGGAAATCCTGAAAGATCCTGAACATGAGGAGTATGAAGATACCGTAGAATGGCTAGGGGAAGATTTTGACCCAGAACATTTTGACCCAAAAGACGTTATATTTTAGTTGGCAATAAGATGATTGTGATACCTAGAATGGCGCCGCAATAATGTCTACATCTATTTTTTCCTGTTTACTCAAATATTGGATGGCACCTCCTTTCCTTTAAATGGTATTTCTTTCCCTTTTATATTCTCTTTCTTCTTATTTTCAAGTACCGAGGCTGCTTCTACTATGCCATCAATTATAGCTTCAGGCCTCGGACAGCATCCTGGAACACATACGTCCACGGGTATGACCTGATCCACTCCACCAATTACATTATAACAACCGTGGAAAATCCCACCGGTTGATGCGCAGGCCCCTACTGCTAACACAACTTTAGGATCTGGAATCTGGTTATAGATGTTCTTAAGTACATTCACATTTTTGTAATTTACCGCGCCTGTAACCACCATTATATCGGCTTGCTTGGGAGTACCGACGTTTAAAACACCAAATCTTTCTGCATCATATAAAGGAGTAAGACAAGCTATTACTTCAATATCACAGCCATTACAACTGTTGCAATTCACATGTATAATCCATGGGGACTTTGCCAATGCCAAAAACATTCCTCTGGTATGTAATCTTTATCTGAGTGACGTACAGGGTTCTGTGTACTCTGCAGGGGGATTAGTACTTTTTCCGTTTAGCTGTTGAATCTAGATAAATGTACATCCCTTACAGAGTACCCAGAATTGATAATAGACCATTAGTATATCTTTTATTTAAATATTTATATGGATATAAATAATCGGAATAACTTGATTGACTTGAGACAACTATTTTTCCTGACTTGGATAGTGCAGCCAGCACGCAGTCGAGTATATCGAAGTCAAGAAAACGATAAGTTGTTGGTTATTCAGTTCAACTGCGTGAGTCCTATACCTTTTTTATATTTATTAGGAACATCTTTTGGCGCCGGAGAATAACTAAAGATCTGTAGTTTTTTGGAAAGTCAATTATTGCAACCCGCAAGCATAAAATCTCTACACTTTTAACAATTGAGGATATGTTTGTTGTTTTAAACATGATGATTAATCCGCCCAATCTTTCTTATTATCTATTTCTAAGAGCGTGTCTTAATATTCTGTTACCATTGTCTTAATTTTTTTATTTGACCTGGTCTTTTAACCATTAAATGCATCATCGCAGCGTATATTAATGGTTGACTTGATTCTGTCAATCCCCCGTAATCTTTACTTAAACGTCGATATCTAACCCAACCATCAAAATGTACGCCCTACTATCCATCGGTGAGGAAGTACTTGAAAATCTTTGAAACTTCTCTGCGCTTAACTATTTCGAGTACCCAACCACAAACTGAACTTGCCCAATCAATCAGTTGACCAGAAAAACCTGCATCAGCCCATATAAGCTGTAATCGAGAAAATGTCTTTTTAACATGTTCCATAACAAGTTTGACTCCATCTCTATCCTGGATATTCGCGAGCATGATCCACTAAAACAAGGATTGAAACTCTCGGTAACCAAATTCAGGATATCCTTCGGCGAATTTTTCTTTGAAGCTGGTATAGAGCATATCTCCATGATGAAAAAGTTTTGATTCCAGGGTAGATAAAAGACACTTGCAGGATTTCTAGCCTTTTTTTTCAGATATCGTTTATTTTGAGGTTTATTTGTCTATTTGAAGAAACCTTCTACACAATTGCTGGCATAAAATCTTTGCTTTCTGTCCTCTGTTCAAGATTTCTGTTCTTTGCCTTATTGAGAAAAAATAATTATAAAATCAGATTAATATACTTTAATGATACATTTCTTCACGGGGAAAGAGAAAGCAAATTAATGGGTGGAAATTAATGGGTGGCTTTTACTAAAAACGGTTTTTACTATATTGAAAAATTTATTTGCCAATGATATCTCTTGAAATCGATAATTTCAGGAATCCCAGTATTATTCGAAAGTCAAACTACCTGTTTTCTCTTTTACGTTGCAGATCAGTGTTTTTTCCAGGTACCGGACTGAACACATGATTTCTCAGCATATTCTTTTGGTTTTCACTATTTATTTTCAAAATAAAAGGGCACTCTGATTTAAGACTGAAAGGTTACGGTGCAATCATGAGAGAAGATGCTAAGATCAAAACGGAAACCAGGAAAAAACTTCCAAATCTCGGATCTATTGTTTCGGTGAGGAGCAGTATAGTAGATATAATGTTCAAGGAGTATCTGCCCCCGATCTATTCTTTACTGCTTACAGGAAAAGATAAGAAAATTGCTATTGAAGTCCTGACCCAGCTGGACTCACATCGCGTTCGGGGGATTGCGCTAACCCCTACAGAAGGTCTGTATCGAGGAATGACAGTGGTAGACACAGGAGGACCATTGGAAGTACCAGTAGGAAAGGGGACTCTTTCCCGGATGTTCAATGTTTTCGGAAATCCTATTGACCGCGAGGCTGCACCTTCGGACGTTCAGTGGCGTTCAATCCATCAAGAGCCTCCTCCTCTGCTAAGACGGTCAACTACATCCGAAATATTCGAGACCGGAATTAAGATTATCGATATGCTGGCGCCGCTTGAGCGTGGTGGCAAAGCCGGCCTTTTCGGGGGAGCAGGTGTTGGCAAGACAGTGCTGCTGACTGAAATGATTCATAACATGGTCAAGCAGCACCAGGGAGTAAGCATATTTTGCGGTATAGGGGAGCGCAGCCGCGAAGGGGAAGAACTTTATCGTGACATGAAGGAGGCAGGAGTCCTTCCTAATATGGTTCTGGTGTTCGGCCAGATGAACGAACCACCAGGAGCCCGTTTCCGAGTGGGCCATACAGCCCTTACAATGGCCGAATATTTTAGGGACGAGGAGCATCGAGATGTGCTGCTCCTCATCGATAACATTTTCCGGTTCATTCAGGCTGGCTCGGAAGTCTCCGGCCTGATGGGACAGATGCCTTCACGTCTGGGTTACCAGCCAACAATGGGTACGGAATTATCCGGGCTGGAAGAACGCATCGCCAATACCGATACGGGGTCCATAATGTCAATACAGGCAGTCTATGTGCCAGCTGATGATTTCACGGACCCTTCAGCAGTGCATACATTTTCTCACCTGTCTGCATCCCTCGTCCTCTCACGTAAAAGAGCAGGTGAGGGATTATATCCTGCTATTGACCCTCTCCAGTCAAGTTCCAAAATGGCCACTCCCAGCGTTATAGGAGAACGACATTACCTCCTGGCCCAGGAAATTCGGGAAACACTTGCACAATATGCAGAACTTAAAGATATCATCGCCATGCTCGGCCTGGAACAGCTGTCACAGGAAGACCGCAATATTGTTGCTCGTGCCCGTCGCCTTGAACGATTCCTTACTCAGCCTTTTTTCACAACAGAGCAGTTTACAGGCCTTAAAGGCAAATATGTTAGTCTTCCAGAGTCTCTTGAAGGCTGTGAACGAATTCTACGCGATGAATTCAAAGATTTCTCTGAAAGTGATCTTTACATGATAGGGACTATTGATGAAGCCATAGCCAAAAAATCGAAAAGAGGTCAGTCATGAATTCGACACTCATGAATCTTAAAATTCTCCTTCCGTTCCAGATATTTGCAGAGAAAAAAGATGTATTACGCATAGTTGCCGAGACTCGCAATGGCTCATTCGGACTTCTGCCGAACAGACTCGACTGTGTTGCAGCCCTGGAGCCCGGAATCCTCACCTATGAAACTGGGGCTGAGGGCGAAGTTTATGTTGCAGTCGACGAAGGTGTGCTTATCAAGACCGGGCAGGACGTACTTGTTTCTGTACGCAACGCCATTTTCGGAACAGACCTCAGCCAGTTGAGAGAGGCGGTAAAGAGGGAATTTCTAACTGTAGATGAGAAAGAGCAAAATATGCGTTCGGTGATGGCGAAATTGGAAAGCGGGCTTATTCGCCGCTTAGCGGAGTTTCACAATGCCTGATAGACAGACATATACAAAATCAGAGGACGAACCGACCTTAGCCCGTCAGGTTGGGACTAAGGCTGAACGTAAACTCAGAGCTCAACGCAATGTTAATCGGACAGTCTGGCTTGGCCTGGGTATGATGGGGCTTATTGGCTGGTCGGTAGCAGTTCCAACTCTACTTGGTGCAGCCCTTGGTCTCTGGCTAGACGAGCATTATCCAGTAAGCTATTCATGGACGCTCACTATGCTGATAATTGGTCTGTTTATCGGCTGCTTGAATGCATGGCACTGGGTGAATAAGGAGCATAAGGAAATTCAAAAGAACCAGGAGGATAGCAATGAATGAAGCTTTAAGTCTTATTTCTGCCCTGTTAGTGGGCTTTTTGCTTGGAGCTGTTTTTTTTGGCGGCCTCTGGTGGACGGTTCAGAGGGGACTTTCATCCAGAAGACCTGCACTCTGGTTCCTTGGCAGTCTGCTGCTGCGGACCAGTACTGCTGTAGCTGGATTTTACTTTGTCTCGGGAGGGCATTTGGAGAGGCTTCTTATATGCATTTTTGGTTTTTTTATTATGCGCCAGGTAGTGATTAGACTTACCAGATTACCGGAGGAAGAATCAAACCAGTTGACAAAGGAGGCAAGTAATGCATCTTAGTCCTGATGAGCTGATTTTCTGGCAGTACGGTTTTATCAAACTTAATGCCACGATTGTGTATACCTGGGGATTAATGCTGGTAATGGTAGTCGGCTCAAAGGTTATCACAGGTAAACTTTCCACAGGTTTGAGTCGTTCTCGCTGGCAGAATATTCTGGAAATTGTTGTTACAACTATCTTGAAACAAATTGAAGATGTTGGCCTGGATCAACCAAAAAAGTACCTGGGATTCCTGGGTACACTCTTTCTGTTTATTGCCATAGCCAATCTCTGCATTATCATTCCGGGCTATGAACCTCCAACAGGTTCTCTCTCAACCACGGCTGCTCTCGCGCTATGTGTTTTTGCAGCTGTACCTATTTTCGGTACAGAAAAGCAAGGGATTGGCAGTTACCTCAAGTCATACACAGAGCCAACCATCATCATGCTGCCGTTTAATATAATCAGCGAAATTTCCCGCACGCTAGCTCTGGCAATCCGTCTTTTTGGCAATATTATGAGCGGGTCCATGATAGTTGCCATTCTACTGACAGTAATGCCCTTTATCTTTCCAGTAATTATGACTGCTCTTGGTCTGCTTACCGGCATGGTACAGGCCTACATCTTCAGCATCCTGGCTACGGTTTACATTGCTGCTGCTACGCGCACCCACAAACCAAAGCCTGAAACCGGAGAATAAGAATTGAATAGATAACTGAAGGGGGAACTATGGATACTTTTTCGACTACAATTGCGGTGGCATCAATCGCCACCTCAGGAATTACGATCGCCATTGGAGTTATCGCACCCGCAATTGGTGAAGGGCGTTCGGTAGCAACGGCATTGAGTTCACTGGCACAGCAACCCGACGCTTCCGCAACTATTACCAGAACTTTATTCGTGGGACTGGCTATGATTGAGTCTCTGGCCATCTATTGTTTTGTGGTTTCTATGATCCTGATATTCGCCAATCCGTTCTGGAACCAGGCAATTTCCTAAACCAAGGGACGAAACCTATGCTGATCGATTGGTTCACTGTTATTGCGCAGGTGCTTAACTTCCTCATTCTGGTATGGCTGTTAAAGCGCTTCCTTTACAAACCCATTCTCAATGCCATCGACGCCCGTGAAAATAAGGTCGTAGCTGAGCTTGCAAATGCCGCTTCGAAAGAGGCAGAAGCGAAAAAAGAGAAAGAAGAATTCAAGCATAAGAACGAAGAGTTTGACCAGCAGCGTGCTGCGCTCCTGAGCAAGGCAAAGGATGAGGTGAAAGCCGAACGCCATAGGCTTCTTGAAGAAGTGCGGAAAGAGGCCTCAGATTTGAGTTCAAAACATCAAGAGGCATTGAGAAATGAAATCCAGAACTTAAATCGGGAAATTAGCCGTCGGACTGAGCAGGAAGTCTTAGCTATAACGCGAAAAGTACTGAAAGATCTGGCTGGAACAAATTTGGAAGATCGCATGGTTGATGTGTTTGTTCAAAGGTTGCATGAACTAAAAGGTGAGGAAAAGGAGCAACTGGTCTCAGCATTTAAGATATCACCCAGGCATGTATTAATCCGCACCGCATTTGCCCTTTCCCAGAAACAGCGTGACCTGATTAAAGAGACAATTAAGGAAACTCTTGGTATGGAAACTCAAGCCGATTTCAAGACAGATCCGGAACTGGTCAGTGGCATTGAGTTGACCGCAGATGGACAAAAGATAGCATGGAGTATTGCAGACTATCTATCTTCGCTTGAAAGAAGCATTGACGAACTTCTAAAAGAGAAGTCCAAATCCGAAATCAAAACCAGGTCTGAGTCTGAACCTGAGCCTGAAAAGTCCAAATCAAAACCTGATCAACCTGAATCTGAAGATTCTAAGCCTAAGCCTGATCAATCTAAACTTAAGGAATCTAAACTAAAACCTGATCAGCCTGAACCTGAAGATTCTAAGCCTAAACCCGGACCTGAACAGGAGATTAAGCCCAATCCAAATTCCAGACAAAGAGCCGATGAACATGGAGCCTGAAGATCTGCAGAGTGTTTTTGACAGCACATTCTCCATAATGAACCAGGTCAGAGAGGCATTCACTCCTCAGCTAACCCCACGTGAGATAGGTACGATTAAAACCGTATCTACCGACATTGCGAATATCTCCGGCCTTCCTGGGGTGGAATTCGACGAACTCGTTAAGTTTCCCGGGGAATTATTTGGAATTGCATTTAACGTTGACGAGGATGAAGTGGGTGTCGTTCTGCTCGGTGAACACTGGCACCTGCATGCAGGTGATGAAGTTGAGCGAACTGGCAGGGTTATGGATGTGGCTGTAGGTGAAGGATTGATAGGGCGCGTTATTGATCCTCTTGGCCGGCCTCTTGATGGAAAGGGACCTGTAATTTCAAGCAATCGGCTGCCTATTGAGCGGCCCAGTGCACCTATAATGGACCGATTTCCTGTTACGGTCCCTCTCCAGACCGGCATAAAAGTTATTGACGCCTTAATCCCTATAGGGCGAGGCCAGCGTGAATTGATTCTGGGGGACAGACAGACCGGAAAGACTGCAATTGCAATCAGTACCATCATCAACCAGCGTAATTACAATGTGCTGTGCGTTTATTGTGCCATAGGTCAGCGTACATCCGCTGTTGCCAGAGCAGTGGCAACTTTGCGTGAAAAAGGAGCTATGGATTATACTGTTGTCGTTGTGACCGAGGGCAGTGATCCCTCAGGTCTCGCTTATATAGCTCCTTACGCAGCAACCAGTATTGCAGAGTATTTTATGGAGGGGGGTCGGGATGTACTGATAGTTTACGATGACCTTACAAATCATGCCCGTGCTTATCGCGAACTTTCCCTGCTGCTGCGCCGACCTCCGGGCCGTGAAGCGTATCCTGGTGACATTTTCTATATTCACTCAAGGCTACTGGAACGTGCCACGCATCTGCGTAAGGAACTTGGGGGCGGCTCACTTACTGCTCTTCCTATCATCGAAACAGAAGCACAGAATATTTCTGCTTATATTCCAACCAATTTAATTTCTATTACAGACGGGCAGATCTATCTCTCACCGTCACTTTTCGAACTTGGCATACTGCCTGCAGTCGACGTCGGTAAGTCCGTTTCACGAGTAGGCGGCAAAGCTCAACTGGCAGCTTATCGAGCAGTTGCAGGAGATATAAAGCTTGCTTACTCGCAGTTCGAAGAACTCGAAACTTTTTCCAGATTCGGTGCCAGGCTGGACGAGAGCACCCGTAAGACTATAGAGCATGGGAGAAGGATCCGTGCCTTTCTCAAGCAATCAGAGTTCGACCCTGTTTCAGTACCTGAACAAATCATCGTACTGCTTGCGTTGACTGAGCGACTCTTTGACAGCGTACCCCTTGACCGGATGAAGGATGCTGAGCAAACTCTGCGCAAAGCGGCAGAAGAAATTCCTGAAGAGATACGTGATAGAATTTATGAAGACGAAAAGTTAAGCAACGAAGATCGTAAAAAAATTCTTCAGATAGCTTTCAAAGCTCTCAAACCTTTCCAGCAAACGTCCGAATCCGGGTCTGAACAAGAGTCTAAACAAGAAACTAATGCTAAATTCAAACTCGAAGCTCAGAAATAAACTAAAACTAAAATTAAAACCAAATCCGAATCTCAGCAAGAAGCTAAAACTGAAATCCAATCGGAGTCCCAGCAAGAAACTAATGCTGAAATCAAATCCAGGTCTGGAAATCAGGAGGATTAATGGCCGATAATATTGTGAGTCTGCGCCAGAAGATCGGCAGTGCGGAAGATCTTCAGTCCGTAGTTCGTACTATGAAAGCTCTGGCAGCCTCAAGTATCGGACAGTATGAGAAGGCGGTTAGTGCGTTAGCTGATTATTATCGCACCGTGGAGCTGGGATTAGGGGTCTGTTTTCGTGAAGAAGCGAAAATAACTGTGGGAAAGCAAAAAGGAAAGAAGGGAGCTGGTGTGATTGGTGCGGTTATATTTGGCTCTGATCAGGGACTTGTGGGACAGTTTAATGACATCATTGCTGATTATGCGGCCAGGAAACTTGCAACTCTCCCTGGCAAAGCTCAGGTCTGGGCTGTTGGTGAGCGCGTTCATGTTCGCCTGGAAGATACTGATCTGTCACTGAATAGACTTTTCACGGTACCCAATTCCGTCAAGGCCATTACCCCGCTTGTAGGGCAGATTCTGGTAGAGAGTGAAAAACTTCAAAGCCAGGACGAATCCGCTGAACTTTATCTCTTTTACAACCAGCCCAAATCGAAGACTATGTACGAACCCGTAAGTCAGAGATTGCTTCCCCTTGATGAAGTCTGGATAAGTGAACTGGCAAGACTTCCCTGGCCTACCAGGAATCTCCTGCCAGACATAATGGGCGACAGTACAGTGACTTTACGGGCACTCATTCGCGAATATCTTTTTGTTTCAATTTTCCGGGCCTGTGCCGATTCCCTTGCCAGCGAAAACGCAAGCCGCCTGGCGGCAATGCAGCGTGCAGATAAAAATATAGATGAACTGCTGGAGGAGCTTAATGGAACATATTATCGTTTGCGTCAGAGTGGGATCGATGAAGAACTGTTTGAAGTCATTTCCGGCTTTGAAGCATTGTCCCAAGCTCGCAATTCTCGCCAGAGGGAAGATAAAGAGGTTTAAAGTTGACTTGGATGCCTCATAATTGATCTGAGCGGCTCAAAATCGATATAGGATTTCCAAAATTGAATTGAAAAGCTCGGATTTGACCTCAGGTAGAGCAGAAGGAGTAATTAAGTATACATATGACTGTCCACCATTTAAAAAGTGTTGTGGCTCTTTCGCATGTGTAAAGGAGCAAGAAAGGAACGTAAAAGGAACAGAAAAAGAACAGAAAAAGAACAGAAAAAGAACAGAAAAGTAATATTACAACATCTTAAGCCTGAACTTCAATTTTCAGGTGTTTTAAATTTGTCTTTAACGTTTCAGCTTAAATTCTCAGGATAATTATTTATTTGTTATCTGAGTAAATTTCTCCATTATGAGCTGGTATGCAATAGATGCAGTGGATAGAGCTCTTTCAAGGACAAGAAAAGCTCTTTTTGAACCTTTTGATTTCTGGAAATGGGTTAAACTCGCAATTATTATTTTACTCATGGGCGGCTTTGGTTCCAATTACGGAGGATCAGGTGGTAACTATCAGACGAATCCTGAGGATTTAGGTAATCTTCCCAGTATTGATCCTGCCAAAATACCAGGACTTCCTTTTAACCTTAACCCGTTGCAGTTTAAGGAAATTCACTTAAATTCCGGGATACAGGGTAATTCTGGATTTATTCATAACTTGATACGATCAGGTTCCGGTTTTTTTCCGGATTATTTTTCCAATGGTATATCTACTTCCGTTGAGAAACTTTACTTTTCGGATAGTTTTCTTGGTCAGTATGGGCTTACGATTGCTGCAATCTCATTGTTAATTCTTATAATCCTGTTTTTTATGTATGTTTCCAGTCTTATGCAGTTTGTTTTTGTGGAATCTCTGGTAAGAAACGAGGTAAAATTCTGGGCTTATTCAAGGGAGTTTGTGGCAAAAGGTTTCAACCTTCTAATGGTGTATTTTGCTCTTGCTCTGGGTTTTATTATTCTTACTGTAATAGCTTTTCTGCCTCTTCTTCCCTCGGTACTTGAGGAATCTGATCCTTCTGTAGGCGGGATTCTCTGGTTTATTGGTGCGATTATTGTGCTGATCCTGCTTGTACTTGGGACAACTTCATTTTTAAACCTTGCAATTCCTATTTCCATTTATCGGAACACAGGAATTCTTTCATCTTTCGGACTTGTATTTTCAAATTTCAAAAAAAGCTGGAAGGAAGTGTTTCTCTATTGGTTAACCAGAATTGTACTCGGAATAGCAACAGCAATTATCGCAATTGTGCTTTTCCTGGTGGTCTTGCTGGTTTTGGGGCTGATTTACCTTATTGCAGATATAATTCTATACTTCATCTTCTCTTCCCTGGTATCTGACCCCTGGAGCTGGATACTCCTGACTCCTTTTGTCCTTATGGAACTGCTGATTTTCTTTGGAACTCTGCTCTTCATTAATGTGCCTCTTTCCGTTTTCCTGAAATATCATCTCTTAAGTTTCCTTGAAACCTGGTTTGTTGGGGCAGATATTCCTTTCTTTGATACCTTTTCCAGAGGACGTGAAATGGAGTTGAACGAAATGGGATTGAGTGAATCAGGATTTAGTGAAAATGAGGTTAATTTTTGAGTTAAATTGTATCTTTGGGTTAAATTGTAATCTTTAAGTTAAATTGTAATCTTTGAGTTAAATTGTAATCTTTGAGTTAAATATGGGTACTCAGGGTGTTAAACCGGCTTTTAAGTCGGTTTCTCTGAGTTTTCCGGATAATTGGGTCAGCTTTGAGATAAGTTTCATCAGCTGATATCTTTTTTGTAGAAATAAAGGAAACTATATTCAGAAATTGTGTTTTTTTAAATATAATATACTGCCTGAAACTAACTATGTTCTGATAATTGTTTTTCCGTACACGATCGGAAACCAAAGGTTGGAGTTGAAAATAATGAAACAGGAATTTATTGAGAAGTATTATATGGGTAAAGAAGTCGAAATTGACATTGGGGGAAACACTATGTACAGAGGAATTGCTGCAGAATGCAAAGATGGGATCCTTAGTCTCAAATGGACTATAAAAGAAGAGGGTTATACCCATATCGAGATCGAGAAAATTGCTGTAATATGGAAGACTCTTAAAGGTAAGAGCTAAAAAGTATCATTCAAAAGATTAAAAATACTATCCTAAGATAAAAACATCATCCAGTCAAGAGATGTTTGCACAAAAGCTCTTTTTGCTTGCTCAAGCAGATTTTCTAAGTTACAGAGCTTCTCTATAACCTTTGTGCTTTCAATGATTAGGAAATCTTAAACAAAATTTTCCAGGTCATTGATATTTTTACTTACTTTTTTACTCGTCTACATGATCGGTTTTCAATTCTTCATTTTTCGCAGCTTTTCTATCCTGAGTCCTGATCCTTAGATAAGAATTAGCCCGTAAATTACCTTGAAAACGGATCTGACGAGACAAAGGAATGTTTTTTCTGTTTTGTTACAACAAAGCTTAAATCAAGTACAGTAATTACTGAATAAATTGATTGACGTACAAAAGATCCTTTCTCTTTCGGGATTGATGAAGCTTGCTTTCCTGATATGGATATTGTGTCCGTCAGATATTTGTTAAGGTTTCGTATATATAAGCGGCCGGTGGTGGAGCCTGTCTGTAAACCGGAAAACGGTTTATTATCAGTTATTTCCGGGCAGTTGCAAGATAGGGCTTTCACTGGCCGTGTTTTCACCATATTATTATAGTTCCGTTATAGCTAATCCTTCATCAGGGAGACTCCCATATGATAAAAGAAATCACTGCCAAATACGATGCAGAAAAAATTGAAAAAAAAGTAACGCAATTCTGGGAAGACAGCGATGCGTACGAGAAGACTCGGGAACGCCGCAAAACCGGAAAAAGGCTTTTTTTTGTTGATGGTCCCCCATATACTACAGGGCATATTCATCTGGGGACTGCCTGGAACAAAATCATTAAAGATTCCATTCTTCGCTATTATTCAATGAATAACCGCTACATCCTTGAACGCCCTGGCTGGGATATGCACGGCCTGCCAATAGAGGTCAAAGTTGAAGGTTTGCTCGGTTTCAAATCCAAAAAGGATATCGAGAGCTTTGGGGTAGAGAATTTCATAGAGAAATGTAAAGAATTTGCTATTACCCAGAAACAGGCAATGACCGAACAGTTCCAGAGGCTTGGTGTCTGGATGAGATGGTCAGAACCCTATATGACTTTAAAGGATGATTACATCGAAGCTGCCTGGTGGACCCTTAAACAGGCAAATGAGAAAGATCTTCTGGATGTGGGCAAACGTTCGGTCAACTGGTGCCCGCGCTGTGAAACTGCAATTGCAGACTCAGAAGTTGAATATGCCGAGAGAACCGACCCTTCGATCTATGTGAAATTCAAGATAAAAGGGGAAGAAAATACCTTCATTGTCATCTGGACAACAACTCCCTGGACAATTCCCGCAAACGTGGCTGTAGCTGTACACCCTGGTTTCGAATACTCAAAATTCAGGGCAGTCAGGCAGGACGGCTCGGAAGAAATTCTCATTGCTGCCACAGACCTGATCAAAAATGTCCTTAAACAGGGCAGGTATGTTGACTATGAAGTCCTTGAGACTATGCTCGGGGAAGAGCTCACAAAACTCGAGTACGAAAGTCCTGTTGGAGATCTGGTACCCGTCCAGAAAAATATAAAGCACGGAGTTTATCTTGCAGATTTCGTAACCGTAGAAAACACAGGCTGTGTACATATTGCACCAGGGCACGGTATGGACGACTTTAATCTTGGTGTAAAGCACAAGCTTCCTATTCTCTGCCCTGTTGGCTCAAATGGGGCGTATACCGAAGAAGCCGGAGAATACGCGGGAAAGAATGTCAGGGAAGCAAATCCAATTGTCATTGAAGACCTGAAGGAGAGAAACAGACTCCTTGCTGAAGGGACAGTAACCCACAGATACGGGCACTGCTGGCGCTGCAAGACTCCAATCATTTATCTTGCAACCGAACAGTGGTTCCTCAAAGTTACCGAGATCAAGGACAAGATGCTTGAGGAAATCGATGCTGTTGACTGGTACCCTGACTGGGCAGGCTCGGCAAGGTTCAGAACCTGGGTTGAAGGCGCTCGGGACTGGTGTATTTCCAGGCAACGCTACTGGGGAATTCCTATCCCTGTGTGGAAATGCCATAAATGCGGAAAGCTTGAGGTAATAGGGACAAAAGCCGAGCTGCTGGAAAAATCAGGGGCTTTCGGCGATATTGAGCTTCACCGTCCTTATGTGGACAAAGTTACTATCCCATGTGAGTGCGGGGGAGAGAAAAAGCGTGTTGAAGACGTCTTTGATGTCTGGTTTGACTCGGCAGTTGCTTCCTGGGCAACCCTTAAGTTCCCGCAGACAAGGGAGCAGTTTGATGAGTGGTGGCCAGCTGACTTCATAACTGAAGGACATGACCAGACTCGCGGATGGTTCTATTCCCAGCTAGGAGCAAGCATGGTTGGCTTTGGCAGGGCTCCATATAAGAGTGTACTCATGCACGGCTTCACTCTGGATGCAGGCGGAAAGAAAATGTCCAAGAGCCTTGGGAATGTTATTTCTCCTCTGGACATTATCGACAGGTTCGGGGCAGATACCCTGCGTGCCTATGTGCTTTCCTCAAGTGCACCATGGGAAGATCTGAAGTTCAACCTTGAAGAAGTGGAAACCGTCCACCGTTCAATCAATATCCTCTGGAACGTCTTCAGGTTCCCGCTGCCCTATATGGCTCTTGATAATTTCGACCCCATGAAGGTCAATCTTGATTCCGTAAAAGATGCCCTCCGTGAGGAAGACAGGTGGATCCTTTCAAGAGCCCAGTCCGTTGTTAAAGCAGTAGATGAGGCTATGAACGGTTACCTGCTGCACAAAGCGGTCCGTGAGGTCCTGGAGTTTACTCTGGAAGACCTCTCCCGCTGGTATATCCAGCTAATCCGCCCAAGGACCTGGACAGAAGCAGATGATCCTGACAAGCTTGCAGCTTACTGTGTACTTTACGAGGTTTATGTGATCCTTACAAAGCTGATCTCTCCTTTCATGCCCTACCTAGCTGAAGAGATGTACCAGAACCTTATCAGGAATGTAGACCCGAATGCTCCTGAATCTGTCCACATGTGCGACTGGCCGAAAGTCAATGAAAACTATCTTGACCCTGAGCTTGAAGCAGCTATGGACACTGCCCGTTCCATTGTTGAGGCTGCTTCAAATGCCCGCCAGAAGGCAGGAAGAAAACTCAGGTGGCCTATATCGAGAATAGTTATATCTCCAACTAGTGAAGATGCAGCAAAGGCTGTCGAGAAGCTGCGCTCGGTTCTTATGGACCAGACCAACTCCAAGGCAATTGTCCTGACAGATGTAGGTAGGAGCTGGGAAGAACTTGGGCTTGAGGTTATTCCAGATCCGGGTAAGATCGGGCCTGTCTTTAAGAAAGATGCAGGAAAAGTCATACCTGCCATGCAGAAGCTCGACGGCTTTGCTTTAAAGAGAGCCTTTGAAGAGGCCGGAGAATTCGAACTAATCCTTGCAGATGGAACAACTGCCATAGCTACTCCAGGAATGGCAAACTTCAAAGAAACCCTGCCTGCAGGCGCAGCCAGTGCCGAATCAGATGCAGGCCTTGTCTATGTGGATGCAAACTTAACCCCTGAACTCGAAGCTGAAGGGTATACAAGAGAAGTCATCCGCAGGCTCCAGGATATGAGGAAGGAACTTGACCTTGTGGTGGATGAAAATATCCGTGTGTCTGTCAGGATCGAAGACGAAAAAGTACTGAAGCTCGTCGAGACCTTAAAAATCTTGATTGCAGAAGAGGTAAGAGCTGATGCCTTTGAACTTGGCAGCGACATTGAGATTTCCGGAGCTCTTGTAAAGGACTGGGATGTTGAAGGCATTGCCATGAAGATGGGAATTGCAAAGAAATAAGCACTGAGAAGCAAATGCGATAAGAAATAGGCGTTTAAATTAAAAACGAAAAAGGTGTGATTATACGGACTTTGCTGCCTGGGAGCCGATTTACGAAAGAATCCTTGAGGATTTCGGGTTCGACCGTGCAGGTGATGAAGAGGCAGCTCGCTTCCTCTCCAGCCTGCTGACAGAGGATAATACTGTCAATCTCTCTGAACTTAAAGTCGCAATTTTCGGAAAGCCTGTCCTGGTATGCGGAAATGCCCCAAAACTCAGGGAAGAGCTTTCGGGAATCGAGCTTTCTGCTTTTGTGGTAATTGCAGCCGATGGAGCAGCTGCCGTTCTGATGGATATCGGTCGTGTACCTGAGGTTATCTGTACCGACCTTGACGGTAATTCCGAGGCCGATATTGAAAAAGAAATCCATGCCTGTGAGAAGGGCTCATTAGTCCTGATCCACGCACATGGAGATAATATCGATAAGCTTGAAAAATATGTACCTCTTTTCAAGCGCTTTATTGCAACTACCCAGGCTCAGCCTTTTGATAAAGTGTACAATTTCGGTGGATTCAGTGATGGAGACAGGTGTGCTTTTGTGGCAATGGAGTTTGGAGGTAAAAGCGTAAGGCTGGCAGGATTTGATTTTGAAGATCCGGATGTTAGTCAGATTAAGAAAAAAAAGCTGAAATGGGCAAAGGAATTAATAAAAATATTGAAGATTTGAAAACAAAAACTCTCATTCAGATTAATCTGGACATAATTATTTGAAGAATTTTCGAATTTCTTATCCAATGTATGAATGAAAAATCTATTGTCGAAAAAAATCTATTGTCGTAATATCATACTTGGCAAGGAACTTTTGTTCGCAAAAAAAGAGTGAAGTTACTTAATATTTTTACCAAAAGAGTTATTTTATTTTTTCGACAAAATTAGCAGTTTTTAAAACTTTCAATGGAATTTGATCAGGGAAATGTACTTTATTTTTACTAAAGGAGCTTTATTTTTTGGCTAACATGGGATTATAGACAAAAAAATCCTGATCTTGTTGGAGCATTAAAAAATTAGAAATTATAACTTAAGTTTAAAAGTAAATTCGCTCTCTGGCGAGGCGGTTTACCTAATTTTTCCAAGCCTATCAATGATAAGAATGAATTATTCTAGCATTTATATATAATAATTTGTATAATTTTTAATTATGCTCGGTGCAGCTAAAAACAAGTTTGTTTCATTAAAAACAAGTTTGTTCCACTCTAAATGAGAATTGATAAACAAAGTAGCTTTTACAAATAAGTTGCCATGAGCATAAAACAGATAAGGGAGGTTGAGAAGAGTTTGATTCAAAAATTAAGCAATCTAAACTCGGAAAGTTCATCTTCCCTGTTCTGTAAAGGGAGTAAACGGATAAAACCAATAATACAGAGTAAATAAACTACACATTAATCACTGGAGGTAAACACAATGTTTTGGGGTTGGAGATTCCGACGCTGGGGCGGCTGTGGCGGCTGTGGCCGCTGGGGCGGCTGTGGCGGCTGCGACTGGTGGTAATTCATCTAATAGCTGTTAATGGCTTTCAATGGCTTTTAACAGCTATCTTCAAAGAACCACCAGTATTGGAACAAGAAATATCATCGTAGCCGTCTTTTCAAGGCGAGGGAGATAATTTATGGTGAACTATCTCATTTGAATTGATGGCTAGGTGTTTTCTTTTATATTGGTTTAAGTAACATAAACCAATAATACAGGTAAATAAAACCATTTAGTAATCTATGGAGGTAAACACAATGTTTTGGGGTTTTGGATTCCGACGCTGGGGCGGCTGCGGTGGCGGCTGCGGCTGGAACCGCTGCGGCTGTGGCGGCTGGAACAACTGGTGGTAATTATAGCTAATAGCTGTTAATGGATTTCAATGGCTTTTAACAGCTATTATGAAAGGATCACCACGTATTGAAATAAAGAAGTACACCATAGCTGTCTTTTCAAGGCAAGGGAGATAATATATGGTGAATTACCTCATTTGATTGACGGCTATGTGTTCTCTTTTATGTTACTTTACTTTTTATACGAATAATTTAATTTTAAAAAAAATACTAAAGTCATGAAGTTTAGATCTCGAAAGAGTGATCAAAGAGTAATACAACTTTTTTTAACTAAATGTGTATATTTTGAACCCTTTAATTGGCTTTAATTGGAAAAAGGGGTTTATTCATCTCATAAAAGTCTTATTTATATTATTGAGGTCTTTTTTTGCGTAAAAACGTGAATTATGGACTAAAACTCCTCATTTTAGCGGATAACTTAAAGGATTTAAATCTACTAATAAATATAAAAGTAACTTCGCTTTTTTAACGTTATGTGTGCCCAGTTTTTCAAAGCCTATTTGTATTAAGTAAAAGATATTCTATTAATTTTATATATCCAAGAATTATATATTAGTTTATACTTCTGGCAGTTAAACTTGAATCTGTTCTCTCCAGACGGAAGGAAGTGATTAGAATAGTTTCCAAATACAATTGCCAGAAGTAACTATCAATTTGAGGGGTGGATAAAAAATTTGATTAGAGGATCGTATGCTCAGTGCATACCCTGGAGTAATTGTATACTCTTACCCACTTCATACTCTAATCTTAAAAGTTTTGTCTTCTCCTGTATGCAAAAAGTAGAAAATACGAGAATGAAAAAAAACACAAAAAAATCTAAAATAATATACCAACATGGGGGTAAAATAAATGTTCGGATTTGGTGGATTTGGTGGATTTGGTAGAGGACGTGGGTTTGATCGTGGATTTGGCTTTGGTGGCGGAGGCTGCGGTGGCTTTGGAGGCTGCGGTGGAGGCTGCGGCGGAGGCTGGGGAGGCTTTGACGGTGGCTGTGGCGGAGGCTGTGGACCGAGGGCTTTGCGCAACAACCGTAATTCGTAGAGCCTGCGCCATAGGTCGCAGAGGCCGCGGCGGCTGGTGGGATTAATCGATTGCTTCGGCAGTGATCCTAATCGCCGACCGCTGAATAATCGCATCATGGATTAAAAGCTGTTTAGATAAATTATTAGCTATCTAAACAGTGAAAGAATAGAATATAATCTGTCTTAGACACTCCATAAAACGTAAAATCCATGAAGACACATTCGTACAGCCTTTCGGCGGACTACAGAAACAGGAGAACTTAATCATATTAAAGTCTGATCTGTTTTGTAGATCCTTTCCTGAAATTGACAGGAATTCGCCAAAAAAGGCTGGCGAATGAGTCTCACCTAATTTTATTCATAAAAATAATTCATTTAACTGAAAAACAATAGCATTAAGAGCTTTTTTCAGATTTGATCAATTAAAGGAAACGATCCAACAGACTTTGCTACCCTGTAGCCGATAAGAAAGAATCCTGTAGATTCTGTTGTTTTCAGTTCCACTGTTTAAGTCCTACCATATTAAAGCTAGTATTTTATCCTATTTGAAGAAAAATGCTTCAAGCGTCTGTATCAGGACCTAAAACTGCTATTGTACACATTACAATTCTAAAGCGTGATATTTTCTTGAATTATCACTGCGGCTCCCCTACATACTTTTTTTAGCTAAAGAGCCTTCTGTTATACTTTATTCTGTGAATTAGTTAATAATCTGCTTTTTTGATCTCCTAACACAAATATTTAAGGCTTTTCGCTATTTCGAGTGGATAATTTATAATTGCTTTCTAAATATGGGTAATGTTTGAACACAATTTATCTGGAAAAAACATATTCAAGATCGAGGTTTCTCTATCCGAAACAGTCATTTTTCAACCAGGCAATTATTTTAAATCCATACAAGACAGCGAAGAGCCGGAATCATAATGTTTAAAATTCCTAATCAATAAATTGGGAACACTATCTGATATTTTTTATACCAATTAAATCATTTATTTGAATTTCTGCCTGTAACTTGAGTAAGCAGCTGTTAGTTTTTAGGAAATCTAGTCTGGCTGAGAAATTTATGCTAACAAATCACACTTATAGAAAATAGAGCCTAAATGGGAGAATAGAACCTAAATGAGAAAATAGAGTGGAATTTATTCTTGGTTTCAATAAACAGAATAGCTCTAATTTCTCATCTCATTCAGAATATATCTTATATCCGGTTTCGCTTCGAATATGCCTTCTTTTACGGACATCCAGGCAACTTTCAGGTTGATGCCGAAGTGAGTGTGGATTAACTCATCCTTCATTCTTTCCAGGTTTTTCCATGGGACAGATGGATACTTTTCACGCACTTCGCAGGAGATATTTTCTGCTGCTTCGCCAATAAGCTCCAGAGCCCGAATTACTGCAAACTGTGTCTTGCGATCTGCAGCAAACTTCTCAAATGTCCAGTTGCTGACAAATTCTTCTGCCGCTTCCATTGCATTATAGATATCCTGGATATAATCTCTTACTTCACGAATTGAAATCCCTCTTTAGACAGTTTAATTTCGGTTCTGTTTGCCTTGGCTGGCTTCTATACATTTTTATAGCAGGTTACCTTAGCTTCAGATTGTCTTCCTTCATTTTCTCACTTTATATTTGGTTTCAATTTTTAATATATTACTTTATATTATTTTACTTTTGCAGTATCTATAATTAATAATTATGATTAATATCTTTTCTGGGAAATAGCTCAATAAGTTAACGAATAAATATCTGGAACTTAGATGTAAAAGTCACCTGCAGAGAAAACTGCTCTTTAGATCAGCAAGAAATGATAGCATTAGGCTTAAACCTAATATTGCTACAGGATCTCTAGTTCTTCTTTTCATTCAAAACACTTATAGTAGACTTTATCAAGCAGGATAAATAGGTTAAATGAAATAACAGGTTAAATGAAATACATTCAAAAGCCATCAAAGAAGTGTCAAGAAAAAAGAGTATAATTTTATAATCAGCCTCTTTAACTTTCCGCTTAAATATCAGTTAAGAATCATTTTATACAATTCCATCTATCATTATGTGGTAAAAACTTACGGGTGAGTATGACATGGCTCAAGATGATTATATGTTAATTCTCGGATCAAATATGTACGCAGATCCACTGTATACAGTGTCGTATCAGGCAGATAAAAGCACCGGAGACAAAACACATTTGTTTACTCTAGAAAACTGCGATGGCGTTTTGGTTTTGACAACGGAAATCCGAGACAAGAATTCCGAACTTGTAGCAAAAATTGACAAAAACGAGTTTATTCAAATTGACGAAAAATTCGATGTGCAAGGAGAAATCGAGAAAGGAAATGGTCTTACGCTGGCAAGGAAAGAGGGTGGTAATGTTATTTTCAATGCCAGAATTACAGAAGATGGATACCTTGCAGTGACCGGAACTTTTTATGCAGGGGACAGGAAAATTCATATAACCGATCGTACAGTGGAAATAGACGATACCCCCCGGCAAACCGTAAACGGTGTAGCCATTCACGATGCTTTCTTTGTTGGGACTTGTAACATTACGATAACCGATGATGGAGTGAAGCTTTGAAGCCTGGTTTTGAAACGCTAATCCCTGAACTCTTATAAAATAATCCCAAAGCAATTACGTAACATTAATGTTATTTAGACATGTCGCTTCATTGACAATCTGTAACAAGAGAATAAACATCATCGTTGATGGATTGATTATCAGATTGATTATCATTCACTCTCTTTCTTCCAACTGATGTTGGGGAGAAAAGTGTGAGCAATAAATCCACTGTGTACTGAGTAAGACTTTCTTAAAGTACAAATGTAATTAAAAATGTGCAGAGATAGTAAAAACTGTTTTCAAAGAAATTTCCATCGCTACAGAAAGCCTGATAGGTTGTTCGATAGGTATAAATAAAAATTTGCACATTTTTTTATTATATTGTGCTTAGTTACTGGTGGTGCAGGTTTTATAGGATCCCATCTATGCGACGCATTATTAAAGCATGGTGAAGAGGTTGTCTGTCTGGACAACTCCAATGATTATTACAATCCCCGTATAAAATATAGTAATGTAGAACCATTCTTATCAAATCCGGCTTTCAGGCTTGTCAAGGCCGGTTTGCTTTTCCCCACTTTGGCCGGATTATTTTCCTCACCTTTTGATATAGAGTTTACTCAATTTTTCATAAACTTTTTAGAAATTACTGGCACATATTTCCTGTTTTTATTCCTTGCTTCTTACTTTCTTTCAGCCTGTAACTTTCCCCTTTGATGTTAATTATCGTACAATGATGGAGTATTCTATCAAGTACAGCAGCCGCTATTACATGGTCCTTGAATATCTCTCCCCACCCTCCACATGACTTATTCGACGTCAAGATAGTTGAACTCTTTTCCCAACGTCTGGAAATCAGCTGAAATAAACAGTGGGCTCCTTCTTCATCAAATGGAAGATAGCCCATTTCATCAATTATCAGCACTTTATACTTCATCAAGTCCCTGTGTTTCTTTTCAAGCATTCCTTCTCTATTTGCGAGTCTCAACCTTTCAATAAGGTTTCCTGCATTGGTAAAGTAAACCGAAATTCCTGCTTCTGCACCCTTAATTCCAAGAGAAATTGTGAGGTGAGACTTTCCAATTCCAGGAGGACCGAGCAAAACAACATCCTCTGAATTATGAACAAATCTCAAGGTTGCAAGGTCTTCTGTGACTTTTTATAAATAGAGGACTGAAACTTAAAATCTAATTCCTCAAAAGTCTTTTTCACAGGGAAAACTGCACTTTTCATTCTCCTTTCAATTGCAGTAGATTCCCTGTGTTTCTTTTCCTGTTCAAACAGATAATCAAGGACTTCCATTGTTGTTTTGCTGTCCCTTGCAGCAATTTCAAGGCAGTTGTCCAGAAGCTCTTCAATAGTATCAGTTCCAGGTACTGCAGGTTAGTGTGAAGTATCTCATCGTTGAAGTTGTTCATTTAAAATCACCTTCACTGAATGTTTCATAGATATCAAAAGACCTCTTTTCAACTTCAGGATCTGAGAATTTCAACGGAATCTGTGACCCCTTTGACAGAAGGCTTAGCAGATAAATTCAGAAATGAAGACACCAAGGTATTCTCGCTGAATCACGAGCTTGGTTAGTCTCACTTGCATGTATGAAACCAAAGGATTTTGGTTATCCTCATGAAATATGGACGCAGCGACTTCTTGTAAAACATATCCGGGAAAATTGTATTAAAGAGGGGCATCCTGATTTATCGAAGATAAATCAAGGAACAGTTTCAAAGATTCTCAATGCAAGTAATATAAAACCGCATAAAATTGGCTCTTATATTGCTAAAGTTGATCCAGAGTTTGATCAAAAAGCAGCCAATGTCTTAGCCACATATAGAGAGGCTAAAAAATTAAGTGGAAAAATGAAAAAAAGAAGAAATTAATACAGTGATTATTTCCTACGATGAAAGACCAGGTATTCAAGCAATTGGCAATGTTTATCCAGATCTTATGCCAGTAGAAGGGCGTTATTCCACAATAGCAAGAGATTATGAATACAAAAGACATGGAACTATTTCACTATTAGCTGGAATTGATTTGATATCAGGAAAAATTCATTATAAAGTATTTGAGAAACATAAAAGCTGGGAATTCATACAATTCCTTAAAGAACTGGAGTTAATTTACCCAAAAGAAAAAATCAAAATTCTGATGGATAATTACAAAGTACATACATCAATAGAAACTCGAGAATACCTGAAAACTGTTCCTGATAAATTTGAATTTATATTCACACCCAAACATGCTTCGTGGTTAAACATTATTGAAAGTTTTTTCAGTAAAATGGTAAGAAGCTTGCTGAGAGGAATAAGAGTAGAATCGATAAAGGAATCAAGGGAAAGAATTAGTCAATATATAGATCAGATTAACGAAAAGCCAGTCATTTTTACATGGAAATATAAAATGGAAGAAAGAGGTGAAATGCCTGGAAAAATTATAGTATAAAAAGAGGAATTAATTAGGAATCGATGCACTAGAAGGAACAATATATTAAAAATAACTTTACGCTTATGCAAGCTAAAAGCTCTGATTAATAATTAATATGACCTGTGCAATTATTCCTTTCATGTCCCCCAAAGCCCAATGGCAATTCTGGATAGACCGTGGAGGCACATTTACTGATATCGTTGCCCGCAGCCCTGATGGAAAACTGATCACACACAAACTACTTTCCGAAGACCCTTCTCATTATAAAGATGCGGCTATTAATGGAATTTGTCAGATTCTGGGGCTGCCTGCAGATGCATCCTTGCCTGCAGAACTGATAGAGTCCGTAAAGATGGGGACAACAGTTGGCACAAACGCGCTTCTTGAGAGAAAAGGGGAGCGTACTGTTCTTGTTATAAATAAGGGTTTTGGGGATGCTTTAAGGATCGGGTATCAGAACCGCCCGGATATTTTCGCTCAAAAGATCGAACTTCCGGAGCAGCTTTACGAAAGGGTTATTGAGGTCTCCGGAAGACTTTCAGCAGACGGGAAAGAGCTTGTGCATCTGGATCTTGAAAACGCAAAAAAAGAGCTTGAAATAGCTTTCAAAGAAGGGATTCGGTCAACTGCCGTTGTTCTTATGCATGCATACAGATATCCTGAGCATGAACTTAAGCTTGAAAGGCTAGCTAGAGAAATAGGTTTTACACAGGTATCCTTATCTCATCAGACAAGCCCGCTGATAAAACTCGTGAGCAGGGGAGAAACAACTGTTGTGGATGCGTATCTTTCTCCTGTGCTCCGCAGGTATGTTGACATGGTTCAGGAAACTCTGGAAGAAAGAGGGGAAAGAGAAGAAAAAGAAGAAAATGGGTCTGGGAAACTAGAGGTTGGAGAAGAAGTAAAAGGAAATAAAGGCGAGAAAAAGGTAAGGGGAGAAAAACGAGAAACAAATAAAAGTCCCAGACTAATGTTCATGCAGTCTAGCGGAGGGCTTATAGATGCTGAAGCTTTTCAGGGCAAGGACTGCATTCTGTCCGGGCCTGCAGGCGGAATCGTGGGGGCAGTTGCAACATCTGTCATGGCAGGAGCAAAAAAGGTTATCACTTTCGATATGGGGGGAACATCCACAGACGTAGCCCAGTATAGTGGGGAATACGAGCGCAGTCTTGAAACCGAAATTGCAGGTGTACATTTGCGCTCTCCTATGATGCGCATCCATACGGTTGCAGCTGGAGGAGGTTCCATATTACATTACGAAGGGGGCCGGTTCAGAGTAGGGCCGGATTCTGCAGGTTCTGACCCTGGACCTGCATCTTATCGAAAAGGAGGGCCATTGACTGTTACCGACTCCAATGTCATGCTTGGGAAATTGCGACCCGAGTTTTTCCCGAACCTTTTTGGACCCAGTGCAGACCAGGATCTTGATTCCGAACTGGTGCGCAGGAAATTCACAGAGCTTGCAAAAGAAATTTCCGAAAATGAGTTCTCTGAAAACGAATCTTCTGAAAATGAATCTTCTGGAAACGAATCTCCTGGAAATGAACCCTCTGAAAAAAATCCTTCCGGTGAAAATAGCCTCAAAACTCCTGAACAGGTAGCAGAAGGTTTCCTTTCGGTCGCAGTTGAGAATATGGCAAACGCCATAAAGAAAATTTCCGTCCAGAGAGGATACAATATAAAAGAATATACTCTCTGTTGTTTTGGAGGAGCCGGAGCTCAGCACGCCTGCAGGGTTGCAGACAACCTTGGAATTAAGAGTATTTTCATTCACCCTTATGCAGGCGTCCTTTCAGCATATGGAATGGGAATTGCAGACCAGAGACTGATAAAAGAGCGTTATATAGGAGCTGAACTTTCAGAAAATCTCGTGGAGAGATTAAAAACAGTATTTTCCGAGCTTGAGAATGAAGGACGCTTACTGATGCTGGAACAGGGAGTGCAGGAGGATTTCATTGCTGCACTTTTTAGGATTCACACTCGTTATGCAGGCTCGGATACGCAGTTAGATGTGAATTTTGCGGATAAAGATACTCTTAGAACTGCTTTTGAGGAAGCGCACAGAAAACGCTTTGGATTCGTTATGGAAGGTAAATCCATGGTTGTTGAAGCCGTTTCTGTGGAGATCATCGGAATTAATGAAAGAGTTTCTGATCCTATTCTGGAAAACGAATCAAATGCTATTTTTTCTCCCATATCTACGGTTCAGATGTTCAGCTATGGAGAGTTTCATGAGACACCTGTTTTCCGGAGGGACGAACTCAAACCCGGAGCCTGTATAAACGGGCCTGCAATCCTTATTGAGAAAAATACTACTATTATTCTTGAGCCAGGGTGGGAAGGAGAGATTACCGAGTGTAATCATCTATTCCTGACCCGTAAAGTTCCCCTTCTTACCCGTACAGCCATAGGGACAGAAACTGACCCTGTGATGCTCGAGATCTTCAATAACAGATTCATGTCAGTTGCCGAACAGATGGGATATACTCTACAGAACACAGCTTACTCCGTGAATATTAAGGAACGGCTGGATTTCTCCTGTGCTGTTTTTGATAGAGATGGAAACCTGATAGCAAACGCCCCTCACATCCCTGTGCACCTTGGTTCCATGGGGGAATGCGTGAAATCTATTATTCGAACTCAGTTTAAGGAAATGTATGCAGGAGATGTTTTTCTGATAAATTCTCCCTATCATGGAGGCACTCATCTGCCTGATATCACGGTTGTAACTCCTATGTTTGGCAACAGGTCTGAAGAAGCTCTTTCAGAAGAAGTTCTGTTCTATCTGGCTTCCAGGGGTCACCATGCCGATGTAGGAGGAATCAGCCCGGGGTCTGTGCCTCCAGGAAGCAGGAATATTGAAGAAGAAGGAGTGTTAAGTGAAGGAATGAAAATAGTTCAAGAAGGCCGTTTCTGTGAAGAGAAACTAAAGTCATGGTTGAACTCAGGAAAATACCCTGCAAGAAATCCGGAACAGAACATGGCTGACATTAGGGCACAGATAGCTGCAAATGAAAAAGGGCTTCAGGAGCTATTCAGGATGGTCGAAGAGTTTTCCCTCGAAACCGTTGAAGCTTATATGGGCCATGTGCAGGATAATGCTGAAGAAGCCGTCAGAAGAGTTATTGACAGGCTTTCAGACGGAGAATTCACCTACATGCTTGATGACGGAAACTCAATAAAAATAAAAGTTATAATTGACCGCAAGAACCGAAGTGCCAAAATAGATTTTACAGGTACTTCTTCCCAGCTTCAAAATAATTTCAATGCTCCTGCTTCTGTTTGTCTGGCTGCTGTCCTCTATGCTTTTAGGACGCTTGTAAAAAGTGAAATTCCCTTGAACGCGGGCTGTTTAAGGCCGCTTGAAATAATCATCCCTGACGGGTCAATGCTCAGGCCGAAATCTCCTGCTGCGGTTGTTGCAGGCAATGTCGAAACTTCGCAGTACATTGTTGACGCCCTTTTCGGAGCCCTGGGGACCCTGGCAGCCTCTCAGGGTACAATGAATAACTTCACTTTCGGGAACTCCGAATTTCAGTATTATGAAACCATCTGCGGTGGCACAGGGGCAGGCCCTTATTTTTCAGGAACGGACGCTGTTCATACGCACATGACCAACTCCAGAATTACCGATCCTGAAATCCTTGAAACAAGGTTTCCTGTTTTGCTTGAGGAATTCTCCATCCGGCGGGGAAGCGGGGGAGAAGGCAAATTCAGAGGCGGAAACGGGGTTGTCCGAAAACTCAGGTTTCTGAAAGAGATGGACGCTGCAATTCTCTCAAGCCACAGAAAATTCCCACCTTTCGGGCTAAACGGCGGTATGTCCGGAAGATGTGGAAAGAACACGCTTATCCGCAGGGATGGTAGCATTATCGAGGTTGGAGGACAGGCTGAATTAAAGCTGAAAAGCGGAGATGTATTTATGATAGAAACCCCTGGAGGTGGAGGTTATGGAAAGTCCGAAGCCAGTAGACATGAAAAATAAAAAATTGCAAGAATAATTTATATATAAGCTGTATGATTCCATACTTTAGTGTACAAATTATGGCAATTGCGTATGATAATGTCAAACCCTGGGGAAGATCTTTCGACGAGTACGTCAGAATGTTTAGCCTGACACCTGCTGATCTCAAACGAAAGATTATGGGTTGTGGGGACGGTCCGGCAAGTTTTAATGCAGAGCTTACGGAGCGAGGTGGGAATATCATATCTGTTGATCCTATTTACAATTTCAGTGCTGAGCAGATTAGAGATAGGATCGATGAAACTTCCGATAACATAATTGGCCAGACCCGGAAAAATAAGGATAAATTCATCTGGCAAGAAATCAGCTCAGTTGAGGAACTTGAAAGAGTCAGGATGTTAGCAATGACGAAATTTCTGGACGATTTCCCGGAAGGCATACTGCAGAAGAGATATGTGCCAGGTGAATTACCTTTACTGCCTTTTGGTGACAAGGAATTTGATCTGGCCCTTTGCTCACATTTGCTATTCCTCTATACGGATAACCTATCGCTGGAATTTCATTTAAAATCGCTGGAAGAGTTATGCAGGGTTTCAAATGAGGTCAGAGTATTTCCGCTGGTGGATGTAAATTCCAAAATATCGCTATATCTTGATACAGTAATTGAGTTCTTAAGAGCGGAAAACCTAAATGTGACGGAAGTAAAGGTAGCATACGAGTTTCAAAAGGGTGGAAATAAAATGCTAAAAGTTTGCTGAAATTTATGACAATAGAATTTTATTGTTAATGGAACTAGACGATTATAATTAATACTTTTTCAATATCTAGAGCTCAAAATTACGATGCTTTTTGTTTTTTCTTGTGTTTCATTTTACTTTGGTTTTTGTTCGAGTAAATGACTCCCATACTGTTCTGAAGCAGTTTTCATCCTCTAGCGAGCCTCGAAGTATTTGAATGTACCAAAATGTCGCAAACTTACAGGTTCTGTACTCTATGGAGAGTCCTTTACATTACTTAGTTTTTCCATATATTTTGAAACGAACTGTTTAAATTCACTTGCTTCCATAACTGGAAAAACATCAACTTGGCACAAGTCGATAAATGGGAGGTTGTAAGCAATATAATCTTTTACAGTCTCTACATCAAATAAAGTAATTACACGGCCTCCTCCCGCATCAAACCACTGGTTAATGATTTTAAACCCTTCTCGAGAAGCCGTACTTTTCACATGTTTCCATCGTTTAAGCAACTCCGCACTATTTTCGGGTTCAAAAGTCGTTATACCTAATAATAGCATATTTCCGTTTCCTCATTTCACTTAATATTTCACTAATATATAATGTTTTTAATATATGACACTGATTTTAAATGCGTGTTATAAAGCATATTTCATATATAGATTTCCGAAAAACGAAGGACTATATAGGTGTATAATTTTTGTCTATTTTTCCCATACTTTCAATAAAGATAAAATGAGTCTTTCAGACTCCTTTTACTTGAGAATGTTGTGATATTTGTGCGCTTCCACAAAACGGAACTCAAATTTACGAGAAAAAATGAAATATTCCACCAAATAATTCGAATTCGAAAGAATTGGCTGATCCCCCAGAAACTGTTGAATTAAATACAGAATGATTGCAGCAGAGAAGTCGAAGCAAATAGGAAAATATATATTTAAGTTTGTTATTTTATAATCAATTTATCGAATTTATAATGAAATATAAATTCAAGTAAGCTTTAGACAGTTATTTTTGTGAGATGATGAACTTAAATATCACACTTATGATTGTGTATAGTGATTTGCCCAAAAAATAATCCCAGCTAATTCTTAAAAAAGAAACTTTGAACATTTGCTAATATCTCTAAAAGTTTCTGAAAAATTGATAAGTGTTAATATTGATTCAACACCGGACAGATTAATAAAACGTACTAATCTGGTGGTGGGTGACAGATAGGATGTTTACTGCAATAGTCTGTATAGAGGTGATACTTTTTGTTTTATGGCTCCTTTACAAAACGGTCCATTTCATGCGCAGGCATAAAGTTATCAGCTCTTTCATAATTATCGGGGTCTTATATCTCTTAAGCTCCGGACATTCGGACAATTTGGTAAACACAGGAAATCAGAAAGATGATACTCTAACAGGTATTGAGCATAACGAAAGTATTATTGCAAACAACTCCTCCTCTGGACTACCGGAAGGATTTCAACAGATGATGTATTCAGGTGCCAGTTGCTATGAGGCTGGCGAGGATGGATACAGGATCACACTCTACAACAATAAGAATGCAGTAGACCCAACATACCAGCAGTTAATGGATTTCATAATGCTAGATAAGACAGATGTAATTCCATACAATCATTCAGATTTTGTGCCTGCTGATTTTGCGGAACGTGTTCATAATAATGCAGAAGCTGCCGGATATAAGTGTGCCTGGGTTGAAATTAATTATGTTAACCATGGTGCCGTACACGCCTGTAATGCTTTCAATACTGCAGACCGCGGGTTAGTATTCATCGATTGCACAAACTATGGAAACTCTGATAATGATAAGATAGTAGATCTCAAAGTTGGGAAAGGGTACAAGCCTGAAAGCATTGGAAATTATACATACTATTCAAAGGGAATTGTAAAAAAATATCAAGTATACTGGTAAATGAATAAGAGATTGAAATGTTTTTTAAAATAGAAGGTGAAGGGAAGCTAATTATTTGCTGAGCTCATCCCAAACCAATTTTCTTCAACTTAATAAAAGTCTCAAGGCTATTTTTCATGATTATAAACTCGATTGTCTATTTAAAATTCTAGACTTAGAGAAGCAATATGGAATTTTGGGAGTCAGTTTGCTCTAAAAACTCTAAATTATACATTAACCTCATTTGTTCATGATATTATCTCTTCCAGCTGGTCTGTTTGGGCTGCATCTTTGATTTCCTGGACGATTCGCCGGCCAGTGGAAAGTTTTTCCTTCATCAGGTCCGAGTACGGTGAGCCTGAAATGTAAAGGTTTGTCCCTGCGACAATCCTGGCAGAAAGCTCAAAGACTTTAATTTCAAGCGAGTCCGTGATAACAGCTTCGATACAGAAAGTCCCTATTATCCCGCCAAAAAGGTGTAGAGACTCTTCTACTACCTTTTCTCCCAGAGAAAAGATACGCGGCAGGAGGGACTCTCTTGCTACCAGGGGTACATTACCGGTAATCACATATGTCGGGCATATAGCGGCTTCTATGAGTTCTCTTGGTGAGCCGAGCCTGAAAATCTCATCGGCATTGGACTCTACCCTGCGGTCCATGCTCAGGAGTTCAAGGCTGCCTTTGCTTAATGTATAGCCTTCTTTTCGGATAGGGGAATAGAAGTAGTGCAGGTAATAACGGGTTCCGGTAATAAATTCCAGGATTGTGAATTTTTGGTTCCTATCCAAGAGCTCTTCGAATTCTTCGTAGGTTTTTGCAACAAAAAAGCCCTTTCCTCCTTTTGCCCCTTCGTATTCAACCATTACAGGTCCCTTAATATCATGAGGATCGTTGATTATTTCAGGTATTCGAACACCTGCTCCAAGTAGCCACTGGCGTTCTTTATTCCTGTCTGACTCCCATTCTATTGCCGTCCGATTTCCGAATATAGGTACTGCCAACTTTGCAAAATTTTCTTTTCCCAGGTAAGCGACAAGTGAACCGTGAGGAATAATGATAGCATTTTTCTTTCTAAGCTCCTCAGCTCTAGTCATTATATCTTCATAGCTCTCAAGAACGAGGTATTCATCCGGTTTTGCTTTGGGAAAAGCCTCATAAAACTTGGGTGGTTTGCCAACACATATCCCCAGAGTCCTGAGACCTTCTTTTCGTGCTCCATCAAAGATCTGGAGGCTTGCGTTAGAACAGACTGTTGCAATAGTAAGGTTTTCAAGATCGTAATTTTTCAGAAAATTAAGAACCTGCTGTTTTATTGTCATAACTGCTCCAGCTGAAAACTTGGATTGGAATCTATAAATTATGTTCGAGGTTAAGGTCTGAATACTTTATGTAAGTAGTGCTACATCTATATTAGACTGTTTTATCCCAAAATTATTTTGCTTTTTTAATTTATTTCATTTCACTTATATCTCGTATACAGGTAACCCATTATTTTTACTTCAACTCATATTTGTTTCATATTACATGATCATTCCAAGTACCAAAACAGAATTGGAATTTACTCAATGTTTAACCTTTTGCGTCGCTTGCTTTTGTATAGTATATTGAATTTTTAAATGGTTTTGAATCTGAGAAATAATTTCAGGATGAAACAGAATCGATGAAATGAAGACTTTTCTTGTGAACTATTTAGGAAAAATTGTAAAACGAATAGAATCCTCATCCGGAACTACAGCAAATCGGAATTACTGGACTAAGCTGGGAAAAACCCAACCTCTTATTAGCATTAAAAAAACGTAAAAAAATGAAAAACGTTTTTCAGGTTCTTCAAACTCTGCATTATAAGAGTATTGCCGGTTTGTTCTTATGGAAGGTTTTGTGGATATGCAGAGTGAAGAACCCTTATTCTTTCCGATATTAGAAAGAATACGGTTGCTTATTACCTAGTTATTCATATATATAAATTTCTACTAATGGGCTTTGCACCCAGAATCCTATTTAGCCTTACTTGCAATTCCAATATACTTGATTGCCAGAAAATACTCTTAATGAATTTAAAACAATCCCTAATTCTATCAACAGTCCCCAGCAAGAAAATATCAACTAAGAACTCATCCCAAAACCAGTATTATTCTCAAAATCGATAAGAGTTTTAGAACTATTTTCCATGATGGGAAACTCATTGATTATTCCTAATTTGAGATTTGGAGACGCAGTTTTGAGTTATGGGATAGGCTCATTTATAGATTAATGGAGAAAATTAATAAATTTGTAAGACATCTGCGGAAGGTCAGTTAAAATATTTCACTAAATCTTAAATGCAGTAAATAATCTGAACAATTCCAGAAATGACTTTAGTGGTTTCTTGAATAAATTGATGGACTATCGATGTATAAGCTTTATCGTAAACCTATACATCAGTAAAACAACAAGCCTTTCATTGCTGCGTTAATTAGAAGACAAGATTCAATCAGAATCTATGAACTTTCGCTCACTGCTTTTAATGTGATTTCCACGAATCATTAATTCGTCTGTTATCTCAGCCATTTTTTTCCCGCTAACCTCCTTTTGCAGGAACCTCATATGAAGGTTATGAGTGTTACTTTGATGCTGTAATCGATTACCTTCTTGAAAAAACTCCTGAAAGTAAAAAAGGTTGATAGAAGTATTATGGATGGTTCTTCCGTAGCATATATTCTGGAGAAGAGAAGCAAGAGAGCTAAAAACGATTCTTGAAAGTAGGCATAAGCCAAATCTGATAGTAGGAGAATTTGATGCCCTTGAGAACCTGAAGAAAATTCCGGCTGCTGAATATAATATTGTCCTCTCAAGCTGGATAGGGCATAAAATGGCACAGAAACTGGAAGAAAAGTTCGATACTCCCTAAAGTTCGATACTCCCTAAAGTTCGATACTCCCTATATTTCCTTCCCTGGAGTCCCTATAGGACCAAAGCAAATCTCAGAATTTCTCAGAGTTATCGGAAAAAGCTGAATGTTCAATCTGAACTTATCGAAGATCTGATTGCCAGAGAGGAGAAACGTGCTTACAGATTTGCAGAGTTTGTCGGTGATATACTATTAATTGCCAGGTCACATCCTTATTTTGCGGTGGTTGCAGACAGCAATTAGGCTGTAAGCATTACAAAATACCTTGCAAATGAAATGGGATATCTGCCTGACATTATCCAGATAACGGATAATCCACCTGAAGAAGCCCGTGAATTAATAAATGAGGAGCTGACAACTGGCCTTGAAACTCCTGCATGGCCCGAGATAATTTATGAAGTTGACGCGTGCAAAATCCGGCAGAACTTAAAAGACAGAAGTTTCATGTTCTTGCTTGCAAGTTATCTTTAAACTTTCATACCGGTCCTGAATTCAATGCCATAGACCTGACGGTCTCATTCCCTTTATTTGATCGCGTTATACTCGAGCGCAGTTACGCAGGATTTAGCGGAGAGTTTATTTTAATGGAGGATTTTATGAGTAAATATGCGGGGCCTCTGTTAGTGGATTCAACCTCCAATTCCACTCCTTTTATATTTCGATTTTTGGAAAAAAGATTTTGAAATCTTATGTATAAGTTTTAGTTGTGTGTATATTTTAGAATTTCCAAAATACGCATAAAAACCGGTTATCATTTAAGAAGCTCTCTAACTTTAACTGCTCTGTAAGTCTTCCCTTTGTAATTAACAGGACAGGAAATAGCTTTTGAGGGGCAAAAAGACGTACATCTTAAACAGTATCTACATTCAAAGCCGTGTTCTGGGTACTCTTTTTTTATCTCTATATTTCCCACAGGGCAAAGTTTAATGCATATTCCGCATTTAGTGCACTTTTTTATATCTGTTTGCAGGTGGATTAATTTCTGATTTATGCCCGTCTCTGTCAGCTTTAAACCAGCCATGGATATATAATAGGCCACATCAGAAAATACAGAAGCTCTGTCCCACTTGGATTTCCCACTCATAAGAGCCATTGCGTATTCTTCAGCTTTTTTAATTCCTTTTTCCATCTTGACATTGCAAGTTTTCTCGTCCTGAATGTAAAAGATATTAGGAGGCATTACAATTTCCTCAGCCCCTATAGGCGTATACCCCTTATTCTTCAGGATTTCACGCATAGATCCTACAACCCCTCCTGAAATTCCTCCAAATGTAGCTACCATAAAAACATATGTACCCCGGGCTTCAGGAAGTGATTTTACAAAATCCCATACAAAATCATAAGTTGATAATTCAGCTACAGGAAACCCCAGACCTATAGTATGTTCTAAATTTACATCATCTGGCTTTGAACCTTCAATTCGATACAAATTTACCTTAACCCCATTTCTACTAAAAGTATCCTCCACTTTCTTAACTATTAAAAAAGTATTTCCTGTTCCGGAAAAATAATAGAAATCTACAGTTTTCAGGTTCATTGTACCATCTTTTATTCCATTCAACTTTATCTAATACATTATAAATCAAAGTTGCGCTGGCGCACCCCGCAGCAAGCTAGTGTCTAGGAAATTTAGTTATGAGTCAATATAATTAAGAAAGGGACATGGATGAGGAGTTGTCTATGCATTAACGCCCCATAATTAAGTTGCTTTGACACTAGCGAGATATTCGAATGAAATAAGATGTTTCGATTAAACGAACTGTATATGTTTCTAAATTGAAAAAAAGCATTTATGGAAGAAAAGAAAACCTCTTCCTAACAATTTCCAGTTATTTTCAATATTTCCCAATTATTTTAAATACTTTCCAGTTATCTTCGCAACTGCCCTGTGCATCCCATGTATGCTGAGACCGCTTCCGAGGTACAGCATTGGGCAGTGCTCAGTCATGCATTCAAGGCCTTCACTCTTACAGATTTCGATGGCTTTTTGAGTTTCGGTTCTCCAGTGGAGCCATATTTTACTTATGCCTTTTTCCTGGAGGGCAGAGATAAGATCTCCAGGGTCAATTTTTGTGACGCCAAGGACTGCACGGTCAAGACCGGGAGGAAGTTCTGATACATTTTTTAACGATCCGGGTTCAGGGTTTTCGGACAGGTCAACAATATAGACATTCTTGCCCCGGTTTTTAAGTTCGGATGTGGTCCATTTCATTGCAGGCTTTGTATGATCCGTAACTATTGCATAGGCTTTTGCTTCCCAGAAGCTTTCCCATTCGGATTTTATCGATTCCATTTTTAATTCCTCAACCAGATTCTAAATTAGAGATATATTTCAATTTATATAAAAGGTATAACATTGTCTCCGGCCAGTACAGAAAATTACTTCCAGTAACAAGACCATAAACAACAGACAAGAACAAAAATAAAAAAACTATTGGAGAGCAGATTTCTTATTTGAAATCTGCTTGAAAAACTCTTCCTGATTCAGTTTTATAGTCTTTACTTCACTCTACACAGCTTTTTTGCTTTCATTCTGCACTTATTGTCCCTGAAGCCTCTGACCTGCGGTCTGTAGGGCTCCGCCAAGGGTCTGTGCCATCTTACAGTTTTGTGAACATTTTGAGGCGCAGGTGCAGTATTTTGGTATCATATCCATCATCCACTGGCCGAGAAAGCCAAAGGCTTTGAGCTGTTCTTCATTTGCTGTCTGTACGAAGTTGTTTATGTCCTGTAATTCCATGATTGTCACCAGAATCTAGAAGGTTGTATATATTTATATACTTGAGCGTTATAATTATGTACCTAGTTGGAGTTGTACAGAAAAATAACCTGACGATGACCTTTGATAAAGGCATTAACATTAATTTATGGTTGTTGTTATTGATTTGTCTTCAAAAGTAGCTTTTAGTCAACAGCATTAGTAAAGGCATGAATAAATCACTCCTTAATCGAAACTGCCAGTAATTACATAAATTGGCTAATCCGATTTTCGAACATTTTTCAAGGTATATAATTTTGGGACAGATAAAAATGGAAGCAGTAAATGAAAATACCGAGGTTTATTACAGAGAAGAACTGCACTCTATTAAAGAAGAAGTTACATCTTTAAGAAATGAATTTTCACGCTTTTTGCAGAGGGCAAACCAGCAGCATATCGAGGGAATGCTTGCGGAGATGAGGAAGAGTTTCATGAAGCCTATGGTTGACTACCTCTGTGAGGATGCATGCGAAAGAATTAGTAGCCAGACAAGAGACTGCGGAATGAGGGAACTTTGCGAAACGACTTTCAGGGAATTTTTGCAGGAAACAGCAGGCCTTATGGGAAAAGGCAAAATTGATGCTGAGACTCTAAAGCAATATAGGGACAGGCTGGAAAAGTTAAAAAAGGAGGCAAAAAATCCCAGCTGCAACAGGTGTTTTTCGGAAGCTTCCAATCTTTTTGAAAAGCAAGTAAAACTTATGCGTTCCCTCCAAATCTATGAAGAGAGAGAAGAAGAAAATAAAAAGGCTGACATAAGCGAAATGGAACCTGACAGGTTGGTCTCTGAGGTCTGCGAGCCGGTAGCAAATAAACAGCGTCTCCTGATGCTCAAGGCGATTTCAGGCGAAAGTAAAACTTTTTCTGAGCTTTCCAAACTTACAGGGCTGCGCGGAGGAAACCTGCTTTTCCACCTCCAAAAACTGCTTGAGGCAGGCATGGTTTTACAGAGGAATGAACGTGGAGACTATATCATCACAAGAAAAGGATACTCAACTTTGCAGGGACTTTCCAGAATATACTACGAAATCGGGCGGGAATAAAAAAATAGGTGAATAGGTAAAATAGGTAAAATATAGGGAAATCAGGTAAACTTGGCATACCTGAAATAGCTATTTTTAGCCGTCGTTTCCAATCGCATCTACAGGGCAGCTTTCTAATGCCTCTTCACAGGCTTCTGTTTCTTCATCGTTTTCTGGCTGCTTATATACAAAAGCATTGGAGTCATCGTCATTCATCTTGAAATTCTCTGGTGCAGTATCTACACACACGTGGCACGCTATGCAACTGTAGTCACAATAATAAGGCCCAGGAATATTTTCAGCGACTTTGTCAGTCTTATCAGCTATATTTCACTCCCCCATTGTGTTTATATCACAATAAGAGTTATTAAGAGGATTTTTATATATAATTTAACATTCAAAATGACCCTTTCAATTCTTCAAATTTCCAATATGGATGTAAGATTCTAAAATAATATTTAAGTTGTCTGAAAATTTGTAATTTCTATAATATGAGAACTAATCAATTGTTCATTAAAGTAGCACTAAATGATAGTTCTATACTATTTTTGTGCAATAATGTATTAATTATTATATGCAAATTTCTAAGAGGCTGTCTTAAAATTCAAACCATTTCTACATTTGGATAGTAGGCATCGTTGATTTTAAACTTAGACCGTAAATTTATTACATCGGACTTGATCGCTCAAGTATAAAACCAAACACATTAGGCGTCATGGTTAAAATTCACATTTTAGATATTTAACAGTTTAATGCTACCGTTTTTCAGTTCAAATGGATAAGTCCGATCCAATTGTAGAATCAAATTTAATTTTAAGACACGCTCTAAGAAAAAGTAAATGACAGCTTCTTAAACACATATGTCTGAGAACTATTTTAAAGGTAAGTCCAAAAAAAGAGACACAAGAAAATTGAGTATATGAGAGAATAAAATTAGTGTTTATTAGTATTCACATAGCAAAGGTGTAGCATCAAAGGACTTAAATAGGATGGCATAGTTATTAGTTATTCAAAATAATTAGTAAAGGTATAGGAGTATTTAGGGGATAATTGATTAAATAAAGTTATAGAGATTTACCATTCTTTAGGCATCCTATCCGAATCATAATTTTTGCTTAGAAGTTAAAGACGATTGGAAATAATAGAAGAAGTTGTACTTAAACAAATGAAGAAAAGAGAATGGAAAAAAGATTAGTGATTGATTGAGAGCCTTTTATTATTGTCCCTGGCCCTCAATCAGATGAAACCCCCTTTGAAGAATACTCCCACATATTCTCCATCCAATTGCAAGAGAAAGCTGTAAAGATCTTGTTTGCTGCGGTTATATTGTTGTGGCGATGATTAAGAGTTCTTAATAATGACCCCTGAACTCTCAATCAGATAAAACCCTGTAAAAACTCCCCATTAGTTCGGCACAACAGTGCATATAGCCTTTCTCCTACAATTACATCCTTCTAATGCTGAAATTCTATATATAATAAATTACGTTAAATATTCAAAGGCCTTCCATTTTTGCATTCTCGTGAAGTTTTGTATGAGAGCGCATTTTACAATCTAATACAAAACTATAATGAAATGTTAATATATGGCGACATCTAATTTTTTAATTGCTTCAAAATTTTAACGCAAAAAAACAGTCAACTAAAAACAGTCAATTAAAAATTGGTCGTGTCCTCCGAGTTATTAATCAACTCCGAAAGAACGAGTACATCTCCTGTATTTCAGAAAAGATAGAGAGATTCTTATGCTTACTATTTTCCATAACTCTCACCCACAACTAAAATTTTAATGGAAAAATACCGGCCTTATGGCCGATATACTGAATTAATTATCCTATTAACTATCCTATTAACGATCCTGTTAATGATCCTGTCTTTTTATGCAGTTCTTCTGTTTTAACAGCCATTCTCCTGTTTTTTAAGGAGCTCTACAGCCAGTTCCCTTAGCTTATATTTCTGGATTTTGCCGCTTGCAGTAAGCGGGTATTCGTCCACAATAAAAATATGTCTCGGAACCTTGTAGCGGGCGATCTTGCTTACAGCGTAGTCCCTTATGTCGGCTTCTGTAAGATCTGCACCCTTTTCCAGAATCACAAAAGCTCCTACAATTTCCCCATATTTTTTATCAGGCATGCCCACAACCTGGGCATCTTTAACTCCGGGCATCTCATGCAGAAACTCTTCAATTTCCCGAGGATAAATGTTTTCTCCACCCCGAATAATCATATCCTTTATACGACCAGTAATCCTGTAGTAGCCATTTTCGTCACAGGTTCCAAGATCTCCACTGTGAAGCCAGCCGCCTTCATCGATAACTTTTTTCGTTTCTTCGGGCATCTTATAGTAACCTTTCATTATATTATACCCGCGGCAGCATATCTCTCCTACAGTGTTTGAGGGCACCGGTTCATTGGTATTAGGGTCAACTACCCTTACTTCTACACCCGGAAAACATTTACCTACGGTTTCGACCCTGAGTTCTACAGGATCATCCACGGTTGTCTGGGTCATTCCAGGGGAGGCTTCCGTAAGTCCGTAAACACTGGTAATCTGATAGCAGTGCATATCTTTTACGACCTTTTTCATGGCTTCCACAGGGCATGTCGAGCCAGCCATGATCCCTGTCCTCATGGAAGAGAGGTCAAACATATCAAACATCGGATGGGTATACTCGGCAATAAACATCGTAGGCACACCATAGAGAGCCGTACACTTTTCTTTCTGGACTGCAGCAAGCACCAGGAGAGGGTCGAAAACCTCAAGCATGACAAGTGTAGCCCTGTGGGTCAAAACTGCCATAACTCCAAGTACAATCCCGAAGCAGTGGAAAAGAGGCACAGGCAAACATAGCCTATCTGCAGGAGTGAACTTCTGGCGGTCACCTATGGAAAGCCCATTGTTGAGGATGTTTTTACTGGTCAGCATGACACCTTTCGGGAAACCTGTAGTTCCGGAAGTATACTGCATATTGACCACATCGTCTCCACTGACGCTGGCCAGAATTTCTTTTAGTTCATCATCTGGATAATGGCTGCCGAGAAGCATAAGTTCGCTGGTATTATACATACCCCTGTGCTTTTCCTGGCCTACGTAAATAACGCTCTTTAAGTGGGGGAAATTTTTACTCTTTAAGCGCCCTCTTTCTGAGCTTTTGAGCTCAGGCACCAGTTCGTTGATAATTTCAAGATAATCAACGTCCCTAAAGCTGTCAATAAGAGCCAGAGCCTTCATATCTGACTGTTTGAGCACATACTCTACTTCATGGCTCTTATAAGCAGTATTCACAGTTACAAGCACTGCTCCGATTTTTGCAGTGGCAAACATGAAAGTTAGCCAATCAGGGACATTCTTTGCCCAGATTCCTACATGGTCTCCCTTTTTTATCCCTATGGCAAGCAGCCCTTTTGCAAGGTTATTGACTCTTTCGTTGAACTGCCCGTAAGTAAAACGCAGGTTACGGTCCGGATAAACTATAAATTCGTGATCGGGGTCTACAGCCACCTGTTTTTCAAAGTATTCTCCTAGAGAATCTTCTATAAGATACATGGTTTTAGCCTCTCACTTGCACTATTTACCTTTAAAGACTGTTGACTTAAGTGCAGGAACAAATCCTGTACTTTAAAATCCAGTTTGCGGGCGTTCCATAAGTACACTCAAACAGAACAGGGAGAATCCGTATCAAGCTCAGCAGTTTCCATCACAGGAAGCATATGTTCTTTCAACATGTCACGGATCGAATCAGGAAGGGGGATTGCTTTCTGGAGCTTGAAGTCATAGTAGACCAGCACTGCCTGGCCCTTTACTTTAAGTTCCCCTTCCTGCCAGGCCTCGTGCCCGACAGTAAAGGAACTGTTCCCTATTCTTGCAATAAACGTCCTGATCTCCACATCAGACCTGAAATACATCTGGCGCAGAAAATCAAACTCGGTCCTGACAAGAATAAGGTGCCACACATCAGGGCTGAGATCAAGATCCGGTGAAAAAAGCCGGAACACGGAGTTTCTTCCTATTTCGAACCATGCCGGGAGGACTGTATTGTTTACATGCCCAAGCCCGTCTATGTCCCCAAAGCGTGGACTGACTATTGTACTGAACATTTTGGATTCCCTGAATTTTTAATACTAATATCTGATTTCCTTTAGTTTCGAACTTCCCGCTAATTAATGTTAAGTTTTACTTTCTTCTCTACCTGATTGCGAATTCACAGAGGAGCATAAACTACAGCCAGTATTTTTGCATCCTCTTTTCCTGCTGCATGGACGTCATGCGGAACAATCGAATCATAGTAAATGCTGTCTCCGGCGTTCAGCCTATGAACATCCTTACCATAAAAAATCTCGATTTCCCCTGAAAGGACATAGATAAACTCCTCTCCTTCATGAGAAGAGAGCATATGGCTTTCCTCAGGAGAAGGATGGATATCAATTATGAAAGGCTCCATATGGCGGTCTGCTTTGTCCGAAGCAAGGGAATAAAAATCAAGAGCACTCTTTTTTGGTCTCTCAGTCTTTCCCGAAAAACGAACTACATTCTCAGACAGCCCTGCCCTGACAACTACAGGTCCGCTCTGGGGCATATCGTCCAGAAAAGTACCTAGGCGGACGCCTAAAGCCCGGGCAATCTTTAAAAGAGGCGTTAAGGATGGAACCAGGGCTCCGTCTTCTAACTGCTGGATTAATTCCACGCTGCTCTGACTGGCCTCAGCCAGTTCTTCGACGGTCATCTCCTTGGCTTCTCTAAGCTGGCGTATCTTACTACCGACACGGTTCTCTTCTGACATTACTCAAAACCTCACACATGTTTTACTAGCGGACCCTGCAGAAAAATGTAAACCAGAGTTCCTGTTGATAGCCTTTGCAGGCTTATCTCTTTTGCATCTATCTATTATAAAAAAATATCTTTTTAATGACACATTAAAAAGTAGCTTTAAGAAAGTCCAGAATAAATCAATAAATTTGCCATCCATAATTGGGTAATGGGTCTGAGTTATAGAAAATAGTAAGCATACGAATCTCTCTATATTTTCTGGAATGCCGGAGGCGCACTCGCTTTTTCTGATTTGATCAATAACTCGAAGACGCGACTGAAATCTTATCCTTTATCTTTAAAAAGTGTTTGTAGAAAACTTTATAACTTTATAAATTAATTATAACTGTGCACATAATAACGTAAACCTCCTGTGAGATACATTCCAGATTACAAATATCAAAGCTTACAAATGCTTCCCAGATTTTCTTCTAAAAGAAATTGAGGGAATTAATACATTTCTCTAATTTAAAACTCAATAATGGAGACTTACCATGCATATTCCATTTAATAAGCCTTATCTTACTGGAAACGAACTAAAGTATATAGAGGATCTGTTTAACTCAGTGAAAAAGGGTGAAGACGGCTCACATCTCAGTGGGGATGGTAAATATACTCATAAAGTTCAGGAATTTATGGAAGTAAAATTCGGAGCGAAGAAGGTTTTGCTCACTACTTCAGGCACAAGTGCTCTTGAACTTATTAGTTATTCTCTTGATTTTAAACCTGGGGACGAAGTTATAGTTCCTTCTTATACCTTTTCCTCAACTGTTAATGCGATTTTACTTGCTGGAGCGAAACCTATCTTTACAGATATTGAAGAAGGAACGCTGAACATAGATCCTGAAGATATAAGAAGAAAGCTTACTCCTAGAACGAAGGCCATATATCCTGTTCATTATGCAGGAGTTTCCTGTGATATGAAACAAATTATGGAAATTGCAGAAGATAATGACCTAAAAGTAATAGAAGATGCAGCTCATGGTGTCAACGCAAAGTATAAAAATAAATACCTTGGGACAATTGGGGATTTTGGATGTTACAGTTTTCATGAAACTAAAAATTACATTTGTGGAGAAGGGGGAGCTCTTTTAGTCAACACTGATGATGAAACTATAACTGAGCGCTTGGAAATCATTAGAGAAAAAGGAACTGATAGGAGTAAATTCTTCCGTGGAGAAGTGGACAAATATACATGGGTTGACATTGGATCAAGTTATCTTCCGAGTGATATCTTGGCAGCATTTCTTTACGCTCAATTGGAGAAAATGGACGAAATTCAAGAAATGAGAATGGAAGTATGGAATGCTTATTACGATGCATTAAAACCCTTTGAAGATGAGGGAAAAGTCAGTCTGCCGATTGTTCCTAAGTATGCGAAGCATAACGCTCACATGTTTTACATATTATTCGATATCAACAAAACAAGAAACGATTTTATGGATGGACTAAGAAAAAAATGGGTTTATTCTGTATTTCATTACATTCCACTTCATTCAGCACCTCTCGGGTTGAAATTGGGAGGTAGAGAAGGTGATCTTCCTGTTACAGAAGATGTTAGTGGAAGGATATTAAGGTTGCCTTTGTATGCTGGGATAAATGAAGAAAACCTTGAATATTTGTTGTCCTGTCTCAGAATGGAATTCAATGATTATGAGAAAGTGGTGATACCGTCACTGAATATTCCATCGTAATTCCTGTATATAATTCGGAATCCACTTTAAATGAATTGTATGAAAGGATCAAAAAAGTATTTTTGACTATTAGTGAGGACTATGAGATTATACTAGTTGATGATGGTAGTCGTGACAGTAGTTGGAAAATAATGAAAGAATTGAATTATAAAGACAAGCAAGTGAAGATTATAAAATTAATTAAGAATTTTGGTCAACATAATGCGTTAATGTGCGGCTTCAACCACGTTTGTGGCTCCAAAGTTATTACAATGGATGACGATTTACAGCACCCACCGGAAGAAATTCCTAAGCTTATACATGCTTTTGACGAAAATAAAGGTGTAGATGGAATTATTGGAAAACCCTTCAAAAAAGAGCATGGATATATTAGAAATTTAGGAAGTTGGTTTGTAGGAGAAATGGATTATAAGATATTCGGGAAGCCTAAAAGTTTGAAAATGGGTTCTTTTCGAATATTAAGTAAAGAAATTGTAGAGGTAATGGCGCAAAATAAATCCCATAATCCAACTATCGGGCCTATACTTTTATCAACTACACTTAATTTAAAAAATGTGATGGTTGAGCACAAAGAAAGAAAGGTAGGTAAATCGGGGTATAATGTAACTAAAATGATTAAAACAACATTGGATAATATTATAAACTATTCAACTCTCCCCTTGAAAACAATTAGCATGATTGGAATATTTACATCTTTTATGAGTTTTGTATTATCTTCTTATTTGATCTGGAAAAAACTCGAGTTCAATAAGGCTCCAGAAGGATGGACGAGCCTAATGGTTCTGCTTTTATTTTTCTTTGGCATCCTTTTATTCTCTATTGGGATCATTGGAGAGTACTTAATTAGAATAATTAGACAGGTGAATAATGATAATCAATATACAATAAAAGAAATATGTGCCTAAATAAAATTATAGATATCCCAATATTGATACATTATATAATAAAATAGTGCGAGTTTCCAATGACTAAAAGGCTTACAACAAAATTAAAGACCTATATTGAAAGAATTTTATTAAAAAGGCAAGGGGTCTATATTTATAATAACTGCAGGTTTTATGGGGTTAAATTTTTAGGAAAAGCTACTGTAGAGCCTTACTGTCGAATTAATGGTTATCCAGGAATTGGAATCACAATAGGAGATAATTTCTACATGAATTCTGGGTGTCATCTATTAGGGGAGATAGAAATTGGAAATGATGTATTAATTGGTCCAAAAACAGTAATATGGAGTAGAGATCATGGAATTGAAAAAAAAGAATTAATTAGAAATCAGCCTCACTTGTATAAAAAAATAAAAATTGGGAATGATGTTTGGATAGGAGCTAATGCTACAATACTAAAAGGAGTGACTATAGGAAATGGAGCTGTCATTGGAGCAGGAACTGTTGTTGTTAAAGATATTCCTGAATATGGGGTTGTAGTTGGAAATCCGGGTAGAGTCGTAAAATACAGAACTTAAAATCAACTTGGTTTTGATAAATATGAAACGAAATGAAAAGTACATTTTAATATTGGGGGCAGGAGTTTACCAGGTTCCCGCAATAAAAAAAGCTAACGAATTGGGGTATAAAACCATCGTTTTGAGTTATGATATTGAACAATATCCAGGTTATAAATTTGCAAATATAGCCCTTAATGTAGATACAACTGATATTGTTAAGATACTGGATGTAGCAAAAAAGTATAATATTCAAGGGGTTTTTACCACAGGAACTGACGTTGCACTGCCTGCTTTAGGAAGAGTCAACGATGAGCTTAACCTCACGGGACCAAGTTTCGAAGCATGTATACTATCTACAAATAAAATTCTTATGAAAAAAGCATTCAAAGAAAATGGAGTACCAACCGCAAAATTCGAAATCGTGAATAATTTAGAGCAAGCCAAGGGTATTGCTAACTTTATTGGTTATCCTGTAATGGTAAAAGCAATAAATAGTTCAGGGAGTAGAGGGATCACAAAAGCAAACTCAGATTCTGAATTAAAAGCTTCATGGGAATTTGCAAAAGAATACTCAAAAAATAACGAGAACATTTTGATAGAGGAATTCCTCGACGGAAGTGAATTTGGCGCTCAAGCTTTCATATTTAATGAAGAAGTGAAATTGATTTGTGCACATAATGATATAATTACACCCCCACCGCATTGTGTACCAATAGGACACTCTTATCCTTTCAAAAATACTGAAATTTTGGACGAAGTAAAGTCTGCTTGTAAAAAAGCCATTAGCGCATTGAAAATAAACAACTGTGCTGCCAATTTAGATCTTATCCTAACTGAGGATGGTGTAAAAGTATTCGAAGTTGGAGCTAGAATGGGAGCAACTTGTCTTCCAGAGTTAACTGAAGTATATACTGGAATTGATGTTACTAAGCAATGTATGAAAATAGCTATGGGAGAAGAACCCGACTTTCAGGCAAAGAAAAAACAGGCTACTTCTGCTATGCTTATTACTTCAAAAGAATCAGGTATATTAAAAAGTATTATGATCCCTTCCAATCTGAAAAATAGTCCATATGTCGTAAATATTTCTGCAGATATTAAAGAAGGGGATTTCGTAAATAAATTCCAAATTGGGCCAGATAGAATTGGAGAAATTATTGTAAAAGATAATAACGTAGAAAATGCTGAAAGAAGATGTATTGATTTTTTGGGTAGAATAAAAATAAAATTGATAGAGACTCCTACTTTATTAGTTCCAACCCTATTATAAGTACGAATGGTTCTACTATTTTAAGATTATATTTCAATTAGGAAACGATATTAGAAGAATTACATGATTAAAAAAATTGTAAATTTTTGAGATATTATTTAAACTGCTTCGACAAAAAAATTAATTTGGAACAATTAAACAATAAGATTTAACTGGAAAATTTCAAACGTTGAAAAGCGGAAAATGCGCTCTGAGGTACAATTCATTTTATCAATAATTTTCATAATATAAAAGGTAGAAGGTTTTTGTCAAGATAGATGGCCAGAAAATATGTAACATCTGAATTTGGAAAAAATTTACGAACTTGGAGCCGACTTATGAAAAATATAAAAAATAAGATGTTATTAAAATTAACTATCTCTTTATGTATTTTACTATATATTTTTACAACAATAGATCTAACTATACTGAAAGAGCTTGATTCTTTAACTATTTATTACTTATTTTTATCAATTATTATTACTCTTGCGAGTTTACTTTTTATGTCTATTAGATGGGAAATTCTCTTAAAGAAATATACAGCTTGTAAGTGTTTATTAACCGAACTTTTTAATTTTTATTTAGTAGGAGCGTTTTTCAATATTTTCCTCCCCGGGTCAATTGGAGGAGATATTACAAGAGTTTATAGTGTTTCAAAAAAATATGATATAACAGTTAAAAAATCCACATTATTCGTATTTATAGAAAGAACCGTGGGGCTTGTTTCAGTTGTTCTGATATTTTGTTTTAGTTCTCTTATAGTCTCAGATTATTATAAGATGCTAAATTATGATAGATCTTTTTTATTTCTCATAATAATTACAACGATTGTAGCTACTGTTTTACTCAAAATATATTTGGATCAAAAAATAGACATCAATTACAAGCTAATAACAATTATTCTTATATTATCCATGTTAGGACAACTAGGAGATATGTTAATAGTTAGACTTTTTTGTTATAATTTCTCCCTACCAGTTACAATATACCACGTTATGGTGATTATGCCTCTAGTATATGTCTCATCACTCATTCCAATTTCATTTGGTGGTCTAGGGGTCAGGGAGGGAACAATGGCAGTTTTATTTTCATTTATTGGTATTGATTCATCGATCGCAGTTATGATATCTTTACTATTATATTTTGCGAAGGTTGGCGTTGGTGTAATCGGTGGAGCAGTGTATGTCACTTTAAATAAAAAAATTACTAAGAGGGTTACTATTGGCTAATTTACAAAAGAAGATACATTGTTTTTAAAGGATATTGCTTTATTTCTTCTGTTAATAATCGCTCATTCTATAAAGGCAACGCAATATCAATATGTCCATTTTTATGCTTTCGTCTGATTATACGTTGGAAAATACTACGAAATATAGCAGATTCTTCTTTACTCATATCAAAGATTAATAAACTATAATTGATGGCAGAGGACAGACTAATTGCTTAAAAAGACTAGGGAGACTTACAGTGGAAGCCCATAATAAACTTAAAAATTGTGATATCATTTATAAACTTAAAAATTATGATATCACTTTTTTGTTTATATTTGTATCTCTTTTATTCGGACAGTTGATTTATATTAGAAATTTTATAGGTCCAGACGAAGCTTATTATCTATTCAAGGCAGAGAGTATTTTATCTGGGTCACTTAATCAAAGAGATTCATGGGTAGTTGGAGGCTATCCCGCATTTTACGGGATACTCTCTTTAGTATTATTTATATTTGGGGACTCTATTATATATCCGAGAATAATATTATTTATTATTAATGGTTTAAATGCGGTTCTTATTTTTAAAATTGGCAGTTTTCTTTTTGACGAAAAAGTTGGAAAAGTAGCCTGTATTCTTTTTTTGATTGGAGTTCTTATACCAACTTTTCAAATGTACATGGTATTAACTGAACCGTTTATGTTATTTTTTGGTTTAATAGGGATATACTATTTTTTAAAATCCGATGACACATTCCATCTAGTATTGTCTGGTTTCTTATTCTCGATTTCATCTCTTTGCAAGACAATAGGGCTATTTTATATAGCAAGCATTGGATTATTTTTTATATTAAATTTGCATGACCCTCAAAATCGCAATAAAAGCTATATAATAAGTTCAATTAAAAAAATGTCTTTAATAACCTTTGGATTTATAATTCCAGCATTTATAGGATATTTGTATTTTCATCACATAGATTCAGTATCAACCTATTTCATTTTTCAGGCTATGAAATTTATATATGTCCTTGAGGAAGAGCCAGTTGACATTACAGGTTTGCTTAAAATTTTTATAAGTTATGCTGCAATATGGGTTTTGTCTTTAGTGGCGATATTTATCCTTGGATATAAGTACATTCGTAGCAATTATAACGAAAAAATTCTTTTTATAGCAATTTTATTTATAATTTCTTTATATCCTTTGACCTCAAGACAATATGGACATTATTTCATTCCAGTTCTTCCTCATGCCTGTATTTTAGCATCCATATTAATTATAAATACTTTTCCGAAGTTTAGATTGAAATCAGTTAAGGAGACTTTTTTAAAGAGAGACTATATCCAAATTTTTACAATCACCTGTATAATTGGAATGGTCACATCTTCGTTTGTATATGATCTGTATTTAGCAAACACTACTGTACACAATGGAAGAATTATTTATAAGGAGCAAATAGATACATCTAATTATATTATATCTCACACTCTTGATAATGATAGCATATTCGTTTTCACTTATCAGCCTTCTATTTATTATTTATCTGGTAGAAAACCAGTTGCTAATATAATTATATTTGATAAATTTAGGCATAGTGAAAAATTGGAAAATGAAATTATTAATAAATTAAAGAACGGTAATATTTATGTAATTACGCAGGGTCAGTATTCTAAACCTAGTTATTTTAGTAATGTATCAATGTTTATAAATAATACTTACAAGCTAGAAACATCAATTGGTATATATAATATTTATACAAAAAATTAAAATTTAATGAAGATTTTTTAGTTTGCTGCTTAACAGTTTATCGACGGATATGATGTGCTGTAAAAGAAAGTATTCTCGGCTTTAAGTATACAACTTGGTTGAAGAATAAGACTGTTTTTAACAGTATAATTGCTTTCTGAGTTAAACAAAGTACTTTCAGATCCAATATTATTTTTAAAATCATTACTTAATGAGCCTATACTAAAAATGTTGAGCTACTGTAACTTTACATTGGAGTAACACGATCGAAAGAATCTCAAATATTTATAGATCGAATGTAACTTTACAGCATACCATCGGCTTGCAGATCGTGAAGTTGGGGCGGCAGAAAAAGCCACAACCATGACCTCAAAACCGTTTGAAAAGCAGTATAATGGATTTTGTCACTGCAATACTGCCCCATGTATTATTTAATATCAAGGTAGACATGATATTGTCCTACCTTGTTGTATATATCCCACTTTCGGCAGGTCGACATGATAAATCAGAATAATTTTGCCGATGCCGTTTTAGAACATTAGCTAACTATAGGTTATGTTTAAAGCTGGTTAACTTGTGTCTAAAACTCTCTCGACGTATATAAAAACTGAATAATTTATTCCTCAAAGTTTAGTATGAGATTTCATGTTTGGATCATATTTAAACCTAATAACTAAACACAATTATAGAGCATTATCCTAAAATCGCCATCAGTAAAAATTATTAAAAATTAAATGTCGACCTGCCGAATGTAGGATGTGTAGAGGATTCTTTTCAGTCGAAGTAACTGCATCTCCAAAATTCCAGTTCCACGAATTTGGCGATCCTGTGCTCTGGTCAATAAATGACAGTAAACGACTCTTTTCCTGAAGCTAGGAATGCAGAAAATACTGGCTGCGTTATAATTATTATTCTAGTAAATTTCGAACTCGTACCGTTTACATTGCTTACAGTCAGGTTAACTGTATAATTTCCTGCTGTTGAGTAAGTATGTGTTAGATCCACTCGGTTGAGTTAGCTCCGTCTCCAAAGTTTCACGAACATGTATTTGGAAGAGATGTTGACGAAATTGTAAAATATGAAATATTAGAAGTGATTGCAAGAACTTAGCCTCTCGGTACTGTTATATTAATATTATCATAATAACATGAACTGCCAGCGACATTGAATCCAAAAATTACTACTCTATCATAGGCTGTAGCTGGATTTAATGTGTTGATATCGCTTGCTACTAGGGTATCATCCACGTACAAATCATATTTAGTTCCAGATTTCACCACCAGTTTGAAATGATACCAGTTGCCTGCTGAATATCTTTTTATATTTTTATAGCTTGTCCCGTCCCAATATTGAATCTGTCCATTATTTCCGAATACGGTCCAAGGTCCTTTCTTAAGAGACGCATTTCCATCTAAAATAGTAAGCCGTGAGTATGTGTTGTTTTGACTTGGGTTCGCATACCATTCTACCGTTGCATTAGTTGTCTTTACAGGCAACATAAATGTGCAGTCATCATTATATGTAGTGGCAGATAGGTCTGTATATTTGAACGAATGATTTCCACTGTATACTCTCGCCGCTGATGATCCGATCATACCGCCTGACATATTTGTCCAGTTTGCAGTGCTCTCCCCATCCTCGAAATATGTAACATGAGTAAAACTAGGAGCTACGCGTATATACTCATATTTCGTTAGCGCATTATTGCCCACTGCATTCTTTACAGTCAGACTAACTGTATAGTTTCCTGCTGTAGAGTAAGTATGCGTTGGATTTTGCTCGGTTGAATTAATCCCGTCTCCAAAGTTCCACGAATATATATTTGGAAGAGATGTTGATGGAATTGTAAAATATGAAATATTAGAAGTGATTGCAACTGAGCCTACCGGTACTGTTATATTAATATTATCATAATAACATGAACTGCCAGCGACATTATATCCAAAAAGCACTACTCTATCATAGGCTGTAGCTGGATTTAATGTATTGATGTCGCTTGCTACTAGGGTATCATCCACGTACAAATCATATTTAGTTCCAGATTTCACCACCAGTTTGAAACGATACCAGTTGCCTGCTGAATATCTTTTTATATTTTTATAGCTTGTTCCATCCCAATATTGAATCTGTCCATTATCTCCGAATACGGTCCAAGGTCCTTTCTTAAGAGACGCATTTCCATCTAAAATAGTAAGCCGTGAGTATGTGTTGTTTTGACTTGGGTTCGCATACCATTCTACTGTTGCATTAGTTGTCTTTACAGGTAACATAAATGTGCAGTCATCATTATATGTAGTGGCAGATAGGTCTGTATATTTGAACGAATGATTTCCACTGTATACTCTCGCCGCTGATGATTCGATCATACCGCCTGACATATTTGTCCAGTTTGCAGTGCTTTCCCCATCCTCGAAATATGTACCCTGGGTCAAATTGAGAGCACTGTTATTCCCCCACGCACAATATACTGGAGCGTTTGCTGGATGAGCATATCTGTAAATGAAATATACTCCTGATGAGGTTGATTGATACTGAGAAGGAAGAATCGTTCCGTTACTTAGGAAGAACCTAACGTCGCTACTATCGGCTTTCATATCTGGATATTTTGGAATGTAAATGTACTCACTTAAAGATTTTTTTGTTGAGGGTTCGATTGCTGCTGACCTGCTCCACCCTGCCAGAGTTGGAAGAGATGAGTTTAATATTGTAGGGCTCAGTATAGAAAAGTGAACTGACAGTGGTGCAGTTCCATTTATCACATCTGCTGTATATCTATTTGAATGATAATTGTAAATGACAGATGCAAATTTTTGATACCCTACAATGTTATAGTGTAGGCCATCTCCACCATCATAGGCAGTATTTATTTCCCATAGGTTGCCAGCCGGACCAGAAGCATATTTCTGTCCAACATAATTTCTAATTGGAATTAAAGTAACACTTGAATTATTTGCATAAATCGTTTTCAATTGGTTATTTATCCATTGCCAGTCTGCCCAATTTATAGCATTCCCGCTTCCAGTAGACGGGGGAATCTCACATAGATAGGCGTGTGATCCATTAGCTACCGTTTCGTTTACCATCCAGCACAAATTTGAAAGAGTTGTCGTCTTATTAATCGAATATACCCAATCGTTTAACCCTCCTTGAATGAAGACATTTGACGGATGTAAAGCAATTGCATCTGCGTAGAATCTGTTTTTGATTTCAGCGGTAGTTTGTCCTCTCCATCCGAGGTTTTGATATGTCCTACCTGAGTAAAGGCCCCACCAATAAGACATTGATGACCAGGGATTGTAATAAGCAGCAGGATCAACATAGGATGTATGTACGGGTCTACCGGATACCACTGAATCCCCTATGAAAGCCGTGTCTACTGTACTCATAAATATGTTTAAACGATATGTTTTATTAGAAACATGATAAGTTGAAGAGTTTACAAAGTCGTATTCATCGCCAACTGAAAAAGTACGAGCTGTACCCCAATGAATTTTAGCATCAGTTGTTCCTGCTGGAACTTTAGATGTCATAATTAGATTCGTAGTGTCTACTGAATTTGCTTCCCATCCAATATAGTCACCTTCATGTGCATATAATGGAGTGGAAAGAAAGATATTTTGGATCCCGCTAGTAGTAATATCAGGAGTTAGATTGTTACTTTTTGCAACCAGATTATATTTACCAGTATCATCGTTTCTTCTCCAAATGCAAACATTGAACCTGTTAACTTTATTTGCATTAGCGATTGCAAATTGTACTGCATTAATATATCCATTTTGTCTTACTCTGGACTGTTTTCCTGTATCGAGACCGTATTGATTATTTACTCCAGATGCCGGAGAGTCATATACAAGGGAGCCTACATATGGGCCTGCAATAGACAGAGAAGTATTTTGATCAAGAGGAGTTGTAGATGCCGATACCGTAGATGAAACCAAAATTAAAAATAAAATAAAAGTTGCTAATGCTGCCGCTATCGAATAAATTATTTGTTTAGTTTTCATCTTATTTCCATTAATCTTCATAAAATTTTTCATACAGTATTTCATATATAGTTTCTTTTTCCTATAAAAATGTTAGTAATTGACACTTACCCGTATCATAGATTTTTTGAAATAGAAATAAAAACGGATTTTATTGTAGAGCTTATTGCTCTGTAGAAAACCTTTTTAATTCAACTACAAGAGACTGAAATCAGATCAATAAAAGTGTATCAGGTTATTCAGTTCAAATTAATGAAGATTCGCTGTTTCAGAGGATTTCTACAGAGCCATTTATGACATAACTTCTTGTCGCACTTACAGAACTTTCGCTACATTACCATTGAAAAAAATGAAATGTAGAAGTGATTGCAAGAACTTAGCCTCTCGGCACTGTTATATTAATATTATCATAATAACATGAACTGCCAGCGACATTGAATCCAAAAATTACTACCCTATCATAGACTTTAGCTGGATTCTGTGTGTTGATGTCGCTTGCTACTAGGGTATCATCCACGTACAAATCATATTTAGTTCCAGATTTCACCACCAGTTTGAAATGATACCAGTTGCCTGCTGAATATCTTTTTACATTATGCCAGCTTGCTTCGTCCCAATATTGAATCTGTCCATTATCTCCGAATACAGTCCAAGGACCTCTCTTACTAGATGCATTTCCGTCTAAAATAGTAAGCCTCGAATATGTTTTATTTTGACTTGGGTTTGCATACCATTCTACAGTTGCATTAGTTGTCTCTACAGGCAACATAAATGTGCAGTCATCATTATATTTAGTGGCAGATAGATCTGTATATTTGAACGAATGGTTGCCGCTGTATACTCTTGCCGCTGATGATTCGATCATACCGCCTGACATGTTTGTCCAGTTTGCAGTGCTTTCCCCATCCTCGAAATATGTAATCTGAGTTAGACTAGGAGCTACGCGTATATACTCATATTTTGTTAGAGTATTATTGCCCACTGCATTGCTTACTGTCAGGTTAACCGTATAGTTTCCTGCTGTAGAGTAAGTATGCGTTGGATTCTGCTCGGTTGAATTAGATACATCTCCAAAGTCCCAATACCACACTGTTGCATTTTCTGATAGGTCTGTAAATTGAACAGAAAGGGGAGCATAACCCTCAGTAACATTGCTACTGAAATTCGCCACAGGATGTACTCGAAGAGGACCTATAAACTTCCCAAAGGCACGAGGTTCAGATCCTACATTTATCGTATCTGTGACGTTGTTTGTGGCGGTGTCAATTACAGAAACAGTGTTGTTGTAAGAATTAGCCACATATACCTTTGTTCCATCCGGAGTGACTGAAACCCCAAATGGATAATTTCCTACAGCCACTGTGGCTACAACATTGTTTGTAACTGTGTCAATTACAGAGACAGTGCTGCTGCCGGAATTGGTCACATATACTTTTGTTCCATCCGGCGTGACTGCAACTCCTAAAGGATAATTTCCTTCACCTATGTTTATTGTGGCTATAACTGTATTTGTGTTTGTGTCAATTACTGAGACAGTTCCTTCCTGATTCACTGCATATAATTTTGTTCCGTCCAGACTGACTTCGACTTCAACAGGGTAGCTTCCTACAGAAATATTGGCCGTAACAGTATTTGTAGCTACGTCAATTACGGAAACAATACTAGCGAGTTCTCTAGTAACATATACCTTTGTTCCTGCTGGATTTACTACAACTCCATGAGGAAATTCTACGTCTACCGTGGCTGTAACAGTGTTTGTGGTTACGTCAATTACAGAAACATTGTTACTATCCCGATTTGTAACATATACCTTTGTTCCTGTCGGGTTCACCGCAACTCCTATTGGGTAGCTTCCTACAGAAACAGTGCCTGTAATCGTATTTGTAGCTGTATCAATTACAGAAATAATGCCACTATTCCTGTTTGCCACGTAAACCTTTGTTCCTGTCGGGTTTACTGCAACTGCTTCAGGATAGTTTCCGTCATTTATAGTAGCTATAACAGTATCGTTCGATGTATCAATCACAGAAATATTATTGCTACCATAGTTAGTAATATACGCATATGGCCCCATGGACGAGGAGCTTTCCTCAGGATCTGCAGTTGCCATAGATGAAGTAAGAATTAAAAACAATATCATAATCATTGAAGCTAAAAGTGTGGAACAAGATTTTTTATTAGTTTTCATTAATGTGTCCCCTTATCTTAAATTTTTTATATAGTACTAAGAAAATCCTAACTTTGTAAAGTAAAACATTGTAAAGAAATTTAAACATTGCCCTCTAGTTTACGACATACCCACGAGTTACTGAAAAACATGAGCACGAGAATCATTTCATTTTGTCAAATGTAGGGTAATACTCGTTTTTTCAGGAATGATCAATAACTTGCAGGCACTTACGAGTTCTTATGCAAGTTATTTTCCCGCTGAATGGGAAGCTACGAAGAAGTTACCTGTGAACTTCAAATGCAGACACGAAGTAAAGGAGTACTAGGATGGAAAAATTAGTCAAAAAACAGATTATGAAATTAAACATGCAAACATTCTTTCACAAGGCAATCAAATAAGGTAAGAAAATCACAATGTTAGGCGATGGACAAAAGGTATGATTCCGAAAAAATACATACTTATATTGGAGAATAAAATCAAATCAGACTCAATTATACCTTGGTCGTGTACGCGAGTTATTGATCATTCTGGAAAAGTGAGTACATCCTCCGTATTTGAGAAAAATATTGAGAGATTCTTATGCTTCTGGTTTTCAATGACTCATACCCATCACCTATACCTTTAAGGCAAATAAAAAGGGAGAAAATATAGAAGATATAGAAAACAATTGCATTTGGTCCTTGACAATATTAAATACAATCAAAGCAATATTAGAGACAACATTCTTAGTAGTGAAGAGGAAGTTTGGGGAAGCACGTAGGGCAAGGAAGTTCCGAAATCAAGTAAAGGAAATTAAATTTAAACAGATATTTATTCCAAATCAACAATTCTTTCCCTGCTTTATCCAGTAATACTCTTTTGAGTTATTTCCAAAAAACTGAGGAAAATTCAATTTATCAACCAATGTTTATTTCAGTCGAATACCTCGCTATTATGTCTGTAAAATAAGATACCACATGGTTTTTTTGTGTAAAGTATCGTAAAAAACTTCTTTTAGATAAAGAGCTCATCAATTTTTTGAAAAATATATGCTTTGAAATTGGTGAAATGTACTGCTTTCAGTCAAACTCGAAATTGCACCTGATCCCCTTGGGATCAAAACAAAGGTTGCAGGATACACATCTCGCTTTTTTTGTTATTCCAGACTTAAGTTTTGGGATAAAATCAGGTTCACTGATAAACACCCTGCTCATGGAAATCAGATCTGCACATCCGTTTTCAAGAAGGCATCCCATAACATAAAGAGATCGGATTCCTCCTACCAGAATTACGGGAATATTCACGGCGGCTTTTATCATTTTTGAGTAGTTCTTAAAATACGCCTCTTTTGAAGGAGAGTTGATCGCAGTCCTGATAGTCACCCCTCCAGCTTCACCTATCCCTCCGCTGACCTCGATTGCACAGACCCCTGCCTTTTCAAGAAGCTTGGCAATTTCTATGCTTTCAGGGGCATCGAGTCCCAGCCCTGCTTTTGAGGAACTGGGTGGAAAACCGTCTGTTGCATTCATTTTAACAAGAATGGGAAAGTCACCTCCAGTTTCCTCTTTAATGCGCCTGACAATTTCCGTAACAATTCGGGTCCGATTTTCTATGGAACCTCCCCAGCGATCTGTCCGGACATTAGTATAAGGCGAAATAAAGCTGCTTAGCAGGAAACCATGAGCGCAATGGAGCTGAACCCCATCAAAACCTGCAGTTTTTGCCCGCACAGCTGCCAGAGTAAAGGCTTCAATCATTTCCAGAATTTCCGTTTCAGTCATTTCTCTGGGAACCACTGCTGAACGTCCGTTTTTAACCGCAGATGGAGCAATCGGAACCGGATATTCATCCGAAACATTCGCCTGCCTTCCTCCATGTACGATCTGAAGAACGATCTTGCTTCTATGCCTGTGCACTCTCCCGGTAATTTTCCTGTATGGCTCTATAAAACGGTCATCATAAACGCCCTGCTGTAATCTGTCGCTTTGCCCTCCTGAAAGAACATAAGAATAACCTGTTACAATCAACCCTATTTCGTTTTTTGCAAGCTCTTCATAGAGATCTCCGAGTCTGGTGGTTGGCGTCCCATCTTCTTCAGCCATAAATTCATGTGTTGCAGACCTTACAAAGCGATTCTGGAGTTCCAGATTGCAGACTTTAATAGGATCAAAAATCATGGAAAAAAGTAGGATCGGCGAGGGTAAATAGTTATCTGGATCCTGGTGATAAAACCCTGAGACTTCTGAAAAAACAACTTTGTTAGTCAAAATCAATTGTATAATATCTCCTTACCTACGGAAATTGCATTTCATCAAATTTTCATGGAGAACACCCGCCAGCTTTGTCTGGTGGCCCTGCAAAAAGGAAGACAGAAAAAAGGGAGAGGAAGGAAGAAAGCATGAGAAAAATAACGACTATTTTGTTATCGAAATTATTTAGTCGAGTTTTATTATATTTATAAAGATCGTGTATTGTAAATAGACTATGCGACTTAGCTGTGATATTTTTAAACAAGATTTATCTGAAAGCCCGGCACCTAGTAAGTGACACTCCTATTGATATTCATATCACCCGATTAAAATAAATAACACGAGTCGTGCCATATAAATACCCGCTTTCCCTTACTCAGACTGGTGGTATACATGGCTTTCTTGCTAGGAAGCGAAAAAGCGGAATTGCTCGACGGGTATAGAAAAAAATTAAGAAATGCGGAACTTAAGAAATCAGAAATCGAAGCAGAAATAAAATCATTATGTGACGTAATTAGTTCTATAGAACAAATGACAACTGTTTCTGAAATAGCTATTTTGAGTGGATCTAATTTACAGGAGCAGGCTTAAGCTCGCTTTTTATTTCTGCGATATATTGCTTTTTTGTCAGTGCCTTCTTTTGTGGTGGTCACCGTTTCCCACCTGATCGCATTAGAAGCCCGCCTTTTAGTCAGTAGCTATGTTATCATTCCATCACCCTATTAAAATAAATGCCCATATTCGCGTCCTATAAGTTAGAATATGTCGATTTCATGTCAGGAAGTATGAAATTGAAGGAATAGTCATGAGTTTAATTATGACACTCAAAAAGTACATTAACTGTGTTTTAGTAATCTGTTTTATGACTATCTGTGCGATTTGGTTAGCAATCGTAGAGAGGTACCGTAACGTGGCCACTGGCTCGGAAACAGTGAACAGCATAGTGAACAGAAAGATCACGGACTCAACTGAAGCAGAATAAAATATAACACATGAAAAAGGAAGTTATTAAGTTACTCACCTAATAACAAAAACATAAAAGGTTGTAGAAGCTATAACTACATCAATAGCAACAAAGGCATTCGTTGTCGTAGCTTGAAGATGTACCCCTTTTAGATAAGCTCCCATGAAACGAATAGTATCGATATCGATTCCCCCACAAACCAGTTTAACGCTCTCTTTTTTTCCAGAACATTACCATATTGCATTAGAAATCTGCGGTCAATTCAGTAACTATCTTCCTGTCTAGTCCTATCACCTTATAAAAATAAATGGCGTGGTTCGCGCCCTATAAGTTCAGTCCAGTCTTATTTCGGTCAGGTGGTACATATGGACACAAAATCTGATCTGTTAGAAGAGTATCGGGAAAGAGGCAAATTGAAGGAGAGGATATGATTACGTTCGATGAATTCGTTGAATTGGTGTTGTTCCTCGGGTTCGCGATTTGGTGCATGACGTGGGCGGTTTGATTCAATAACCCGCCGTTTGAGTGTTCGAGAAAGATCACTGATTAAACAACAATATAATATTCATAAATATGATGCGGTTACGAAAAAAACTGTGATGAATACGAAAATTATGACCAGAAACAGTAGAATTGACCAATTCGGACGCTCGAACATATCAATAATAAGCAATAATCAGATAAAAAGTTTACTAAGTCTTCTCACAATTGGTAAATATAACAAGAGGAGTTCACTGATTAAACGTTGTTCTGAGTAAGTGACCACGTGAGATGGTTGGGTAAAGTCATTGACTTAAGCACAATGCCAAATTTATAAAATTGAGGCCGTAACAAAAAAAGTTGCTAATGAGGCAAAAATGAGGATCATCAGGACCAAAATTGACCAGGATTCATTATCAATCATATTTGTTAATGCGTTAAAATACTATAAAAAAGTTTACCTAGTTATCTAACGGTTAGTAAAAAATAATAACTGAATTATTTTTTTCCTTATGTTCCCACAAAGTCATCAAATAGAAGTATAAAAAAGCAGGAAGGGCATGGAAGGAAGGTCACTGAAAAAAATTGTTGAGGGAAAAATAAGGTAGAGGAAAAGATAAGCTGAGAAAAAATCCGGTTTCTTATTCAGTATATCGGCGTTCATTAAGTTCTTCTTCAATCCATTCATTCTGAACCTTTAAGGAAAAAAGAGTCAGGAAAAGCAGAAATAAGCTATAAAATTGACAAGCAAAGTCAGTTGAAGAGCTAATCCTTCAAGTCCTTCCCCGTTTTCTCCCATGTTTCCTCCGAACATGAGAGGATGAGCTGAGGCCAGACCCATATTAAGAAGAAGCTCAGGGGGACCGATATAAAGCCAAGGATTTCGAGCATTGCTGATAGAAGGGCTCTGTTTTCGGCTTCTTCTACGGATTTCCTGAGCATACTATATGCAAGGTAGACAAGAAAAGAACCAGGGAAGTAGTAAGCCTGATATCCGAGGTTCAGTACCATCCCCAGGCGTCCTTTGCCCAGATAGAGCCCGTAACAAACAAGGAATGAAAAAGAGTGCAAATTTCGGCAGCTGTGCGGGCATAAATATCCCATTTGAAGGCCCTGTCCCGAATATAAAGGAAGAATGAGAAGAGAGGGCTTGTAAAGAAAGCCCTTGTAATCGAAAGCCTCTGCTTTATGCCTCTGGAAAAGTACTAACTCTTTCATCCATTTTCGCTTTAAGCCCGATCTCAGACAAAAGAAGATATATTTTTTCATCAAGTTCCTGTTTTTTGATTCCGTACATCTGCCCGAAGAAGCGCAGGTTTTCATTTGCTGTGAGCTTCCCGTAAAGATTTTTGAAAGATTCCTTATTGAGACCGCGTATACCATCCGAAACGACTTTGTGAATTCTTCTAAATTAACCTCATCATGAGGTTTTCGAGTCAGTATTACATTCCTCCTTGTTTCAGAAGGAATAGATTATGGATGCTTATCGCCCATTACCGTCTAGTAAAATTATGGCTTGAGGCTAAGAATTTCAGTGAAATATTGCGGGTGAGCTGGATAAAGTTAATTAGACGGGATTATAGACGGGATTAATTAGTTAATGTCTCTTCGCTGTTTCGAGTGGGTAACTTTTGTTCATCTCCTAAATGTTAATGAACATTATAAGATTTATAAGCAGTTGTGTCAAAAAAACACTCAAGCTTGATGTTCTCTTTTTGGCCTGACTACTTTCTAACTCGTCAATTATTTTAAACCTATAAGAACCAGCGAAGAGCCTAAAAGACAACCTTACTGTCCTGAGTTAACAATAGAGCAAATAACGAAAAAAGGTAAGTCAAAATTACTTTCATTTATTTGAACATGTTATTCGAGGAATTTCATGTGCATTTTTTCTATAAGTTTCCGTGAATATTCAGGCACTGCACCCGGTTTTGATGCAACATAAGTTCCAAGAATACAGGCAACTGAGACGGCTTTTGAGGCTTCGTATCCTGAAAGATAGGTATAAAGGAAACCTGCGGAAAAGGCATCTCCAGCTCCTACCGTATCTGCCACATTTACAGGATTAGTCTTTATTTCCTCATAAACTCCGTTATGATAAACAGCAGCTCCTTCAGGGCCTTTTGTTATGCAGATTACAGAGATTTCAGGATACTTCTCTGTAAGGAGACGAGAGAGCATTTTGCAAGCATATCTGGTATCAAATAGCATGCCCGAAATAAAGGCAGCTTCTTCTTCGTTCATTTTGAGAATAGTAGAGTGTTCGAGAGAGGATAATATCCACTCCTTTTTATAGAACCCGGCTCTTAGGTTTACGTCATAAAAGAAATGCTTTGCGTTTATTTCCGAAAATAACCTTTTAAGAGTCTTCCTGTTTTCTTCTGACCTCTGGGCAAGCGTTCCGAAGCAGAAAACGTCCCATTCCTCCTCTGCAAGAGCCCTGAATTTCCCTTCGTCCGGACTGATCGCATCCCAGGCTACATCCTTGTTGATTGTGAAAATAGGGATTCCTTCATCATCCAGTTCAACAGTAACAGTCCCTGTTGGTCTCTTTTCATTAATTAAAATGTATGATGTGTCAATTCCCATTTCTTCAGCCCTGGAAAGCAGGATTTTTCCAAACTCATCCCTGCCTACTGCTGTTAGGACAGTCGGTTTTGCACCCAGTTTTGCGATATGGGCTGCAAGGTTAAAGGGAGCTCCTCCGAGATGGGCCGTGCCTTTAATGATATCGAAGAGAGCTTCTCCGAATGTGAGAACTCTAATTTGCCTAGCGTAAGTGGAACAAGAATTTCTGTTTTCAGTATCAGATATTGATTTGTGGATACTGGTAATTTGGCCGGTAAACTCTGGATAATGAACTTTGAGTAAATTGACCAGGATATCCCTCCAGAGATTTATGGAGCTATAATAGCTATAGAATGAAATAAAACACTGCAGATAAATAAAATACCTACTATAATACTTGTTATCAGGCATTAATTACTTTTCCGAAGTGACGCAGAAGCCTTTACAGAAAGTCTCTAAAAAAGCGGTATATTTACTTAAAATTATTATAACAATTAAAGCTTTTTTAGTAAAAAATTACAGTCGGAGAAGGGATCAAAACAAGATGAAAATAAGAGAATTATTTATGAAAAGTGGGTTTTAGTCCTTTTTTGGCTTTTCTCGAGCAATTCTGGATGCATTATAAAAGTAGTAGATCCAGAATACTATCTAAATAATGTTAGTTCAATGAGATAATTATTTATAGTCAGTATATGTACTTTATATCAAAGTACAATTAAAATAACTTTAAAGTGGGGGAAAAATATGAAAATTAGAGTAGTCAGTTCAAGAGAAGAAATCTTTACATTAAATCCTAATGAGCGGATTGTCCACCTGGCATTCCGGCCTTCTAACAAGGATATTTTCGGACTTGTTGAAACCTGTCCCAAACTTGAGGTAATTCAATTACCCAAGTCTTACATGGCCACGGTCTCAAAGTCAATAGAAATGTTTCTTGAAATGCAGCGTATCCAGCTCATTGAAGGAGATGTCTGGGGCCACAGGAAGGATATAAACGAGTATTACGCAATTCCTTCCTCAGTAATTGAAAAAATAAAAGAAATGAAAATTGAAGGAAAATCTGCTGAAGATATTGAGGCAAAGATCTCAAGGGAAAGCAAACTTAATCCCGGAATGGTCGCCTATATCATGTCCAAGGAAACTCCTGCCTGAATGCGAGATAATTAAGGCGCTTGAGTATCCGTAAGGTGTGAGCATCCGAAAGGTGCCTGAGCGCCTTTTCTGTAAATTGGTTTCAATAATCAAATGACCAAGATTTACAAGCAAAAATATTGAAAATATTAAAAACTAAAATTTCTATCACAAAGATATCATTAATTCTAGATTGGAAGTGAGGTTCAGGAAGAGAGAAAAATGATCAACGAATCTAATCTCACACTAGAAGAATTTCAAACAATTGAAGAGGAATCCATAAACGACTTTGAGTTTTCCTTGAAAGCCAATATATGGGATACAATAAGAATAGCTATGGAAGACCTCAGACAATATGGAATTAAAGATGTAAAAGTAGAATTCGAATTGAAAATTGACGGAGTGACATTTTCAAAAGGGATTCTGGAAAATGAAAAAATCCTGGATTGATTTAAAGGTGAGCGTGTAAAGCTTACCTTTCTGAATTAAGCAAAAATAAGTTTTCTGGGCATTTATCCGGCGCATTTATCCGGTGAAATGGCCTTTGATAACTAATTTGAAGTTCCAGGCTGAAAGGCTGCTTTCTTTCATCTTACGAGGCATCTTAGAAGTTGCAGCCTTCAATTTCTTTTAAATTTCGGAAATACGAAAGGTTTGCTCATTGTTTAATTTGAGATATCTGGAATGAAAAAAGAATCTACTTAGAGTTTTTTTCTTTTGTAGATATTGGGGCTTCCGTAGAGATGTTGTAGTCTATCAGAAGAGAATAAGATTTCTGGTGAATAAGAAAAATAAATTAGAAAAGATTATATGGCGCTCACGTCAGGCTGCATTACCCCGAATATGTTTTTTTCGGTATCAAGGCAATAGGCAAGCCAGCCTACACCAGGTATAGCACTTTTTTCCATCGTCACTTTGCCACCGTGCTCCTGTATCTTTTTTAAGTATTCATCGATTTTCGGGACATCTATTGTGCAGACATAGGTGCTTATCGGAGTATTCGCTTTTGGTTCTCCTCCCAATCTTTTCATCAAACCGCCATCGATTCCCATCTCTTCCTTCTTACCAGTTGTTATGTTCCAGTATTCCGTAGGACCTTCCCATCTCGCGATCTTCCAGCCGAATACATCTTCATAAAATTTTTTTGCTCTTGAAATATCTTCTGCATGTATCTCAAAATGGACCACTCTTGGAATGATAATTACCCCCTGTTTTAATAAAATAATTTAGATGGCATTTGATATAAGTTTTAGTTTTGCTTTTTTTAAACATGTTCTTTAACAAGATAGAATGTAAAAAACTCAAGCAATCAAAAAAAATCAAAGCCTGCTTTCTCCTGTAGCGCATATTGTGACTTTTTCCCCTGCAACTCACGTTGAAGCCTCTTTTTCCTGCCTCGTGTTCTGGCTTTGCCAGTATTTATTTGTTAGAAGAGGTGCCATAAAGCATTTTGTTTCGTATTTTTCCAGCTTTGGGCTGGATATGGGGTTGTTGTAAGAAAATACAGAAACTCGGACACAGGATAGAAAAAGAAATGGGAAATTCTTTTTTGTTTACATCTTATGGAACTTTTGATTTTGGATCTTAAGCCCCATCAAAAAAAGTTTTCATGAAAAGTGCTTGTTTTCCGATTCTTAAGAAACCTTTAGATCGTTTTTTTTAATTTTGCTCATAATTTTCTCAAAGTAGGTAATTAATATGCAGTTAATAGGAATCAAATAGTTTCTTAGAGCTAGCAGTATACAGGTTGAAAATGAAGCAACAAGTAAGGAGCCAGCGATATCCATAGGAAAATGAACTCCGGAATAAATTCTTGCAATTCCGCTGGTGAATGCAAGTATGAAGAATATAAAGCCACTGTGCCTCAAATCTCTAAATATCAGAAACATCAGTGAAATTGAAAACATTATAGTCGCATGATCAGAAGGAAAAGAAGATTCTGCCGCATGTGCTATAAGGAGTGTTCCAGTGGGTATCATGAAGGGCCTTGGGTGAAAATAGAATAGAGCGATAATGAAATTTATTCCCATACCAAAAAGTGCTGCATACCCGGTAAATAATACCTCCTGCCGAAGTTCATTTTTTGCAAGCCATATATATGTGAGATAAACGCCAAAAAAATAAATGAGATACTCTGCTGCAAATATCATAGTAGTATCAAGAATTGAGGTCTTTCCAGCCATATCATTAATGATATGAAACAACGTAAGATTCGGATCTGTTATCATAAAGTTCTCACTTTAAAGCATATAGATTTGACTTACATTATTCTATACCATTATTTGACTTTTGGTAGTCCAGATTATACAATAGAGTTTTAGATCTCTAAACGGAGTAGCTTTTTCAGTATTCACACTATATTGCAATTCCAAATCCTGTAATCCAAATTTTTTGCAATTTCATTTTCCGTGCAGACAATATATAAAGCTACCAACTTCTTCATCAGCTTTATTTTTAAAGCTGAAGCTTTTGAATATTTTTAGAAGCAGTAGAAAATTTAAATTCTGCTCTGAAGAATATAAAGATTATTTCGGCTTGGTTAACACTGATGTTCAAAACCGGCAAAAGTAAAGAAATATTTAAAACAATTAAAATTTAACTTGTCATCATATTGAGAAAATTTATTCTGTTGCAAAACCTATATAAGCTGTTATCCAAAAGTACTCATGTGAAAAAGTAGTCATGTGAAAAACAGCATAACTATTCGATTAACAGGGGATGGAAAATATATGCTGTTGTTAGACATAACAACATTTGACCCTGAAAATAGCACGGAGCTATTTAAGCGGTGGGAAAAGGCAGAGAGTATAGTTTCTCCGAATAGACTGAAAATCGTTAATCAATGGTTTGATGCAGGAGGAGGACGCATGATTACTCTCTATGATGTTGAATCTGTTAAAGACTATATGACTTACAATTTACCAATTGCCGATTTATGTCAGGTTGAAGTCTTTCCTGTTGTAGAAGCTGAAGAATTTAAAAATTTCATCTCAAAATGCAAGGAGAAATTAAGTATTATGGGAAGTTTTCCATAAAATGAATATTCCAACCCAATTTGATTCCTTCGTTTTAAATCTGTTCTCTGTAAATGAACTAACAAAAATCAGCCAGCTTTAGTCTGGTTTTCTGCCACTAAGAGGCTGTCTTAAAATTCAAACCATATCTACATTTGGATAGTAGGCATCGTTGATTTTAAACTTAGACCGTAAATTTATTACATAGGACTTGCTCGCTCGATGTATAAAACCAAATACATTAGGTGTCATGGTTAAAATTTACATATTAGACATTTAACGGTTTAGTGCTGCTGTTTTTCAGTTCAAATGCGTAAGTCCGGTCCCAATTGTGGAATCAAATTTAATTTTAAGATACGCTCTTAGTAAACCAGAACATGCGTTATACTGTGAAAGTTGTTTAAAACATCACAATTCAATACCTGAAAGCCAACGAAGAAAGAATGAAGCGGCTAAAGCGGCTACGTTATCTTAATATCAACATATTAGACTTTAAACCTGTTACGTTAATTCGGGATGTATAACATATTAGACTTTAAACCCATTTATGTTAACTCGTGATGTATAAAATATTAGAATATTAGTACAGGTTGTTTGGCTTATATTTTCCTATATATTATTAGAGCCCGATTTTTGATTAATTTTGTAGGTGCAGACCTGTCGATTTGACCCGATTTTTGCTAATATATAAGTGTATATAGATAGATATAAAAGGATAACACCACACCCCAATACCATTTTCTATATATTCAGAACTATTTATGCATATATTTATTTTCCTATATACTTTAACAGCACCACGTCACACGCTCATTAAATTATATGTGGAAGATTTGCAATTCGTTACTTCGTTTTTCTTGCATAACTGACTGCCCCAATAACTGCTGCAAGCGCCCAAAAAGAGCTTATGAAAGGAGCACTTTTTGATTCCGGGGTAGAATTGGAATTTCCTTCTTGTTTACTCACCGTTTTTGTATTATCTGACATTTCTGTATCGTTTGTCTTATTATCGGTTTGATTAATTGTACTCAATAATTCATTGAGAGTAGTATTTTGGACGTATCCTATAGCTTTTCCATCATCTGTTAATGTGAACTTACCCTCATAAAAATCAGTAACTATGAAATGTTCAGGACCAAAATCCTTTGTATATGGATCATCATCCTTACTCAGATAGATTAAAACCTTTTCACCCATTTTGAAGCTTGGATCAGCGTCTGTAGACATGCTAATCTTTCCAATTGTCCCACCAGTAATTCTCACAATAATCTCCTTGGACGATAATGGATTTTTGAGGTATTCATCAACACTTACAATGATATCAGTATAAATGACGTTTTCATTGTTGAGTTCAGCAATTGCTTTATTCGGTTGTTTTCCGTCGGCAGTATTCCATTTTGGGGGAAGTATTTCTTTAACTGTGCCTACTACAATTGTGTCTGAATAGTCTCTTAACTCTTCATGGTTGTAAGGTTCGAAATCTATATTTATGTCAATGCTGATAGGTTCCTCTTCATTGTTTTCGAGTTTGATACTATCATTTGAAGGATTGGATAGCGCTGAAACATTTAATGTCAGCAAAGAAATAATCCCAACCAAAAAAATTCCATATTTAGTAATATTTTTCATGGTACCGCTTCTAGGGTATGGAGTTGAGTTGATATTTTATGCTACTGGCTTCATAGCTCAACTATATAGATTCTTTACATAAGATGCTGGCAGAGCATAAAATACTTTTTAACTTTTTTATTTTTATTTTTATACTAAAAATTAACATAAAGCAAAAAATAGCAGCAGAGCCAAAATCCATTTGATTATTAAAAACAGGGACAAGTCAATTTTTTGATTATTAAAAATACGTACAGATCAGTCCGGTTTACCTTCCTATTTTATATTTCCGAGCTGCACCATAATCCCTCACAGGGTGAAACAAAGACAGCCAAAATACAACTTTTTGATGCCCAGAATAATTAAACTGGCACAGTGTTACCCGCTCCTTAAACTATATGTAGAAGCCAAGGCTTAATACTTGCTCTATACTTCCATACTTCTTATATGGAATAATGTCTTACTGTATTATATAGTTTAGACACATAGCCTATTTATTGAATCTAATTTAATAAAATTGTAAAATCGCTTGAGTGCGCCAACAAGCCAAAATATATAAGATTGAACTATATATGAATTATAAACTATAAATTAAAATAGTATGCTTGTAAAGAGTAAGTCAACTTAACCAGTTAAAAGAGGTTAGAAAACACCGGCAGGAAATATGAAAAGCCGGATCAGGATATCGTGTTCAGATATAAATCAGCTCTCTGCGATAGAAGAAACTATTTAAAGCTATAGAGGAGACATGCAGACCTTAGTTATATGCATAGACAGAGATAATGATCTGGGGGAAAAAGCAAAACTGGGAACCCCAATAATAGGACGTGAAGCTAACGTTCAAGCTGCTGTCGCACTTGGAATCGCAGACCCAGAGGACTCGGATACCAATACAATCTTTGGTGGGATCAGGATTCTTGACGAGCTGCGGGCAAAGGGAGCTGACGCTGAAATAATCTCTTTTGCAGGGGACAAAAATGTCGGAGTTATCTCTGATCAGAAAATTGCCGAACAACTTGAGACTTTCCTCAAAATGAATGAAGTGCAGAGAGCAGTATTTGTCTCGGATGGAGCAGAAGACGAGACTCTTGTTCCTATAGTTCAGTCCCGCATGAAAATTGACTCTGTAAAAAGAATTGTCGTAATGCAGAGTGAGAATCTGGAAAGTACTTACTATATACTGAAACATGCCTTCAGCGATCCAAAAATATCTCAGACTTTTTTTGTGCCCTTGGGGCTTGCTTTTCTAATTTATGCGATATTTCTTCTGGCTCATTACCCTGAAGGTGCAGTCGTGGGAATCCTTGCAGCTGTCGGGCTTTACATGCTTTATCGAGGCTTTGGGCTCGATGATATTCTTGCCCTTGAAAGAGAACGGCTGTGGGACGCTTTCCTGGCACAGAGAATGATCTTCATCAGCTACACTGCTGCCCTGCTTACAAGTATTGTCGCCACTGCATACGGGGCAATGGAAGTATGGCAACTTTACTCCATAGAGGGAGTCTGGTATCATGGAGCCCTTACTTTAGTCGCTGTTTTCATCAATGCTTCTGTCTGGTGGTATGTGGGAGCTTTGCTGCTTGCAAACTTTGGGAAAATATTCGATCTAAGAAGAGAAGGCAAACCAATATACAAAAATGTGTCAACCTCTCTTTTTATCATCGCAACCGGATTACTCTTCTGGGGTGCAGGGACATATATTTTAGCATCATTTCCTGTTTCAGGCGGAATCAACGACACAGTAGTTGCTCTTCAGTACTTCGTATATTCCACGATTGTTGCAATTCTTATTGCTCTTTCGGGCATAAAATATTCCGTATCAAACCATATTTCTGAGAATGGGAAGAAAGAAAAAGAAAGAAAACAAAGAAAAATCCTCTAAAAGATTAAAAGGCATTTCAAATTCAGGCGAAATAAAAATAAAAAAGGAGCAAAAAACGCACGAAACTAAATATTAAAAATAAATCAAATTAAAAAGCCCATTTATTGAATTTTTTGTTTTATTTTTTAAAAAAGGTCGGTTCAAATAGTTTAGAGGAATTCTTTTTGAATATAACTTTGTTTTTAAAATATTCCTTTTGAGTATGAAGATTAAATACATTAATTGAAATTGGAGAGAAATAACAATGAAACAAGCAGCTGAAAATGCTGAAATTGCAGTGCTTGGAGGCGTAGGTTTCAATTCATGCGGAGACTTTGAGAGCCTGGAAGTGCAGACTCCTTATGGAGAAGTTACAGCCTATCTTACAACCATAAGAGGAAAGAGAATTGCAGTTATTCCCAGGCATGCTGGAATAAATCATATTCCCCCTCACAAGATTAACTACAAAGCAAATATCTGGGCTGTTCATTCCCTTGGAGCAAAGCGTGTAATCTCCACAAATTCCGTTGGGTCAATGAGAGGACACTCTGTGGGAAGTTTTGTTGTACTTGATGATTTCATAGATTTCACCCGAAGCAGGCCTTCAACTTTCTATGACGATATTACAGTTCATGTTGACGTCTCTGAACCTTACTGTCCTGAAATCAGGGAGTCCCTTAAATGGGCCATGAAAAAGCAGGGAGTTTCTTACACTGAAGGAATCTATGCCTGTACTGAAGGTCCACGCTTTGAGACCAGGGCAGAAATACGCATGATGAGCCAGTTTGCTGATGTTGTCGGCATGACCGGTATCCCGGAAGTAACCCTCGCAAAAGAGCTCAGCCTTTGTTATGCCTCGCTCGCTATTGTTACAAACCAGGCATGTGGGGTGACTACTCAGAAATTAACTGCAGATGAAGTAACTGAAGTTGTGAGAAAAGCTCAGGAAGCTATTTCTGCAATTATCTCGGACACAATTGAAAATATACAAGAGACCCGAAACTGCGGATGCAGATTTGCAAAGGAAGGAGCTTGCCTTTGAGAACTGGTTTTAGAGAGATAGAAAGAAGTAAATAAAGAAAAGAAAGAAGCAAAAAGGAAAAAAATCTTATCTTACTACAGGCCCTATCCTGTACTTTCTGTAAGTTTCTGCCTCAATTCCTCTGTTATTAGTTTTGCCACTGTGAATAATTCAGAAACTTTAAGGTAATGATCAGTCAGTTAATATATATAATTAATAAGTAATAAAACATTTATATGATTATCTCCATAAATAAAGCCACTAAAAAATACTCAAAAAATTGTTAAGATAATAGTTCATAGATCAATAAGAAATCGTCTTCAAGAAATCTTAGATAATAATCAAAAATAATCAAAAATAGTTCAAAAACCAAGTTTCGAAAGGAAGCTTACTTATACAATTCACATATCAGGATAAACAATGACACTCTGGGTCCTAGGCAACGCTGAAAAATCGAAGATAGTAATAATGGCTATAAAGGACCGGCTGAAACAACCTCTTTATGTGGCCGAACTCCAGCTGAAGGACAGTTACAAAGGACCACGCCCTCATAAAATCAGGCTTTTTAGCGGTAAGAAAAAAGAGGAATTCATTCCTCCTCAGCAATTCATAGAGTTTTTACGCAGTGCAAAGAGAATAATGCTTGCAGAAGGAGGGGATCCTGCAAATGAGGCTGCTTTTCTGGAAATGCTCAAAGGTTTCCAGCTCGAGGCTGATATAGTTAAAATCTGTAAACACTGCTGGTTCAACAAACGTTTTAATTTTGTAAATAGTAAATCCATCAAGTTCCATAATGAACTCATCTGTGAGGAATGCGCAAAAGAAGAGCTTCTGCGTGCAGTTCGCTCAGCAGGGGTACAGTATGGTGAGAAATCAATTGACTTTCTGGAAAGGGTCCTCTTCAAAACAAGAGATCTTGACAGAACTATAAGGATGCTGAGTCCTGAAAGACTGGACCCTGAGTTTACACGGTATGATACAATCAGGACAAAACCTGTAGAATCAACTGTCAGGATAAAGAATCTCCCTCTTGCAAAGAAGTTTAAGGATATGTTGCTCCAGAAATCCGAGACCCTTCTCCCTGTCCAGGCCCTGTCCATAGAAGCCGGGCTTCTGGAGGGAAGAAACCAGTTCGTCGTCTCGGCAACTGCAACAGGAAAGACCCTGATAGGGGAAATGGCAGGAGTCCAGAACCTTCTGGACAAAAAAGGAAAAATGCTCTATCTTGTTCCCCTTGTTGCTCTTGCAAACCAGAAATACGACCAGTTTCAGGAACGCTATTCAAAGCTCGGGTTCACCACTTCTATAAAGATCGGGGCAATTCTCATAAAGACTTCTCAGCGCGTGAAAATGCATACCAGTCCCGGTGCAGATATAATCGTAGGAACTTATGAGGGCATAGACCATATGCTCCGCGCAGGAAATGCCGATTTTCTGGGGAAAATAGGGACTGTAGTTGTGGATGAAGTCCATATGCTCGAAGACCAGGAGAGAGGGCACAGGCTGGATGGATTAATAGGAAGATTGCGCTATGCAGCTCCTGAAGCTCAATTTATCTATCTCTCTGCAACTGTTGCAAAACCTGCAGCCTATGCAAAGGAACTTGGAGCTCAACTTGTCCTCTACGAACATAGACCCGTGCCTATTGACAGGCATCTCCTTTTCTGCCAGGAAAATGAAAAGACAAAACTCATTACCCAGCTTGCAAGAGAAGAGTACGCAATGCTCTCTTCCAAAAAGCACAGAGGGCAGACTATTGTCTTTACGAATTCGCGTAGGAACTGCCACAAGCTTGCAGGATCTATTGGAATTCAGGCATCTCCTTACCATGCAGGCCTTTCCCAGTATGAAAGGAAGAAAATCGAAACCCTTTTTGCAAAAGGCCAGCTTCCAGTAGTGGTCACAACTGCCGCTCTTGCAGCTGGAGTGGATTTTCCTGCGTCCCAGGTAATATTTGAATCTCTGGCAATGGGAATAGACTGGATTTCGGTCCAGGACTTTTTGCAGATGAGCGGAAGGGCAGGGAGGCCGGACTACCACGATAGAGGAGTTGTGGTGCTTATGCCGGTCCCAGGGAAATCTTATTCAAGTTCCCAGTCCGATACCGAAGAAGAGGTTGCAATCAAACTGTTGCAGGGAGAAATGCTTACAGCAGGAGTCGAATACGGAGAGGCTGAACAGCTTGAAGAAGTGCTTGCGTCTATTGCTGTTACTTCTTCTGTTCAGGACCTCAGAAAGCTTCACAATATGATGTTCGGAAGTTTTGACCTGGACAAATTGATCCTGCGCCTTCAAAGCTATCGTTTTGTAGAAAGGAAAGGGAATAAGATAACGCTTACCCGCTTTGGAAAGATTATTGCAGCCCATTTCCTGCCTGTATCCAAGGCTTTCATGATTCGGGATGCAGTCCTCGAAGAAAACGACCCTCTGAAAATTGTAACAAATCTGGAGTTCTTCGATGCTGCATATTTCAAATATGCAAATCAGATAGGAAGCACCCTGAATGTAAATATGCCTGCAAGGGTTTTTCAGGGAGCGTCTCTTGATATAATCTTTGATGGGGAATCCTTTACTCACCTTGATGCAAAAATCCGGGAGCTTATGTTAAACTTTGCCTCTGACTTTTTAACCTGTACATGCAGGGATTCGCCTTATTGCGGCTGTGCAGAACAGAAGTTTTCGGAAAAAATAATTAAACTGCGTACTGAAGATCTGGACCCGGCACAGATAGTGAAAAAGCTTGAAGACAAATATGGGATTTCTGCATATCAGGGCGACATTTTCGGCTATCTTGACAGTGCAGTGCGTAACCTTGATGCTGTAGAACTGATAGCAAGAGTGCACTCAAAAAAGGAAGTTGCAGAAGAAACAAAGAAGCTCAAAAAGAAAGTCCAGGGCTGAAGATCAAAAAATAAGATTGGTACGCATTAATTGAATGAGATCGGAAGTAGCTCTTTTCCTTTTGACATGCTGATACGTGAGGAAAGAGATCCTTCATGCCTTGCGAACGGCAGCCAATCCTTTCCAGTCTTCCATATCGAGTTCCGGCTTTTCGGCTCGATATTTTGCATATAATGCTATTCCTACATGGTCTTCAAGGATATCGGCTTTGACACCCTTCTCGCGCAGCATTTGTTCATTGCCCGAGGCGTTAGTAACATCACCTACGACGACGCGGTCGAATTGACGCATATATATTAACGCGGCGCAAATGTCACAGGGGCTGAGCGTTGTGAAAATCGTGGTATTGCTGAAGTCTTGTCGTCCCGCATCATGTATGGCCGAAGTTTCACCATGGTTATAAGGGTCATTGTTCTGCACAAGCATATTATGCCCTTTGCCAACAATCCGGCGGGTATTATTATCAATGATGACGCCACCGATAGGGCAGCCGTCCTCGTCATAGCCTTTTTGCGCAAGTAAAACTGCTATACGCATAATATTGCGGTCGCTCAGTTTAACGAAGAATTTATCTTCAACTATTGCAGGAAGACTTTTCGTGGGCAAATGGGCGATGACATTAAGCGCCTCTTCCGTAACAGGCGTGTCTTTTGTGATAAAGTATTTCATAGTTTCTCCTTTTCAAACCATTCTAGTGTTGCTTTATGTAATTTCTTTGAGTCATGGTATAAAAGCTAAACATTTGAAAAGAAATCAAGCAATAAGTTCAACCATGCAGATAAATTAAAAGTTATCTCTGAATAAAGAAATAAAGAATAAGATAGTAATTATTAAATAATAATAAATATCATTTAGTAATAGATATCATGTATATCTAATAAACCTGCTTTCACAGGTAACTTGTGTTGATAGCAATGGAGACCACAGAGAAAGCTGACATGAAATATACGAACCAAAGAGTCGAAATACTTGCTTTCCTGCGCGAACATGATGGCCATCCAACTGTAGATGAAGTCTATGATGGGGTCAGAAAAAAACTGACGCGTATAAGCAAGGCTACCGTATATAAAAATCTCAAATTCCTTACTGAGAAAGGACTGCTGGAGGAGGTGAATGTAAAAGGGGTCTCAAGATTTGAGGCGAATTTCATTCCACATCATCATCTCATCTGCAGAGAGTGTGGAAGTATGGAGGATTTTAATTCGGAACAATTGCTTGATTACTCGATGAAGATAGCTGGGGAAATAGAAGGATTTACTATTGTTTCAACGAGCACTAACTTCTATGGTATATGTAAGAAGTGCAAAGAGGAAATATAACTTGAGCAGAGCAGAATAAGGAAAAAGTGCGCTCTCCAAGTGTAAAACAGGATATCTTTTAGATGGTCAAATAAAGACCCGTTGACACATATCAATGTGTTTCACGATGACGGAATTGAGCGTGAAGATAATCTGCAAGCCCTGATGGAATACATATCAACGTGCTCCAGCGCAAATATTGATCTTGTGCAATGGTTCATGGAAATATAATCTCCACGGACATTGTTCCTTCCATTATTGTTATGTACGAATTTATCGTGTACTCGGAAAGAACCTTTTCCGGGTCATAATTGCCTAACATAAGAAAAAACGAGGGATAATGAATGGTTGAATTGCTTTTATTAAGCCGGCTTCAGTTTGCCATAACAGTTGTGTTCCATTTCCTATTTGTTCCACTAACACTGGGACTCGCACTCTTTGTGGCGGGCCTGGAAACAGTATACTATAAGAACAAAGATGAAACTTGGCGGAAGATGGCCGATTTTTGGGGCAGAATATTCAAGATAAACTTTGCAATAGGTCTGGTAACAGGTCTTGCAATGACTTTTCAGTTCGGTACGAACTGGGGTGCCTATGCAGAATTCATGGGAGATGTCTTTGGACCACCCTTGGCGGTGGAAGCATTATTGGCTTTCTTCCTTGAAGGTACTTTCTTTGGTGCATGGCTATTTCTGGACCGCAACCGCCAGAAACTAAAGGCATTTTCCATTTGGATGGTCGCTCTGGGTACTAACATATCTTCATTATGGATTATCACTGCTAATGGTTTTATGCAGAATCCAGTTGGCTATGAGATGACTGCTGATGGGAGCAAGGTGGTTATGACAGATTTCTTTGCTCTACTTACAAACAGCTATGTGTGGTACATGCTGGTACATACTCTGCTTTCAGCTTACCTGTTGACTGCATTCCTGATCATGGGAATCTGTGCGTATCATTTCCTTAAAAGGAACAACAATGAAGCGTTTAAGAAGTCTTTCAGGATAGCAGTTACCATAGCACTCGCAACTGCAGTCATGCTTCCAGTTCTTGGTCACGGTTATGCACAATATGTTGCTGAGCTTCAGCCCGCTAAAGGAGCGGCAATGGACGCGATATGGGAAACGGGTTCCTCAGTGCCCATGTATCTGATACAGGTACCTTATTCAGGCACTGGTTCCAATAGTGTTCAGCTGCTGGGAATTCCGGGCCTTGCAAGTTTCCTGTATACAGGAAGTTTCAGCGGAACGATAACAGGACTTAACCAGCTACCTCAAGAGGAATTACCACCTGTAGAAATGGTATTCTGGAGCTTCAGGCTGATGACAATTCTGGGATCCCTGTTCATCATAGAGGCTCTTCTAGGCGCATATCTTCAAAAGTCAGGCAAGCTGTACACATCGGATAAGTATCTGAAGCTGCTGATGTGGTCTATTCCTCTTCCATATATTGCTATCATTGCTGGCTGGATTGTAGCTGAGGTAGGAAGGCAGCCATGGCTGGTATATGGGCTGCTAAAAACAGTTAATGGTTTGTCATTGGTTCCCACATCAGATGTGTTGTTAAGTGTTGTCCTTATCAGCGCATTCTATCTGATCCTGATGGTCTTTGAGATATACCTCATAAAGAAAACCATAGTCAATGCTACAGGAGTTGAGTGAAGATGTTCGATTTCCTTACTCATGATATGCTTGCTGTTATCTGGTTCTTCCTGTGGTGTGTAATATGGGGCATTTACTTTATTGTAGACTCATTTTCCCTTGGAGCAGGCCTTTTGGCACCCTTTATTGCCACAGATAAGGTGCAGAGGATACAAATCCAGAGAGCTGTGGGTCCTTTCTGGGGTGGTAATGAGGTATGGCTCATCCTGGCTGCAGGTGGAACATTCGCTGCATTCCCTCTGGTATTCTCGAAGATGTTTACTTTCCTGTATCTTCCTATGATGTTGCTGCTCATCGGCCTTGTCGCAAGGGGTATTTCCGTGGAATATCTCCACAAAGATGATAATCTCCAGATACAGAAGGCCCTTATGTGGGGATGGTTCGTTGGAAGCCTGCTGATCTCTCTGGTCTTGGGAGTTGCATTTGCGAACTTCTTCAAGGGGCTTGAAATCGCTTCAGGAGGAGTTTATAATGGTACTCTTCTTGGACTTTTTGGCCCGTATGCATTGATAGGCGGTGTCTTGTTCGTGCTTATAAGTGTTACTTCAGGTGCGCTCTGGATCAATGTCAAGACCGAAGGAGCCATAGCTGCAAGAGCAGGTGATCTGGCAAAGAAAAGCACTCTTATTGTACTTGTACTTGCTCTGGTCTATCTGGCATACTCCTTTGTGGGCATAGAAGGTTTTACAGCCAACTATTCAGCTATGCCAGCTCTATACTTATTGCCAGTTCTTGGTGTAGTGACAGCTGTCCTTGCTGTGTTCTTTGCAACAAAGGACAAGGGGTTCCCGGCCTTTTGCAGCAATCTATTAGCACTTCTTTTCGTTGTTCAAAGCGGGCTTGCAAGTATCTATCCTTACATGCTTAAATCCTCTGTTTCTCTTGAATACGGAATAGATATCTTTGAGGCAGCATCAAGCCACATGACCTTGAGCATCATGTTGGGAGGAGCATTGGTATTCATACCCATGGTCATCATCTACCAGCTGTGGGTATATACTCTGTTTAAGGAAAAGATAAAAGAAACAGATCAGGTCGATTACTGACCTGTTTTCTCTTATTTTTTACTTCCTTTGTCACTTTATCTATAAAGCAAAACTCAATCATAAAAATATAAACTCAAGTTGTGCTGGCGTACCCCGCCGCAAGCAACGGTATTCGACTGAAATAATATTGTGGAAAAGACAGCAAAAATAACAGGAATTACAAAAAGGTTTCATCCACACTTATTCAGACACACTGCAGCAACAAGATTTATAGGCAGTGATTCTAAGTGAGCAGAGAGTAAAAACATGCTTGTATAGACACAAAAGATGTACATGATATTCTTCGAAAAACAGAGCTTATACGAGCACATGGTATGGAGTTCAGACTTACTTTCAATATAACGGAAAGATCACAATTCTTAGGAAGTATTGAGTAGAAAAAGAAAGGTTCGATTGCTATAGTCATAAAAGGAATTGAAGAAAATCCACCGGCTCTAAACCCTGAAAAGAAAGGAATACGTGGTAAGAACCCAAAAACCAAAGCAAGGAATCTACTGGACAGGTTTATAGAACACTAGGAAAAGATCATGAGATTCCTTACAGATTTGAAAGTTCCATTTGAGAATAATCAGGCGGAAAGAGACATCAGGATGATGAAACTGCTGCAGAAAATATCAGAAACTTTCAGAACAACACAGGGAGTGCAAGCTTTCTGCAGAATTAGAGAGTATATTTCTACAATAAGAAAGAATGGTTTGCCTGTTTTTACAGTATTTTTTTTGTTTCTTTATATCTTCCCGATAAAGATCCTTTTTTGAAACACGGAGTGCTGATTGAAGTTATTATAGAGATTTTACTGTTATGAGAAAAATTTGATTTCGCTTTTCAGCTCAATACTAAAAATTCGAATTCAAAAACAGTTCTTGCCCCCGAGTTATCGATTAAATCTGAAAATCCATACATAATCTTCATGTCATGTATAAATTAAGAGAGAATCTTATGCTTACGGTTTTCGGCAACTCATGCCAATGACCAAAGCATGCAATAAGGATAATTTGCACAGATACACTATGCGTTCTAAGTAAAAATACTGCTCTTTGGTGTATTTTTTGACAGGGGCAATTACAGCTTTCTTTATTAGTGATAAGAAGGAATTGCAACGCTTGGCTAAGGGTGAAGAAAAAAGAATCATAATAGTCTTAGTTTTTCCTTGAAAGTTCCTGTAAATCTGCCAATAATTGACTTTTTATCTTGTGCATTTGTCGTTATATATAGTTATATAATATGTGAGATATAGGTATAGGTACAGGAGTATAATTCTCCTTTCCGGACAAGAATAATAAAGGGGATGTTCTGGTCAGGGAAAATATTAAGGGGGTGTAAGAGTACTAAATATGAGAACTTATAGTAAGGTGTTGCTGAGCGCATATCTTGTAAATGAAATTAAGTCAGTGGGGTCAGAAAAAAATAAAGGATTACTTAAATACGGAAAGTTAATTCTAGGGGCATATCTCCTTGAAAGACTCAAATCAGAAAAGTCTCAAAGAGAAATTGAACCCGAAACATTAGAACCAGAGGCTTCAGTAGAATCAGAAGCATTAGTAGAACCAGAGTTGAAGTCAGGTAAGGGGTATTCAATGAGATTCGGTAAAGTAGTGATGGGAGCACTTATTGGGGCCACAGCCATGTACGCTTTAAAGAAACATTCTGCAAAAAAGAGCGGACATAAAGTCGCAGTGGAATAAAACGAAAGGAGGGTATGAAATTGCGCAAAACAAATGACCTGTATGATTTCCTGCTGGGTGCATTTGCAGGAGCTGCAATTGTATATATTTTTAAAAAATATATGCAGAACAGGCAACTTCCAGCAGTTTTTAAATCGTTTCCTATCCACCTAAAGCATGGACAGACTCCTCCGAAGGTGAAGTGCATTTATCCTGACAGGCAGACATTTGCTTTCAAATACGACTCACCTATCTGGATCGAATTTAATACACCTATGAATGCTGCATCAATCACAAAAGAAACAGTAATTATAAGAAGTTCCGCATCAGCAGAGCCAGTGGAAGGATTACTGGATGCAGGAACCAGAATTATGATGTTCCGTCCCTATGGGAAGTATCCTATGGATGAGTCAGGAGCTGAAATAACAATCACCTTGGTTGGAACCGAAACAGGATCCGGACTCATAATTGACGAACAGGGGATCGCTCTTGATGGTGATAACGATGGAAAAGCTGGTGGAGACTTTGTGTACACTTACAGAATTATAAGGTAAATTTCTACCCTCAAAAATCAAAGTTGCGCTGGCGCATCCCACTGCAAGCAACGGGTATGTTCGCGCCAGCGCTCCGGTTGTAATGGAATTGTAAAAAGTCAATTACTTTCTTTCTTTGTTCAATGCTTCTTTTTCTTCCTCATTTACCTGATTTTCAGCGTAGTCCCTTATTAAGTCGGAAGTTGTTACATCTTATATAGTTTCAATATACTCCCGCCGTTCTAAAACTCCCCTTCTCAAAGCTGTTTTTTGATCTCAATATATGTTCAAAAATTTGTTGCTATAATACTTTTTATAATTTGCATTACTTTGGAAGGAGAATATTCTGGCTCAACTCCAACAAAAAGATGGACATGATCACCATCAGTGCCAATTGCATCAAACTCGATAAGTGATCTTTCATAAGTTTTATAGTATTTCATAAGTTTTATAGTATAAGTTCCTTAAATAGTTGGTAATCTAATCATCTAAAAGAAATTAATAGGAATCTAAATATTGATTTAAATAAGATATACATACTAAATAAATACTCCCAAAAGAAGATTAATAGTTGATCTATAGAAAAATAAAAAAGATGGTCATCATTTCAAGAAAAATGACTTCTCAGAATCTCAACTTCAGCTCTTGAAGAGATGACTATAGATATTTCTTTTCATACTCAAATTCTGTCAGGCTCAGTAGTTATTAAAATGGCCCATCCCAGTCGCCGTCAAAGCCGCCCCGTCCACAGCCAAAGCGACGCCCTATTCTTCTACGACAGCCACCAAAAAAGCCTCCGCCACAGCCTCCGCCACATCCACCGTCAAAGCCACCGCAGCCTCCAAAGCCGCCGCAGCCTCCACCAAAGCCAAATCCACGATCAAACCCACGTCCTCTACCAAATCCACCAAATCCGAACATTTATTTTACCCCCATGTTTACTATACGTTTGTATTTTTTTGTCTTATTATATTCGTACTCGTATTTTCTACTTTTTTGCATAATAGGAGAAGATAAACTTTTTAATATTCGAGTATGGACTGTATAATTTTCCGAGTACACTGGATATACAATCCTCTAATCAATTTTTTTTATCTACTCCTTAAATTTATAGTTACTCTTGGCAATAGCATCTAGAAACTTTTCTGGTTACTTACTTTTGTTTGGAGAGACAGATTTAACTTAACTGCCAGAAGTACAACTAATATATAATTCATAATTATATAAAATGAATAGAATAACTTTTACTTAATATTAATAGTCTTTTAAAAACTAGACTAAGGTAACGTTAAAAAGGAAGATTACTTATATATTAATTCTCATATTTAAATCCATTAATCTATCCGCCAAAATAAGGATTTTTAGTCCATAATTCAAGCTTTTATGCAAAAAAAAGACCTGAATAACATAAATGAGACTTTCACAAGATCAATAAACCCTTTTTTTAAATTAGAACCAATTTAAGGGCTCAAAATATACACATTTAGTTAAAAAAAGTTGTATCACTCGTTCATTACTCTTTCGAGATCTAAACTTCATGATATTATAATTATTCTTCAAAACTGAATTATATCTATAAAAGGCTAAGTAGCATAAAAGAAAAATACATAGTCATCAATTCAAATGAGATAATTCACCAGAATTGTCTTTCTGGCCTTGAAAAGACGGCTATGATACTCTTTATTTTATACTCAGTCATTCTTTCGGGCTCGGTTATTAATGGGGGTATATTCATATTGATTCCTATAGTTAATCCTGCTGAGCGATTTAGGCTCATGGAAACTCTCCTTGGAATTACTATAGTTTTCATTTCCATCTGGAATGATACAAATTTAGAGTTAATTCTCGTTAATATATAATTTATTATAATAATAAATTATATAAAAATAATGGAATAATATTTCCTTATCATTGATAGGCATTTAAAATTTGAGTAAAATATTCGCCAAAAAGCGAATTTATTCGAAATTCAACTTCTATTTCTGATTATCTCAGAGTCTCCGTTCCGGTTTTGTATATTACAGATTGTAAAATTTATAGCAGGTAACCACTTTTTGGATATGCTGAATACAAATATTTAATTTAGTATTATTCTCTTATTCTCTTCATCTTTAAAAATTAAAATATTTAAAAGAAGTAGTTTGCCAGAGATCATAGATTGACTAAAAGAAACTGCTTTCTCAGGTTCGGCAAATATCCTTCTCTGTACAGGGCTATTTTATAGTCTCTAAGTGCTTTGCATAATTTGTTAGTGTAGTTTATGCAGTTTGTGCCTGCTTCTCCTTTAAACAACAACTTTTCTGTTTTTTCCAAAAATTCGGGATAAGTAAATACCAGATCTTCTTTGGTATGGAGGAACAGAACTGCAAAATCTCTATGGATGCTCATGCTCCTTTTAAGCAACTCAATATTAAGATAGGAATCGGACAGATAGGATGTGAACTTCATAAAAGTGTAAAAGTCTGCAACATTCTGGTTCAGGGTATTCAAGATTAAAAAAATTTCGTTATCCGTATTTGGGAGGGGAATAGACGGAATGGCAGGGCATTCTCCATTAAAGGTTTCATCTTCATCTATGTTTTTATCCTGGGGAGTGTCACTGTTTATGTTATTACCTCAGTATGATTTTTTATTTAGCTGAATTGAAGGTTTTGTTTGATAAGGACTCAATTATTTTATAATTAAATAGGAACATTTACCTATTTGATCTGGAATTTAATCTGGAATTTAATCTGGAATTTGATCTGGATTTGATCCCAAATCTGTAAGCGTATCTATTGGGTTTGTTTCATTGATTTCTCTTTTTTGTTTCAACACAGAAATGGGATAAAATATAAAACTGTCTCTTTTATTTCTCAATCCTCGGTGTTTAGTTTTTTGTGTTCAGACACATTAGTGGGGTTTGTCGTATTTTAATAACTAATGTGGATGGGAACATTGTTTTTCAATCAACTATTGAAATTAAATTTAACATTTATAAGGTTATATCTTCTGATATATAATATTTTGTCTTAATAATACATTAAAAATATAATTATTATTATATCCATATACGATTTTCTGAGGATGCCTATCACAAAATTATGAATTTGCATCCTTAATTTGATAGAAGCATAAATTATAGAAGATACAAATGAGCTTCATGCTTCTTTTTTCTTCAGACAATTCAAAATTTTATCATACATCTTTTGATTGTTGACAGTTTTCATTTTCCCAATATTTCCGGTCTCTATACAATGCGTTTTTTATGTAGGAATACTGTACTAATTGGTATTCTCTGCCAAACTTGAGTTATAAAGCCGAAAAATTATAATCAACAATAGAAACAATTTCCAGTATAAAATGCAATAAAAAGGAAATGCTTAACTGAAAACAATAAGCTCAAAAAATAAGTAGGAAACAATAATTCGAAAAAGAATAGAAAAGACAGTTTAGAAAGCAGCATCGACGTAATCAACAGGTCTCTTAAAAACAGCTGTAATCATACCGTTTTCATCGATCTCGTCAACAAACTTGATGAGCTCCCAGCCTTCAACTCCAAGATTATTAAGATCTTCTTTTGTGTTTGACCACTCATTGAATCTTATTTCTTTTACATCGTATTCCCAGATCATCAGAATCAATCTCCAGTAAAATTGGGTCAAATTAACTCATATATTAAATAGGGATATCTGCTATATGTATCTTTTTAAAAAACATATTTGAGAATAAATCAAGTTAACTTGATTTGATTATAAAATCTTTGCCTTAAGTTTGTTAATCCTTTAATTTGTCTTTGTTTCATTCATTCATTTTTGTTTCATTCATCTTTGTTTCTTGACATCCCCATTTATGAAAACCGCAAGCAAAAAAATAGTGAGGTTTTTTGGGCGTGTAATACGGGATATAAAACTATCTGTCTTCATTTAAGGGTAGAAAGCACAAATGGAATTATATTTACACCTGACTCAGTAATGTTCTGGATTGGGGGAATACAGAGCCAATATTCGAGGTCATTTTGGGAGGTGTAGGTTTCTCCTATGTGGGCGTTTCCAGAGTATTAAGTCTAGACCTTAGTTTCTTATCCAAATATATTATCCCGTTTTTTAAACTTCCATTTTTTCACTGATCATGAGCCACTTGAATGCTTTTTTCCTACCAAAATCCCATAAAGGTGTAACAGTATTAATATATTTATACATAATTTAATATAGTGGAGCAGTGAAATGGAAAATAAATACAATTTGGTTGAAGGCTGCTTTGTAAAAAATAAAAGATTCTTTGGTGACAGATACAGCAACACTAAAAAAGCGTTTTTCCTTCCTGGTAGATACTACAACAGGGTCATGGAAGTTTGAGGCTGTTGATTATTCAGTTCAACCGCGTAAGTCCTATAGGACTTAATTTTCCTATGCTATAGCCAGTTCTATTGCACAATAAACTGTATACATTTGAATGAATAAAAGCCCTTAAAGCGATTTCACAAACCCTAGAAGAGGAATTGAAAAGCTCATTTTGAAAAAATCTTGGGCTCAATCTGAGTTTTTCACTCCCATCTGAGTAGCGAGGAGATTCCGGATTTTTTCAGGATTCCTTTCCTTTTTTTCGGAATCTTTCTCTATATCTTTTTTCATCCTGTACCCTCGAAGAGCTACATCAATACTTTTCTGAAGGTCATTCTCATCGAAGGGCTTTACAATATATCCTGAAGGATTAGTTTTCCAAGCATTCTCAACAATTTGATTTTCAGAGCAGGCGGTGAGATAAACTATCGAAATGTCAAAATGAACTTTAATTTCTTTTGCTGCTTCTATACCATTCATATCACCCTTCAACATAATATCCATCAATATAATGTCAGGAAAGGTAATCTCAGTCTTCCTTATAGCCTCTTCTCCTGAAGAGGCAATACCTGCAACTTTATGCCCCAAAGTTATTAGCATTCGTTCTATCCCCATTGCTACAATGAGCTCGTCCTCAACAATCAAAACTCGTCTTTCTGACATACTGCACCTAAATTTTTCATATTAAGCTACAGAGAACTCATTTTTTGATATTGATTTGCTGTTTTGATAGCCCTTTTGTTTCTATGTTATCTTAAATCCGTACTGCCTTTCTATCATTCTGTCTATATTTCTTTCTTGCTCTATATTATTTCCATGTCAGTTCCTTACCAACTTATATATCAAGCTTTATGTTCAAAAATACACATATTTACCTTTGTATAGCCTATATTTCTAAAATTATGGAAAATAGATAAAAATGGAGTCAGAAAATTTCTTACATAAAAATTCTATAAATATAGATCTATATAACCTTCTCTAGAGAATAAATTCAATAGAAAAAAGATTTTCAAAGGAGACCATCCTTTACCTTCGAAAGTTGACGTGGAAATATTCATTGGATATTTTAATCCAATTAAATATTTTAATAATATCAGAGTAGTCTAAAAAAGCAAATCCAGTAATGAACATCAAATTTACCAGAAATCTTGGATAAATTAAAGACAAAAAGAAATTTACATAAATATAAAGGAAATAGAAAGAAGCTGAAACCTGGAAAACGATTATTAAAATGCTGATTGAAATTGTATTTATTCTTCACCTGTTTCAGCAGGTGTTTTTTTTTCTGTTCTATACCTGTGAAGGGCTATTTCAATATTACTGTGCAGATCTTTTTCATCAAAGGGTTTTATAATATAACCAAGCGGCCCGGTCTTTTTGGCTCTTTCGAGAACGTTGCTATCAGAATATGCGGTCAGGTAAACAACAGGAATGCCAAAAAGCTTTTTTATTTCTTTTGCAGCTTCTACACCGTCCATGTCCCCTTTAAGCATAACATCCATCAGCACCAGGTCAGGAAAAGTACTTTCAGCTTTGCCAATAGCATCGTCTCCCGAGGATGCAATACCTGTAACTGTATATCCAAGGCCTTTTAACATCCGCTTTATTCCCATTGCAACTATATGTTCATCTTCAACAATTAGAATTCGTCCTTCTGCCATCCCTTACACCTTTTTTTTGTACTTCAGTTCCTGAAAGACAATTTTAAACTCAGTTCCGTTGCCTGCGTTGAGTTTCATAATTCCATTAATCTGGTCTACAAGCGCAGTCACCAGCTGCAGCCCGAGGGAATCAGTGTCTTTGAAGTCCAAGTCTTTTGGAAAACCTTTACCATTATCCCTTACAATCAGAGTTAGCCTATCCTCTACTATTTTATCTTTCGGTACAATATTTCCAGAAACAGTAGAATCAATATTTCCGTCCCTAGGCACTTGATCTTCTGCATTTTTATATTTTTCTACTTTTTCAGGTTGAACTCTACAGTTCCGATATAGTTGGATGAAGACCTCTCCGTCTTCATCTTTGGAAAAAGCATGTTTAAGGGCGTTTGAAACAAGTTCATTGATTATTATTCCTAGAGGAACTGCCGTATCCATTCCCAGGAAAATGTTGTCAACATCGAGTTTCAAGTTGACTTTCCCGTTACCTGTGGCATATGAATGGAGGAGATAATCGGCAAGATTCTTTATGTAATCTGCAAAGTCCACACTTACCATATCTACAGACTGGTAGAGCTTTTCATGTATAAGAGCCATTGATTTAACTCTGTGCTGGCTGTCTTTGAAAGCTTCCACTACCTTTCTTTCTGAGAAATTCCCGGACTCAAGATACAGCAGAGTTGAAATTACCTGCAAGTTGTTTTTGATTCTGTGATGGATTTCTTTTTTGTGTATTTCCTCTATCTGCAGTAGAGCTTCTTCAGCTTTTTTGTGTTCCGTAATATCAAGAATAATACCCTGAAGGTGAATCTCACCTTTTTCATCTCTCTGAATAAAAGTCCTCTCATCAACCCAGCGGATCTCTCCAGATTTGGTATATACCCTGTATTCCGAAGTATAGACATCACAGCCTGAATCTACATTTCTGGAAAGCTCTTCATGCATCTTTTTTAGATCTTCGGGATGCACTATGTCTCCATAGACAATCCTTTTTGAGGTAAAATCTTCTGCTTCGTACCCAAGCCTTGTAATATTTTCAGACACAAATTCAGCAGGCCATTTAGGCTCATATTTCCACAAAAAGACGATTACTGGGCTGTTATTGATTATTCTCTCCATATCTTCTTTTAACTTGTTAGAATGTTCAAGTTCCAATGCATACTCCAGAAGAGCCTTTTCCGCTGCTCTCCTTTGAGCTGTAACCGTGTCAAGTACCTTTCTTGTTTCTTCAATCCCATCCGTAAGGGATTTAAAATCACCCTGTCCGTGTACAAGGATTTCACGCTTGAAATCATTATTTTGAAAGGCAGTAAGCACAGCGTTTGAATCATCGATAATCATATTGAGAGTTTCAGAGAAAGCATCAAGGGTATCTCCAAGTTCCTTGAATTCTCCCTGCATATTCACTTTTACTCGTTCTTTTAACTTCCCTTTAGCAAGGGCATTTGTAACCCTTCTGGTCTCCCGAACAGGAACAATTACGGCCTTAAGTATTTCATTAAGACCTGTCGGAATTTCCCGAAAATCAATTTCCACGTCTGTCTTTGCCCGGACGTCAAGCTTGCCTTTAACAGCATAGTGGGCGATACTCTTAAAATCTTCAACAATTTCATCTATAGGCCTTGTAATAGAACGGGCAATCATGTAAGCCAGAGCAGCCATAAACAGAATAGATATTGCCGAGATTATCAGTAACCTGTTTCGAAGGTCAGTTACTCCGGCAAACATTTCTTCTTTTGGAACGACCAGAACAAAGGAAAAATTCCCTGTTTTAACGGGCTCATAAAACATAATAACGTTCTTATCCGTAGTAGGATCTTTAACTTCTATATTTCCTCCGATCCCTTTTTGGATATCACTTGCAGCCCTTTTAACTTCTTCAATATCAAAATCAGCAAGGCTTTTTTTCCCAATCCAATCTTTCTGTGTAGGATGAGAAAGTAAGATCCCGGTATTGCTTACCATAAAGGCGTACCCTGTATCGAAAGCTTTGATTTTGCTTGTGCTTTCGTCCACATATTCAAGGGGAACATCAACACCTGCTATTCCTGCGAATTTTCCATCTTTAAAAATGGGAGAGTCATAGCTCACCATGAATATTCCCTCATAAAAGTATGGTTCAGTCAGCACGTCCCTGCCTGTAGTTTTTGGTAGCTGGTAATAGTCAGAAGAATCATAATTGACCAAAGGTTCAATAACCATTGATCCTTTAATCATATTGCAATAAGGCACAAATCTGCCGGTTGCATCGTGTCCAGAAGTATTTATATATTCGACATCCCTGCCATCAAAAATATCAGGCTCATATCCTACATAGACGCCTATTAGATTAGGATTTTTTTGAAGAACGTTTTTCAGGATACCCATTACCTCTTTTCGGTCAGAGGCTTCATACTTGGCCATTGTTAGAGCAAGCGTACTTGCAACGGCCTGATTTGCCTTCATTCTTGAATCAAACTGATTTGCGTAGTTGTTAGCCATTTCAATAGACTTCTGGTAAGCCAACCTTTCTTCCTGAGCTGTAACGGTGCTTATTATAACTGCAGTAGATGCAACTAGAACCAGAAAAATCCCCACAACGGTAAAAATGACCAGTTTCGATTTAAGGGGGACTTGTTTGAACCTTATCATGCTAACTCCAACTAATTAGTTAAGGAAAAGATTCAGATGAAATGTCACTTTTCATGTTTCAAAAACCACGAGTGTTAAACATCTTTCACTTCCCTGAGGGATTTTTTGTAATGCGTGAAAAGCTCTCTACCCCAGTGGAGTGCACTTGCATCAAAACTCATAACCTTTCTATGATCATATTTCCCATGCTTGTCGAAAAGGCAGATATACATAAAGCGGTCTGTGACAGCAATCGTGGGAATGTTTAGATCTTCTGTGCAGACTCCCACAACAGTATTTTCTGAATTTAAGAGAGACCTTAGTTCTTCAGGGGAATCATTTCTCAGTCTCTCGAAAACGGGTTCAGTAAATACAAGTTCCACTTCAGCTTCGCTTTTTGCAAGCTTTGAATAAAGAGAGGGATAAAGGGGATGATAATAAGAAAAGGAGCCCATAATGAACCTAGATTTTGCGAGGTTTTCAGTGAATTCTCTTGGAAGGTCAAAAAGATGGTTTAGGTCAGGCTCAATAACCATACATTCTCCAAGTTCACCAAGACGAAGGAACATCTCTATAGGGATTGTGCTCATATCCCGGCTTGCCCAGTATTCTTTGTTTTCCTCAATAACCTCCAGCGTGTTAAGTAGGGGTAGCATGTTCGCTACAACAAGTTTTCCAATCTCCGAGAGTTCATAAATATCCCCTTTCTGAAGGATCAACTCTTGTTTTTTTAGGATCTTGATCTGAGGCATCATAGCTTTTGCAGTCACATTGAGAGAAGTTTTAATTTGCTCGATGTCTCGGGGTCCTTCCATTAACAAAAGGAGAAGGTTTTTCCTTTTTTCAGAAAGCCAGATTGTATCGCATAAAGACGAGCTCATTGCTAAATTTATAATATTAAAAACCTTTTATTAATACATTATGTTATATTGTGAATAAATAAATTTAAATGAGAGGAGCCACCTTAAAGTAAAGGAATATTCAATATTCTTTTCTAACTTCTTTAGCTTTATTTGCTTACTATTTTTTATTTTTGATCACAGAAATACTTCTATTTAACCTGATAATCCAACTTTTTAAACCGGAAATTTATGAGACTCAAAATTTTAACGGCATTGAAAAAACCTTTTACTTCAGTATTTACTAACTGCCTATTCCCTTACCTGAAATATTTGAAAAAACCTCATAGGTTGGGCTATATATTATTGGATTTATAGTATAAATCAGGTACTGGGAAGATAATTAAACCTCTAGAAAAGGCAAATTTTCTAGAGTAGATCCCAGATCTATCAAAAGAGAGGGTTTCAAAATAGATTAAAAAACGGCAGAAGCCGATTAAACGTAAAAAAGGATTAAAAAGTGGCAAAAAAGTTAAATAGAATTTAAAAATTTGCATCCAGAAAGGAATCAAAATGTATCATGGAAGAAAAGTTATCCGGATCGCACGTGGGAATGCAACCCGGAGCTTTAAAGCCCTGAGGCAAAAGAAAAAGGACATCTGATAGTTAGAAGGCGGCCTTCTTAAGCTGCTTATAAATCAAAACCAATGCATTACAATACAGACATCCGAGGATTGTGATCATAAGTATTTAAGACATCAGAATATAGTCCTCGGATACCTCCAACAAATAAGTCTTTTTTGTTAGAGCAATTTAAATTTCAATATTACACATGTTTCTCTAGTTTGCTCAGTATTTTTCTATCCTTTTCGATGGCCTCAAGTGTTCAAGAGAGTATTATCCCTTCTACAATAAATTTTCCAATATCCAAGTGTATAAATGTCATCCTCCTGAAGAGCTAGCCCTTGATTTTAGGATTTTATCTGTATTATGATTGCTTTTGACGTTATGTTAAAAAAAATCTTGTTTGGTTGATATCCTCAGACCCTTCCAGTAATAAAAATAGAAAACTTTTCGAGAGGTGGGAATGGGTCATTGAAAACTGCAAGCATAAGAATCTCTTTGCATTTTTCCCAATATGAGGGAAATGTACTCGCTTTTTCGGACTTGATCAGTAACTCATACCCACAACCCAGATAATATCATATAAAAAACTCATTGCTATTTCATATTTTTTAAAGATTTTTTTATTTAATATATTGTATCGCTAATGCGATGCGTTTGGAATACAGAAACAATACAAAGATTATTTTGAATTCGTAATTTAAAGCATTTGAAAATTTTAAAGCCATAAAAAAATCTCATTGCTCTTGAATTCTCATAGATCTATTTCTATCACCTAATGCCTTCGAAAGAGCTATCCAGATTGGGCTATATATTATTAAAGGAATAAATAAATCGCCGATTAGATAATTAAAAAATTCAATAATAAATTACCTTGACAAATAACAAACATTTATTTGGAGAGGTTAAAGACGGCATCAAAAACAATAAACGGCAATAAAAATTACAATAAAAACAAAATTGAAAATTGTCGGCTGAAAAACGATTTTTGCAGAGAGTGATTGGAGTCATATCGGCTCTATGTAGAAATAAGCTGTGACTCACTGAGCTCTGATGAAAAACTGAAAATATACAGTTCTAGCAGTTATTCTGTTAGGAAATTTAGGATATAAATTGCTAATTCGGCCAGGAAATAGGCAAATTTGCAGTTTCCAATAAATATGTTCCCAGGTAACAATGTCGGGAGAAAAGAATTACTCTTGAAGAGCCTGGATTTTATTCAGGCAAGAAATGGCACAGTAGTGAATAATTTTACAGGCAATTAAATCCCGTAAAGGAAGTCCTTATGCCTGATGGCTGAAATAAGGCAGCAGGGATTTGTACCAAAGTAAGAACCCCATGCGAATGCTTTTCTTTAGCTAGCGGAGCTTGGGCCTGATACATAGACGTTAAACCTTTGCGAGAAAATTTGTCCACTCCAAGGTATTTCAGACTTGAGATATTTCATGGACATTGTACCCAACGATACCATAGAACGGCAAGTTCAAAAGAGGTTTAAAAATGGCAAACCAAGAGATTTTTGATAAACTACGCGACGCGATAGTAAACCAGAACGTTGCAGGCACTGCGCAGTTAGCCAGGGAGGCTCTGGACGCAGGAATTCCAGCAATTGACATTATTACAAAAGGTCTTTCCGTTGGAATGAAGATTATCGGTGACAAATTCGAAGCTGCCGAAATATTTCTGCCTCAAATCATGATGTCTGGAAAGGCAATGAGCAATGCAATGGAAGTCCTTACCCCTGAGCTTGAAAAGAACAGGAAAGAAGGAGATGAAACTGGGCTTGCGATCACTTTTGTTGCAGAAGGAGATATTCACGACATAGGTCACAGGCTTGTCACTACCATGCTCGGAGCAAACGGTTTCCAGATCCTTGACCTTGGAGTTGACGTCCTTAACGAAACCGTTGTTGAAGAGGCTACAAAGCACAAGGGAGAAAAAGTGCTTTTGGTAGGTTCTGCCCTCATGACCACCTCAATGCTCGGCCAGAAAGATCTTATGGACAGGCTCAGGGAAGAAAACCTCAGGGACAGCGTAAAGTGCATGTTCGGAGGAGCTCCGGTATCCGACAAATGGATTACAGAAATCGGAGCTGACGCAACTGCAGAAAATGCTGCAGAAGCTGCAAAAGTTGCACTCGATGTTATGAAATAATCCTGAGGAGGCAAAATACGATGACTTTTAGAAAATCAGTTGACTGCTATGACTTCTACGACAGAGCAAAAGTAGGAGAAAAATGCACCCAGGATGACTGGGACCTTATGAAGATCCCAATGAAGGCAATGGAGCTCAAGCATAAGTACGGGCTTGACTTCAAAGGAGAGTTTATTCCTACGGACAGGGATATGATGGAAAAACTCTTCAATGCAGGCTTCGAGATGCTCCTTGACTGCGGTATTTACTGTACCGACACACACAGGATCGTAAAGTACACTGAAGCTGAAATCTGGGACGCAATCAACAATGTCCAGAAAGAATTTACCCTCGGTACAGGCAGAGAAGCAGTAAACGTAAGGAAGAGAAGCGTTGGAGACAGGAGAAAGCCCATCGTCCAGGGCGGCCCTACTGGCTCTCCGATTTCAGAAGATGTGTTCATGCCTGTTCACATGAGCTATGCTCTAGAAAAGGAAGTTGACACAATCGTAGATGGGGTCATGACTTCTGTTCGTGGAAAGCCTCCTATTCCAGGCAGTCCTTATGAGGTTCTTGCCGCAAAGACAGAAACCCGCCTGATTAAGCAGGCATGCGCAATGGCAGGCCGCCCAGGCATGGGCATATAGGGCCCAGAGACTTCCCTGTCTGCTCAGGGAAACATTTCCGCGGACTGCGCCGGCGGAATGGCTTCAACGGACAGCCACGAGGTCTCTCAACTCAATGAACTCAAGATCGACCTTGATGCAATCGCTGTTATCGCCCATTACAAAGGAAACAGCGACATTATAATGGATGAACAGATGCCGATTTTCGGAGGGTATGCAGGCGGAATTGAAGAAACCACAATCGTTGACATTGCAACCCACATTAACTCCGTTGTCATGAGCAGCGCAAGCTGGCACCTTGACGGTCCTGTCCACATCCGCTGGGGGTCAACCAACACCAGGGAAACCCTGATAATCGCAGGATGGGCATGTGCAACAATTTCCGAGTTCACAGATATTCTCTCAGGAAACCAGTACTACCCATGTGCAGGCCCGTGTACTGAGATGTGTCTCCTTGAAGCTTCAGCCCAGTCCATTACTGACACTGCATCAGGAAGAGAAATCCTCTCAGGTGTTGCGTCAGCAAAAGGCGTCGTAACTGACAAGACAACTGGTATGGAAGCCAGGATGATGGGAGAAGTTGCAAGAGCAACTGCCGGTGTCGATATTGCAGAGATTAACGTAATCCTTGACAAACTCGTAGCTCTCTACGAGAAGAATTACGCAAACGCACCCGCAGGAAAGACCTTCCAGGAATGCTACGACGTAAAGACAGTGACTCCAACTGACGAATACATGCAGGTCTACGATGGGGCAAGAAAGAAGCTCGAAGACCTCGGACTTGTATTCTAAATTAAAAATATAAGCCTGAATTTATATTGAGGTAACCTGAAAGCCAGCGAGGCTCTCGCTGGTTAATTTTTTTATTGCTTAGGCGAAATATTTTAAGAAAATTACTGGTTATGAGGATCTTTACGCTTAGGGAACCGGATATAAAAATTCAGGACGTTAACTCCAAGATAAAACGGAGGGGATATTAAAATGGATATGTGGACCGTTATAAATGGACTGATATATCTCCTGGCTTTCGGATTAATTGGCTGGGTCTTACTGGATGCCAGTAAGGTTTCGAAAAGAAGAGGTTGAGACTATGTCTGAACACCATGAATCTGGAAGCTTAGTGAAAACTTTGAGGCCTTTCCATGTATGGGCTCTCGGAGTAGGGATCGTGCTAGTTGGAGAATACATGGGTTGGAATTTCACAGTCGCAAAAGGAGGAATTCTGGGATCCTTGCTTGCTATGCTGGTTGCAGGAGCCATGTATGTAATGATTTCTCTCTGCGCCAGTGAACTCGGATCAGCAACCAAACTTGCAGGAGGTCCTTACGATTGGGCAAGGCTTTTTATAGGACCAGGGGCAGCCGCCAGTGTGGGTCTCGCAGTGTATATGGAATATATTGCTCTGGAAGCGGCAGATGCCATTGTCGTCGCATTTATTGCACAGAGCATTTTCCCCGAATTACAGGTTTTCCCTGTAACGCTGCTTGTTATTGCACTTTTGACTTTTATAAATTACAGAGGTGTTGTTGCAGCTCTAACTCTTAACTTCTTCCTGACCATGATAGCTTTTATTGCAATAGTGGTCTTCTTCTTCGCAACCGCTTTTGGAGCAGTAGATATCCATCCGGAATATCTTTTCCAGGGTGCTTTACCAAACGGTATGATAGGTCTTTTTGCAGCTCTACAATTCGGGCCTTGGTTCTACCTTGGAATCGAAGGGGCAGCAATGTGTGCTGAAGAATGCAAACATCCCTCAAGAGCAGTGCCTCTAGGACAGCAGGCCGGGATGATCACCCTACTTATAGGAGCGGCGATGACCCTCTACCTCTGTTCAGTACTTATCCCTGCAGATACCCTGGGTGTTTCCGTGTATCCGCTCTTTGAAGCCGCCCAGAACAGTGGAGCATTTATCTTAATTGCTGCTCTAGGACTCGGGACATTCCTGACATGCATTGCTAGTGCAAACGGCTGTGTTTGTGACTCATCACGCTCCTGGTTTGCACTTTCAAGGGACAACTACGTATCCTCTTGGTTCTCGGCGATACATCCCAGATACAATACACCTTACAGGGCTGTAATCTTCACAATGCCTGTTGCGATCGGATTTGCCTTTAGTGGATTTCTGGACCAGGTCATCACCTTCTCCATTATTTCGGGACTTCTCTGCTATGTCCTTATTCCCTTCTCTCTTATCCGCTTCAGAAATCTATTCCCGGAAACAACAAGTAAAGTACGCCCATTTGTAAGTCCTCTACAGCCCTTCATTGCCTATTTTGCAATAGCAATAGCAATCACAATCCTTTCAACCCTTTTCTGGGGTTACAAGTATAACCTTATTTTTGGGTTTTTATTTTACGGAATTGCTTATTTCTACTTCAGCCACAAGCATAAGACCTCGAAAGCAGAAAATAACTGGGCTGAAATGGGATGGCCCGAACCTAAACGTCCTGAAAATACAAGAAGGGAAAAAGAGGTGTTGGGTTTTGGAGACGAATGATCAAAATCTTAAAAATAAGTACCACAGCAAATTAACTGGAGATACTGGCCTTATCATTGGGATGCTTGCATTGTTGATAGGTGTGGAAGGATTTGTCCTATACAAAATTCTTATCGAAACCTGGGAGATTTCCAGAAATTTCTTTTATCTCTACGTGATTTTCGTAGGCTTGATAATTGTTATTGAGGCAATTGGCTGTCTGAGTGTACGCAACTCTATAAGAGCCCACATGTTTGAGTTCAGGTACTACGACTGAGGAGGCATAATATGGAAGAAAAAAGCATGATTAAAGAGGTTTTTGACATTGTATTCATTTTTGTCTTGGCCTTTGCCTGTGTGGTTATTCCCACAGTACTTCAGGGAGCTGTACTTGTTTCCTGGGATGAAGGAGGGGCAGGAATAGGCTTTGTCTGGGACCCGATCGGCTTTTTCAGTTTCTTGCTTGTAATTATTGCTTTCTTCGTTGTGATTTTGTATCATTCGGTAAAGCACTATAAGTACTAAAAGGAAGAAAATTGAAAAATCTAAAACATTGAGAATCGTCTGCCTGAAAACAGAAAGTACATGAAACTGAATTAATCACATGGACTTTTTGATTCGAGAACTTAGAACGCGCCTTAGAGTCTGTCTGAAAATTAAATTTGATTCTACAATGGAGATAAGAATTGTGTATTTGAACTGGAAAACGGTAGCATTAAACCGTTAAATGTCCAAAGTGGAATTTTGGCATGCTATTTAATATATTTTATTTCATATATTGAGAGAGCAAGCTCATATAAATTTGCAGTTTTAATTTAAAAGCAACAATGCCCCTATCCTACTGTAGAAATGGTTTGAATTTCAAGGCAGCCTTTAAGATAGCATATATTATATAATTTTTCTTTAATTTTTCATTTTTGAAATATTTTTAAGCCCCAGGATGTAACCTTCTGGGCATAGTTTCTTACCTTACCCAGAGCCTTGCGCTTGGTTAAAAATAGCTATATTACCTTTATCCTGAAAATCGTTCAGGCTTCACAGAGCACTCGACAACGCCAGCTTTGAACAAAGGGCATTTTTACAGGCAATCTTACGTCCAAAAATCGTTTTAACGGTTAACCATCAACCCCTCCTCTTCTTGTTTTAGTAGGTAAATTCCTCTTTTATCCTGAAAAAAGCGCTAACGTTCAAAACTAATTAAGATATATAGCCTATGAACAACGAAGAGGTTATATCGTATACCTTACAACAGCAGGAGAATTTGTGTCTTATTATCAATTCCCTTTTTCTTCTACACTGAATCTTATAACAAATTCAGTTCCATTATCTCTTTTAAGTTCAATTTCCCCATCTAATTGATCTACCAGAATGTTCACAAGCTGCAGACCAAGCGTGTCTGAGTTTTCAAAATCAATATTTTCAGGAATCCCAACTCCATTATCTGAGACTATCAGAGTATATGTGGTAGGTTTTCCAGCAAGTTCTTCTTTATCGTTGCTCAGCTCATTTTCAAAGAGTTTAATTTTGATCTCCCCTTCATCTCTCCCTAAAAATGCGTATTTCAAAGAGTCCGAAACAAGCTCATTAACAATCATCCCTAACGGGACTGCAATATCCATATCAAAGAAAATACTTTCTTCCAGATCAATGTTTAAGCTAACAGCAGTATTTCCAAGACTGTATGTGTGAAGAAGGTTCTCTACGAGTTTCTTAAGGTATAATGAGAAATTCAGCGTTTCTTCTCCTTCACCTTCATGCAGTTCCTCATGGATAAGTGCAATGGATAATACCCTGTCATGACTTTCCCTAAAGGCTTCAAGGACTTCGGAGTCATTAATACATCCTCTGTCCTTGAACTTTCCAGCCTGAAGGTCAAGAAGGGACGAGATGACTTGAAGGTTATTTTTGATCCTGTGATGAATTTCTTTCTGACGTGTAATTTCAACTCTTGCCAGAGCCCCTTCTGCTTCTTTTCTTTTGGTTATATCTCTGTAGATAAGAGAAACAGCGGTGAGTTTCCCATAAATGTCAAAAACAGGAGAAAGAGTTATTGAAACATTGATTATTTTGCCATCCTTTCTTAATCGTAAAGTCTCATATTGCTGAATTCTCTCTCCCTGTTTAACTCGCTCAACCAGTTCTCTTGTTTCTTCTTCCAAATGGAACGGAGCCAGGATGGATATTGGCTTTCCCAGAATTTCCTCAGCTGAATAATCATAAACTCGCTCTGCTCCCTTATTCCAGCTTGTGATAATATAGTCGAGTGACTCTGTTATAATAGCATCATCAGATGATTCTACTAAATTTGCAAGCATCTGAATTTTCTCTTCTGTCTTTTTACGTTCAGTAATATCCTGAACTATTCCCCTCATTCGAACAGGTGTACTCTTCTCATCAAAAATAACCCCACCTTGAGAATAGATTACACGCTCTTTTCCGTCAGGCAAGATTATTCTGTAATCAATGTTATACGGTTTTCCTTTTAATGCTTCGTTAATAGCATGACTTACGTACTCTAAATCTTCTGGATTTATACTGTTTAAAAATATATTGTGGTTTAGATCAAATTTGGGATCAAGCCCAAAAATACGATAAACTTCATCAGACCAGTATTCCTTATTAGTTGTAATGTTCCAGTCATAACTTCCAACATGAGCTAATTTTTGAGCTTCAGCAAGACGTTCTTCGCTTTCTTTTAACGAGATATAAGCTTTCTCAAGCTCATCTGTACTTACTTTAACCAGGTTTTCTAAGTTATCGAGTGTTTCTTTCAACTTAGCTTCCGCTTCTTTTCTCGGAGTAACATCTCTAAAAATCGCTGCGATCTTGCCTTTTTCAGGACTGAACGCATAGCCCTCAACATACTTATTCACCACCTGACTAAAAATCTCAAAATTTGTTGACTGGCCTGAGAGCGCTACTTCACCGAACTTTTCGATTGTCTTAGAACTTGTATTAGGAAATACTTCCAGTAAAGTCTTGCCTAATATTTCTTCCTTCTTTACACCTAAATTAAGTTCATACGTAGGATTTACCTCAAGATAACGATAGTCATATGGTTTACCATCCTTATCATAGACTATTTCCATAAGGACGAAACCTTCGGCCATGTTAGTAAATAACATCCGGTAGCGTTCTTCACTTTTCCGTTGAGCTTCTTCTGCCCGCTTGTACTTTGTCGTCTCACGCAATGAGGCGACCAGGCCAGTTACATTTCCGCAGCCGTCCTTAACTGGAGTAAGGCTAGAGTCCCAATAGGTGATTCCTCGCTCGGGCTGATCGGGAAAGAAAAAAGGTTTGTCCTTATAGAATGCACCCTCGCCAGTATCCCTAACTTTCCGGAAAATTGCCTCGTTTTCTTTGTGAGGATATAATACGAAATGGTTCTTGCCGACCATGTCCTCAGGCTTCATCCTGCACGTCTCAGCATAGGCAGGATTTACCCATACAAAATTGAACTGCAGATCGAGAAAAGCCAGCATAACATCAGTAGTTTGCATGACGCTTTCAAGCAAGCTTCGATCACGGCTAAGAGCCTCTTCCGTCTTCTTGTGCTCGGTGATATCTTGGAAATAAACTGAAATGCCTTCTTTGGATGGGTATACTTGGAATTGGTGCCAGAGGTCTTTAAAGACTGCATGCATCTCGAATGCTTGTTGCTGCCCTTCTTGCATCGCTTTACGGAAATTGACCTCAAGATCAGTGCCGACGAGCTTGGGATATATCTCCCAGAGTTGCCGCCCAATAAGGTCCTCTGATATCAGTTTTAGATAGGAGACAGCTTGGGAATTAACATAAGTTAAGCGCCAATTACGGTCTAAGGTACAAAAGCCATCACTTATGCTTTCGAGTACTTCGGACAGCTGCTGTGAATTGGAGGCAAGCCTTTCTTCCGCTCGCTTGCATTCAAGAATCTCGGCACGCAACTCTTGATTGGCTTTTTCCAGTTCAACTATCCTTTTTTGCATCTGGATCTCCATTTCATCCCTGTCCGGAAGGTCAAAAAAAGTCATAATCCCTCAGTCTTGCTTTAAAGCAGACATTAATACTTCCATCAAATATCTTTGTATCTGATCCTTTGTCTAACAGAATCGACATAAAATAATTTCAAGCAAGCTTCTAAAGGTATCAAATATAAGTTAATTCTTTATCCACTCTTGATAAAATTATCCTGTAAAATAATTTCAAAAATCATTTCATGAAGTTTATTTGATGTGAAAAATATATAGTGCCATGTATAAAAACTCAAAAATTTGATCAGAGCTAATTTGTTTCGGGAAAAGGGGATTCATTTGATAAACAATTCCGGTATCAAATACTCCATTTCAAAGGCAAAAGCTAAATGGATACAATTTTCAACTCACCTGGAGCCTCTACACTTGGTTAAAAACAGCTTCCTTACCTCTTTTATAAGGAAATAAATAAAAGCCAATAATTTTCAAATCTGGCTATAAATTATCAAACTTTTGAGAACAGCCCCAACTACAGCCAACCCGAACACTAAAATAAAAAAAAGAATTGAAAGGTTGAGGAAGATCTGGTCAATTTTGGGATGGAATGCCCCTAATCCAAAAATCTGAATCACCATATATAATGATGATAAATTGATATATCTTGTTTTCTAATCACAAAGGACTAACTTAGAAAGTTGAATAGAGAGAATAGATAAAGCAAAGAATTGAAGAAAAAGGATAAAGAATAAAGTCGCTAAAATTTTATTTCGATACTTGCAAGAATTTGCCAGAAAGCCCTTTAAAACTTTAGATTACCGCGTACGCAAGCTGTACTAAGACGACCCTAATTCTATATATAAAGAACTTCTTAATTTATTCAAACATTGACAGGAGCCATTTACACGCAATGCAAATTTCTCGGACATCCAAGAAGCACTCAAATCGCATTTCCTGGTACAAAACTACACCCCAAACCAGATATATGTAAAGCCAGCCCAAAAGATTACAACCCAACCGAAGAAGAAAGATCCAAATACTGCATAGGAACTGATTTCAAAAAATGCGCCAGGTATGAAGCAGCAATTCAGATGAATAAAGGCAAGTCAACCAAAAAAGGACAACATTATTAAAGCCATCTATTGTACTTGTGTATTAGTTTATTTATATACTTTAACTACATATGTAGTAGTGTGAAACAGTACAAAACTATCCGACTCTCAAAAAGTGTATTGTCAGACCTGAAAGCTCTGCAAAAAGACGGGGAATCAATTCCAGATACTGTCAGAAGACTGTATAATGATTACTTGGATTGTATGGAAGAAATTCAGTACAGATATTCAAGAGATATAATGAATGACGGGTCATTTACTCAGTATATTTCTATCACTGCGTATGATAACAGCAGGTACGGATTACGATATACTGAATATTTCATGAAGATAGGAGAAGAGCTGAACGACATTGTTAGGCTACCAAAAGACGTTCTTGATGAAATAAATTGGATACCACAACATCCAGACGAGATATTCAATACTACTATGTTCACTTTGATATCTATTGAAAAAGCTTTAATAGAATGGAATAAAGAAAACAAAAAATAAAACTAGAATTATATTTCTCTTTGTTAAAATTCCTATAACCGTTTTGTTTACTGACTCACAATCCAACCCACTGCGTTACTTTTTTCGAGTCTTTAATGTGATAGCTAGGAAATAAAAATTCCCCTTTTCTCACTTCTTGCAAGCCTTCCAGAATCTAAATAAGTTAAGCTTATTCGTGATAGCCTTGCCTTTTTGATTAACTTCAGATATTCGCCTTCAGGATAGTATACCTCATACCTTCCATACATCCCAGAAGCCTGAATCTTGATGTCGATGCTCCAGAACTGGAACGTCGAAAAGAACATTGTCGAACAATTATATAGGAAGCGAAGGCTAGAGATCTTAGCACAGGAATACTTGCAAATCTAATACGGGAAAAAATATACCTTACATGCTACACCGTGACTAAAGGATTGAAGTATTATTCTTCCCATTTTATATTGCTTTGTTGATGCTTCCGGGATATATTCGGTCCATTTGGCTACAAGCAATAGCCACCGACATTGTACGTGGCTTCTAGGTATATATGCGTGATTTAGGTATGTGGGAAGTATACCACATCCTTCAAAGGCTGTCCGACAATTAAATTTTCGGGGAATTAAATAACAAAAAGGAAGCATTTAAGACCTTTAAATTGGAAAAAATGAGTTTATTCATTACTATCAGGAATTGTTGGACAGCCTGTTTAGGATGAGGTGACCGCCCACAATTTGATTTATATCATATTGCTGGGGGTACATACCATAGAATTTTCTGCTAGCATTCTTTTTTATTTTTGAATAGGCGAATCAGGTGACTGTAACTTTGCTAAACCTCCGCCTTGCTATGAGTAACATTATTCCCGCAAAAGCTAGAAGGTACAGGAAAGAAACAAGAGTTTCTCCCTGAGTGTAAGTGTAACGGACCTCTATTGACGAAAGTTTCCAGAATTACTAAAGAGCTGAATGAAAAGGTTTGCGAATTCTTATCAAAGCCAATAGAACACGAAATTCCTTATTTGTTTATTGATGCTACTATCTCAAAGTAAGAGATGGACTTCATTACGAAAATAAAGCTCTCTTTATAGTCGCTGGAATCAGGGATGACGTTCCCGCGAGATTCCTGGAGCAAAATTAGCAGATAGTGAAGACCTCTCTTTTCTGGAAAGATCTATTTGAAGACCTGAAAGAAAGAGGGTTAAGAGGCGCCAAGTTAATTGTTTCTGATGGTTATAAAGGGATACAAAAAGCAGTTAGGGAATCCTTTATTGGATCAAGCTGGCAAATGTGTCATGTCCATCTGATAAGACAAACTCTAGAAAAGGTTCCGAAAAAGAAGCAAAAAGAAGTAGCAGATAAGATTAAAGAAGCATTGGTAGACCGTAAGAAGTTACAGGAATTGATAAGAGAACTGGGTAATATGGGATATAAAACCGCAGCTGATACCCTTGAAAGGTTTCAGTATGACGTGATGAATTATATGCAGTTCCCAGAGGATCATTGGAGAAGAATAAGGACAACAAATATGATGGAGAGAACTAACAAGGAGATTAAAAGAAGAAGCAAGGTAGTAGAGCATTCCCGAATGAAGAATCAGTATTGAGACTCGTAGTCTCAATACTGATAGATATTAATGAAGAGTGGATTACAGGAAATAAGTATCTAATAATGGAACAGTAATTAAAAAAGAAGAGTAAAAAGGGTTATAGAGAATTTTACAGAAATTTAGGCACACTGCCAAATTACCTCCGTACAAAACCTATATAGCCTATCTATTTTAGGACTTACGCGGTTGAAGCACTTTTGTAAATCATATTAAAATACTTCTTTCAATATAATATATGTAATATAATCAAAAGAAATCTTTGAGTTGAATGAATAAATCCGGCTAAATGCACTGAACTTGATTACATCAACTTTCTCATTGCTTCTTCTCGAGTCTTCAGCTGTACTGAAGCTTCTAAGTGCAGTTTTATAGACTCTACTAGTCCAGCCCATGACTCTTTTTCTCGTCTTCTTCTAAGGCAGCCTCCGGACACGGAGGCTTTATGGGAAGAAGTCAATGATTTTGTCATTCCTGATACTGGATTTCTTATTATCGATGATACCGTTCTTGATAAACCTTATTCCAAACACATTGATCTTGTCTACAGGCAATGGAGTGGTAAACATCATCAGATTGTAAATGGGATTAATCTTGAAACCGTTGTCTGGACATATAATGATGCTATAATTCCTGTTGACTTTAGAATTTACGATATAGATACTGATGGAAAAACAAAAAATGATCACTTCCTTGATATGCTAAATAAGGCAGAAGAACGCGGTTTTAGACCCGAATTTGTTCTGTTTGATACATGGTATTCAAGCATAAAGAATCTCAAAGAAATCAGGAAAAAAGGATGGCACTGGTTAACAAGGTTGAAGAAAAACCGGTTAGTTAACCCTAATAAGACTGGTAATGTAGCAATTGAATTGTTAACTATTCCACCAGAAGGAATGACGGTTCATCTGAAAGAATACGGCTTTATTAAGGTATTTCGGATAGTTTCCAAAGAAGGAGACACGCAATACTGGGCTACAGATGTACTGGATATGAAGGAAGAAAAAAGAAAAGAGTTGGGGAAAAAAGCCTGGAAAATTGAAGAGTATCATAGAGGAATAAAACAGTTTTGTGGAGTAGAACGCTGTCAGGCAAGAAGAAACAATGTGCAAAGAGCACACGTTATGATGGCGATAAGAGCATTTCTAAGATTTGAAATCCAAAGAATAAAAACAGGGATGACATGGTTTGAAACAAAGTGGAACATTACAAGAAATGCTGTTAATCAATTTATAAGAAACCCAATATATACTTTGGATTAAAACGTGAGAAAATTAAAAAGTTGCCTGCAAGGCAGGCAAATGCGTAAGTCCTATATTTAATATTATGTATACAAAAAACAGTATAAAAACTAACTAATGAAAGAGGGAGTAAAGATATGCTCTTGATGGACATAACAACGTTTGAGCCTGAACAGGGCATGGAATTATTAAAACGATGGGAACTGGTGGGAAATATGGACTTACCAAAAGGGCTGAAAGTAATTAACCAGTGGTTTGATGCTGGTGGCGGACGTGCGATCACCCTTTATGAAGTAGAAACTATTCAGGATTATATGGCTTACAATTTCCCATTTACCGATTTATGCGAGGTTGAAGTTTTCCCTGTAATGGAGGGAGAGGATTTTCAAAAATTCACCTCAGAATATATGGAAAAATTGAGGAATCTTGGGATTTATCCGTAAACCGGGCATCCGGCAAAACTCCTATCTTTTCTTATTATAAGACATAAATTAGTTAATAAACTTAAATATGATGGATTTGACTTTTAGGATTTTTTTCTTCCTTTTTACTCATTTATGGGACAGGACGAGTTTGACTCCGATCACAGTAAAGATGCCTGCTTTTCCCCAGTTGATATACTTCCCGATTCCTGGCTTCTGTATAATATTTTCGCCAATAGTTCCTGCAAAGATCGAAATTGTGGAAAATATCAGCCAGGCCTGCACCATGAATATTATTCCCAGAAATATCATCTGCAACGGAACATTTTCGCTCTCAATGTTTACGAACTGCGGGAGAAAAGCTAGGAAAAAGAGAGCAACTTTAGGGTTTAAGACATTCATAAAAATCCCACGCTTATAAAGGGCAAAAACGTCTGTTTCTTTCACAGGAGAAGAAGAGACCAGCTCTCCACTTTCTTTTAAAGCGTGCCAGGCGAGGTAGAGCAGATAGGCTGCCCCGGCATATTTTACTATTTCAAATGCAAGGGCTGATTTATACACAATGGCTGAAATTCCCAACGCTGCCGCAGTTGTATGGACAAGTACACCGGTACATAAGCCGGATGCAGTTACAACTCCTGCTTTTTTACCCTGTGAAATACTCTGTGTAAGCACAAATAAGATATCCGGGCCTGGAAAGATAGTAAGGGCTGCAGATGCTGCAACAAAATAGATTAGCTGCGATTGTTCTATCAAGTTTCTCACTTTTTCCTTTTATGTGCTATTGTACAAAAAACAATTATCGTTCAAAAAAATAATACATCTTCCGCAATAAAGGATTTCTGCAAAAACTCGCTTATTCTTGGATTTTCTGCTTAATATTCTTGAATTTCCTGCTTAAGAATTCCATAAAATTTCTCTTTAACTTCTCTCTCAATCTAGGTCTTGTGTCCGCATTTTTCCAGTAAAATGAATCTGAAATTTAAGATCCCGGAAAGAGGTTCTCTAACTCCTTCAAAAGGATGAGGGTCATAATCTCCATGGATTGCAGTAACCGGGCAGTGGATCTTTCTCCCCAGTTCAAGCAGTTCTCCACTGCTTCTTAACTTGCTTACCTCTTCCCATACACCCTTGAAGATTTCATACCTGCACTCGAGCTGCTCTTCTTCATGCGAAAGAGGATCAAAGCTGTCTGCTTCCGACATAAGTTTCCCAAAGTCATATAGGACTTTATCCCTGTTTTGAGCTGAGGGACTTTTTAGGGATTCAGTCAGCTGGAAGAACTTTTCGAGATCTCCTTTTCCGAGTCTGCTTATCCGAGTTTCCATTATACTTGCAGCGTATTTTTTCTTCGTAAGTATCGCTTCCGATGAGTATGAGTTTTTTTACAAATTCAGGATGCAGGGCGGTAAAGATAAAACTGAGCATTGCCCCCAGGAAAAACCTATTAATGTAATCGGAAGAGCTCCGTGATTTTCAAGGACATCTCTCAGTTCCCAGGCCTGCTCTTCGAGAGTTGATACTGTTTGAAGAGGTTCCAGCACACATCTAAGAGAAGAGAGCTCTCTTGCAACTTGGGCCATTTCTCCCTTAGCGCCCGGACCGTCGTGAATGACGGCAAGATTAAAAGGAGGGCTGCCGTATGTATTCAGGTTTTTCATATCTGTATAGGGTTTAAGTTATTATTATTTAAAGAAGATAGGTTTTCTAATTGCTTGAATTTTGTATCCCCTCAAAATTGGGGTGAAAGTAAGAGCTTTACATTCAATTTGAAGAGAGTACGAAAAAAAGGATCTTTAGGTATTGTTAACTAAATATATCTAACTCTTTATTTCTATATTTCATTAAGAGAAGAACCGAGTACTTTAGCATTTCAATACTCTTGGTGTAATACTCTTGGTATAACATTTTGTCTTTCGCCTCAATCTTGCCAGAAAGTGCCTTAATATGCTGTTATATCCTTCAACAGTATACGTTTCTGCTTTTGATTGAGTATGAATCTTTTCTGGAAGAAACTCTGCATATGTCCTCCAGTGATCAGTCATCACTTTTTCAATCTCTTTTTTCTCTAATTTTTCCCAGAGTTTTTGTCCAGTTTCTGTTCATCGGCTGCCAAAAGAGCAGCCGATGAACTTTTTCCCAAATCTATCAACAGCAATCCAGATCCAGCAATATTTTTTTGGTTACCGATGTAAGTGTGCATCTCATCGAGTTCAACAATAGATATCTCATTTTCGCTTTTTAGTTCCTCTAACTCCTGACCAAATTTCTTTATCCATTTTTGGACGGAAACATGACTTACTCCAAAAAACGTCCTATTGAGCGAAAACCTAATCCTTCAAGATAGAGTTGTAAAGCCTGTCTCTTAACAGATGCGGAACTAGCAGTTGATTTTAGCTCTACTGAATAATTATATCCACAATCAGAGCATTTGTAGCGTTGACGGCCATCAACTTTACCGTTCTTTTTATGATTGGAATTCTTACATCTTGGACAGTTCATACAGAAATATAGTTACTCATAATATATAACAATACTTAAGTACCAATACCAAAAATGTAAACTAATGAGAATAGTCATTCGGAACTACAGCAAATCGGAATTACTGTGTGAGGTATAAAACTCAGTGTTAGGAAATATTTTAGTGCCATATCCCCCACTCTTTAAAAATATCAAAAATTGCTTGTTTCAACGAAACGAAGAATAGAGTTACAAGATGCTGCCATTAAAATGTGATAGGCTCAAAAACTGCACCAGATAACTTTTTGAATAACTCTAAAGATAATTTTATAATTAAGGAAGTCAATAAATAAGTGTTAAAAAACAGATTCTCTTAATCAAAGAAATGTATTACCTTCATAAAATACATAAGGGGTTTATATGGTAACAGTAAAAGAAAGTGAAACCAAGGAAACTGAATCCGCTAAGAAGGGCTTTAATATTCAGGAAAAAATTGGAAAACTTGGAAATGATATTGACACTCTTGCAAAGAAAACAGGAGATGAAGCCTCGAAACTCGCAAAGAATATAAATGGGGAAATAAAGTCGCTGGCAGGAGAGATAAAGTCCATCGATATGAAGGATGAGGTAAAGGGCATAAATACCAGGGTTGAAAAACTGGTAGATGCAACAGGGGAAAGTGCAAAAAAGCTTGCCTCAGAAATAAAAACAGATGTTAAGAAGCTGGTGGACAAAATCGAAGCACCAATTTCAAAGAAAAAACAATAAAGATTATACCCAGGATTGGAAGGGTGAATTCTCTTTCTAATCTACTTTCTTTCTAATTTACTTTCGTTCTAATTTACTTTCGTTCTAATTTACTTTCGTTCTAATTTACTTCTTTTCTTCTTTTTATGGAGTTCACTTAATATAGTTCCTAGTGCTTCGATTCCAATCTAAACCCATAAATATATTAGTTTTCGAGCTGATCCCAAAACTCAAACTTGCTTTTCTAAGTCCCTTATTCAAATAATCAATCTAGTTTCTGATCGTGAAAAATGATTCTAAAAATTTCTGATTTGAGAATAAAATTGGTCTTGGGATGAGCTCATATAGTACTTTTAAGTTATCAGGAAAAAAACGATACTTAAATCTCCAGAGAATTGAAAGTAGACTACAAAATTGTGAGAAAATGGAGAAAAAGAGCTTTAGATTTTGGAGTTAAAGAAGGCATCTTAACACCTACTAGAGCTAATTGGGCCTAACTTTGAGCCTTTTATGCTTCAGCAGCACTAGCAAGCCTTTCTTAAGAATATAATTCAATTCTTCAAAGTCAGTTTATTTAACGAATTATTTGTGGATTAGTTTCATAAAAATCCGAAAGTCAAATGTCAAAAATATAAGAAAATTTGTTAACATTTATCTGAGCTAAAGAGATCAGATAGATAAGATTGAAGTAAAAAATACAGGGGCTAAATATCCAAAAATTCTTCCATCTAGCCAGAGCTTCCGATTGAGTAGTGTTTCTTCAATTGGATTTAAACTTAAATATAAGCAGTCAAAACCTGCAGATGCTCCTGATTGAGTGCAAATTCTGGCTCTTTGAGCTGTGTACATTTTTCTAGAGAAGCTTCGCCACTCATTAGCTTTATTGCAAAGGTATAACAGCTCTGTTCACCACATTTGCCACAGTTGGTCTGAGGCAGGTATTTGTAGAGCTCCATGGGCTCAACTCTAACCTTTTCCCTGGAAGCTGGGGCTACACCTTTTGCAATAGCATTATTTATGGTATTTTTCAAGTTTTCAAGCGCTTCTTTAGCTTCACCCTCGCTTTTAATCATTGTCATGGTGACTTTTCCAGAACCATAAATAGTTGTAATAATTTCTCCTTTTTGAATTATCAAGGCGCTTATTTTGTCCGAATATTTGCCTCTGGGAAAGAGTGGCTCAAGAACCTTGAGGGTTCCACCTAGAGGAGGAGCCATGTTTGCGATGACCCTGAATTTTGAGGAATCAGCTATGCAGGGCAAAAGCTGCCTGACTTCAGTAATTTCTATATGTTTTGCCTGAGAAATATCTGCAGTTTTATCCACACTTTTCTCTTCTTTATCTTTAAGGAAATTCCTGCCATACTCACTTAATTTTACAGTTCCTTCTCCTATCTCAATCAGACCTGCCTGCTGAAGAAGCTTGAGATGGAAATCAAGCATTGTCTTCCCTACTTCTCCTCCAATTTCGTCAGCACTTTTGTCTCCTGTTGATAAGAAGTTCATTATCTTCCTTCTAGTAACATTGGCCATAGCATTGTTTACCAGTTTTATCTCATTAGGATTTCCAGGCATCTTTAACACCTACGAGGATTGTGAAAATATAACTCAATTTGTCACTATAATATCCGGTATTTCTTCTTTTAAAAATGAAATTCGATTCTCTCAATTTATATGGATTTACTTCATAAAAACCCGCAGGGCAGGTATCAAAAAAGATTGATATGAGATGTAGAAAATAGATTCTCATTGCGTTATTACAAATAGGGAGATTTAATCTTTATCTTGAAGATGATGAAGAGACTAAGCAGGCCTGATAAAGAATAATAGTTGAAGAAGAGCTAGAATATTTTTGAAATACTTGCTCTTAAAAAAGATACTTTTTCACGAAATTCTAGTTCTTACCACTCACGCAAAGCCTCTACACTTGATGAAAGCAGCTTCCTGATCTTTGTATCTGAGAATAGTGCAAGATTCACAGAAGTACTCATAAATACTGTTGGATTAGACTCTCATGTAGGGTTTTTACATCTAAATGAACCCCAGCAAAAACAGTTTAGCCTATGATTTACAGGAACCTTTCAGGTTTCTTGTAGATTTAGCGGTCATAAATTTAGTTGAAAATGGTACAATGGATAAGAAAGATTTCATTGTAACCGAGAATTATAACCTGAGATTAAGGGGTCTTGGAGGGAAAAAGGTAGCTAACGAGTTCTCTAACATGCTCAACAAACCCGTAAATTATGGGGATAAACAGACAACCTGGGGGTCTGTATTACTCCTAAAGGCCAGAGAGTTAGCCCATAATCTTACAGGAAAATCCAAAGAATTGGATTTTGTTAGCCCTGAATTTGGGGTTAATAGGGTTGATTCCCATGAAATAAGGCAAAAGATTCTGAGTATTTCTTATGTTGATTGGAAAAAGTTAGGGTTTTCTAAGGGTACTTTACATTACATGAAACAGAATGCAAAAAGTGATAAGCCCTTTACCCTAAACAGCCATGTTTTAGAAAGGGTTAAAGCCTGGGAAAACTTGGTTTCTATGGGTCAGGTTAAGTCTAGTGACAATAGGCAAATTTTCGTATCGCTTAAATAAAAGAAGAGGAGTTCAAAAAATAAGGTGCTATATTGACTGAAGTTTTTGAAAATATCTCTAAAAAATTAAAGTTGCCTTCTTGGTGGGTTTTAGCAGTTGCTCTTGAGAATATGGACTGTAGAGAGTTTGCTAACAATAATAGAGTGTGGACGTTTAACTTTGATAAAATCTCTGAAAACGAGTTGGAGAAAGAAATCAAATCAAAAAAAATAGTTGTTTTTAAAACAGTTATTCATAATGTTCATGAAAGTGTTTATGAAAGTAGATACACCGATTACTTTACTGGCCACGGATCTGTCCAGTTTTATGAAAACGAAGACGATTTGATTCCAGAGGGAGAAATCTCAAAATACAGCTTTGCTTCTTACTCAGCTGAACTTTCAACCGCAAATGATCCAAAATTGGATTTTTCAACTCATTTCCAGGTTTTAGATAATGGTCACCTTTATCAGTGGCATATTGCTGAGAAGTCCAATGGAAAATGGTATTCATCTGAGATTGATTTAGATCCACTAAATAAGATAAAAGACGAGTTCGGGTTTCTTTTTCCAGTGAAGACTACTAAAGATTCAGATTATCAGGAATATAGAAATAAGGTTATGGAGTTTTATCAAAAATTAGATCTTGTGAGAAAAGAAATTTTATTGAAACTTGAAGATATTCACTATGAAAAGTTAAAAAATGCAAATATTTTTAAAAAAACCACTTTTTATGAACCTCCAATTTTATCACGCTTTGAAAGATTTACAGTTATAGACAATAATTATTGTACTAAATTTTATGCAGAGCCAGTTTTTTACCAAGTCTGTCTACAACATTGTAAGCGGGCAAAGAATTTAGAGGATGACTATAATAGTAGCCCACTCATTGTAGATAAATTAGATGAAATTTACCTAGAGAGAGCTATCGCAATTATAATGGGTGCTGCTTGCTTCGAAGCATTCCTTAATAGGCTTGGATTTGAAAAATTTCCCAAATATTGGCCAAGTCAGCAGGGGGAAATGAAACAGAAGTGTTCTACTTACTATTCTTTATGTAAACAAAATTTAAATTCTAATAAAGAATTTAATGCGGAAAATGAACCTTTTAAGTTACTTTTCAAAATATTTAAAGTCCGAAACTCATTGATGCATTATAATTCTCTATCGTATTATAAAGGAGAGTATCAGCTTGCTAAAATCGATGGCGAGAGGGTAGTAACCCATACGGAATTCGACTTATCTAATGAGTTAGTTAGAAATATCCCTAATATTCTAGCAGATTCAATTAAAGAAGTTTGCGCTGTGTCTTCCATATCAACTCCGCCTCCTTGGCTTAATCCAAACTTCTTTTAAAGTAATGTGGAAAATTTCTAACAAAAGATTTCAGTCAAAATGGTAGAATATAGTTTATAAAAGAAGTTTGATAAATACTAAGTAAACGGTTTTTTAGCATCATGAGCCTTAAACTTATAGGTGAAGATTAAAGTTAAGACAACATCTCCAACTGTGTTAAGGAGATTTCAAATTTTTTAGATATCAGATATCCGCCTATTTTCGATTGCCTCTTTGGAGTTTATATACACTAGCTAGATTCTTTAAAGATTGAAGGAATTTATTTGACAACACCCTTGGGCGTGGAGATTTTGCTTTTCTTTTCAAACCAGGTGTGTCTAAGTATCTTTTACTTAAAAACACTTCTACAATTTTAGCCAACTCTTTAATTGTTTCCTCTTCATAGTATCCTTCTTTAAGATCCAAAGCTAGCGATTTAAAATCCTTAATAGACATATTCTCGTTGAGTTCATATAATAATTGCTTTGTAAGTTCTGGATCCTCTAAAACTTCTTTTTCTTTATCATCTATATCGTCATTTATGAGCTTGATAATTTCATAGAAAGACTTTTCATTTACTATTTTTAAAAGATCAATGTTTTTTTCAAACTTCATTGCATTAACCTGGTCTTCTAATGGAAGTTTAGTGCTAGCCAGTCGTGCAATATATTTTACGGCATCAAGTTCCTTTATCTGAATATTATCTGGTGTCCCATCATTATCAAGTGTACCAAAACTGTAAGTAGAGGGTATTATTTTAAGAACTACAACTCCAATATTAAAAGTTTCATTTTTTGATTTTAGGATGGTTTTTACGTCATTCAAAAACTCATTTTTAAAAACTTGAAAAGACTGATCTTTATCTAAGATGCCTATACGTGTACTATGAGAAAAATTTATAAAGTCATACTTAGGGCGTAATCCACATGTGTTTTTAAGTTCCTTATTTATTTTCTCCTCATCCTTAAACTCCCATCTCTTGTCTCCATTTTGATCTAGATTACGTTTAGAAAGGTTATCAATTATCTTCCGAAGTCTTTCCTCATTCTTTTTTACTTCATCAGTTTTACCTTCATCATTTTTATCTAAATTTTGGCCTTTACCTGAGTTGAACATTATAACATATGCACCAAAAAGTTGGGCGTCAATTAATTTTTCTATAGTGCCAATGCTGACTTCTCGGAAATTTAATTGAATTGAATCTTTCAAAATTTCATATTCTTTTAAATTGGAAATTTTTTCAGCAAGATCTTTGTTTGAATCTTCAAAATACTTTCTCAGCAAAGTGAAGCTACTGTCGTGCCATTGACCTTCCTTAAGTTGAGTTTGAAAAAACTCTATATGTGGATCTTCAAGTCTATTTAAAAAGAAATTTACTTTTCTAAGTCGTTAATTAACTCTTTAATCAAAACAATCCTTTGACCATCATTTTTCTTTATTTTTTCAAAATAACTATAAAGTATAGCTGTCGAATAATTATTTGCTTAGCATTTGCAGACCATCTCTCTTAGTGAAACATCATCATGAAATTTAAGAGCTAACGAGGCTCTGGCAAATCCATCAACATAATCTCCGTTTAAATAGTCTATTTTGTTAAAATTATCGAAACCTAAATTGTAAGCTAACCTAGTATCACGTTTTTCAAAAGAAATGCTTTCTGACTTGTCAATTATATATTCAATAGTTGGTTCATATGATATTTCGACGCCATTCTTTTTTAGGAATTCAACATAAGAATCCAAATAATTTAAAGTCAAGAACGAGTTTGAAAGTGTATTATTAATATTTGGCAAACTGAAGGATTCATTCTTTTTAATAATTGCAGCAATATCTTCTTTTTTGTATTCATAATTACTAGATTTTGTTAATCTACAGCTGTAAATTAATATTGATGCTAATACCTGTATTTCTTTTTCAGACTCAATTATTTCTCTAAAGACACTTATAGATGGTTCATTATTATGCTCACCATATAATAATAACAGTAAATTTTCAGAGAAGGCAAATTTTTGTCCAATTATTTTTGTATTAAGCTGACAACTTATTTTTTTAGCAGTTATCTCCTTCCACAAGTTTTCCTTGTTCTTTATATAAACACAAAGGGGAACAAATTCTCTTATGTTCTCAATGAACTTTTTGTCTTCAATTAAGTTATAGAATTCTAAACATAGCTCAAAATTTTTCATTAGCTCTTCATATCTAAGTAAAAGATTTGAGAGTGAGTCATTAATATTTGGTAAACTGAAAGACTCATTCTTTCTAATGATTGCAACAATGTCTTCTTTTTTGTATTCATAGTTACTAGATTCTGTTAATCTTTTGCTATCTATTAATATTGATGCTAATACCTGTATTTCTTTTTCAGACTCAATTATTTCTCTAAAGACACTTATAGATGGTTCATTATTATGCTCACCATATAATAATAACAGTAAATTTTCAGAGAAAGTAAATTTTTGTCCAATTGCTTGTGCATTAAACTGATAACTTATTTTTCGAGCCACTACTTTCTTCCACAGATCTTTATCTTTCAATATATGGGTATCAGCGGGAGCACATTTTTCTATTTCTTCAAAGAATTTTTTGTCTTTAATTAAGTTATAGAATTCTAAAGATGATTCAAAATCATTTACCATTTGTTGATATTCGACTAGGAGGGTTACTTCATCGTATATCTTTTCCACTATAGGAATTAATTTTCCCACGGTGACAATCAGAGAGGTTAAAGCAGTCTTCTTTTCATCAAAAAAAGATTTTTCGATCTCGATCTTTTGAGGATATAGTGGCATTTCTGAAATTGGAACTCCCCTATGTTTAACAATATTGTCTATTTCGCTACTTAACTCACTAGAATTGTCTATACTGCCTATGTTCTTATAAATTATAATAACGAGAATCAAGATTAAGAGAATAGCAATAAATGGAATCAAAAAAGGTAATAATTGAGTTGTAGAATCAGATGAAACTGAAGAATTAGATGCAAATGAACTTCCTGAACCATAATATGTAATAATTTCTATAATTAGATATATAATTACTAATAAAATTATGATATATATACCATTGAATCCTGTTTTTATTTTTTTTGCTTTTTCTTCAAATATACTGGTTGATTTTATTAGGGAGTTAGAAGCAGATTCTAATTTAGAGTTATATAATCTCTCTAATTTTTGACTAAAAGAGATAATATTCGTAACATCTAGAGATGTCTTTTTGTTAATTTCCTCAAGAGTATTGTCTAGTTTGTCAACTATGCTTGATATTTCTATTTCAATACTAGTCTTATTTTGATCTATTTTATCAACAAATGAATCCTTTTCTTTCTTAATATCTTCTAAACTTCTTGGTTGATAATCTTCCATATTATTCCTTTATCTGTGGTACAAGCGAACAAAATACTAGCAGATTTGTTATTGCTAATAAGCTTAAAACTTTCTATTTATTGCATATTTTAAACAGTAAATATCAGTTAATATCAATTAATTAAAAATGATTTTTGAAAAAAGATGTGAGTAAAAGATCATAAATTCAAAAGGAAAAATACAAATAATGTGAAACTTTTACATGTTATCTAGATATCCCAACAATTTATAATTATACTCAAAGAGATCCTTTTTTATTTATAATTGCCCATAAAAATAACTATTATTTTTAAGATAGAAAATTATTAAAAGAGAAAAAGACCTTTTGGTTAGGGCAACTTTCTAAAAAGAGATAAATTATTTTTGGTTAAGACACTTTCAAAAAAATTAATTCTTTGACTAACAAACTTTTAAAAAAGTGGTTGTGCATAACTCTTACAATAGCGTTGCGTTTTTTAGAGTTACCTATTACCCATAAGTTTAGTGCGAGGGGTGGGATTCGAACCCACGAAATCCTTCGATACCGGATCTTAAGTCCGGCGCCTTTGACCGGGCTGGGCAACCCTCGCGCTTGAGAGAAAAACAAGTTTGTTCTTGAGCCCTAAAGAGTTATTATGAAGACATGCTTTAAATAAAGTTAAATTATTTAAAGTTTATTCTTTACCTTATGGAGATAACATTTCTTGGCACTGGAGTTGCGATCCCTCAGAAGGGTCGTGTACAGTCCGGAGTGCTTGTGAGGCTTGAGGAAAAGCCATTACTTATTGATTGTGGAAGCGGCGTGTTGAGCAGGTTTCCTGAAGCTGAAGTTTCACATACTGAGGTAGACACTATTTTACTCTCACACCTTCATCTTGATCATGTGGCTGACGTGCTTCCCCTCATAAAAGCAAACTGGCTCCGCGGAAATACTTATATGAAAATCTATGGACCTGAGGGGACAGATGATTGGTTTTCAAAGGTGGTTGACGCATACGAATATATTTCGGATGAAGTAGATGTGGATATTGTCGAGCTCCCCCCTGGAAAGGATTTTACTCCTGAAGGCTTCGACTGTGAAATTACCTGCACCGCCGCGGCACACAGCGTCCCCACTCTTGCTTACCGCGTGACAGCAGAAGATGGAGAATTTGTTTATTCGGGAGACACCGAGCCAAGCAGGAATATAATGGACCTTGCAGCAGAATCCGATCTTCTGATTCACGAATGTTCTTTTCCTGTGGGTATAAAAGTCACAAACCACACGACTCCAAGTACACTTGCCGAACTGCTGGGAGAATATAACAACGAAATAGGAAGCATTTGCCTCACGCATTTCTATCCGGATATGCGAGGGCATGAGAGAGAAACAATACACCGCCTGCAGGGTTATTCTGGAGGAGAAGTTATTCTTGCTGAGGATTTAATGAAACTGGAGCTGTAAGAGACCGGAACTGAATAGATGGAAATGTAACAGAAAACCTTAGCAGGCTTATAATAGATAAGATGAGCTTCTATTGTTGAAATGAAGGGAAGCCGAAGAATGGTTTTGAATTCTTCGGCATTCCTCAGAATTTAACTTCTCTGGCTCTACTACCTGCAACGCTTTTCCCACCTACAACGTTTTTAATAAACATCGTAAGCCTTCATTCAGGAAAAAGAATATTTAGCCTTCATACTTATCACTAAATAGCAGAAAAGCAGAATATCCTGGCAGGAAGCAGAATCCCTGGTTCAGGAAAGACCTTAGTACTTTATTTACTTCTTTCCCGCAGAGGTGACAATCATGGCAAGAATACTTTCAGAGACAGACCTTAAAATTCTTAAAGTAGTTGCTCCTGAATGTGAAGACATTCTGTGTTCAGGCTCAGGAGTCCCTTATCGTTCCATACTTCCCCCCCTTGCAAATCATTATTCAAAAGATGAAGCCGATTTCCTTAGAAGGATCAAGTTGCTATCCCTGTACGACTTTGAGTACCTTGTAAGGCTTATTTTATCAGGAGAAGAAAGCCTTGGATGCGTACCTCCTAATTACATAGTCCTTTTTATAGAAAATACCTCAGAAAGACTTGGCGAGGAAATCGCGGCACGGGTCAGGAAATCCTACGAAGGCTCAGAATGTCCTGCCTGAATAGAATGGTTGAGCATCAACTTTGAACGGATTTGACAGAAATATCCTGGAGAAGTGACCTTGAAGGCTATTTTTGAAGCTTTAAGGTAATTAAAGACGAAAAAATTTATTTAACCCGTTACCGCAGAAAAAGGCTTTTCGAGGAAGAGATTCTGGGTCGTTCAAAGGTGTGTAGAGATTGGTAACGGGCTAATGTTTTTTGATACACATACTAAGTTTTTCCACCATATATAGTTAATCGACATATCTATGCATTGAGAATATGCCCCTATATAGTAATAAACAATTAACCTTGACACATGTTGTTTATATTTTCCGCCTAATTTCGATAAATCCGCCTACATCGATAAATCCATTTATACTCTTCCGTATTTATCCTCAAGTCTTTCTATATCATCTTCCCCCAGATAATCGCCCTGCGCAATTTCAATGAAAATGAGATTTTGACCCCCTATGTTTCTGACTCGATGTATCTCCTTTGCCGGAAAATCGGCCGAATCTCCTGGAAGGACCCTGATTTGGCTTTTGTTTTTAGTTATAAGCCCTTCTCCACTGACTATGTACCAGTGTTCATTTCTATGGGAATGGCGCTGAAGTGAAATTTCCTCTCCAGGTAGAACAGTAAGGATTTTGACTTTATATCCTGGCTTCTGCATAAGCACTTTATAGAATCCCCAGGGTCTTTCGGATTCACGCTTGCATTTTTCCAGAATAGTCTCATAAACTTTAATGTAATCGTCTACCATCCTGTCAACAGAAAATTCTTTTTCTACACTTTCCCTGCATCTCTTGCGGGAAATAGAGTAAATTTTCTGAACAGCCTCTGCAGCTTCAGAAACACTGTTGACGAGAAATCCGGTCTCACCATCTCTTATCAGCTCAGGCATGGAACCCCTGCTCATTGCAATAACCGGGGTGCCGCTGGCCATAGATTCAACAACCCCAAGCCCGAAAGCCTCCTCATAGTTTATCATGTGCAACAAAGCACATGCATTTGACAGAAGTTTCTTTTTGAGCTCTGGATCGACATGCCCGTCATAAATTATCTGTTCGTTGTCTATATGGGGCTTGACTTCTTTTTCAAAATAGTCCTGATCCGCAATAAAGCCGGCCATTCTAAGCTTTTTCCCTGTTTTTTTGGCAACTTCTATTGCTTCTTTTGCTCCTTTGTCTTTGTGTATGCGCGATAAAAAAAGGAGATAATCTTGTGGCTTTTCATTAAAATGAAACTTTTCTATTTCGATTCCGTGCCGAACAGTTGCTATATAGTCCAGATCACGACATCTGTAAGCATCACTTATGGACACATAGAAAGTTCTATTATTATATTTTTTATAAACAGGCAGGATTTTCCTCGAAGAAATCCCATGGATAGTTGTTACAACAGGGGTATCAATAAGTCCACTGTAGGTAAGAGGGAGATAATCAAAATGGTTGTGTATTATGTCAAACTCATTTGCTCTCTCAAAAACATCTGATATGTGCAGGCCCTCGTACACCTTTACGATCATATTTTTATCTTCTTCATAGGGTCTTGGAGCTACTGCATGAAGTTTGGCTAATGTATGCGAATCCGCTGTCGCAAACAGTGTAACATCAATACCCCTTTTTACCAGTCCTTCTGTTAATAAAGATACTATGTACTCCCACGGCCCATATTTTTTCGGTGGAGTACTCCATGCAATAGGCGATAACATTGCAATTCTTATTCTAATACCCCCAAAACGATCCACCCCAAATTTAGTTTTTAGTTATACTTATCTCATTTTAATCCAGAACTTTTGAGCTCTATTTTAGTATCTTAACTCCGAATTTCAGAATGTTGTTTTATCATCTTAATTTAGAACTACCTTTTTTTGGGTCCTCAGAAGTTTCCACTTTTTGCTCAAACCATCTGCAATATTCATCAGGACATTGTTCCTCAGGACAGCTATGAATATACCGAAGAACATCGTTAACTTTTGCACTAGCCATTGATACTGAAGTATCCGCGCTCCCATAGTAAATACGGATTTCATCTTTTACCAAAACCCATCCACATGGAAAAACAACATCATTAACATCTCCACTGCGCTCATACATCTCACGAGGTCCAAAAACCCATCCTTCTGACCTGTGGAGGACCTTCCTTGGATCATCGGGATCGAGGAGAGCCATTCCAAGCCGATAACTTGCTTTAGATGTTGTCTGGCGTACTCCGTGATACATAATCAGCCAGCCGTCAGATATGCGGAGAGGTTGTGGGGATAGACCTATCTTTCGAGCATCCCACCATCCTCCTTCTCTGGCATACAGAAGAACCTCATGGTCTCCCCAATATTTCATGTCCGGAGAAAAAGATATCCAGATATTTGCCTTTACACCCGCCATACTGGATACAGGTCTATGAAGCATTGCCCACTTGCCATTGAATCTTACAGGAAAGATAGCAGAATCTTTATTTTCAGGTGGCATGGTGGCTCCTATTCTCTCAAAATTCCGAAAATCTTCCGTAAAGGCAAGAGAAGTCAAAGGACCTGAGTCCGAAAAAGCCGTATATGCTACAGCCCATTTTTCCATATCATCTATGTAAGTTATACGCGGGTCTTCAATGCCGTATATCTCTTCAGGATAGTTTACAGGATCCGGAAAAAACGTTGGTTCACTGTCAATCTCCCAGCCATCGATTCCATTCTTACTTTTAGCTATGGTAAAGTGAGAAAAGCCTCGATGATCTTCAACCCGTACCAGCAATAAAGTCGTGTCGTTGACTATAGTTGCTGCAGGGTTGAACACTGAGTTAGCCTGGTAGGGCCAATCTTCCACGGTAAGTATAGGATTTTTTTTACATCTCAGGAACAGCTCTCCATGGTCTTTCCAGATCATCTTATTCCCCTCACCCCACCAGATTTGAAGATAGCAGGTTCTTTTTCTTCTTCCAGAACTCCGTCATTTACAACACTATCATTTACAACGCTGTCTTTTACTCTGGACCGGAATGCCGTATTGACGGTTGCGTCCGTGCATTTCTTTAAAGAGCCCAATGCCATCAAGAAGCAAATTACGGACTCTGCTCCCTGGTTGCAATTTATCCCATCGGGGTTGAGCCCATCATAAACTGCACCTGTTGAGTAATCATACATAGGAGCCTTTAAGCGATTTCTTCCGAGGAAGTATTCAAAAGAGTACTTTGCAAGTTCCAGATATTTTCTGTCCCTGACAATTTCATAAGCTGAAACATAAGCTTGAGTCAGGTAACCTGCTTCTATTGGCTGCTGATCAAAAATGGGTTTTTCTCCGGAGTAGGAATACCAGCCATGATTTCCAACTATGTCAAAAAAGTCCCCTTTCCATTGAATCTCAGTAAGGAAATTCAGAGTAGAAAGACCAATTTTCCTGTAGACTCTGTCTTTTGTGTAATTATACGCCAGTAAAAGGGCTTCACTTAATTTTGCATTGCTGTAGGTAATTGTGGGTTCAAACCAGTTCCAGTCTTCTTTATGATTAGCTTCGTAGAGGTTGACCAGAGCATTTGCGTGGTTGATGAAAACGGATTCAAAGGTATCCCTGTCTACAAGAGAATCTATGGATTTGACAGCATCCCTGCGGGAAATGAAAATAGATTCAAATTCGTCTATATTCACACCTGCTTTGAGTATCTCATACAAACCGCACATTGTATAAGCTCTCGCCCTTGGGTAGCTTATTTTTTCCATTTCGGGTTCGGACCTGCTGAGAAGAGTATGTGCAAGTGTACGTATGTTTTTTGAAAGGTAAGGACAGCTTACTACATTTCCTAGCCCGTATACAACACGACCGAGAGTGTCTTCACTGCCTTTATCATCCAGAAATTCCCGTTTATAACTCATAAAGTTATGAAAATGTCCCGTATCAGTCTGGGCATGTTCAAGAAAGCTCATGTATGTGGTAATTAATTTCCATTGCTCGTCGGCTTTCTTCTGACTGTCTATCAGCTGTGTTAATGCAACAAGAGCTCTCCCGACATCATCGGTACTATACCCGTAATGGCGAGCAGGTACACCAAGATTGGTATGCTGGATAATCCCTACATCATCGGTCAATAACTTAAGATAATCAAGTTTAATTTCAGGCAGTTGGTTTGGAAGGAAATTAAACCTGTTTTGTATTCCGGGATAAGCATTGTAATGCTTTAGAGCCTTGCCGAAAACCTTATTATATTCTTTGCCTACATTTTTCCAGGTCATTTTTCTGCCGAAATCGTATGCCTTCCTGCGCATTTCATCACACTCTTCTGGATTTTCAGTTAAGTATAATAGAGAATTCTTGAAGCCTTCCATGTCTCCGAAATCTACAAGCAATCCTCGATTCTCGGAAAGCATTTCCTGAGCGTACCAGTAAGGAGTTGATACTATTGCTTTTCCCATTCCTATGGCATAGGTAAGAGCCCCGCTAACTATCTGTTCCCTGGAAAGATAGGGAGATGCATAAATATCACTTGCGAGGATATAATTGCAGAGTTCTTCTTTTTCGACAAATTTGTCATGGAACACTACATTGTTCTCAAGTCCGAGTTCAGATACCTTGTTCTGAAGATATTGCCTGTAAGTTTCTCCGAAATTCTTTTTTATTATAGGATGTGTAGCACCGAGTATAATGTAGAGAAGATCAGGATATTTATCTACAACATCAGGAAGAGCTTCGAGAATGTTTTCTATACCTTTATTTTGACTTAACAGGCCAAAAGTAAGGATAACCGGAGACCCCTTAAGGTTCAATCTTTTTCTATATTTCTCACAGTTATTAAACGGATAGTCAGGCATTCCGTGAAATATGAGTTCTATTTTTCCTTCAGGTGCTTTGTAAATGTCTTTTAACATATCAACTGCAGTCTGACTCATCACGACCAGTTTTTCGGAATATTGGATGAGCTTTTCAATAGACACCCTGTATTCTGGTTCAGGATCCCTGATCACAGTATGCATTGTGCTTACTACAGGTTTATTTATTCCTGATAAAGTTGCAAAAATGTAATCCCCGGCATTCCCCCAAAAAATGCCGAACTCATGTTGAAGACATACAATGTCTGCATCGGACTGATTTATAAAATCTGCAGCCCGGTAGTAATCTTCGATTTTATCTCTCTCGATTTGAAAAACGACTTCTTCTGGATAATCATAAGTTTCAGAAGGATCATTCAAAGCAATAACTTCACAATTAAGGTTATTTTCTTCCCCAAAAACCGAATGCAAAAGATCAGAAGTGAATGTGGCAATCCCACATTCTTTTGGAACATAGGTTCCTATAAACAAAACTTTCAGCTGCTTATTCAATTGATACCCCCAATAACGGTAGCTGACTTCCACTCCCTGTTTTTATTTATTTTTATATTTATTTTTATAAAGTTCCCGAATTATCTATCTCGAATCGTATGTTGAAATATATCGAATCGCTATTCTGCAAAGATGTAAGATTCTTCCGTGATAAACCTTATCGGGATCTTAATAAAAAATATAATTATCAACAAAATTAATTATAGCGAAAAATATATAATTTAATAAAGAGATATTTCATTACTAAGTTATCATACCCTCAACCGCTAGCAGCGACTAGACCGTAATATGTTCAAAATACCCACCCAAGAACTCAAATCACTACTGAAGTGAAGCGATAACAAAATCGATTTGATTTAGTTATTATATTCAATGCTATTTAATATTATTCATAAATATAATTAGAGGAGTTAACTTAAAAATACAGAAAGCAGATCAAGTAGTATGCATATTTCCTGAAACAGAGAAATAAGTAGAGATATTTAGATAGATAGAGATATTCGTGCAAAAAAATAATGGTGTGGCTCCTTTTTTGGCTGGCATGGGAGCTAGCATACCCTGGAAACGGTTTATGAAAATACATTTCTCTTGCAAACTCTTTTTGAGATCAATTAAATGAAAACAATGACTTTTATTTCTCCTTTCTCTTCTTCAATGTTCGTTTATTTCTCTTTCTTCTCTATGATGTTCATTTTTCTAAAAGTTATTAAAATATTTAATTAGTCTCAGAAATATTTTAATAAGATAGTAAATAACCTAACGTATACTATCAAAACTAATTTAGTACTCCACATTCCGCAGTATTTTTTTGAAAATCACTGTTTTTGCTGCTATCGATTTTCAATTTAACGTAAATTTATTGGACTTTTGTGCAGGAATTAAAGGTGGGTATGTATGAATTTAGAGGCCAAAAAAAGATAGCACTCAATTTTCATCGAGTTTCATTTTGAGTTTAGATTATTTTGAGATGTTCCAAAAACGCTATCAGAAAAAATAGTGATTTTCAAAAAAATACTGCGGAATGTGGGTAAAATGAAAATTAGAAGAGTAGCAGTGACTGAATATTTAATAGGACTTACGCGGTTGAAGCACTTTTGTAAATCATATTAAAATACATCTTTTAATATAATATATGCAATATAATCAAAAAAATCTTTGAGTTGAATTATAGTTCCTGACTCAACAAATTACACTTTTTATTTGTGGATTGAATGTTTCCATCCATTTCTTTGCAAATGATAATGAGTTTTCCACTTTCATAAATTCATTTTTGATAATCTTTTTTAAATGTTCTTTTGATTGAATAAATCTAACAGATACTTCTCTCTTAATCGTTTTCCATACAAATTCTACAGGATTTAGATCTGGTGAATAAGGAGGAAGAAACACAAGTGTTATATTTAATTCTCTTGCTTTCCTTACCGTTTTATCAGCATGATGTGACCTTGAATTATCCAGAACAAGAATTATTCTTTTCCCTAAATTCTGTTCCACAATTTTCTCAAGGAATTCACATACATTTTCTGCTTTTGAACTTTCCATAAAATCGATGAGATTTCTACCATTAATCGAATAGAATGCAAACGCATTTGCTTTTATATAATCTGTATTTTTTGTTATCAAAGGCTTTTTAAATGACCATAATCGTTGCGTATTTGCTTTTGTTTGTGGTGAGGATTCATCCAAAAAACCTATAAGATATTGATCATCTGGACCAATATATGCTGGAATTGCTTCTATTAACTTTTTTTAAAATTTCCTCAGCATTTTTAGGTCTTCTGTAGTCAAGAGTATATGGTTTTGAATGATACATGTTAAAACTATGCAGTATAACTCCTACTTGTTTCTGTGAATACTCTACCCCATATTTTTCCTTTATTAACTCCAAAGCTTCTCTTGTAGTCCAATGATCTTTTTTTTCCAGCAAGATTCTTAACTCTTTTATTTGATCATCGGTAAGCTTGGATTTTCTACCCCCACCAAAATTTGGTATTAAGGCGGCATAGCCGCCTTTATTCCAGGCATCTTGCCAGTAATATCCTGTTTTCTTAGTAACTCCAACTTTAGTAACGGCTTCTTCTACTGAATCTCCTGAAAATCTAAATTTTACAAAATAGAGCCTTTTAAGCACTCTTGAATTGTTTTCATGCTTGATTAAAGAGTTGATTTCATCAAGAGTTACCTTCCGATCAATTGGAATGTGTTCTTTCCCCACCATATAAATAGATAGGTGTTAATACGTGTAATAAGTTATGTTGAAGACTATAAATAAATCCTGCTAAATGCACTAAACTTGATTATATCAACTTTCTCATTGCTTCTTCTCGCGTCTTCAGCTGTACTGAGGCTTCTAAGTGCAGTTTTATAGACTCTAATAGTCCATCTCATGACTCTTTTTCTCGTCTTCTTCTAAGGCAGCCTCCGGAAACGGAGGCTTTATGGGACGAAGTCAAGACTTTTGTCATTCCTGAAACTGGCTTTCTTATTATCGATGATACTGTTCTCGATAAACCTTATTCCAAACACATCGATCTTGTTTACAGGCAATGGAGTGGTAAACATCATCAGATTGTAAATGGAATCAATCTTGAAACCGTTGTCTGGACATATAATGATGCTATAATTCCTGTTGACTTTAGAATTTACGATATAGATACTGACGGAAAAACAAAAAATGATCACTTCCTTGACATGCTAAATAAGGCAGAAGAACGTGGTTTTAGACCAGAATTTGTTCTTTTTGATACATGGTATTCAAGCATAAAGAATCTCAAAGAAATCAGGAAAAAAGGATGGCACTGGTTAACAAGGTTGAAGAAAAACCGGTTAGTTAACCCTGATAAGACTGGTAATGTAGCAATTGAATTGTTAACTATTCCACCAGAAGGAATGACAGTTCATCTGAAAGAATATGGCTTTATTAAGATATTTTGGATAGTTTCCAAAGACGGAGACGCGCAATACTGGGCTACAGATGTACTGGATATGAAAGAAGAAAAAAGGAAAGAGTTAGGGAAAAAAGCCTGGAAAATTGAAGAATATCATAGGGGAATAAAACAGTTTTGTGGAGTAGAACGCTGTCAGGCAAGAAGAAACAATGTGCAAAGAGCACATATTATGATGGCAATAAGAGCATTTCTAAGATTTGAAATTCAAAGGATAAAAACAGGAGTTACATGGTTTGAAACAAAATGGAACATTACAAGAAATGCTGTTAGCCAATTTTTAAAAAAGCCAATCTATACCTTAACCTAAATATCGAAAAAAGTAAAAAGTTGCCTGCAAAGCAGGCAAATGCGTAAGTCCTATTTAAGTAACCCTATGTACACATTAAATTAATATATATATATTTGGAATTTTCCAAAAACGATAGCCTAAGAACTAAATGAGTAACTCCTAAATGATATACTTATTTTGTCAATATTTGATTACTTTTTCAAAATTATCCAGTAGCCTGAAAATTAATATCTTTGATTCCTCTAAATATGAGTCTTTATCAAGCATTTCCTTTTCTTTCTTGATGTATTTTTCCTCAATCAATTCATTCCTGCAATTTTCAATTACATTTTCGATTGCTCTGTTGTTCATTTCCAGATGAAACTGGAGCCCAATTACCCTGTCTTTGTAAATAAACCCCTGATTTTCGCAGGCTTCACTTACAAAAAGTTTCTTTGCGCCTTCAGGCAGGCTGAAGGTATCTCCATGCCAGTGAAAAGCAGTAAATTTCTCAGGAATACCTTCCAGAAGGTGGGCTTCCGATTCCTCATTTTTGGCTGTAAACACTGGAAACCATCCAATTTCCTTATATTTATTTTTGAACACCTGTGCCTTCAGGACATCGGCAAGTAACTGAGCACCAAGGCAGATTCCTAGTACTGCTTTTCCTGCAAAGATAGTTTCTTTTATAAATGCTTTTTCTTCTCTCAGCCAGGGATACTTGTCATATTCATAGATGTTCATAGGCCCACCCATTATTATAAGAAGGTCGAAATTTTCCGGCTTGGGAAAATTTTCATTCTCATATAAATGAGTGGTTGATGAAGAGTACTTTCTTTCTTCTATCCATTCAACAATGGTTCCAGGATTTTCGAATTCAACGTGCTGAATGCAGTGGATTTTCAAGCTTTATTCCTTCCATTGTATGTATTTCAAATTAATGCTCTGGTACTACTTTAAATAAGTACTTCAAAAAGTAAAGAGAGCCTCGAATTGTACAGTACTGAAATAACTACCTTCAGTACTGGCGGGTGGGGTTAAGTACTGAATCCTTGTCATAAGGTTTAGTTACATTAAGTG
>CAWJYV010000003.1:0-77833 GCA_963847185.1 uncultured Methanosarcinaceae archaeon | reverse complement strand
TTATCTATTAAAAATTATCACTTATTAATTAAAAAATCTTGGCCAGTAAGGACTACTTATATATATTATTTTTTTCTCTACTGTACTCTATAAATATTGCAAATAGTGAGGTAAGCTTTTTAAATCATAATGTATATGTAAATTAATTCTGTAAGTATCTTAAGGTGTCTTCTGTTTAAGTTACTTGTTACACATTCAGGAGACAGTTTTTGATCTGACATATCTTCCACTAATATCGAATCCTATTGTGAGTTGAGAAAAATAATGTGTATAACTGCATTACTGAAACTTAATTCACTGGAAAAAATAGAGGTAGTTTAGGGAATGAAAAAATATGATGTAATTGTTGTTGGTGCTGGAATCAGTGGGCTTCTGGCAGCGCTGACGCTTTCGAAACATGGGAAAAAAGTCCTTGTTCTTGAGAAAAAAAGGCATCTGGGTGGAAACTGCAATAGCTATATGGTAGACGGCTACCAGGTAGACACCGGAGCGCATGCCATAACCCATCTAATTGAAGGACCTTTGAAGAGGCTAATGGATAACTATTTTGATTATTTGCCTGTATTTGAGGATTATGGGCATTATTATATTCGGACTGAAAATGCCCTTGTCAAGGTTCCTTCAAACCTGAAAGATTTTGTTACATTTGACGTTATTCCGAGAAAGGACAGAGTTTTACTTTCCCAGACTCTTACAAAAGCTTTTACTCTCTCATCATTCGGAATAGACCTTTCAAACCAGTCAGTGTACGATTTCTTACCCAAAAATCTTTCTAAAGACACTTGTGATTTTGTAGACACTATATCAGCTTTCCTCTCAGGCAAGTCCATGAAGGAGACATCAGCTCAACGCGTCTTGTCAGGTAGTAGTTTCGTAAGGGACAGCATTACCCAGGAGCAGTTTGATGCCATGATAGGAAAGATTGAACCTAAAAAACGTCAGTCTGCGGAGTCTATCCTTGCCTCTATCCTTCCGTATCATCTCCACGCTTCCCTTCAGGCCAGAATGACCAAAGTCACCCATCCTTTTACATCTCTTGAAAGACTTGCAACAAACGATGTAAATTATTCTCAGGGCTACCCCAGAAAAGGATTAAAGGCTTTACTTAATGCTATTCTCTACTCCCTTCCGGAAACAGTCGAGATCAAAAAAGAATGTGAAGTAAAATCCATTCTGACACAGGACGGAAAGGTATCAGGTGTAGAAGCCGATGAGATATATTACTCAGATCTTGTAATTTATACAGGATTTGCAACAGAACTGCCCGGACTTATAAAGGATCTTCCTCCAGATTATGCAGTAGACTTAAAAGGCATCGTCCATAGCAAAAGCCTTACTATCTGGCTTGGCCTGAAAGAGGAGATTCCGGAATTCAACTATACTGGCTCGGAAATTTGGTTTAAGGATTTTGCTTACTGGGCAATGCCTATCAGCAATTATGATCCCTCTCTTGCTCCCAAGAACAAACAGCTAATAGGCTTTTCATTTGTAATCGACGAGAATAATAGTGAGGAGCAGGAGGTAAAAAAGGCTTATGACACTATTTTCCGTGCCCATCCAGATCTCGAAAAATATATAGAGATGCAGCATGAGCAGATAATGATTCCTGAAAAAGCAGCTGTCACGATCAATGGAAAGTTTGCAGATATTCGGACACCATTTAAAAACCTGTATATTGCAGGTACGGATACTGACAAACGCAGCATGGGAATTACCCGAGCTTCGTATTCGATCATTGAGCTTCTGAAGATCCTTAATGAGGATGGGAATCTCCACTAAAAAATTAAACCTAATTTTGCTTGTTTAAAAAGAGATTATACCTTCCTTATTTTTCTTCTTTCTCTTCAATTCTTTACCTTACTCATTTTTTCATTGATTTCATTCTGATATTCTTTTTCCTTCTTTTCTCTCTTCTCTCTTCCTTTTTTCTAAATTTAGAAAATCTTATACCGAGTATCAACCTATTCTTAATTAAGTAGCTGGCAAACTTAAAGTTCAGGCTCTGGTGATTGGAACATGTCGTCTGAAGAAATCTCTCAAGTAAGCTCTGTTTTTGGTTTTGAACCTCCGTGGTATTATGCAGTTGAGGAAAATAGTTTAAAAGAGGGAAAACTCCTGCGTGTTCAAGTAAGGAATAAGGATATTCTTCTGGTCAAAACTGAGGGGCAGATAAATGCTTTGTCAAATTTTTGTCCCCATGCCCGCTGCCCTATGGACCGAGGGCGACTGGAGAATTTTATTCTCACATGTATATGTCATGGAAGAAAGTTTGATGTGAGAACAGGAGAATGCATTAATGATTCGCTGAAAATGGAAAGATACGAATGTAAAACTGAAGGCGAGAAGATAGGAGTAAGAATCGAATAACCTTAAGTTATTAGTTTTAATCTCTTTTCGAAAATATTAGTTCATCGTGCTAATTAGTACAACAGAATTTTAAGATTGGAGGAAGTAACATTAACAGTTTTTCTTCATTTAAAGGGTTTTTAAGCCTTCTATTTGGGTCGATAAGTGTCCTTTTTTCTCTTTCTTTCTGGTTTGGGCTAGGGAATATTCTTCTTACATCTTTTTCAATACCCTTTTCTCTTATTGGAATTATCCTGGCCAGATCCTGTTTGAAAGAAGGTCAGGACACTATTGCAAAGGCAGGACTGGCGGCAAGTATTTTTGGTTTCTTACTCAATGTTTCAGCATTCATTTTTTTCCTTCTTTTTTTCAGGTGAGGTAAGGTCTAAAACTTTTTTCTTTGCAATATAATTTTCATCTTTTAAATTTTTTTGCAGTTTATCTGAGACCTTACTTCCAAATAATATATATAGTCGAATTTTATAGCTCGCATTACTCAGGCAATAATTATATATATTTGATAACTTCACTGAAAATATTTATATATATGCAGGAGGTAATGAGATTCCGTTGACCGGCGATGTGAAAGGAGACTCCTAATCTGGCCAGCAGCAATAAAACAGAAAGAAGTGATGATGGGATGACAAACACAGAAATTTTTGATAAACTACGCGACGCGATAGTAAACCAGAACGTTGCAGGCACTGCGCAGTTAGCCAGGGAGGCTCTGGACGCAGGAATTCCAGCAATTGACATTATTACAAAAGGTCTTTCCGTTGGAATGAAGATTATCGGTGACAAATTCGAAGCTGCCGAAATATTTCTGCCTCAAATCATGATGTCTGGAAAGGCAATGAGCAATGCAATGGAAGTCCTCACTCCTGAACTTGCGAAGAACAGGAAAGAAGGAGATGAAACTGGGCTTGCGATCACTTTTGTTGCAGAAGGAGATATTCACGATATTGGGCACAGGCTTGTTACTACCATGCTCGGAGCAAACGGTTTCCAGATCCTTGACCTTGGAGTTGACGTCCTTAACGAAACCGTTGTTGAAGAAGCCGCAAAGCACAAGGGAGAAAAGATTCTCCTGGTAGGTTCTGCCCTCATGACCACTTCCATGCTCGGCCAGAAAGATCTTATGGACAGGCTCAGGGAAGAAAACCTCAGGGACAGCGTAAAGTGCATGTTCGGAGGAGCTCCGGTATCCGACAAATGGATTGCAGAAATCGGAGCTGACGCAACTGCAGAAAATGCTGCAGAAGCTGCAAAAGTTGCACTCGATGTTATGAAATAATCCTGAGGAGGCAAAATACGATGACTTTTAGGAAATCAGTTGACTGCTATGACTTCTACGACAGAGCAAAAGTAGGAGAAAAATGCACCCAGGATGACTGGGACCTTATGAAGATCCCAATGAAGGCAATGGAGCTCAAGCATAAGTACGGGCTTGACTTCAAAGGAGAGTTTATTCCTACGGACAGGGATATGATGGAAAAACTCTTCAATGCAGGCTTCGAGATGCTCCTTGACTGCGGTATTTACTGTACCGACACACACAGGATCGTAAAGTACACTGAAGCTGAAATCTGGGACGCAATCAACAATGTCCAGAAAGAATTTACCCTCGGTACAGGCAGAGAAGCAGTAAACGTAAGGAAGAGAAGCGTTGGAGACAGGAGAAAGCCCATCGTCCAGGGCGGCCCTACTGGCTCTCCGATTTCCGAAGATGTGTTCATGCCTGTTCACATGAGCTATGCTCTAGAAAAGGAAGTTGACACAATCGTAGATGGGGTCATGACTTCTGTTCGTGGAAAGCCTCCTATTCCAGGCAGTCCTTATGAAGTTCTTGCCGCAAAGACAGAAACCCGCCTGATTAAGCAGGCATGCGCAATGGCAGGCCGCCCAGGCATGGGCATATAGGGCCCAGAGACTTCCCTGTCTGCTCAGGGAAACATTTCCGCTGACTGCGCCGGCGGAATGGCTTCAACGGACAGCCACGAGGTCTCTCAACTCAATGAACTCAAGATCGACCTTGATGCAATCGCTGTTATTGCTCACTACAAAGGAAACAGCGACATTATAATGGATGAACAGATGCCGATTTTCGGAGGGTATGCAGGCGGAATTGAAGAGACCACAATCGTTGACATTGCAACCCACATTAACTCTGTTGTCATGAGCAGCGCTAGCTGGCACCTTGACGGCCCTGTCCACATCCGCTGGGGGTCAACCAACACCAGGGAAACCCTGATAATCGCAGGATGGGCATGTGCAACAATTTCCGAGTTTACAGATATTCTCTCAGGAAACCAGTACTACCCATGTGCAGGCCCGTGTACTGAGATGTGTCTCCTTGAAGCTTCAGCCCAGTCCATTACTGACACTGCATCAGGAAGAGAAATCCTCTCAGGTGTCGCGTCAGCAAAAGGCGTCGTAACTGACAAGACAACTGGTATGGAAGCCAGGATGATGGGAGAAGTTGCAAGAGCAACTGCCGGTGTCGATATTGCAGAGATTAACGTAATCCTTGACAAACTCGTAGCTCTCTACGAGAAGAATTACGCAAACGCACCCGCAGGAAAGACCTTCCAGGAATGCTACGACGTAAAGACAGTGACCCCAACTGACGAATACATGCAGGTCTACGATGGGGCAAGAAAGAAGCTCGAAGACCTCGGACTTGTATTCTAAAATAAAAGATAGCTGAAATCCGGGTTTTAAGCCCGGGTCAGCTTACTTTTACGTTAGTAAGATTAGTATCCACTTAAGTTGTGGCTCTGTCCCGGCAGTTCTCTATATAATAAGCTATCTAGAAATAGCAAAATATTTTAACTGTATTTAAAGTTTATGTTCCTGTCCTTTTGTTTTTAGAACCTTAAAAGCATCTTGTATCACATGCAGTACCTCTAAACAGACGTAGAGGATACTAAAATACCTAGTGCGCGGCCTTATGGACTTTTTTTGAATTTACTTTTCCCAGGTTTATACAAATCGGCAGAGAATATCGTTCCGGAGTCTGAGGAAAGGTTACTGTAATATTGCTATCGTTAGCTGATTTTGGACGAGCTAAATAATTCATAAAAAAGAAGAAATGAAGAGAGTACTCATTTGAACTCTCCTTTCTTATTTTTTTAATAAACTCATTTTCTTTTGGACACTGAGATATATTTAGGTCTTTTTTCTGTGTCCATTCCGTTTTCATTATTTACCGTCAAGTTTACTGTATATTTTCCATTTTTATTATATGTGTGCACTGGGTCCCTCGCTGTTGAATAGGTTTTATCGCCAAAGTCCCAGTTCCATTCTGTTGCATTTTCTGATATATCCGTAAATTGCACGGATAAGGGAGCGTAACCGCTAGTAACATTACTGCTGAAGTTTGCTACAGGAGGTAATGTTTGTTCTAGAACATCTATTGTAGCTATTTTTGTAGCAATTCCGTTTTCGTTACTAACAATGAGGCTGACGAGATAATTTCCTGCTTCATAATATGTATGCGTTGGATTTTGCTCGGTTGAATTTGTTCCGTCACCAAAGTCCCAGATTCTTGATATTGTATTCGGAGAAATACTAATGACATTAAGCGTGAAGTTATCTTCCGTGCCGGTTGTACTCTCCCATGGCCTCTTATATATGCCGTTTACCTGCTGGTTACCTGGCGCTACGGCTTCGATTATCCATGAATGAGTTCCAGGAACCCCAACACATACCTTCAGGAGCTGGATCCTGAGTATATTCATCGCTTATAATGCTAAGCCCCTCACTCAGATAAAGTTCCCAAGAATAGCCTGTGGTAGGGTTTTCCCTGAGCTTAAGGGTAAAATTCTCTCCTTTTTTGAGACTTATGCTTGTTCCGTTGTCAGCTTCGGTTATTACCTGTTGTCTTGGCGGTATAGCACTGGAAGACTCTTCTAATGTGTTATCAACTGCAAGCTCGAAAGATCCCGTTACACCATTCACGTTCACAGTATAGTTTCCAGCTTTAAGTCCCTGGACTTCAAGAGGTATAGTTTTACTGAAAGGCACAATTGCCTGTGTACACATTGCATCCTTCGGGCTCTTTGTACTAATTTTAATATTGAAGGTATTTCCTTCTCTTTCAGTAGTTATTTCGTCAATTTCAGTGCAGCCGTCAGGAAGGTAACCTTCTGATACTACCTGTACTTGTACAGGAAAAGATTCCAGTATCATAACCTGTATACTTTCAACATTTGCAGTGCCGTATAAGTAGTCGTCTCCACTGGTTTCCTGACTATCTGATATGATATTTGCTGGTTCATCAGCAATATTGTTCTGCCCTTCGCCAGATAATATAGGTGGTATGGAGCTTTGAAGCTCATTTAATGCACTATTATCTGTAAACTGCACAGTAAGAGGAGCGTAACCACTTGATACATTGGTACTGAAATCTGCAATAAGTACTTCCGATTCCGGTACATCCATTGGGGTAGATGTATTCTCATCAGTTGCGTTTCCTGTAGATGAATTTCCAGGTACTAAATTCTCGCTAGTTACATTCCATGTTTTTTCCAGGTTATCATTTGCTATCTTTATTGAGTATTGGAAACTATTCGCACCTTTTGGAAGAATAGAAAGGTCCCACTCCCCTATTGCTCCGGGTACGATGTAGGTTGCTGTATAGTGATCTCGGACATTCTGATAAATTTTTTTGTTCCCATTTGCCCATATTGGGTAGTTATAGTTTTCTTGAACATCGGCGCTGCCACTTTCAGATGAATTCACAAAAGTCATATTAACAGGATTGGAATTATATGTCATTCCTAGTTCAAATGGGAGTTTATCTTTTTTCTGTGAGACACGCAATTCATTATCCGATCTATACATATCGCCTGAAACTTCTATCATTATGGGATCATCGGTAGTGGTGTAAAAAGTTTTCACGAAAGGAGCTGGAGGTTGCCAAACATTGAAATAGAGGTTTACTCCGGGGACATATCCATCATTAGCTTTCCCATTAACATTCATGTTGATATACCCGTTATAATATCCTGTTGCATTTTCAGGAACATGTACCCTTATACTCATGTTAGCAATTTCACCTGCTTTTATAGTTGAAGGTGCAGAAATTTCTATTGCATCGCTACCGAATGCCTGCTCGTAATATCTATAATATTCATTGTATGTATTCAGTGTGGGATTGATTGTAATATCTCTTGTTGCTACGTTTTTAATCTTTATTCTGTACTCGTTTTCGGTCCCAGCCTCAAAACTATCCGAAATATAACTTGTCTGAAGTTGTATCTTCTCCTGGGCCTGGACCCAGATATCGAGCTGCATTGAATTGACATATTGGATATCAGTGTCGTATCCTTCGGTATAAGGCACAATGTCATCAGTGAAGGCTATTTTGCCTTGATAGTATCCGCCTGGTGAGTCTAACGGGACATTTACTTCAATTGTAAAATACTGTACTGAGCCAGGAGTCACCGTTGCATTCGCTGGGTATATATTAATCCAGCTTTCATTTATGTTGTTTGTATTAGATGTAGCTATAAATTTTGGATTTAAAACAAGGGTTTCATCACCGTTGTTAGTGAAACTCACAGTAAACTCTGTGCTGCTTCCCTCAGCTATATATGTATAATAATAGGACGGATCTATTATAGTATCGTTGTCTGAATAATCAACTATTGTAACGTTACCTGAATCATCGATTATTGGATTTTCAATAGTTACATTTTCCATCGTAGAATTATCAATAGTTGCATTCTCTAACGTGGAATTATTGGGGAAATTCACAATGAACCGATTTTGATTTTCTGTTGCACATGCGGTCTGAATTAATATTATACAAAGCAGCAACCCAACAAATTGGGATGTTGCCCTCACTCCTTTATTTTTATTCATATCTTTGACTCCTTTCTGGCTAGATAAAGTTCTAAATCCTATTTTTTGGATATGTTCAAGAACATAACCATCTTAACGGATTCATTCAAAGTTAACAAGTATCTGCAATGGTTATTGGAAAAAAGTAGTAATTTTATGGGCAAATTTTCTGAACATGAAATCCCTTACATTACAAACACCAGTGTTTGTAAATTAGTTTTGAAAGTGTATAAAGCTTACTTCATGAATATATTTATAAACATGCCACAAGCATTTGTTTGAGACTATATTGAGTTGCGGAAGGAATTAAGGAAATCACATATATGAGAGCCTATCAAAAAGGAGTAATACAGTATTAAAAATTTTTTATATGGTGAGCTATCAAAAAATACATCTTAGTATTAGGACTCTCTGCTCAAAGTTTAGAATAAGAAGAGGTTCTATATTCTTGATAGGATGTGTAAAAGGAATGTTAAAACTTGATATGTTGCTTCAGTACCTCTCAACAGAATAAGTAGGGTGCCAAAGGTCTAGCACGCTTCCATATGGACTTTTTTGAATTAGCTCCTGTTCCAGCCCACTTTCCGCAGATGCCCTTATAATTTTCACAATTTTTCTGCTGTCGTTTTCCTGGTACAGTATATGCGATCCAAAAAAGTATTTTTGAAATGTCCTGCAATTTTCGATTTTTTTTGCTTTCAATGAATACTTTCAATCCTATTTCCCAAAGTTTCAGTTGAGATAATAACCGGATATTTTTGAGTAATTCTCCAAAACCGACAGTAAGAAACATGTTATTTTTTTGAGAACATCTGCGGAAGGTCGGTAGAATAATTCAATCCTTGAGGATTTACGTGACACTATTAAGATTAAAGAAGAAGCAAGAGAGTGGAAAAGAGTGAATCGACGCCCTAAATTGTAGAAACGAAAATTAAGAGGGTAGTTGCCTACGAGTGAACGGTTAGAAACGGACAGGAAGAAGGGATGAAACCTATCCTTCTTGAGTAATCGTTTCGATTCTCGTGTGTGTGAAATGAGGCTTTGAAGTTAACTCGTAAGCAACCGGTATCTTACTACCGTAGGATAGTATATATACATTTCGCCAAAAATTTCATCGACTATATTATTATATTTAACACATAATATAAATTTCTTTTTTCTGCTCTATTTATTTTTCATTTTTCCCGATTCTTGCTTAAAAAATGATACTATATATTTAGATAGAGTCAAGAAAAAGAAAGTAAGATCCGTATCCTTAGAGCTATTATTTAAATATAGACGGTTATATGTAATAGCAAGATGATCGATGAAGCGCTAAGGGTTTTTAAAGAGCTTGACTCTAAAGATTTCAGAGTCCTCACTGGCATCGAGACTGGAATGAAGCATTTTGAATGGGTACCTATAGAGGAGCTGAATAAATATACCAAGCTGCCCCCTGATAAACTGGAATACAGGTTAAAGAAGCTTGTCCGGAATAAGCTTGTTGTCAGAAACACCCAGCCTTATGAAGGTTTCCAGATTTACTTCGAAGGGTACGATGCCCTTGCCCTAAATGCCTTTGTCAAGAGAAAAAGCATAGGTGCGATAGGAGATGAAGTAGGGGTTGGAAAAGAGTCTGTTATTTTTGAAGCAATCCGGCATCCTGAGCTTGCAATTGGGGAACCCGTTCCTGTAATAATCAAATTTCACAGGGAAGGCAGGACCAGTTTCAAGCAGGTAAAAAGAGTAAGGGAGCACCTTGGTGAAAGGGAACATTTTTCATGGATTTACGCCTCCCGGCTTGCTGCCGAGAGAGAGTATAAGGTTATGAATATGCTATACCCTAAAGTCTCAATCCCTAAACCATTCGATCAGAACAGGCATGCAATAGTCATGGAACTTGCAAAAGGAAGTATTCTCTCAAAAACAAAAATTCTTGATCCTGGATGGTATCTCAATGAAATTCTAAAACAGGTAAAAATTGCCTATTCAATGGGAATTATCCATGCAGATTTAAGCGAGTACAATATATTTGTCTCCGAAGATGAAGTCCAGTTAATTGACTGGCCTCAATATATTACTCTTGAACATCCCCATGCTGACGAAATTCTCGAAAGGGATGTTTCCAATGTACTGACCCATTTCTTCCGCAAATATGGAATTAAAAGAGAGTTAGAAGAAGTTCTTGAAGAGATAAAAATCGAAGTGGATAACGACGATGAACTGACCGCAGAGGAGGAATGATTTTTGCATATCTCTCTTTTCAGAATAACTCTTCAATACCTTCTTGATCCAGTGTATGTTTAATGGGGAGCAATTACTTCTTCTTTTTAAATTATTTGTTCTTCTTTATAGGCAGTATAATTGTAAAGGTACTCCCTTTTGTTAATTCACTTTTAACACTTATTTCTCCACCATGCATTTCAACGAATTTTTTGACTATCATCAAGCCTAATCCGGTCCCTCCGTAATTTCTGGACAGTGAAGAGTCAACCTGTTTAAAAGGCTCAAATATCACATCCAATTTCTCTTCCGGAATTCCGATTCCATTATCCATCACAGAAATTTCTGTTATATTCCCTGACTTTTTGGCATCAATATTTACATGTCCATTTTCTGGAGTAAATTTAAGGGCGTTGTTCACAAGATTATGGAGAATTTGCTTGAATTTTGTTTTGTCCACACATATTTTCAGATCATCAGGACGAGCTACGAATTCCAGAGATATATTTCTGGAAGTAGCGAATGGGATTGCGATATTCTTTACATCTTCAAAAATATCTGCAATATAGACGGTATCAAAAGATAGAGAAATATCCCCTGATTCAATTCTGGAAATATCAAGAATATCATTGATCAGGTTAAGAAGGTGGTTCCCACTTATGGATATATTTTTCACATACTTCAACTGCCTTTCATTGAGAGTCCCAAATAGCTGAGCTTGCAATATATCAGAAAAACCTATTACTGAATTGAGAGGTGTTCTCAGTTCGTGACTCATCGTTGCAAGGAATTCACTTTTTGTTCTATTAGCTTCCTCTGCATGGATTTTTGCCTTGATGAGTGCCTTTTCTGCTTCCACTTTCTCTGTAACGTCCCTGAAACTCAATACACGACCTTTAAGAATTCCATTGATTATCAATGGTGTTGAAACCCTTTCAAGTATCCGTCCATCTTTAAAATAGATATAAGACTCGTCAACTTCATTCGATCTAAAAAGGGCCTGACTTTTTAAGAAATATTCTTCAGGACATTTCACCTTATCCAGAACGAAGGCGAGTAACTTTTCATAACTTTGCGCATTCAAAAAAGAGTCAGGTATTTCCAATATCTTCACGAGATTGGAGTTTGAAAAAAGAATTTTATGTTTATTGTCAATAACAATAATACCGTCAACTTTTGACTCAAAAATTGATTTCAAAAGATTGTCTCTGTATTGAATCTCCATAGAAGCCCGTTTTTGCTGAAGTGCGAGTGCATAAAGTGCGGCAACCTTTCTCATGGCTTCAAGTTCACGCTCAGAATATCCATGTTTTGAATTTGCAAGCGATATCTGTCCCATTAATTCATTTACGACAATCGCAGGAACACTTAATAAATTATTCAGTTCTATGTGTCCTTCTGGGGTTCCTTCCGAACCAGGATGCATTTTCGGAGAATTAGTATAAAAGCCCTTTTTTGTGTTTAAAACATGGCTGTGCAATTTGGGATACAGTCCATCCGGTCCTTTCGGAAAAACAATTCTTTTAGCATCTTTATGGATGCTGCAATCTTCCATCATCCCGGTCATGGTATGACATATGTTGTCACCTGTCTCGGGGTCAATGGATGAAACATATCCATGTTCGCTTCCTGTCAGCTCTTGAGAGGCTGACAGGACAAGATTTGCAGTTGTCTCGATGAAATTATTTGGATCTATCAGGTCATCTGCCAGTCCTGCCAGCGTCCTGGCAGCAGCAAGTTCCCATTTCAATTTTTTTTCTGATTTTTTGTATTCAGTTATGTCCACAGAAAAAATAGCAAAGTGAGATAAATGGTTAGTAGAGTCATAAACAGGATAGACATTGTGGAGAAAATTCACTCCATCCCGTATATCTTCAAACTTCAACGGTTTTCCTTTAGTTAAAACAGAATCAAGAATTTTTCTCCTATGGATAGAAATTTCTTCAGGAAGTTGGTTATATATACTATTCCCTACACATTTTTCCGGTTTGGTTTTCAGCCTTTTCGCTGCAGTTTCATTGATATAAGTAACTTTACCGTCTGGTTTCAAGAGGATAGTTGATTCTGTAATAGCATTCATCATTGAACGCAAAAGCTTTTCATTTTCGAGAGCTTTTTTCTCGGCTTCTCTCTGTGCAGTGACGTCCTTGAAAACGCAATGCGTTTGTTTAAATTTGCCGTGCCCGTCATATGCTATTTTTCCATCAACAACAATACTTATTTTCTTACCATCTTTCCTTATGGCTTCGTACTCTACGCCCTGTATCTTTCCCTTCAATTTGAATCTGAATAGGTTACTTTCAAATTTTTCAGCATATTCCGGTGTAAGGAAGTCTCTAAAACATTTTCCTGCTACTTCTTCCCGGGAATATCCGAGGGTCTCAAGCCATGTATTATTTACATCAATAAGATACCCGTTTTCGTCAAGAGACTGGTAGCTCAGTGGAGCTTTTTGGAAGAGCAGTTCAAATCTATTTTCAGCTTCAAAAAGTGCTATTCCTGTTCTGATTGCCTGGATTTTTTTTGAAGCATATGCAGTGATAATCTCTGTGGAAGAGACATTTTGGATTTTTTGTCCCTCAGGCACCAGAATAAATATGCTACCAAAAATTTTGTTATCTTCATTTGAAAGACCTGTAACCAGAATTGATCCGATGTTCAGATCCTTTTCTATCCTTTTACAGGTATCATAGGACACTTTTTTTGCCAGCAGAGCACAAAGGCCCTCCGGAAAGTATTCAAGTTTGCCACTTGTAAGTAAACAGCTAGTTATTCCCAGATCTTCGAAGTTAAAAGAGATATCATCAAGATTACAGCTCGTAATCTCAGCAACCTTTCCTATTAAGCCTTCGATTCCTATCGCTGCCTTTATCCTGATCAAATTTATATCACTATCATAAAGCAATACAATGACGCAACAACCCTCATTTAATTCATGAACGGCTTCCCCAATTAATTTACATATTCTGTCAATGTCTTCTATTTGAGAAGTTTCAATTAAAACTTTGTTAACAATTTCAAGTTCATGCAGGCGTTCTGTATAATTGAATTCACTTGAGGCGCTTTGAGGTAAATTACCATTGCATGTCTCTTTGTGGCCGCTCATCTGTTATTATTTATCTGTTTAGTTCTATATAAAGCATTTTTATTCTAAGTACGTCCAAACTTTCTTCGTTTATTTCTGGACAGGCTCTTGAATATGCTGTTAAATGTTTTTACCTAATAGACCAGTAAATCAATTAAATAACTAGTGTGGAAAAATTGCGGAGTATAATTTCCCTGAAACCTGATGGATAAATTTGAAATTATTCCTAAAATGTGAAAACATCGTCATGAGAGGGAAAATTCACTTGAAACCTGATATTTCTCCTTTTTATTTATCCTCTTTATAGGTTTTGGGGTCCATAACATTTTATATATCTTAAATAAAATATACTCAAAGTGCAGGGCTTAATGTGCCCTATTATAGTAACCAATACATTAGGAGAATGGATAATGGTACTTTTCCAAAAATACTCTCCAGAGAGCTTCCTGGAGGTTCTGGATTCTGAAAATTCCAAGTCTGTAGCTTCAATCGTGAAAGATGTCGGTTGTGGAAAGAATACTGCCAAAAGGTATTTACAGGAGCTTGAAAAGGAGGGTAAAATCAAGAGAACAGGAATTGAATGTTCAATTCACTATGGATATGTGCGTGTACCTGATACGCCACAGCTATCCAGAAAGACTAAAGAGGAGCTGGAAGACGATATTCATTTCCTGTGTTGTACTGATAGTTTCTATGAAGAGCATCCTGGTAATCAACTGGCCCGGTTAATGTGTAGCCTGGTCCGAAGTGCTGATCCGGAGATATATCCTGATTCTGTGATTGACGTGAAAAGAGTAGATGCTGACCTTGCTCGCCTGCGTGCGTGGCTATTGAAGTAATCATTTTATGTAACTGTAGTGGATCTGTTCAATTTTAGCCAATCTGATAGATTAACAATCTATGGGCCTTTCTGGCAATGGGAAATAAATTTGCAATTTTAAACGCAGTCCTGATACCAAAACTCAGGTTCTCGATTTCTTCATTGGCAGTAAAAAACTTTTCTCCAACAAATCGAATTTCAGGTCCCCAATTTTCCAGTTCTTTCGGAGTATCAACTCCCCACTGAATAACTGCGCCTGTTTCTTTTATAGAGGGATGGTTTTTTACTTTTCTGGCAGCAAATGTGCTAAAAGCGTCAAAGATCAGGGTGAAATTTCCCAGCCTTTCCGTAAGTTTTTTTACCAGCTGCTTAATTTCATTTTCTTTCAGGTACATAAACAAGCCCTCGGCTATAACAATATACTTCTTTTTTCCAGAAGGTATTTTTTCCATCCATTCCTGTTCGGTAACTGAAGATCCTATCAAATGATAGCAATCAGTTTCCTCATAAAAACGTCTGCGGATACTAATTACCTCCGGGAAATCCACATCGTACCAGTCCACATGGCTATTTCCGATTCTGTCATACCTGCTGTCAAGTCCACAGCCCAGATGCAGCGCAACACTTCCATCACTTCTGCCAAAACAATCTTTTACAAAATTATCGATTAACTTCGCTCTTAAACACATCATGACATTCGTCTTTTCAGGAATTTTCAGTGATGTGAAATCATAATCGAGCTGACTAATAATCTCAATTGCCTTTTTATCAACAAGTATGGGTGACTTTTTCTCGCTTTCTCTGGCTTTGCCGAATAATGGAATGAGCAAAGTTTCAATTTCCCCTCTTGATGATATTTTGTCCATGATTATCATTATTTTTGATGATGGCCTGTCGAACTTTTTTAAGATATTTCCAGATGTCTAAAAGACCTTAATATAATAAATAGATCCAGGTAATAATACTAGTCTTCAGTTAAATATATATTCTATAAAAAATAAAATATAGACGCTCATGCAAAACAGGATTATTTATGGAATAGATATCGCTCGAGGGTCTCCCCGGGCAAAGGAACTTCCAAGGTATGCCCTTGCTATCCTTAAGGACGGAGAGGTCTCTCATCAAAGCATGCTCCGTCGCCAGAAAATTTTTAACATGATCCAGAGAGACAGGCCTGAGATAATAGCTGTTGACAACATCTTTGAGCTTGCTGCTGACAGAAGCGAACTCCTTTCTCTTATGGAACGCTTGCCTGATGGTGTTAAACTTGTCCAGGTCACAGGGGGGCTACATCCTGAGCCGCTTGTTCGGATTGCAAGGAAACACGGATTCTCTTTTGATCCTGAAAATCCAAATGATGAAGCTGAAGCCTGTGCCCGTCTGGCAGACCTTGGGGTTGGACATGAGGTTTCTCTATTTGAAGATATTACTAAAATCAAAGTTAGCAGAGCTCGTTCCCTTGGCCGGGGAGGCTGGAGCCAGAATCGATACCGCAGGAAGGTACATGGAGCTGTGCTGCAAAGGAGCAGAGAGATTGAAAATGCTCTCAAAGACCTTTCAAGGGACAAAGGCATCAGATTCGAAGCCGTAAATGTAAAAGGTTTCGGAGGATATGTCAGATCTGAATTTACTGTCTATGCAAAGCGTGGAGAGATACCAATACATCCTATGGCCAGTAACGATGCTCAAGTAATTGTGAGAAGTGTAGAACGCGATAAAATCCGCTATGTCCCTCTTAAACAGAAAAATCCGAGACGTAAATTCACAATTGTAGGACTTGATCCTGGCACTACCGTGGGCATAGCCATTCTGTCTCTGGACGGAGACCTTCTCTATCTAAAAAGCTTCAGGGGTATAGCTCCTGATGAAGTTGTCAAGCTTATTGCCGAATACGGAAAACCCGCAGTTATCGCAAGCGATGTTACTCCAATGCCAGGCTCGGTAGAAAAAATCCGACGGAGCTTTAACGCAGTACCTGCAAGTCCTGGAATTGAGGTCTCTGCCGAAGAAAAAATTTCGCTTGGAAAGACCTTTGGCTATTCCAATGACCACGAAAGGGATGCATTGACTGCGGCTCTTCTCACATACAGGAGTTACAAGAATATCTTTACTCGAATTGAAAAGAAAGCTCCAGAGAATATAGATCTTGAGCTGGTAAAGTTTTATGTAATTCGCGGAGATTCTATAGAAGCTGCAATCGAAAAAGTCCGAGCATCAGGTTCACCTGAAAAGCCCAGGGTTTCTGAGCGTCCTGAAAAGCCAGAGGAAAAACCCCTTGACGAAGCTCTTTTGAAAATGAGAGAGACCATCCAGAGACAGGGTGAGCAGATTCAGAACCTTCAAGAGTACCTGGAGGAATTAAAAGAACTGCTGGTCGCAAAAGACAGAAAAATTTCAAAGCTTGAATCAAGATTAAACGGTTTTAAAAAAGAAGCTTACAGTGAAGTCAGGAAGTCAAAAGAAATTAGAATAAGGGATGAAACGATAGAAAACCTGAAAAAAGAGCTTACCCATAAAAACAAAACCGTAAAAGAACTTCGGCGCAGGAGCAATAAGCTGCGCAAAATTCAGAAAATGGAAATTCGAGGCGAAGGTACTCCTGTAAAAGTTATTGCCGCTTTCACAAAGGAATCAATTGCCGAAACAAAAGAGAAATACGGGCTTAAAGAAGGAGATGTTGTTTTCCTGGAGAACCCAAGCGGGGGCGGAGCTACTACAGCTCAAATCCTTGTAGACGCCAGGGTTCGGGCAGTTATTATCCCTGAGGACATCTCGCATGCAGCAGACGAGACCTTCTTCAAAGGGGATGTGCCGGTTTTAAAAAATATTCCTCTTGAAAGGGCTGAAGATTTTGCAATGGCAGAGCCGGAAAGCCTTAAAGCTGCAATTGCTGCCTGGGAAAAGGAAGCCGAGATAAAGCACCGTCGAGCTAAGGAAGACGAACTGCAAAGCCTTTTTGAAGAATACAGGAGTGAAAGGAGAAGAGGCCTAATTTAAATTTCGTGTTTGAATTCCCCTTAACTCCCTCTAAATTCCTTTTAAGCTCCCTTAAAACTCCTCTGCTTTTTCCGTACAACTATTTTGAATAGCTCTTATATCTTTCAATTCAATAATCTGTCCACCTACTCCAAATTTTCCATCTTCAACTTCCTGAATCATAACCCAGACCTTGTCACGCATATTCTCTCCCAGAAAAGAGACGAAAACATCTGTAACATCCGCAATAAGCTTCCTCATATCCTCTTTGGAAAATTCTCCTTCAATTACTTTAATTTCAACGATTGGCACTTCATTATTCCTCCTGTATTCCACCGTTTGCGCCTTTCTCTCAGTTTTTATTAAGTCAAGGTCACTTATTGATTTCAAATCAGAAAAACTTTTTCACATTATTAAATATATTTATATATCGATGGAACTTTTCAGAAATAACTTTGCCTCTTCTTTTTAAGGAATTATTAAGTATTAACCGGCAATCTAAAATCAAAGTCCTCAGCCCCACTAGTTTAAAAAGTGAATGATTCTCCATTTGCTGGTGCATAAGCTTCTACTCCGATTTCTTCTGAAATCCATTGCGTAAAAGCTTCGGTTTTGTCCCCATGCATCACAAAAACTTTTTCAGTACCCTTTTTACAGAAATCTTTTACAAGCTTTCTGAGTTCACTGTCTCCGCTGTGAGCGGAAAAATCATACTGTTCTACCTTTAGCTTGAGGGGAAGTACATCATTTTCCGTTTCGACAATTCTATGTTCCAAAGCCAGCCTGCCATTTGTACCTTCAACCTGGTATCCAGTGAGCAGGATTTTGGATTTAGGATCTTTATAAAGCCGGCTCAGGTAATACATAATAGGCCCTCCGTTCAGCATTCCGGCTGTAGTGACAATTACTGAAGGTTCTTTGAGAACGGAATCTCGCTGCCTATCGTTTACGGAAGTAGCACGTCCGAAAGCCCTATCCAGAAGATCCGGATTTCTCAGGTACTCAGGATATTTTTTGAGGATTTTGTACACGTCTCTGCCCATACCGTCCACATAAGCCCTGATTCCGTGCGCGTCGAGCAGCATCAGGATCTCCTGAGTCCTGCCTATCGCAAAGGCAGGGATAAGGGCAGTACCTCCGATTTCCAGGGTATCAAGGATAGATTCTATAAACCTCTCCTCGGTTTCTTTTCGCGGGATATGGTCTTCTCCAAAATATGTGCTCTCAAGAATAAGAGTGTCTGCCTCTGGAAATTTTTCTGCACCCGGTACAAGTCTTGTCTCGTCAAGGTTGAAGTCCCCTGTATAAAAGAGACTCTCTCCTGATCCTGATTCAAGGTAAATTCCAGACGCTCCGGGGATATGGCCTGCATTGTAAAAACAAGCCCTGTAGCCATGGGTTTTGAAAATCTCTCCATAGTCTTTTTTTTGAGTCCTATTAGTAAGCTTATGGAGGTCTTCAAGGTCAAAAGGAGCTACCCCTGAAAGCGTTGATTCTGCAAGTTTGAGGGTATCTCTCCCGAGCAGGAAGGCAAACTCTGCAGTTGGAGGGGTCATAAAAACATCAGGGTTCAGGTACATCAGGTTAGGAACAGCCCCGCAGTGATCAAGGTGCCCGTGTGAAACAAGCACAATTTTCGGTTCCATACCGTTTTGAGGGTATTCCGGAATCTCTCCTGCTTTAATCCCGTAATCAAGCAGTACTTCCCCGTTTACAAGTATACCTGAGCGACCCACTTCCCTGCATCCGCCTTTAAAGGTAATCTCCAGAGTAAAATCTCCTTTAAATCTATTAATTTTGATATTATAATATCTGCTATGGTATTTGTTAAATCTTCGTGATTCTCCACAACTGCTCCTTTTTCCAATATATTTCTGAAATTTATAGATGTTTGTTAACTTGGTAAAGGCGATGTTCACTTTACAGCCCGACTGAAAAATAAGCTTAAGTGGATCTAACACCAATACAAATAGAGAAAGACAAATAGAAAGGGTTTTAGTGTGAATTCGGATAACAAACCTTCTGGAAACAATCAAATAGATGAAGGTTCAAAAGGGGGAGTCTCAGGGAACAACCAACACGAGGAAGATTTCCATCTCGAGCCTCTGCCCCTGGAAGACCTTTATCATATATACGGAATTGAACGCAGCCATGCCGATAACGTAGCCAGGAATGCTCTTGAACTCTTTGACATTCTTGATTCTATTCATGGGCTGGATTCTGAAATGCGAAACCTTGTGGAAATAGCTGCACTTATCCATGATACAGGGGTAGCTACGGATTTTGAGAACCATCACAAAGCAGGAAGAGACATTTTGCTCCTGCATCCGCCTTCCGAGCTTCCTGAACAGCTCAGGCCTGTTGTCGCCTGGACGGCTTTTCTGCATAAAAAAAGGGTAGGAGAAGAAAAAGTAGAGAAGCTTAAAGAAAAAGATTTTGGGAAAATGCCAGAGGATCTGCAGACACTAACGCTGAAAGTGGCTGCCCTCATCCGACTTGCAGATGCTCTCGATTACAGCAGGATGGAAAGCAGACTTGGAAAGGTAAAATTCGGGAAAGGGATTGTCAGGTTTGAAATACAGGGGCAGGGAGCTGCAATCGATGCGGAAAGGATGAATAAAAAGGGTGACCTGTGGCATTTTCTCTACGGCACGAAGCTGGAGTTCAGACCCGAATCAAAGAAGTGATTGATTTAGCTTGAAAATCCCGTGGAAAAAATTTGCATTATAGTATATACCCATAAGGCGTGGTTCTTTGAGTTATCTTATACTGGTCAGGCACGGAGAACCCGGTTTAAAGCCCGGGGAAGTACTCGCAGGCTGGGTGGATGTTTCTCTCAGCAGAGAAGGAATTGAAGAGGCTCTTGAATGTGCTGTCGAGCTTGAAAATATTGAACTGGATCTTGCTTTTGCCTCAAACCTTATCCGTACGCAGGAAACACTTTTTATCATACTATCCAGGCAGAAAAAGACAGGGGTTCTTGTCCATGAAATGACAGGTAACGAGGGGGATTCAGAGAAAACGGCAGAAAAGATCGAATGGTATTCCTATCCCGAAAAGCTTGGTAAAGAACTTATTCCTGTTTATACAACAGCTGCTTTGAACGAGCGCTATTATGGGAAAGTCCAGGGCAGGAAAAAACAGAAAATGGAGGAAAAATACGGGGCAGAAAAGCTCGCCTCCTGGCGGTGGGATTTTGAGCCCGGTCCTCCTGAAGGGGAAAGCCTCAAAGCCGTCTATGAGCGTGCAGTCCCCTATTTCGAGCAGAATATTCTGCCTGCATTAAAAGATGGAAAAAATATACTTGTCTGTGCTCACCAGAGCAGTCTGAGAGCTCTGGTCAAATACATAGAAGACATCTTTGACAAAGACATCAGAGACGTTAAGTTCTCTACAGGTGAGCTTGCAATTTATCTTTATTCAGATGGCAGGCTGATAAGAGAAAACGATGAGATAAGTCCTAAAATGAGAAGAAATATCTGATTCCTTTTAGCTTATATCTTATCGAAGCTTCAACGAAATGTTAAGAAATTAGAAGATTTTAGATGTACCCCAGGGGCAGGATATAGAAAGGTTCTTCATTTGCTGGTAGTTTAAGCGCTTTTCTTACCTCTTCATCTTCAAAAGCTCCGATTGCACAGGTTCCTATTCCGAGTTCTGCCCCCAGAAGGTATACGTTCTGCGCAGCATGTCCTGCTTCCATATGGGTGTACATAAGGCCTCTTTTTCCGTATTTGCTCGTTATCCTCGGGTAAACTGCAGAGATCACAATCGAAACCGGAGCGTTTTTAATCATAGGCTGGGAAAGAGCAGCTTTTGAAAGTTTTTCTCTTATATCTCCGGTGATCTCCTTGACAAGGGTATGTTCATCCGGAACGTACCTGTAAGTTCCGGATTCAATCCCGTTGCCTTCCCCGGTAACTATATGAATTTCAAGCGGGTAAAGCGCACCTGCGGAAGGTGCTGTCCTTAAACCGTCTTTTGAGCTGATCCCCTGAACTGCCCAGAGAAAACGTGAAATGACTGACATGGACAGTTTTTTATCGGTATATTTTCGTACGGATCGGCGCTTTGCAATGAGTTCTTCGAAACAACTTCTGCCTGAAAATTCCGGGTCAGGCAGTTTAACTTTCATTGGCAGATCTGCAGGATTCTGGTTTAGCATGTCTATTCCCCTTTTGCCAGCGGCTGAATTTTCTCCCCAAATTTACTCGCTGTTTGACGATATTTAAGTCCATATTTAAGCATTTGAGCTTGATCTGTTGCTTTAATTTATTTATCCTATTTAATAAAAAGGTACTCGCCGTTAAATATATTTCTCAAACCTTACATGAATTATTATGAGTTTAGAAATAATCAGAATTAAAAGATAGATCCAGTTAAAGATTGATCAATTTGAGGGTTAATTCAGTTTATATAAAAACAAAATTCAATTTTCTAAAAGTAGATGCATTAAGGCCTGAAATTAAAAAAATATAAAATTTCCTTAGCTGCACCAGGGCCGGAACCATTTTGTGATAGATATATGTTGTGGTAGATATAGTAAATTGGTGGTTGGTGTGTTGTGGGTATTTAATGCTCCCGACCCTGATTTGCAGTTTATGGTTCCAGGTGTTGCGGTACTTCATAGGTCTTTTTTGGTCTGTTCGCATGAGTACTGGTTGTCTGTTTGGGGTTATAGTAAGATTTTGTATGAGCCTATCCCAAAATTCATTTTTGTTCCCATATCCATAGGAGTTTCATAACTACTTTCTAGATCAGTAGCTCGAGTGATTATTTTGAAACCAAGATTCAAAGAAGTAGTTCTTGAGTTTTGGGATCAGCTCTATCTAAAAAGTCACATCAAAGGAAGTAACTTCAAGAAAAGTAATTTCAAGAGGAGGTAATTTCAAAAGGAAATCGCTTTAGAAGGAAGTAGTTCTGGGAGAAGTAGTTTCAGAAGGAGAAGGAAGAAATTTCAGAAAGAATTGATTTAAAAAGTTAGGGGACTGAAGGTCCCCTTTCATCCAGAAGTGCTTTTTATAGCTCCTTTCTTTAAAATCCATTTTATCTGCGTTTAAAGCAGGCCCGTGCAAGTAATCCACCTGAGCCCGAAAGAATTATTCCAAAGCCTGGAGCTTTTTCTTTTTCTTCGGTATTTGCCTGCTCTTTTGCTGCTTCACCTGTTAGATCTTCTGCTTCACCTGTTAGAATTTCTTCTGAGCTCTCACTCTTCTGCTCTGAGGAGCCTTTTCCTGTGTACTGTTCTCCCGTTATTGCAAAACAGGAGAAGCCCGGAGTTTGAGTCCTGAAGTAATAGTAATCTCCATCTTTCCCGGTATTTTCTGTTTCAAGCTGTTTCCATCCTTTGTCTTCCAGGCGGTTCAGGCTGATTGTCTCGGGGTTTATGTCGTTTTCCGTCATCCAGCTTCTGGTTACTCTGAATTCGATATTCCCGTTTGCGATATTGTCCGAACTCTCAAAAGCTTTGTTTCCAACAAGGATTTCAACATACCTGTAGGCTTTGCTGCCGGTTTCTTCAATGCCTTCCGTTTCGTTCAAATCGGCTGTTCCAATTCTTATCCCAACAAGTCCTGAATATTTACTGGATTTAAAGCTGACTCTGGAAATATCATTCTTTGGTTCACGGAAAGTGAATTTAACCTCGGTACCTGCATTCACCTTTTGCTGAGAGGAGTCAGAATGTTCCGTGTTGCTTGATGAATCAGGAAGGTACTGTTGAGAGCTTCCTCCGGAGCTTTCTTCAGAGTTATATTTTTCTTCATCATTGCCTTCGCATTCAACTTCTTTTCCCGGAGCGTCCGAAAGAGGTAAGAAATCAATGTTAAACCCGTCTTCTGTTATGTTATACTGTAAATCGCAAATCCCGTCTTTGTCTGTATCCAGATGGGTCTGTGAAAAACCGGTACCATCAGGTTTTGCCCAGAAGTTCCCACCAAGATAAGGCCCACCCACAATGTTTAATCCTTCTGTTTTGCTTATGTTCCATATACAATCCGGATTGTTTTCCGGGTCCTGTATTATGGTACTAACAATATTTTCAATTTCAAAAGCTGTGTTGTTTGTATTGTTGAGATAATTGTTATAGACAAGGCTTTCACTTGAGTTATAGAGAATAAGCCCGAAATTATTGTTTTCCAGCCAGTTTCCGGAAAGTGTGCTGTTTTGAGTTTCTGCAAGCAATAATCCGCAATAATTATCAGATATTCTGTTTCCTTCCAGAGAGCTATTATTGGAACTTTCTAGGACTACCCCGAAATTCCAGCTCTCGCCAAGTGGTTCTTCTCTTTCAAACAGTTGATTGGTATTCAATAATACTTTCTTCACTAATAAATCATTTGTAGAAAGATCATCTTCTTCAAGAAACTCATTTTGCTTCAAGAGAACATTTTCAAAGAGCTCATCTCGGTCAAGAGTTGTGTTATCTCCTAAATAAGAGTTGTATAATAAACAATTAGAAGAATCCTTAGGGGTTGAGTTTAAAAGATTAATTGAGATGTTATTTTTAATGAAGGTGGTTTCATTAGCTCCCCCTGCTATTACGCCTACAAAATTATTGGAAAACTCGTTTTCTGATATGGTACTGTTATTGCTTTCAAAAATCATCATTGCATACATTCCATTGGACATGGCATTTTCAGAAAATTCATTATTTTCGCATTCTGCGGTAAGTACTCCTGCGATATTGTTTATAAACTTGTTTTCTGAGATCTTGTTGTTATTTCCCGATTCCATCCTCAGTGCAATTTCGCTCTGATCGACCTCATTTCTTGCAAACTCATTATTTTCAGATGCTTCTAGGATAAATCCGTACTCCATATTTGTAAGAGTATTTGAAGTGATGAGGTTATTTTTACTTAAGAACAGAATAACGCCTACTTCACCGTCTTCAAGGCAATTATCTGCAAATTCATTATTTTGGGTCTGCTTTAATATGCATCCTACTGAATTATTTGTGAAGGTGTTTTCATGAAAATTATTCCTTTCACTTGAGTCGACCATTACTGCAACCCCAGCGTAACTTCTTTTACTTTCTAAGACACTCTCGTTTTCCGATTCGTGGAGTAAGAGCCTTTCAGAATTTTCTGCAAATATTTCCGAGCTGTTTCCACCTTTTAATATGTTAAGTAAGGGGTTTTCAGAAGTCTCTGCAAGTGTTTCTGAGATTTTTTCATTTCCCGATTCGCTGAGTAAGGGTTTTTCAGAAGCCCCTGTAAATACATTTCTGGAGAAACAGTTGTCTGAACTCGAATTCACCATTACTGCAGTCTCAGGAGAATGTACAGCATTTTCGGTAAAATCATTATTTTCCGACTCTTGAAGTGTGAAGCCGGTTAAAGTGTCTGTAATTATATTTCTGGAAAAGCTATTATATTCGCTTGAAGCCAGAATGAACCCTTCTTCACTGTTACGTATGGTGTTTCCTGTGACTTCGTTATCTTCAGAGTCATACAGTATGAGTCCGAGTGAGTTATCATTCAAGGTATTTTTAGAAAAGCAGTTTTTTGCACCAGAATAAAGCATAGTCGCCGCGAAATTGTTTTTAAGCATATTTTCTGCTACCATGCTATCATCCGAGGCTTGCACTCCCACTCCAACGAAATTCTCTTCAAGATTATTGCGATATATTGTGTCTTTACTTGAGAAATTCAGAAGGATTCCAGCCAAATTTCCCGTAATTGTGTTGCTCAGGATCATATGGCCGTCAGAAGAGTTCAGTTCTATACCTGCCCTGTCTGACCCCTGTATTGTAAGCCCCCCTATTTTAACGCCATCTGCTGAAACGTAAAATACGCTTTCGTTTGCATCTGCAGCCTGAACAATAGTATCTGCAGCTTTTCCGCTGGCAGATAGTATGCATATATCCGTCAGATTTACAACCACATTTTCGGTATAATTTCCTGGATAAACCAGGATCTTATCCCCGTTGTGGGCGTGTTCCAGAGCTTCCCGGATGTTCGTGTAATTATCTTCGCGGATTTCCGAACTGACGCAAAGTGTGTTAGCCGAGACAACAGACACGCTTGCAGCAATCAGGAGGAAAACTGTCAAGCTTAAAAGTATAGAGTTCATTATTCGCATATAATTCCCCATTTTTAAAAACAATTTTCAAAATCAAGCTGGTTTTAATCAACAATTAAATTGATAATGTTAAAAATTAATTTATTGTATAAGTAATATTTAATTTTGAAGTATATTAAGCTAATTAGTCTGTCTTTAGATATATTTATGAGAATATAGATGCTAAAAATATTTATTCTTTTGAGGGGGTAACTTGCAGAAATAATTCTACTATTCACGATAAGAAAAACATAAAGTAAAAGGAGTAAACGATAAAACAAAGAAATAAACGATAAAACAAAGGAATAAACGATAAAGCAGAAAGAGTATTATCTAAAAAAGCAGTAGGGAATAATCTGTGTTTATGATAGAAGGATTTTGAGAGAGGAGAGGGGATTTAAAGATGAGATATAAAAGGATAAATCACTGTAGCAGCATTACATAAAACTGCCCATAATGATTCCTGCCCCCATAAGAGCTACACAGCCCACAGCAGCAATATCCATCCTGCTCCAGACAAGTCGGCTGCTTTCTACACTGTGCCTGCTCCTGTACCCTCTCATGTCCATTGTAAGACCCAGCACCTGAGTTCTTCCAAGGGAGTTTGCTACCAGAGGGACAAGGAGAGGTTTTACACTCCTGATTTTCCCACGGAGGCCTTTTCCGGGGTTGTAACCTCTTGCAAGCTGAGCTTCATGGATGCGCTGACCTTCAATTTGCAAGCTTGGGATAAAGCGAAGAGCGATTACGAACATGAGTACATAGTCCACAGGGATATGGATTGCCAGGAGGGCTTTCATAAGGTCGCTGGGCTTCGTAGTAATCACAAGGAGCTGGAAGGCAAAAAGCATTGCAAAAAAACGCAGGGAAAGCACAACTCCAAAATCCAGTGCTCCTGTTGTAACAGGGATGATTCCGCTGGCTGTAAAAATTCCGGGCGGAATGAGGTATGCAATAGTTTCTCCGCTTTTCAGCGTAAATATAGTAAGCAAAATCAGGCTCAGACTCAGAAATACCAGAAGCTTGAGCTGTTTGATCAGTTCTTGCTGGAGTCCGGCTTTAAGGGCTGCAAGGAAAATTGCAAGCACCATCAAGGTAAGGACTGCAGAGTTTGTTGTAAAGACGCTCAGAAATATAATTCCTGCAACAGCCGCAATTTTGGAAAGCGGATTCATCCTGTGTAAAAAGCTGTCTATATTAGTGTATTGCATAATTTCTTTCATGCACAAGCACCTCCGATACATTTACTAAATTCTTTACCCGCACATCCTATGTTTGCCTTATCTTCCACAATTTTTCCTGCCTCCATGCGAATAACCCTCTCTGCATGGTCTTTTACGAGCTGCAGGTTGTGAGTCACCATGACTATCGTATGCCCTTCCTGCTGGAGTTTTCGCATAAGGAGCATCATTCTGTCCGATTCTTCTGCGTCAAGGCCTGTTGTAGGCTCATCGAGTATAATCAATTCAGGCCTCATAGCAATCACACAGGCGACAGCCAGCCTCTGTCTTTCTCCCCGACTCAGATGGCGGGGAAAAACTTTCTGCTGTTTACTCAGGTTTACAAGCTCAAGGGAACGAATGATTGCCTCCGATGCTTCAGAACCATTTATGCCAATATTGTTCAGTCCGAATGTAATTTCAGCCTCGACCGTATCTTCAAAGAGCATGTTGTCCGGGTTCTGGAAAACCAATCCTGTGTGTTTTACAAGTTCATTTATAGGAGTTTTTGACGTCTCCAGCCCTTTTAAAGTTACGTTTCCGGAGTAAGGGCGCAGAAGGCCATTGAAATGCTTAACAAGGGTTGTCTTGCCTGAACCATTTTCTCCCAGAATGGCAACAAGCTCCCCAGGATATATCTCAAGGTCTATACCGTCAAGTGCGATGACTTCTCCGTAACGCTGTGTGAGTTTCTTTACGGAAATGACAGGCTGGCTTTTCTGCTGTAATAACTTAAGTTTACCATTATTGTTATCGTTATCTTGAGCTGTGGTTGGGAATTGTCTGGGAGGCTCAGGCCCTGAAATATCTGAGGCAGGAGAAAAGTCTGTAAAATCAGCCGGGCTTTTTATGGCTTTTACTTTGCCCTTTTCAAGTAGTATGACTCTGTCTCCTATTCCCAGAAAATCCTCTATATTGTGGTCTACAATTATTATGGTCTTTCCAGCCTCTTTTAACCGCTTCAGAACGGAAAAGACTCTCTTTACGGCTTTTGAGTCCAGCTCGGCCGTAGCTTCATCAAGGATCAGGACTTCAGTGTCAAGGGCAAGGGTAGCTGCAAGGGCTACTTTTTGTTTCTGCCCTCCGGAAAGGGTATGAGGAGCCCTTTTCTTCAGGTGCCTGATTTCACAGAATTCCATTACTTCTTCCAGTCTGCGCACAATTTCTTTTTCGGGATGACCTCGGTTCTCTAAGCCTGAACGGATTTCTTCTTCAACACTTGTAAAGATCAGCTGGGATTCGGCATCGTCAAAAACCATCCCTATATGCCTGCTCAACTCCCTCATGCCGTCAAAATCTCTGATATTTCTATTTTTAAAGAGAATTTCTCCTTCGACTTTGCCCCCTATCTCATGGTGCAGGATTCCTGCCAGTGCAAGGGCAAGCGTAGTTTTTCCAGCTGCACTGTGCCCTGTTACCAGAAGCAATTCTCCTTTCCGAACATCTAAATTGATATTTTCCAGAGCAGGGTTTTCGACTACGCCGTAAGTGTAAGAGAAATCTCTGAGTTCAATCATGCTTTTCCTCGGGCAAGCACTTTTGAGGCAGGAATATATAGTATCTGGACAATAACAGCGTTTGCGACAGCGGTTAGTACTACAATGGGAATAATAGCAGCTACGAAAGCGCCCATTGTCGCGAACTTGGAGAGGATTGCAGGAGCAACCAGAGCCATTGCAACAATTACAAAAGTTATGCCGCTTGTCAGAGTACTTATGAGGGTTGAAAGAGCAGGAGCAAGGGAAAGTTTACTCCTGAGGGTTTTATAGGTCAAGAGACATGCAATCGCACCTACAGGTTCACTGATAAGGTTTGCAGGCGGGAATATGGAATGACTTAGCAGGGCACAGACTATGCCTGCTACAATCCCGATTCCTATTACTTCTGTTAATGTGGGTATTACAAGAATAATGGCAAGACTATAAAAGGCTATTACGAGATTAGAGACGATCGGGCCCGGGATTACCAGGGATAAGTAGCGCACTATTGCGCCGACAGCGAGTAAAATTCCAACGATAGCAATATCCTGAGATTTCATTAAAACCCGTTTCCTGTATTCATTTTTTTCGGAAATTTTCCTTTGATCATAATGATAATATTTTCATTCTACACTATAGTACAATAGAGCATAATAATGTACATTGATATATATACTTTACCTTTTCATAATTCATGTTTTCTATTTTTTGAAGGTTTTACCCTGGAGGATACAGAATCAAAAAGCAGCTCCAGACATGATCAATAGGAAAACTGATCTGGGGAGAGAGCATAGGATTAAATGGGAATTATATATGAGGATTATCCCAGATTAATCCGGGATTAAAAGAAATTATTTGGAGTATGCTATGTTTTCGGATGAAAGTGATCTTGCTGAGGTAAGGGCAATTGAAGAGGGGTTTAAAAAAGCATATGACGAGGATTCAAAAGGAACCTCGGAAGCTATTGACAAACTAAAGGATTTTACAATCAGGCGAATCAACAAGGAAGTTACTGCTGAAAATGAGCTTGATGCGAAAGCCCTGTTGATAGCCACAGGGGACATAGGCAGGATAGCTGCTGAAAAAGGAATGGAACCTGCATGTCTGGCTTCAAGTCGTGCTCTTGAACTTGTGACGATTGAAGCTGCAGATAACGAAAGGGAGTCCCTTGCCGTAAAGGCTTTATCCGTACTTGGCAGCCTTGCTCTTGACTTTGCAACAAAAGGTCTCGGTTCGGCATCAAAAGGTGCAGCCGAATCGCTCGGAAACTGCGGGAAGGTTTCATCGAGAAGGAAAATGGAAACTATGGTAAGCCTTGCCGAAGTCTACCTTATGCAGCTTGCCGTAAAAGCTCTGGACAAAAACCTCTCTGGAACGGGATCTGATGCTATAGGTCTGCTTGGGGAGATAGGAATTTCTTCAGCCGAGCAGAAAATTGAGAAGAGCACAACTGAGGCTGCACTCCTCCTTGAAGATCTGGGAAATACTGCTCTAAGGAAAAAAGATGAGCTTCACGCTAAGGTTATAATTCAGGTACTTGGAAATCTGGGCAAAGCAGTTTCTCAGTACGGTATGAAAATCTCACTCGTTCAGACTGTATGGTCTCTGGAAACTTTAAGGGTTCTTGCCAGGGAGCAGGGGCTGAAAGCTGTATGCCAGGCAGCAGAGGCAGAGCTTGAGCCTCTAAGCACTGCACACGTGTTTGATGAAGAACAGAATCTGGAAAAAATTGAGGAGATTAAGGCATTTCACCATCGTATCCTGAAAAAAAACTGAAACCTTAAGGAAACCAGCAAAATATCAAAAATTCAGAAATCAAGAAAGAAAATATTCAGTAATGTGTTTTCACTTCTCAAAAAAAATGTTACAAAAAACTAGTTAAAATAAAATATGGAAGAAGTTGATAGATAATTATCATAAATAAATTGTTATGGTGCTCCGGTCGGGATTCGAACCCGAGTCTTCGGCTCGAAAGGCCGGAATGATTGGCCGAGCTACACCACCGGAGCACTTTGCACCTCACAGCGAAACCTTCAATAGACTCAGTTATATATAAATCTGTCCCCTGGAGAGTTCTTTTTAGGGATTGTGTTAAGCAGATAAAACTTTATATATATGATTTAAAAGTTTCTTCCCTTTCTGTCTTTATAAGCTTATGACGCAACCTGCAGTAAAAGTTCCTTTTCAGGAGATTGAAAAATATATTACAAAAATAGGGGTCAAAATAAGGAAACCAAGAAAATGCGCCCTGAGCCAGATCCTGAAAACAATAAAATCTTGAAAATTCAACTCTAATAAAGTATTTTGCAGCACATTTCTCTGTAGAAAATGCTTTAAAAGAAAATTAAAGAAATTAATTCAGCCCATTAGTCGAGAAAAATGAGTGTAGTGCTCCGGTCGGGATTCGAACCCGAGTCTTCGGCTCGAAAGGCCGGAATGATTGGCCGAGCTACACCACCGGAGCTTTTTGGGTATTATTAGGCGTTTTCCCTTATTGAAGGGGATCTTCAATAAGGGCTCCTTCTATATATAGTTATCGATGACCTGCCTTTCCAAGCATATATACTTTATATTCTGTTAAAGATTCCTTCTAATTAGAGACTTTTCAGATCTCTTCTTCAGCATCTTCCTCATAGTCAAGATTTTCATCAGCTTCGTAAGCTTCTTCCGATTTTCTGGCTTCTTCCATGAGGCTCCCTATCCACTCGCTGAGTCTTCCGCAATATTCAGGTGCACACTCACCGGTACATCCTGTACACGAAGAAAACATCTCTCCTGCGAGCAGTAAGTCATATTTCTCCTTGACATCTTCTTTTGCTTTCAGGAGATATGTTCTTGCCCCGTTTGAAACAGCAATCTCACGGATAATAAGATCTTTATCCAGAAGCTTTTTTATGATTCTGGAACATTTCCTGCTGTCTATGTCCAGCTCTTTCCAGATAACGTTCTGGAAAACGCCGTCTTTATGTCTTCTTATAATATTATATGCTTCTTCTTCCAGATCCATGCTTCCACACTAATAAAATTTCCTTGTGAAGTTCAATCTTCTACAGGAGTGATCAGTATGATATTATTTCCTCGAAGCACTACAGAACCAAGAGAACGAACTTTTTCTCCGTTTACAATTTCCATTGTGTCCACAAGATGTAGGTTCATGTAGTCATCTACACTCTTAAGAGTGCCTTCAAGCAGATTAAGATCGCCTTTCATTTCTACCTGGATCCTTGATCCAACAATTTTCTGAACTTTTTTATTTGGGAACAAAATTAAACCCTCGCTTATTTATTCCTAATTCGCGGTTCCCTGTACTCTAGGGCTCCTATTCCTCATCCCAAAGCCGCTGGCGAGCAAATTTCATAAGGTCTCTATCCATACCTGCGGTCAGCATGTTGCCTTTATATGCAACTCCCTGCCTGCAACTGAAAAATTACTTTTGATCTTCACTCCACCGGCTTTTAAGAAAACTGAAGATTACATACCCTTTACAGAGATATATAACCATCGATCTCCAGAGTTCTCCGAATCTCTTTCAGTCTAAATTATTCCGCCTAGAAGCTGCATTTTAGACAGCCGGAACCTTATAAGTATTTATTGTATGTCTTGGCGATTCAGATATAACCCTGAATATTGGTGCTTTCATCAACCTGCTTTGCAGGTTCTTTTTTCGCTCTCGGGATCGCTCTTGCAATGGGGCCGAAAACTGATTCGTATTCATTTATATGCTGGGTAAGCCAGCGGTTAAGTTCAAGAGCGGCAACAGGAGAGAGTATGATTTCGGTTTCAACGCTTCTTTCTATAACTCTCGCCTCGGAGGCATCCCCAAACATCTTGGGTGTGTCGTTGTAAAAACCAATCCTGAAATCATAAGGGCTGTGCCCGCCTGCGGCTCCTATAGCGTATATCTGCCTGAAGTTCTCTGGTTTCACGAATTCAATAGTGATGCTTTTTTTACTTTTTTTTGAAGCTGGGCTTTCTACATTTTCCCTGGATTCAACATCCTCAGCCATAAAATTACCTCTTATTTTATATCAGAAACATCACTGAGATTGTTCTTATTCTCGACTCTAATCTCAGATACTGTCCAGTCATTTCAGAACCGGACAGTTATTTGACGTAAACGTATTATTCTCCACATGACAGGAATGGTTACTGCCTTTACTATAGAATGTTATTCACTATAGAATGTTATATGTAATAACCTTTAATGCTCCAAAGGTTCTGTAAATCCATATCTCTCTTACGCCCTAACCTGATTTGATTATTTGACAGAAAAAAACTTGGCTTAAAATTAACTACTAACTTAAGTAATTGATAAAGTTATCGATTGGCTTTAAAAACGACTTTTAGACATGAGGGTTGAGTGTGAAAGTGACCGTGGGCCAAGGCTGACACTGGGGTAATCGAGTCTTAAGTCTTCGCTATTTTTAGGATAAAGAGGTGGAAGCTGTTTTTAATGAAGTGTAGAGGCTCTAGGCAAGTCATGACAAAACAAAAGAGCCTTTCTTGTCGAAGGATCAGTTGCACAAAAAGGATGAATAGATAGAAAAGCTAAATGAGAATATGCATAAGCAAGCTGTCTATATACAGAGCTTGATCCAGGAACGTGCCGTTTATCTGCGCTTTTTACTTTCAGTCGGTTCCTCTTCCATATCTATTTGCTCTATTGTACCTTCTTCCTTTTCGATTGGTTCTAGCTTTTCCATTAATTCTTTTTCCTTATTATCATTCTTTACTTTTCTTGCTGGCATTTGTTCACCTCAATAGTTTTAGATCTGCTGAATTAATAAATTTATTGAAATACTTACTGATGTTGAATTGTTTTTTTAGCTAATATAAACCCGCTTTTATGTCAAATATAAATCAATAGCAATAAACACTACGATGATCTTATAGCTTACTATTTGTATGGCGCTAAGAGCTTCTGTAGCCATCGTATAGACCTTTTCAAGGCATTTATCTCCTTGCTTTCGAAGCCATGTACGTAGATTTTTAATGCCAATAAAATGCTATGCAAGCTTCTAGGATATGTGAAAGGCTGGAGCGGTACGTTTATCCTGAAAGCACATACCTGCTAATCTAAAAGCTCAAGGGCATCGTTTGCGATAAAGTAGGTATTTAGGGTACCAGGCATGTCGCTCCACATTGTTAAATTAGCTTATATATTGACAACTCATTTTAATCCATAGGAATAGGAGCCTCCTAAAATAAATTGCTATAACCTTAAAAGGCTTATCATAACCCCATTCCTAAACATTTGTATGTGATCTCTTTTGAGCTTAGGATATTAGAAAATAGATATTAAGTGATTGATAGAATCTGAACTTCTGAGCTTATGGAAGGACTAACAGAGGCTACATTCTTTGTCATAATATTCCTAAAATATTGTTTAGAGCTCCCTAATTTGAATAGATCTATCCTCATTAGATGCTCCGCCATAAATATAAAGAGCAATAAGAAGAAGCCAGATATCACCGCCATAAATTCCAAAAATTGCCATAAGAATAGCAATAAACTTGCCAATAGAAGCTGCACTATGAGTAGCCTTTACATAGGACATTTTCCTGGCAAAAATAGAACGGAGCACCCTACCCCCATCCATAGGGAAAGCAGGCACTAAATTAAAGACTCCAAGCACTAAGTTCATCGATCCAAGTATCCAGATAATAAGAGATACAGAGTTTTGAGAAAGCGTAGGGCTAGAGGAGATTATGTAACTATATGTGAACAAGCAGACAGAACCTATAATGAGGCTCGTTAAAGGCCCTGCAAAAGCCACCATTGCTTCCTGTCCAGGTTTCTTTGGGATTTCCATAGTAGCTACACCTCCAAAGAGAAAGAGGGTGATGCTATCAATATTGGCCCCGTAACGCTTTGCAAAATAGGAGTGAGCAAGTTCATGTAAAAGCACTGAGGCAAAAAGTAAGATGGCAGAAAGGGCAGAAAGAGAATATCTAATTATAGGTGGCTCAACTTCCGCAAAACCAAATGGCTGTGAATTGATCGCAGAAAAATACGCAGATATTGGAAGTGCCAGAAGGAAAGATGTGTCCAGTTTTATAGGTATACCCATTATACTTCCGATTTTTAAAGATGAATGCATATATGAAAAACTCCGTTTTATTTCTATAAAATTAACAGTTAAATTTTAAATGTTTGTTTTAAAGGATTTTTAAAATTTATATCTTTATCCGAAAGTACAAACATGTAGAATTTATTTCCGATTCTTAAGAAGGTAAGGAAATAAATTCGACCAAGTGTAGGCGCAGTTCTCTACTGCCTTCTAAGAAGGTATATGATATAACCCCTACATAGTTAGAAGTTATATATTTGCGTTTGTTGGTACCCCCAAGCGATTTTGATAATATAAGGAAAAAGACCATTATAAATAAGAATAAGCTGTGGGTATAAATTAAATATAGAAGTAAGACGGGGGGACATTATAGAAAGTATACAAGTATTATGTCCATATCTTCTACATATTGTTTAATGCGCGGGTACGTTGTGCTGTCAAAGCATATAGAAAAATGAATTATATATAATATAATACGAGATATATAGTGAATGGTGTTCGGGTATGGTGTCACCCATTTTTATAACTATTTATATACTATATACAGCAGCGAAAATCGAGCCAAATAGACAGGTCCTATTACATAGAGTGCGGATGTCCTCGGTCGGCTCGTAAATATAATATATATTGAAAAGGAAAAGTTTGAGCCAGTAAAGTAAATCCTAAAAACTAAACCCTAAAACAATGGTGTATATCTGTTATTTCAAATGAGTTTATTAGGGCTTCCTAAGCCTCGCATATTTTAGGCTAATAAATATACCTGACTATCCCGTAAGATTAGCTACGTGGATTAGCGTGGTTTCCAGTAATAAGTGAGCTCATCCCAAAACCTAGTTTTAATCTCAATTATGAGCTGATCCCAAAACTCAAAAACTGCTTTTTCAATTTCGATTTTTAAATAATCAATTGAGCTACAGATCAGGAAAATAGTATGAAATTCCTATGGATGTGGAAACAGAAATGGGTTTTGGGATAGGCTCGAGAACTATTAACGTTTAGAATTCCAATTCAATAACTTGGGAACACAACCACATTATTCACGTATTTTGAAATTATTATGTGAAATATTCGATTTTGGCATGCGGAAATCTCTCCTTGATCAGCGAGGTGAGATACTCCTTGATTTCTGCCGCATCCTTTCTGGGGTAAACGTACTTGAACCTGCCGAATTTTCCCCATTTCAGGGCGCGTTTGCTCTCGTCCATATCCAGGCTGGTATTGGGAAAACACTCCAGTATGAACTTCTTCGCAAAGGGAGTGAACCTGTGCTGGATGAGCTCGAAGGTGACGGGTTCAGTCGATTTACCAGTATCAATCCTTCTCCGGAGCTTTTCAAGCAGTTCAAGATATTCCTCCTTCCAGCGGTCATAAATCATAATGGGAGCCACTATAAAACCGATAGGATACCCTGCTGCAGCGAGCTTTGAAGCGGCTTCGATTCTTTCGTCGAAGTCGGCGGTATTATGTTCAAAATTCTTTATGACATACCTGGAGTTGATGCTTACACGGAAGCGTGTCCGACCGTTATGCTTCAAACCTAGCAGGGGGTTCACATTGTTAAATTTTGTTACGACACGCAACCTGGCATTATCGAGTGCTCCAAAAAACTCGATCGTTCTTGCAAGGCTGCCTGTGATGTGTTCGATGGCCAGCGGGTCTCCCGCGCTTGCCACCTCAAAGGTAGTCAGTCGGTTGCCGTTTCGGGAGATATGTTTTTTGATGGAATCGAATATTTCTTCCAGATTTACATAGGTCCTGAGATAAGGCTTGCTGCTCTGCGTAGTATAGAGGTAACAGTATTCACAACTGGCTGGGCAGCCGGTCACCAGTGAAAACTCAAAATCGGCGGATGGTTTGCATACGTCAAATCTCAGGCTTTTTTTAACTGTAACAACAAGGGTTTTCTTGCCGCTTGCATACCTTTGTCTGTTGGTGGTCCCCGGAATAATGGAGGATATCTTTTGAATGGGCGCCTTTATGATTTCAGTAGATGTACCCTCAAAATAGTTGTATATCTTCCGTCCAAGTGGATAGTCCATGGACCTGGGCTCAAAAACCACCCTGTCGGGCAAAAACAGTTTTATCACAAATACCTCCCTTCGTATAGTATCCTAGGCAATATCTCTTGAAAATCCGTTTCTATACTGCATTGTTTGTGCAGTGTAAATTTTACAGCCGCAGCAAAAAAACACTGGAAATACCAAATTCATTTTGGAAATAATATCGACCGAATATTAAGAAACGACCGACTTTTACAATATGCCATTGATAACTTTTTGGAAAGACGCTTAATCGATGAAGCATGCGCCTGCAGTTATAAATATCATTTCATATTTATAATAACCACTGGATAACTTACATACACGACCAAATAGAAGAGGAAATGGGGATGGAAATAGATGAAAAATAAGATGAAAAATAAGGATAATTTATACTTAACATTTTTGACTTCAGTATTCCTGGTTTGCTTTTTAATTATCGGCTCATCTGCTGCACTGGCATCTAGCGAACAAAATGCTTCGTATAACTACTCATCGACAAATAATGAATTTCCGTATCCGCGTGGTACAGCCCCGGCATATGGGATGATGGGATGGGAGACTGATACTCAATTTTTAACAGATAACGCTACGCTTGTTCACCTTGGGTGGAGCACTTCTATAACTCCACAACAGTTTGTTGATAACGTTAATCGAGGCAAACAGATGGGAATTTCGAAATATTTAGTAGCTACTAGCGGACCACAAATGGAGTCTGAAGGCTTCTGGAAAGAAGTCAAGGATCTGGGAGTTACTGATAATAGTTTCTATGGTGTGTATTTCCCTGACGAGGAAGGAAGCCCTTCAACGCTTATAAGTATGTACACAGCTATGAAGAAGTACTTCCCCAATGCCGTTGCTGGTGATTATTTAGGTGATATGGCAAGCGGTGGTGATGAGGCATTTATTCCAGGCCTGGATGTTTGTTATTTCACCACCTACACGAAATTCCATCCTGAACGTCCGCATGCCTGGGTATATGGTAATCTTATTGCCAATGCCCCTGATTGGAAAAATGCAGGAAAAACAGTATATGTAACAACAGAAGCATTTGGTCAGGCTCTTGAAGTGAATGCTTACGATCCAGACTTGAGTACTGCGCAAAAAGTGGCTGATCGTCATGAAAGTCAGATTGTGATGGGAATTTTAGGTGGAGCTCAGGGTGTTTTCTCGTATGCTTATAAATATGCAGAAGATACTCCTGGCTATACTGGATGGGTCAGCTTTAAGCCGAAATACGAACAGGTTTGGCCCTGGATTATGAACGATAACCGGACACTTCTGACAACAAACGTAACAAGCGGCACTAGAAGTATAACTTCAGATCCGGGTGGAACAATCGATGCGGTTACAGCCTACATATTTACTGATGCAGAAGGCAGAAAGTTAGTCGCGTCATCAAGTATGCTTGATTTTACTGAAGCAAATGGTACGGCAAATAATGCAACAATTACCGGCGTGCCAAACGGAACGTATGACGTCTTATGGGAGAACAGAACCGTGAGTGTTGCTGATGAGACTATCAAAGATACCTGGCAACCATACGCGTACCATTTTTACCAATTAGAGGCGAATGGTACTGGTACCAAATAAGCTCTTACTTTGTTCCAGTGGTTTCGGTTCGGGTTCTTTTACCGGAGGTCAGCAGGGTTATTATCTCTGCTAACTCTCCCACTCCCGACAAAGTATTTGACAAATGTAATTGGGGATACCAGCTATATGGCTAGTACTTATTCTGCCACTAACGTGACGTATCCGAGTGGTTAAAAAAGGGGGTCTAAGCATGTACATCAGTTCATCGGGATATGCCCACTAAGAACTGCCCAGCATGGCATAATGTACCACCCCGAAAGAGATATTATGCTTTCTCAATGCCCGTGCGTGGTATTAGAAATTGTGCATAAAATTTGTGAATGGTGGGAATAACATTTTCAACATCCTCTTCATATTCAAGGGAGAATTTACCAACCATAAAAATATGCAACAATTTTATCATACAGTTTTAAAGTTGAATGTGCCGCTTGAGATTATTTCTTATAACAGAAATCAATTGTATTTGCTGTAAGTCTGCACTCAATCCACTCGTATATTTAATCAGTTGAATCAGTATTTTATGATATGAAGCGACTTTTCGTCAATAGAATCCTATTACTTACACTCATGGAGAAGTTCTTGTTTCTTTCCTATCCCTTCTAGGTTTTTTAGGAGTAATGATTCTTGTCGCAAAGTGGAGGTTTGGCAAAGCTACAGTCGCCTGATTTACATATTAAAAAAATCAAATTAAGGTTAAATTTGTAAGCTGTTAGCTAATAATCCTTATGTATTGGTTCGCTCCATCACGCGACGGAAAAAGAAATAGGCAAAGTAGAAATTAGCCTTTAAAATGACAATTTAGTTTATCATTAATCTTTCATGAAAAATTTTTTACCGGTAAGAAGATAATTATCCAATGCTTCGGTAAATAGCTCATCAAGATAACGATAATTTAGCATCCTCTTACAGGGTACCTGGAAGTGAAACTCAGGATTATTATCCCATTGAATTCCAGGCTTGGTACTCTTTTCCGAAAGTAAAACGTTGAAGTTATTATAGAATCCCACCCCAAAAAATCCGCTATTGGAACCCCTTGCCTTTTGCATGATTTTTTCGCGGTTCTTCGCGTACATTTCTCTTGCTGTTTTCTCCATTATCATATTATCATATCGATATTCTCACGATATTAAAAGCTTTTTGAGCCTCGGTCAGGAGTGAAGAGTTGTTCAGAACTCGAGGAAATAAGCTTAAAAATGAAGTAATTTGCTTGAAATGTCTGCGTATTGAGCAGGGATTGAGCATTTCATTCTAGTTCCTATCGATTTTAATGATTTGTTGTAGAGGGATTGGCGAAAAGGATATTATTATGCCCAGAGGGTACACATTTATACTATTATCAAATAAATCATATGAAGCAAAAGATGTTCATAGCAAGATGAACAGGTTGAGAGCGTGTCTTAAAATTAAATTCGATTCTACAATTGGAACAGGAATTACGCATTTTAACTGAAAAATAATACATTAAGCCGTTAAATGCCTGAAGTGTAAATTTCAACCATAATGCCTGATATATTTGATTTTGTACAGATAGCGAATAAGTCCGATGTAATAAATTTACGAGCTGAATTGAAGTTACGGTACATGTTATCCAATTGCGCAGATATTGTTCGAATTTTAAGACACGTTCTTAGACCTAATTTACCATCTGGTTGATTTTACTATAAAATTCAACTATGGCACTTGTTGCTTCGCTTTCCGCATTGAGCTGGAAAAGTCTTACTTGCTTTCCTAACATTTTTTCTTGAACAACGCCTGATGAAACCAGAGGTGCGATAACCCTTGATACACTGGCGTGAGACAATCCTGTTTCTTGAGCTATTCCTGAAAGGTAGGTTGGTTCGTTCTGTTTTTCGATCAGGTTCTTAAGTACCGTCATTTGTGCGGTTTTTCCAAAGATTTTTTCCATTGAGTCCATTTTTTAATCATCTCAGAGGTGGTTATTCTCTTTAGTGATAATCGGTCTCAATAATTGCCTATTATTAATAAAATTATCTAGTTATTGAAATAGAAGAGTTTTCATAAAGGATTCTCTATAAAGCATTTTATAAGCCCGAAATGCCTTCTAACAACCTCGTCACAAGGTTTGAATCTTTATTCTGAGTAATTTCAACCTTAGGTTCAGGATATTATGGAAATAAGTAGTTTGAGAGTTAAGTTTCAGTCAAAAAAGAAATAAGTAGAAGTTTTAGGGCCGTAAGGCCCTACTTTATATCATGAAGTTATTTCTTTGGTTTTGGTTTTGCGCTGCCGTCCTTTGGTTTACAAGCCATATGTTCACCTCTCAACAGTTCGTCAATAGAGTTAGAACTTATTTACTTGTTATAGAATCTAAGACAATAAGTTTTGCGGTCTTAATCAATCTTTCAGCTAGATTGTGTCTAATAATATCTATTTTCCTTCCAATGTAACCATGTTTACGACCGAGACTTATATTGATTGATTCATCTGAAATCAGAGATGCAATTTTGAGTTTTGGAATGAGCTTGTTGTTCTAACAAATTAAAACAAAATTAGCTTAAACATTATTAAAAAATCAGTAGACTGTGAACATTTATGCCATTAAATAGTAAATACGTTTGTGTATGGGGAAATAATCTATATAGCATTGCTCACGCTGCTAGCAAGCGCAATCGGGACCCTGGCCGGATTTGGAATATCAACAATCATGGTGCCTGTTCTCCTGCTAATTCTTCCTATACCTCAGACCCTGCTGTTTGTAGGCATAGTTCATTGGTTTAACGATGTCTGGAAACTACTTTTGTTTCGGAAGGGTATTAGGTGGAAGCTATTCCTTGCCTTCGGTCTTCCCGGACTCGTTACGAGTTTTATAGGATCGTCCTTAACCTTGAGAATTTCTCGAGAGTTTCTCTCAAGAGCACTAGGGATTTTTCTTATAGCTTATGTCATCTTTATCATTTACAACCGCGCGTTCAAGCTAAGTCAAAGGTTATCAGTAGCAATATCCGGTGGAGCCTTGACGGGATTTTTTTCGGGAGTTTTCGGCATAGGGGGAGAGATAAACGCGGTTGCTTTAAGTGCTTTCAACCTGGAAAAGGCTGTTTATGTTGCTACTGCAGGTGCCATATCTTTAGTAATCGACTCCACGAGAATAGTGACCTATCTCAAAGGTGATACTGTACTGGAGCCATCAATTCTATCAGGCTTTTTGATCTTTATACCAGCATCTTTAATAGGAGTAATGATTGGGAAAAGAGGAGTTGAAAGAATACCTCAGGAAAAATTCAGGAATTTTGTGGCTGGATTTATATTTTTATTTGGCTTAAAGTTGGTGTTGTTTCCATAGTAAGATGGCTCGTAGGCATTGGGTCTCAAGAATAAGAGAAAGAGATGAGAGGCAGAGCCTTATTACAAATTTCCCATAGGCAAAGATCAAGAGAAGAATAAAGTGCAGAAATCTAAGTATACACAAGAAAAGGAGATCGGGATATTCCAGGCTTACACCCCCCTACATCTACTAATAGATTCAATTATCTCGAATCGATAGCCAAGTAATTTTTCAAACTTTTTTACACGATTTCGTCAATACAAGCCAATATGAAAAAAATCGATATATTTCAATCTGCTGAGATCATTATTTGGTGGACTGAAAGAATGTCATAAAGTGTTAACGCTCCAGCCACGAAGAGGATTATTGGATGTATTCTGTCATAAATTATTGAAAGTCCTTCAACTAATGAGTATAAAAAATAGAGCACGTATAATGGACTTAAAATCAAAGAGCTGGTCAAACTATCGAGAAGAATCTATCTTGAAGTAGGTACCACCAATCAGTGCAATTTTTTTTCAAATTGGAAAAAGGGAGTTGAAAAGAGTTAATATAGTATAGAAATTAATTTATTTATGAAGTTACTAACACGCAATCAAATACAGCATTTCAAAGTCATTTTTATATTGGTGATACTTAATGAATGAAAAGTCAAGGAATTCTGGCACTCATATTATTGTAGATAAGCGGGCAGTGGAAAACTCACTCGATGTAGCTTATCGGCGGAACCTTCAGATCGACAGTGTCGATTTTATGAACCCAGTTGTAGAAAAGATTACTGGTTTCTCTGTCCAGGAGATGACCGAGATGGGCAGCATGAGTGAGTCCTTTAATCTCGTTCATCCGATGACCGTCACCTAGTTACTGATGAATTAGCCCACGCATGCAAGATTGGCTTCGGAACTCTAGAGTATCGGTTCAAACACAAGGATGGCAAATACCGATTGTTCGCCGATCATTTTACGATCATCAAGGATCAAAATGGCAGGCCACTCTTTAGCGAAGGTATCATGCGCGATATTACCGAGACAAAAAAGTAGAATAAGTCCTAAAAAAACACATAATAATTTGAAATATAAGATTTTTCGGATAGGTTCTAAATTTATAAAAGCTATAAAAGAAGTAAAAATGAGGTGTTAATGGACCATTTAGGTCTTCGAGAAGGTGATTATGGCACAGTTTTCCTTAATATTTGCTCTTTTTTTACTTTCCTTGATTGCCCTACCTTTTTAAATAATTCATTTCTTGCAGCAGCCTGCTCGTACTTTATTTGTCTTTGATCCTGGTTTAGGGGCATTATTCCACCTCGGCTAAAGATATTATGGCTTTTATGATTGCCTTTTCAAGCGGGTTTCCAAACTTCGAAAGATACTCTATGCTTTCCTTATGCTTCTCGATAAGCTCTATTGCTTCTGCCTGTGTACTTATTTTATCAACTCCGTAAGCAATATGATTATAATATCCCCTTCAGGTGACAGGTTAGTTCTTACAAAATATAAACTCTTGTTGAAAATATTTGTAAATTTTGTTCGTTGTATCGTTTTTAGCTTTTTTTGGAATAGTAATCTTGTATGGTTGCCTTCATCGATAATTGAAAATATTTATACAAAGTTATTTATACAATTATGTTTAATTTTTTACCCAAATTGGTCTAAAAATATTCAATAAAGGGAGTGAACAAATAATGCCAGTGTATCTTGTAACAAGTCAAGATTTCTCGAAGAATATGTCTTTAAAAGAGTCATCTATGCAAAAATAAAGCAGACATAGTTCCAATGGCACTTCATGAAGAGAATAAGGAAAGAAGCTTTGAAAATCGATTACTAAGACCTAAGCTTTATTATTCGATAAAGACCTTGATTTTCTTCGTGCCAGAGCTTGACGATCCAAGGCTAATTGCTTAGAAGGACACAAGTGCAGACATTAAAGTGGAACAAGAGCAAGAACCAGATATTCAATAAACCCTATTTTATCCTCCTGGGTTGAAATAAACTCAGGGATATATTACTTATTAAGAAGAAATTACGTGCAATACTAAAGAGCCATAATACTATAAGTTTTTATGTCGAATGTAAGGTTAAATAATAAATATGAAAAACAACTTCAAACAGATATCATCGATTCCTAATAAATATTTAATTTTGATTGCAGGCGTCGTTTGGATGTTTGCTGGAATAATGGTAATAAAGACTGGATTACCATTTTTTATAAATCAAGGGAGATATATTTTTAGTGTTTTTTTAGCTGCTTCAGTATTTTCAGTATTTTATCTTTTCATTTTCTCTAAATTAGTTGAAAAGCACACGATTCGAATAAATAAGGATGATAGAAAGAAAATGTTTGTTATGGAATTTTTTGATAAAAAGTCATACCTGATTATGGTGGTAATGATATTAGGTGGAACTACTATTCGGAAACTTAGTCTTTTGCCAGCTTTTTTCATAGGATTCTTTTATGTTGGGATTGGTTTGGCATTGTTCTCGTGTGGCATGAAGTTTGTATATAATTTTATGAATTTGTCTTTGTGATTGAATAACTTTGAAGAACTATCTACATGGCCTGTAATAAACACAGGGATATATTATTTGAGTTCATCCCAAAACTAATGTTTATTCGACATCAATAAGATTTTGAAAACCATTTTCCGTATCATAAGATTAATTGTTATTTCAAATTCCAGATCCAGGGACACAAATTTAAGTTTTGGGATAGGCTCATAATTTATAATATTCCATAATTAGCATTTTGACTACTTATTATTTCAAAAACTACCCTTTCTAGATATTAGCCTTAATCCGAATTTAGCATGCATAAGCCCATTGTTTAGGTCAAGACATGCGTTGCAACTGATGCACCTTGTCTGTACAGTATATTCTTTTTCATAGCGATTAACAAGATCCGACTCACAATTAGAGGGTCTTGCCAACCCGAAGTACTCGATGTTTGTGCTATTCAGCAGTCGTTCCATCTCTGCAGAGTCACGATTGCCTCCGGTCACAAGGTAAGCAATATTATTTTCTTTAGCTATTGCCGCTGCCTCTTCTTTAAATAAATTTCTTTATTAGAGGATAGCATTATCCAGTTTCCGCTTACCTCGATTGCATCAGCATCTAGTGAGCTTTTCGAACATGTTTTTAGATGTCCCAAATCCGGGACACTGACATTAAAATTTAGGCTTCTGGGATAATTGTGGAAGGAGGTGCAGTATATCTATCCCGAAGACACATAACTGAAGCTAATCTAAAAGGCCAGGGCTATCGCTTGGGATAAGGAAAGTAAGAACGCCGAGCATGAAGGCCTTGCCTATCGAAGGACCAGCTGCACATTAAGGATGAGCAGAGAGAAAAGCTAAATGGGAATGTGCATAAGCAAGTGGTCCATATTAAATGTTTTTCCCATAATGGTGATCCTGAAAAAGATTGTTAACCATTGTGGGTTAACCTGTTTGAAATCCTTCACTTTGAGAGAATAATGGGCATACTTTTGCTCATCACTTTCAGCTTCTTGATTGCAGAGATGGTTGCCTGAGATTCTTTGTAAATCTTGTCTTCATAATAACTTATGATCTCGTCAATTGGCGCCGTAAGAGAATAAATCTTCATCGGTCGCCCTTTTCCAGGTTTTTTTTCCGAGCGCACACTGACCCAAGATTGGCTGTGCATTAACTTTATTGCAAGACTTACTTCGGGTTGCCTTAATCCAGTACTTACTTCAATTTCCCGGGCTGAAGATTCGTCTACATTCATAAGATATGCCATGGTTGTAGCGACATTTCTTGACATCCCAAGATTCCTTAATGTTTCGATAAAAACATGGTCTTCTTCGTCCAGCATTTTTACTTCTAAGTCTTTCATGATAACCCTCGATATTTCTATTTTTATGGATAGTTTGTCAGCTTAAAAATGCTTTTATATTTACTCATTAAAGTTTAGTCTACATTATAACTATTTTTTAAAATGGATATGTTTACATGATAAGCTTTGTCCGTATTGTAGCTGACTAGAAGCCACTTACAATGTCCAGAGCTATCGCTCGTAGCGAAATGGACCAAATATATATCTGACGGCTCCACAGCATAATTAAAACGAGTAAAATGAATACCTTAAACCTATAACCTTTGCTTCTTTTATAACTATTCGACCATGTTTTTCTGGACATCCCAGATTGGGACCTTGAGAAATTTCTGGGATATAGTGAAGGCTGGTGCAGTATATCTATCCCGAAGGCGCATATGCTTAGAAGCTAATCTAAAAGGCCAGAGCTATCATTAGGATAAAGAGAGGTATAAGCCTTGCCCCACTTTGTATTAAAATAGATAAAGAAGCTGTTTTTAATTGGGAGTAGAGGCTCTAAGTAAGTTGAAGATTATCAGCTCTTTCCTTTAATCAAATAAACCTTTTTTTCTCGAAACAAACTAGCTCTGATTAAATTTTTTGACACTTTATATAGAGAATATCTGTTTAAATTAGATAGTCACCAGGAAGTGATTTTTCAAAATTATTTTACAGGATAATTTTATCAATAGAGGATAAATAATTAACTTATACTATGGAGCTTTTAGGGGTTTGCCTGAGAGCATTTTATATCATGTCGGAGGGGAGTAAACATGATTTACAAAAATATAATCTGTCCTGTTTGCGGGGCAACCTGTGACGACATCCAGGTTGAGTTCGGGGACGGAAAAATTGAAGCTAGAAACGCATGTAAAATGGGAAACGCAAAATTTCAGGAAATTTTTAGTTCCCACAGGCTCAAACAGCCTCTTGTAAAAGTTGACGGAAAACTGACTCCTGCTGCCTGGGATGAAGCTCTCGAAAAAACTGCCGATATTCTTGTTTCGGCAAAGCGTCCTCTGCTTTTCATGGGTAGTGAAACCTCCTGTGAAGCACACGAAGTAGGGCTTAAAATCGGAGAATATCTTGGTGCGCTTGTTGACTCCAATTCGACTGTCTGTCACGGGCCAACAGCTATGGGAATCCAGGAAGCAGGAAAAGTCGGTGCAACCGAAGGCCAGAAGAAAAACAGGGGAGATCTCATCATTTACTGGGGTACAAATCCTCTTGAATCCATGCCCAGGCAGATGTCCAGGTATGGAGTTTTCCCAAGAGGTTACTGGACCAAACGAGGGCGTTTTGACAGGACAGTTATCACTGTGGACCCAAGAAAAACTCCAACTACCGAAGCTTCAGACCTGCACGTGCAGCTTAAACCCAATTCAGATTATGAACTGATCAGTGCACTTCTTACTTTGCTTCATGGAAAAACTCCTCATTCCTCAGTAGAAGAGATCACTGGAGTGCCCATCTCTGTCATGGAAGAAATGCTCGATATGATGAAAAACTGCAACTTTGGGGCTATTACAGTAGGCCTCGGGCTTGCATCTTCAATGGGGAAGTACAGGAATTCCGAAATTGCCATGAACCTCGTAAAGGAGCTAAACAATTACGCCAAGTTTACTCTTGGAGCTCTTCGCGGCCACTGTAACGTTGCAGGCTTTAACCAGGTAGCTTCTTATATGTACGGCTACCCCTTCGGGCTTGACTTCATGCGCGGAATTCCACGTTATAACCCTGGAGAATTTACAGCTGTGGATGTACTCAGAGAAAAAGACGTGGATGCAGCCTTTGTGATGTGTGCTGACCTTGTAAGCCATATCCCTGCTGACTGTGCCGCTTACCTTGCCGAGATTCCCCTGGTATGTCTGGATATTGTTCCCTGCCCGACCACAGTTGTATCGGATGTTGTGCTTCCAGGTGTTATTGATGCCATGGAGTGTGAAGGAACGTTCTACAGGCTTGATGATGTACCTGTGCACTTTGAACCCTTCACAAACTCACCCTTCGGGTTTACAAAGAGCAATGAAGACACCTTGAAACAGCTCTTTGAGAAGATTAAAGCAAGGAAGTAAGCCATTTACAAAATTTTTTCTTTCTATATCTAAAAGGTAGAAAAAAGGTCGTGTACGCGGGTTATTGATCAATTCCGAAAAGAGAGTATATCTTTTGTATTTGAGAAAAATGTAGAGAGATTCTTATGCTTACAGTTTTCAATAACTCATGCCCACGACCGAAAATCATTATCAAAACTATTAAAAAGATATATGAGAAAAAGAAATTCTGAAAGTTATTAAGAGTGAGATTTATAGTCACCGTTTTTTGCCGTAACATCATTACATAATTATAGGATTATAAATTTGTGTAGTGATGTTACACTTACTTTTATCACTAGATTTTAGAACTGAGTCTTCTCAACTATATTTGTAGAAATTGTGACTCTACTTTATCTTAGGATTATTTTTCAAAGCTTGTTGTTTCATACTATAACTACATTTTTCTTGTCAAAATTCTTCCAATAATGTTATTTCCCAATAATTATTATATAAATATAAGAGTTTAAATAAATTTATATAGTTGCACATCGAATGTCGTTCTAAAAAATTTATCCATGTGATTTAATTACAAATCATAATATAACTGAGATTAAAGGGCTTATGCTTCGTAAAAATAGTAATCTTTCTCTAATGTACATTATAGCATTTGAAAAAAAGGTTTGGATATATTTCCAAGTAACTGACTGAATTGAGATATAATATATTTTAAAAATCAAATATCCAGGAACAATATAGGGGAGTAAAGTAAGATATTAAAAAAATCGTGGATTGCATCTGAGGGTAATTATATGGACAAAGAATCAAAAATATACATCTCCGGACACCGTGGTCTCGTAGGTTCGGCTCTTAAAAGAAAACTTGAATCCAAAGACTACACAAATCTCCTCCTCCGCACCCATAAAGAACTTGACCTCACCAAACAGCAAGAGGTAAACGATTTTTTTGAGCAGGAAAAGCCTGAATATGTTTTCCTAGCTGCAGCAAAAGTTGGTGGAATCCTTGCTAACAGCACTTACCCTGCCCAATTTATCTACGAAAATATGATGATTGAAGCAAATATTATCCATGCTTCTTATAAATATGGTGTAAAAAAACTCCTTTTTCTGGGTTCCTCTTGCATTTATCCAAAATTTGCCCCACAGCCTCTTAAAGAAAAATATCTTCTTACAGGTCTCCTTGAAGAAACAAACGAAGCCTATGCAATAGCAAAAATTGCAGGTATCCGGCTTTGCAAACACTATAACCAGCAGTATGGAACCAACTTCATTTCCGTAATGCCAACCAACCTCTACGGACCAAACGATAATTTTGATCTCGAAACTTCACATGTCATGCCTGCATTGATAAGGAAATTCCACGAAGCTAAGGTAAACAACGAACCTGAAGTTATCGTATGGGGCACTGGAAAACCATTAAGGGAGTTTATGCATGTTAACGATATGGCAGATGCATGCGTTTTTTTGATGGAGAATTATGACTTTTCTGAAATAGGAGAATTTGTGAATATCGGAGTTGGAGAGGATGTTCCAATTAGTGAACTTGTGAAAATTATAAAAGAAATTGTAGGGTTCAAAGGAAAAATTAAGTATGATTCTTCAAAACCCGATGGAACTCCAAGAAAACTGATGGATGTAACCAAGTTAAGTAGCCTTGGATGGAAGGCTAACATTTCATTGAGAGATGGAATTAAAGAAACTTATGAGTTCTATATGAAAACACAAAGGATAAAAATAAAAATTGCGATCTAATGAAAATAGCATTATCCATGACACCCATTATAAGATCATAAAAAAGGATGTAACAATAAGAAAAAATAAAAAATGTAATTAGTTATTATAGATTCCACTTAAGTTAGCACTATAGTTATTAAATAGACAACTATTTTTCAAATAACTGAAACTCCTGCAAACATAATACAGCTTTGATGGGCGATCTGGCAAACCGGAGATTCGGAATTTGAGAAACTGAATTAAGCAAAATTTACGAGAAGTAGTTAGTATAAAATTAGAAAAAGGGCTCTGTAGAAAACATATCAAATTCAACTGCAAGAGGCTGAAATTAAATCAATAAAAGTGTATCAGGTTATTCAGTTAAAATTGTAGTCAACTCATGAATTAATTACACTTTTAATTTGTTCTTCAAATAATCTCATCCAATTATTAGCAAAAGATTTTGTTTAACGGCAGTGTGTAGATTTTTCTGTAAATTTGAAGTCAATTTTTTATGTAAGATGAGCATAATTGATCTTCCGATATGGAATTGTCTGCCCAACAACTTTTTAAAATTTGTTATTTTACAGAAGAATCTACACACTGCCGAAATTCCAGAAAACTCCTTGAAAATATGCTTTATTCATAATTTATATTCAATTTTGGAATCTGACTTGTGTTCCCGTATTCTGCACTGTAAAAAGCAATATAATTGTTTCTTTCAGTGCGAGCTTTTATCAGGATACCTGTATTAGCATACTTGTTACTGACATACTCTTTTACGAGATCAGTCACATCAAGCGCACAGGAAGTATTGTTCGGTAAGGTACGGGCCTTTATAGTAAGAGTTGCGTATGGAGTACTGCCCTGCAAGACTCCGTTTTTATCATACCAGTCTCCTCCAGGGTTTTTCCATGCAATGCCTTTATCTCTATTATTCCAGCTCACATAGCTGGGATTCCAGGAGGAAGCAGGCCTGTAAATTTCAACGATCGTATCATTTGCCCGTGAACTTCTTGGATAATACCAGACCAGAGAGAGGGTTGCATTGCTTATTTTAGTGGTATTAACATGTTCACTTAAATTGAACCACATAATATCCCTGTACCTGCCAGTACTCATTCCCCCAACATCGAGATATGAATTACTCCCTAAGACATTGGTAGGAGAAGCTTCACGCAGACGGTTGTCATATATCTTCACAGAATAACTGAAGTTATTTCCATCTGCATCATAATTATTTGACGTATTTGATTTTGATGCATAAATTGTATTTCCATATCTCCCGATATTGATCCTGTCCCCATTGTCTTCAGGTTCATTTGAATAATCAGAAGAAAGATAACCTGCATCAATGCAACGGGAGCTCACTCTATCTTTAACCCAAGTTTTTCCATTCCAGCGGCCTGAAGTAGATTGCAAGTGGTAGTCATGTTTTTTCGGGTCTACAAAAAGTGGGTTTACGTAAATATCACTTGTCGATGTACAGTTTTTATATTTGCCTGCTGAGTTATTGTAAAGGCAGTTATTTTGCAGAATAAAGGAATGTGTTTCAGGCAATTTATTGATCACTCCATATCCCCCACTTTGAGTCTTTTTTGCATTTTAGAGTGTTTACGATAATATTGTTACGGACAATTGTCGTGTATCCTGTACCTGTAGGTGAGAGGCTGGGCTGAACTTCATATGTAGGATAAATGTGAGTACCTGTAGGATACATGCTAATAATTGCAGCATGATATACACTGTCAAAGACATTGTTTTCGATGAGAGTGTCGTAAAATCCACTGGTTAAAATTCCTCCTACCCAGTCAATACTGGGATTCGTACCGGTGCTATAGAAGATATTATGGTGAATGTGGACATTCTGTGCTTCTTCCTTGGAATAAGAATCTGACCAGCCTATCAGCCACATCCCAGGCCCGTAAGTGTTATTGATGGTATTATTATATACCTCTACGTCGTTAACGATACCTGTTGTTTTTTCAATCAGAATTCCAGAGCCGCCTGCACTCCAGTGGTAAAAGGAATCGATTAAGTTATCATGGAACTTGATGTAGTTTGAGTCCGTTACTCTAAGGCCGCTGTTGGTCCTGCATGTGATAGTATTATTCCAGGCTTCTACGTTATTGCAATTGATTGCAAAAAATCCATCGTGTCCCAGTTTAGAGATTCTGTTATTATAAAACTGAACATTTTCACTATTTTTTATCCTTAGTCCGTCTCCATGTCCATCATGCATATACATATTGTATACTTTTACATTATTACAACGAATGAAGTAGATTATATTGTAGTAACCTCTACCCTTAGAAATTTTGGAATTCCCATCGTGATTTCCATTAACCTCGAAACCCCTTATTACAATATTATCATTCCCTGAGCTGCTCATCTGCTGGATAAGAGGTTTCATCGTAGTCCAGCCCGCATTGTCGACCAGCTTGATCACAGCAGTAGAGTCCCCTTCAAAAGTCGTATTGCTGCCGATTAAAAGAGTGCTGTCAATAACATAGGTAAAAGGTCCTTTAAGGTGGACAGTTGTGTAACTTGGATTTTCTGCAACAAACTTTAAAGCCTGATTAATCTGTACGTGGTCGTCTTTTCCGTCGCAGTTAAAATCTCCACTTCCATCTCCTGCAACGTAAACTGTCGGTGCGGGACTTCTGCATAAAACAGCAGGAACACTTACAAGAATAAGGCAACTTAATAGGAATAGGATTCCTAATTTTCTTTTTAACATCGCATCACCCGATGGTAATCATCATCAAATTTGTCAGTACTTGCTGTAGGCAAGATGTAATTGATTGACATGCAAAATAAAATAACAAAGAAGAGGTACAAGACTAATAAAAAAAGGACATACCATTGTGGAAACCCGAGAAACATAGTTATAAATATGTATGAATAGTATAAAAAAATTTTGAGAGTATTTGTTTTTAAATTATACTTTTCATATTCTAAGAAATCAAATTTTTATAAGCAGATTTTCATTTTCAATATATTGCCACTGAATTTTAATAAAAGATAGGTTAAAAGGTTTTAACTCTAAACCTATTTTCCTCTTTTATCTGCATATAGAAACCTCAAAAACGGATTTGTAGAAATCTTCTATTAACTAACTGCAAGAAGAGGAATATGAATCGGAAAAATGTATCATGCTATTAAGTTCAAATCAATGGAAGTTTGTTTTTCAGAAGATTCTTATAGAGTCCTGTTTTAATACTTTGTAAAACAGACCTTCACTACTTTTATAAATGAAAAAGTTCTCTTCCTTCAAACCAGGAGGCAGACAGAGAATGATGATCGCAGGAATTGATGAAGCCGGAAAAGGGCCTGTAATCGGGCCAATGTGCATAGGAGGCGTAAAAATCGATGAATCTAAGGCTCATATCCTTAAGGTGCTTGGAGTTGCTGATTCCAAAAAATTGACGCCTAAAAGAAGGGAGCAGCTTGCAGTCCAGATCAAAAAGCATGCAGATGGCTTTTTTATTCTTGAGGTCAGCGCCTCTCAGATAGACGAACTTCGGAAGATCATGAGCATGAACGAGATTATGGTGGTATGTTTTGCAAAAGTGCTTGAAGAGCTAAAACCTGATCTTGTGTATGCAGATGCTGCTGATGTCAAAGCTGAAAGGTTTGCCGAAAACCTTCGAAAACAGTATGCTAAAACCAGTCCCGAGCATGCAAAGAAAATAGAGATTATTTCCATGCACCAGGCAGATGCAATTTATCCGACTGTCTCGGCAGCCTCTATCATTGCAAAGGTGCGAAGGGACGAATTGATTGAAGAGCTCAAGAAAGAATGGCACGTGGATTTCGGCAGCGGATATCCTTCGGATCCTAAAACAAAGGAATTTCTGCTTAAATGGGGAAAAGAGCACTGTGGAGAGTTTCCAGGTATTGTAAGGCATTCCTGGCAGACAGTAGAAAATATAAGAGAAGAGCTGAAAAAGGCTGAAAAACAATAGAGACTGAAAAAGAATAAACGCTGAGGAATAAATGAGATAAACAAAAAAGCTTCTCAGCCCCCAAAGCATTAATTAAGATTATTTCTTGAAAAAAAGATATCAGGGATTGCAAATGAATTATCCCTGCTATTTAATAAGTTGTGGCAATTGTTTATGGATTTTTTAACTAAAGAGCCACTCAGTTACTTTTGATCTTGCCTATTGTTCCTGGCCATTATTGTTTCTTAATTACTGTTTATACCTGTCCTGCAGACTCACTACTTGAAAAAGTCGAGTTAATCAAAGGCATGTAATCTGCAATTCCTGTTGTTACGTTGATGTAATACGGAGTATTTCCTATACCGTTTCCAGCATCCGTTCCATTATAATTATTCCAGTAATTACCTGCAGAACTGCTGTTCCACATGTTATTTCCATCATCTATGGCATTAAGGAAGTTAATGAATTCATTCGCAAAGATTGCGTTATTTGAGGACTGTTTAAGCTCCACTCCAATTCCATTTATGTACAGACTGTTATTGATCAGGTAATTGGACTGTGAAGCCTGGCCAGAAAATCCATGGTCGTTTTTGGAGATGAGGTTATAGGCAAATGTATTTCCGCTTGCTGAGTTTAGATAAATTCCTACTGAGTTTGAGTCTACTGTGTTATTATCAATTTTATTATTGACTGAGTTGTTCAGTAAAATTCCTTTGCTATTTGCTACTACCGAGTTGTAAGACAGTACATTCTGCTGAGAGTTCACAAGGGAAATTCCTTCATTTCCGAGGCTTATGAGATTGCCGGTAAGGTTATTACCCTGAGCGCCCGAGAGAAGAACTCCAATATCGTTCAATATCACGGCGTTGTTAATTAATGAACAGCTGTTCGCTCCCTTAAGGGAAATTCCCACCTCGTTTTGTCCCGTTCCAGAAGGACCCCCTGAAACAAAGAAACCTTCTATTATTACATTATTTGAGTTGATGGAAAAAACATCATTATCAGGATTAGCTCCCAATACATATGTTCGATTTAACTCGTCTCCGGTGAGAGAGGAGTTTGAAGTTATTGTAAGTTCTTTGTTTACTCTTACATTTTCGTTATATATTCCAGGAAATACTAGAATTGTATCCCCGTTTTGTGCACTATCAACTGCTTCCTGGATTGTAGTATAGTTTCCTCCCCCATTTGAATTCACGGTTATAACTGCAGCACCTGCCTGGCTCACTGTTATCCCAAGCACAAGAATAAGAATTATACAAATATTTTTAATTGACTCGCTTTTCATTAATCCGTACTCCCCTTAAATAATTAAGTTATAAAGACAGAAAAATAAACACTGTCTTTATAATAACTCATAACATTAATAATGTGGAACAATAAATACATTTTGAAATATATATCCTGAATAATAAATCTGAACTTCTTTTTATATGCTTCTCTTATTGATTTCTTGCGACCAGGATATCTATTTTATGAGAGGCGCCCGAAAATTAAAATCTGAGAGTTTGTTTTTGAAAAAAGAAAATAGGAGAAAAAATGAGAAGTAGAGAATACCATTAATTCAAAAATATAATTAGTAAATTAACTGAAGTGAAAGAGTTATAGTTTTTAAAAAATAAAAAGAGCTTAAAAAGCTTAAAAGATTGAAAATAGAGAAATGAAATTATCAAAATTTAACAAATAATCAAAAACAAAGGAATTTAATAAATTTGTCAAAATTTGAACAACTAATAAAAAATAAAGAGATTAATAAAAAATAGAAAACAAATTAAAGAAAAAAAGAGATTTAGAAATTCTTGGCAATATAATCAACCATAGACTCGAAAAGCCGCAGGCCGTCATCTGAACCAAGGATTGACTCTGAAGCCCTTTCAGGGTGAGGCATGAGTCCGAGAATGTTTTTTGAAGCGTTTACTACTCCTGCGATGTTTTCCAGCGAACCGTTGGGATTAGCTTCATCAGTTACTTTTCCATTTTCATCCACATAGCGGAAAACTACCTGGTTGTTTTCGTCAAGTTCTGCCAGGTCTTTTTCTTCAGCATAGAACTTTCCTTCCATATGGGCAATGGGCATCCTGATTACTTCGCCTTTTTTGAATTTCGAGGTAAAAGGCGTATCTGTTGTCTCTACTCTAAGGTTCGTCCAGTGGCACCTGAATTTTGGATACTCGTTGGTTGTAAGAGCTCCTTCAAGAAGCCGGGCTTCTGTGAGAATCTGAAAACCATTGCAAATTCCAAGGACTGGTTTTCCTTCGGCTGCAAGTTTTTTCACTGAATCCATAATCGGAGTCCGGGCTGCAATTGCCCCTGCTCTAAGATAATCTCCGTAGGAAAAACCTCCAGGGACAACAACTCCGTCAAAGCCTGTCAGATTTTCCTGTTTGTACCAGACAGTTTCGGCATCAACGCCCACGACATCTTTAAGGACATGGAGGACGTCCAGATCGCAGTTTGAGCCTCCGAACTGAATAATGGCAATCTTCATTTTTTTCCCTCAATTTCAGCATTCAAAGCTTTAGCTTTTCTGACGTTTCAATCCATCTTCCACGGGAAAATTCTCAGCTAAGTTCCGTGAGTTTTATTGTGTAGTTGTGGACTATCGGGTTTGCGATAAGCTTCTGGCACATCTCGTCAACTTTTTTCTCTGCAATCTCTGCAGACTCAGCTTCGAGTATAATTTCATACAGCTTTGCTGTCTTTACGCTGCTTACCTCGTAACCAAGATGCCCAAGGGCTCTTTTTGCGGTAGTGCCTTCAGGATCAAGAATACCTGCCTTCTGTTCAATTCTAACTGTTGCCTGGTACTGCATTTTTAAAAGCCTCAATTTTGAATTTTTAGATTAATCTTACATCTCCTGTATTTCAGTGGTCCGGATGCAGATTAAGGATATCAAAAGTAATAATTAACAGTCAGCACCATAATAATTATAAGATGCTTAAAAACGTTGCGTATATTTAGAAATGAGGAAGACAGATAAAAAGTTTCTTTAAAAAAGAATCATTGCCGTTTTCACAATTGGTTGGATATGATTTTCCTGCTATGATCCCATTACCCAGTATGTTATAAGAACTTCAATATTGTAAAAACACATACTGATTTAGAAAGTTTTAAATGTATATAACACATAATTATAAACGGGGTATAATTGTGAATTCAAAAGAACAAATAAACCAGAAACAGATTCAGGAAGATATTGAATAGGATTTGCACCTTACCAGACAGCTTGTCCTCTGCAAACATGGAGTTCTGCGAGGAATCAACTGCTGCGGCAGCTACAGGCCTGAAAACAATCTGTATACAACGCGTTGCTGTTGCATGTACTGCACTAACTCTGTCTGGATAGGTGACGAAAAAAGCGCGAGGAACCCCTTTGCTGCCCTGCAGGGAGACCCTCTGTACGCCGTAGAAGTGCTGCGAGAAGATTCTCCGGATGAAGCCCGGGTAAAGGCCAAGATCTAAATAAAAAACGGCTTTATTTTTTAAAATTCACTGTATACTTTAAAACAGTTCTCTCTTTTCAAATCAAATACTTCTTATTAAATTCTTCATTTTACATTTTAGGGTGAGTCTTCTCTGAGACTATCTTTTTCTGGCATTGGTATCTAAATACTGATATATATTATGAGAACTTATATCTCTTGATGAACTGCCCAAGATGTAAGAGTCTCGATCACATAAAGAATGGTAAAGTTGATGGCCGTCAACGCTACAAATGCTCTGATTGTGGATATAATTATTCAGTAGAGCTAAAATCAACTGCTAGCTCCCCTTCTGTTAAGAGACAGGCTTTACAACTCTATCTTGAAGGATTAGGATTTCGGTCAATAGGGCGTTTTTTGGGAGTAAGTCATGTTTCTATCCAAAAATGGATAAAGAAATTTGGTCAGGAGTTAGAAGAACTAAAAAGCGAAAATGAGATCTCTATTGTTGAAATAGATGAGATGCACACTTACATCGGTAACAAAAAAAATATTGCTGGATCTGGATTGCTGTTGATAGAGTTGGGAAAAAGTTCATCAACTGCTCTTTTGGCAGCAGAGGGACAGAAACTGGACAAAATCTCTGGGAAAAGTTAAAGGAAAAAGAGATTGAAAAAGTGATGACTGATCACTGGAGGGCATATGCAGAGTTCGTTCCAGATAAAATTCATACTCAATCAAAAGCAGAAACGTATACTGTTGAAGGATATAACAGCATATTTAGACACTTTCTGGCAAGATTGAGAAGAAAGACAAAGTGTTATACTAAGAGTCTTGAAATGCTAAAGTATTCAGTTCTTCTCTTAATGAAATACAGAAATAATGAGTTAACTATATTTAGTTAACAATGCCCTTTTTCTTAGCTTTATTCTCAGAAAGAATCCCAGCCCTCCGTATGGAAAAATGATAAATAGAGATAGAGTGCGTGTATACAGCAAACCGAAAGAAAAAAGGAGAAAAAGGAGTAACTATGTGTGGAATTGCAGGAGCATTCGGAACTCCTGATACTAACATAAATGCCATCAGCATAAAAGTAAAAAAGATGCTTGCCGCCCTCAGACACAGGGGCCCTGATGCCTGTGGTACATATCAGGCCTTAAACCTGAGCATAGGCAATACCCTGCTCAAAATTACAGGAAACATGCCCCAGCCTCTGATAGGAAAAGGAGCTCTCGTACTCAATGGGGAAATCTTCAATTTCAGAGAGCTTGCATCAAAATCAGGAATAAATGCCGACTCCGATACTGAAGTGCTTTTTTCCCTGATAGAAACTCGAATTAAGGAAGGAGATAACCCCATAGATGCTGTCTCTTCCGTATTATCCACAGTAAACGGAGACTATGCTCTTGCATACGCTTTTGACGGCGAGCTGGTGCTTGCCAGGGACCCTGCCGGAGTTAAGCCTCTGTTTTATTTCTCAGACTATGTCTCAGATTACGTCTCAGAAAAAAGGACAGAAAATCAGGAAATCATATTTGCCTCTGAAAAAAAGGCTCTCTTTGCGGCGAGAACAGGTACTGGCATAGCTACTGGAATAAATATTGTAGTAGGTACTGGAATAAATACTGAAACAGAGAGAAGAATAGATATTGGAAAGGAGAATGACGCAAACCCCATACCTTTTCCTCCGGGCAGTATTATGAGTTTCAATCTCCAGAGCGGAAATTTTGAAGAAAAATCCCTTAAAACTAAAAAGCCGCAGGAAAGGATTTCTGAAGAAGGAGAAGCTGTTTTTCGCCTTAAGCTGTCTCTCGAAAAGGCTGTGGAGCTCAGGCTTACATCAGCTTCGGGAATTGCATTTTCCGGAGGGATTGATAGTACCTTTTTAGCAGCTCTTGCAAAGAAAATTAATCCGTCTATCTCTCTTTACGCAGTTGGACTTCCTGATTCCCATGACATTGCCCAGGCTGAAGAGGCGGCTGAAGCTATTGGTATGCAGGATTCTCTGAAAATACACTTCCTTTCGTTCGATGAAATAGAAGCTGCAGTCCCTGAAGTGATTTATGCGACCGAATCCGTTGACCCCATGACAATTGCAATCGGGCTTCCTCTTTATACTGTTGCAAAAACCGCAAAAGCAGATGAAAAGCGAGTCCTTTTGACAGGGCAGGGTGCAGATGAACTCTTCGGCGGGTACAGAAGACACGAAGCCTTTCTTGAACAGGGACCAGAGGTACTTGACAGGGAAATTTATTCGGACCTTGAGAATATTTCCACAATTAATCTTGAAAGAGACGATATGGTTACAATGGCTAACTCTGTAGAGCTCAGGGTACCTTTTCTGGATAAAGACGTAATAAAAACAGGGCTTGCAATTATCCCTGAACTTAAAGTCCTGAAAAAAGATGACCTATATATAAGGAAATACATTCTAAGAAAGGCAGCAGAAAACCTTCTCCCACAGGAACTTGTCTGGAAGGAAAAAAAAGCAATGCAGTATGGGACCGGAGTTCAGAAAGTACTCGAGAGGCTTGCAAAAGATGCGGGTTTTTCAAAGAAGGAAGGAAACTATCTCGAAAAGTACCTCAAGCATGTTGCTTTAGAAAAAGGGTTTGAGTTTATAAATAACCGAGAGTATTAGTTGAGCCAGATAGTTTAGAAATAATTAAGAGTAGATAACCTGAAACCAGATAAATCAGAATTTTGACCGATAATCAGCTTTATTAGAGAAGAATTTTTGAAGTACCTGAGACCTGGTTTCAAATTAGATTCTCAATTTTAAAAGTTAATCTGTAACCTTTTTTATATTATGATTTCTTTATCTACAGTGTTAACTATAGAAACATAATTGACATCTTAATAAGAATATATTTTTGATTCAAATATTTTAGAAATCGGGTAAATAAGAGTTAGAATATCTGAAAAAGAAGAAAACCAAGTCTGAATCAATTACTTTTTTCAATAGGATTCAGTAGTCTCTGGAACTGGAATTTCCATCCCAGATAACCCCGGCAATGAGAAATGAAATAGTGGATACTATATATGCAAAACTCTGTTGTTTGTGTAAGAGATTGAACAAAAATATGAATGAAGTCTGTTTTCTATAGTATAGAAGTTTCTGGAAAATATTAACGCACTACAACATGAATTTTTGCGCAAGGAACATAATTGAAAATTGTGTATAGGTGATTAGATATTGAAAAAAAGACTAAAAATTCTTCTTCTGGTAGTTTTTTTAATCCTTGCAAATATCTCTACTGGTTTATGTAAGACTCCTGCACCAGTAATTTATGTTGCCGGCGATGGCAGCGGAGACTTCAATTGTGACGGAAAAGATGATCATGTACAGATAAATGAGGCTCTTAAATTTGTAACAGAAAACCCTGAATATACAACTGTGCACCTTAAAGGACCATTTACTTACGTTATTGATGACACCCTTCTAATTGGCAGCAATACGATTCTAGAAGGGGAAACTGGTGTGAAGATTAAGCTTGTTGACCATGCAGGCTGGGCCACTATGAAACCTCTTATCCAGCAGATAAACGATTCGGGAAACGAGAATATTGTTTTAAGAGATTTCGAAATTGATGGAAATCATGACGGTAATACTGAAGTTGAGAGAGGTGACGGCTATTATAATATGATTTATTTCCTTCATTGCAATGATATAAAGGTGTATAATATGCTTATGCATGATGGACATGGAGACGGACTAAGGATAAAAAATAGTGAAAATATTCAGTTTTATAATAACAGAATCTCTAAACTGGGACACGATGGATTTTTTGCAATCAATTGCAATAACGTAGAAGCCTGGAATAATACTATCACATGCAGGACCAACAGCGGTTTGAGGGTATGGGATTCGAATCACGTAAATCTGCACGATAACATTATCAATTCTTTCTATGACTGGAGTGCAGGTGGGCCAGGGATCCAGATACAGAAGACTGCAGGTATCATGGATGATATCGAGATCCATGATAATACCATCAATAACACCTATGGGCCAGGAATATGGCTTGTTAATTCCGATCCCTCTTCAGCCCGAGAGGATGCAAGAAACGTTCATATCCATCATAATGTTTTCTACAACACCGGCACAAACCCCAGTATCGATTGGGTAGGGGGCATTGTAACAAATGGATTCCATGATACTCTTGTAGAAAATAATGTATTTGATAGCGTTTACCATGCGGCCGTAGTTCAAATGGATTCTGCAAGCTCTGAAACAGACATTTTGCCGACAGGTACAGAGTGCATAACTATTGTCCGCAATAATATTATTACCAGTACCTTGAAGCGTACCAAAGACCCTGCAGGGACAGGCTATGGTGTGATTAACTATCTCTCAGGAACTCACGAATTCGTGCTGGAAAACAATTGTTTTTACAACAATGCAGCCGGAGATTATAAAAACGCAAACTCAACAACTGATATCCACGTAGATCCTCTTTTTGTAGACCCGAAAAATCATGACTACCACCTGCAGTCTGTCTCAGGTCACTGGAATGGAAAAACATGGGTTAAGGACAAAGTGAACTCTCCTTGCATTGACGCCGGATATATATCTTCTGATTATTCAAATGAACCTGAGGACAACGGGGACAGGATCAATATCGGAAGATACGGAAATACAGTCTATGCGTCTCTTTCAGGAGCTTGAGATCTACCAGCAAAATTCGGCACAAATGAATAAGTATAAAACAGTTTGGTGGCTATATCCCTGCTTAGAAAACTATCTTGAAAAATCGTTTAAAGAACCATTTCAGTTGATCAGAATCAATGTTCAGGGGGAACTCCTATAAAAATAGCAATTACCGGAAAAGGCGGCGTTGGAAAGACAACTCTCTCTGGCACTCTTGCCAGACTGCTTGCAAGGGATGGATATGAAGTCCTGGCAATAGATGCAGACCCGGATATGAACCTTGCATCTTCTCTTGGAATAGAAAAACCCCCAAAACCATTGGCAGATTTTAAAGACCTGATCCAGGAAAGGGCGGGTGCCGAAGGCGGGGCTTTCATTTACAATCCAAAAGTGGACGACATTGCAGGCAAATACGGAGTAATAGGACCTGATGGCGTGAGGATGCTTGTCATGGGTACTGTGGACAAGGGAGGCAGCGGCTGCATGTGCCCGGCTTCTGCTTTCCTGAGAGCTCTCCTCAGACATCTCATGCTTAAGGAAAAAAGTGCAGTGATCCTTGATATGGAAGCTGGAATAGAACATCTCGGAAGAGGTACGACCAGAGGCATGGATCTTATGATAGTAGTTGTAGAGCCAGGGGCAAGATCCCTTGAAACCGCTGAAAGGATCAAGAAACTTTCCTCCGAAATCGGGATAAAGCACCTTGCTGCCGTAATTAATAAAGGCGGTTCCGGAAAAGTGAATGACAGGCTCGAAGAACTAGGTATCCCTGTCCTTGGGGAAATTCCCTTTGACCTCCAGCTAATGCAGGCAGATCTGGAAAAAAGGGCTCCGATTGAGGTAGGCGGAGATGCTGTAGATGCTATCGTGAAAATCAAAGAGAAACTTATGGATGTTGTTGAAGATATCAGGAAAGAAAAGGAAGAAAGCAAAAAATAAAAGCGAAAAATTAATAATAATGATGAAAAAGTATGCAGTAAAGGTTGAAAGATGTTTTCTTTACTCTTTTTTCACCCATTTAATTTCAGTTAAAACCGCTGTCTGTAGAATTAGTTAAATTCCCTTTTTTATAAATAAGTTCAAGTAGCCTTAATTTTTTCTCTCTGATAAGGGCATCAGTAGGATCGATCTCAAGAGCTCTGTCGTAACACTCCATAGCTTCCATATATCTGTCCAGACTTTCCAGAGCTGAGCCTTTCTGATACCAGGAAAATGCATCCTCAGGATTTACTTTCAGGACTTCATCATAACACTCTATCGATTTTTCAAACTCTGCTAAGTTATTGAAAGCAAAACCCTTGAGGCACATGATACCCGGATTGTTGGGTTCAATTTCGAGGGCTCTGTCATAACATGCAAGGGCCTCTTTTGATCTTCCCATTCTGTCCAGGGCAAAACCTTTCTGAATCCACGCATCAAGGTATAGGGGATCCAGAGTTAAGGCTTCATTATACATCCTTAGCTTGTCTTCATAATTGTCGGTCTTACAAGCCCTTTTAAGAAGCTGCCTGGAAATCTCGGATTCTTCAGTTTTTTCTACCATTTCCAGCTCCTTTTGCTTTGCCTCATTTATTTTTGCAGTTTTATTTTCCTCATTCATTTCGGAATCCTCGCTTTTCCGGTGAATATTTATTCCGGACTCCTTTGTCAATCTCTTGCCACACTGACCTCTTCTAATCTAATGCGTCAAATCGGAGTTATATTTATATCAGAATTAAAAATGATATCCATCATTTTCGTTTTCAATAAGATATACCTTTTCTGATTAGAATTATTGGATGACTTTAATCAATATAATTATAGGGCTCTGTAGAAATCCTCTGAAATAACGAATCTCCATTAATTTGAACTGAATAACCTGATATACTTTTATTGATCTAATTTCAGCCTCTTGCAGTTGAATTAAATATATATTCTACAGAGCCGAAAATACAGTTACTTTTAAGATAAATTAAATAATGGTCCTCCTATAGAATAAAATCGAGATTGAGGAATTGAGTCCTAAAGACAAAGATAATCCTAGTATTATTGCTACAGGAAAATAACCTTGGGTTAATATAAAATCAACAGATAATTCAGTTAATATTGTAACACAAAACAATGAAAAAAATATAATCAATGTAGAAAATGTATTCGAAAAATCAAAAGAAACTATATTGTATAAAACCAAATACGGATCATTCATTCAAAAGTAAAGGATTTAGCAGTGATAATAACACCATTCATCCCATTTTTTAGAAATTCATAAAATAACTCATGAGGGTCATTTGTTACAAACGATGTTAGGAGTCAGTGATCCCGTTCGAGATGTCCAAGGAGGGTCACTGATCCTCAGATAAAAACTTGTCAAATAGTCTCCAAGAAAGATTATTTATAACAGTGTACCCATCCAGTTTTTCAAAAAATGATTCGGGAATTCGAACTTGAATATATATTACCATTTTTTACGATAAATCAGACTATGTAAATGCACTCGCAAAAGAAAAAACAATTATATTCACAGGAATTGATGCATTTCTAAGTAGAGCAAAAAGGAAATAATTTAGTTAGAAGACTAGTCTTTTACTGCCTTCCTTCTTTTTAATCTTCTTTCGTTTTGTCTTGCCAGTGATCTTCTTTAATCTTATTTTTTTATAGATTCTTTAGAGCCTCAGTCATTAGGATACACACAAACATAGTGTTTAGTTATCTCACCGTTTTTGTTTTCCTCATACTGTAGGGCATAGAGCCATCCTTTCCAGACAATTTCATCTTCAAACCAACCGGTGACATTTGGTTTCCAGTCCTTTGGTACTATTCCAGTTGCTACAAAGGAATCAATATTGTGGAGGATTTTTGTCACTCCCTCCTCTTTTATCTTCTTAGTCGGTGCATTTCTACACGCTGGATCGATCTCACTGATATCTATTTCACCCATTGTAAGTCATACTCCTTATTTATAGGGTTAAATAACCCTTTATCCAAATGTGTGTATAACCCTATCTTACACCATCAAACAAGTTTAGAGTGTATTGTTAGGTTAGGAACCAGGATTAGTTCCATGAGAATGCCTGAAAAGTCGGGGCTTTGTCATTGAATCGATATAGATCAGAAATTAAGATAGTTCTCTGGAATTACCAGGGCCCATTATTTCCGAGGGAAATAATTCTGGAATGTTGTATCCCGAAATGATTTCGCAGATTCAAAACCATTTGAAAGTTCAATACACGATACAATAGCAGGTGACGCAAAATGTTAAACGTTGAGTAAATTCCAATTTCATTATGGTATCTTGGAATGATCATGTAAAATGAAACAAATTAGAAGTTGAAGTAAAATAGTGGGTTACCTGTATACGATATATAACTGCAATAAAAGAAATTAAAAAGGCGAAATAATTTTGGGATAAAATAAAAAACTATTTGGTTACATGAGGAAATAAAAAGAAAATCCTCATGCTATGGATTGGAGAAAAACCTCATGCTATGGATTGGTGGACTTATATTCTGGTTTTATTCTGGTTTTTCTGTACATATGGTTTTAGCTAAGGGATTCGTAGGGGTGTTTTAGTAAGGGATTTAAGTTGTTGAGTATTATCTCCAGAATATCATTCCATAAAACTGGTGATCCCAAAATTTTGTCAGCAGTTAATTTCAAGGGATACTCTGGATTTGCAGAAAACTCAATAACAAATTTTTTACTTTTTGGGCTTCAATTCGACTGTTTTTTCTACATTCCCTATCTTTATAATATACTTGCCTGCGGGCAGTGCAGAAGTATCATAGCTGTATGTGAAACTTCCTTTTGAGTCAGCTTTAAGATTCTGAGAAGCTGTAATCATAGCATTTACAGAAGACTTTCCTTTCAGGGCATTACCGGAAATCAGAACTTTGTATGTTCCAGCAGGGATATTTGCCTGTGATATTGTTGCAACTCCTCCGGATGCTCCTATAGTTTTGGTAATCCATAAAACATCTTTAACTCCAACATTCAGCTTTTGTACCCCGGTAGCTTTTACAGTAAAACTATTTCCCGTACTTGTTGGGATTTTCACGTTCTCAAGCAAGTAACGGTATTGACCATTCGAAACTTCGATTGTTTTTCCAAAAGAAATAGCAGCTTTGATGTTTTCTCCTGGCGAAGCCGTACCTTTTATTATAAGCGTATCGCCCACGGATGGGCTTGATGGTGAAATATTCCAGTTAACTGCTGCAGATGCGGCAGTTGACAGCAAAACAAAAACTACAAAAGCCAGTAAAATTGAAGAAATATTACCTTTCATTTTTCTTCCCCACTTACTATTCATTTTTCAAAGATTCTTTGACGGCCACGAAACCCGATATATTCGATCTCGTGGTATGCTATGTTGTATAATTTATTCTATCCTATTAACTTAAATTCAGACATATTTTGATAATAATAGAATAGAGTTTGGATTTATATGAACATAGTACAAATATATAATTATATATGTATGTTAAATTCTAATCTTTGTTACTTGAAATGTCGGCTATAAAACCGAGCAGAAGCTGCTATTTTAGTTCAAAAAAAATTAAACAATTCCAAAGTTGTTTTTATATCAAAGATTAGGAAAATTTTTAGACTTCTTTTTCTTCCTTGAAGAACTTCTTTTCAAAAATATTTTCATGAGTCTGAGTCTCAAAGATATTTACTTCTCCAAATGCTTAGAAAAGCAAAAAGATAAAACAAAAGGATAAATCTAAAATATTAAATGAACTGGGTAAAATACTCACTAAGTTCACTCCAAAGGTAAAGTAATCTCTGGAATGTATTACTTTTCTAAAACTATATTTTAGTCTTTTTCAGTTGCGGTTGGATATTACTCGCAAAACGATCTCCTTTCTGAAGAGGGCACAATTTTACCTTTAACTGCAATTACAAGCTTTACAGCTGAGCCGGCTGGCAATTTTGTCCCTGGTTTTGGCTCCTGTTTTATTACTTCCCCGGCCATAACCCCTATAGGCAAAATACCTTTCTGCTCTATTATTTCTCCTGCCGCAAGTCCTGCTTCTTCCAGGTTTTTTCTGGCTTTTTCAAGGGTCTGTCTTACAATATTCGGGACCTCTACGTTTCCCGAAGGAAGCCCATAACTTGTCGCGCTTTCCTGCCCGGATAAGCCGGTACTTTCTCCGAGTATCTCTTCTAATAGATCAATTGCTCCGCTTATTCTGAGAACGGTTTCATTCAGGCCAGCTTTTCTGTTTTCCAGCTCTGCAATTTTTAGTTCCATATCTTTCAGGATTTTCTGCCCTGATTCGTATTCTTTCCTGAGTTCAGTTAAGCGCTGTTCGAGTTGTTCTTTCATACTCCTGCAAACCCCTTTTTTCGTTATCTCTATTAAATTTCAGGTTTTGTTGTTTACTTCCAGTTAATCGATTTCATCTTCACGTTATTTTTTGCCTTTATTAACTGGTTTTCTTTAACCTGGCTAATTTTTTGCACTTTTTACTGTTTTACTTTTAACGAAGTTTTTTCTTTCTTTACAATTCCAACCCAATACATTTTAAGTTTTATATTTATTCACGCCGCCTGATTGGACGCCAGCTTCATGTCTGACTTTCCATGTCAAAAAAGTTGCCTTATCTTACAAAAAATACAGGATCACAGGCAGCAAGATAACTCCCATTGCATGAGATTTCCTGACTTTCATGAAAGAAGCAAGCATGCCTATAGTAGTTGAGATCATAAAAATGAAAAGCCCGAAAATTCCTGTGAAGAGAAAAACCATCACTGCAAGCCCGACAAGGACACCTGTACAGAGTTTGGTGTAATTAACTTTCTTAAGAAGATGATGAGCATTGTTTCCGATCAGGACTGTGGAAAAGTAGGAAAAAAGAGCAGTTAACACTATAGCGGCAAAGAAAAGCAGCAAAATAGAGAAGTTAAGCGAATCAGCTCCAAGAATTTCTTCAATGGCAACCATTGCTCCACTTCTGGTCCTTCCGATTACTACAAAAGCTACCAGCCCGAAAATAGCTGTCGAAGTGTTCACCCCGGACATCGAGACTATGAATTCTTTTGAACTCTCAATAGTATCAGGTCTACTGGCAGAAAGATCAGAATAAAGAAAGGTTCTGGAGATTTTTAGCTCAGGCTCAGGGTCTTTTTTCTTAAGAGACAGCCTGTCAAAATCGGCTTTCACGAAAAGGCCTGCAAGAAGGGCTGCAATTGCCGAGGAGAGCCCTGGCAGCCATGCCACAAGAGAACCTGCAGCACTTCCCGTAAGAATTCCCCTTACAATTCTTTTTTGGGAAAGCTTAAGCCTGGAAACGGATTCCTCGGGAATTTTCGAGCTTGTTAAGAGGCTTATAATCAGCTGGGAAGCTCCGAAAAGCCCGCTCAGGAGGGGCAGGAGTGAAGAAGGCTCTCCGAAACTTACAATAGGGACCATTAAATCCTCTTTGGAAAAAGCAAAGAGCCCGAGTACGCCTGTGATCAAAAACAATAACAGGGCAAAGGCTTTGTATTTGTATTTTGCAAGTGGGCCTTCATCTTCCGATTGCTCGCCTTTCTCAGTTGCAAGCATCAAAAACACAATAAAAATCAGGATCAGAGCCATATGCTCTTCAAAGTAAGGGTAAATAGCTCCAAAGAAAAGGGAAAAAGGTAATATGAGTAGAAGGGAAGCAACTACGGATCCTGCGCTTCCGAGCGCCGAGAGGCGGACAGCCTCAGCCCCAGCTCCATCGAGAAGGAGTCTGTGTCCAGGCAGGACTGCAAGCGCAGTATCTCCGTCAGGGGCTCCTAAAAATACCGAGGGAATTATATCGTGAAAAGTTTGGGAGACTGCATTTGAGAGAATTATCACGGCTATATAAAAAGGAGAGAGGCCTTTTTCGGCAAGGAAAGGGGCAAAGGCTACAAGGGCCAGGGCAAAATTATTATTATGTATCCCAGGCAAAAGCCCTGAGATTATGCCTAGCAGGTAACCTCCGAAAACTGAAAAAAGAAGCAATAGTAAAGAAATTTCTTCCACCAGCCAACCGCCCTAAAATTAGTAACAATTTCAAAAACGTACATGGTAATTAAAATTATTACTATTTATAGATATTTTTAATCTTGAAGAAAGGGGAAAAAAATTGTTGGGGAGGGCTGATGAGGACGTGTCCATTTGATTGCATTGAATATAGGGTTATGTCCATAAGTTATTGATCAATTCCGAAAGAGCGAATACATCTCCCGAATTTGAGGAAAATGCAGAGAGATTTTTGCGTTTACGATTTTCAATAACTCATGCCCATTACCCTAAAATGAAAGTCCTGGACTCGCGAGAAATGTAGGCTCAGAACTTTTTTATTTACCTGTAATAGATTTTTCCCGCAAATTACTCCTGATGTGAAATTAAGGGAGAGATAAAGTGTAAGCACATAATTTTCTTCTGCTGTGGTATAGGGTATATGATAAACTCTTGCCAGTAAGCGTAGAGTATACATTGGAATTTTATTACAGCTTTAGCTCAATAATCAGAACAGTATAAAAATAGGTTGGTGATTGCAATTAAACAGAAGTCATTCAAAGGAATAGTCTAAATCGGTCTCAGCACAAACTTTGTTAATTTGCGCCTTTTCTTCTGCGCTTGCGTGGGCGTAAAGCCTAACAAGTTCCACTTCAAATTTTCTAGGATGTGTTAGGAAATATATATGCAACATTTTCGTTCGATGTTCGCCGAGTATATCAAAAAAGATGTCGTAAATATCCTCTTTCATAATATAAAAAAGATTGTAAAGTATATATAAGTGAGCTCAGCTCACTTCACTGTAATGTATCCGTTTTGGAATTATAGTGGAGACTCTAAACTTTTTTAATTTTTTACATCTTGGTTAAGAAATAATTAGTTCAAAAAAAGTATAATTATGTTTATATAAAGTTATTCTAAATGCAACACGATCCTGATTACTGGATAATGGATAGCGTAAGCCTAGAAAGAATATTCACACAAACATAAAAACAATATCATTAGGCGTAATTGTGCTATATATGAACCCGTCGGGCGACAACACATCATTCAAACGAGTAGTCACAGCCTGTCTCTTTACATCTCTGTATTATCTGCTCTTTTTCCTCCTCGTTTGCGTGGGCGTACAGGCGCAGGATCTCCACTTGAAATTTTCTTTGATCATGATTTGCGTGAACACGGAGCTTTTTCGTTCGTTGTGCGCCGAGTATGTTGCTAAAAATATAATACATGTCGGTCATATCTATTTTAAAAAGTTTTAAAGTATTTATAATGAGCGGAGCATGCAAAATCAGTTTCCAGTAACATTTTACCCTTCATCTATTTATTTTTCAATTTTTTACTTTCAATATTTACTTCATCCACTTACTCTAAATCACGTAAGCAGAAACATCATATAACCAAATTATATACTATTTAATAATGTTTTTTATCAGGAAATAGCAACGTTTTCTCATTATGATGTTGGTATCATGGCCGACACTGTAGTAGAAGGGCAAAGAATCAAGCATAGCTTCTTTTTGTAGCCGCATACATAAACATATACCTAGAAGCCACGTAAAATTTCGGTGGCTATCGCTTGTAGCCAAATGCAGCATATATATCCCGGAAGATTTCAACGCAATTAAACGAGTAAAATGACTATTCTATGTCATTGTTTTTTTATAGCCTTCCGACTACGTTTCCTCGATGACTCAGATCTGAGTTATCGGAGAGATTTCTGGGATAATTGTGGAAGGCTAACGATGTACTTTTATCCATGAAGACATACCCTAACCACGCACATGTGGTGTGAAAGCCTTGTTTTAGTCTTGCCTGCAGGCGGGATGAGTAAGTTTTTTATGAAATTTTTTAACTTGTTTTTGTTTTGGTGGAACCGGACTCAATTAAAAAAACAATGCATGTTACTTAGTTTTATTTCTCAAGCATGTAGCTCTATCTAATAAAAAAGTTATATCGTTCCTGGGTCGTGGGGGTGAGTCATTTATCATTAGGACTTACGCAGTTGAACCGGAAAACAAAAACGGAAAACATTTAACTCTATAAATCGAACTTCTCTTGATAAGTCGAATGTGCTTGATTTCATCCTCAAGTGCGTAAGTCCTAACCATATATGAAAAAATGAGCACAACCCCCATGTTAAGATAAAATATCGAGAGATTCTTGTGCTTACGTTTTTCAATAACTCACCCCCACGACCGGAAAATTGGATAAGCTTTTTCAATATATGTTAGGTTTATAACCTCATTTAGATTATTTCGACCCTGGAGATTTTAGGGAAATTCGGAATTCCCAATTTAATTTATTTTTATTTACAGGTAAGAAATTACATCTGACCATCGCTTCTTTAAACTGCTTATTTGTGATAAAGAAACCATCTGGTGTTTGCTCAAAAAAAATTTTAAGTGCATAACTAGTGTAATTTTTATTTGGTGTTTTTTGTGGGAGTATATTTAACATTATCCAATTATCCAGGGTTTTTTTTTCAATGTCGGTTAATTCGTATTCACTCATTTTACTCACCCCTATCTTTTATAATTTGTCAGTAAAGTACCACTGAACTGTGCCTTGATTTCCTTTACTTGTGACCTATATATTTGTTAAAAAACCTAAACTAATTCCTGCAATGATACCACCAATAAAAACAATAAGACCTTCATCTGAAATATCTATTTGAGACACACTTACACCAGATGTGCTTTTAGTTTTTTTTCATGAAATAGGTTTAGGTTTCTTGCTGGCATGTACACTTTTGTATATTTTAATTATCTTCCTTTATTATGGAGTTCAGGTCGTTGAGTTTACACAGAGATCACAGATAAATCCAACCTAGGAGCACATAGGTACGAGCCAATTATAGCCAGATGGTGACAAGAAAGTAAAAGTAGTAAAATTAAGTGTTTTAGTAGATTTACAGGATCTACCTCTCTCTATTATTGTTGTTCCTGCAAATGAGAATGATTCGGCTCTATAGAAAACCTATCTAAATCAGTTGCAATAAGCTGAAAATTGATCGCAAAATAGATTCGTCAAGTCAGTTCAAATTAATGGAACTTTTAATTTTAGAGGAGTTCTACAGAGCCGGATTTTTAATGCTAATAAAGTACTATGCAAGCTTCTGGGATATGTGGAAGGATGGTGCAGTACATCCATCTCGAAAGCGCATATCTGGAAGCTAGTAAGATCAACACTAAAGTCCAAGAAGCCAGAGTGTCTCTTCCTCTAGATATCAGATCGTCACATGTATTGCCATGGCCCTTGCAGCATGTTTTGTCATTTTGAATAGGAGAAACAGAATTGAAGCAGCTAGCAGATATCTGAGGAGATATTCAGGTTCTTTTAAAAGGCTACGAATCTTTATTTTTTGGAAGTATACGCTTCAGCTTTAGAGTTTTTAACTTTTGTCTAAATTCTGCGAAGATCTAGTTGCATCGGCAACTATATGAAGTATTAATCGCTTGTATGCGCAACTACCAGATATCTGCAGAAATGTTTAGTTCTTTTAATAAACCACAAATCCTTATTTTTTTTAAGTATACGCTTCAGCTTTACAGTTTTTAACTTTTGTTAAATTCTTCAAGATCTAGTTGCATCGGCAACTATATGAAGTATTAATTGTTTGTAAACTAATAAAGTTGACATTGCAACTATTTTGATAAGACAATATGGTGGGATAACAAAAATGAATACAATAGAATCCAATGAAAACTCACATTCTAATGAAATGTACAAAAATGAATTCGTTGGAAAAGCCATCTCATATCTTTATAGGTATGAGCAAATCTATATTGGAAAAAAAATTGAGCCATATGGTATTGGCAGCGGACAGTTTCCTTTTCTTATGAGATTGTATCGTGAGGATGGTATCAATCAAGAAAGTCTTTCTAACTATTTAAAAATTGATAAAGGTACTACTACAAGGGCTATACAGAAACTTGTTGATGAGGGTTATGTTTTCAGACAGAGGGATGAGAAGGACGGGCGGGCATACAGGGTTTTTCTTACCGAGAAAGGGAAAGAGTTGGAACCCGAAATGAAAAAAATAGTTTCGAAGTGGGAGGATATTCTCTTCTCCAGTTTTGATGACAATCAAAGAAAAGAGATTAAGAAGTCTCTTGGAATTATGTTTGAGAATGTATCCCAAATAATGTGAATAATGAGATAAGATCATGCAATTTAAAAACACTCATCTTCTAATGCTTTGTATTACTGCATATTTTGCAATGGCAGGAGGGGCTCTTTTAGCACCAGTCTTGCCAGAAATGGTGAAACCTCTACAGACAACATCCCATGAAATAGGGCTATTAATTTCGGCGTTCACTCTCTCAACAGCTATTTTCACACTGGTTATTGGACATTTCATTGACCGTATGAACCGTAAGAAAATACTTGTTCCCTGCCTGGTGATTTACGGTCTACCAGGACTTGTAAGTTATTTTACCTCTGATCTGCAATTACTTCTTACCTTGAGGTTCATACAGGGCATCGGAGCAGCAGCCCTGCTGCCTTTGACTATGTTGGTCATAGCGGATGTGTACAAAGGTCATGAAAGTTTCTATGCCATGAGCAGAATTAGTATGGCTCTTGCCATTGGCTCAGTGTCTGCTCCTCTTATAGGTGGAGGACTGGCAAGTTTTGGATGGAACTATCCATTCCTTTTCTATGCACTTTCACTTCCATTCGCTTTTGTTGTGCTTATCTTCCTTCCAGAGACAAGGGTTCAGAGGAACAATGATGATCATAAGGGCATAATTAATGGATTTAAAGCACTCAAAGAGTTGAGAATAATATACACGATATTCCAGAGCTTTGCGATTTTCTTTTTACTCTATGCAGTGCTTGTCTACGTGCCATTTATGCTTGAGAATGTACTTGGCTATACTGCAAAAGAAGCAGGACTTCTGTTGGCTTTACAAGGAATAGCTATAATTTTTACTGTATCCTGCGTAAAGAGTCTGGCTAATAAGTATTCAAAGACAATAGTTATTGCCACTGGTTTTGTACTTACCGGAATGGCATTATTATCCATCTCATTTGCACATTCAATTGTTGCAGTTCTTCCTTTAATGTTGCTGTTCGGAGCAGGGTATGGGCTTGCTCAAACCGCAATTGATACACAGATAATTCAGATCGCCCCTTCAGAATCAAAAGGTGGAGTACTATCTATCCACAACAGCATGAAGTTCGTTGGAACGTGTCTTTCTCCCATAATACTTGGTATGGTTCTGTCATATTTTGATCTGGAGACAGTTTTTATTGTAGCAGGTTCCTTTGGGTTGCTTGTTGCTCTGATAACGTATTTAATGAAGAATATTTTTGAAAACTCAAGTAACGAACACATAAAAGAGATGAAAATATCGTTGTCACAGTAATAATTTGCTGAGTCGTTAGATGATGGAGTTTAAATTACAAACTCCACCAAAATTTGAGATTTTAATCTGTAGCTTACAGGCAAGAAAATTCCTTTACTGATGAACAATGAAGCGTTTTTCATATACTTGAAGCCACGTACAATGGATAGGTCTATCGCTTGTAGCCAAATGGACCATATATATCCCGGAAGATTTCAACGCAATTAAAAAGAATGACCTTTACTTTGATTATAGCCACCCGACTACGTTTCCTCGATGACTCAGATCTGAGTTATCGGAGAGATTTCTGGGATAATTGTGGTGGATGGTGTAGTGAATCTATCCCGTTGCTTGCAGCTGGGTGCGCCAGCACGACTTTGATTATTTTTTTGAAACATATTTTCTAAGGGCTTAGAATATTATCTGTAATACCTTGTATGCTTCAAAGGTTATGTTAAAGATCCGGCTCTTATGCACTAACCTGATTCGATTATCTGGCTGAAAAAAGATGGATTGAAAGTGGCTACTAATACAAGAAGATGAGGATGTAGATGGTTGGCTTTTTTAATGCTTTTTTGATGTGAAGATGGATGAATATGCCCGTGATGCTTGACGCTGTAGTATAAGTAGCCTGTGACATCTACTTTTATTCAGGATAAAAGAAGGTAAGGAAGATCTTTTTAATTGAGTGTAGAAGCTATGGGAGAGTTGTAACAAAAGTCTTTAATCACTGTTTTCTATTTCTTATCGCGCAAAATATTATTTGCTAGGCTAACTAATAAAAAGGTGATAGGAAGAAATAAGGAGTAGACTTTGAATGTTTATCTGGGGGTAAATGTAGATGTTATACCGAAAACTTGGCCAAACGGATAAAATGGCTTCTATACTTGGATTTGGTACTATGCGGCTTCCTACTATAGGGGGAGATGATTCGCAAGTTGATGAGGAAAAAGCTGTACATATGATTCGTTACGCCATAGATTCCGGTGTTAACTATATTGATACGGCCTATCCCTATCACGGGGGTATAAGTGAATCCGTTATTGGGAATGCACTTGAAGGCGGTTACAGAGAAAAAGTCTATCTTGCAACCAAGCTTCCAAGCTGGCTTATCACTAGCAGGGAAGATATGGATCGCTACTTAAACGAGCAGCTTGAAAGACTGAAAACTGATTATATCGACTTCTATCTTCTTCATGCGCTAAACAAAGACTTCTGGAGCCTTGTCAAAAAACACGGTGTTTTTGATTTCCTTAATTCTGCCCTAAGTGACGGAAGAATAAAGTACACAGGCTTCTCTTTCCATGATAATACAGATCTCTTTAAAGAAATAATTGATTCTTATCCCTGGAATATATGCCAGATCCAGTACAACTTCATGGATGAAAACTTTCAGGCAGGGAAGGAAGGTCTGATGTATGCAGCTTCAAAAGGCCTTGGAGTTGTTATTATGGAGCCTCTGCGTGGAGGATATCTTGTTTCAAGTCCGCCTGAGATACAGAAAATATGGGACTCTGCAGAAACGAAAAGGAGTCCTGTGGAATGGGGTTTTCGATATCTTTGGGACTATCCGGAGATAGGTGTTGTTCTGAGTGGAATGTCAGATATCGCGCATGTAGAAAGTAACATAGAACTTGCAGAAAAAGGCTTACCTAATTCCTTGACAGAAGAGGAGAAAAAGCTGATTTCCAGAGTAAAGGAAATCTACAGGTCAAAAACAAAGGTTTACTGTACTGGTTGTCATTACTGCATGCCCTGCCCATCAGGGGTAAATATCCCAGAAACCTTTAAATTCCTTAACAATGCCGAAATGTTTAATAGGATAGAAGAGGAAAAGCTTCTGTACAGCGGCCTCGAAGGTAAGGCTTCAAACTGCACGGAATGCGGTCAATGTGAGGAGAAATGCCCACAAAAAACGCCAATAAAAGAAATGTTAAAGGAAGTTGTAAACCTATTTGAAAAATGATTTTTCTCTTTCCTTTATTTTTTAAATATCTCTCCGTTTTAACAGACAAACAGAAAGTGGGGAAACTGCCAAAGCAAATTAGAGTCGTTGGTCCTTAACTAGGTACTCAAACAGTAATTATTGCCGACAATAGATTTGTGAAGGAATTAACAATTCCAAAAGGAGGTTTTACATCTGTCAGAAGGCAGATATGCTTTCACTTGGTAGCACTTAGTACGCTTCTCTATCTTAAATATCATGTTACTTAGATATTATAAAAAATTTTTATAAAAAATAGTCTTTAAGAAAATAATTTTATTAGGTTAAAAATTTTAAGCATGCATATAGTTTACACGGGATAAATAGTAAAATCAGGAGAACTCTTTTATAAATTCTCCAAACAATACCTTAGACTTTTCAACTCCTTTATATATTCCCTCTAATTGTTCCTCTGAATAGTTCGGTTTCTTTGTTATCTTTAGAGTGTCTATAAGTGAGTTATATTTATCCTGTAGATTCTGTACTTTTATGGTTTTATTCTCTTCTAAATCGGATAAATCAAATTTTTCTACATGCTCTTCAAAAGTATCTTTTGCTATCTCTAAACCTTCATTAATTCCTTCTTTAAAATCTGAATAAGCTCGATGGTCTTTATTCCTCTCAATCAAATTACTAAACTTTCTAACTGTATGTTTAATTGTTTGTTTATCCAGATTTTGCCCCCTTTGATTTGAGACGATATATTTATTTTATTGGAGAATTTAAACTATCCTTATTCACCAATTGCTTTCAAAAAGTTAAGTAATATGATTTTATAAAAATTAATTTATTTATATTTTTGGAGACAACAATTTTAAAGTTTATCCACCCACAAAAGAGATTAGACAGATGTATAAATTTATGTAGAAGAATAAAGTTAGCCTTGATCATGAATTGTTGTATTATTTATATTATTTTATCAAACAAAAACATGTTATATATGGCTGAAATTTAGTAGGAAGTTGAAAATATGAGTGTTTAAATAAAATCTATCAGTAGATGTCTACATAGAGCATATAAGTAAAGAAGTGGTGAGGAGAGCCAGACTACTAATTTGGAAACCCTGACCTTCCAGGAATTATACATCACAGTATTGTTGTGGGCTTCTCCAGATAGTCAGGTAGATTTATTTCCCAGCAACCAAGCTCCCCTCAATAATTAATATTATATTTAAGCTATATAAGAGACTAAGAGAGATTTATAGGCAGTATAGATAACTTCTTTTCCCTAATAAACATTGCAAAACGATAAAAATTGATTTCTGTTAAATAAACTTATTAAACTAATTGTACAAAGTTTTAACATGATACCTAAAAAGAATTCTATTTTGATACAGATGGAATTATTGAATAATCAAAACTTACTTTTTAAGTAAAACAACTTTAAAAAATTGTTTTGTAGGAAATATGCAAAATAGAGTTGTGTTTTTTTCGGGATAAATGAGAAACTTGCCGACTAAACCAAGGAGATGATGAAAGTTAATATTTTGCTTCAAAAATGATGTTTGGATATGGGATTGCCTGTAAAGATTTGGCGAATAACTTAGAAATATAAATGAAAAAGACGATTCTTCGCTTTCTAGAATAAATTGAAACAATTGTTTAGTTAAATGTTCTCTTAAGGGCTCTCTGACTGTTAGATTAATAAAAATGCAAATATATTTATTAGTATAAATATATTATAAAAAGGGATTGTTAATTTGGCTAATAATTTACTACTATTTAAATGAATTAATATACTGAACTTTTTTGCAAATTGGGGGGATAGTTATAATTTCAGTTGTTATTCCTCTTTATAATAAAGAGCCACATGTTAAAAGAGCGATAAGTTCTGTTCTAAATCAAACAATTCAGGATTTTGAGATAATTGTAGTAAATGATGGATCAACAGATAAAAGTGCAGACATGGTAAAGAGTTTTAGTGATGTTAGAATTCGATTGATCAACCAAAAAAATGCAGGTGTCTCAGTAGCACGTAATAGAGGTATTAATGAAGCTAAATCCGAGCTTATAGCTTTTTTGGATTCAGATGATGAATGGATGCCAAATTATCTTGAGACAATCCTGAGACTAAGGGAAAAATATCCAGATGCAGGTTTATATGCAACTTCACTGAAAACTGAATTTGTTGATAATGTATTAATGGATAAAGATGAAAGATTAAGAAAGCTTATTCCAGATGAAGGATTAATATTGAATTACTTTAAAGTAAACTTAAAAGATATATCACATAAAGATATATTTTATACATCTTCAGTAACAGTTCCCAAAAAGGTGTTTTCAGAACTTGGGGGATTTCAGACAGGCTTTTGGTGGGGAGAAGATATTGATATGTGGGGTAGAATTGCCCTAAAATATCCTATTGCATACAGTAGTCAGGTATGTGCTATATATTATCAAAATGTTGTCAATAGTGCTGCATACAGAAGAAAACCTGTAAAGGGTCATCCTTTAATAAACACGGGAAAACGGGCTCTAAAGCTTGGTATAGTGCCGCATGAAATGATTAAAGATTTAGAGGAATACATAAAATTCGTTGAGATGTGCACAGCAAAACATAATGTAGAAGCTGGTGATAATAATCTAGCTTTTAAGCTTCTAACGAGAAATGACGTCAAATTAGCCTACAAAAAATTATTACTTAGCACAATTCTCTCAACAACCATCGAAAATAATTTCCCAACATTTTCTAAATTTGCATCCAAAAAAATAAAATTTTTGCTTTATGATAACAGTGACCTCTATGATGGCAGTGACCGATACAGAACCCTGTAACCGTTCATTAGATGAATATCAAAATTGCTGGCTATGTAGAGTAGAAAGATACTGGAAATTAATATTTTGAGCTAGTTCCACTTCGAATGGAGGTGAACTAATTCAAAACAGAGCAATTAAAGGAAA
>CAWJYV010000002.1:0-175471 GCA_963847185.1 uncultured Methanosarcinaceae archaeon | reverse complement strand
TCTCTTAAAAAATGTATTTATGTAGACGATTTACTTGCAGTCACTCTCTTATCGTGTTTGGGGGCTGTGTTTGTACTTGTTCCTCCATTCAATGAAACTTTTCTCAAAATTCCCCTTGCGTTGTCTCTTTTCTTTTTTATTCCGGGTTACGCCTTTATATCTGCACTTTTCCCCGGAAAAAAAGAAATCAGTGGGATAGAACGTTTTACTTTAAGTGTTGGCTTCAGTCTTGTACTTACAGTTTTTGATGGATTTTTGATAAGTCTGCTTCCCTGGGGCTATCGTCCTGCCCCTATTGTTATATCTATTATTGGAATAACTGCGTTTTTCAGTATGACTTGCACTTTTTACACGAAAGCTTCTGGATGAAAATGAGCAGTTTTCTTTTTCCTTTAAAGAATTCATAAAAGATCTCAAGTCAGATGAGCTTGATAAAAGGCTTAGAATCCGCAGATAGCAATGAATTAGAGGATATAACACCTCTTCCTGTTGAAAAAAGGCGTTTTCACAGGTCAAGAAGTAAAGTTAAAGCAAAGGGTTTAAAATATCAGCCTGAAATAGTGATCAAAAGAAGCCTTTACCTCCGGAAATTGAAAAGGCTCTGATAATTGCTCTTATAGGTTCAATAATAATTGCAAGTGGAATGCTTGCATATGCCAAAATGACTCGAGAAAAGGAAACTTTCACAATGCTTTATCTTCTTGGACCGGATGGAAAAGCCGAAGGCTATCCCACAGAGAGCTTGATTGATGTTCCTCTTAATGTTACAGTTGGAATTGAAAATCATGAGCTTCAGGATGTAAACTATATCCTCCAGATGAAAGCTGATGATGAGGTAATCGAGGAGCTGAATATCTTCTTAAAGAATGGAGAAACCTGGCAGAAGAGATATGACATATACGCGCGAAAAATTGAAGACTGGAAGGTCTAAACTTGAATTTGCGCTCTTTAAAGAAAAGCCAGATTACTCTCCCTACAGATCTGTCCATCTGTATATAGAAAATAATAATACCATTGATTATATAGACCAGCAAAAGTATGCTGAAGTTCCTGCAATTGAAAATGGAGAGATGGAACTCTCAACAGGCTGGGAGTTTACTTCAAATACTGACAAAATTACAGGCTCATATGTAAATAATTCAGGAATAAATTCTTCCTTTGCATACAGGATAGCAAATTCATATGAAGGAAATCTGTCCGACCTTCCGGAATATGGGGAAATCTCTCAAAATATAGAGTGTAAAGAGGACACTATGGTTCTGCTCTCAGCATATGTAAAAAGTGATCTCCAATTCAAGCCAGGGAACAGGTGCTCAGACAAAATATGTTGCTGTTAATGGAGCAACTGTCTGGACAGAAGGAAGTAAATGATAATAAAGACTGGCAGCATCTTATAGTCCCGGTTTCTCTGCATGCAGGCAGCAACAACCTTACACTTGGTTTGAATCAAACTTATGGAGAAATCAAGCCCTGTAGAAGTCTTCTGGGACAGTATCTCCTTTAAGTCTCTTGCAGATCTCTCTTCATATCCTGCAGAATCTAATACTTTGGAAGCAGTTCCCCCAACTTCAACTGTGCATCCACTTCCTGCTTACACGAACAGTAAAACCTTTAATGTCTCCTGGAATGGGACTGATGATAGTTCAGGAATTGCTTACTACTCCATAGATGCCAGTACAGACGGAATTAACTGGCAAAACTGGATTCCAAAGACTACAGACAACTCTTCCTTCTTTACCGGAGAAGAGAATCAGACCTATTACTTCCGTTCAAAAGCAGTTGACAATTCCGGAAACGAAGAACCTGTACATGCAGTTCCGGACACTCAGACACAAGTCTATACCGGAACTCCCAAAATCATGTTTGATATTTCTCCCAATCCCTGTAAAAACTCCACAAACTTTACTGTTAGCTCTACCATACCTCTTCAGGCAGTTGTCTGTGTGGTCACTCCGGATGGTTTTATCACCTGAATTCAGGCGAACTGACATCTTCTGATGGAGTTACCTGGACAGGTGGATATGTAATAAATCAAGGAAACCACTTTTATGTGGAAGCCATATGTACGGATTTTTACGGAAATACAAAATCAATTATGAGTGAAATCGTAGTTGATAACTCTCTGCCTGACTTTGAGATCGAAATAAATCCCAAAACCATTGATGTTGGAAACCTGGAGATCAAAGTCACTTCTTCAATTGCATTAAAGATAGAGCCTTCAGTATCAATTTCAGCTAATGAAGACGTTGAAGTCACTTATCTAGGGTACTCAGATGGTGACTTATCTTCTATAAAGCTAGAATTAATTCTGAAATAAATGAAGGAGAGCATAAAGTTTCTGTAACAGGCACGGTCTGGATTCTGAATCAATAAAGGCAATACTACATTTGTAGTTGATCATGCCGGTTGATACAAAGAAGGTTTAGTTGATATTCTCGATTCATTTGTATCCGATTATACGAATTTTATAAACAACTTCGAATACTATGTATAATGATTTTCCGGCCTTAGTACTAGATATTGGCATAAGAAGTAATACACATTACTCATTTCGTAGTTTGACCGAATACAAATGAATTCTCATTTTTACATTTTTATTCAATTTTAAATTTTATTTATTTTTCCAATTACCCTTTATTCTTGAAGCTATATTTTCAGGTCGTGTCCGTGATTATTGATCAATTCCGAAAAAGCGATACATCTCTCGAATTTGATAGAAATGCAGAGAGATTCTTTCTTATATTTTTAATAACTAATGCCCATTACCTGTTTTCAGTTTTTTCAAAATAAATCTTGGTCTTGTACGCGAGTTATTGATCAACTCCGAAAAGCGAGTATAACTTCCATGTTTGAGATAAATATAGAGAGATTCTTATACTTACATTTTTCAATAACTCATGCCCACGACCAAAAATCTTATTAAACTGTTTATTATTTTATATATCGGATATTTGCTGACTTTTGAAATATTAACTTGATATTTATTCTAAATTTCCAAATAAATTATTTAATTATTTATCTTAATGCTAACAATATACTTTCTCGTACGAAAGCTATATTTTCTGAGTTTACATGTTTTTAAAAATTCGAATCAAAGTTCCTGATCCAGGAAAGTTTGTATATATATATTCATAAGCTGCTGTTTTGTAGCATATCTTAAGTCTAACATTCTGAATCTTTGTATTTTTAGTAATCTATTGTTTTTATAATTATCTTCGTTTATGTATCAATAAGAGCAGACATCTTTTTTTATATATTTAGTTTGCACATCCTTATATATTTATTGAAAGATATATCAATCGACATTATAAAATGATTAATTTAAAATTGACTGGATCCATTAATTTGTTTGTATTCTCTTCTGAATACTCTTCGCTCCCCAATATCTGCTTCCCAGGCTTGTCTATGTATAAAGAAACCTAGATGTACGCAGTGTAATTACTTGAGAAGCAGAAATGCAAATTTTTGAGTATTCCAGGAAAATATTAACTTTTTTTGGATCCCTCCAAGATTAAATATTTTATAATGTCCAGTTTAAACGACTTTCCGATAAAAGTGGAGTAAAAATCTGGAAAGTAGGGGTATAATTTATGAAAAAAATGTTATTATTATTAGTGAGCGGTTTATTAATCGCTTGTATGGCCGGATCTGCAATGGCTTTCAGTGCGAAATTTATACTCCCCATCAGGTGGAAGCCAGAATATAATAAGTAATCCAATAGGCTCGAACTGGAGATACAGATAACTGTTTATCTAGGAGCGTCATGATTCCACAATCCTACGTATGATAAAGATTTCACTTGGATAAAGGATGTAATATTCTGCAATCACCAGACACCGTGCCAATACAGGTCCAAATATCAATTACAGTTCAAATGGTGCATTCAAACCAACATCAACTAGTTATATTGACACTCGCCATATTACAGTCCATCTAGATGAAAACGCAGCGGAAGGTGCATCATATTCAATAAAAGTCGGAGCTTCATACAATGGTATCGGATACTATAGAGACATCAGTATGTCTTCTAGGATAATTAGCTCAATTCCTGAATTCCCAACAGTTGCCCTTCCTGTTGCAGCTATGATTGGACTAGTTTTTATATTCGGACGTAAGAAAGAAGGGCTGTAATTTTTTCAACCTTTTTTTCTTTATTCTTTTTTTCATTTCTGTACGTACTTTTTAATTCTTGAATATATATAATCTCAGTTTTTTAAAAATATATTAGGCTGATCCCAAAACTCGAATATTATTTTTTTGTACCTATTTTGAGAGAGTGTAGCGAAAGTTCTGTAAAATCACTAATTTTGATAAGTTTCCGAATCATAAAATTCAATATCCTCAGGGCAATTTCAGTAATGTATACAAAAACTTGACTTCGAATTTACAGAAAATTCGGAATACTTCCTATTTTAATAATTAACCATGAGCTGCTAGGTCAGGAAAGTAATTCAAAGAACTAAGTATAAATTAGACTGAAACTTGTTTTTGGATAGGCTCTAAAATATGCAGAATTTGCAAAAATCCTGATATTGTAAATTATCAAGTCTTTGAGTTCTATATTGATATATTTCATAATTATACATTTTCCAATGAATGATGTCAAGAAATCTTATTTTATATATTTATCTTGCACATCCTTATATATTTCCTAGTTGATATATACCATGACATTATAAAATGCTTAACTTCAAAATTGGCTGTGACTCATTAATTTGTTTATATTTTTCTGAATATTCCTCGTTCCCCCATATCTGCTTTCCAGGTTTGCCATATGTACAGGAGATCTGACTGTAACATAGTGTAATTACTGAGAAGTATAAAGCGAGTCTCTGAATATTCCAGAAAAATATTAACTTTTTAATGGATTCTACCAAGATTAAACATTTATATAATAGTTAATCTAGTGACTTTCCGAGAAATAGTGGATACAAAAATCTGGAAAGTAGGGGTATAGTTTATGAAAAAAATGTTATTGACTATTATTATCGGTTTATTATTGTAGCTCTGTAGCTGGGTCGCAATGGCAACTGCTTTTGATCTCCGATGCCATCCTGGTAATATTAGAATACCTTATTCCTGATAATGTTACGGAAGCGATCTCATGATATGTTCGTCGATAAAGATCCACGAACACCGTTACAGCAATTGGTGTCTTATACTAAAGCCACCAAAGTAGGCGGAGTCTTAGAGGCATAAACTAATGGTGATAGTTGATGTCGATGGATAATATGATGATTTAGATACTGATTGGACCTCAACTTCTATAACGCAAATGGTATCTCACAGCTGGTATTAGCAACAAACTAATATTAAGATATTGTACGAGGCGACTCTACCTGGTGAAATATATTTATATACAAATACTGGTCAAACTATTATCCTAAATAGTGAGGGCAGATGCAAAAAGCTAGCGTAACTATCAATACGAATGTACCGGAGTTCCCAACTGTCGCTCTCCCTGTAGCATCTGTACTTGGACTTCTTTTCGTCTTTGGACGTAAGAAAGGAGGGCTGTGATTTTTCACACCTTTCTTCTCTAATTTTTTAAATTTTTACTATACTTTATAATCACTTTTTAGCATTTTTCAAGAGTTGAATTTTCTAATCTCTTCTATCACTACACTCTTTTTAATAAAGTTCTTGATTTCTGGCTTTAATTTTCTTATTAAATGTCTACTATGTAAATACACATCTATGATTAGATGGTCTTATTATCACATAAAATTTGGACTTTTATAATGTCACGGCAGTCCTCAAATATCATATATATAAAAATTTTTATTTGTTTTCTAAAATATTTTTACACATTCATCTCTTTTCAGGAATGCCATACTTCAATTCTTTATAAAGTTCGAACTCGAAAATAAAGTTAAGAATGAAAGTAGCATTTAATGAATTACATGAGGAGGATTAGTCCCGCCTGAAGAAGGAAATTTTCAATCCTAAATATGGAATAAAAAACTGTTTACTGTACTCTTGAAGTCTCCTCGAATCTCAGCATAGTTTGAAGGAAACTGGAAGTTCCTTCTCTACTGCCTGTGTGATCTTTATGACTTCTGGCAAAAGATCATAATTTCATTTTCGTATGCAAATCTAAAATTAGCTTCGAGTTTTATCAAAAGATAAAGAGGTTTTGAGAGTTTGTACTCGGCTATGTATAATATACACTCTTCAAGGATGGTCATGAGCAGAAGTTTTATGAATCGATCTAAAAATCACCTTATAACCTCACCTCAAACTTTCAAACTCACTTCTTTTTCTCATTTCTTTCGGATTCTTCTCTCCTTTTGTTCCTGTTTTCCTGCAAATGCTTTATATAATAGGAGTGATATCTAAAGGCAAAGTACATCCGAGATTGAGATTTTCAGGCAATTTGTTGCCTGGAATTATTACAAGATCAATGTGATGCTTAATGCTAATCCCGGAGATTTCCGGGTAATTGGGATTTCTGCCGGTTTCCGGTTGGATTCCTGCATTGAAGAATAAATCCAGTGAGAAAAGTCGGATCAACATGAGTGTCAAAGGGCCAATGCTTTGAAACGCCCGCTTTTGGCGCCTTGAGCGCCTAAAATCGCACGAAACTGTTCAGGTTTTCGATGAGTCGCGGTTGCAGTCACTGAATACTGAAGTTTCAAATCAGATTACTGAGTTTCACACCAGAATTACTGAATACTGAAGTTTCAAATCAGAATACTGAAGAATGTTTCAAATCAGGGCCGGATGCCTGGATTTGGGTCTGCCAGGATCGTAAAGTCGATCCTTAAGCGTATGCTCCCGCATAAGATTTGCGGGCAAGAGGATCGAACACTTGCAGATGCCTGAAGGAATTAGGGTACCGGGAGCACAAAGCTCTGGTCTGCTCGAGGCTTAACTGCCAGGCAGGTCTGAAATGACATCCCTCCCCCACCTGGTAGCGTTCGGGGAATCCAGTGCGTTTTTATTTTGCCGCTCATATTGCTCCGACCGGAGGGACTGGTTCTACAATTAAATTTACGGAGTAGAAATATGGCAAGCATACACCGACCAAAACGAGGTTCCCTCGCATACAGTCCGCGCAAAAGGGCAAAGAGCCACATTCCACGGTTCAGGGCCTGGCCGGAGGCTGCAGGTGAACCAAGGCTACAGAGTTTTGCAGGGTACAAGGCTGGAATGACTCACATCATCATGATTGATGATACAAAGAACAGCCTAACCCAGGGTATGGAAATCTCCGTACCTGTAACAGTTATCGAAACTCCTGCAATAAGAGTAGCAGCCATCCGGGCTTACACAGAAGACAGCAACGGAGAAAAGGCAATTGCAGAGGTCTGGGCAGCAGATCTTGATCCTGAACTCAAACGCAGGATCCCTATCCCGGGAGCCGGGAACCTGGCCGAAAACCTTGAAGCAATTGGAAAACTTATCGAAGAAGGCAGAGTAAGCGATATCAGGGCAGTTACCTACACCCTGCCAAAGAGCCTTACCGGTGTTCCTAAAAAGATACCCGATATCATGGAATCCGGAATCAGCGCAAGGGACGTTTCCACCAAATTCGAATACGGAAAATCCATTCTTGGCACCCTTGTAAACGTTACCGATGTTTTCAAGAACGGAACACTTGTTGACACAGCAGCAATCACCATAGGAAAAGGTACTCAGGGCCCTGTAAAGCGCTGGGGCATCTCCCTTATGAAGAACAAACACTCCAGACAGGGAAGTCTCAGGCAGATCGGTACTCTCGGACCCTGGCATCCTGCTCACGTTTCCTGGAGAGTTCCTCAGATGGGTCAGATGGGATACCACCAGAGGACTGAATTCAACAAGCGTATCTTAAAGATCGGCTCCGATGGAGAAGAAGTCACTCCTGAAGGCGGTTTCCTGAACTACGGCCTTGTCCGCGGAGAGTATGTGCTCATAAAAGGCAGCGTTCCCGGACCATCAAAGAGGCTTATCAGACTCAGAGACCCTATCAGGGCAAAGAAAGCCGACTTCGGAGAGCCGAACATCCTCCACATAAGCAGGGAATCCAAGCAGGGGTGAAATAAATGGCTACAGCAAAAACAATAGACCTTACAGGAAAGGTTGTCAGGGAAATTGAGCTTCCTGATGTGTTTGATGTGGACTACCGCCCTGACCTCATAAAAAAGGCAGTGCTGGCAGCACAGGCAAACAGGCTTCAGCCCTACGGTCCCCGTCTCTACTCAGGAATGGACACTTCTGCAAGGTCCTGGGGTTCAGGACGTGGCGTTGCTCAGATCCCAAGGCTCATAAACAGCAGCAAAGCTGCAAGAGTCCCGCATGCAAAAGGCGGAAGAAGAGCCCACCCACCAAAGCCCGAAGCTGACAGGAGCGAGAAGGTTAACACCAAAGAGCGCCGCTATGCAATCCGTTCTGCAATCGCAGCAACTGCGGACCCTACCCTTGTAAGCTTGAGAGGTCATATCTTTGATGTCGAGCTCCCGGTAGTTGCGGAAAATGCTCTCGAAAACCTGGATAAGACAAAGCAGGTAATTGAATTCCTGCAGGCTGCAGGCGTCTACGAAGACATTCTCAGAGCAAAACTCGGAAGGCACATCAGGGCTGGCCGCGGAAAACTCAGAGGCAGGAAATACAAGCACAAAAAGAGCATCCTGATTGTTGCAGGGGAAGACACTCCTATCATGAAGGCTGCAAGAAACCTGTCAGGAGTAGATGTCGTAGCAGTGAACTCACTGAACGCCGAGCTGCTCGCACCGGGCACTCATGCAGGCCGCCTCACTATCTGGACAGAATCTGCAATTGAGAAACTGGAGGGTGCATTCCAATGAATCCCGTCAATTATCCTTTTGTTACTGAAAAAGCGATGATGTTGCTTGATGATAACAAGCTCCAGTTTATCGTTGATACCAGGTCAAACAAAAAGCAGATTGTAGAAGACGTTGAAAAGCTGTACGGGTTTAAGGTAAAATCCGTGCGGACAATGACCACCATGAAGGGTATGAAAAAAGCAATCCTCACCTTCGAAGAGCCTGAATCGGCCCACGAGATTGCAACCCGAATAGGACTGATGTGAGGTGTGATTTATGGGTAAAAGAATCATATCACAAAACAGGGGTAGAGGTACTCCGACCTACAGAGCTCCTTCTCACAGGTTTAAGGCAGAACTGAGGCACCCCCGTGTTGATGAAAACACTTCCATTGAAGGAAAAGTTTTAGACATCGAGCACGACCCCGCTCGCTCAGCCCCAATTGCAAAAGTGGCCTTTGAAGGCAGGGAAGATATCTTCCTTCTGGCCTCAGAAGGCGTTGCAGTCGGAAACACTATCGAGTGCGGAGACGATGCCGAAGTCAAGCCAGGCAACATAGTCCCTATAGGAAAAGTTCCTGAAGGTTTCTTCATCTGCAATATCGAATCAAAGCCAAATGATGGCGGCAAGTTTGTCCGCTCCTCAGGAGTATACGCAACTGTTGTGACCCACGAGCCCAACAGGACTGCAGTGTCAATGCCCTCAGGTAACATTAAATGGTTCAACCCGAAATGCAGGGCAGTTGTAGGTATTGTTGCAGGCGGCGGCAGAGTGGACAGACCCTGGCTCAAAGCCGGTAAAAAGTACCACAAGATGAAAACAAGAGCTGCAAAGTATCCAAGGGTTTCAGGTGTTGCCATGAACCCGCGTGACCACCCGTTCGGTGGAGGTGCCTGGAAACACCCAGGAAAGCCAACTACTGTTAGCAGAAACGCCCCGCCAGGAAGAAAGGTTGGACTGATCGCAGCTAGAAGGACCGGAATGAAGCGCTGATGAGGGGTATTCGTTATGGTTAAAAAATCATCATCAAGGTTACCAAAGAGAAAGGGTGAGTACACCTACCGCGGGAAAACCGTCTCAGAACTTCAGGAACTCAGTCTTGAAGAGTTTGCAGAACTCCTGCCGTCAAGAGAACGCAGGACCATCAAACGCGGGTTTACCGACGGGCAGAAAAAAGTACTGCACGAGTTAAAGGAAGGAAAGAAGGTCAGAACTCACCACAGAGACATGATCATTCTTCCCGAAATGATCGGGCAGACTATTGAAATCTACAATGGAAAAGAGTTCATGAGTGTGGAACTTCAGCCTGAAATGATCGGACACCGCTTCGGAGAATTTGCACCTACAAGATCAAAGGTTTCACACGGCAGTGCCGGTGTAGGAGCAACCCGTTCAAGCAAGTTCGTGCCGCTGAAATGAGGTGAAAGGGAATGGCAAGAATCAATTATTCAGTTACCAGTGACCCTGAAACCTCTTCTAAGGCAATGGGTTCTGAACTCCACATCTCCCCTAAGAAGTCCCGTGAAGTCTGCTGTAAAATTAAGGGCATGAAGACTTCTGAAGCAAGGAAGTTTTTAGAGGACGTTATTGCTCTGAAACAGGCAGTACCTTTCAAGAGACACCACGACGGAACAGGCCACAGGAAAGGTCCGATGGCTGCAGGCAGATACCCTGTCGGCGCCTCAAAGGAGATCCTCAAGGTCCTGAAGAATGCAGAAAGCAATGCAGAATATAAAGGTCTTGAGCCCGCAAATATGTTTATTACCCATGCTGCAATCCAGCGCGGGAGAGTAATTCATGGGTTCATGCCAAGGGCCAGAGGACGGGCCACTCCTAAAGATACGGAAACCGTAAATCTCGAGATTATCCTTTCCGAGGTGCGCTAAATGGCAATAGAGAGAAAATTCGTTAATGACGGGTATGTTAAAGCCTCCATGCACGAGTATTTTGCAGAGCAGCTGGACAGAGCTGGATACGGCGGCATGGAGTTAAACAGGACTCCAATGGGCACCCAGATTATTATCTATTCCGAAAAGCCGGGAATGGTTATCGGAAAAGCTGGGAAGGTCATCAGGAAGCTTACCCGAGACGTTGCAATAAAGTACAACCTCGAAAACCCGCAGATTGACGCCCAGGAAGTCAAGAGACCTGAACTTAATGCCCAGATGATGGCAACAAGGCTTGCATCTTCAATTGAGAGAGGCTGGTATTTCAGAAAGGCCGGCCACAATACTCTTCGGGCAGTCATGAGTGCAGGCGCTCTCGGCTGTGAGGTCGTAATCTCCGGAAAGCTTACAGGTGCCAGGTCAAGAGTCGAAAAATTCGTTGACGGGTACATAAAGCATTCCGGACACCCTGTAGAAGATGTAGTAGACGAAGGGTTTGCAGTAGCAATCAAAAAGCTTGGAACCCTTGGCTGTAAAGTAAGGATCATTCAGCCAGGCGTTGTCCTTCCTGACTCTTTCAGGATTAAGGAAGCAAGCGAAATTGTAGCTGAGCCAGCTGAAAAACCTGCCGAAAAAGCGGCCGAAAAAACGGTTGAAGCCCCTAAGAAGGAAGCAAAACCCAGTCCTGCAGCAGCACCTGAGAAACCGGTAGAAGCAGTCCAAGTCGCAGAGCCTGAAGAAGCTGAAGAAGAATCCCAGCCTGAAGCATCCGCAGAAGACTTTGAAGAAGCCGAACTCATCTATGTCGAGGGCTCAGACGAAGTCCGAAGACAGGTAAATGGTGTCTGGCAACACAAGCACGAAAGCCACGACTACTGGCATCCCATGGCCCGCGTTCACAAGGAGGCTAAGGAATAATGGCAATTCTTAGAACCAGTGAAATCCGGAACATGGCACCTACAGAACGGGCTGACGAACTCGATACCCTGAAAAGCGAACTTGTCAGGGAACGTGCCCTTACCTCCGCAGGCGGGGCTCCTGATAATCCCGGAAGAATCGGGGAAATCAGGAGAACGATTGCCCGGATAAAGACAATTCAGCACGAGCTAAATGATATCTAAAGTGGAAATCACGCCTTCGACCCTTATCTACCATGAATTGATAGGGCTCGAAATTAAGGTGATTCGTTCCACTAATCCAGTATTGGCAGGAACCCGGGGACGAGTTATAGACGAGACAAAAAATATGTTGATCGTAGAAAACTCGACTTCCAGGGTCCTGAAGATTCCAAAGGCGGATTCGGAATTCATTTTTCGGATCCCTGCCGAGCTCTCAGAAAAAGGCCGCAGATCCGATACATTCGTAAAAATTCAGGGAAACCTGCTGCTCTCACAACCCGAAAATCGGATCAAGAACATCAAAAAATTACGTAAATGGGGCTAAACTCATGGCAAGAGATATTGGATTAAACATACCGGCGCCATCAACAGAATGTAATGATTCATCCTGTCCCTTCCACGGAACACTTCCTGTTAGAGGTCAAATCCTTGTGGGCACCGTGGTCAGCAGCAAGATGGACAATACGGTAGTTATTGAAAGGCAGCACATGAATATGGTGCCAAAGTACCAGAGATACGAGAAGAGGCGCACTAAGGTTCACGCACACAATCCGCCATGCATTTCAGCAAAAGTAGGAGACATTGTCACGATTGCGGAATGCAGGCGCATAAGCAAGACCAAGTCCTTTGTAGTGGTTAAAGCGGAGGTGCCCAAATGAAAGGCATACGCTCAAAAATCCCAAGGGCTCTGAACGCAGGCGCCAAAATTCCCTGTGTAGACAACACAGGAGCAAAAGTAGTTGAGATCATCTCTGTCAAGAAGTACAGAGGGGTCCAGAACAGAATGCCTTGCGCAGGAATAGGCGACATGTGTGTTGTTTCCGTGAAGAAAGGCACACCCGAAATGAGGAAACAGGTTCTTCTTGCAGTGGTTGTTCGCCAGAAGCAGGAGTTCCGCCGTCCTGACGGATTGCATGTTTCCTTTGAGGATAATGCCATGGTAATCACGGACGAAGACGGAATTCCCAAAGGTACGGACATAAAAGGTCCTGTAGCAAGGGAAGTCGCTGAAAGGTACCCCAAGATAGGCACCACAGCATCTATTATTGTTTGAGGTGGCGACTATGGTATCTAAACAGCCCAGAAAACAGAGAAAGGCAAGATACAATGCGCCTCTCCACATCAGGCAGAAATTCATGGGTGCAAGGCTCAGTGAAGCCCTCACCAAAGAGTACGGCACAAGAAGTGCTGCAGTCATAAATGGCGACTCCGTGAAGGTCCTGCGTGGAGATTTTAAGGGCACTGAAGGAAAAGTCCAGGCCGTTTCCTTAAAGGACGGTACAATTACCGTAGAAGGGGTAATTTCCACCAAGGTGGATGGCACTGAAGTCCCAAGACCTATCTATCCATCCAATGTTGTAATCACAAAACTGGAACTTAAAGACGGGCGCAGAGCATCAAGCATTAAGAAGTGAGGCAGGTGATTTTGTGACACACCAGAAAAGATTATCAATTCCAAAAAGCTGGAAGGTCGGGAAAAAAGGTTATAAGTGGATCTCCACTACCCGCCCGGGGCCTCACAGCAGAGTACGCAGTCTTCCTCTCGGAATCATAATCCGGGATGTTCTCAAGCTTGTGGATAACAGCAGGGAAGGTAAAAAGATCCTTTCGGAAGGTAAGGTTCTTGTGGATGGAATTCCCAGGAAAGACCTCAGGTTCCCGATAGGGCTCTTTGACGTAATTACCCTTCCGCTCATAAACGAGTCCTACAGGATGCTTCAGGACGAAAAAGGACGTCTTAATCTCCACAAACTCAATGAGACACAGGTTAACAAGCTGTGCAGAATTAACGACAAAACCATCCTCAAGGGAGGAAAAGTACAGCTTAACCTGAGTGACGGGACCAACATCCTCGGTTCTAACGAATACGGGACAAAGGACTCTCTGATTCTCTCAGTTCCTGACAAACAGATCGTAAAACACCTTCAGTTCAAGGTCGGAAACCTTGCAATGGTTGTAGGCGGCCAGCACTCAGGAGAACTCGGAAAAATCAAGGAAATCAGGGAAGTTAAGAGTTCCAGGCACAACACGGTCACAATTTCCGGAGACAAAGAATTCGAAACAATCGAAGACTACGTTATTGTGATTGGCGAGGAAAAACCTGAGATTCGGCTGGGTGGTGAGCTAAGTGAGTAACACTATGCGCACTCCTGTTGTTGAGAAGGTAATTGTCCATATGGGTGTTGGAGAAAGTGGTCAGCACCTTGTAAACGCTGAAGATATCCTCAGGACCATTACAGGACAGGGAGTCGTAAGGTGCTTTGCAAAGAGGACCCTTCCTGCTTTTTCGATCAAGAAGAAAGAACCTATAGGCTGTAAAGTAACTCTGAGAGGCCAGAGAGCCCATGGGTTCCTTGAGACCGCATTAGGTATCGTCGAAAATACCCTGGTCAGGTCCCAGTTCGATTCTCTTGGAAACGTCTCTTTCGGAATTGAAGAACACACCGACTTCCCGGGCATGAGGTATGACCCGAATATTGGGGTTTTCGGAATGGACGTAACAGTTGTAATCAAGCGCCCTGGAGAAAGAATCTGCAAGAGAAGAATCGCAACCAAAAAGATCCCTGCCAACCACAGGGTTACGGTCGAGGATGCGATTTCCTTCCTTAACGAAAGCTATGGCGTGGAGGTTATTTAAATGACAGAGACTATAGACAAGTCCGGAAAAGGTGTAAACGTATGCAAGCGGTGCGGGAGAAGACAGGGCCTGGTTCGCAAATACGACATCTACCTCTGCAGACACTGTTTCAGGGAAATTGCCCACCAGATGGGTTTTGAGAAGTATTCGTAAGGTGATATTAATGGTATTACTTGATCCTCTTGCAAACGCCCTTTCCACAATTAAGAATGCTGAAGTCATTGGGAAGAGTTCCTGTATTCTCAGGCCTGCTTCAAAGAACATTGGCAATGTGTTGAAGGTTATGCAAGATCTCGGTTACATTGGAGATTTCGAGCTTATTGATGATGGAAAGGCCGGAGTCTACAGTGTTACCCTTGTTGGAAGAATCAATCAGTGCGGTGCAATCAAGCCGCGGTATTCAGTAGGAACTGGCAGCTTTGAACGCTGGGAAAAGCAGTTTCTGCCAGCAAAGAACTTTGGTGCCCTTATAGTTACCACTTCAAGCGGCGTCATGTCTCAGTATGAGGCCCGTGATAAGAAGATCGGTGGGCAGCTTCTTGCTTATGTGTACTGAGGAGGAAACAGGAAATGGTTAAGGAGATTGCAAGAACAATAAAGATTCCTGAAGGAGTTTCCGTTTCTCTCTCTCAGGGTGTCCTTACAGCCAAGGGTCCTAAAGGAACTGTTGAAAGAAAGTTCTGGTACCCTGGCATTAAGATCGAAATCAGGGAAGAAGAAGTAGTGGTCGATGCTGAGTCCTCAAGGAAAGAGCAGAAAGCCATGGTAGGGACTTTTACGTCTCACATTACAAACCTGATTACAGGCGTAATCAATGGTTTTGAGTGCAAGATGACTATCGTGTACGCTCACTTCCCGATGCAGGTAAAAGTTGAAGGCAAGAGCCTCAGTATTGGGAACTTCCTTGGTGAGAAAAAGCCCAGGATTGCAAAAATCCTCGGCGAGACAAAGGTAAAGGTTAGCGGAAACGAGGTAATTGTTTCCGGAATCAACAAGGAAGATGTCGGACAGACTGCCGCAAACATTGAACAGAAGACCAAGATTAAGAGGTTCGATCCAAGGACTTTCCAGGATGGAATCTACATAGTGCAGAAGCCTTGAGGTGGTTATGATGGCAGAAGAATCAGTAGAAAATACTTCAGTTTCCACCCTTGACATGGATCCTGAATCCAGAAGATTATTTAATGTGAGAAAGGTCCTGAAAGGAAAGAAGCCTCAGTTCAAGAGAGCAGCCTGTCACAAGTTCAAAAGACTTGATGACAACTGGAGACGTCCGAGAGGTACTCAGGGCAAACAGCGCAGAAAATACGTCTCAAAAGGCGCCCTTGCTCAGGTAGGATATGGAAGCCCTGTAGCAGTAAAAGGTCTGCACCCATCCGGTTATTCTGATGTTCTTGTTTCCAGCATTGCGGAACTTGAGCTTGTTGATTCCTCTTATGAGGCTATCAGAATCGCAGCAACAGTAGGCGCAAGAAAGAAAGCCATTATCCTCGCAAAAGCTGCAGAACTCGGGATTAAAGTCCTGAACCCTGGAAGGAGTGAATAAAGATGTCAGACCTGGCCAATCAGAAAAGATTAGCTTCCAAGGTTCTTGAATGCGGGCTTGACAGGGTATGGCTTAACCCGGAAGCCTCCGAGGAAATCGCGTCTGCAATTACAAGGGAAGACATCCGCGGGCTCATTGAGAAAGGTACCATTAAGGCCAAGCCGGTCAAAGGAGTCAGTAGAGGTAGAGCCAGAGCTCTTGCCGCCAAGCGCAAGTATGGACACTGCAAGGGGCATGGTTCAAGAAAAGGTAAGAAAGGAGCCCGTACTCCTAAGAAGGAACAGTGGATCAAAAAGATCCGGGCTCTCAGGAGAAGACTCAAGGAGCTGCGTGCAGACGGAACACTTGATAAGTCCGTGTACTGCAGACTCTACAGAAAGGCAAAAGGCGGAGAATACAGAAGCGTTTCCCACCTTAATTCCCACATTGGGTCTGAAAAACTTATAAAGAAAGAATAACGTGGAGGAGCTGAAGATGGCAACAGGACCAAGATATAAGGTTCCTTTTAGAAGACGAAGAGAAGGACGCACTAATTATCACCTCCGCCTCAAGTTACTGCTCTCAAAGCAGGACCGTGTGGTTGTCAGGAAGAGTGCAAGAAACGTTCAGATCCAGTTAATAGCTCCAACCCCAGAGGGGGATATTACTTATTCCTCAGCCGTTTCAAGTGAGCTTGCAAAATACGGTTACACAGGGGCTACCGGAAACACAACGGCTGCATACCTTACAGGACTCTTATTCGGGCTCAAAAGTTTGAAACAGGGACATGAAGGAGGCATTCTGGACATAGGACTCCAGGCTTCTTCCGCAGGTTCCAGAGTCTATGCTGCCCTGAAAGGGATTGTAGACTCAGGTTTTGAGATTCCCTGCAGCCCTGAGGTGTTCCCTTCGGATGAGAGAATTAGGGGCGAGCACATAGCTGAATACAGAGAAGAGAGCTCAGACCTGCCAGAGCAGTTTGAAGCAACAAAAGAGAAAATCTTTGCTGAGTTTAGTCAAGGTGATTAAATGGCATTCGATCAAGATTGGGTTCCGAAAACCAGGCTTGGTAAACTTGTCGCAGAAGGACAGGTTGTTTCCATGGATGAGGCAATCAAATCAGGCCTGCCTATCAGGGAACCCCAGATAATTGACATGCTGCTTCCTGACCTGGAAGATGAGGTGCTCGACATTAACATGGTCCAGAGAATGACTGACTCCGGACGCCGTGTCAAATTCAGAGCAACCGTAATCGTCGGGAACAGAAACGGCTATGTAGGACTCGGGCAGGCAAAGGACGTGCAGGTAGGCCCAGCAATCAGGAAAGCGATTGACGCTGCAAAGCTCGATATCGCTTATATCCGCAGAGGCTGCGGTTCATGGGAATGCGCCTGCGGACTGCCTCACACCGTACCTTATGAAGTTACAGGCACTGCAGGCAGTGTAAGTGTAACTCTGATTCCTGCTCCAAGAGGACTTGGAATTGCAGCAGGTAACACTGCAACCAAGGTTCTGGAAAAAGCCGGAATCAAAGACGTATGGACAAAGACCTTCGGAACTACGAGGACAACCCTTAACTTCGCAAAAGCAACATTCGATGCCCTTAACAAGGTCAACGTTATGAGGCTGCCGATTTACTACAGTAAGGAGGAAGCCTGAAATGTATGCAGTTGTCAGAGTAAGAGGCCAGGTTAACGTTAGATACACCATTGAAGATACTATGAAGATGCTCCGCCTGCACAAGGTTAACCACTGCGTGTTTGTGCCAGAGGATCCTCACTTCAAAGGTATGGTCCAGAAGGTAAAGGACTACGTTGCATACGGGGAAGTAGATGCAAAGACCCTTGCAGAGGTTCTTGAAAACCGTGGAAGACTTGAAGGCGACACCCGCCTGACCGAGGAATATATCCGGGAAAACACTGCTTATGATTCAATACAGGCTTTTTCCGAAGCCTTAATTGAAGGAAAAGCTTCCCTTAAGGACGTTCCCAAATTAAAGCCTGTTTTCAGGCTTCACCCTCCAAGGAAAGGACATTCCGGAATTAAAAGAACTGTCCAGCAGGGCGGAGTACTCGGAAATCACGGTGAAGATATTAGCGTGCTCCTGCACAAGATGAGATAAGGTGGTTGGAATGGATACAAAGAAATTCAGAGGATCCAGGACCTGCGGAGGCGGAACCCACAAAAACAGACGTGGAGCCGGAAACCGCGGAGGCCGCGGAAAAGCCGGTGGCTGTAAACACCACTTCGTAAGAGCAATGCTCAGGGGCTACAGCTATGGGAAACATGGTTTCAAGCGCCCTGATGAAGTTTCCAGGGACATCTCCATAGTGAATGTGGGAGAACTTGACGAACTTGCTTCTTATCTTGTTCAGGAAGGACTTGCAGAAGTCAAGGAAGAGTCTTACCACATTAATCTTGAGAATCTCGGAATCGAGAAGGTACTTGGAAGCGGACGCGTTACAAAGAAACTTGTCGTTACTTCTGAAGAATTTTCAGCATCTGCCCGTGAAAAAATTGAAAACGCTGGCGGAAGTTGCATCGATGCCGAATAAGTAATGTCATTCTGACATTACTTATTTACATTCTTTTGGTAACTTTTTCATATTAGATGTGCTATATACCATACGGTAAATAATAGTCTAATATTAAAACAGTATAAATAAATTGTATTTGAATGGTGTAATCGATGACTCTCAGGGATACCTTAGAACCATTTTTTAACAAGTTACCTGCAGTAGCAAGTCCGGAAAAACACGTCCACTTTAAGGATAAACTGTGGTGGACTCTGGGAGTTCTGGTGCTGTACTTTGCTCTGGCAAATGTGCCGCTCTTCGGGATGTCTCAGGATTCGGTTGACCTTTTTGAATCTTACCGCGCCTTCTTTGCCGGGGCTTCGGGATCTTTAATTCTTCTCGGAATAGGACCGATTGTCACGGCTTCAATTGTCCTGCAGCTTCTTGTCGGGGCAGATATTATCAAAATGGACCTTTCTGATCCCAAAGATCAGGCGTTCTTTCAGGGAGCTCAGAAATTCCTTGTATTTGTTATGATCATACTGGAAGCTCTGCCGCAGCTTCTTGGTGGGTACATCCAGCCGGATTCAGGGCTTGCTTCTAGTCTTGGTGTAGGCCTGGGAGTAATCACCTTTCTGCTCCTTGTCCAGATCTTTGTAGGAGGCGTACTGGTCCTCTTCATGGATGAAGTTGTCTCCAAATGGGGCATAGGATCAGGAGTCGGACTTTTCATTGTTGCGGGAATCTCTCAGCAGATCGTTACAGGAATAATTAACTGGGAATCTGATCCAACTTCGGGAATTCCTATAGGACTGATTCCGAAGTGGGTTTACATTGTCCAGAATATTGGAGCTGACTACCTCTTTTCAGGAGAGGGTATAATGTTCATGCTCGTCAACGGAGGGATCCTTGCACTGCTGAGCACGGTTGTCATTTTCATGCTTGTCGTGTATGTGGAAAGTACGAGAATAGAAATTCCTCTTGCTCACAGTGCGGTGAGAGGGGCAAGGGGCCGCTTCCCTGTCAAGCTCATATATGCCTCAGTTCTGCCCATGATTCTTGTCAGAGCTCTTCAGGCTAATATTCAGATGGTAGGAATTATCCTTGCAAGCCGGGGAATTACATTCCTTGGGGAGTTCAGCGGCTCAAAGCCACTAAACGGGATCATGTATTACTTTGCTCCCATAAACAGCCCTTATGACTGGATACCGTCTCTTGTACGGGAAACCTTCGCAAGCTATGGGGCGGCTGCCCCTGCTTCCTGGCAGATCATACTTCACGTCTTTATAGATGCTATGTTTCTGATTGTAGGAGGTATCATCTTTGCCCTCTTCTGGATAGAGACGACAGGCATGGGCGCCAAACCTACAGCTCAGAAAATCTTTAATTCCGGCATGCAGATACCGGGTTTCAGGAGAAATATCAGTAGCATTGAAAAAGTCATGCAGCGCTATATTCCAAAAGTTACCGTAATAGGTGGAGCTTTCATAGGGGTACTTACCCTGATTGCAAGCCTGCTTGGTACCCTTGGAAGTGCAGGTGGTACTGGACTGTTGCTCACTGTAAGTATTGTGTATCGTCTGTATGAGGATATTGCCTCGGAACAGATGATGGAGATGCATCCGATGATCCGTTCCTTCTTCGGGGAGCAGTAAGGGTTTCTGCATAAATAAACTGATTCAATATGGAAACAATCAAACTAAAGGACATAATAACGGGGATCTTCGAATGAATATAATACTCTTCGGGCCCCCGGGTGCCGGAAAAGGCACCCAGGCCAAAAAAATGGTTGGTTTCTACGGAATTCCGCAGATTTCCACAGGTGATATCCTGCGGGCAAATGTAAGAGAAGGAACCGAACTGGGCCTTGCAGCCAAGGCATACATGGACAAAGGGGAACTTGTTCCTGACAATGTGCTCATAGGCATTATTAAGAACCGCCTTAAGGAAGATGACTGCAAAAAGGGTTTCATTCTTGACGGTTATCCAAGAACTATCCCTCAGGCAGATGCTCTTGCAGTCATTCTGGATGAGATCAAAAAACCTATAGATATTGTTCTCAATCTTGAAGTGCCTGATGAAGAGCTTGTTGAAAGAATAAGTGGCAGGTTGATGTGCAAGTGCGGCACAAGCTACCACAGAACTTTCAATCCGCCAAAAAAGGATGATATCTGTGACATCTGTGGGAGCGAAGTTTACCAGCGTGCCGATGATAAAGAAGAGGCTGTTCAGAACCGCCTGAACGTTTACAAGAAACAGACTCAGCCCCTTATCAACTATTATGCAAAACAGGGCATCCTGGTAACTCTTGACGGAACCAAGGATATAGATGAGGTTTTAGAAGATATTAAGGCAGCTCTTGCAAAGCTTTCCTGAAATCTTCCCTTTTTTCCATTTTTTTCCTTAGTTGCTGTTATTTTGTTTTTCCTTTGATTATTTTTTTAATTGGAATTTTTCTTCTGACTTTACTATATCCCGTCCTTCTTTTCTTTATTCCTTTTGTATCCTGCTTCCTTCTTTTCTTTATTCCTTTTGTATCCTGCTTCCTTTTTTATCAATATTGTTTGATGATAAGTCTCAGCTTCTTTATTTTTCATTCGATTCAAACAATTAATATTTAAGTATTATGACGCTATTTATGTCAACAAGAACTATACGACGGAGAATTCGAATTCACATGACTGAAAATTCAATTGAAGAACTGATTAACTGGGTTATCAGTGTTGACCGCCGTTTAATTCTCATGGAGTCCATGAAAAGGCATACCTTTGTGCGTGCTTCGGATATTGCCCATGAGGCGAGCAGATCCACACAGAATATCAGTCATGCTTTAAAAGAGCTTGAAAGCAAAGGTTTAATCCATTGTTTGACTCCGGATAAAACCACATGGAAGAAGTATACTTTGACAGACACAGGAAAAGAAGTTCTGAATAAATTGGATGGGAAATATCTGTAGTTCCCGAATTGCGATTCGGGAGCCCGCTGTCCGTTTCACTCGCTTCGCTCGCTCAAGCAGACTAATCTATAGGACAGATTTCATGTTTTTTTGTATTTTGGCCTGCTGTAGGGAATGATATTTATGTGTCAGCTATTTGTAAGCTCGTGAATCAAGTGCAATAATCAGGGTTCTAAAATTGGTCAAACGTTAAAAATTAGTTGTTTATTAGTTGTTTATTAGTTGTTTATTAGTTGTTTATTAGTTGTTTTATAATTCGTATTCTCCAAGACTTTCAGTTTCTTCTGGCTCGCTTTCCTGGAATGTACTTAACAGGATATCTTCAGCTCCAATTTGCAGGTCTGTGTATCCTTTTACGAGTTCAATGTTTGCTCTGATTACGGATTCTTTGAAATCTGCCAGGTCTTTTGTGAGATCTTCAAGGGCGCTTGCGGCTTCAGGACTTGTAATGACGGCTCCGTCAGGCACAACTTTTTCTTCTGAGATATCTACTCCGCGAACAACTGATCTGTGGAGGACCAGAGCGTCTTTTCCTACATTACAGTCAAATACCACAGCTCCGAACCCGATAAAACAGTTTTCTTCTATCTGGCAGGGGCCGTGCACAATGCATCCATGGGCTAAAGACGTGTTATTTCCTATCCTTACTTCCGAGTTGGAAAGGGAATGAATCACTACATTATCCTGCACGTTGCAACCACTGGAAATTACTATTGAAGATCCGGGTTCGTCTGCCCTTATTACGGCATTTGGCCCGACAAATACGTCTTCTTCAATAGTAACGTCTCCGATTATAAGTGCAGTATCGAATATCCAGGCCTTATCGCTTATTTTAGGAAATTGTCCGTGGGGGTTTGCAAGATTCATTTTTACTCCTCTTAGCGCCTGCATTAATGAGTTTGGATATCCTATCTTTTAGGCTAGAATATCTTTTTATGATAAAATATGAGAAATTATTTAAACCTATGCCACCCAAGTTGCGCCGCCCGAATTGCGATACCCGAGTTGCGATTCGGGAGCCCGCCGTCCTTTTCGCTTCGCTCAAGAGGACTAATTTATGGGACAGAATCTCGTTGCTTCTTATGTTTCCCGTATTTTCCACACTTTCTGTATTTCCTATTCTTTCCGGGGTTTTTAATTTGGATCTGGTTTTTCACTGTGTTTTGTGTTTTATCTGGTTTTTTCCAGATTTGTTCAGGAGAGAACTCAATCTAAATTTAACTGAATAGTATAACTTATATATACATCGAAACTTATTAACCAGAAAAATATGCGTAATCATTCTAAGCCAGCTCGCGTTCTGAGCTGATTTATTAATATCTTGAGTTTATAAAGGTTTTATCTGTTATGATTCTTCCATATTTAAAGGAATAAGAATAACTATCAAGTCTGAATGGTGAGAACAACTTGGTTTCAGAGACATTAAAAAAGCAAATTGACCGGTTCCTGCTGGCTTTCGGTTTTTCCCTTATGTTCGGGATAATGATCCTTGGACAGTCTTTCCGGGAGTCTGTTGGGAAAATCGTCGGTATTATTATGAATCCTGTACTTGCTCTGGTTGGACAGGGGAATTTTCATCTAATTCTTTTAGTAATGGCGGCTATTACTGCTATCTATGCATCCCTTATCCAGAAATATACAATTGACTGGGATCTTATGAGGAATACTCAGGATCGCATGAAGGTTTTTCAGAAGGAATTCAGGGAGGCACAGCTATCTCAGAACACTTACATGTTGAAAAAGCTTGAAGATCAGCGCAAAGAGATGATGGAAGATCAGATGAAAATGTCCAAGCAGCAATTCAAGCCCATGGCTTATATCAGTATCATTTCTCTTCCTCTTTTCATGTGGGCTTACTATTACATCAGCGGGCATGGATCTGCTACTATGGTCTTTCCTTTCTGGGGAGAACAGCTGCTCACGTCTACGGCTTTTGGTCCTTTCCAGCACTGGATCTACTGGTACTTCATATCCTCTCTGGGAGTCAGCCAGCTTATCAGAAAAGCATTAAACATTGGTGGTGTCTGATGAAGATAACAGTAAGTGGGCTTCCCGGAAGCGGGACATCCACTATCTCAAGACTCCTTTCAGAGTACTACGAACTTGAATTGATCTCTTCGGGTGAAGCATTCAGGAGGATAGCCAAAGAAAAAGGAATGAACCTTGCAGAGTTTGGAACTATGGCTGAGAAAGATCCGTCAATTGACCTGGCTATTGATAAGAGTCAGAGAGATATCGTCCGCAGTCAGGATAATCTTGTTCTCGAAAGCCGGCTTGCAGGGCACATGGCGTCAGGAGTTCCTGGTGTGCTGAAAATCTGGATAAAGGCTCCATTATCTGTCCGTGTGAAGCGTATTCAGAGACGTGAAAAATCAGAATCTTTTGATGAGGAGTACAAAAAAACAGTTCTCAGGGAAAAATCCGAAGCTCTTCGTTACCTGAACTATTATAATATTGACATTGCAGACCTCTCTATTTACGATATTGTTATTGATTCTGAAAAATGGAACCAGTACCAGATTCTGGATATTCTTAGAGTTGCTATTGAGCCGCTTGTCGGGCCAGCCTGATTATCCAGTACATCTCTGTCAAAAGACAAACATCTATACCAGGTAGGGTTTTATCTGCCTGAACCTGATATATTACATATTGATAAGCTGTACTGCTTGATCAGGAGTATTTTACTAAAGGATCATTGTTGATCGCATCGTAATGTCCTGTTAATTATAGGATATCCGGTACTCACTCTTATCAAATACAGACTTGTTCATCCTGTAGAGAGTTATCAGTCTCAGGACTATTCTAGATAAAGGGGCTAAGTATCTTTTATATCCTTTCAGGATATTTGGAAGCTCCTGAATTCTGGATTTAATTTAACCAGAACTATATTTCATTTCATATTCAATTAGGGAGTATTTGAAAAATCATGTCATCTGCCGGCAAATTACCATCTGAAGCTGAAAGAACTCTGGTCCGGAAATCCGGCGCCTGGACAAATCCTGCGTATGGCTGCTATCCGGAAAAGCGCCCCATCCTTGAGTATATAGAAAAAGGAGTGGTGAATATTGATAAGCCAAAAGGGCCCACAAGTCATGAGGTTGCAGCCTGGGTAAAAGCAATCATCGGTGTTAATACTGCAGGACACGCAGGTTCTCTTGACCCGAAGGTTACAGGGCTTTTACCGACTCTCCTTGGGAAAGCTACAAAAGCTGTTCCTGCTCTGCGGCTTTCTGGAAAGGAATACGTCTGCCTTTTGAAGCTTCACAGGGAAATGCCTCCTAAAATGGTCCGGAAGGCCTGTGAAGAGTTCTCAGGGCCTATTTACCAGATGCCTCCCATCAAATCCGCTGTAAAGCGTGCCCTCAGGGTCAGGACGATTTATTATCTTGAAGTTATTGAAATTGATGGCAGTTCCGTGCTCTTTAGAGTCGGGTGTGAGGCAGGAACTTACATCAGAAAACTCTGTCACGACATCGGGCTTGCATTAGGCTGCGGAGGACATATGCAGGAGCTCAGGAGAACAAAAGCAGGCCCGTTTACTGAGAAAACTCTTGTAACGCTTCAGGACCTTAAGGATGCATATGTTTTCTGGCAGGAGGATGGCGATGAATCCGAACTCAGACGGGTTATCAGGCCTATGGAATCAGCTGTTTCTCACCTTCCTAAAATAATTCTGCGGGACAGTGCAGTGGATGCAGTATGTTCCGGAGCTTCTCTTGCTGTTCCGGGCATTACGAGCCTGGATTCGAATCTTACGAAAGGGGACCTCATAGCACTGTTTACACTTAAAGGTGAGTTTATAGCCCTTGCAAAAGCAAAAATGAATGCGGAAGGGATTCTCAAAGCATCTACTGGCATTGCAGCTACTCCTGTAAGGATTCTAATGGAAGCTGGAACTTATCCAAAAGGTTGGAATAAAAAAGAAGATAATGTCCAGCTCTAACTTTTTGGAATTATTTCCATATTTTTGCTCGCAGAATAAGATTTATATATCACTATTCCTTTATGGTATAGGTCGTGCCATAAGCTTAGTGCCGAGGTAGTCTAGTGGTAGGGCGCAAGCCTGGAAAGCTTGTGGGGCTTAGCTCCTCGGGAGTTCGAATCTCCCCCTCGGCGTCAGACTTTTCTTAATTTCGTATGTGAGTTTATAAGAATTTCCTGTGAAAGTTTTCCAGTATTTTCTTTATAAACATCGACATTTTTTCAAGCATTATGTCCTCATTACTTTTTCCTTTCAGCTTTAAGACAGATTCTTTCGGGATAAGAAAGCGAGCGCAGATATCCTTATATACTGGCAGTTTCATGTAAAGGAACTCATCAGTATATGCTGTAAAGAAGCTCCATTGAGAGCTGCTCCTGAGTTTTTCGTGTATTCTTTTGGGTATTCGATCAGGGGCTACAGGATGCTGTATGCATTCCCACGGAGGGAGTATATGGTAGAAGAAAAGAATAATGAAGAGTTAAGGCATCTTGTTCGGATTATGAATACCGACTTGCAGGGGGCAAAACCCGTACAGTACGCCCTTACAGGTATTCCCGGAATTGGAAGGCGCACTGCAAGTCTTCTTGCAAGGGGCGCAGGGGTAAACCCAGCTGCTGTACTTGGATATCTGCCGGATGAAGACGTGTCAAAGCTTGATGATGCTATCGGAAGATTCGAGGACCTTGTCCCTGGCTGGATGCTGAACAGGCAGAAAGACCTGACAACAGGCCAGGATAAACACCTGCTCGGAACGGATATCGTCCTGACCTTCAGAGAAGATATTAACAACCTGAAGAAAGTCCGCGCTTACAGAGGTCTCAGGCACGAAAGAGGACTGAAGGTTAGAGGCCAGAGAACCAAATCTACAGGCCGCCGCGGATCAACTGTCGGTGTTAGCAGGAAGAAGTGATTTTCCGGTTAGGTGATTTTTAATGGCATATCCAGGTAAGAAAAGTAAAAGTTTTGAGACTCCGAAGCACCCATGGCAGGAAGCCAGGATGGCTAGCGAAGTCCAGCTGGTAAAGGCATACGGCCTCAGGAACAAAAGAGAAGTGTGGAAAGCAGCCAGTATGCTCAGAATGTACAGGTCCGAAGCCAGGAAACTGCTTGCAAATGTTGCATCAGGTCAGGAAGGAGGACTTGAAGGACATCTGAAAACCCAGTCCGAAGAAATTCTTTCTAAACTAATCCGTTATGGTATCATTAAGCAGGATTCTAACATTGACGATATCCTCTCTTTAAAAACTGAAAATATCCTTGAAAGGAGACTCCAGACTCAGGTTCTCCGTCTCGGGCTTGCCAGGACAGTTGTTCAGGCACGTCAGTTCATTACTCACGGGCACATTGCAGTGAACGGTAGGAAGGCAACAATCCCGGGAATGCTGATCTCAAAGGAAAATGAAATGCGTATCGAGTACTATGGAACCTCCCCACTTGTAAGTGAGTCCCACCCTGAAAGACCTGTACAGGTGGCCTCTGCTCTTGCAGAAGGCGCTACTCTTAAGTCGGTTGCCGATGCAAGACAGGCTAGAGAGAGACCTCCTGAAAGAGGTGGCGGAAAGAGGAAGAGAGGGAGGAGATAATAATGGCAGATATGAAATGGGCCGTGGCTCACATCAAATCTTCATTTAACAATACAATCATTACTGTAACTGATATCACAGGGGCTGAGACCATTGCTAAGTCTTCTGGTGGTATGGTTGTAAAAGCCGCAAGGGACGAAAGCTCTCCTTACACTGCCATGCAGATGGCCGGCCAGCTTGCTGACCAGCTAAGAGATAAGGGCATTAACGGAATCCATATCAGAGTAAGAGCTCCTGGTGGAAACAAGCAGAGGAGCCCGGGACCTGGCGCTCAGGCTGCAATCAGGGCTTTTGCAAGAGCAGGAATCCGCATTGGTAGAATTGAAGACGTTACTCCTGTCCCTCACGACGGCACTCGTCCTAAGGGCGGAAGACGCGTATAATAAAATTACCTAGAGAATTTTTAAAAATTCTCTTTTTTTTAATGTACTAAAATTTAGGGGAATTAAGGTATATGACGATGGAAGTAGACATTCTGGAGTTATCGGACAGATCTGCAAAATTTGTGCTCTCCAGGGTAAGCACGGCTTTTGCTAACGGCATTCGGCGTGCCATGATCGCAGATGTACCAACTCTTGCGATTGAGTATGTGAACATTTACGACAATACCTCGGTACTCTATGATGAGCAGCTTGCTCTCCGTATGTCCTTAATTCCGATTGTAACGGATATAGAGACTTATGTACCGCAGGCAGAATGCGATGTTTGCGGAGGAGAGGGCTGTCCTGCCTGTGAGGTTTCCTTAACCCTCAGCTCAGAAGGACCAGGTACTGTTTATTCTCGTGATCTCATATCCTCTGATCCGAAAATTCAGCCGGCTGACCCTACCATCCCAATTGTTGAGTTGAAGAAAGGACAAAAACTTGTGCTTGAAGCTATTGCTCATATGGGTTACGGTAGAGATAGCGTAAAATGGCAGGCAGGTGTAGCTTGTGGCTACAAAAATATGCCTGTTATTACCATCGAGAAATGTGATGCATGCGGACACTGCGTATCTGAGTGCCCAAAAAGCATCATTCGGCTCGAAGGGACGGGGGCAAAAGTTGCTGAGGATGACATCCTTAAATGTTCCCTCTGCAGGCTCTGTGAACAGGTTTGTGATATTGACGCAATAAACATTTCCTATGATGAAAAGTCTTTTGTGTTTTCTATCGAGTCAGATGGTTCATATACAGCCAAAGACCTTGTCCTGAATGCGGCAAATGTTGTCAAAGGCAAAGCTGAAGAAATTCTAAGCATACTGGACCAGTTCTGAGCTTCTGCTCGGATCAGGCCCAGCCCTCATTTTTTCTTTTTTGGTCTTCTGACCTTCGGAAGCTTTACCCTGTCACGTTTTATCTGAATTTCCATTCCCGGGTACTTTTGGAACTGATTTCTTTTACACTCTTTTTTCACGGCATCTTCTTTAAATTATTATCAGTGAGCCTCTTTACTCGAAATGTTTATATATTATCCATGATATTGTGAGGGAGTGCAAGGCGCAAAGCGCGCCGTAGATTAATGAAAAGAACAAGATGCGAGGGTTGCCCAGCCAGGTCAAAGGCGCTAGGTTGAGGGCCTAGTCTTGTAGGAGTTCGTGCGTTCGAATCGCACCCCTCGCACCAAGTTTTAAAATCTACTAATTTAGATTTTCAGAAATTCCCAATGGTTCTTTTCGTAAAAGATTTCCTCAAATTTTCCATTTGTCGTATCAAGATGCGAGGGTTGCCCAGCCAGGTCAAAGGCGCTAGGTTGAGGGCCTAGTCTTGTAGGAGTTCGTGCGTTCGAATCGCACCTCTCGCACTAAAAATTTTCAATAATTTTCTGAGAATTCTCTAGATTTACTGTTTTTCAGGGAATTTTATCCTATAGAAATATTATAATCATAACTTAAAAAGATTTTTATATCTGTTCATCGTTTTTAGTACTATGTCATTTTCCGGTTATCCTCAGTGGCCGTTCTATATATTATTAGTCCTGCTCTTCCTTTTTTTCTCCGTTTTTTTAGTTATTAGCAGGAATGTCTGAGATTATATGAGATTGAGGCTGAGTACACTTTCAGGAAAATGAAATAGTCTGGTTGAAAACTTAATATATTGTCTTTTCAGCCCGGATAATGAGAAATCCACATCGGGTGCCATTTTCTGAACAGTTGGCTGGAACCTTAAGTGATATTTCAATATCCTTGCTAGTGTTGTTTAAAATTGTCTCAGAGTAGCCTGACCAGAAAATAGAAGAAATGTATATGCCCTCTGAGAAAATCGGATCCGGAGAATTTCTAACTTCAACAGAAATATTCACGTCGCTTTTTCCTGTGTTTCTTATACTCAAAACCTGCGAGTTACCTGATTCCCCTGAAAGTAAAGTTCCAAAGTCAAGGGTACTTTTGTCAATTTCTATGGAGGCTTCAGCTTTCTCATTTTCTTCATGTGACCCTATTGTTACTGTAAGCTCTACTCTAACTGTAACAGGAGGCGTGGAAAGAGGTAGATAATCAAAATCACTTCCATTGATATTGTACGGAAGGTCACAGATTCCATCCGAATCAGTATCATTGGTTATCTGGGAAAAACCGGTCCCATTTAAATTCGCCCAGAAGTTTCCTCCAAGATATGGACCGTCCACGACATTCGTTCCTGGGGTTTTTGTAGCATTCCAGATATTTCCTTCGGTTTTCTCCACTTTAGCATTTACAGTGTTGTTAAAGTAGTTGTTATAAATATGGTTCTCAGAACTGGCATCCAGTAAATAGATTCCTGATTCATAACTGGATGCTACCGTATTGTTGGCCAGCTCATTATTGTGGCAGTCTTCTCTCAAATAAATACCTGTGCTGCAATTTGAGATTGTATTGTTGTCCACTCTCGAGTCAAAGACGAAAATTAGATAAATCCCATAATCACAATTCGTAATCCTGTTATCGCGAAGGAAGGTTCTTGCCTGAACGTCATAAATGTCGACTCCTGTACTGCAATTTGTAATTTCATTTTTTAAAACGAGATTATTTCCACCGCAGCAGGCGATACTTATTCCTTTACCTTTTGAGAGCTTGTTCTGGAAAATTATATTTTCCCAGCAATGGGCCCCAATGGATATACCTCCATCTTCAATATTGTTGTTTATCAGGAGAACCTTGCTGCACCCTTCATCAAGCCAGATCCCATTTCGGAAAAAAGTATTATTTGAAATTGTGCTGTTCATGGAACTCTGAAGATAAGCCCCATATTTATTGTCGAAAATACTGTTTCCTTCGATTGTGCAGTTGTTGGCTTTTTCAAGGCAGAATCCTGCCTGAGGACAACTGGACCCGTCCCATCCTGAAATAGATTTTTCTGATCCTGAATTGTAAGCTTCTTCTGACTCTGGCTTACTGGAGTTGTTACCGGAATCAGTAGAATAGTTACCTGAATCAGTAGAATAGTTACCGGAATCATAAGAACCTTTGAGGTCTGATTCTTCAAGAGTACTGAATATCTCTGCTGAGCCTATTATATTGAATCCTTTGATAGTTACGTTATCTGCAATCAGATGAAAAACACTGGAGTTTTTGTTCCTGGCTCTTATGTGTACTCCTCCGGAATTCTCGGGTTCTGATGTGACTGTAATCCCTGATACATTTACAATCAAATTTTCCCGATAGTCTCCGGCTTTCACAATAATAAAATCCCCGCTTGTAGAGTTATTAACAGCAGCCTGAATTGAGTTTCCGGGTTCAACATAAATAACTTCTGCACTTCCAATGCCTGTTGAAATAAAAAACAAAGCAACAGCCAGTGCAACACTCATCAGCTTGCCAAGATAATCTCCGATAAGTATAATTTTCATACCTGACCCTTCCCCAGATATTTTACGCAATATCGTCGATTCAGGATGGGAAAAAGTTGAACCGATTTCATTGCATGTAATGCTATAATTTCCTAATTAACACTGACATATACAGATTAAATTCATCACTTATATATCAACTGTATTATAATATATCTCCTGCCAAATCTCTATGCAGATAAGGCTAGTGTCATGGCAATTTAATTATTGGGCATTAATACTTAGACAATACCTTATCCGTAGTCCCTTTCTTAATTATGAGGACTCAGAACTAAATTTTCGAGATTAGTTATCATCCTGAAGCTGGAGTGTCAAAGAAGTCTTTTGACGCATTTCCCATGGAAGGGCCGAATGAAGGAAGTTGGACAAAGTCAAAAAATGATACAATAAAAACCAGCTGATAAAAAATCGAAGACCCGCATGAAAGATATTTTGGAATAGTATCCACAGATAAAACGGACAAATCTTGAAATCCAAATAAGCTCAAAAATCAAATGAGTTATATAAAGGGTTAAAAATGGGTTAAAAAATTAGATATGGAGGTAAATTATTGAACGTCAGGCCAAATAATGGCTTTAGATCTACTCAAATAAGACAAAAATGTCCTTTTTGTCAGACCTGGCCAATAATTTCTCCATTATTATCCATCTTGACTACTTATTGTTTTTTCAATTTAGAATATTCATTTTCTTCTTGAGGCTGTTATATATCCATATATTGTTTTAGTGTTGCTCCCTTTTGCGTTTTTGACTGTCAGACTAACAGTGTACTTTCCTGCTTTACTGTATGTATGTGAAGGGTTCTTGGCTGTTGAATATGTCCTGTCTCCAAAACTCCATTTCCATGAAGTAGGCGAGCCTGAGCTTCTGTCAGTAAACTGCACTTTCAATGGCACTTTTCCTGAGGTAGGGGCTGCAGAAAAGGCGGCAACTGGAGTTTTAAGAGGAGCTGCGACTTTTATATAATTGTATCCGGTTATCGTACTTGTTCCTGCACTGTTTTTGACTGTTAAGCTAACAGTATATTTTCCAGCTTTGCTGTATGTATGTACAGGAGTCTTAGCTGTTGAATACGTCCCGTCTCCAAAACTCCATTTCCATGAAGTGGGCTTTCCTTTACTTCTGTCAGTAAATGCTACTTTCAGTGGTGCATATCCTGAGGTTGGAGACGCTGAGAAACAAGCAACAGGGGCTTTTAAAGAATTTGTAACACTTATGTACTGGGACTTTGTTACTGTATTGCTTCCTCTTGCATTCTTTACTGTCAGGCTAACAGTATATTTTCCTGCTTTATTGTAAGTATGTGAAGGGTTCCTGGATGTTGAGTATGTCCCATCTCCAAAGCTCCACTTCCACGAAGTTGGTGACCCTGTACTGGCATCAGTAAACGCTACTTTCAATGGCGCATCTCCTGAGGTTGGGGATGCAACGAAAGCAGCAACCAGTTTTGAGGAAACAGGATTTACAATTATATAGCCTGCTTTTACCTCGGTATCTGTCCCGGCCTCATTGCTTACTGTAAGCGTTACTGTATAATTTCCTGCTGCACTGTAAGTATGCAGTGGATTCTGTTCTGTTGAAGACGTTCCGTCCCCAAAGTCCCATTTCCATTCTGTTGCATATTTCGATAAATCTGTAAATTGCACGGCAAGGGGAACGGAACCCGTTGTGACATCGCTCTTGAAGTCTGCAACAGGAGGTACGACTGGTTCTTTTAGAACATTTATTATGGCAGATCTTGAAGCTGTACCGTTTTCATTGCTTACTGTCAGATTAGCTGTATAATTTCCTGCTGCAGAGTAAATATGAATCGGATTTTTCTCTGTTGAAGAAGTTCCGTCTCCAAAGTCCCAGTTACATCCGGTTGCGTTCTCAGATAAATCGGTAAACTGCACTGTAAGAGGAGCATAACCCGAGCTGACATCTGTACTGAAATTCGCTACTGGGAGTATTGGAGCAACCTTTTCAAAAACAGTTATATTGGCCAGCGTGGAGTTCGTACCGTTTGTGTTGCTTACTGTCAGGCTAACAGAATAAGCACCTGTTGCAGAGTAAGTATGGATCGGATTCTGTTCTGTTGAAGATGTTCCATCTCCAAAGTCCCAACTCCATCCATTTGCATTTTGAGATTGATCTGTAAACTGAACCGTCAGCGGAGCATAGCCTTCGCTTACATTGGTAATGAAACTTGCTACTGGAAGTATTGAAACAGATTTTTCAGAAACAGTGATGGTAGCTAACTTCGAACTTGTACCATTTGCATTATTGACTGTAAGATTTACTGTGTAAACTCCTGGAGTTACATACTCATGTATCGGACTTCTATTTTCAGAGTCCTTAACTCCATCTCCAAAGTCCCAGTTCCATCCAGCTGCATTTTCAGATAGATCGGTAAACTGCACCGTCAGGGGAGCATAACCTTCGCTTACATTGGTAGTGAAGTTTGCTACAGGGGGTATTGGAGCAGATTTCTCAAGAACAGTTATAGTAGCTAACTTGGAGTTTGTACCATTTGTATTGCTTACTGTCAAATTAGCTGTATAGACTCCTGGAGCTACGTAATTGTATATTGGGTTTCTGTCTGTAGAGTCTACAACTCCATTGTTGTCAAAGTCCCACTTCCATTCAATTGCATTTTCAGATAGATCGGTAAACTGAACAGAAAGTGGGGCGTAGCCTTCGCTTATATTGGTACTGAAGTTTGCTACAGGGAATATTGGAGCAGGTTTTTCAAGAACAGTTATAGTAGCCAACTTTGAAGCTGTACCATTTTCATTGCTTACTGTCAGATTAACCGTATAGACTCCTGCTGAAGAGTAAGTGTGAATTGGGCTTTGGTCTATTGAATTAGCTTCGTCTCCAAAGTCCCATTTCCATCCAGTTGCATTTTCAGATAGATCGGTAAACTGCACAGAAAGAGGTGCATAACCTTCAGTGACGTTGCTGCTGAAGTTAGCTACAGGAAGGACAGGAGATTCATCATCTGATACATGTATCTTACCTGCGACTATAACAGGATTTATTAAACTGCCACCGTCAGCACTAATCTGTGTTTTCGGTATGTTTAAATCCGTAGTACCCGCTTTCTTTCCGGTTAGAGTAATGGTTCCCAGTAAAACATTGGTGTCACCGGAACCTACCTTTTTATCAAGGTCAGAAACTTTTATCCAAACCGAACTTGAAGGAATTGTAGAATTCCTTGGCATCATTCCCCAACTGGGGAATGAAACTGCAGTGATTTCTGCAATTTCCGGATCTAAAACAGAAATTGTGATGTTAAAGCCTGACAGTCCATCAGGAACTTCATCCATTATAATCTGGACATTCTGGGAAGAACCCGGACTCAATTCAACTGTTTGAGGGTTAAACGAAACGACATTTGATGCCGATGCACATGATACCCCTAGTCCAAGAAAGATCCCGAGAAGGATTAAAATTCTAAGTAACTTATTCATATTTTCTGTCTCCTTAAAGCATATCATAAAGATTTACAACATCATCAAAATCAATTAACTTTTTTTATTATAATCATAGAAATCAAGCCGAGCATTTCCCCTATCCAATCCACGTTGTCACAATATGACACGACATCATCGAAATCCAGTGTTCTATTTAGATTGATGTCTTCATAGAGACCATTCTGGCTCGGATTTGTTGTAGATTACTAATAACCAGGAAATAGAGAAAGTGCTAGCTATGCTGAAGCGTTTATTGTAGCTAACTTTGAAACTGTACCTTTTTCATTGCTTACTGTCAGTTAACTGTGTAGTTTTCTGCGAAAGAATAGATGTGTACTGGATTCTGCTTGGTTGAATTAGCTCCATCTCCAAAATTCCAGGCCCAACCAATTGCGTTCTTTGAGAATCCGTAAACTGGACTAAGAGAGGTATATTACCTCAGTAACACTCTGGTGAAGTTAGCTACAGGAATTACTGGTTTTAGTGCTGGGGGAGGAACTATAAACTACTCGAAGGCAGAAGGATAACTTTCTGCACGCCATAACTGTAACAGTGTTGTTGCAAAGTCAATTACAGAGGCAGTACCGCTTAGTACGTTAATGATGTTATCCACATGTCTCTGAGCATGAGATACTATTGGCATTAATAGCGCTAAAATAAAAATTATTCCACACAAACTATTATTCTCTCACTCATTTCTTCAAATATTTCTTCTTCAAAAACTTCCAGCAAAGTTTTCTAAATAAACCCATAGTTAGCAAAATATTGGTACTCGTGATAGTTTCATATATTAGCCAAATATCTTTTCACTAAAGATTATAATGATTAAGGGAAAAACTCCAGCTCCTGACCACTTAAATCTTCAAAATCTTAATTCTCGCACCATATCAAACTCCTTAGAAACCCCTTGAGTCACTGAGATTTTCTGATTGTAGAGCCAACCAGAAGCCTGTACCATTACTTTCCAATTAAACCGTGAATCCTATATGACCAATTATTTTCTATTCTCAACTTAAGCTCTGATATTCACGAATTATCAAATTGTATATGTCTAAAAAAATTGATACAGTATCTGAAGTACTGAACATAGTTAAGGAATAATAATAATAGATAAGTGTTTCGTTTTTTATCTATATATGAAAAAATATGAAATGATTTATATATAAATAAAAAATTTATATCTTGAAAAAAGAGCATGCATATATACGCTGACATGTGTTCAATATAGAATTTTAGAACTATAATATAAAATATATTATGACATTTATTATTCAAAGAAAATAAATTATTAAAAATTTTCAATATATGGATGATAAGGTGCAAACATAAAGCAAAAATCTCCAAAAAATAATAAAATAAAGCTGCAAACGCAGCTTTACTCAATGTCTAATATATGTATGCCCGTGATGCTGCTCATTATTTTCTTTTTTGTGCCTCATTTCTGTCTTTTTAAAGCATATCATAAAGCTTTACAACATCGTCAAAATCAATTAAAGTGTTTTTGTTATAATCAAAGAAAGCAACCTGAGTATTTTCTTCTATCCAGTTCATGTTATCATAATATGTCACAACATCATCAAAATCTATCATTCCGTTTCCGTTTACATCCTCATAAAGGCCATTCCGGTCCGGGTCTGTCGGCGGATTAGTAGAACCCGGGAATACAGGAAGTACTGGATTTACTGAGACGGAACCTATAAACTGACCGAAGGCAATAGGATAATCTCCTACATTAACCGTGGCTGAAACAGCATTAGTTGTTGTGTCAATTACGGAGACATTGTTACTACCAGAGTTTGCCACATATACTTTTTTTCCATCTGGAGTGACTGAAACTCCATAAGGCATATATCCTACATTAACAGTGGCTGTAACAGCATTAGTTGTTGAGTCAATTACAGAGACAGTTCTTTTCAGGGTATTAGCTACATATACTTTTGTTCCATCAGGGCTGACTGTAACTCCTCTAGGTTCGCTTTCTAACTTTACTCTAGCTGTAACATTGTTTGTTGCGGTGTCAATCACAGAGACTTTGCCGCTTGATTTAGGAATAGTCCCACTTTCTTGAACTAAGCTCGTCACATATACCTTTTTTCCATCAGGGCTGACTGCAATCCCAATAGGAAGCATACTTATAGTAAAAGAAGCTGTAACAGTATTTGTTTTTGTGTCAATAACATCGACATTGTTACCATTTCCATAATAATAAACAGCTTGCGTTACATATACCTTTGATCCGTCTGGAGTGACTGCAATTCCGCGAGGGTTGGTACCTACCTTCACAGTGGCAGTAACGGTATTTGTTGCGGTGTCAATTATGGAGACAGTGTTGCCAGTGCCGTTGGCACCAGTGTTCGCCACATATACTTTTTTTCCATCCGGTGCGACTGCAACTCCTTCAGGACGGTCTCCTACATCCACCGTGGCTGTAGCAATGTTTTTAGAGGTATCAATTATAGAGACATTGTCGCTGTCTGAATTTGTCACATATACCTTTTTTCCATCAGGGCTGATGGCAATTCCACGAGGGCCGTTTTCCACATTTATCGTGGCTGTAACAGCATTAGTTGAAGTGTCAATTACAGAAACGGTGTCGCTGTTCTGGTTTGTAATGTATGCAAAAGGCGTAGCAACTGAGATATTTATCAGCATTAAAAGAGCCAAAATGAATATAATTTCAATACAAGGTATTCTTCTTTGAACAGTCATTCTATCCCCTTCAATATTTCAGTAAAAGTTACCAATTAATTTCAGATTTTGCGAAAATATCGAGAATTGTAATGATTTCAAGTATTACCCAAATGTTTTTTAGCACAGATCATGATAACTGACAAGGAAGTTTCAGCCTTTTCTTCATTTAAATCTTGAAATCTATTCTCGCATTCTTCAAATTATTCCAAAATCCTCATCAAAATCCTTGAGTTATGGTATTTCTACATAGTAGATTCAACCAGAATTGAATCTGCTACTCACGATTATCAAACAGTATAAATCTAAAAACACGCATTCAGTATCTAAAGTACTGATCATTATTAAGAAATGAAACTAATAGATAATTATTTCTTTTTTTATTCTGAAATGACAAAATATGAGAATAAAATCAAACTAATTACACAATTAATATAGTGAAAAATTCGTGTTGCCTAATGAAGATATGAAAATAGTCTGGAATTTCATAAATATAAAAATAATATTTATGGATGTATACTCCACAGTAGAAACAAATTATACAATTATAAATAGACTTCATTTAAAAGACAAATAAAAATAAAAACGAAGTTCTCAAAAAGTAAGAGAATAAAGCTACAAACGCAGCTTTACTCAATGTTTGCCATAAGAATTTTAAAGCATATCATAAAGCTTTACAACATCATCAAAGTCAATTAAACTATTTTTATTATAATCAAAGAAACCAATCTGAGTATTTTCCCCTATCCAATCCATATTATCATAGTACGCTACAACGTCATCGAAGTCTATCATTCCATTTCCATTGACATCCTCATAGAGGCCGTCATGGTTCGGATCTGTAGGTGGATTCGTGTAGCCCGGAAATACAGGAAGTACTGTTTTTGCTGAAACATTTATTGTAGCAAGCTTTGAAGCTGTACCGTTTTCATTGCTTACTGTCAGGTTAGCCGTATAGTTTCCTGCCGCAGAATAAATGTGGATTGGGTTTTTCTCTATTGAATTTGCTCCATCTCCAAAATTCCAGTTCCATCCGGTTGCGTACTGAGATAAGTCTGTAAACTGCACCGTCAGCGGAGCATAGCCTTCACTTAAATTGGTACTGAAACTTGCTACTGGAAGTAGTGGGTAATTAAGGGTAACCATGTAAATATCGGAGTCTCCGTTGCGACTATCCTGCCACACTATCCTGTCGCCGTAAATATCAGGGTTTACTGCCGATCCACTCGTGGTAATTTGAGTTTCTGTGTTAGTAGAAAGATCGTACATGTAGATTTGGATATGATCCCATCCATTACGCCAATCCCTCCATACTATCCTGTTTCCGTAGATATCAAGATCTACTGCAGATCCACTTGTGGTTATGCGAGTTTCTTTCTGAGTGGAGATATGGTACATGTAGATATATTCTCCAGCCACTCCAGACTCATATCCAACTGTTGAATATACTATCTCATTATTGTAGATATCAAGGATACTAATGCCTATCATTTCCACTATATGCTATCGTAGTTTCACGTTTAGTGGATAGATCATATAAGTAAATACTGTAACGATTAAATATATCTTGGTACTCGTTACCATTGTACACTATCCAGTTTCCGTAAATAACAGGATTACTATTATAACGCCCGGAACTCGCAAATTCGTCGTCATTGTACCAATCTTGAGCTATCGTAGTTACATTCTTAGTAGATATATCGTAGAGATAGATTCCACCTCCACTCCACACTATATTATTACCGTAGATATCAGGGTTAGACGAAGATCCGTTGGTGGTTATACGAGTTTCCTTTTTAGTGGAGAGATCGTACGTGTAAATATCGTATCCTTCATGTTCCGTTGCGCCCATCACTCCATACTATCATGTTTCCGTAGATAGCAGGGTCTACTGCCGATCCACTTTTGGTGATTCGAGTTTCTGTCATTAGTGGAAATATCGTACATGTATACATCTGGATTTCCACCATTACGAGTATCTTGCCACACTATCTTACCATCGTAGATATCAGGATTAGATGCTGATCCGCTGGTGGTGATTCGGCTTTCTGTAACCGTTAGCGGAGCTGCAGATGCCGCAGATGATACGAGAATTAAAAGTAAAACTAAGGCTATTGAAGCTAATGCTAAAGAAAATGAATCGCTTTTATCTTTCATATGTCCTACTCCTTTTCTTCCATTTATTTTTTAGTTAGATAATGGTAATTATTATTCATGAATTATTTAGACTTTTTCTTTTTATTAAAAAATTATAATTATCAATATAAGATATGGATAAAAATACCCAATATAGATCAAATATAATCTAATTTATTCATAAATATTAATCCATTCAGACATAAGAAAAATTGAAAAAATATTAAGGTATTTAATAAGCTTAAAAAGAGTTAATAAATTGGATATTAAGGCCAATATTGAAAAACGGTAAATAAAAAATAATTATTTCTTTTTTTATTCTGAGATGACAAAATATGAGAATAAAATCAAACTAATTACACAATTAATATAGTGAAAAATTCGTTTGCCTAAATGAAGATATAAAGATAGTCTGGAATTTCGTAGTTATAAAAACAATATTTATGGATTATATTCCACAGTATAAACAAACAATAGACTTTTTTAAAAGATAAATAAAAATAAAAACTAAGCTCTCAAAAAGTAAGAGAATAAAGCTACAAATGCAGCTTTACTCAATATTTCGTATATGTACGCCAGTGAGGCTGTTTAATATTTATGTTTTTACGCCTGATATTTTCTGTCTTTTTAAAGCATATCATAAAGCTTTACAACATCATCAAAGTCAATCAAACTATTTTTATTATAATCAAAGAAATCAATCTGAGTATTTTCTCCTATCCAGTCCATATTATCATAGTACGCTACAACGTCATCGAAGTCTATCATTCCATTTCCATTGATATCCTCGTATAAGCCATCATGGTTCGTATCTGTAGGTGGATTAGTGTAGCCAGGAAATACAGGAAGTACTGTTTTTGCGGAAACATTTATAGTAGCAAGTTTTGAAGCTGTACCGTTTGCATTGCTTACTGTCAGGTCAACGGTATAGTTTCCTGCTGCAGAATAAATGTGGATTGGATTTTGCTCTATTGAATTAGCTCCATCTCCAAAATTCCAGTTCCATCCAGTTGCGTACTGAGATAAGTCTGTAAACTGCACAGTCAGCGGAGCATAGCCTTCACTTACATTGCTACTGAAGTTTGCAACCGGAAGCGTGGCGTTTATTGGATCGGTAAATGCCTTGATGCACATATTTGTGTTCAGATAATTGGTATATGATGTGATATCTGCCCATGTTTGTCCGCTACTACTAATGAAGCTCTCTCCGGCGTTTGCTTTTGCTTTACTGCTCCAAGCCGAAATAGGCATTTCTACAGCAATCGGATAAGTGTACGCGGAGTTTGTAAGTTTCAGTGCAATTGAAAAGTTTTGACCGGATGTGAGCTGAATGTCCGAACCTAAGGGAATCGTGTTATAGCCTGCAAAAGTAGTTGTCCCGCTCTTGGTTAGGACCGGACCTGATTGATTTATGGGGCCGGATGATGGATCAGTGTAGATATAAATTTGATAATTGCAGTTTGAGTCTGTAGTATAGAAACTTACGGCTTTGAGAGCTTCGTTAGATTTTGCAGTAAAGATATTTGCACACCAGGCCGTGGGGTTGGAGTATCCTAAGCTGGGGCCCATCCAAGGGGATCGTATTGATAGATATTTTCATAATTACTAGTGGTTTCAGCAGTAAAGACTGCGTTATCTTTTCCTATTTTTGAATCATAATAGGAAACATAGAAGTATCCGTTGTCACCCCAGCCTGTACCCCAGCTATTTTTTACGATAAAAGCTCCATCTCCTGGTGGAACTGTAGAGAATTTATTCTTATCATACGAGTCATTCCAGCCTACAATGGTTACAGCGTGGTTAAGGACAATAGTTCCATTATAGTAATAGCTATATGTATCAGGAGAATAATAGCTGCTGCCATAGTACATTGTGGTATAGATGCCTCCGTAGTCCTGGACTGCCTGTTTTATGATATCATTGTCCAGAGAATTCTGTCTGTTAGGAATAAGGAACACCTTTTGTACATGTTTTTTTACAGGCAGGTTTTGAGGGGATGTAACTGAAGAAGGGTCGTAAGGGTCATCGCTTTCATCCACAGGTCCGCTCCAGCGGGCCAGGTAAGCTGTCGACTGTAAATGAGTCGCTCCACCATTGGCATCTCTGTCAAAGCCTTCCGAATATGCAGAGGAAAGCAGGTTTTTTATGTTATTTTCTGAAAAGTCCCAGGTTTCCCCAGGCTTTAGACCTGATTCCAAAGATCCATAGGTTGTAAATGCCCAACACGCCCCTGCATTTCCCTGATCTTTCACAGGAGTTACTTTGTTTAAGGTCCGCAAATCATAGTAGGCTGGAAAGGACGCTTTTATGGTGGAAACACTGCTGAGGTGACTAAAGTCCACAGGTGAGGGTATTACACCTGCTTTGTGTCCTTCCAGGGACTCTTCTCTTTGAAAGGAAGCCTTGTTATTTTGGTAAGTGGTAAAATCGGGATTTTCTGGTGCAGATTCAAGACTTGGAGATGCTGCAGTCTGATCCACAGCGTTTTTCTGCACATCTAATGATTTGTCTTGTTCCGAAGATCCCGTATCTGCCATCGCTATTGACGAACCAACTATTAAAAATAGAACAAGGAGCTTGCTTAATGTCACTATTCTTTTTTTCATACACTCAGTATTTTTAGTATTATAACTTTTTTTCATACCATTCCTCTTTTATTGATTTCTTTTTGCCTTCACGAACTCCAGTATATATAAAAATAAGTTTTATAGTTAATATACAAAAATAAGTATAGAAACTATCAAGATATCAACCAAAGTTTAGAAGTAAAACCGATAGATAAGTATTTTGTTTTTCATCTAGTGTTTGTCAAAATATTGATATATAATTAAAAAAATTTATAAATTGTATAGGAAAATAAACTGACTCATCTATACATAGACACATCTAAAGTTGGAGATCAGATCAGTAAAGAAATGAGATTTACAGAACAATTAACTTCAAATAGAAATCATTAATAAAAAAGGAATAAAGGGGTAAATCTATAGAGAGCTATACTAGAAATAATAAAAGTCGCAAAATATAGTTTATTCAATGTTATAAGCGGGTGTATATGCTCGTGCCCACGCATGCGGTTCTTTTCAACTTTATGCAGATGTTATTCTCTTTTAGACCTGATACAAGTTTCATCAACTGTTTTCTCTAAAACATCTGATCTTTGAGTTTAAAGGGTCCAGAGAGAATCTTTCAAATATACTGGATATGAAGTAGATATTATTATAGAAATTGATACTAAAATCAGGATAGAGAAGAGGATTCTTGAAGAGACCGTGCAGGCTTGCGTATGTTACTGAAATAAGAAGTCATCTCACAAGAGCATACATACAATAATCAGAAAATCTGCCGTTTTTGTAAACACTTTTCTTCATTATGCCTTCTAAAACAAATCCGGCTTTTTCAAGGGCTTTTCTTGAGCCTATATTAGTGTGCATAAGGTTCTGCAAATATCCGAACAATATCATACTGTTCAAAAGCTATCTGACAAAGCTGTTTTATTGCTTTGCTCATAATTCCCTTACCCCAGAATGGTTCGCCAAGCCAGTATGCAATTTCTGCACTCTTACAGTAAACATCTTCTTTGATGAATAAGGCAACACATCCCACAGCTTCTCCATTCACAACAATTGCCCGGCAGCATTGTTGTATTTCATCGTTACAGCTAAAGCTCTCAACTATTTTTTTGCAATCTTCTAAAGTAGAGGGAAAAGAATCTCTCATATTTTCTGCAATATTTATATTGCTGGAATATTTGAAAAAGTTTTCAGCATCGGATTTTTCCCATTGTCGCAATTCGAAATTCATTTTAACAACATCCAGATAGGAATAACGCTTTTTATATAAGGCTATAAGAAAGCGGCTTGTTGAAAACCTAAAGGACTTTGATACCATTTGCCCTTTATGCTGCAGAATACGTAGCGAAGCTTTCAGAATAAAATGAGATCTCAAAAAGAAAGAAAAAATAAGAAAAAAAATAAAGCCGCAAAATGCAGCTTATTTAGTGGTGCGGGTGCACGTGCTCGTGCCCGTGTATACGACCCTGTTCATCTTCATGAAGGATTTGTTCTCTTTTAAACCTGATATAAGCCTCATTGACTTCTTCCAGGCAAATTGTGCAGAGATTTACTTCTCTTTTTACGATCCCTTTTGAGAAATCTGGGACCTTCAGTTCTACAGGATGAGTCCTGCCTTTTTTTCCACAAAGAACACATTTACTATTTCTGCAAGATATCTCGTCTTTATCAACGCCTAGATAGGTTTTCTGGGCGGAGTCGAGACAGGTTTCACAGAGTCCTTTCCAGACACCTTCAGGATAAGCGAATTTGAGAAGAGGAGGGTGGGTCCTGACCGGGATAACGGTCGGGATTCCTTTTCCGCAAAGATCACAATCTGTCATTTCTCATAACCTCCTTAGACCAGTACCATTGCTGCTTTCATAGCCAGCTCCACAAAGGGTTCGGGCCAGATACCGATTACCATTACTCCTGCAGTTGCAAGCAGAAGGGCTGCCGCATACGGGAAGGGGACGCTGACTTTTTTACCCTCAGGGGGCATGAAGTACATGTATCTCACAAGCCTTGCATAATAGAACAGTGAAAGGGCACTGTTCAGGATTGCAATTACTGCAAGCCAGCTCATGCCTGCCTCAATGGTTGAAGAAAAGAGCACGAACTTTGCCATGAAGCCTGCAGTCGGGGGAATACCCGCAAGGGCAAAGACAAATATCATCATGCAGAAGGCTGCAAGGGGCATTCTCTTTCCAAGTCCCCTGAAGCTGTCAAGGTGGTCAGGAACATCAAGATTGCCTGTCTTTTCAGAAGTTACCATCCAGACGACTGCTGCGGCTGCGATAAAGGCTCCTGCTTTCATAAAGGCGTGGGCAAGAGTATACAGGATACCGCCTGCAACAGCCACGGGGGTCATGACTGCAAAAGCCATTGCAATATATCCGGCCTGCGCCAGGGAGGAGTAGGCAAGCATCCGTTTCACGCTGGTCTGGGAAACTGCAACCACGTTTCCGAAGGTCATGGTTACCACTGCCAGGATTGTAAAGATAAGCTGCCAGTCAGCATGAAGGGCTCCTAGTGCCAGGATGAAAACTCTAAACGCTGCCACAAAGCCCATCTTCTTGGATCCTGCTGCAAGCAGAGCGGAGACGACTGAAGGGGATCCCTGGTAGGTATCCGGAGCCCACATGTGGAAGGGCACAAGAGCCATCTTGAAGCCGAAACCTGCAACCAGCAGTACAATTGCAACAAGTCCTATCGGGTTTTGTGTCAGAAGATCGGAGTTTCTAGCAATCAGGGGAATGCTGGTAGTTCCGGTTGCTCCGTAGACAAAGGAAATCCCAAAGAGTATAAGTGCTCCAGAGACCGAGCCGATGACGAAGTATTTCATGGCTCCTTCAAGGGACTTTGCGTTCTTCTTCTCATATCCTGCAAGAGCATAAGTGGCAAGACTTGCCAGTTCAAAGGCAGTGAAGAGAACTATCAGGTCGTTTGCAGATGCTACAACCATCATTCCGACGGTTGCAAAGAGTACCAGGGTGTAGAACTCTTCTGTGTGATCACTGTCTTCATTATACTTTATTGAAGCAACTGAAACAATGAGAGCAACTGCCAGGAAGACCAGTTTGAAAAACTGGGAGAGGGCATCAACACTCAAAGTTTCCGAGAAAACCGCATACCCAACCTGGAAGCCCTGCATCGTCATAAGCCCAAAGCTCTGGACTGTCAGAATAAGGGCTGCAACAATTCCCAGGCTTGCCAGGTAACCCAGTACATTCTTAGACTGGGGGGATAGGAAAACTCCGGCCAGAAGTACTATCAGGCCGGTTGCGACCAGCACAATTTCAGGTGCAAGATACATTATTTCTTCCATTTCTTACACCCCCAGGCCAGCCGCAAGGCTGACTATTGATTCCGAATTCTTAATCATCATATCAAGCACCGGACTCGGGTTCAGGCCGAAATAAAGCACAAGAAGGGCAATAACTGCCATTGAAAAGACCTGAAGGGAATTGATATCTCTGACATTCCCGAGTTTCTCGTTGTACACTCCGAACATTGCCCTCTGCATTGCCCAGAGATGGTAGCCTGCAGTAATCACTATTGCCAGCAGGGCAAGCATAACAAAACCAGGCAGGTTAACGAAGCTGAAGGTTAGCACCAAGAATTCGGCAATAAAACCTGTCAGGCCTGGCAGACCAAGAGATGCCATAAATCCTACCATCATAACTACAGTAAGCATCGGCATCTTCTTTGCAAGCCCGCCGAGATTGTTAATGATCCTGGTGCCAGTAGCAGCCTGAATTGCTCCGGCAGACATGAACAGGATACTCATGATAAGCCCGTGGGAAAACTGCTGGAACATGGCGCCTGAAACCGAAAGGGCAACAAGGCCGGCCGAACCCAGGGTAACGAATCCCATGTGGCTCAAACTGGAGTAAGCGATCATGCGCTTGAGGTCTTTCTGCCGAAGAGCTACAAGAGCTCCATACACTATGCTGAACGAGCCAAGCAAACCCAGCATCATTATCATAATATCAGGGTTACCGGTGTTCGGGAGCATTGGGAGTGAAATCCTGAAAAGCCCGTATCCTCCGATTTTGAGCAGGATAAAGAGTACACTGCCTGCAGTAGGAGCTTCGGTATATGCATCCGGAAGCCAGGAGTGGAAGGGGAATGTCGGCAACTTTGCCAGGAATCCGAAGATAATTGCAAGGAAGATTCCATTCTTTAACGTACCTGACTCGATAAACTGGAACTGCGAGACCAGCTCTCTAATATCGAAAGTCGGAACACCTGTCTGATGCAGGGAAGCATAGAAGAGCCCGAAGATTCCCAGAAGCATCACCAGAGAGGCAACATGCGTGTAAATAAAGAACTTGTAGGACGCATGGGCCCGCTTTTCTCCTCCCCAGATATTTACTATGAAGAAGAGGGGAATTAAGGTAAGCTCCCAGAATATATAGAAGACAACGAAGTCAAGGGCTACAAAGACCCCTATGACCGCAGCCTGCATTGTAAGAATCAGCCCATAGAACCTGTTAGGGGATTCCATGTCTTCCTTCCAGGTGAAGAGGATAAGAAGCGGGATCACGATAGCATTCAGGAGGATAAGAGGCATGGAAATGCCGTCAATTCCAACTGTATATTTGACCCCGAGGAAGGGAATCCACTTCATAGATTCCAGAAACTGCATTTCGGCAGTACCGCTGTTAAAGTTCAGATACGTATAGAGGGTAAGGCCAAGCGTGGCAAGAGACCCAAGGAATCCCATTCCTGCAGCCAGTTCTTTCGTTTTTGTCAAAAAGGTCAACGCTGCAAAAAACAGCGGCACCAGAATCAGCAAAGATGCAACCGGCAGCATCAGAGCACCTCCATTAGTAGCTTAATAAGTATTATCAGCAGGCTCACACCTACAACTACGACGGTTGCATAGGTCTGAACGGCTCCGGTCTGAATTTTCCTGAGTTCTTCACTTACACCAACCGTGAGAATTCCTATTCCTTCCACAATACTGTCGATGATCACATCAACTACCTGCGTGAGGAAAGCGATAATTCCGTAAACTATCCCGAGTGAGAAGAACTCAGTATAAATTTCGTGCTGGTAGTAACGCTTGTAGAGCAGTCTGTAAATAGGGTTCTTCATGGAAGCCAAGGATCCGAGGCTCACTGCTCTAAGGTAGTAGATCACGAAAGCAATTGCAAGACCTATAAGGGCAACTATTAACGGAAGCCATAGGACCAGGATTGGCTCGTGCCCTGCTGCTTCTACAAGTTCGTTTTTGCCTATGGAGGCAAGGTTTCCGATGTCAAGGTTTACGAAACTGTTGGCAAAAGTTTCTTCAAGGAATTTCATGAATCCGGTCTTTGTAAGTCCGCCGAAGAAGAGGGCAAAAAGAGCCAGAATGGACAGGGGAATGGTCATAATGGCAGGGGATTCATGCCCGTGATAGTTGCTTCTCGGCTTCCCTGTAAAGGTCATGAAGATAAGCCTGAAGATATAGATAGACGTCAGGAGGGCGGCAGCAATTGAAAACACGTAGGGGATCCAGTTGTTGCTGTGCTCTCCGAAAACGTATGCAGCCTCAATAATTGCATCTTTTGAGAAGAAACCGCTTGTTCCTATTGAAGTTCCCGGAATTCCTATACCTGCCAGAGCAAGGGCTGCAATTGTCATTGTGGCAGCCGTAATTGGCATGACCTTTCCTACGCCTCCGAGCTCCCTCATATCCTGGGTGCCTACTGCGTGGATCACACTGCCTGCACAGAGGAAAAGGAGAGCCTTAAAGAAAGCATGGTTAATAAGGTGGAAAAGGGAAACACCAACTGCTTCTAGCCCTATTGCCGAACCCAGCCCAAGACCAAGCATCATGTATCCTAGCTGGCTGATGGTTGAGTAAGCAAGTACACGCTTAAGGTCATTCATCACAATTCCCATGGTACCTGCAAAGAGAGCTGTAAAGCCTCCAAGATAGGCAACTACCATCAGGGAATCAGGGGCTGCGAGAAACATTGGGAAGGTTCTTGCTACCAGATAAACACCGGCAGTAACCATTGTTGCTGCATGGATGAGAGCTGAGACGGTTGTCGGACCTTCCATTGCATCAGGGAGCCACACATGCAGCGGGAACTGCCCGGATTTTCCTACTGCTCCACCGAAGAAGAGCAGGGTGATAATAGTAAGGTGGCTTACTTCAAAGCCGAAAATGTTTGCCTGCAGGGCTGAAAGCTGGGGGATATAACTGAAGATTTCGTCAAAACGAAGCAGATATGTTCCATCATGGAATCCGCCGGCAAGTTTCAGAAGATCGGAGGTCAACAGGATAATTCCTGAAAGGAACATTACGTCTCCGATCCTGGTTGTAAGGAAAGCTTTCTTGGCAGCAGCTGCAGCCGAGGGTTTTTCAAACCAGAACCCGATAAGCAGGAAGGAACATAGACCAACAAGCTCCCAGGAAACAAAGAGCTGCAGAATGTTATCCGAGAGAATCAGGGAAAGCATTGCCGCTGTGAAGAGTGCGGTTTCTGCAAAATATCTGGCTTTTCCGGGATCATGGGACATATAACTAACTGCATAGATATGGATCAGCAGACTCACAAAGGAGACCATTGACAGCATAACTGCAGCCAGGGGATCGATTAATACTCCTATATTGAGCGCTGCAAACCAGGAATAGGACTGACTTACGACTTCTTCGGGATTTGCCAGCAATCTGAGTGTAATCATGAAAGAGATTACAAAAGAGGTGGCAATTGCAAGTATAGGAACTATTGCCCCTCCTGAGGGCATTTTCTTACCGAAGAAGAAAGTAATCACAAAAGCCAGTGCCGGAAGCAGGGGGATTAAAAATGCAAATTCTTCCAGAGCCGTTTTTACCACCTCAGGATGTTGAGCTCATCAAGGTTAATCTTACCGTGCATTCTGTAAATTGCCATAAAGATCGCAAACCCGACTGCTGCTTCAGCAGCTGCTAGGGCTATTGAGAACATGGCAAAAACCTGCCCGTTCAAGGTATCCGTGTAACTTGAAAAAGCTACAAGGTTCAGGTTTGCGGAGTTGAGCATCAGCTCAATGCACATAATTATTCTGATGCCGCTTTTATGTGTCATTACACCATAAAGTCCGATGGAGAAGAGCAGGGCTGAAAGTCCAAGGTAAAAGTTTAAAGGAATCATCTGTTACCCTCCCCTTTTGCCATATAGATTGCGCCGATAAGGGATGCAAGCAGGACAATTGACAGAATTTCGAAAGGCACCACATACTGAGTAAAGAGTAGCATACCTATGCCCTCTATATTACTCTGGTCGGTTGAGTTCTGTGGCAGTTCTGAGACCGTGTTCCAGGAAGTCCCAAAAGCCCCTATTACAATAACTGCAACAAAGAGCAGGGCTACAAGAAAGGCTAAAGGCCGATTAATCTGCACCTGATCCACCTCCTATCTCGCGCTTTGTCAGCATAACTGCAAAGAGAATCAGCACTCCGATTGCTCCGATATAAACCAGGACCTGAATAACTCCCATGAACTGGGCGTTTAAGAGAATGTAAAATGCTGCAACACCGAACATGCACATAATAAGGGCAAGTCCGGCTCTTACAACGTCCTTTGCGATTACTACAAAAATTGCAAAGAATACCGTGATAATAGCAAGAAGTCCGAAGACTGCCATTTGCAGAGCTGCTCCGATTGTTTCAAGCTCAAGCCCGATCATCTCTCATCACCTTCCTCAAGATCAACTTCCCTGGCGAGCTTATCAGGAGTTATAAGCAGATCTTTGTGCTTCCATTTTATGACGCCTTTAGTGTATTCTTTGCCGCTGGAAAGCGCGCCTTTCGGGCACTGATCGATACAAAGTCCACAAAAAAGGCAGTGTCCTATGTCAATCTGGGGAAACCAGCGTTTTTTCTCGCTGCCTGGTGCAATCGGAGCTTTTACTATCTTGATTGCAGCATTAGGGCAGGTATTGGCGCAAATGCCACAGCCTATGCATTTACTTTTATCAAGTATCTGAAGCCCCCTGAACCGATCTGAGAGTTCGGTGCATTTTTCAGGATACATCCTGGTTACGGGAGGCTTGGGGATGTTTTTAATTGCATACTTAATGTTTTTAAGAACCATGATCTCTCACGCTCCCAGGTAGAGTCCGAGCCCTACTGCCCAGACAAGGTTTAGCATAGCCAGAGGAAACAGTTTCTTCCAGCTCAGGTCAACAACCTGGTCAATTCTGAACCTCGGAACAGCCCACCTCATCCCTATAATTACCATCAGCACGAAGACAACTTTTACAAGCAAGAAACCTGTTGGGGCAATAAGGCCAAGCACAGGGTTGTTTGCAATAAAGCCTGGTACATTCCAGCCGCCAAGAAAGAGCAGGGCTACAAGGAAGGAACCCAGGATCATATGGATATACTCCGCAAAGAAAGCAAGTCCAAAACGCATTCCACAGTATTCGGTAATCCATCCTGCGACCAGTTCTTCTTCTGACTCATTCTGGTCAAAGGGAAGTCGGCCCATATCGGCCATAAGAGATACGAAGAATACAAAGCATCCTATGGGCTGCAAAAAGATATTCCAGAGCAGGCCCTGAGATCTCGAGATGTCAATTATGTTAAGGGAACCTGTCATAATAGCTACACTTACAACGGTTAATCCCAGAGGCACCTCGTACCCGACCATTCGGGCGAAGTTTCGAAATGCTCCGAGAAGGGAATACTTATTGTTCGAACCGTAGGCTATCATGAAAATTCCGAAAATGGAGATTGCTGACATTGCTTCAATATAAAGCACACTTATATCCATCTCGGTGACAGCTAATGGATACTCGACCCCATTAACGAAAACAGCGCCCACAGGAATTGCAACCAGCATAAGAAAAATAGAGCCCATCATGAAAATATTTGCATTATTGAAAAGTAAACTGTCAGCATTGAAAGGCTTTAAGTCTTCTTTAGTAAAGAGTTTGATTGCATCGGCTACAAGTTGCAGAAGTCCGTATTTTCCTACGCGGCAGGGTCCCATCCTGTTCTGAATATCTGCGGAAAGCTTTCGTTCTAGCCAGACAGCTCCCATTGCTCCCATGAATATTACTCCTACAAGAGAGAGGCCGACTATCCCGCGGATCCAGGGGAGAAAAGGAATTATAAATTCAGGAAATTCTATTGCCACTATAATCACCTGTCTGCTTCACTGGTACAGCCGTCCATGCTGCCGGAAATAGCTGCTACGTCTGCAACCGTGGTGCCTATTATGAGTGGGGGTAGAGCCTGCAAGGTTGGGTAATAAGGGCCTCTAACTTTTACCCTGTATGGCTTATCCGAACCGTCGGAGACCATGTACATTCCCATTTCTCCTCTGGGGTCTTCTACTCTGTGGAAAACCTCTCCAGCCGGAACTCTCATTACAGGTGTCCTCCTGCCATACGGAGTGTTTTCAGGGAATATGGGTCCGTTTGGTATTCTGTCAAGGCACTGTTCAAGGATGTAGATGCTTTCCCTTATCTCATTAAGCCTGAGCTGAACTCTTGCAAAACAGTCTCCTTCTTTTTCAGTGCAGACCGTGAAGTCCAGATCTTTGTAAACCAGGTAAGGTTCATTCTTCCTGATATCAAAAGGTACACCAGTTGCACGCAGTGCAGGCCCGGATACTCCAAGGCTTTTTGCGACATCTGCGGTCAGGACCCCGACTCCTACAGTACGTTCCCTGTAGATTCTGTCAGTATGAAACATTTCTTCAAAATCGTTGACTGATTTTTTGAGGTTATTCAGGACAGGAATTGCTTTTTCTTTGAACCCATCTGGGAGATCTTCACGTACCCCTCCGAATTTCAGATAGCTGTGAGTGATTCTGGCTCCTGTTACCATATCAATCAGGCCGAGAATCTCTTCTCTTTCCCTGATAGTGTACATGAACATGGAAACAAAACCAATGAATTCTCCGAATTCACCCATACCGAGCAGGTGACTTTGAATTCTTGTGAGTTCCTCAACAATTACCCTGATATACTGAGCTCTCTCTGGAGGCTCGATACCTAATAGTTTCTCAGTGCAGCCTACAAAACATTCTTCGTTTACAAGGGCCACAAGGTAGCAGATCCTGTCCACGATTGTAATTCCCTGAAGATAGGTCTTGTTCTCCAGAATTTTTTCAATCCCTTTGTGAATAAAACCCAGCTCAATCTCAGCACCCATTACTGTTTCCCCTTTTAACTTCAGGTTTAGCCTGAAGGGTCCGGGCTGCATAGGATGTTGAGGGCCCAGGTGTACAATCATCTCATTTGGTCCAAGCATTTCTTCCATTTTTCACCCTCACACCAGGTTTCTGGCTGTCGTATTCGGAAAACCCTTGTAATCTTTTCTCAGGGGCCATTCACCCAGCATATCTTCCGGAAGTACAAGTGGCTTCAGGTTAGGGTGGTTTTTGAACATAACCCCGAAGAGTTCGTAAGTTTCCCTTTCATACCAGTTTGCATTCCAGTACACAGATACAATGGATTCGATTTCCGGGCCTTCTCTCGGAAGTACGGCCTTGAGCGTCAGTACTACGGGATGGTCGTATGAAGCAATGTGATAGACAGCTTCTATCTCATTCCTTTTTATGTAATCTACCCCGCAGACTGAGCAGAGGTGGTCGAATTGAAGGGAATCTTTCAGGTACTGACAGACTTCTTTTGCTTTCTCCTTGTCCACATATGCCCTTATGCGGATAGGGGATTCGACCTCAGCTCCGGAAATTACTTCCGGAAATGCGCCGGTTAATGATTCGATAATCGTGCTGGCATCCATAATTTTTACCTCGATTCTCAAAAAATCAGAAAGATTTCAGTACTCTGTTCCCCGGTCTTTTTTGGCCTTTATTTTTTCCTGCAGTTCCACAAATCCCTGAAGCAGGGCTTCGGGCCTGGGTGGACATCCCGGAATAAATACATCAATCGGAAAGAGCTCGTCAATGTTCTGCACTGTACTGTATGATTCGTAGAACGGCCCTCCGCTTATCGAACAATCTCCCATACAGATTACCCACTTTGGAGAAGGCATCTGCTCCCAGAGCCTCTTCAATGATGGCAGGTATTTCTTCGTCACGTACCCACTGATAATCATGACATCAGCCTGTCTTGGAGAGTTTCTCGGAATTATCCCAAAACGGTCGGTATCATAATGAGCACAGCCTGTAGCGATCATCTCTACTCCGCAGCAGCCCATTGGCTGGGTCATAAACCAGAGCGAATTTTTCCTTCCCCAGTTGATCAGATCCTGAGCCTTAGTTTTCTTAAGGAAGTTGTGGATTGCACTGGTTGTTGTTGTGATCACGCCAGGGATTTCTTCGTCAGAGATTTCATTTGATGTACTCGTTTTTTTCTCCTTTACTTCACCCATGTAAGGGCCTCCTTCTTCCAGAGATAGACGTATCCAAAGAGAAGTATGAAGATAAACGCAAACATTTCGATTACCGCGATTGAGGTGATCCCGTGCCCCTTATAAACAGTAGCCCACGGGTAAAGGAAAAGCACCTCTACATCAAAAAGAACAAAAGCAATTGCATAAAGATAATACTCGACATTGAACTGAATCCTGGCAGTTCCTGTGGGAATAGAACCCGATTCATATGTTGTGTATTTATTAGCTGCTTTGCTCCTCGGACTCAGCTGCTTTACCATAAACATTGTCATTGGCGGCATAACAAGTGCCAGGACAAGAAATATTGCAACCGGTATATAGCTATCAATTATTCCAGACATTATATCACCTATTAAAGTGCAGCAATCTGAAATTGCAGCATTACATGACCTGAAATGTGGGTTTTTATTATCTGGACTAAAAAACTATGTCCGACTACCCGACTTTACACAAAATAATAATCGGTCCGGACACAGGCCCTTCAAGATTCACCTGTATCCATAGTTTCTTTATTTTTCAGGAAATAAGAATCTATATTAATACAGGCTTGACTTTCGGGCTCTGAAATTTTTTTCTTTGCCCGATCTTTTATCATAAACTGCCAGAAGTAAGGAAAAGTACCCTTCCCGGCTGCTAGATCAAATTACAGTGAGATTAGTATAATTAATAATTAAGATTACAAACAGTTGGATTCAATTCTGCAAATGAATGAGGGGTTATTTATAGATATTTGCTAGATAATTAATATTATATAAATATTAAGTCTAAATAATTAAAAATCAGTCTTTAAAATATAGACATGTTTAAAAAAAGTAGAGGAAAAGCAGTGACCAGTTCACGAAATTATATATACACCATAAATATCTTATTCTCTTTTTATTGTTTTGATAATTTATAAAATAATCTGCCGTAAATCCGGATTTTTTCCGGTGAGAAATAAGATTTATATATGTAACTTAATTATTTTTAATCCGATTAAAAAAACTCCGTATATATTATGAATAATTATGATGAATTCAACAGGTGAAAAGCTTCTGAGCTGACTTTTAAAATAAAAATAGTAAGGGACTGAAAATGTTTGAGAGTCTCCTGCCTTAGATAGGAGAAAGGAAATGTCCTATTTTGTTTTTAAGAGGCAGAAAGGAACTTTATAGACAACTCTACAAAACGTCACAGATTAATATAATTCGTCGAAAATAAATGTATAATATATATCTATCTATTAAAGCTAATAATTGCCAAATTGATAGAAAAAAGAAATCGCGCTTCCGACTCAATCTTGAGAACACAGGTGAAGAAACACACTATACCAATACATTATAATAACTCTTTTCATGATAAAAAGGCTGGTGGACTCACATGAAGATTAATGACAACTGTGTAGGGTGCGGCCAGTGTGCTTCTTTTTGTAAGAAAGAAGCAATATTGGTAAAGGGAAAAGCACAGACTACTAAAGCCTGCGTAGAGTGTGGAATCTGTGTTCTCTACTGCCCTGTTAAGGCTATAGAGGTGTCGGTATGAAAGCGATTGTTATTGGTGCGGGCCTAGGTGGACTCTTAAGTGCTGCCAGGCTCTCACAGGCAGGATATGAGGTTGATGTTTTTGAGAGACTTCCAATTATAGGAGGAAGGTTTACAAATCTCAACTACAAAGGCTTTCAGCTTTCCAGCGGAGCTTTCCATATTCTTCCCCATGGACCCTCAGGCCCTCTTGCTCAACTCCTTAATGAGGTTAAAGCTGATGTTAAGATAATGAGGGCAGAACAGACATTTGTACGTATTCCTCTCAAAAAAAGTGATTCGGATTATGCAAAAGGCTTTAAGGATATTTCTTTTACTGATTTTGCCACGCCTCTTTCCCACAAGGACCGCCTGAAGCTTGCCCTCCTTGTAGTAAGTACCAGAAAGAACCGTCCGACAGGAAGTACTCTACAGGCATGGCTTGGGAAGCAGTTTAAGGATGAATGGCTTGTGAAATTTGCCGATTCTTTTTGCGGCTGGGCTCTGAGCCTGAGAAGTGACGAAGTTTCTGTAGAAGAGGTTTTTGAGATCATTGAGAACATGTACAGGTGTGGCGGCCCTGGTGTACCGGTTGGCGGATGCAAGGGAGTGACCGATGCTCTGGAATCCGTGATTGCTGCAAACGGCGGAAGGATATATACTAAAACCGAAGTCTCAAAAATTCTTGTGGAAAATGAACGAGCGTCAGGTATCATTGCCGGGGATAAAGCCCATGAGGCAGATCTGATTATCAGTAATCTGGGACATGCCGCAACCGCATATCTCTGTAGCGAAGCCCTGGCCGGAGAGAAATATTCAGGTTATCTCAGGATGCTTAAGACCCTGAAACCCTCTGCCGGAATAAAGATTTGCCTTGCTGCAGACGAGCCTCTGGTAGGCCATTCAGGAGTCCTCTTAACCCCGTATGCAAAAAGAGTAAATGGAATCAATGAAGTTACGCAGATCGATCCTAAACTGGCTCCTCCAGGCAAGCATCTTACAATGTCCCACCAGCACGTAGCTCCCGAAAACGTGAAGAATCTCGAGGCTGAAATCGAGATGGGGCTCAAAGATCTTAAAGATATTTTCCCTGGCAAGAAATATGAAGTCCTGCTTATTCAATCATATCATGACGATTGGCCCGTAAACAGGGCAGCTTCTGGCACGGACCCGGGTAATGAGACTCCTATTCCAGGGCTTTACGTCGTAGGAGACGGAGCAAAAGGAAAAGGAGGCATTGAAGTTGAAGGAGTAGCTCTCGGTGTCGCTGCAACCATGAAGAAAATCTTAGGCTAATTCAGGAATAAACAACTCAACAGGTGTTTTACCATTCCACCGGAAAATTCCCAATTCGTAACTTACTCAAAAAATGTATTTATCCCGGTTACAAATATCTGCAGGAACCGCTGTGCTTACTGCGGCTTTAAACGAGAGCCCGGACAGCCAGGTGCCAGGCTCATGAAGCCTGAGGAAATTATTTCTGTTCTCGAAAATGGAGTGAAAGCAGGGTGTACTGAAGCCCTTTTCACTTTTGGAGAGCATGCAGAGGATGTTCCGGAATATAGAAAATGGCTCAAAGAGCTTGGGTATTCTTCGACTCTGGAATATCTTCTTTTTCTCTGCGAAACTGCAATCGATATTGGTATCCTCCCTCACACGAATGCGGGAATTATGACACGCTCCGAACTTGAAGCCTTAAAGCCTCTTAATGCGAGTATGGGCTTGATGCTTGAGAGTACCGCGGTTCTTGATGCCCATAAGGACTGCCCTGGCAAGGTTCCGGAGCTCAGGCTTGATACAATCCGGGAAGCCGGAAAACTTCAGATTCCTTATACTACCGGCCTCCTTATAGGAATAGGAGAAACCAGGGAAGACAGAATAAAATCTCTTGAGGCTATAGCAGACCTTCATAAAGCATACGGGCACATTCAGGAGGTTATTATTCAGAATTTTGCCCCAAAGCCCGGGACAGCGATGGAAAACTTTCCGGAGCCTACAACAGAGGAAATGACTGATGCTATTATGCTTGCGAGACAAATCCTGCCTATTGACATTGCAGTACAGGTTGCTCCAAATCTTATTGATCCAAAAGCCCTTATCTCAAAGGGGGTAACGGACCTCGGGGGCATATCCCCTCTGACCATAGACTGGATCAACCCAGAGGCCCAATGGCCGGATATAAGGGATTTACAGAAAAAGCTGGGAAATATTTCATTGAGAGAACGCCTGCCAATTTACCCTCAGTATGTGAAAAAAGGGTGGTACTCGGAAAGGGTAGGTGAGCTAATCGAATGCCTCTCTGATAGGGAAGGTTACAGGAAACAACCCTCAAAAGGGCATCCGGAGGAATTAAAAAAATGAACGGCAAAATTCCCGAAGACCTCATAGAACGTGCGTACCAGGGGAAGAGCACAAAAGAAGACGCGCTCTTGCTTCTGGAAATACCTCCTTTCGAACTTTTCAGGTTTGCGGACGAGCTTCGTGACCTTGCAGTCGGGGACACGGTAACCTACGTAGTTAACAGGAATATAAATTTCACAAGCCGCTGTATAGGAACATGCGGCTTTTGCGCATTTCGGACAAACACAGGCAAGGTACTCAGCATTGAAGAAATCATGGAAAAGGTAAGAGCGGCAAAGCAGGCAAAAGCGACTGAAGTATGCATTCAGGGGGGTTTGCTTCCGGATGTGGGCCTTGACTTCTATCAGGGAATTGCAGAGGCTATAAAAGCTGAGTTTCCGGAGATGCATATTCACTCATTTTCGCCAATGGAAGTGTATCATGCCGCCCATGTCAGCGGGATCTCAGTGAAAGAGGCTCTTTTCAGACTCAAGAAAAGCGGGCTTGACACTATGCCAGGAACCGCAGCTGAAATTCTCTCCGACAGGGTAAGGGAGATAATCTGTCCCTTAAAACTTAAAACTTCGGAGTGGGTTGAGGTAGTCAGGCAGGCGCATGCGACAGGCATTCCCACTACTGCAACCATGATGTACGGGCATGTTGAAACCCCGGAAGAAAGGATAGATCACATGCTTATCATCAGAGAAATCCAGAAAGAAACGGGAGGAATTACGGAATTTGTGCCCCTGCCTTTTATGCCCTACAACAATCCTGTAGGGGAAAAAATGATCAGGGAAGGCAGATATGCCACTCCTGGACTTGAGGACTTGAAAATCTATGCTGTTTCTCGTATACTCCTTCACGGTCACGTGAATAACATTCAATCAAGCTGGGTGAAATTAGGGAAAAAGCTTGCTCAATTTGCCCTTCACTGCGGGGCTAACGACCTCGGAGGCACCCTTATGGAAGAAAGCATTTCCAGGTCGGCCGGAGCCAGTCACGGAGAAATGATCTCTGTAGAGGAACTGGAATGGATGATCCATGGAGCAGGCAGGATTCCAAAAGAGAGAAACACTCTATACAATGGAGTAAATAAGCTGGCTTCAGGAAATTCGAGAAAGAGAGCAGGTTTTGGAATTTCCAATTGAGTTTTATTTATCAGGAATAAACTGAAAGATACGTTTAAAACGGGAATGATAGAGATGTACATGAAAAAATCGGCAGCTGTCCCTGAAGATATAGTTGAAAGGGCATATCAGGGAAAATGTACAAAAGAGGATGCTCTTCTCCTGATTGAAGGAAATCCGTTTGAGCTTTTCGAACTCGCCAACGAACTTCGAGCTAATGCCGTGGGCGATTTTGTAAGCTATGTAGTAAACAGGAACATTTACATAACAAACAAGTGCGTTGGAAACTGCGGATTCTGTGCCTACAGGACAGAGAAGGGTTATATTCTGAGCGTAGAAGAAATCCTGAAAAAAACAGAAGAGGCGAGAGAAGCCGGAGCTGTCGAGGTCTGTGTTCAGGGAGGGTATACCCCGGAAGCTGATATGGAATTCTATCTTGAGATTATAGAATCTATAAAATCCGATTTCCCTGATCTCTGCATTCATGCCCTGTCTCCTATGGAAGTAAATTATGCAGCAGGACTTTCCGGCATGTCTGTAGAAGAAGCCCTGCGTAAACTGAAAAAAAGCGGGCTTGATTCTCTCACAGGCACTTCTGCCGAGATCCTTTCTGATAGAGTGAGGAAAATAATCTGTCCAGGAAAAATAAACACTCAGCAATGGATAGATACGGTAAAGGCGGCACATAAGGCCGGAATTTCCACAAATTCCACTATTATGTACGGGCATGTAGAGACTCTGGAAGAGCGCCTTGACCACGTTTTTACCATACGCGAAATCCAGAAAGAAACCGGCGGAATTTCGGAACTTATTCCTATGTCCTTTTTACCCTATAACAACCCCATAGGAGAAAAGATGCTGGCTTCCGGAAAGTTTACCAGCACAGGCCTTGAAGACCTGCAGCTCATAGCCATTTCCCGCATAATCCTGCATACTTATGTAAATAACATTCAGGCAACCTGGGTTAAGCTCGGGAAAAAACTTGCTCAGGTAGCTCTACAGTGCGGGGCAAACGACCTTGGAGGTACGCTTATGGAAGACCAGATCTCAACTGCTTCCGGAGGCAGTCATGGAGAATACGTATCACCAGCAGAATTTGAGTGGATGATAAAAGGTGCAGGAAGAATCCCCATGCAGAGAGATACGCTCTACAGGAAAGTAGAGCCCGGATTCCAAAATAGGGAAGGTTCTCTTTCGAGCTGCGGGAGAACCAGACTGGGCAGCAGGGAATGAGACAGATTAAAATATGGGTTTTCAGAAGGTTAAAAAATCACTATTTTCAGGAGTCCAGATGAAAGCTGTAATTCCCTATAAAAAAGCCGGTGCAAAATCCCGATTATCACCCGTCTTCAGCCAGGAAGAAAGGGAAGAATTCGTAGAAATTATGTTGAATCAGGTAATAGACTCCCTTAAAGATGCCGGAGTGGAAAAAATAGATATTCTCAGTCCTTCGATGTACGGTCTTGAGAATATGCAGAAAGCCAGAGTCCTTCTGGATAAAAATGATCTGAATGAGGCTCTTAACAGGTATCTGGAGCAGGCTGAAGAGCCAGTCCTGATTGCAATGGCTGACCTGCCTCTTCTCTCTCCGGATCATATAAAAGAGATAATTTCAACAAAAGAAGATGTATGCATTGTGCCGGGAAAAGGAGGAGGCACAAATATCCTGTTTATCAGGAACCCATCGATCTACAGGGTCAGATACTATGGGTCAAGTTTTCTGACACACTGCTCGATTGCAGCAGAAGCAGGGCAGAAAGTAGAGGTATACTATTCTTTCCTGGCAGGCACTGATATAGATGAACCGGAAGATCTGGTGGAACTGTTTATACACGGAAAAGGAGCTTCAAAAGATTACATTAGTAAAAAGTTCCTGCTCAAGATCAGCAGAGGAAGGGTAAAACTGTCTCCAATTTCAAGCCAGTGATATTGTAATAGCAAATTTAAGACGGCAAAAGGTTATATGGGGTTAAAGGGAAGTAATTATGGGAACATAAGTTAAATCAGTGGAATATAGGGGTTTCATGGAAAATATAAAATATTTATTGTGATATAGCTAGGAATCTCTTTATGGACTGTAAGGGAAACTCTCGTAAAATAAGAATTCTTTGCAATTATAAATGAGAGCTTCCAAACTATACGTCAAAATTTTGTAAGTATATTCTCAAAAATACTTTTACTAAGTAGAAGTAAAAAATTTAAAAGTGATTTTCCTGAAGGCATAACTTGAAAGATTTTTTTCAAGCTTGGCAGTCTTAGTTAACAAAAACTATATGTTAGATAATTGTTATTTATCTTCCTTAAAATTACTATAATTTACCAAACTGCCTTAACATGCCATAATTACCTTATTTGCCTTTAAAATTTACAGGTGAGCTAGTGAGCATCAACGTAAACAGATATAAGTGTGGATATTGTGGTGCCTGTGTGGGAGTCTGCCCCAAGGGGGCACTCGAACTTGTAGAGACCTGGGTTGAAGTAGATGAAACTATGTGCATTGCATGCGGAATATGCGATCGCATCTGTCCTGTGGGAGCAATTGAGGTAATAAAATGAAGGATAGGTATGATGTTTTAGTGATAGGAGCCGGGCCCGCAGGTTCCATTGCTGCCAAAACCGCGGCTGAAAAGGGACTTGATGTGCTTTTAATAGAGAAACGCCAGGAAATAGGCGATCCCGTACGCTGCGCCGAGGGTGTGAGCAAGGAATATCTCAAACAGCACGTGGAAATTGACAAACAATGGATTTGCGCTGACCTCAAGGGCTCTCGTATTTACTCTCCTAACGGTACTAAGATAGAAATGGCGGAAGAAATAGCCGGCGGAGAAGTTGGCTATGTGCTTGAAAGAAAGGTCTTTGATCGTGCTCTTGCAGAAATGGCTGCAAAAGCTGGAGCTGAGGTCAGAGTAAAAACCAGAGCAACTGGCCTGATCATTGAGGATGACTTCGTTAAGGGTGCCAGACTCATGCATCTTGGAAAAGAGTATGATGTGCGTGCCAAAATAGTGATAGGCGCTGATGGGGTCGAATCTAAGGTAGGCAGGTGGGCAGGCATTGACACTTCCTTAAAGCCCATAGACATCGAAACCTGTACCCAGTATCTTATAGCAGGTGCAAACATAGATCAGGAGTACTGCGAGTTTTACGTAGGAAATGAGGTCGCACCCGGTGGTTACATATGGATTTTCCCTAAAGGGGAAGGCAAGGCAAACGTAGGGATAGGGGTTCTTGGGAATAAATTAGGAAAATTCAAGCCAAGACCTGTGGATTACCTCAATGCTTTCGTTGAGAAAAGATTCCCTGATGCCAGAATAATCGAGATGGTTTTCGGGGGAGTCCCGGTTTCAGGCAGCATTGAAAAGACTTCAACCAATGGGCTGATGCTAATTGGAGATGCTGCGCGCCAGTCCGACCCTATCACAGGCGGCGGAATACTTAACGCTATGGACGCAGGGGAGCTTGCAGGAGAGGCAGCTTATGCTGCTATATCAACAGGAGACGTTTCTCTTGAGAAACTCGAAGAGGTTTACGAGAAACCTTGGAGAGCGACCATAGGGCATGCCATAGACCTGAGTCTAATCGTAAAGAACTGTTTTATTAATATTAGTGATGAGGATCTGGATTCTCTTGCCTATTCTCTAGAAGGTATAAAGTTTGAGAGAATGAGCCTCCTCGATCTTCTGCACGCCCTTTTTAAGGCCAATAAAAAACTTCTCTGGGACCTCCGCGTGCTTTTCAAAGACGCTGCAAAAGAAGTAGTAAAAAGTAAAATGTAATGCCTGAAATCTCAGGCAATTTCCAATTCTTTTTTAATTTCTTTTCTTTTTGCAGTTAGTCCTTTTGAAAAAAATACGAAAATTTCTATCCCATAGATTAGTCCTCTTGAGCTCAGCGAAAAGGATGGCATACTGTTGCGATTACATCGCAACTCCCAGAAAATCTCTAATTTCCTGTGATCCAGAAGCAAAATTTGATATTCTAAACCATAAGTTAGTCTGCTTGAGCGAAGCGAAACAGACCCCGTGCTCCCGAAGCGGAATTCGGGTGCCGAAGCGGAACTCGGGTGGTAATTACTTTTTCCAGAACTCAGGCGTAAAGAGTAAAATTACAGTGTAGACTTCTAGCCTTCCAATCCACATATTTGCAATCAGTACTAATTTTCCTAGTGGAGGGATGGGATCAAAACTGCCCATTGGGCCTACTACATTCAGACCAGGACCTATATTACCAAGAGTGGCTATGGAGGCGGTAATCGAAGTCATTATGTCCATGCCGAGAACTGAGAGAATCAGTGCACTTGATACAAAGACAAGGAGATATATGACAACAAATGAGACAATAGAACTGATTATCTCCTCTGGCACATTTTTATTGTTGAATCTGACACTTTTTACAGCTCTCGGATGAAGGGCCTTGAACAATTCGTTTCTGCTGTGCCTGAGAAGAATAAGGATACGCACAACCTTAATACCTCCACCTGTAGAGCCAGCACAAGCTCCAACAAACATAACCAGAATAAGTATCATTTTTGCAGATTCGGGCCAGAGGTTAAAATCTGTTGTCGCAAACCCGGTACTGGTCATGATTGTGACTACCTGGAAAATAGCAAGCCTGAATGAATCAAGAATTCCTGTACCAAGATCTCGCCAGAGCAGGAGGGTAAGAAGCCCGCTTGCTCCAAGTATCAGAAACGTATAGAGTTGAAATTCTTCGTCTTTAAAAAGTAAGTTTTTATTTGTATGTATAGCCCGGTAATATAGAGCAAAGTTTGCGCCAGCAACAAAAGTAAAAAAAGTTATTATATACTCTACAAGAGGACTCTGAAAAGCGCCAACACTCAGCGCATAATTGGAGAAACCTCCGCAACCCATTGTAGCAAACATATGATTAAGCGCGTCATAAAGCGAGACACCTGCAAATAGGAGAGCAACAACCTGCATAAAGGAGATCGCAAAATAAACCATCCAGAGAATTCTTGCTGTTTCTCTGACTCGTGGTTTGAGCTTATCCTCTGTAGGCCCTGGAGCTTCTGCTCGCAAAAGCTGGCGGCCCACAACTCCTAATTTAGGCAGGATGGCGATAAAAAACACGATAATGCCCATGCCACCCAGCCACATAATCAAACCTCTCCAGAAAAGGATACTTTTTGGATGACTTTCTATATCAGTAAGAATTGATGACCCTGTGGTTGTAAATCCAGACATGGATTCAAAAACAGCGTTTAAAGGAGAAATCCCATCGAGCATAAAAGGGATGGCTCCGAAAACTGCAGCTGCAAGCCAGCTCAGTGCAACGATCGCAAAGCCCTCTTTACGCATCCATTCCTCCTCAGTTTTGTAGGAGAGCAGGAAAAGACCTGTAAGCATGGTTATAGCAATAGAAACCAGAAAAGGAGTTAAATTTTCCCCGTAGTAATATGCTACTCCAAGAGGGATTATCATGAAAATTCCAAGCAGCCTGAGTACTCCGCCAAGTACGTATAGGACAACCCTAAAATTCATGAGAAACCTCTATTTTACAGATAATGAGAATTTTTGATTATTTCTATTTCTCTGTTACTTAAACAATTTTTCCACAGCTGATACAGTAGAAGATAACGCGAAAACTATTACCTTGTCTCCTTCCCGAACTATAAAGTCTCCTCTGGGAATGACGGCATCATCATTGCGCACTACCATGGTAACGAGTGCACCTTTGGGGAACTTAACTTTTTCAAGAGATTTCCCTGTAATCTTTGACTGCCTGGAAGTCGTATACTCGATAATTTCGGCCCTTTCATCTTCAAGAGTGGCAAGGGTCTGTATCCCTCTTCCCATGGTAAGTTTGAGCACTTCATTTACAGTCGCTTCCCTGGGACTGACTGCCATATCTATCCCGACCATTTCGAAAAGAGGTACATAGTCAGAGCGGTCAGCCCTTGCGATAACCTTTTTTGCTCCCATTTGCTTCGCCAGAAGAGAACACAGGAGATTTTTCTCATCATTATCTGTAACTGCAAGAACAACGTCCATATCTTCGATATTCTCTTCCCTCAGAAGGTTGACATCAGTACCATCACCGTTTAAGATGAGGGAATTTTCCAGCATCTCGGCTACTTCTATGCAGCGGCTTTTCTTATATTCGATAATCTTGAGATCGGCTTTCCCGTCTCTGTCTATAATTTTGGCTAGATAGAACCCTACAATTCCGCAGCCTATAAGCAGAATTCTGATTCTGTGAGGTTCCCCGTCTCCAAAGGTACGGATAAGGTTTTCCACGGCTGCAGGCTTGCCCACAATTACTATATGGTCGTCTGCTTTTATCAGGTCATTTCCGTGAGGAATGATTATTTCCTCTTTCCTAAAGATAGCACTGACAATGCAACATTCGTCAAGCTTAAGATTCTGTATCTGCTTTCCTACCATTTTATTCTCAGGACGGATGGCAAATTCCATCATCTGAACTTTTCCACCTGCAAAAACTTCCGCATCTATTGCAGATGGACTTGATAATACTTCAGCAACCTGGGAGGCAAGCGCAAGTTCCGGGCAGATCATTATGTCAACTCCTACCTGAGATCTTGAGGTTACAGGAACATCAATATAATCAGGGTTGCTGACTCTTGCAATTGTTTTTATTTCTTTCCAGCCAGCGTGGGATCTTATTATCAGTTTTGCAGTCATACATGCAACGATGTTGACTTCATCAACACCCGTCACAGCAACAAGAATGTCAGCATCATGAAGAATATCAGTGAGAATATCGACGTTTGCACCATTCCCCTCAATGACCTGAACATCCAGTTCATCTGCTCTTCTTGCGATTTCCTCATCTTTCTCAATAACAATCACGTCGTGTGTGAGGGAAAGAGACTTTGCAATATGATATCCAACTTCTCCTGCTCCTATGATTATTGCTTTCATAAGATTCCCTAAAAAAGACCGATTCTAAATAAATTAAACTTGTTTTAAATAAATTGACCTTCTTGTTTAAGTAGCCTTTGGAAAAAAGTAAAATTAAATGAGCATGTTTCTAAGGAATACCCTTTCTTTTGAGGATGGTCTCAACATTAACAGTGTTTGAAACGCGTGTTTTTAAAAAATTAAAATTTTAATAGTAGTTGAAAAAATATCCTCAACTTTTAGATATTGTACCTTAATCAAAAGTCTGCCATTATCCTTTCCCAAAATTCAATTAATAATAATTATAATTTATTGAATTTGATTCAAAAAACGATAGCAAATGAAATATTATATGTTTTTGAAAACACCCTCAAAAATTTGAATCTAATAAACAAATCCAAATACTAGGACTCAAATGAGTTAACAATACTTGTGTGAATTTGAGGTCTTCATAATTATTACTTATAATGAAATGACTGAAAAAATAAAACGAAGGCTAAATAAAAATGCAAGATGATGAAATCTTTAACAAAAAACTAAAGTCTTTAAAGACTTTAGTTATCGGTGAACCCCGTAACCCTTTTGATTCTGACATCTTTCATAAAGTTTCTCTAATAGCTCTTTTCGCATGGGTTGGTCTTGGTTCTGACGCAATGTCTTCTGCATCATATGGTCCAGAAGAAGCATATCTGGCATTGGGAGATAATATTTACCTTGCCATATTCGTAGCAATGAGCATTATATTGACGATTTTTGTAATTAGTACAAGTTATTCGCAGATAATTGAGTTATTTCCCACAGGTGGGGGCGGTTATCTGGTTGCGAGTAAATTGCTATCCCCCTCTCTTGGAATGTTATCGGGTTGTGCACTTCTTATAGACTATATACTTACAATTGCTATTTCGATAGCAAGTGGTGTAGATGCCATGCTAAGTTTTCTACCACCAAACTGGCACTCATTCAAACTAGGATTTGCATTTTTTGTAATCATGGTAATTATTTTGTTAAACTTAAGAGGAGTAAAAGAATCCGTTTTGTTTTTAATGCCTATTTTTTCATTATTCATAATTGCTCATGTTACTTTAATATTATATGCATTTTTTACCCATTTTACGAGTGCGCCAACAGTGATGAGTAATACTGTAACTGAGGTTCGTAGTGTGACATCTGGCGCAGGAGGACTTTCAGCGTTGCTTTTTATTATCCTGCATTCATATAGCATGGGTGCAGGAACATATACAGGAATTGAAGCCGTAAGTAATGCAGTTCCGGTGATGAGAGAACCCAGGGTAAAGACAGCAAAGAAAACCATGCAGCTCATGGCGATTTCGCTAGCATTCATGGCAGCAGGGCTGATGCTTGCTTATATACTTTACAATGTCTCCCCAGAAGCTGGAAAAACTCTGAATGCTGTTCTTTTTGAGAATATTACCGAATCCTGGGGAACTTTTGGTCACTATTTCGTAATAGCAACTCTTGTATCCGAAGCAGGACTCTTATTTGTAGCTGCACAGACCGGTTTTTTAGACGGTCCCAGGGTTCTGGCAAATATGGCGCTGGACAGATGGGTTCCGACAAGGTTTGCAACGCTTAGTGACAGACTTGTGACACAAAATGGCATATTGATAATGGGCATTTCAGCCCTAGCTGTGGTCTTCCTTACTCAGGGATCAGTCAAACTCCTGATAGTACTTTACAGCATAGCAGTTTTCATAACGTTTATTCTGTCCCAGGCGGGAATGGTTTGTCATTGGTGGAAGTCAAAAGCGAAAGTTAAAGACTGGAAGAAGAAATTCATTATCAATGGTATAGGACTCATTTTGACAGTTTTGATACTGATGTCAGTAATAGCTGTCAAGTTCGGTGAAGGCGGATGGGTAACATTACTTATTATCGGAGCCTTTGCTGGAGTTGTTCTTCTCATAAGACGCCATTATGACAATGCCTCAGAGCTTATTAAAGCGTTGAATTCAAAGACAACCCCTGCTGAATGTAAGAACATAATTAAGAATGATACTCCAAATAAAATTAACATGCAGGATAAGACCGCAGTGCTTCTGGTAAACGGTTTTAACGGTTTGGGAATGCAGGCTCTGTCGACTATATTCAAGTTGTTCGGTGGAATGTACAAGAATTTCGTATTTGTACAAATTGGTGTGATCGATGCTGGGGTCTTCAAAGGGGCAGAAGAAATTCAAGGACTTCAAACCCAGGTAAGTAAAGATGCAGATAAGTACGTAAAATTGCTCTCATCACGTGGCTACTATGCAGAAGGTTTTACCTCAGTAGGCACTGATGTCGTTGCAGAGGTTACAAAATTGGCACCAGATATCTTAAAGAAGTTCCCTAATGCTGTGTTCTTTGGTGGACAAATCGTCTTCCCGAATGATTCGGCAATTACAAGATGGCTACATAACTATACTGTTTTCGCATCACAGAGGAAACTGTACGCTGAAGGAATTCCTTTCGTAGTTTTGCCAATAAAAGTATAAATGGTATACAAAACTAGTGCTTAGATTCCAAAATAAATTCCTTATTTAAAAGGAAATTCGTGATTAATGGATTGATTCAAAAATCAAGTTTTGTGAACATACTTCGGAATCGCAGCACTAGAATGCAAAACTGAGAGATCTCAGTTTTGTACTTATTTGGCATTTATACAATCTTGAAATTTAATAAAAATAAAATCGAATATACGTAATGAAGCTGGTTTCCATCCAGCTTCTAATTTTTTTTCTTTATAAGCGTTCAAGTGCAAGAGCCCCAAGGAACGCCATTGTTTCAAATACTTCTTTATTTTCCGGAGCCAGGGCTTCTTCAGGTTTGTCAAAGGCAAATGCCATAATGCCAAAAATCATTCTATGAGTCTTGATAGGAATATAATATCCCTTTCCTGCAGGGAGATTGTCCGTTCCATGACCAGCTATCTGACCATTGTCATAAGCCCATTGAGCAATAGCCTTTTCTTTATCCTGAAGGGGATAGGCAGCATCACCGGCTCCTGTCTGAAGTCCAGAAGGTCCTGGTATAAGCACTGCAAAAAATCCTGGCCCAAAATTGTGCATCTGGTCAGCAAGAATTTCGAAGATCTCTTGTTTCGTTTTTACTTCTACAAGTAAGCGAGAAAGGCCTGATGTTGCTTCTACTTCAGCTTCACTTTTCCAGATCTGGGGCAGAAGGTGGCGTAGCCTTGTAGCAAGGCTGCTAATTATAAGGGCAATAGTAACGTACCCGACAAAGGCAATAAAATACTGCAAATCATTAACCGTAAATGAAAAGTAAGGCTCGACAAAAAGGAAATCGAAAACCACAATGCTCAAGCCTGCCGTAAACAGAGCCACTCTACGCCTGAAAAAGAATGCAGAAACCAGAACTGGAATGAGCTGAATTATCAGCAGGTTTGAAGGCCCAATATACTCTCTAAGAAGAAAATTGATTCCCACTACAGCTGCAATTAGGATGAGGCTGATTACATATTCAGCTGTAAATAAAAGCGGGAGCCGTTTTTTGAGTGGTATGTGTACACTACTTCCTTTTGGTTCGTATAGATGAATATCGATTCCCTGGGATTGCCGAACAACTTGGTATACCGGAGAAAAAATTACATCAATACCATGAGGTTTTCCTAACATGATCATACTGATATTATTTCTTCTGGCATAGCGTATAATCTCATCAGCTACATCGTTTCCACGGTAGCGCACTATCTTTCCACCTACTCGCCTACCTGTCTCAAGAGCCTGGTTTAGCCAGGCACGCTCCTGAGAAGATAATGCTCTTTCATCATTGATATCTACTGAAAACACAATCAAATCAGCATCGAATCTATTTGCAAGCCTGTATGCTGCCCTTACCATATGTTCTGCTGTCGGACCTGGGCGAATACAGACAAGAAGCCTTTCTCCTGCCGGCCATGGACCCGGAATAGCACGGGTTCTCATGTATCCAATCATCCTCTTGTCCGTATACACTGCCATATACCTGAGAGCAAGTTGCCTGAGTGCAAGGAGGTTTCCTGTCCTGAAGAAACTTTGAACAGCTGCCTCAGCCATATCTTTTACATAGACTTTTCCTGCTTTGAGGCGAATATTCAGCTCTTCTGGGGTGATATCTATTAACCGAATCTCATCGGCATCATAAAAAAAAGCGTCCGGTACAATCTCGGACACTCTGACGCCAATAATCTGAGCAACGGCGTCGTTCTGACTCTCAATATGCTGAATATTGACAGTTGTATAAACTGAGATTCCTGCTTGTAGAAGTTCTTCAATGTCCTGGTATCGCTTCATATGTCTGCTTCCAGGTGCGTTAGTATGAGCTAACTCATCTACAAGGACGATTTGGGGGTGGCGTTGGATAATTGCATCGAAATTCATTTCTCTCAGAGAGAGACCCTGGTGTATGATGGAAACCGTCGGAATAATCTCAAAATTACTTGCCAATGCATTGGTTTCAGGCCGGTCATGGGTTTCTATATAGCCGATTACGATATCTTTTCCTTCCTTTAGCCGCTGAAGTGCATCTTGAAGCATTGAGTATGTTTTCCCAACACCTGGGGCATAGCCGAGGTAAACTGTCAGCTGTCCTTCATGCTCTTTTTCCTCAGCACGGCGAGCGACCAGGAGTAAGTCCTCGGGCAGTGGCCTTCCTTCTTCATCACAACGGTTAGACGCCATAATCCCCTCTCATTATTGACTTCTTTGATCAAGTGCCCTGTTGAGTGACAGCACATTTACATAATCTCCAGTAAAGGGGGAATTAACAGATTCTGCAAGTACGAGAGCTTTAACTTCTTCTTCCGAAAGATTTTGCGCCTTTGCCACGCCAGGTACCTGTATCAAAGCGGATTCTAGACTTATGTGTGGATCAAGTCCACTTGCTGAAGCCATAACCAGATCCGAAGGTATTGGACCGCTAATTCCGTTTTTTCGGAGGGACTCTGTTCGGTTGTCGACCAGTTCTAGAAGAGCGGAATTTGTAGGTCCTAAGTTTGATCCTCCAGAAGAAGCTGCATCATATCCGCTAGCTGAAGGCCTGCTCTGGAAATACTGAGGTTCAGTGAAATTCTGACCAATAAGAGTTGATCCGATAACCCGGTTGTCATTATCAACAATAAGGCTTCCGTGAGCTTGATCAGGGAAAATTAACCCTGAAACAAGTGTCACAGTTATGGGATAGATGAACCCTGTGATGATGAATAACACTGCGAATAGTAATGTGGCTTTTTTGATAGACGTCATGCCAATGCCTCCTCAGATATGCATTAAACCGACCAGTATCAGATCGATTACCTTGATTCCAATGAATGGAGCGATAACTCCTCCAAGACCAAAAATGGTCAGGTTGTAGGCAAAGAGTTTCGATGCGGGCATGGTCTTGAACTTAACTCCGGCAAGTGCAAGCGGAATCAACATTGGAATTACCAGAGCATTGAATATGACTGCCGAAAGAATGGCAGACTCAGGAGTTGCAAGACCCATTATATTTAGAATTTTGAGCTGCGGATAAATCCCTATAAGAGCAGCTGGGATGATTGCAAAATATTTGGCTATATCATTTGCAATGGAGAAAGTTGTCAGAGCTCCCCTGGTCATCAGGATTTGTTTTCCTATCTCGACAATGTCCAGCAGTTTCGTAGGGTCGCTGTCAAGATCAATTATGTTTGCAGCTTCCCTTGCAGGCTGTGTTCCATTGTTCATTGCCACGGCTACATCGGCCTGGGCGAGAGCAGGAGCGTCATTTGTCCCATCCCCTGTCATGGCAACCATGTATCCTTCATCCTGGTATTCCTTGATCATTCTAAGTTTATCGTCAGGCCTGGCTTCTGCCAGATAATCGTCTACTCCTGCTTCTGCTGCAATAGTGGCAGCAGTGAGATGATTGTCTCCCGTTATCATAACTGTACGAATTCCTATCTGACGCAGGTCTGAAAACCTTTCCTTAATTCCCGTTTTCAGGATATCTTTGAGGAATATCACACCTAAAATGACTTCATTTCGAGCAACTACAAGCGGTGTACCGCCTGCAGACGCAATTCCGTCTACTTTCCCTTTAAGATCCGAAGGAATGGGCCCTCCACGTTCGAGAACTGCCTTCTTTATTGCATCGGAAGCACCCTTCAGATAAGTTATTTCGCCGCATTGTGCACCACTAACTCTTGTTGCAGCTGAAAATGGTATGAATGTGACATTTTCGGGAGAAAACGGAGTCTTTCCTGTTTTTTCCTGAATCAGAGCAATAATACTCTTTCCTTCTGGAGTGTCATCTGCAAATGAAGAAAGGAGAGCAGCTTCCATTAATTCTTCATTTGATTTGCTATCTACTGTCAAAAATTCGGCTGCCTGCCTGTTACCTAAAGTGATCGTGCCTGTTTTATCCAGAAGCAGGACATTTACATCTCCTGCAGCCTCAATTGCCCTTCCTGAGAGAGCTATGACATTTAGCTGGAATAAGCGATCCATTCCGGCTATTCCTATTGCTGGGAGCAGGGCTGCGATAGTTGTGGGAGCCAAACAGACGAAAAGTGCAATAAGTACTGTAAGACTGGCAGGTGAGCCTCTTCCACTTGAAGCAGCGCTGTATGCAGAAACTGAGTAGGTACTGGCTACGACTGCTAAAAATACGCCCGTGAGTGCAATGAGTAGTATTTCGAGAGCTATTTCGTTAGGAGTTTTCCTTCTCTCTGCGCCTTCTACCATCGAGATCATGCGGTCCAGGAAGGTCTGTCCTGGATCAGTGGTGATTCTGACAATAATCTCATTGGCAATAACGGTCGTTCCTCCGGTAACAGCACTCCGGTCGCCACCTGATTCACGTACAACAGGTGCTGACTCTCCGGTAATTGCCGATTCGTTAACTAATGCAGCTCCCTTTACAACTTCCCCGTCTCCAGGAATTATTTCGTTTGCCTTTACAAGGACAAGGTCATTTTTTCGGAGATCTGAAGAAGATATCTCAGTGAAAGAAGCATCGAAAGAGTCTGCTGATAGTTTTCTGGCTGGAACGCTGGTTCTTGACTGCCTGAGAGAGGCTGCTCTGGCTTTCCCGCGACCTTCGGATAGAGATTCCGCAAAATTTGAAAATAGCACTGTCAACCATAGCCAGAAGGACACAAAGCCTGTGAAGAAGGAAGATTTCAGAGATGCAGAGAAGATCCCAATGACAAAACTAATAGTGGTCAGAATACCTCCGATTTCCACAAGTAGCATAACCGGGTTTCCTTTCTGCTGGCGTAGATCAAGCTTCAACACTGAACTGATGAGTGCTTCGCGGATAAGTTTAGGCTCAAAAGCACCTAAACGGGGGAATCGCTTTCGTGACATGTTAGACTCCTCCTACCATACTCAGGTGTTCAGCGATTGGCCCCATTGCAAAAAGCGGGAAGAATGTAAGAGCCCCTATGATAAGAATCACGAGGATTGTCCAGATAGAAAATGTAATGGAGTCTGTGGGAAGAGTTCCTGAGCTAGGTGGAACTTTTTTCTTCTGTGCTAGCGATCCTGCCATGGCCAGCATGGAAACTGCAGGTACGAATCTGCCTATCAACATTGCCAGGCTGCCTGTGAGTGTGTAGAAAGGTTTTGATGCATCAAATCCTGCAAAGGCGCTGCCGTTGTTGTTAGCCATTGATGCGAAGGCGTATATCAGTTCAGATAGTCCATGGGGACCCGGATTTTTCATTAACTCTGTGACATTAGGAAGAACCAGCGCAATACCCGAAAGCAGAAGAACAAGGACTCCAGGAACCAGAACAGTTATCACAGCTGCTCTCATCTCCAATACCTCTATCTTTTTTCCGAGATATTCGGGAGTTCTTCCTATCATCAGTCCTGCAATGAAGACTGCAAGGACTACAAATCCGATCATAGTGTAGAAACCAGATCCTACTCCTCCAAAGGCAACCTCACCAAGAAGAATCATGAACATAGTCGCCAGACCACCAAGTGGAGTGAGTGAATCATGCATGGAGTTGACTGCTCCGCAGGATGTTGCTGTGGTAGATGTGGCAAAAAGTGACGAGCCCAGGAGTCCGAACCTTACTTCTTTTCCCTCCATAGATATTCTGGAAACGCCCATTTCTTTTACAAGCGGATTTCCTGCCAGTTCTGCAGCGTAGAGAGTAAAAAAACCACATAAAAATAATATTAGCATAACAGTGTAAATCATCCATCCCTGCCGAATTTTGCCGGTCATTTTTCCAAAGACCAGAGGCAGGGTTACAGGTATAATGAGAATAAGAAAAATCTCAATCAAATTGGTTAAAGGTGTTGGGTTTTCATAGGGATGTGCAGAGTTTGCATTAAAAAACCCTCCCCCGTTGGTACCAAATTCTTTTATTGCTTCCTGGGAGGCTACGGGCCCCATTGCAATTGTCTGCTGTCCTGTAGAGCCATATCCTGTAGCTTGAACATAAGGATCAAGATTCTGGATAACTCCTTGAGAAACCAGAATTAAGGCAAAGATGAAAGCTATCGGCAAAAGAATGTAAAGGGTACAGCGAGTCATATCGACCCAGAAATTACCTATTTTGTCTGTAGAATGACGGGTGATTCCTCTCATCACTGCAATCGCTATGCAGATGCCTGTAGCTGAGGAAAGGAAATTCTGGACTGTAAATCCAGCCATCTGGGTAAGATAGCTTGCTGTCGTTTCACCACTGTAAACCTGCCAGTTTGTGTTGGTAACAAAACTAACGGCAGTGTTAATTGCAAAATACAGATCAAAAGCCCCGAACTTTTGCGGGTTAAAAGGAAGAAAACCTTGAAGAAGAAGAAGTGCGAAGAGAACTACAAAACCTATAACATTGAAAATGAGCATATTCCGGGCATAACCCTTCCACCCATCTTCTCTATCTGGATCTGTTTCGATCAGCCTGTAAATCGCTTTTTCTATACGACCCGGAATTCCTCGGGACATATCTCCGGAAAAGACTCGGGAAATAAAACTGCTGAAAGGTAATGCTATCCCGGTAACAATGACCAAAAAAAGGATGAGCATTAAACCATCCACGGTTATATCTTGTGTTGTCAATTAGGTTCACATCTGTTGTGTTATTAAATTCACGGCCTACATTCACACAGATAACGAATGTAAATCGTAACGTAGAAGGGTTATAAATACATTTCTCCTTATTAAATTCCTTTACTCTGTGTGCTTTTCGAATGCAGTAAACTTTTTATATATCAATTTCAAATAATTTTGATAGAGGATGATTCTGTAATTTAGCATGCAAAAAGATGAATGAAACTACATAAAGCACAAAATAAATTTCAAGGACCAGGAGACAAACAAGAATAAAAGAATAATATTAAAAAGAAGAGAAGGATATGAGAAAAATTAATTAGGCTACTTTTTAGTTTTAAGTGAAAAAACTTGCTAAAAAGATAAAAATGCAGATAAAAGTTATTTTTAACCTTCAAAAGCATCCTTTACTTTCTCAAAAAATCCTTTGTTTTTTTTGGATTTCTCCTTAGCTGTCTCATTCCGATCTTTTTCATCGCCTTCGGGTTTCTTGCCACTGCTCAGATCTTCGAACTCAAGCAGCAGTTCCTTTTGTTCCTGGGTAAGCTTTGTGGGAGTTTTGATCAGAACCCTGACGAGCTGATCTCCTTTTTTATGCCCGTGCAGGTGCTGGATCCCTTTGTCTTTGAGCCTGAACACTGAGTGGGTCTGAGTTCCTGCAGGAATATTCATTTTTACCTTCCCGTAGAGAGTATCAACCATCACGTCCGCTCCGATTGCAGCCTGGGCGAAAGAGATCGGAAGCTCGGAAATTACATCATAATCGACCCGTCTGAAATACTTATGGTCCATCACATGAATGACGATATAAAGATCTCCGGCCGGTGCGCCTGGCTCTCCGGAATCGCCCTCTCCGCTGAGTCTCAGACTCATACCTGTGTCTGCTCCAGCGGGCACGTTTACTGTTATTTTCCTTCTATTCCGAACTCTGCCTATGCCGTTACAGACAGGACAGGGAGACTCAATAATCTGACCTCTACCGTTACAGGTATTACAGGTGGTAGTGCTTACAAACTGCATCCCCAATCCAGAGCGGGTAGTGTGGATCTGCCCTGTTCCGCCGCATGTGGGACACCGCTTGGGGCTTGTTCCCTCTTTAGCTCCGGTTCCGGAACATTTCGAGCATCTTTCAGTCCTTGGAATATCGATATCCTTACGGACTCCGAAAGCGGCTTCTTCAAAAGTGATAGAAAGGTCGTACTGAAGGTCGGATCCTCTCCTTGGTCCCCTTGGTCCCCTTCGGCCTCCTCCTCCTCCGAAAAACATTTCGAAGATATCCCCGAAACCGCTGAAATCCGCACCCCGGAAGATGTCTTCTGCACTGTATTGCCCGTCTATTCCGGCATGTCCGAAGCGATCGTACTGAGCCCGTTTCTCAGAATCTGAAAGAACGGCATAAGCCTCTGAGATCTCCTTAAACTTCTCCTCAGCGCCTGCTTCCTTGTTTCTGTCAGGATGGTACTGCAGTGCAAGTTTTCGGTATGTTTTCTTTATATCCTCGGCTGAGGCTTCCTTATCCAATCCGAGAATTTCGTAGTAATCACGTGTTGTGGCCATCAGGATTCCCTGTAGTTTTAAAAAAGATAAGGATCGGAGCCTGCAGACAGGTTCCGGTAAGGCCTGAAAAGCTCCAGGCCTGTCTCATCATTACTTTTATTCCTTCTTTATTTACTTACGCTTTTCGTCGTCAACTACCTCGTAATCGGCGTCAACAACTGTCTCATCAGGGCCTCTTGCATCAGTGCTTCCTGCACTTCCTGCAGCCTCCTGTTGAGCCTGCTGGGCTTTCTGGTACATAGCCGTAGAAATCGGGTATACGGCTTCCTGAAGAGCTTCGGTTTTTGCCTTAATGTCTTCGCTGTCCTTACCTTCAAGGGCTTTCTTAAGGTCTTCGATTGCGGCATTTACTTTTGACTTCTGGTCTTCAGTAGCCACATCTCCGGATTCCTTCAAGGTTTTTTCCGCAGCGTTAATCAGGGCTTCGGCATTGTTTCTGTTTTCCACTTCTTCCTTGCGCTTCCTGTCTTCTTCGGCATGCAGTTCCGCGTCTTTGACCATGCGCTCGATTTCAGCATCCGAGAGCCCGCCTGGCTTCTGGATAGAAATGGATTGTTTCTTGCCTGTTCCAAGATCTTTTGCACTCACGTGCAGGATCCCGTTTGCATCGATATCAAAGGTGACTTCAATCTGCGGAATGCCTCTCGGAGCAGGAGGAATACCGTCCAGGGTAAAGCGCCCGAGAGTTTTGTTTTCGGAAGCTATTCCCCTTTCTCCCTGCAGGACATGGATCTCTACTGAGGGCTGGTTATCAGCTGCAGTTGAGAAGACCTGACTTTTCTTGGTCGGAATTGTTGTGTTTCTCTGGATCAACGGAGTAGCTATGCCTCCGAGGGTTTCGATTCCGAGAGTGAGAGGAGTAACGTCAAGCAGCAGGACATCTTTGACTTCGCCGCCAAGCACACCTGCCTGAATGGCTGCTCCAACTGCAACGGCTTCGTCAGGGTTGATGTTCTTATATGGTTTCTTGCCCGTAAAGTTCTCAACAAGCTCGACTACTGCTGGCATCCTTGTGGCTCCTCCGACTAGGATGACTTTTTCAAGATCGTTTGGAGTAAGCTTTGCATCGCTTAGAGCCTGGCGCATTGACACAAGGGTTTTTTCGAGGAGGTCTTCAGTCATTTTCTGGAACTGAGCCCTTGTCAGGTCTATGTCAAGGTGCTTTGGTTCTCCATCAGGACCGACTGTAAGGAAAGGAAGGTTGATGTTGGTGCTGGCAACTCCGGAAAGTTCGATTTTTGCCTTTTCTGCGGCATCGGTCAGACGCTGGAGCACTGCCCTGTCTTTAGAAAGGTCAATTCCTTCGGCTTTCCTGAACTCGGCAAGCAGGTAGTTAACTATGCGCTGGTCGAAGTCATCTCCTCCAAGACGGGTGTCTCCACTTGTGGATTTTACTTCAAAGACTCCGCCTCCGAGTTCGAGAATGGATACATCAAAAGTTCCGCCGCCAAGATCATAAACAAGAATTGTATGTTCCACATCTCCCTTATCAAGGCCGTAAGCCAGGGATGCGGCAGTTGGCTCGTTAATAATTCTCAGGACTTCAAGGCCTGCAATCGATCCTGCATCCTTTGTGGCCTGTCTCTGGGCATCATTGAAATATGCAGGAACCGTAATAACAGCCTGTTTGATCTCTTCTCCAAGATAAGCTTCAGCGTCTGTTTTAAGCTTCTGGAGGATCATTGCCGAAATTTCCTGCGGCTTATATTGCTTTCCATGAAGGGTTACCCTGTAATTGGCGTCCCCCATATGCCTTTTTATTGAATATACTGTATTTTCAGGATTTGAGATCGCCTGTCTCTTTGCTACCTGACCTACAAGTTTCTCCCCTTTCTTGGAAAATCCGACTACCGACGGAGTTGTCCTGGCGCCTTCGGCATTGGGAATTACGACAGCTTCTCCACCTTCCATTACTGCCATGCATGAGTTGGTAGTACCAAGGTCAATACCCAGTATTTTTGCCATGTTATATCCTCACTAGATTACCTGGTTAAACCATTAAGTTGAATTATTTTGATAAGTTATTAAATTAAATTATTTAATTAAGTTCTTTGGTAAAGTTTTTAGTAAATTAAGCATTCAGGTTTATCTAAGTAAATTTTTTAACTTACTATTTTTTGATGACTATGATTTTTTCATGTAAGAACTTTATTGATTCTTTCCGGATTTTCCATCTCCTTCAGTTTCATCAGGACATCTGGCCACTGAGACCATAGCTGGCCTGATAACTTTAGAGTTTAAAGCATATCCGGGTTTGTAAACCTCTACTATAGTGTTGTCCGGGACTTCAGAGGTCTCGACATGTTGAACCGCCTCATGCCTGTGAGGGTCAAATTCACTAGCTTTTTCGGACTCGATCTTTTCAATCCCATATTTTTGGAGGATTGAAAAAAACTGCTTTGAAAGCTGTTCTATTCCACTGATAATAGAGTTCATGTCCTCTGCGGTCCTTGCAGATTTCAGAGCACGATCGAAATTGTCTGTAACTTCAACAAAGTCAAGAAGTACCTGTTCAAGTACAGATTTTCGATTTTCTTCCATCTGGCGGGCGGTCCGTTTTCTGAAATTTTCGAAATCTGCTGCAAGCCTTAAAAGCTGGTCCCTGAGGATTTCATTTTCCTCCCGGCAGGCGACGGCTTCATTGCTTTTCTCAGCCTCTGAATTTACAGAGGCCTGAGAAGTTTCTCCTGCATTTATTGGCCTTTTCTGCCGAAGGATCGGAATTCCGGGATTCAGAACTTTCAGCCCCAGCCTGGGCATCTTCTTTAGAATCCTTATTTTCTTCTCTATTGAATATCTTCATTATACGATCCCCATTAAGTAATTGTAACGGTTACGCTCGTCCTGATCTGTGATTGTTTGTAATTCTATAAATATTTTTCTGTGATTTAAGAGATACACATTTCTTCAGGAACAAAAAAAAGAGAAGTCAGTAAAATTGATTTTGAAGTTTATAAGAGAGTACTTTGATTATTATAACACTTGAAACCATAGAAGCCGCGACTGAAGAAATTACCTGATCCCAGCCAATTGCGGAAATTCCTCCTCCTAATGCAAACTGCACGCCGCCAACTAGGGAAACAAACACGAAACAAAGCGCCAAACCCCGCTAGAGCACCCCCTATGATGGAGCTTAAGGCGCTCAGTCCATGTTTTTCATAAAAAACCATACCCGCGATAAACATTACTGCAAAAATCAAAAGTACGACTGCTGAAGGCAATGGACTTGATTTTGTTAAAAAAATATCGAAAAGTCCAAGCCCCATGTCGACCAGGAATATAGCCCATGAAAACCGCTAACAGAGAGAGTTCTCACAAAAGGGTTCTCAAACGCTGATTGAGAATTTGGGTTTCTGCTGTTAATAATACCAGGCACCTGTATGTTTTGCAATTTATAACTTTCAAGGTATTAACTATATGAATTATATAAACTTTTACTTATACATTCGATTTATATTATCCCTTATTTTCATTATCCATTAACCCGTTTTTATTCAACTTAATATCCTCTAGTATATTTTTTTTAATTTCCTTATTCCCTGGTCCACCCCTCTCAATTAGTTTATCCCTGAACCCATTTTTCCCCAATTCGTTTTCTTCTTTTATTTTTTACAATTCCTGTTACTTTTTTTGTTTTTGATAATTCCTGTTACTTGCTTTTTGCCGCAAGTTCCACAGACAAAAAGTAATATATAAATTCCCGGGTTTTTCCTTTCGAATGAAAATCCTGATTGCAGAATTCGCTGTCGGCACGGGCATTGAAAAGTCTCTGATTCCTGAAGGGGCAGCTATGCTGAAAACTCTTGCAGAAAGCTTTGTCCGCCTTGGGCACGAAGTGTATTATCCATCTGCAGGCCTAAAGATCTGTGCAGGTACTGCCCTTAAATCCACGCCCGATAGTTTCGGGCAGATAATTGAGAGAAAAGCAAAAGACTGCGATGCCGGACTTGTTATTGCTCCTGACTGTATGCTTCCCGAACTGAACAGGCTTCTTGAAGAAAGTACCGTAAACCTTGGATGTTCGCCTGAATCGGCAGCCTGCTGCGCGGATAAACTTCTGTGCACGAAAATCCTGAAAAAAGCCGGAATCAAAGTTCCTGAAATCGCGGAAGAGCCTGAGGAAGGTAAAAAGTATGTTACCAAACCCAGATTTGGCTGTGGAGCAGAGGCAACGCATCTTGTCACTGAATTCATGAGCAATAAAGAATTTATTGCAAGCGAATATATTGAAGGAGAGCACCTCAGCGTAAGCCTCATTTCTGGGAAAAAATCGCTTCCACTCACGGTAAATCGTCAGTTCATAGAGTTTGAGCAGGAAGAAAGTGAAACCGATGGGCCTGAGAAAAAAACATCAGTTTCCGGCGTAAAATACAATGGAAGTCTCACTCCTTATCAAACTCCCTGGAGAGAAGAACTTTACAAAACTGCAATTTCTACAGTGGAATGCCTGAATTGTTCCGGATATGTTGGCGTAGATATTGTATTTGCTGATTTTCCTTATGTAGTGGACGTAAATCCCAGACCTACAGCCTCACTTTTCGGGATCAGCCATGTTATGCGAGAGGAGATAGGGGACCTGCTTTTGAGAAATAAATTCGGAGAACTTCCTGACTCTATAAATCTTGATGGAGAATACCGCTTTTCAAAAGATGCACTGGGGGAACTTTTCGGACACTAAAATCCATGAAGATAGGAAGTAAACAGAAAAATGAGGATGAACTGAGAAACTGAAAAATACTCTGAGGGAAGAATAAAAATGAATTCTAAAGTCATCGGGCTTGATATTGGGGGAGCAAACACTAAGCTTGCCTCCTCGGACGGAACACTTGTCGAACTGCACTACCTGCCCCTCTGGAAGGATACCCGACTTCCTGAAGTCTTAAAGGAAATAGCACAGAGACTTCACCCTGAAAAGGTTGCCGTTGTCATGACCGGGGAACTTGCAGACTGCTTTGAGAACAAAGAGCAGGGAATCCGGTTTATAATAGAGGCTGTTGATTCTGCGTTTGGCTCTTCTAAAGTTTCGTATGTAAACAATATGGGGAAGTTCCAGTGCGGAACTGACAACATAAGAGAACTTGCAGCCGCTAACTGGGCAGCTTCAGCCAGACTGGTAGAAAAAGATATGGGAGATTGTATCTTTGTAGACGTAGGCAGTACTACAAGTGATATTATCCCTATTATTTCAGGGGAGCACAAAGCCAGCTTTACGGACTTTAAACGCCTGAACAGGAGTGAACTTGTATATGCAGGCACCCTCAGGACAAACCTTGCCGTACTTTTAGAAAAAGTGAAGCTCGAAAACGGCTGGTGCAGAACTGCTTCAGAGCTCTTTGCAACAACTGCAGATGCTTATCTTTTACTTGGCAAAATCAATGAAGATATGTACACCTGTGAAACTGCTGACGGGGCAGGCAGGAGCAAAACGGACGCAATGCGAAGGATTGCCAGGCTTGTCTGCGCAGATCTTTCAGAAATCACAGAAGAAGAAATATATGAGATAGCATGCCAGGTAAAGGATAAACAGATTTCTGTCCTTGTTAAAGCGATTTTTGAAGTTGCGGAAAGAAACGGGCTTAAAAGAATTGCAGCTGCAGGCCTTGGAGAATTTTTGATAAAAGAGGCCGCAGAAAGACTCGGTTTTGAATTCATCTCGGTTTCCGAGCAATGGGGAGAAGAGATTTCAAAGGTTTTTCCAGCATATGCTGCTGCCCGGCTTCTGGATGCCTGAAATTCCAGTTCCTGATGACGAAAAGAATAGTGAAAATATTAGTAATTAAAAGCCTGAAAAGGAAAAATTATGAAAGTGGTAGTCAAAATAGGAGGGAGCTTAATCAAAGAAGCGCCTGAACTTGTGGGCAGGCTGGTAAAAGAATTTGGTTCAGAGAGTCCTACCTTTGTTGAGGAAGTTGGGGCTTCTGGAAGACTGCCTTTCTCTGTCCTCATTGTGCCCGGAGGGGGAATTTTTGCTGACGCCGTAAGAGAAACTGACGAAATGTATTCTCTCGGAGCCGACGCAGCTCACTGGATGGCTATACTTGGGATGGAGCAGTACGCCTGCTATCTCCTGGACAAAAGCAGGGCTTTAGCGACGGAGTCAATAGCGGACCTGGCTCAGGGCGTTTCTATCCTTTTTCCTTACAGGCTTCTTAAAACCAGAGATCCTTTACCTCATTCATGGGATGTGACATCTGACACTATTGCAGCCTGGGTGGCGGTGCAGCTCGGTGCGATCTTTGTAAAGGCTACGGATGTAGATGGAATATTAAGAGAAGGAGAGCTGGTCAGAGAGATTTCTGCTTCCAATATTACAGGAAGCTGTTCAAGCTGCATTGACCATGTCCTTCCTCAGTTTCTTCTGAAAAACAAAATTGAGTGCTTAATTGTAAATGGGAAATTTCCCGAAAGAGTGATTCAGGCAGTGTATGGTAAGCCTGTGCTTGGTACAGTGGTAAAGGGGAATATTTAAATCGTATATCGTATATGACTAGGAAAGAAGCAAAGCGTATGTAAAGCGTATCTAAAAAGCATCGTTTAAATTCAGCTTATTAAATCTGATACTGTTATTAAAGGTGCTCGGAAGACGGAAAATCAATGCTTCGGGAAAGCACCTTATTCACTGATAACTCATTCAATTGCTATATCAAATAACTTTAAGGAGAAAAAGAATGTCATCACAAAAAGTTGAATACTGTACTTCATGTGGAATTCGCCTTGTAGAAGAAGGCTATGTAAAGTTCCCCTGTTCTCAGTGTGGATCAGAAGTCGGAAGATGTGCAAGCTGCAGACAGCAGGGTAACATATATACCTGCCCCAAGTGCGGCTACAAAGCTCCCTGATTTCAGGCAGATCTTGAATCCCTGAGATAGATCTTGAATCATTGAGATACTACCGGAAATCTGAAATAAATTTGATCAAGAGGATCATAAAAATAAAGAGGAATTAATAATGGGTGACGTTGCAACAAAAATCAAAATCATGCCAGAAAGCGTTGATACCGACCTTGTAGAACTGAAAGAAAAACTCAAGAACGTAATTCCGGCAGGAGCCGATCTTCACGGAGACATCGTTGAAGAACCTATCGCTTTTGGATTGAAAGCTCTTATCGTGACATTAATAGTTAACGACGAAGAAGGCGGATCTGAAGTTGTAGAAGAGGTATTTGCAAAAGTTCCGGGCGTAGAGAACGTTCTTGTTCTGGAATCCTACCGCATTTAAGGAGGAAAAGGTGACCGGGCATTTGTCCGGGAAAACTATCTTTTACGTCTCTTTTTTTTAAAGGGCTCGTAGATCAGGGGAAGATCGTTACGTTCGCAACGTAAAGGCCGCGGGTTCAAATCCCGCCGAGTCCACTTAAAAACTTTTTAATAGTCCTAAATATAATGCTCTATATTGTTTATAGTTTTCACGAAAGATTTCAAAAAAATTTGGATCTTCTTTTATTTTCCCTTTTTTATAGAAATAAAGTATCCTTTACAAGGTAAAGGTCTTTTTAGATAATTGAACAGAAATACCAATATTTCAGTGAAATACCCTTAACATCCAGTCAGTGTTATTTTTTCCGTACACGATACATAAATAGAAAAATGATTATTTGAGATAATAAAAAGGCTTCGGAGCCATTGCCCCCTCCTTATAATATCCCTTTTTCTGTTCTTGTTTTTCCATTAACTCTACCAGATAACAGGCCTCTCACTCTCAGGCTTGTATAGTTTGTCTCCAGGCTTCACGTTAGGGAATGCCTTGTAAAACTCAGGCATGTTAAAAACTACTCCGTTGACCCTGTACTTGGAAGGTGAGTGGGGCTCGGTCAGCACTTCTGTCCACAAGTATCCTTCAGTGTCCGATTCCCTCCAGACCTGGGCGAAGCTTAAGAAAAACCTCTGATCTCCAGTGAATCCATCGGTCGTTTCCGGCTCTCCTTTTGACGAGAGTTTATAGGCGTGGTAGGCTATTGTCACTCCCCCAAAATCTGCTATGTTCTCTGTCAGGGTCAGGTTGCCGTTGATGTGTAGGCCGGGAAGAACTTCGAATTTGTTGTACTCATCCACCAGAATTCCCGTGCTATTGTTGAAATTATCTTCATCCTTTTGTGTCCACCAATCAGTCAAATTGCCACTTGCATCGAATTTCCTTCCCTGACTATCGAAATGGTGAGTCATTTCATGTCCTATAATGAAACCTATGGAACCGTAGCTGACTGCATCATCGGCATCTTTATCTAAAAAGGGAGGCTGGAGAATGCCCGCCGGGAAGGTTGTAATTATCTCTCTTTGATAAGCATAGGCGTTAGTTTCCTGGGGGCTCATTAACCAGAGCTTGCGATTTACAGGCTTGCCTATCCTATCCAGGCCGATGGGACCATGGTGGAAATAGAATTTAGAGGCCCTAAAGGTATTATTTACATATGAATCATTTTTCACTTCAAGATCCGAATAATTCAGCCATTCATCTGGGTAGCCCACTTGAACCTCGAGGACTTCAAGCTTCTCGAGGGCTCTCTGCTTGGTTTCAGGCTCCATCCACGTAAGGTTTTGAATTCTCTCTCTGTAGGCCTTCTTCAGGTTAGATACTATCTCCTGCATTCTATCCTTGGTGCTTGGATCAAAATACCTATCCACATAGATATGACCTATTGCCTCACCCATGGCGCGGTTTTCCACATCGATAACTCTCTTCCAGCGGGGCTGCATTGTCTGATTGAGAGTTTTCATTGTGACTCTAAAATGCTCCTCCTCCAGGTCGGAGCTGAGATAAGGGGATGTGGCAAAAATCAGTTTCCAGCGCAGGAAGGTCTTCCAGTCAGCTACACTCTCGTCCTGAAGGGCTGTACTCAGCTCCTTAAAGAAAGACGGGGTTCTTACATTCACCTCAACTACATCAGGGTGACCCAGGTCACTGAAGAGCCGGAACCAGTTAATGCCCGGGGCAAAAGCCTGAAGCTCATCAAGGCTCATTTTGTTGTACGTTTTGACTACATCATTTTCTTCTACGTTGTTGAAGGATGCGTTGGCAAGCCTCATCTCTATCCTCATCACGGTCTTGGCATTATCCTCAGCAACCTTTGGGCTATCTCCCAGATAGACGAACATCTTGGCTATGTGAGCTAAGTATATCTCTCTGGTCATGTTAGATACGTTGTCCTGTCTGAAATATAGATCTCTATCCGGAAGACCCAGACCTCCCTGAACGAGGGAGACGATTATGACTTTACTGTTCTTCTTGTCTGGTACGGCGCGCATAGAGAATAAGGGATTTATGCCATAATCCAGCATTTGCGTTGATACGGCTTGGACATCAGAAGAGTTGGAGATGGTGTCTATCAGCATCAATTTGTCTTTGATAGGATCCAGACGCTGCTTATCCCTGGTGGCATTATCCATTCCAACACGGTAAAACTCACCAATTTTCTGCTCAAGACTTCCCTCCGGGGCAGAAGTATTGTTGGCTGCGCTCTCCACGATTTCTTTAATGCGATCTTCGGTTCTGTCACCTACTATATCGAATTCAGAATATCTGGATTTGTCCGCAGGTACCGGATGGCTTTTTATCCAGGATCCGTCAGCATACTCATAGAAGTCGTCTCCCGGTTTTACTGAGAGATTCATGCTCCCAGGATCGAATCCGTTCTCATATCCGGAAGTGCTCGTATTGTTCATCGAAGTTTCAAAAGAACCAAAAGCCACAAAGGTTAAAGCGTTAATTAGTGCGATACTAAGGGCGAATAAATAAATTACTCCCTTCTTGTCCATGCTCCCTCACTCCTACTACTTTATAGTCTTTAGTTGCAGCATTCATTTGATTACTCAAAACATTCGTTAAGGTAGGAAGATTGCTGTGTTAATGACCTTTCCCGAGAAATCCACATTCGAAAAGAAATAAATAATAATAATAATTATAATAATATAATAATAATAATAATATAAAATAGCAAACGTAATATAAGAAATGGCTAGAATTCAGGATACATACCAAGAACTTAGTTGCTATCACTTTTTTCTTTGATTACGATACATTATGGATCCATGCAAAAAATGTCCTGATCCATACTCATTTAAAATAGACAATACAGATGACCACAAAAAAATCTGTATTACAAATCTTTACAGAACTTCTGTAACTTTTATAATAAACCATTACTATTCTTTTCGGATATGTTCCAAGCGTTATCCATAGGAAAGCTATACTTTACCTAAAACTTAATTTTTTGTGCTTATATAAAAAGGAAAATAAACGCTTTATATTTTAATAGCCTGCCTTTTAAGCTTAAATGCTTGTTTGATGGATCCAGTACTTTTCAAAGTTTGAGGATATTTTGAGAGCTAAAAGGTTATTATGGTGAATAGAGTAACATTTAGAAAAGCTCCCTTTTTATTTGAATTCTTTTTAATATTAAATGTATATCTATTTATTTATCAATATATATGTTTTATTATAATATCAAACACCAAATGAGGGGTCTTAAAATAAAAGAAATGACATTTACCGAAAAATACAGAGGGAGCGCTCTTCTAGGAATTTCATGTATGGTGTTAGTTACGCTTTTAATACTTGCAAATATAGCATGTGCAGCGCCATTTGCATATATTCCTAACTATGACAACAACACTACCTCTGTAATTGATATTGCAAACAATAATGTTACAGCCACAGTGCCTGTAGGAGTCAATCCTTGTGGAGTTGCAGTTAATCCGGATGGATCAAAGGTGTACGTGGCGAACAATAACAGTAACGATGTCTCTGTAATTGACACAAAGAACAATACTGTTATAGATACGGTGAAAGTAGGAACCAATCCATCTGGGGTTGCAATCGATCCTAAAGGAAAGAAGGTATATGTGGCGAATAGCGGCAATAGTAATGTTTCTGTAATTGACACCTCAAACAACAATGTTACAGGTACAGTGAATGTAGGGATTTATCCTTCAGGAATTGCAGTTAGTCCGGATGGATCAAAGGTGTACGTGGCAAGCACAGGTTATATTGAATATGTAAATTTAAACAGCACTCTTTTTGTAATTGACACTGCAACAAGCAAGATTACGGCCGCGGTGCCTGTAGGCACCAGTCCAATGGGAATCGCAGTTAGTCCGGATGGGAAAAAAGCATATGTAGCCAACTTCTTTAGCAATACTACCTCTGTAATTGACACATCTACAAACAATGTTACAGCCACGGTGGATGTAGGAACCTGGCCATGGGGAGTTGCAGTTAGTCCAGATGGGAAAAAAGCGTATGTAGCCAACTTCTTTAGCAATACTACCTCTGTAATTGACACTGCCACAAATACTGTTATAGCCACGGTGCCTGTAGGAACCCGTCCTTCGGGAGGAATTTCAGTCACACCAGATGGAACGAAGGTATATGTGGCGAACGTGGATGGTACTATCTCTGTAATCGACACAAAAAACAATACTGTTATAACCATGGTGAAAGTAGAAGGTTCCCATCTTTTCATTGGGCAATTTATAGGGAAAGGGGCAACAAAGTAAAGTTATCTATGTAAACAGACAGTGACGAAAAATATTCCATGATGGGTTATAAAATGATTTCTATAATTTTCTTTTATAATTCATGAATTTTATATATAAAAATAACTTTCGGTAAATACAATTTTGAGATCACTCTCGTAACATAAAGAAAAGCAGTACTGAATGGATTAAAGAGAAATAATTTTATTGTTTCAGAATCTGATCCGTATACTATAAGCGTGTAGAAGCACATGAAAACAGCATCGTAAAACATGAGGTATCCAGGACCGCAGAGTCCACCAGGAGAATTTAAATTCTGTATTCTGTACTTCTGCATATATATCCTTTATATCTTGATTTTTTCATGCTCTTCTATTTCTTGTTTTTTATAGTCTTTTAGATCTTGTTTTTTATTTTATGTTCTCAAGTTCAAATTTATAACTACCACTTTTTTAAGAATAATTATGACAGATTATATTTTTAAAGCCCTAACTTTGCAATTAATTTATTTCATTATTTTAATATTAAACTCATGAAGTTCTTACTTATTAAGGCAAGTAATTTTGTATGATACTGTTTTTTGATTGAAATCTAAATTATAACTGTGTAAAAATAGCAAAATAATTTATAGAATTAACTCTTTTTAAAAAATAGTGTGGTTTGTCCCACGCTAGAATAACCCCCTCAGATGGCCAGAGGTTATTGTTCCTCTGGCCACAAAAATCCCATGTAATTTCTTTTCAAGCCCCGAAAAAAGATTTATTTTGTGTTACTCTCCAGGTAGCATTGATGACTTTTCTTTCTTATACTTCCTATTTATCTCACAACTTCCTATTCTATGTAACCTCTTTTTCCCTTTTATTTTCGCAACCCATGCAGAGAAGTAGTTTATGAAAAATTCCAGGATAATTGCCCTCCAGATGGAATTCGATTCTACCCCAATTTCTGTTGGCGGGAGTGTGGGGGAAATAACAGGATCCAAAGCAGAAGGGCCTCATTTATGGAAGGATAGATTGGCATCAGATTTTCCTTCCTGAAAACAGGAAAAGACTTTTTGAAAATAGGGGGTAGACTAATAAATGATCCTCCACTGCTTATAGAGTATGAATACCGTATAAAACAGAGTATGGAAAAGTAAGGTGGATTCGCGAAATTATCCAGAAGCCTCGGATATAGCGACAAAAGAGAATTTTGTAGGTTGCAATCTATGCACGGCCAGATAAAAAGAACTGGCAACAGACCTTTTTTGGCCTCATACTGTCAAAGAAGGTGATGTCAGGATGTAACTTGATCTCGTAGAGGTTTCTCTGTAGATGGATACAGCAGTGCCTTTAAGAATAATTATCAATTAACTCGTATCCAACTCTCCGAAACATGCATTTCCTCCAGGAAGAAAAGGGGAAATTCGTATAACTCTCCAAAAACGAGGGAAGTAATGTCAATAAAAATATAAGTAATATTACCAATAATATTGGTTTTAAGAGCTCAGTTGACAAAAGTACTCAATATTGACTGGTAGTTTCGGACAATGGGTTGGGTTTTCCGGAAAAATTGATCTCAGGAATACAAGCTCTGTGGGCCTGCAACTCGTAAATATTCTTATTGAGCAACTGAAAGGTACAACCTTACTTGAAAAAAGTTCAGGAACAGCTTTCAAAATCTATTTAAGGAAAACAACTAATTATCCGGAAATGGATATCTAATATCAAGGGGAGATACAATGAAAAAAGCAAAAATTCTGGTTGTCGAAGACCAGAATATTGTGGCTCTTAATATAAGGAATAAATTGAAAAATCTTGGCTACACTGTGCCTGGTACCGCATCTACCGGTGAGGAAGCTATAAGAAAAGCAGAGCTTACGAATGCAGACCTTGTTCTGATGGATATCATGTTAAAAGGGGACATGGATGGAATTGAGGCTGCCCGTGAGATTAAAAACCGACTTAGAATTCCAGTCCTCTATCTGACTGCCTATACTGATGATGAGACTCTAGAGAGGGCAAAAACAACAGAACCTGCAGGATATATCTCAAAACCTTTTAAGGAAGAAGATCTGCACAGTAATATAGAAATGGCTCTCCATAAACATAGAGCCGAAAGAAGAGATAATGAAAATACTAATGAAAACGCAAATAAGCAATAACTTTTCAGAAAGCAGAAGTGTATCGATTTAATGATCGATATCCTTTTGGAGAGTAACCGAAAGATAGTGGTCTGTTTATTTTGACAAATTTAAAGTTTTGACAAATTTAAAGTTTTTGACAAGTTAGAAATAAAACTGAGAGAAAAACTTCAGTTTTTCTCAGAGTTTAAGAATTTTTGCAGCTTTTAAAGCACTGGAAACCATATTTTCGATATCCATCTTTTTTTCTTCAAGTACTATGAGGTCGTAACTTGCCCCTATTTCGGGACGTTCCGGAACTGCAGCACAGGTGCCTGCCGGACGATTGGAAATTTCGTAGGTTCCGATTTTTCTCGCAAGATCCATGATTTCGGTTTTGTCAAAGGCAATCAAAGGGTGATAAATAGGGATAGCAAGCTGATAAATCTCGGCATGCATGTTAGCAGCAGTCTGAGAAGCAACCTGTCCAAGAGAGGAACCTGTTATAATTCCACTTGCTTCCTCCGTTTTCATAACTTCGTAGGCCTCTCTGTACATCATGCGTTTGCAGAGAAGACAGGTATTTTTCCGATTGCATGAAGCAATGAAAGATTGAAGGTTAGGACCATGAGGAATCTCATAAGTAGTGAACTGATATCCAGGAGCCCATTTCTGGAGCTGTCGAATGCAATCAAAGGCACGTTCTCTTGCTGCATTCTCAGAATAAGGAGAATTGTTACAGTAGATCGGGATAATCATAACCCCGCGCTTCATCATTAACCAGGCTGCAACAGGGGAGTCGAGCCCACCTGACATTAGAACTACCATAATGCCCTGTGTCCCAAGGGGGAGCCCTCCGACTCCTTTAAACGTCTCCAAATAAATATAAGCCATTTTTTGCCGCATTTCGACGAAAATCTCTTTGTCAGGAAAACTCAGGTTAACTCCGGGGCGTTTTCCTCCTTCCTCCAGTATACTCCAGACTGCATCTCCACAGGCTTTACCAATGTCTGCTGAAGAAAAAGGATGATTTCCGCTCCTTCTTGCCCTGATAGCAAAGGATTCGCCCTCCTGAACAAGGTCTTGAGCTAGAGAGGCGCACACTCTGGCTGCATCCTCAAGGCTGGACTCTGACATTAACGCCGGAGAAGCTGAAACAACTCCAAAAACGTCAGCTGCCGCTTCAGCAGCGTGATAATCAGCAGTTTCAATAAATATTCTGCCCCATTCACGCCTTATCTGGGAGTAAGGGATATTTCTGGAATCCAGCATGGAGGAGATATTTTTCACAAGGATTTTTTCATACCAGTTTCTAACCCCTGTACTCTTAAGGGCAAGTTCTCCATAGCGGACTATAACTACGTCTGTCTCAATTCTTTTTTCGGTATCATTAGATTTGCCTGTCATGGATAATAATGGTAAAGGCATCATGTGGTTTAAAGCTTTCAGAAAAAGGAATTTTTGTCCTCAAAAAGCCCAAAAGCATAAAAAAGCCGGCAATTATAGAAAACAATCCTGAAACTGAACTAAAATGCTGAGCTCATCCGTTCCAAATTAAAAAAATTAAGCGGACTTCTCAAATTTCCAGTGTCCAATGGCACAAATTCATCATGATTATTCGCCATAAAAATCTAACAACTGTAATAATATTTTTAGTAAATCTGTATAAATCAGGAAATATATTCAATCTATGATATTGTGTTCAGTTTACAATACCAAGACAATGGATAATACTGGGTTAATCAACCGAAAAGTCTCCGTCAACTTGTCTGGAGACCCTGTAAAAAAGAGATTTCAAGAAAATAACGGACCTTGCAAAACAACATATGCCACATCTATAAAAATAACAGCATAATGTTTTGTCTCAATTGTTCAGAAAAATAGATCGATATGCATTCTAGAGTGCATATCGGAAAAATTTTTACTTTTTAGCTCTACAAATCTTAGACTTCATCGGGCTCCGGAACAGACCAGTTTTCGGTTTCGTTTTGAGAATCAAAGTCATCAGTATATCCCTCATCCTGATATTCCTCAGATCCGGCAGTATACTCCCCGGTTTCGTTTTGACTCTCATTAGATTCTGGAACATCATCCCAATACCCGCTGTCGATATTTCCTTCTGCTTCGGAATCGACTTCGTAAGAGTCTGGATAATACTCTGAACTATTATTTTCCTGATTCTCATAGGACTCCCAGTTAGTCTCTGGTTGCTGAGGGACATTTGTCACGTTCTCATTTGTCATGTTCAGGCTAAGGTTCTCAGAGGAGACTTCCTCTCCTCCATACCATCTTGCGGGTAGAGAATAATCCAGTGTGCCTCTATATGTATTGGGTATAAAGAATTTAGTGCCTCTCTTTTCCAGGGCTTCCACAAAGCCAGGATCAACCGAATCGAGCTGTACCTTGCATGATTCAGCTCCTTCGAAATCCTTTATGGCGTAGAGGGCAAAGCGCTTATTATAAAGGGCAGAGGGTGCATTGGGGTTTATTACAAGGGCATTATTATAACATTCGATTGACGCGTTAACGTCTCCCATTACGTTATTGATATATCCCTTGTTATACCAGGCCGTTATGCAGTCAGATTTAAGCTCTATCACTTTGTCGAAACACTCTAGGGCGGTTTTATCACTCTTTATTGTGAAATATGTACATCCCTTGAGATACCAGGCTGCAGCGTTATTAGGGTCATATTCGAGGGCTTTATTATAGTTATCAATAGCCTCCTGATATCTCTCCAGTTTTGAGAGCGCAAAGCCTTTGTTATTAAGAGCATCAATATTCGCCGGGTCCAGCTCGAGAATCCTGTCGTAACAGCCTATTGCTGCCTCGAAATCCCCCATTTGTTCCAGAGCTTTCCCCTGCCTGTAAATTATCTCTCTGTTATCTGGAGAAATTTCAAGCAGCTTCTCATAACTTGCAGCTGCCTCCTGATATCTTCCAAGCACTTCAAATAAAGATGCTTTCTCAGCCAGGACCTGTGAATTGTCAGGCTGGAGCTCCAGGATTTTATCGTAGTCTGTCAGTGCTTCTTCGAATTTTCCTGCTTTTGTCAGAGCAAGCGCTCTATTTTCAAGAGCCTCAATATTTTCGGGCTCTAAGTTAAGGAGAGTGCTGAAGCAGGAGACAGCCTCATCATATCTTCCAAGATTTGAAAGGGCAAGGCCTTTTCCATAAAGCGCCTCGGTATTGCTGGCGTTAAGAGCAAGCATCTGATCATAGTAACCAACTGCCTCTTCAGATCTTCCAAGATCGCTTGCAGTAGACGCTATCCCATTCCATGCACTGCTTGACTGAGGGTCGAGATCCAGAGCTTTCTTGTAACATTCTAAAGCTTCCTCGCTCCTTCCAAGCCTGTCAAGTGTCGAGCCCTTTTCATACCAGGCTTCACTGCGTGAAGGATTAATTGAAAGGGCCATATTATAAGAAGTAAGGGAATCCTCGTACATTCCGAGTTTACTATATACCGAAGCTTTCCCATACCATGCTGCATCATAACCGAATTCCGGACCAAAGGAGTTCAGATTTTTGAAGATGTCTGGATGGTTTTCTGAGCTAGCATATTCATAGTCCAGGAGATAAGGCAAGAAAGCTCCTGAAAGTGACCTTAACGAACTGACATTAAAGCTATCATTTGCAACTGGCTGGGATGAAGATTCTGTTGACATAAGATCCGTGTTTTTGCTCAGCTTGAAACGAGCAGCGGAAAATGAAGAATTGCTTACGAGAGCCTGGTTATAGCATTGAGAAGCTTCTTCAGGCTTCTCGAGTTGATCAAGAATAAGGCCTTTGTTGTACCAGATCTCAGCACTGTAGGGAGCAACGATAAGAACTCTGTCGTAACATTCAAGAGCTTCTTCGTATTCTCCCATCTTTGCCAGGGCAAAAGCCTTACCATACCATGCAAGTGTATAATTTTCGTCAATAGCAAGGGCTTCGTCATAGCTTTTTACTGCATCTTTATAATCATTAACTTTTGAATAATCGGAGCCTTTCTTGTACCATACTTTAGCATATGAAGAGTTTAGATTCAGAGCTTTATCATAGCACTCCGCAGCTTCCGTGTATCTTCCAAGTCTGTCAAGGTCAAGCCCTTTAATATACCAGACTACAGCATGTTCGGATTCGTTTTTAGTAACACTGTTATAACATTCAAGCGCAGCTTCGTAGTTTTGAAGCTTATCAAATGCCAGCCCTTTATCGTACCAGATCTTAACCGCAGGAGACTTAAACTCAGGTCCTTCGGGGTAAGAAGGAAGTGTGGATTCGTAAGCTTGAAGATTTTCAAGCAGGCCACTGTCTATGTCTTCCAGTATAATTCCTGCATCCGGGTTAAGTGCTCTGTCATAACAGGTTATTGCAGCATCGTAGTTTCCGATCTTATTAAGCAGGCGGCCTTTGCTATACCATACCTCTTTGTTATCAGGGCTATAATTCAGGACCTGATCATAGCATTGGAGAGCTTCTTCGTCTCTTCCCAACTTCTCAAGGCATGAGCCTTTTCTCTGCAGAGCACCAAGATTTTCAGGGCCTGAAATTAGAACAGACTCATAACATGTCAGAGCCTCCTGATACATTCCAATATTCTCAAAGTCTAAACCTTTGTTGTACCAGGCTTCTGTCATATCAGGATTATAAGAGACAGCCTTATCATAACAAGCTATTGCAGTTTCATACTCTGAGGCCTTATCAAAAATAACTCCTTTCTGGTACCATAGGTCATAGTCATCAGGAGTCATGTTAAGGGCTCTGTCAAAACATCTCATTGCCTCTTCATACTTTTCAAGTCTGGTATAAGCCATACCTTTCTGATGTAAAGCACTAGAAGAATTAGAGCTCAGTTCAATAGCTCTTTCATAAGAAGTTAGAGCTTCCTGGTTTTGATTAAGCTGCTCAAAAGAGCGAGCTTTTCGGAACCATACTGTAGAAAGATATTCGTCTTCAGTGAGGCTTTTATCATAACAATTAATAGCCTCCACATACTTATTCAGGTCATAAAACTCATTGCCTCTATTAAACCAGTTCTCAGATGAAGCTGGAAAGGTCTCAAGAGCTTTATCATAAGAATTAATTGCATCTTCGTGTTTTCTTAATTCTGCCAGAGAACATCCTTTTCCATACCAGGCTTTTGAGGAATTGGAATCTATCTCAAGTGCTTCGTCATAGCAGCCTATGGATGAGTCATAGTCTCTCAGGAAATATAGAGAATTGCCTTTATCTATCAGACCCGATACAGAAACAGGATCCTGTGCTAGTACTTCATCAAGACTTGGTAAATCAGAGGTCACATTTTCTCCCATTGCCTCATCAAGATCGAGTACATTAAAAGTCCCGTTATCTCCTATTACCAATCCTTCGTTTGCAATAGCTCCTGCCACAGGTAAAAAACTTGAAAAAATACATATTAAGAAAGCAATGTGGACGAATAAATTAGCAATTAAACTAGTTTTTTTAGTTGAGCTCATTAAATACCCCGTTTACTCTAATGAGTTCCTACGAAAATTTCTCACAAAGAGTTTTAAATTTACAGTCAATGTTATACTAAATATCTCCCTGACCACTTAACTGGGAACATTCAGAGAATATTATTCACTAAATAAATTCCTTTTGCCCATATATCAAATAATTATAACTGTTATATCGATTTTTCCATGCTGTCTTCTAACATAATTTGAGGGTGTTCCTTACATATATAATTTATGCAGTTTCTTAAAAATCATCAGATCTTTCATTATAATTACGTAATAGTATATTAGTGTTACATGTCTAAAAATTCATGGTAAGAAAATACTATATAAAAGGATAATAAAATTACCAATGTTGCTGTAACTCCAAAGTTAAGAAATACTCGTAAATTAGAGTTAAATTAAATCTATAAGCTTCATTTGTACGCAAAGTATTATAGTTTGAAGTTCCTATTGCGAAAATATGCAGAAAGAAGATCTGGATTTTTTCAGAAAATGGTTTCTGGACTATGTAGCTCAGTTCTCTTCTCCAGACTCCTTTATCCAGGATAACATTAAGCTGAAAATTGAGCATACGGAAAGAGTTTGTGAAAATATCCTTCTACTTGCAAAAACTGAAAAAAGAGGGGAGGAAGAGTGCAGGCTCGCCGCAACAATAGCTCTGTTTCATGACCTGGGGCGCTTTGAACAGTTTGCAAAATATAAAACATTTAAAGACTCGGCGTCCGAAAATCATGCTCTTCTTGGAGTAAAAATTTTAAAAAGAACAGGAATTCTTTCCCGACTTCCCCTAACTGAAAAAAATCTTATCCTGAAAGCTGTGGAATATCACAATCTTATGGAAATTCCTGAATATGCTGAAAATTCGAAAGAACAGCTTTTTTATTCAAAACTAATCCGAGATGCAGATAAACTGGATATTCTTAAGCTTATATGTGAGGATTACACGGAAAAAGAAAGGAATCCTGCCATCGACTTCGATCTGCCTGAAACCCCGGGATGCTCTGGATCCATAATTAACGATATCCTGAATAACAGAATGGCAAAAATCGAAGACGTTAGGAACCAGAACGACGTAAAGCTTCTTCGTCTGAGCTGGATTTTTGATATTAATTTTCCGGCAACTTTTTTGGTTCTTAAAGAGCACAAATATCTGGATATAATTATGTCCTCAATGTCAGCGCCAGGAGAAATACATGTCATTGAAAACCATATTGAAAAATGTTTGAATGAAGCCGAAATAAATGCCAGAAGCAGAGTTGATAAACTTGGAAGTAAAATTGTAGGTGAGACTTATCCGGAATAAACAATGAAAAACTGCGTACTCAGAATGAATAGTAGCTATTTCAGAGTAGCTACTCTGGAAAAAGAGTCACTCCATATATCTTCTGCGAGATTCACTGCCCAGACTGCGCCTATAATCCGAACGGACCTGGTTTCTTGCCTGTTCTTCAAGCATCAATTCCAAAGGGTCGGTTCCTGTTGTTTCTTGTTTATGGTGACTTGTTATCTTTTCTTCCTCTCTTTCCTTTTCTTCCTTTCTTTTCTCTATCATACCCTTTCATCCCTGTTCTTTTATGTAAGAACCGTCTATTGCCCTGATCCCGGAGGACTGTTCAATGAATTCAACCTCTATGCCAGTAAGTTCGCGCAGCCTGGCATATAATGCCTTCATTCCAGGGTTTTCTGTGGCGTAGTGAGTCGCGTCAATCAGGCAGAGATCTTCATAGCTGCGGAGAATATCATGTTTAAGTTCGGAAGATACAAAAGCATCAGCCTTGTTTGCTCTGGCAATTTCGAGGAATTCTTCTCTAAAGCCACTACCTCCAAAGACCATCACCCTTCTGATTCCTTCTTTTTCTCCGGCGTACATGACAGGAGTCTGCAAACACTTCGAGACATGAGCTGCAAGTTCAGCGGAAGAACATGATTCTATTTCCCCTATCCTGCCTATTTCTAAAATTTCGATACTTTTTAGCCCTATCCTTGCTGCAAGAGTATCATTAATACCACCTTCAGCCCTGTCATAGTTTGTGTGCATGCTATAGAGGGATATTCCATTATCAAGGGCAAGCTTGAGAGAAGCTGCCATAGATTTCGAAATTTTATTTATCGGATGGAAGATAAGAGTGTGATGAGTAATCAGCAAATCTGCTCTTATTTCTGCGGCTTTCTTAAGGACATAAGGATTAGCATCAAGGGCAACTGCTATCCTTTCCACATTATTTTCCAGGCCGAGGATTAATCCTATCCTGCCCTCATCAAAGTTATCAGCAAGTTCAGGCGGTGCAATCTCTTCGAGAATTTCTACTATTTTTGCAAGTTCCATGGGAAATCTCCTGTATCCGGAATGAATCATTTTTCTCGTTTTAAATTCCAGATTAAGGTTTTATAACATTTAATTACAACCCTGAATTTGCCTCCAGAATTCATTATGTTTTTCAGAACATTGAAAAAATTAAAATATATTCATACAAAATACTTTATAGAGTATTGAAATAATATTTTAGCAAGTATCCATGAATGTATCCATGAATAATACCAAAAATTTATGAGTTATTTGAAAAACCTAAGTTAAAATTACACAAGAAGGCACTTTTAGATTTATAAAATGCAATACGATTTCAAATATTCTGTCAGGTAGCTAGTCCAAAGCTATCTATTGAAAAATAGGCAAAATGCACAGGCAAAATGCGTACTTCCAGTGTCCGTATCCGGTATGGAAAATGTAGAATAAAAGGAAGAGAAACTATGGCTAAAAAGATTGCACTGATTGCAATACTTTCTATTTTCATCTTTTTAATCCTCTCAACTACTGCTCTTGCGGCAGATGATATTGAGTGGGTAGAGAAACAGAGTGGAGTAAAACTGTATTGGGGAGATTCCGTAACAGAAGAGAACTATACAATAAAGGCAGACGACTTCAGCGACGACATGGTTTATATTTCGATTTCAAAGAATGGAGAAACACTGAAGACCTCTCCGCTTTCTGAAGGAATGGAACTTGTATATGATGACGAGATAAAGGTTTGTGCCAAGGATGTAGATCCTAATTATGAGACTATCACCAAGGACGACAAGGAATTCAAGACGCAAAATAAGAATCCTTACGCAGAACTTAATATTTCTATAAGAGGAGAACCAGGTTTTGACATAAAGGTCGAAACTGATGAAGATGAATATGATTCTAATGACAGAATAGATGTCTCAATAACTGCTAAAAATGATGGAGATGCAAAAGCTAAAAATGTTATATTGACAGTCGACACAGCAGGGATGGAATTAATTAAAGGAAAAAGTGAATATACAGATACAAAGGTCTCTAAAAGTGAGGATTTTGAGCCTGTCAATCTCACACTCGAAGCACCTGCTCCGTGGGAAGAAACAGAATATAACATTACTGCAAAAATTACATGTGTCGGATGTAAAGGATAAGGAATATGAGTATATAGGTTCCAAAAAGGTAAAAGTCGGAAAAATGTGGAATCTTATTGTCTCAAAAACTTTTCCCAACGATTGTCATATGGGAGAAACCGTGCATGTTTCAGTTACTGTAAGGAACAGAGGGCTTTGCGACATAGATGATATTTCACTTAACGATTCAATTATTTCCGGAATGCGCCTTAAGGAAAACACAACACTTAACAAAACGCTTTCTCTAAAAGCCGGAGAGCTGGCTGAACAGGTTTTCGAGTACATTCTCATTCCGGAAACTCCTGGAGAATTTACATTTCCTCCATCTGTAGCTACTTTCACTCTTCCTAATGGAGGAAACGGAGTAATAAGCTCCAATATATCGGGAACTTTCAAAGTTTACGGGCCTAACATCATAGTCACAAAAACTGTTGATAAGCAGCAGCTAAGTCCCGGGGAGGAGCTGAATGTGACGCTTACGGCACAGAATACCGGAAATGTCAATGCAAACGTAACAGTAACCGATACTTTACCTTCCGAAGCTAAACTAATAAGTGGAGAGACAGATTTCAGGCAGGTCCTTGCAAGTGGAGGGGGTTCAAAAACCATAAGTTACATCATGCGGATAGATGAAGAAGGAGAAATCCAGCTTCCTGCCTGCAAAGCAAGTTTTATCGATCTTGATAAATACTCAGGAGAGGTCTATTCCAACGCTTCTGTTATTAACGTAGGAGTACCAATTTCCCTGGAAGGAAACAGTACGCAGCCAGGAGGAATAACTGGATCTTCTCAGGAGAAAAACGGGTCCTCAAATTCAAACCAATCCTCAGATGCAAATGGATCATCAGATTCAAATGGATCTGCCGGTTTGGCGCAGACAGCCAGTACAGAAGATGATTCGATCCCGGGATTCGGTTTCTTCTGTGCTCTTGCAGGGCTTCTGACGGTTACAGGCCTCCTGCTAAAGAGAAGAGTTTGAAAAAATACAGTGGGATTTTGGATGTTTCCGGCTCAGGAACATCTATTTTCTCATTTATTTTTCTCATTTATACCGCTTGACCTGAGATTTATTTACTTCCTTACTTAATTTCCTTCTTTACTTTTTGTTTAATCACATTTAATCTCTGACTTTATTTTCCCCCAGGTTTCAGGAAAACAAAAGATTAATGCAAGCTTCTTTTAGATTTAAGTTCTCATTACAACTAGAGCTGATCCCAAAACTCAAAAACTACTTCTTTGAATCTCAACTTAAAAATATTTAATTGAGCTACTGATCAGGAAAGTAATTATGAAATTCCTATAGATATGGAAAAAAATAGGTTTTGGGATAGGCTCCTACAGGAAAGGAATCAAAGGCTCTCAACAAAAAGGAAGTAAAACATGAAAGACATCCAGAATCGGCTCAATGAGAAAACTCTGATTTTTACCCATGGAGATTCGGATGGGATTTGCTCCGGTGCAATTGCAAAAACAGCTTATCCGGACGCATATGTATATTTTACCAGCCCTGTCAATCTTCTTGACAAATTAAATCTTATAGAAGACGTGGAAACCCTCATTGTCTGCGATATTGCAATTGATGAACGGCACTGTTCAGAACTCTATTCAGTACTAAATAAATTTGCTGAAAAATGCAACCTTTACTACATTGACCATCATCCGCTTCCGGAAAGCTGCAGGAAGGAAGAGTGGTTCTACCATGATATTGAAACATGCTCTTCCGAGCTGACCTACAGAGTATTTGAGAAGAAATTAAGCCGGGACATGCGAAGGATAGCAATTTACGGAGCTATTGGGGATTTCTGTGACAACACGCCTCATGTAAAGAATTGGGTTCGGGATTGGGACAAAAGAAGTCTATACTTCCAGGCAGGCACTCTCATTCAGGCAATTATTCACAAAGGGAGAGATTACGAATTTAAAAGAGATCTGCTTTCTCCTCTTTCAAATGATATTATCCCTTCGAACATCTCTGGCCTTCTTGAACTTGCCAGGGAAGCTGCGCTTAAAGAGGAAAAGGTCCGGATTTTTGTTAAAGAAAATGTCGAAGTACTGAAAAATAGCGCTTATATTGTAAATACGAATAACTCCATTTCAAAAGCCGCAATCTATGCAGCCTCGTACGGTCAAAAGGAAGTTGGAATTGCAGCCGAATACCGCGAGAGAAGAGGTGCTTATGATCTCAGCATCCGTTCCCGAGGGAAAATTGACATAAACCGTCTGCTCCGCTCTGTTGCTCCTAAGTTCGGAGGAAGCGGAGGAGGACATCCTCTTGCAGCAGGAGCCCGTATCCCCGAAAAACGCCTTCAGTCTTTCCTCAGAGCTTTTGATAAAAAGAATCGGAGAGGCAAATGAGTAAAATATGATATAAGTTCCCTGCCAAATTCATTCCCAGGATTAAACGTAATGGCGACTTTAAAAGACTGGATAAAGGAGCTAATAAAAGAATATAAAGAGAAAACATTAATCCAAAAGAGAATCTTAATAGTATTTATCAGTTATAAAAGAAGTTTGGAGAAGTGTAATGACTATTACTCGAAGGGATTTTGGGCCGAAAGACTGTCTTGGTCAAAATAGATGGATTAGCATTAATTTTTGAAAATGCAATCTTATCACATCCTTAGTTGTATATCCCCCCGAACAAAAGGAATTTAAAAAAGGCTAAAAGTTAACTTATATCTTTCGACTATTCTACAAAATTGTCCATTCCCAAAAACTACACAAAACTAAATTTAATAATGTATATATAAGATTCTACACAGTAGCTCTGTAGGAGTTGTCTTTCTTGGCCGAGTTCACAGATGCTGAAGTAGATCTCATCGAAAAATACATTAAAAATAGAAATTTACGCACAAGTCTGGGATTAATTCGTGAATCTATGGAGAAACTGTGGAGTGAAGATACTCCACGAATAGTACGAAATTATACAGATCATGGAAATAAACACTGTGAAAGACTAGTAGGCTTTGCAGATAAATTATTAGAAGTAAATGGCGGTAAAGAACTAACTGAGTATGAAATGTATATTCTCCTTGCTGGCATTTATTTACATGATATAGGAATGCAGTGTGATGTAGTAAAGTTTCCTCAAATAAAAGAGCAAGCAGAAAAACTTGGTGCAGAATTCGAAGTAGATTTTACTGCGAAAGTTGCGAGTAACTACAGCATTGAAGAACAAAACTCTATCCGAAAAAATCACCAATTTCTATCTGCTGCTTGGATTTCATATGCATATACAACAGGTAAAACCAATCTTGGCCCTGCAATTCAAACAGTTCACTACACTCTTATTTCAGACTTAATGGATGTGTGCAAATATCACTCCAAATTACCAATAACAAGCTGTGCAAGTAATTTTACTCTCCACATAGAAATGAGAAAAAAGTTGGTTGCTGCACTCTTACGTTTTTCAGACGAATTGGATATTGATAGTAATCGAGTATCCATAGATACTGTATTAAATTTTTCATTTGATCCGCACAGTAGTTTGTATTGGTGGCTTCACAACCTTACTACTATCAGCTTCAGTGATAAAAACCACATACTTCTGAAAATAGCACTTCATCCAGAAGACATGAGGAACTACGGTTTACTAATACAGCAAGAATACATCGAGGGTTTTAAAAGCAAAAACCAAGTATTATTGGATGTTTTGTCAAGAGAAAGTATTCAAATTCTAATTGATAATGATTCGAAAGTCGAAGAGTACAATTATTCGAAAAAATTACCTATAGAAATAACCGGCATTTTAGAGAATCTTCAAAAATGCAATGATCCTTTAATATCTCTGGCTGATGAAGTCAAAATGTGGCTACAAGTTATTAAATTTGAAGTAATTGAGTTCAACCGTTCTGATGAAAGAACTGTAGATATCAAAACGGTTAATCCCTTTAAGCAGAACTTGCTAATAAGATGTATTGGGGGAGAGATTAGCGAGAAAGACGTAAACGATCTAGATGGGTTACTCAATCGAAGAATCCCGCAGGGATGGTTGATCAGTGATAAACGTGTTTCACAAAGCGCTAGAGTACGTGCTAGCGAAGACAATGCTTTCGAAGTTTTCACACTTAACGAATTTTTGAGACAAAAAGTATGGGGACAGTATTTTGATACCTTAAAATCTTTGGTAGAAAAAGAACACATTCCAGAGCTGTACGTTGATATTGGTTGCTATAAAGAGAAAATTGAAGATGAAAGAGAGGCAAGGGAAGAATATTCGAGTCTAGATAGCTATATAGATGACTGGTTAATGGAGAGAGGAAAAACCCATATTTCGTTATTAGGCGAATTCGGTACTGGAAAAACTTGGTTCTGTAGACACTATGCTTATATTCAGCTCAATCGCTATCTTAAAGATCCGGTTAAACAAAGACTCCCATTACTAATCACTCTGCGTAATTTTAATAAAGCTACTACAGTGCAACAACTGATAAATGATGCATTGCTTGAACAATACAAACTGCCGTTTGTTGGGAGCGCTTACAATGCCTTTAAAGAAATGAATCGTCAAGGGAAATTGCTTCTAATTTTAGACGGTTTCGATGAAATGGCTCGACAGGTGGATTACCAAACTGTAGTGGATAATTTTTGGGAATTAGCCGAATTGGTAGATGATAACAGTAAAGTGATACTCACTAGCAGAACTGAGTACTTTAGGTGGGCAAAAGAATCCGAAAAAATACTAACTGGAAAAGAGTATGGGAGAAGTACTATTGTATTGTCTCCACCTAAGTTTGAGGTACTTTACTTGGAACATTTTAACGATGATCAAATACGTGATGTTATTATCAAGCAGAGAGGAGATAAGCAGGGATCTATTGTTGCCGACAAGATATTGAATCAAGAAAACTTAGCTGCTATGGCACGAAAACCACTTCTTATAGAGTTGCTACTAGCAGCTTTAGATGAAGTAAATGAGGATATACTAGAAAACCAAGCCCAAGTTTATCTTTATGCTACTAACAAGCTACTTTTACGCAACATTGAGACAAAGCGCACATTTACAACAACTACTGATAAATTATATTTCTTGTGTGAGTTGGCATGGGAGATGATCAAAACCGGGAATTTGAGTATTAACTATAAATTAATCCCTGAAAGAATACAAACTTATTTTGGCAAAAGTATAAAAGATCAGCATGAACTTGACACTTGGGACTTTGATTTACGTAATCAAACACTTTTACATCGAAACGCTGTTGGTTATTATGAGTTTGCACATAAAAGCCTAGCTGAATATTTTGTGGCATTGAAATTTACATTAGATTTAGATATATTAGATGAAGTTTTTTCGAAGACTTATTTTGGAACAGATGGAAAAAAATGTTCTATACCCTTTAAAGCAAAAAATATTACTGAATTAACAGACGTTTTTGGTCTGATTCCTCTTACACATGAACAGATGGGAGCAGTCTACAAATTTTTGCGTGAGATGCTATCGAATAGTTCTACTGAAAAATTATTGAATCTAATTTATTTTACACGTGACAAAAGCTTGGAATCCATTAATTACACTGGTGGAAATGCGGCTTCATTAATGCAAACGAAAAGAAAATCTTTTGCAGGAATTGATTTAGCTAATACTATATTAAAGGGTGCAAATTTAGAGGATTGTGATTTTACATCTTCTAATCTTGAGAAAATATGTCTTCAAGAGTGTAGAGTCACAGATTGCTCTTTTGAAAATTCATGTATGATCGGGAGTGACTTATCTCACTCTAATTTGACAAGATGTAATATGAATGGAGCCAATATTAATTGCAGCAATTTATCATTTTCTTTTTTTCACCAATGTAGCATGATTGAATCAAAAATGAATGATTGTAACTTAACAAATTCTCAACTCTCTGGTAATTTATTACTTCGCACAAATCTAAAAAATTCCATTTTGGATGGGATTCGGATAGATGACCCCGAAATAAGGGATTTCACTTGGTGTAATAATGGAAAACGTATAGTAGCATATGTAAGTGATGGCAGCATTAGGATTTGGAACGCATCAACAGGTCAACTAATTTCTACCTTTCAAACTAAAATCGACTATCCTGATTTATATGGTATGATTTGCGAGATTACTCATACAGACCTTTTCGCACTTACTTCATTTAATAAAGATAGTATTCTTATTTTTGATGTTAAGACAGGTAAATCATTAAATTGCGAGCCTGTAAAGATGACTAATAATCTATATTGTTCACTATCTGGAAGATACATCTCATCAAGTCATGGAGGAACAGGAATTCTCAAAATTTGGGATGCTTTAAGTGGTATTGAATTATCTTCATTTGAGGCTCAACCTGGATGGTGCAATGCGGCATATCCAATAAATGATGAAAAATTGGTATTGTCAACAGGATATGGTGGAGAAATTAGAACGTGGAACTGGGAAAACCAAGATCTTATCTCCACTTTTGTTGTAAAAGATGCAAAAAACATTTATGATCTTCAAATGACCGCGAATCAGGATATCATTGGAGCAACTATAACTTATAATGGATTTTCTGAAAAATATGAAGATATAAATCGCAAGATTTTAGTTTGGACTTATCCTAATTTTGAACCAATTTATTCACTTGATTTTAAAAATCATGAACATAGATTTAGTTTGAGTCCAGACGGATCTTATATAATTGATATAGAAGAAGAATTGGGAGAATTGGAAGAATTAATGACAGGCCGTGCAAAATTGACATTACATGATCTAAATAAAAATAAAATGGTTACATTATTGGAAATTAAGCAACTTATCCGAGATCAGAAGATTAGTTTTGACGGTCGTTTTCTCGCAATTCTTTATAATTCAAAGATTCAAATATTAGAAATAGATACGGAAAACCTAAAAATTCAACATTGTATAGCCAACTTAATCTCAAAAACGAACTGTCAGGATATGCAGATAGAGGGAGCTTCTGGGCTTTATCAAGAGATTAAATGTTCTGGACAGGACCAAAAGGAAAAGCAAACATTATTACAATTCTTATTAGATCGCGGAGCGAGAATAGAACAACAAGGATAATCATTAAGCCTAGTGTCATGGCAAATTAATTATGGAATATATTCTTGATAGCTTCTCACCAGAGCAAATGTAATTAGAGCTTATAATGAGTCAAAACTAATTTGGTTTGACATAGGTAAAAAATTTCAACAGGGACTGTCAGATAGTACATAAGGTTAGGTGCATATAATGTAGATTCTCCTCTTTAGCCCTTAACCTTAAAACTTAGCCCCTAACCTCCATAATTAAAATTTAACCCCTCTTAATCCTTAATCTGCCCCTCCAAAACTAATTTTTCCCCAGCTTTAACCCTCTCCAAAACATGGATATTTAGGGTGAAATGCTTATCACTTTTCTTTAAAATTTTATAATAGTGCCCATTTTTGTTACAATTAAGCTATTCATCTTGTCAAATTAGCAAAATATAATTTCTCTCCATTTTTCACTAACTTTATTGTAGTGTCAATTCTTCAAGCTTTTTTTGATGAATTTTGTGTATTTGTGCTTCATTTCCTCAATTCATATCGCATCAGCGATATGAATAATTGAGCAATAAATCCCAATATAAGAGCCCCATAAATACTATTATCTGACCAAACTCTTAACAGCTTAATCTGTATTTCGTTTTTCAATGAGTTAAATATTTTCTCAATATAATCCTTTTCTCTATCTCTCTCCAAAGCCTTTTCAATTGTCAAATTCTTGTTTTATTTAACTCAGAAAAATCCTTCTCTTCCATTAATTATCTAACTTTTCAATAGTTCTATTTCTTCTTCCTCACTAAGCTCTTCTATCTTAGTCTTAAAAAAGTAATCAATTTCAATTAACTCATTGTTCTGAACTTCTTTTTTTTTTTTTTTTTTTTTTTTTTTTTTTTTTTTTTTTTCTTAGGAAGCTTTTTGTTTTTTGCTATTATTTCCTGTATCTCTTTTTCTTCCTTTAACTTTTTAAGAATAGTTCTTTCTTTAGCTTCCAGTTTCTTCTCTTTTAATTATTTTTAGAAATATAAATACTTGATGCTATTTCTCTTAACTATTTTTATCCCATATATACTTTTTTCTTCTTCTATTAACTGCGCTAATTTTTAAATCAAAATTCTCAATGATTTTATCATCTCTTCTATTCAGTTTCATTTAAGTAAGATATTTCATCTCATCTTCCTGTATTAGCTTAATGTTTTCTACAGTATTAGCGCCTTTATCAAAAACTATAAGAGATTCTTTTTTTAATTTTATTTTTTACCTTTCTATAAGTCTCAGGAAAATGTTGCATATCAAGAACTTTTCCTCTATTTACTGTAATTCCAATATTAATATTAATTGGTTTTTTTAGTTCACTTATTCCAACTGTTATTTTCAGCTTATCAGTTCTATAATCTCTACTATATCCATACTTTCCTCTTGCTGTCATAGCTTCGGTACCTTATGATCTTATTCCACTACATCAGAATCTTGTATTCATCTGCTGCAAATAGTGCTTCTTCCATTAACCTCTGAAATAAGTCATAGCTGCAAAATTCGAATATTTTCAGAATTTTTATAAAAATATGGATTAATTGAATACATTTAAAATATGGTTACTAAATTTGTATATACTTCGATTAATTATACTAATATCGAAAACGAATATTTTCAGAATTTTTATAAAAATATGGATTAATTGAATACATTTAAAATATGGTTACTAAATTTGTATATACTTCGATTAATTATACTAATATCGAAAAAATTCATATTGATGTGTGAGAGCAAATGAAGAAAGAAATAAGCCCATATTCAATCGTTTTAGTTTCAATGATCCTTCTTTTATTTTTAATTATTTGTCCTTTTGCTGTATCAGTATCTTCTGCGCAGAACACCTCATCAGCAACTTCCTATATGTATTTTACAAATCCACAAAACGACACTGTCTCTGTGTTTGATACTTCAAGCAACAGGTTTACGACTACAATTGATGTAGGAAAATATCCTTCTGGAATTGCAGTCAGCCCAGATGTAAAAAAAGTATATGTAGCAAACACTGGCAGTGGCACTATTTCTGTGATTGACACTTCAACCAATAAGGTTACAGCCACAGTAAAAGTAGGAAAGAGCCCTGGGGAAATTGCAGTCAGTCCAGACGGGAAAAATGTATACGTAGTAGATGAAGACGAAAATGATTATAATATATATATAGTTGATACTAAATCGAATAAAGTTACGAATAAGAGACCTGTTGGACATACTCATCATCATGGAATTACTATAACTCCAGATGGGAAAATGCTATACATAACGAATTGTTTAAACGGCACGGTCTCTCTAATAGATATAGCTTCTAACACAATTACAGCCGGTGTAACGGTAGGGGATACTCCTTGCAGATTAACAGTTACGCCAGATGGAACAAATGTATACGTGGCGAACTGGGGCAGCAACTCTGTCTCTGTAATTGACACTGGCACTAATAAAGTTACAGCCACTGTGGATGTAGATAACAATCCTTTTGAAGTTATCGCTAATCCTGATGGCTCAAAAGTGTATGTGGTTAACTCCGATGGCATTGTTTCTGTAATTGACACTGACACTAATAAAGTTACAGACACGGTAAATACAGGATATGGTTCTTTTGCCTTCGGCCAGTTTAAAAGTCCAAATATATCATCTCCTACTCCTACAGAAGAATCTTCTTGGCTTGAACAGGGAATTGCTGTAGCTATTGTTGCCTTAATTGTGTTTGGTATACTTAGTTTTGTAATATCTATGTTACTAAGACAACCTTCTACGAATCTAGATTGGATAATTATTGGTGTCGTAGCTGCTTTGATAAGTGCTAAGCTCTCACCCTATCTGTTTGGGAAATAAGTGACGACGGTCAAAGTAGTAAATCCCTCAATTTTACATCCGGTATTACAGGTTTCTTTCAGGCAGCTTCCATACCATCCTAAGAAGTGAAAAGGCTTCGTGCCTTGAGAAACCCATATTCCTGTAAAGAACTGGATGCACATTTCCTGCAATTGGGATGCATCTTGTGCATATTCTCATTTAATTTCTAATCTGGTCAGCCTTAGTGTGCAGTAGTACCCCCATGCTTATTAATCAGTTTTGTATGTCAGCGCAAGGTTAACCCAAGTAGGCTATTGTAGAAAATCAAATTGCGTACGGCTACCCCACCCTAAAGAGGCTGGCCGACAATTACCAGAGATAATTACAGAATTCCTTTTTTTTGATTTTAAGGTCATATTTGCTTTCTGTTCAGCATTTTTGTATTACTGGCAATAATTCTCAGACAGCCTGTCAGAGATTTTGATAAGAAGATAGGAGATTTTGATAAGAAGATAGGAGAGGCAAATGAGGAAGATATGATGGAAAATTGATGGAAACAACTAAAACTGCAGCTGAAAGCGATATAAAGACTCCTTGATGCAGTTTTATTATTCTCTTCCTGAACTTAACTTAAAGAAATTCTCCTGTTTTCTGAAAGAAGTAATATAAAATTTTTGTTAACTCCGTTAACTGAATAGTTACGAAAAATTCTATTTTTGGGAAATCAAGTAATGTGTTGTATTAAGTGGAGAAATATTAATCCAAAAGAGAAACTTAATGTCAAAGGACGTTTATTAGTTATAAAGTAACTTAAGACACCATAAGAATTATTAGCCGAAGGGATTATGGATCGAAAGACTGTTTTAGCTAAAATAGATGAACTGGCATTAATCTACGAAAATGGAGTTTTATCACATCCTTATTGGTATATTCCGCCGAATAAAAGGTATTTAATTGCGATCCACGATGAATTATTTCATGGAAAGTCAGAACTTAAATTGACACTAAATGAGGTAGCAGCCTTATTATTGATCCATAATTTAATTGAATTAGATTAAATGGCTAGTAAGATCTACTAAAATTAGGATTGAATTAGAGGCGATTTAAGAGGACATAACTGAGTCCTATGGGAAGAAGAAATAAGCAATGCAACAGAAGAGAAAAACGACTTTACGAGATATGGTAAAGAAAAATTTACGAGAGTAAATAATGACTGAACCAAAACGAAGGCAGGGACAAAAGGGGGCAACTCCTAAACCAATATGTCCGAAATGTGGTGAATACCTTAAAAGAAATTACATCCGTGAATTAGTAGACGGGAAACAACGTTTTGTCAAATCTGGCTGGACCTGTCCGAATCCCACTTGCGATTATATTATCAAGAATTTGGCAGAGTTGGAAAAAGAATCAAAGAAGGACACAGATCAAGGAGATGAATTACAGAAACGAACAGCTGAATTTATCTTTCTTCATGAACAGCTTAACGAGCTAGCAGAACAGATAAACGCGCTTGAGAAGGCAGCACATGGAGGCCAACCCACCCATATGAGACGCGAAGGGACTGAGGGATAAACATCAATGGGACAACTCTTCTAAACATGCATAATACGTCTTGTGTTCCTGGGCTGCATGTACGCGTTGATAGAAAATCTAAATGGGGTAACCCCTTCAAAATGAATTCTGAGAAGAGTAGATTACTCGTAATTTGGAAATATGTTTTCTATCTTCTAGAAAATAACAGGCTCTTAAATGACCTTGGAACACTTGATAATAAAACTCTTGCGTGTTGGTGTTCTCCGTCTCCTTGTCATGGGAACGTTCTAATTTATCTGGCTGAAAGGCCGGATGTAGTTAAGAGATATGAAGACGGTAATATCACAGCTAGACGGATTGCGTTAGACATTTTTAATTTGAATGGCTGGAATATTCCGGAAGAGAGGAAACAGACTAATTTATTCAGTTTTTAAAAAACAGTAATTCCATCTTTTACTTTTTCCTGTATTAAGTCTGGATATTTACGGCTTTACGAGACTTTCAAAGAATACCAAAACTATTCGCTGGATTTTTGAACCTTTCATATAGCCTTAGAATCATTCTTGGAGGAGGTATGGTACTAAGAAGTAAGGGAATTTTATATAGGATCTAAGTATTCTATCATCAAAATGTCATCTTTAAGACCTTCCTGATTATCATCTACTTCTAAAATTCACGGCAATAATAGGATGCAGGTTCTAACTGTATTATGTTCAAAATGGAGTGGGACTTGCAGCCGAATACCGTGAGAGAAAAGGTGCTTATGATTTCAGTATACATTCCCGGGGAAAGATCGGAGAGGCAAATGAGGTAAAATATAATGGAAACAACTAAAACTGCAGCTGAAAGCGGCATAAACCTTGAAATTATTTTCGTAGGACGTTCAAATGTAGGCAAGTCCTCTCTCCTGAGGGAGCTCTTCGGGGCAAAAGTTAGGGTAGGAAAACGCCCAGGTGTTACCCTGCGTCCCAGACACGCCCAGGCTTCGGACCTGCTGATCACGGATATGCCGGGTTTCGGGTTCATGAGCGGAGTAAAAGACAGGAAGCAGGATATTGTAAAAGACCAAACAATACGCTATATCGAAAAAAATGCTGAAAGGATCAAAATCGGGGTCCTTGTAATAGACGGTCCGGTTTTCCCGCAAATAGTTGACCGCTGGGACTTGAAGGATCAAATTCCTGTAGACATTGAGATGTTTGATTTCCTGAGGGAAATAGGCATTGACACTATTATCGCTGCAAACAAGATGGACAAAGTAAAAGAAAATGAGTATGATCTTCTTCTTGATGAGGTTTCTATCCGTCTTGGACTTGAGCCACCATGGCAGAACTGGAAGCACTTGATAGCTCCGATTAGCGCCAAAAAAGGAGACTTCAAAGCCTTAAAGAGTCTGCTTCGGGACAGGCTGCATGAAATGAAAAGGGATGATCTGTTCAAGTATGTTTGAGTTTTTGAAAGTTTCATCAATGCGTGTAACTATCATGTAAGTTCGCTTCTGAGCGAATCTTACAATACTCAAAAAGCTTTTTTCCCCACTCAATAGCCTTCGGATCAGAGCTAAACAAACCTGTAGTTATGTCGTATTCAATTTCGCTTTTTTTGTACAGGCTTAAGGCCAGGCATTTATCCGTAACAATAAGCCCAACTTTAATGTCTTCGCTCATAAGCATTAGTTTGAAATTCTCACAGTATTTCAGCATCGCCAATTTTTCTAAATAAGGCGATTGCTTCAATTCTTCTGCTACATGAAGTGGAACAATTAGTTCAATAGGGATTCCTTCTCTCACTCTTTCAGTGATGGAATCAGCATATCCTTCGGTTACAACAGACGATATGCCATATATATGATCTGCTTCTCTAATCACTTTTATTTGATTACTATATACATTAAGAATCTTCATACCCCTGTCATTGAGGACTTCAGACTCGTAAAGGCATCCGATTTCATTTAGCAGGGAACTGGGAATTCCTTCAAGGTAGTGCCTGGCCCAGAAATGCTTGAATTTATTAATCGTTCCAACTGTTGCAAAAGAGTTAGCTACTCCCGAAGCCACAATTTTTCCTGTTGAGGTTAGACAGTACTCGCGATCTTTTATTTCGATCAGATGATCTGCTTCCAGTTTCCTGAGCTTTGGAATAATAGCCTGAGACGCACTTCCGGTGATTTCACGCAGCTGGGAAAGTTTTTTGCCTCCTTCGTTCAATGATAAAAGTATCTCTATTAGAAGTCTTGATCTATATATCGCCTGGACATTATCTCCCGCTTTATTATAAATTCCAAAGCCGTTCATTTCCTGTCGCCGCATCTACATATTTTTTCTTACTTTCTTATTGAATTTATCTTATACAATATATCATTTTATCTTTTGGTGGTCACACAGAGTGATATCACTTTTGTAATTTTTATGGTCCAGTGAAAGGAAGAAAATTCAGATCGCCTGCTAAAATGATGCTAAAATTCCTGATATGTATCAAACTCTGAAACTTTATTATATAGATGAAAAAGCTGATCGGTTTAATTAATGTTAATCTGAGTGATGAAAATTAATCATAGAAATAAATGTATATAAGAAAGTTAGTAAGCATTTTTTGAATGTGGAGTACAAGCAAACCTTCCACAGTAGATTCAAACTCCGCATGACCTGAGGCGGATTATGTTAACTTTAAGAGCACTTAAGGTTTAGCCTGATCCTGCCTTGGGAATAAAATCGCCGACAGAAGTCATTAATCAGGCTACTCAAGATGGACTATTACATCCTTTTCAACTGCTGGCTGTATACGCGGCCTACCCTCTGGATCGTATCGGCTTCTTCGGGGTCTTTATCATCCCTGATGCTGATAAAGCGAGGGAAGCGCAGTGCAAAGCCAGAATCATAATTGGGGCTTTTCTGGATTTCCTCAAAGGCTATTTCAAGAACAAGTTTTGGTCTGACTGCAAACACTCCGCCTGCTTCTCCGCCTTCCATTAAGCCGGAAAGTGTTTCTGTGAGCTCCTTTAGCTGATCATCGCTAAGACCTGTACCGACTTTACCTACCTGTAAATATCTACCAGTGTCAGGATCATAGCAGGCAACAGTGTAAGAGCCTATCAGGTTTGCCCTGCGGCCAAAACCCCATTCAGCTCCCACTACTACAAGATCGAGAGTATCCATAAGGGGTTTTTTCTTGAGCCAGTTTTTGCCGCGTTTGCCAGGAGAATAAACAGAATTAGGATTTTTGACCATGACGCCTTCGTGCCCGGCTTTTAAGGCTTCCCTGTAGATCTTATCCATAACTGCGAGGTCTCCGGTTATCACCTGTCTGTCCACGCAGATGGATTTTGAATCCTCAACAGAACTCTCAACACAGGACTCAAGTGCTTTCCTACGTTCAAGAAGAGGGAGGTCAATCAGGGTTTTTCCGTTCAGGTACATGATGTCAAAAAGGTTGAGCTGGATGGGAATTCCAAGCATTTTCTCTTCAACATCATATTTGCGCCGGAAACGTTTAAGGATTTCCTGAAACGCTTTAGGCTTCCCATTTTCATCTACAGCAACGGCTTCTCCGTCAAGGATTGCAGACTCGGCTTTTATGTGTTTCCTTATTATTTCAACAAGATCAGGAAGGGAATTCGTGACGTTTTCGAGTTTTCGTGAAAAAAGATTAACTGAATTTCCATTTTTGTGGATCTGGACCCTCGCTCCGTCGAATTTCCACTCTATTGCAGCCTCTTTCATATCTCTAATATCTGCATCGATATCAGGGCTGATTTGTGAAAGCATCATTTTTATTGGACGGTTGATTTCAATTCCCAGGCTTCCCAGGGCTTCTGTTCCACCCTTTTTGGCAGTTGCAGCCACTATGCCGAGATCATTTGTAACCATGAAGGCGTGTTCAACAATGTCTGCAGGCACAGAAAAGGCTTTTGCAATAGCGTCTCTTACAACTCCTTCCCCTACTCCTATGCGGAGCTCTTCAAGTGCAAGCCTGGAAATATACTTTGCTTCCCTTGGGGTCGAGGAGGTAAAGAGGAACTGAAGGTTCTTGATTTTAACTTCCTGCGAGCCTTTTCCAGTCGCTTCGGAAGCCGTCTTGAAACGCTGGTAAACTTCCGTTATTGAGAGTTCTGGCTGTTCTTCAAGAAAAGAAGAGAAAGTAACCTGATTTTTCCGTTTTTCCTTCAAAATAAGAAGCGCAGTATCCCCTATATCCCCGGTAGTCCGAATCAGAGATTCTATGCTTTTTATAGACATTCCTGAGGCTTTCGAGAGGGAAACATACAGTAAACTCGTGCCAATTCCCAGCTGTTCTCCACTCCAGGCAGGAAAAACCTCACTCATAATAAAGTGAGTCGCAAGGGGGAGCTCTTCTACATCAACTCTCTTAAGGAGATCGGCAACTCTACTTGTGGTGTCAATTGTGCTCGAGATTTTTTCAATTGCCTGGCAGGTTTCTGCAAATTCCCTGAAGCTTGTCATAGTCCACACAGATTTTTTCTTTTATTGTTTTTTCGCAAGTAGTATTCAGTAAGTATTCCAGTAAGAGAATTTCCAATTGAATTTTAATTCTTACCGGCCCCGTAAATTTCAATCAGGTCACTAAGAATAGCACTTGCTGTTTCAAGTGGGCCTGCTCCCTTTCCGGTAATTGTGATTTCCCCGGCGAGTTCGGTATCCAGAGATGCGACATTCAGGGTTCCTCCAACCGCAAGAGGATGGTTAATGGGTACAAGCCTTGGGGCTACATGGATTCTTTCCCTGCTAACTTCACCTATAAGTTTGATTACGTGCCCTCTTTCATAAGCCATCTCCAGGGCTTCAGGCGTTACCTTTGTGATTCCCGTAATTTTAACGTCTTTGTAAGTGGCATTGAGTCCGAAGATTGCATTGGCAAGAATCACCAGTTTGCAGGCAGTATCAATTCCTTCCACATCATATGTCGGGTCGGTTTCTGCAATTCCAAGCTGCATGGATTCCACAAGGATGTCATTGTAAGTTGCCCTTTCCTCCAGCATTCTTGTCAGGATATAATTGCATGTTCCATTCAGGATTCCTTTGATACTTTTAATTCTATTGCCTGCGAGAGCTTCGTTTGCCAGATTGATAATAGGCATCGACCCTCCGACAGTGGCTTCAAACCTGAAATGTGATCCAGCTGCCTTTGCACTTTCCATAAGTTCTCTGTACTTCAGGGTAAGAGGCCCTTTGTTGGAAGTAATGACATCCTTTCCTGTCTGGAAAGCTGCAAGCATATTCTGGAGTCCTGCCCCTCCTGTCTCGATATTTGTTGGAGTGGTCTCGATTACCAGCTCATGTTCTATGGATTTTATTACTTCGAGTCCTGTGATTTCTTCAAGGGCTACCGTACCGCTTATTCTCTTGCGGGCCAGGCAATCGGCAAGATCTACGCCTTCAGGATTAACAGTAGCACCCTTTGAATCTGCAACAGCAATAACCTTTACTTCGAGCCCGATACTCTTAAGGTACTCTTTTTTCGTCAGGAGTACCTCGGCTACACCCTGTCCAATTGCACCGAATCCAAGAATCGAACAGCAAACTGTTTTCATTTTTCCAAATCTCCTTTTATTCTTATCATGCCTGGATATCTATTGGAAGCACCATCAACAGATCTTTTTTTGCCGAGACGTCTTTCAGGATATCAAGCGCTTTTTGAAGATGCTCTTTGCTCACAGCGTCGATTCTTATGAGGGCTGAAGTGAGAAGATTAATACCTGGCATGGATAGGGAAAGATCCACAACCTCAGCAAATCCAGTTCTGTCAATCTCATCAATCGTATCCTGGATTCCGGTATGGACTACGTGCCCTATAAGGACCACATTTATGCTTTCTCTGAAGCGATGTTCTCCTACTCTTACAACCCTTATCCCATTCTCTTCAAGTTTAGCCTTTATTGTTTCAATGCTTTCAGGCGTAGTTTCAAGTACAAGCTGTACCGGCACTGTTTTTCGGAGAGTCCTTTTCTGGTGATGATGTAAAACAGTTATCAGGTTAGCTTTGTATTCCGAAAGAGGCTGGAGGGCTAAAAGCATCTGCCCGGGCACATCCTTTAGCTCAATATCCATGGAAATTCGCATGTTGTCCCTCGTGAAGTTTATAATACCTTGTGCAGTTTAAATAGTAATTTATAATACATTTCAAGCAATATTCGGTAAGTAATCATTATAAATAAGAAAGCAATTCCGGGGCGTAAGAAAGCAAAAAGGGCATATTAAAATGTCTGGAGCCTTATCTTTCAAACATTATTAACCGTTTCTGCTGTTTAGTGGATGAATTTAGTTATATAATTTACTATTTATGGTTTTTCAAAAGAGATTATGTAAAGTACCTCTTCTCCTTATTCCTTCTTACTCTCATTTTCTGTTTGTTTATGGATATGCTTATCAGGAATACGAATTATGTTCCCTCTTCCTCTTTTGAACTTTTCAATCAGACCTCTCTGTTCCAGATCTGAAAGCATAAGGCTGACTTTGGATTCAGAATAGGGAGATTTTTTCCGGATTTCTCTCTGGGTAATTCTGTTTCCGCTATTTCTGATCAGTTCAAGGAGTTCTTTGAGGTCTTCTGGAAGATTGATTCTGGAATTCTTGTGGGTGTCGGAATTCGATTTATTCTCTTTACTTGAGAAGGGAAAACGCCATCTATCTGGATTATGATGCTTTGTTTGCTGCACAAATTTATTTTTGTCAGCTAAATTATTTACCTTTTCAGTATTGTCAGCTAAATGATTTACCTTTTCAGTGTTGTCAGCTAAATGATTTACCTTTTCAGTAATATCTGCGGACGACTCAGAGTTTATTGGGGGTAATTCCGGATTTATTGCAGATGACTCCTGACTTATATCAGCGGTTTCAGCAGGGCTCTCTACAGAATCGGCTTTTATATTGTCTGAAAATTCCGAGTCCGGCACAGTACTATCGGCTTGCAAAGTTTCTAGCTCTTCATTTTCTCCTGGGGGACCAGATATCATACCTGGATTTTTTCTATGTCTTTTTCCTAAGAAATAGACTGCCAGTAACAGAACTATTAAGGCCAGGAGAGCGGAAACTAAAAAGGTAGTTTGATGGTTATCCTGAGCTATGGTTGTGACATCTGTGGGTGATGTCGCTTCAATATTCATGTCTGGAACTTCAAATTCTTCTGGTTCCAGGAGTTCCTCTTCATAAGTTGGAAACATGAGAAGGTCGTGAACATATTCCCCGTCATCTGAAATCACAACTGCATCCTTAGTTGTGTAAACTCGTTTGTTCCCTTCAAAATAGTTAGAAGTTATCAAATAGGTCCCTGGAGTAAGGTTGAAGGTGTATTCTGCATCCGTTGCAACAAAAGATTGTACCGGAGTAGAGTTAATTTCAATTACTGAATTATTAAGAGGTGTGAAACTATTCCACTCATAGACTGTCCCGTGAATTGTGGCCGCTAGTGAATTTCCCTGAAAAAACATAAGGAAAAAGAAAACACAGGCGATCCTGCAAAGATTTCTAAAATTCACGAAATGTTAAATGGGTTTATGACATAAATCTTTTACTTTCCATCAAAGAAATTTCAGTTGTCACAAAGGCGTATTCAAGTTTTATCAAGAAAACAGAGGTTCTATCAAGTTTAAATTATTACCTACGCTCATCAACTAAGCTCATTTCTGAAAGAATGCTTATATTCTCTTTACTCCAATACAGCTATATTATAGCTTCCAAAAGGGGGAAGTCAGACGAAAAAAATACGAATCGTACGATATCTGGCTTATTTCACTATCATATTAACATTACTTTGTGTACTGTCGGGAAGTGCCCTGGCTGCTAAGGGTTCTTCTGAGCAGGGAAATGGAAACCATAATCAGTACATGCGCGAAAATTCAGGGGATACATACACAGGTGAAAATGAAAGTGAAAATGGTAGCAACGGCTCTGAGCCGGAACCGGAAGAACTTCAGGATAATCTAGAGATAGAAAACCAGAAAAAAATTTCAAAACAAGATAAGAACGAAATAAAAGAAGAACTCCAGCTCCAGAAGAAGGAATATCAGGAAGCAAAAAAAGATTTCCTGGAAATAAAAAACAATATCCAGACCGGAAAACTTAACCTTAATTCTGAAGAGGCTTTAAATGCTACAAAGAATTACCTTAACGCAAGCATCAGTTACATGATAGCTCACCTTTCAACTGTAAAAAGCAACATGGAAGCTTCAAATGGCAGTGGAACAGACAAAAAAGTCGCTGCCATAGACGAAAGGATTAAACTGCTTGAAGCTGAAAAGGCAGAAGTTAAGAATGCTTCCAGTCAGAAAGAGCTTCTGGTTACGATCAGATCTGTACGTGAAACCTGGGATGATGCAAGGAAAATTAGTCTTGAGGGTTCAGGAGAGATTGTCAGTGAAAAAATCGGAGAATTTCTTGAAAAATCCGAAATCCTTTCTAAAAAGCTTGAAACTGATTTAGAGAAACTGAACGAAACCGGAGCTGAAACCTCAGATATTGAAACCAAGCTTACCACTTATAATTCATATATCAGATCTGCACAGGAAAAGAAAGAAAAAGCAGATTCTATTTACAGCTCTGATAATGTCACCAAGGAAGATATGAAAACTGCAAATAATTACTTGCGTCAGTCTCTCACTGATATCAATAAAGCAAATAAAATACTTAGAGAGCTCTTCGATGAATTTAAAATGCATAATACTGTGTTAACTAATATAACTAGTATTGATAGTGACTTAAAAATCGATTTTGACGATACTAAAAGTGTAACCTATACTGACAATAACTCATCAATTGCAAATGGCACTCTTGTCATTGAACAGACCGCTTCTTAAGGAGAAACAAAAATAATTCGGAGATAAGATTGAATTCTCGCTGGAGAAGGATCATAAAGTTGAGGAGGCAGAAAATGGCAAAACTCGCTAACCTGCTCGTAATATTAGTTTTATTTGTCTGGCTTGCAGGGTCAGGTTGTGTCGGGAACGATGCATCAAAAGCAGAAAACACAGGAGTAAATCCTGATGTTGATGAGACTGGAAATAACTCTTCCGAAAATTTAACTGGCCTTACACCGGCAGAAATCAATGAGCTTAATTCAGATATGGAAGGCCTTGACAACTTACTTGAAAATGTAAGTCTTGGTGAGGATATAGAAATCGAAGACGTTGAGATAGAAAAAGTCTAAATCGAAGGTGTCAAAATGGAAAATAAGTGAAAACTCACTTAAAAAATAGTTTTCATTTAAAAAACATCTTTTCTTTGTTCTTAATCCTTCGGATTTCTTCTTCCAGGGCATCTATCCTTGATTCCAGTTCTTGCACATCTTTTTTGGCAAAGGCATCTGCTTTTGAGACAGTATCCTGAATCTTTTCAGAGATTTTCTTTTCAAGATCAACCCTCTGTTTTTTGCTTTCCTCCACCATATCCTGGATGACTTTTTTACCTTCTTCCTTACTGATATCCCCTTTATCAACCAGGTCCTTTACAAGCTCATCTATTCTTTCTTCGGTCATTGCCCAGAGGCCTGCTCCTATGAGCCCAAGTTTTCGGACAGATTCCCTCATACAAACACTCATCTTTAAGTTATTGATCTTAAAATTTATTGAAAATAACTGATCTGATATGATATCTAATGGTGTATTAAAGTTCCCTATTATGATATATTAAAAAGTTCACTATATTAGATCAGTGCTTCTCCGTATAAGATTACCCAATTTTACTGTTCTTTAAATGGGTTATAGTGGGAAATAATTATTTTAGCATAATTATCTTGAGGAAGTGCAATTTTATAAAAGTTATATAAATAATACATTCATGGATCACTGTGAAATTTCTTCACTTTTCTTCCCACTCTCAAGCCGATCCATAACCTTAGGCCAGAGGGACAGTGAAATTATCATGGTGATTACAAAAACAAAAATTGAGCCTGCAGCTATGTCAACCTGGGTATAGGCCGCCTCATTACGGGAAAGATTTGTTAAAAGGGCCCCAATAAGAAAAAGGCTCACAAGCACAATCGACGTGGCAACACTTGATAGAAACGCCACTCTGGGTATGTTGTCCGCGGATACGAATTTTGCCATATGACTGCTCCATATTTAAACTCTAAAATTATCTGACTAGGTTACTTAAGTTTGCTTCTTTTCATTAGCAGGGAGTTGGTAGTTACTGAAACCGAACTTAATGCCATGAAAGCGGCAGCAAGTTCAGGTGTGATAAGGATCCTATGGAAGAAGGGGTAAAGAATTCCAGCTGCAATAGGAATGCCTATAGTATTGTATCCAAAAGCCCAGAAAAGGTTTTGCTTGATCTTGCTTATAGTAAGCCGGCTCAACTTAAGAGATACGACTACATCTCTCGGGATCATTTTTTATAAGTACGATTTTTGCAGATTCCATTGCCACATCCGTGCCTGCTCCCATAGCAATTCCCACATCGGACTGAATTAATGCAGGAGCGTCATTAATGCCGTCACCCACCATCCCAACAAGCTTGCCCTCCGCTTGCAGCTTTTTTATTTCATTTGCTTTATCCTCTGGAAGCACCTCGGCAAGCACTCTCGGGATGCCCACTTCTTTTGCTATTGCACTGGCTGTTCTAGCATTGTCTCCGGTGATCATGACAACTTCTATTCCCATTTTTTTCAGGGTCTCAACTGCTTCCCTGGAGTTTTCCTTCAGGGTATCGGCAACTGCAACAATACCTACGATTTCATTATCGAGAGCTACAAGCATTGCGGTTTTCCCATTTTCTTCAAATGCACGCATTTTGGGCTCAAGTTTCTCAAAGGGAATTTTATTTTCTTCCATTAGTTTGCGAGTGCCGAGCAAAATTCTCTTTCCTTCAAGATAAGCTTCTACTCCTTTCCCTGGAACGGACTGGAAGTTTTCAGCCTTTTCAAGGCTAATGTTCCTTTCTTCAGCTCCTTTTACGATAGCTTCTCCCAGGGGATGTTCCGATCCTTTCTCAGCTGTTGCAGCTATAAAAAGAACCTCTTTCTCTTCATGACCGGGGGATGCAAACAAATCTGTGAGTTTTGGAGTGCCTTCCGTGAGGGTTCCTGTTTTGTCGAAAACTATAGTGTCAAGTTTGTGTGCCATTTCAAGAGCTTCCCCACCTTTTATAAGAACTCCGTTCTCCGCACCTCTGCCTGTACCTACCATAATGGCCGCAGGAGTTGCAAGCCCCACTGCACAAGGGCATGAGATTACAAGTATAGTAATGCCCACAAGGAGAGAAAAAAGGAATGGACTGATTCCTTCCATATCTACCGATACACCATAGTGCCAGTAACCTATGAAAAACCAGAAGAGGAAGGCTAGTAGGGTAAGAATGTGCACGGCTATTATGAAGTTGCCAGCAAATACATCTGCAATTCTCTGTATAGGGGCTTTTGTGGTTTGAGCAGTCTCAACAAGCCTGACTATCTGGGCAAGAGCAGTATCAGCTCCGACTTTCGTAGCCCGAAAATTAAAAGATCCTGTTTTATTGAGCGTAGCCCCGATAACCGTACTTCCGGGACCTTTTTCTACCGGAATACTTTCGCCGGTAAGCATTGACTCGTCCACGGCAGAATTACCTTCTACAACAATTCCGTCAACTGGAATCTTCTCTCCCGGCCGGACAATAACAACGTCCCCAACTACTACTTCTTCCACAGGAACGTCCTTTTCTACGCCATTTACAAGGATTCTGGAGGTTTTTGCCCTGAGTCCCATCAGTTTTCGGATAGCTTCCGAAGTCCGGCCCCTTGCCCTTACTTCAAGGTATCTGCCAAGTACGATGAAAAATATAAGAAGACCTACTGTATCGTAGTAAAGGGTGTCATATCCAGGTCCCAGATCAAAAAATGTTGCTGCTACACTTATAAGGTAGGCCGATCCTGTACCACCTGCAATCAGCAGATCCATATCTGTTACGCCGTGCCTGAAACCTTTGAAAGTCCCTACAAAAAATTGCCTGCCAGGAAAGAGAATTACAAGAGTAGACATTATAAAAAGCACAATAGGATCTGTAAGAAAAGCAGGTACAAAAGGAGAGAGGAAAGGAAACATCATGCTCATGTTTCCCAGGGATATTGGAATTCCGAGCACGGCAGCAATAATCACGTTATTTCTTTGCCTGTGAATTTCAGCATCTCGAAACATCTGTTCTCTGTCTTCATATTCCACAGTCTCAGCTCTGACAGATGCTCCATAACCTATTCGCTGAACTGCAGCAATAATTTCCCTGACAGAAATGCGGGTGGAATCAAATTCTACAACTGCCTTTTCAAGAGGGAAATTTACTGAAGTTGAGATCACACCTTCTGTTTTATTAAGGATTTTCTCAATATTTGCAGCACAGGATGCACAGCTCATCCCCTCAAGATTGAGAGTTACCCTATCCTTTTCTACCCTGTATCCTATGGATTCTATAGTTTCCTCGATTTCCTTTGGAGAAATAAGAGCGGGATCAAAACCGACTTTTGCCTTTCCAAGCTCCAGATTCACGACTACTGAACCCACGCCTTCTTTTTTCTTCAATACTCTCTCAATATTTGCGGTACAGGCCGAGCAGGTCATACCCGAGACTCCAAGAGTAATTTCCTTCAGGCCTGGTTTCTGACCTGGGATTTGAGAGCCTTCTTCTGCCAGCTTACATGTGTCATTTAGAGAACAGGTTTGAGAAGCTTCTTCCGGCGCTCCTGAAGTAATTTTTGCAGTATCTAAAGTTTTGGAAGTTTTCGGAGCTTCAGGGATCTCTGTTTCTAATACCGTGCTTTCTGGCTCTTTACTGGCTGAAGGCGCCGCTTGATCCTTTACCTGAACTTCCTTTTCACTTTCAGTTGAGTACCCTGCCTTATGAATAGCTGCTATTATATCCTCAAGGCTTACTTTTTGAGGGTCAAAACTAACGATGGCGCGTTCGGATTCGAGATCCACATTAGTGGATTCCACTCCTTCAAGCGAAGAAATAGCATCAGCTACTCTTTTCTGGCAGTGACCACAGGTCATGCCATAGACTCCTATAGTAACTTCCATCGGATGTGCCGCCTATCCAGATTTTTCAGGACTGCCCGGCTTTTAATAGTATTTTATCGGGCTCTTTTATATTTTTATACCCATCTTTAATCAGGGTCATCCGTATGACATATGCATCAGTTATCCGACTGTCATAGGCTACATTTATTGTCCTGTCAGGAATACTTATGTTTACTCGTGAAACCCCGTTGATAGAGGAAACGAGCCTGGTAATCATGTCCTTGCAGTACCTGCAGACCATGTCGTCTACTATGAATGTTGTCTCCCCGATATGTTCACCCCCGCAAAAGCAGCTCTTTTTTTGAAAAGCACTTTACCCATATGATAAAATCTGTAATTTTTAGTATATAATCCTTTAAAAACTATTGGAAATAATGTCACTGTGAGTAAGATCGCCTATTACAGGGGTTCATACCCAGCTTCCTTAATCGCAGCCTTTAATTTTTCAAGGTTTGCCTTCCCTTCGTCGTATTCAACAACTACCTGTTTGTTCTGAAGGTTCACATCTGCTTTCTGTACCCCTTCCACAGCCTCAACTGCTTTCTTAACCGCCATCTGGCAGTGCCCGCAGGACATGCCTTCAACTTTTATGGTTCCTTGAGTCATTTTTTGATCTCCATCTAATTTTTACTGAATGATTTGACATAATAATTTTATGGAATACTGTAGGATTAAACGAATATATGTCCGGTTTGCCACAAATTCTTTGCGTAAACTCAGTTAATGAGACTGATTTTTAGGATATATTTATAGCGGCAAATTTGAAGTTTTCAAATGAGATTAGTTCTATTTTCTATGAAAGCGTTAAATGTTTGTTGAGGGAGAAATTATGGTAGAAAACTTAACTGATGAAGAAAAGGAGTATTACTTACTTGTAAGAAAGGTGTTTTCTATACTGGCTCCTTTTTATGATGCTATTGTCGTACCTTTTTCCAGTGTCAGAGATAGAGTAGTTAATTTTACAAATGCCCAGAAAGGTTCCAAAATATTAGACGTTGCCGCGGGAACTGGACAACAGGCCTTTGCATTTGCGAAAAATGATTACGAAGTTGTCGGGATCGACCTTTCCGAATCCATGCTTAAAGTGGCTAAAAGGAAAAATAAATTAAGAAATGTGAGATTTGAAGTCGCTGATGCAACAAAACTACCCTTTGAGGATAATAGTTTTGATATTTCTTCTGTATCGTTTGCTTTACATGATATGCCTTTGAGTATAAGAGAAAAAGTCTTGAAAGAGATGGTCAGAGTAACCAAACCAAAAGGAACCATAATAATAGTCGATTATTATTTACCCAAAAACAAGATTGGTAAGTTTTTAATTTATCATATTATTGCTCTTTATGAATCCGAATACTACAAAAATTTTATTAAATACGACTTTGAAGCATTACTTCGCAGAAATAAAATCAAAATAATTAAGGAAGAAATCATATTACGTGGAGCTGGAAGAATATTGAAAGGGGTAAATAGCAAGTTGTAATGTCGAAATATTAGAAAATATCCTCATTTACAATATCTTCTGCATCTATCGCAGGGGATTGATATCGATAGACATGCTTCTTGATTTGAGCCATCATTATTGAAGCAAGTTAGTGTTGAGTTTTTGATTTCACGGTTCATTCTTAATTTTTTGTCGATTTCTATTGCCTGTCCCGCCAGCTTTGGGATAAAATTTTTCATTGCATGCTTTGGGTATGCTGCCTGTTATCTACCTGTGCCTTGTCCGAGTATCCGATGAGACACATCCAAATCTCTAGCATTTTTACATCTAGTGTAAAGTTAAAGTACGTTTACATTCAATGTAAATTTTCAAGTTCTTTACGACTATGTGCCCTGAACTGTGATAATTAACGAAATAATTAAAGAGTAACATAAAGCAATAAAGAAAAACCGTGATTCTCAGTAGCATTATGGCTGCTGAGTGCGGGATGTAACTTTTCCTGATGAGAAACTCATAGCATTAAGTCGTTTTTGTCAGATTCGGTCCTGCACATGAATCTCAATCAGATAGGTAGCGAGCGACTAACTCAGCAAAGATTACCAACATCATGAGTAGAGTCACGGACATCAGAGCAGTTGACCACAACCTTACATCATACACTCTCAGGGCTCTTCTTACGCTCTTCGAACCCAACAGAAGCCCTGAAAATGAGACAAATAGTACTATAATTATTAAGCTTACTGATGTCCAATGATGGCCCGTAAGTGTTACCAGAAATTGTTTAAAATCGGCTGATCGATCATGGGCAATAATGATACAGCCAGTTAAAAATACGGCAATTGTAGCTGATGCGATGAAAGTTGCTGATTTCTTCATCTCAAGCCTCCGTTCCAATCTGTCCAGCGTTTGAAATAATTGCTCCCATCAGGAACATAAACAGCACCATGAAAAGTGCCAGAAACGCAATTATTGTAAGAGCTTGCCTGAGCTTAGCATCACTCAGAAAAGAATCTCTGTCGAAAATGGATAGAGTAATTGACAGGGTGAGTGCGATTATAGGCAGAAAGACAAAAATGTGCTCTTTTGCCTCCATTATAATCTCGTGCGCCCAGGGAGAAGGACCTGCCAGAATTACGGGTTTTACTTCGGAACCATAGGACGTTAAATAGTTATAGCCTCCCCCTATCCAGCACCCAGCGGTTACCAGAAGTGTTGAAAGATAACTTGCTATCCTGACTCTGGTTAGTGACCTGTCTATTGGATATCTAATTTCTAGAAGTACCCAGACAAGAACAAGGGCAACCAGGCCTCCAGAGATGGAATGAAAGAGAACCACGTTCTTTGTTCCGACAATTACACCATTGTACAGGCCCCAACTTGCGTTAATGAATATAATTGGCGCCAGAGTGTATCCCGCTATTTTGTGCAATCCTCTATACCTGTCTCTATTTTTTAAAATCAGACTTGGGATAACCTGAATAATTACAATGAGAAGGATAATCAGCCCCAGTTTTCCGTGAACAGAGGATAGTATTGCTTCTCCATGATGTAGCCTCATCGACAAACCATAGCTGAATAATCCCAGGATGAAAGCTCCAAAGTAAATGCCACTCCTTCTATGAAGTTTAAAGATATTTCTTGGACTTCTTTTTATCCTTCCTCTAAGCATGGCACCGGTAGTAATAACATAAATTATCAGCATCAGGCTTATGATAGCTATCAGGGCATGGCCTATCCAGTTTTCGTACGCCAGAGCAATGCCACCAATAATTAAAAGCAAAAGTAGACCTGTGTATATATCCGATATCTTTTTATCTGATGTCTGTTGACTTCGCTTTAATTCTTTATTAATTTAAACCCCCCCCTAATAGTGCCTTTTTTCAAAGTTCCTCATATTTCAGTTACCATAACTGGATCTGGTTCTTGCTCTGAAACTAAATTTATGTCAAGTGAAGGTTCCAACATAAATCTTAGCGCAAATAGGATCACCAAATCTAGCAATAAGGCAGTAACCAGGGCCGCTTTTTCTACAAAGCTTGCCTGATTTACAGGCCTCCTCCTAAAGTACAACTTAGAGCATGAATCTATTATAATGAGATCAGATCTTTTCGACATAAATCTAAAATTATGTTTATTATGTGCATTATTTTATAATATTTTTGTTAAAAAAACTCATCTTCAACGAATTTTTCTTTAATACGAGAATTTGCCTATCCACAATCAAAGTAACTCTTCTACTGATTAGCAATACTAAATATAGTTCTGACAATAATAAAATATCTGCTACACGAATGTATAAACTGGATATGTGTCAGAATGGCAGAGTGGCTATGCTTCCGGCTGCAACCCGGAATTATGTGAGTTCGATTCTCACTTCTGACTTGAAAATCGATTGAAAAATAGTGCAGTAAAAAAGAAAGGTAGTGCAGATCTGCTTAAAAATGATTAGCTACCGAGGGACTGGCTACGTGTATTTATTTAAGTGATGTTAACACATTCCCATCCTTAAGAAGCTTCTCCAAATCTGCTTTTGAACTTTCGACGAGCCCCCTTGTGCCTGATCTAATAATAGTCCAATCGCCTGCTATACATCCAGTTATATTGAGTTTCCCAATCCAAATTATAAAGTTGAGTACAGTCACTGGCCAGAGCTATTTGATTAAGAACAAATTTATCTTTTTTCAAGTTCTTTGAGAACTTCCTCAGCACTGGCGTATTCCTTATCTTGAAGCATACCAAGCTTCTGCAATAGCACAACATTCATTGCGCCACTCTTCTTTGCTTGCCCTATAATATCACTCCTCTTTGCAGGATAGTTTATACCTTTTAACATCTTCTGCATTTCCATAGGAGCGGCTTCTGCTTTACTTCCAGTTTCCATAATGTTTCCCCCTATATTCTCATGTTTTATTGATCTATGCAGTGTTTGTGGCTCTTGCCAGAAAGAATTTCACTTATTATTTCTCTTTTTAACTCTCTGACAATATTTTCCGTATTTTCCGGTGTTCAACCATAGACCTTATCTCATTAGATCGACCAATACAGGCTAATCTAAACTGTCGGTATCCCTAAATTTGTACTGAGCTTATCTGACAATCACTTGATTAGTATGCTCGTACAAGCAGCTAAAAAATAAAAGTAGGAAAAACCCTATTTTCTAATTACGAGTTATTTTATCTTATTATGTGTGCTGATAACCTCTTAACATGCTGAAGATTCATTGCTTGCTTTTGTATCCATTGATTTTGTAGACTCGATATCTACTGCTGCACTCATCCATTCTTCTGACTTTTCGTCTTCTGTTTTGTTCGTCCATTCTGCCAACCGGTCTTCTTCCGTTTCATTCATCCATCCTTCTAACTCATCATTCATTGTTTCATCCGTCAACTCCATAGTCATTTTTTCTCCTACAATCAACTCGTAGGCTTTTATCATCTGACACATCATCTTTATTTGAGATTCATTGGTTGCCATACTTGGATTCTCTAAATGCATTTTGTGCAACTCAACGGCTTGTTTCAGCCAGAAACAGGCACAGTCCATCCTGGCCTGAATCATACTTGTATTCTGATCCATTTTAGCCATGCAACAGCTATCGTTAGCTGCTTCCCCCCCCATCATCATGGATTCCATTTTCTCTTTTTTAGCTTCTTTTCCTTCCATCATGGATTCCATTTTCTCTTCTTTAGCTTCTTTCCCTTCCATCATCATGGATTCCATCTTCTCTTCTTTAGCTTCTTTCCCTTCCGTCATCATGGATTCCATCTTCTCTTTTTTGCCCGACTTCTCTCCCATCATACAGTCCATTTTCTCTTTTTTGGTTAATTTCTCTCCCATTGCCATACTTTCATTGGATGGACACAGCATTCCCATAGCCGCGCTTTCTCCTGGGATGAGCTTGTAGGCCTGCTTCATCTGATTCATAAGTTCTATCTGAGATTCATTGGTCGCCATGCTAGGATTCTCAAGATGCATCTTGTGCAGCTCAATGGCCTGTTTCAGCCAGAAAATGGCGCATTCATTCTCGGTCTGTTCCATACTGGCATTTTCATCCATTTTAGCCATGCAACAGCTTTCGTTAGCTGCTTTCTCTTCCATCGTACCATGCATCATTGTTTTATTTTCTGAGCTTTCTCCCATCATACCGTGCATCATACAATGCATCATGCAGTGATGCATCATAGTCTTATTTTCTGAGCTTTCTCCCATCATACCATGCATCATACAACAATGCATCATCTTTTCGTTTTCGGACCCCTCTTTCATCATCATAGTTTTATTATGTGAAGAGTCCTTGCAATCCTGCCCTTCATATGAATCTCTTTCATTATCCTGTTCCATTTCACTGGATGAACTTTGTCCCATCGCAGCAATGGGCTGTACCATTCCAATTATTACCATTCCAATAAATGCCATTAGCAACGCTGACTTTACTGTTCCAAATTTAATCATTTCAATTACTCCCCCGTATGCCGTTTAACTGATATGCTTAAGCATACCAGTGCGTATTTATATATTCGATAAATATAAAAACCTTGTTATAATATCAACAGCTCTTCAGAAGCTTTCTTTTGATAAATTTCTGTACAAGAACTCTTTGATATATTTATTTTGATTGTATGAATAAAGACGAGTAAAACTCTCAAAAAAGAACTTGTATCTTGGGAAATAGATCTTGATTATAAATCTACATAAATGGGAAATTATATTTGTAGTGGCAAGTAAGTTCAATGAGAAAATAAAAGAAACAGGACGGCTTTCCGATCCAGATACTGGACATTATGTTAAGAAAACAGGTAGATATAGTGTATTATCGGGAACCGGATACGCTGATACGCGTATTGTTGATAGCTGGTGGTGTTTATCTGTTTATTGGGATACAGTAAATGCGAGTAAAAATGACAACACTATATTTCAGGATACAATAAACCATTGTATGAAATCAACAACAGAAAAACCATTATTTTAAATAGCAAATGCAGGACCTGATAGCCATCCATTTGGATTCGGTTAAGGAACAAAAAGTCAAAAAATGCTATTTTTATGCAATATCTAAGAGAATTCTCTTGGAAAATCACTACACGTGGTATCCGAAGTTGTGCATAAAATTCGTTAACCGAATCCAAATGGAGGCGGTTTGAGTTTCGATGAATCTTAAGAACAGTCTACCATACGACTGCGGAGCAGGCGGCATATACTTAAATTAAGTGGAAATGTGATCAACATTCCAAGATAAAAACAAAAAATTAATCAGGTAATATGTCAAAAAGAATCGCAAACAGTAATGGAGCAAGTAAATGCCTGAAACTGCTATTGAAAGATTGAAGAAAACAGTTCTGTTTCAACAGCTTCTTGAAAAAGAAGATTTGCTTGGAGAACATGAAATTTCGGAAAATATATTCTCAGTTATCCGTGAGATAGCTCCTTTACTTGAAAGAATTCCTGAAAACATGCCTGAATTTACTTTGCATAATGCTAACCATAGTGCAAAAGTAGTTGAACATATGGGAAAAATAATACCCTCAGATACGCTTGATCACTTAAACATTATCGAGCTGTCTATACTCATTTACGCTGCATATCTTCATGATATAGGAATGACAGCTTCACAGGATGAAAGAGAAGAAATCATTAAGAATAATTCCGAATTTGCTAAGCTTCTCGTTTCTAATGAAGAATTAAGCTTTAAACTTGACAAAGCAAAAAAGAGTGGAGATCATCGTTTAGCAACGTTTATTGAAGATAAACTTTTTACTGAATTTCTCCGTAGAAAACATGTAGAACGTTCTAATGAACTAATCAAAGAAAAATATGGGTTGAAAAAGACACCAATATCATGGAAAGGGGTTCCATATTATAAATTAGTTCAAGTAGTATGTGATAGTCACGGTTTGCCCGTAAGAGATCTTTACGATACAAGACGTTGGCGCCGTGATGCTCTGGTTAAAGATCAGAATGTTAATGTGCAGTATTTGTCTGTAATACTTCGCTTAGCTGATAATTTAGATCTTGATCCAGAACGTACACCCAGATGTCTACTTGATTTTATTGATCCAAAGGATGAAACAAGCGTCAAGGAGTGGAATAAACATCTCTCAATCATTGGATGTAAAATATCTCAAAAAGAAATCAGTATAGAAGCAGAATGTGAACATCCTATCTATGAACGTACACTTCGTGAATTTATTGACATGATAGAAACCGAACGTAAAGAAAGTATCCTTTTAACGTCACGCTATAAAGATGACTTAGCAGAAATATATAGGCTAGATTTATTAAAACCAGTCACAAAAGAGAACATTAGATCTAATGGCGAATATATCTATTCTGATTTCCATTTTAAACTTGATTTTCATCGAGTTATTGATCTTTTAATGGGAGAGAGATTATATGGAGATCCTACTTTAACTCTCCGCGAACTTTTGCAGAATTCAGTAGATGCTGTTCGTTACCGAGAATCAATGGAAAAGAAAGAAGGAAATCAATTCTCACCATTCATTAAGATTACTTTGAAAGGTGACGAACTTATTATTGAAGATAATGGAATTGGAATGGATAAGGATATTTTCGAAAACTATTTTTTGCAAATTGGAAGAAGTTACTACAATAGTTCAGAATGCCGCACAAGCGGCATAGAAATTGACCCAGTTAGTGAGTTTGGAATAGGTATTCTATCCGTTTTTATGGTAGCTTCCAGTTTCAAAGTCGAAAGTAGAAGAAAGCCACTCGACCCACTGAATCCACCTGCCCCAATAAACGTTGAAATTCCAACTGCTTATGATTATTTTGTTCAAAGGCCGTCTTCTCGTGTTTACATTGGAAATAAAATAACTCTATCGCTGAAATCTAATCATCCTTTCTCTTCCATATCACTAGTTGAAAAAATATCGGAGATTGCTCCTTTTATAGAGTACCCAATAGTTATTGAGACAAGTGAGAAAATCGAGACATATAAGCCTTATTTGCCAGGAGAAAGAAAAAATTATAAAGATCAAAAAAGTGGGAAAAAATATTTTGAAATTATATTTGATGACGAAAAAGAAGGTATTAAAGGTAAATTGCAAATTATTCAACCTACACCAAATAGAGATAATATTTTTGCCCAGAGAGGATTTGCAATCCCTTCTCAAAAACTCTTACCTAAAAGATTATTTCATAGTATTCAAGCGTCAATAAACCTTTCAGATAATTTTAAATTGTCTTTATCACCAAATAGGTCGGATTTAGTAGAGGATGAAAAGTATAAAAAGCTAATTGGTAAAATACAATCAAGTATTCTAGAAGAACTAGAGAACTATTTAGAAACAAGTAAAGATTCATACTCATTTAAAGGATATGTTAAAAATATTAATGAACTGATGGAATATCATATATTGAGTTTATCTAAAGGATTCTCAGAACTAGGCTTTGATTATAAAGAAGAAGAATTTGAAAATATCATGCAAAAGCTTTTTTCTAACTACGTCCCTTTATTAACTATTTCGGATAATGGGCAAAGAGTATATAATACAATGAAAAAATATAAAAACAAGAAGTTTAGCAATTACTTACTTCAATGACTGGTCTAAGAAAATACCTGATGCAATCTTATTAAATGAAGCTAGACGCCTTGTTGGTGCAAAAACAGTTCTTTTGATGCATGAAGACGAAGGTGCAGAGCAACGAAGTGAGTTTTTACATAGAATCTTAGGAAATTCTTCCGAACTTTACATTACTTCCATTCCTGGATTAGTAATTGAAGCATTTTCTAATGATAGAATAGATGAAGGTATTTTTTCCATTTCACATAATGAGTTCACCTATCAAATGCATAGTAATTTATTAGATAAGGCACCACTTTTTGTTTACCCGCCAAATTTTATTGAGGATTTTGATAGGGTAATTTACAATGCTCGCCATCCATTTTTTAAAAGACTTCTAAATGGCAAAGTACCAAAAGATAATGCTTCTTTAAAGGCAATAAAACTATTAATCAACCATATAGATAATTGTTTGTCGCATGTATTTAACATAGCATTTTCATCAATTTTTAGAACGAAACATGGATTGGATGACAGTAATAATGTTAATTATATGCTAATTGGAATTCTAAAATGTTACCCTGAAGTCTTTCAGGAATTTTGTGAAGAAGTTGAGCTATATTGGGAAGAAGCTAAAAATCTAGGAGTTATTTCTCGTGACGAAGATTTTATTGGCTTTTCATTGGATGATTTGCCTTGGTTCTGGAATTGTGAATTAAGTGACTTTAAATTTGAATAATATCTCTTTAAATTGAGTATAGAACACAATAAAATATTCAAAAAATGTTATAGTTCCCGAGATTTTTCACTCAAACCAATTCTCCTCTAATTTCTCCTCTTTCTCCTCCTGCATACTAGCATAGGCAACATAATCCCCGCTTTCTTTATCAAATACGAACCTGTAAACTGTTTTGAAATAAGCCCAGTATTCAACATACGGATCTCTTGCATCGCTCAACACAACAGTTACCGAACCGTTTTCTTCCGAGACGGTATAGACAGGATAATCGATTTCCTGTGGGACAGCTGTGCTATAGAGTTTTTCGACTCTTTCAACATAGGCTGAAGCATCGGGAATGTGACCGGTCACGGAAATTATCTCGACAACATCGCTTTTCTCGATCCCTGACCAGTAGCTTACTTCCATAATCCTGTAATGTGTAGAGTTGTAGGGATACGCTGCAAGGAATTTTCCGGGAGAAGATGGATAGGTGTCCTGGTAGCTGATTTTTGCGCCCTCGCTATCAGAAATATTTTTCACAAGGAATAACTTTGCCACAGGCAAAACTGTTAGCCAGATCAGAAGCACAATAAGGAGGGTGAAATAGAATTTGCTCCTGTTTTGCGTGACAAAAGTACAGAAGTTGTTGAAATTTCCGTTCCATTTCCCCCGGTTTTTCATAAAGGCTACGAGTAAAACAAAGACAGGGATCAGGGGAATTAGGTTTGCCAGCGGGTCGAAGAAGTAGATGGCTCCCATAATGGATGCATCTGTACTGAAAGGGTAGAGGGGACGCATTTTCCAGCTTGTGGCGTAATCAAGGTAGCTGTGGGAAAAAATAGCTGCAAAACCGGCAGCTGTAAATAAACGGTCTTTTGTTTTAAGCCAGATAAAAAGCACGACAAGCAAAATGAAAAGAATTGAGTGCATAAATTCCCTGTGGCCTAGCAGATAAAAAAGCTGGTTTCGTGTCTCATGGCTCACGCTTCCGCTGACAATGGCAAACAGAATGTATGGGATGAAGTCAAGATCAGGAAGAATTGCCAGAAAAGCCAGAGTATTTCGCTTTTTTCCTTTAAAGCCAAGGGCAAGAGCGATCAGAAGGCCGACACCAAGATGGGAGAGTGTATTTACCATTTTTTGTCCTGAAAAACTTTTTTTCTTCTTTTATTTCATTTTTATTTTTTCTTTTTACTTATGTTTTATTTTTAATACGTCAAATATTTGATGGATATTCTAAATACCTTTCTTCAAAAATATCTATAAGTAGTATCTTTTAACTTTAAATAGGTTCGATGTATAATTATATTTTACATTTGAATTGCCAGACGCAATTTGATATGTGTTTGAAGAAGCTTAAAGTAGAGTGCTTCACAGCGAAAAGCGTTTAGCGACAAAATCGTTTGTAACAGAGCACTTTGAAGATGTATTTCTGTTAACAGAGTTAAGGGGAAAATTGGTTAGCAGGGCAGAACTTGTAATGGAATTTCTTTGGATCTCTTCAGGATATCTTCGGGATCTCTTTAACTGGAAAGTATAGATTTGTATTTGGATCCAGACTCTTGAACAAGTTTTGTGAAACCAGTTGATTATAAGAGGATTATAAAGAGGGTAGATAATATGGCTAAAGGTTTATACAAATTACCGCCTTTGAAATATGGATATGGAGATCTGGCACCTTATATTTCCGAAGAGCAACTCAGGCTACACCACGATAAACACCATCAGGCTTATGTGACTAACGCAAATGCAGCTATAGAGATGATGGATAAAGCAAGGAAAGAAGGAACTGACTTTGATTATAAGGCAGCTGCAAAAAACCTGTCTTTTAACCTTGCAGGGCATGTTCTTCACGATTACTTCTGGTGGGAGATGACCCCTGCAAGCAATTCAAGCAAAGAACCTGTTGGGGAGTTATCTGAAGTAATCAAAGAAAACTTCGGAGGCTTTGACAGATTTAAAAAGGAGTTTTCCCAGGTTGCATCAACTGTGGAGGGATCAGGATGGGCGGCATTAACTTACTGTAAAGACACAGAAAGGCTCATGATTATGCAGATAGAGAAGCATAATGTAAACGTGGTCCCTGATTATCCGATAATTATGGCTCTGGATACCTGGGAACATGCTTACTATGTTGATTACAGGAATGACAGGGCAAAATTCATAGAAGCGTTCTGGAATATTGTAAACTGGGAAGAAATCGACAATTACTTCAAGAAAATGCGGAAATAATTAAAATTTTGTTTTAAACGGCTTATTTCAGATTTATCTCATCCGATTATATTTTCCAATTACTTTTTTATTTTAAAGGTAATCGGAAATAACACTTTTTTATCAGAACTGAAATTATATTTAATTCATTCTATTTTATTTGAGTTACTCAAAGTAGTTCTTGTCAAGCTTTTTTTCCGCTCTCCCATAATGGCTCTCATAAACCTCATACTCTCCGTTTTTCCTGTCAAAAACGAACCTGTAAACTGTATCGAAATAAGGCCATTTATCAACGTATGGATTTCTGGCATCGCTCAAAATAACTGTTACTAATCCTTTTCCTTGGAAACTGCATAAACAGGATAATCAATTGCCTGAGGTACTGAGTTACTATAGAGCTTTCCGGCTTTTCCGGCGTGAACAGAAGCGTCAGGAATATTACCTGTTACTGAAACTTTTTCGACATAAAAGCTTTTTTCGATTCCTGACCAGTAGCTTAGTTCCAGAAGTTTATAATGGGTAGCATCGTGCGGATACGCTGCAAGGAACTTTCCAGGGGATACAGGATAGGTGTTCTTGTAACTTATTCTGGCTCCCTCTGTATCAGAAATATGGTCTAAAAGAACTGTTTTTGCAACTGGCAATATTGTAACCCAGATAAGGAGAGCTAATATTAGGGAGGCGTAAAGTTTCTTTCATTCCCTTTTACAAAGCCATGAAAAACATTTATTCTACTCAATTTCTGTTCACTATGTCTCTGCTTTTAATGCTCCAAATATCCCTGCATTTAATGTCCAGATTTCACTTCCAATTCTCCATTTCTCACTTATTCTCCATTTCTCACTTTTAATACTCCGTCTATTTCCTATTCTCAAATCCCTTTTGTCTTTACTTTTAAGACTCCACCAACGCCTGTTTTTCAAATATTGGGCAGTCACGATGAAAAGAGGAAACAGAGGAAGTATATTTACTACCGGATCAAAGGGATAAATGGCTCTGAGAGCTGACTCATTTGTGCTGAGCGGATAGAAGGGACGCATTTTGCACTTGTCGTATAATCAATCAGAACATGCAGGAAAACGGCCTGAAATCCTCCAAAAGTGAAACGCTTGTCTCTAGTTTTTACCCATATGAAAAGTGCTACTAGGAATGCAAAAAAATCGAGTGTGTAAACTCCCTGTGGCCGAACAGGTAGAAAAGTTGATTTCGGGTTTCATGGCTTACGCTATGGATGATGAGAGTAAATACGGAATAGGTAAAATAATCAAGGTCAGGAAGTATAGAAAGAAGCACTAAAGCTAATCTTTTTTTCCTTTAAAGCCCAGAGAATAGGAAAGAAGAAGGCCGATTCCAATGTGGGAAAGTATTTACCATAGGTTCCTGTTCCTGGCGCAAGTTTATATTTAATAATATATAATTGGGATTATATTCCTTTTTTGAAAAATCGTATTCAAGAATTCCAAAGTTATCTTCACATCCTGGAATAATGAAAATTAGGTATTAGATTCAAAAAAAAGTTTTTTGATTGAATAAAAATATATATGTGCTCAAATAAACATGAAAAAGCACTCAATGCATATAGTGGTTTTTTACAACGGCAAATTACTTAGATTCTGATTAGTTAGGTTAAATACGCCTTCAGAAATTATGAGCTGAATTTTTCAGCGTCCTGTCAAAGAAAACTATCATTTCCTTATATGCATCCTGTGAAACAAAACTTTCCGAAAGATCTCCTCTTTCTGTAATCATGAAACCGTGAGGTTCTCCCTGGTAAACCTTCAGTTCGAAATACTTGTCTGCTGCGTCAAGTTCTCCTGCGTACTTGTATATGCTTGAGACATTACTTATTTGGTCCTGGCTGCCATGTATCATAAGCAGAGGCGCATCAAGCTGAACAATCAGGTTTGAAGGCTTTTCTGGCTGGACATCAGTTCCGCCTGTGTAAGGAAAACCATACCATGCAACTCCAGACTTGAAATCCTTTATCTGGGGTAAGAACAGCATCGTATACCTTCCCCCTGCACAAAATCCAGTCAGACCCATTTTATCGGAATTAACGTCTTTCCTTTCTTCAAGGTAATCCAGACTTCCTTTTATGAGAGCTCCTACTTCTGCATCAGATGGAGACTGGGAATAGGTCTGCCAGAAAGGAGCGACTACAACATATCCATCGGTAGCCATTTCGTCTACCATTTTTTGATAGCCATGTTCAAACCCTTTAAATGAATGAATAAGTACTATGGCAGGGAAATTCCCTTCTGCAGCTGGTGCTGCGGTATAGGCCTGATAAGTCTGGTTTTCAGTCGTAATGTTGACTGTGGCAGTCTGGATCTGAACCGTACTGTCCGCAGCTTCCATATCATCAGTCTCTGCCTCTAAAGCTAGTTCACGGTTAGAGTTAGAGGAATATGCACAACCTAAAGTTCCAAGTAAACCTACAATAAGCAAAGTCAAAAGTAGCTTATTTATTAAATTCATTTAACCCCCTCGCAATATTTATGTCAGAAAATTTAGTACACATGTAGTATTCTATTTCCGGAATAAGAGAAATTCCTGTATATTCTTTTCATATCTGAGTTTTTCTCAAACCTGAATCTATCTTAATAACTGGAAATTACCTCTAATTTAACTGAAATCAACTGAAAATTAATTGGAAATTACCCTCAATTTACTGAAAATTAACCGAAAATTAACTGGAAATCAATCAGGTATAACTCAGTATATAAAATAATGATTTATATTTCATAGGATATAATAATAAGGATTCGTTTTTTTAAAAAAGTAATCCTGATAATCGTATTTTGCACAACTGCTAGTTCCTGTAATATCAATAGCTAAAAAGCAGATTTTTCAAGTACCGGTTTTTTTGGATCAAAAGACTTCAAAAAAATAAGAAAAAGCTTTTAATTTTGCCCGCCTCTGAGAATGAAATTAAATTCTATAATCAAGTATCAAGTCCAGAAAAAGGTCTTTTCTGGGAGCTATACAGATGTTTCAGACTGAACCTATTCTCTACCTGCAATCCCTTGGAAATGAATGGCTTACATTGCTTATGATTTTGATAACCAGTATGGGATCTTCTTCTTTCTTTGCTGTCCTGATAATTATGATTACTTTCGGTATCGATTTTAAAAAAGGTTTTCTTCTATTTCAGCTATTATTGTGGACAGGGATGATTACCGAGACCCTGAAAACTTTAATCGCTTTTCCAAGACCGGATTTTGTAGATAATAGAGTTGTTAATCTGGAGTATGGAATAAAAAACACTTCACTTTTTAGTGGAAATGGACCTGAAGGTATATTCCAATTTCCTGATAAACAGATCCTTGAAGCCTTTCGTCTTCAAGATAAATTTTATGCACTCCCCTTTTGGTTTTCCTTCAGGACATGTTGCACTGACTGCTGCGCTTTGGGGAGGAATTTCCACTCTTTTTAACAGTAGAATGATAAAAAAAATGACCCCTTTAGCGATCATACTTATGGCTTTTTCGAGAATGTATCTGGGAAGACATTTTCTGGGAGATGTACTGGGAGGAGCCACCTGTGGGGTTAATTTCCCTTATAATATTTACTCATTTTTTGAATAGCTCTCTGAAAGGTGATTTTTTTGAAAAACAAAGTTTTGAATTCACATTCAGACTCCAGAATTTGCTTTTTTATTCCTTTATGTTTGTCATCCCTATCCTTCTCACAGCCCTATCTTTAATAAGTCCCGATGCAGCAGGATTTTTCCTCGGGACGAATCTTGCATACGTTCTTGTTATACGAAAAGGGTTACCAGATAACGCGGGAAATGCAATGCAGAGGACTTCAAGAATGTTTATTGCTTTTGTGTTATTTGGAGTATCTTCCGTCTTTCTGAATACCATGTTTGAAGTTTCAGGAGCAATTAGTTACCTTAACTTCACGTTAATTGAGTTTATAAAAACTTTTATTCCTTCATTTACAATCTGGATTTCAGTAGCTGTCTGTACAAAGCTTGGTCTCTATGCGAGAGATGATGAAGGTTATAAGCCTTTAAAAACACTGGTGGAATAACTGGGTAATAACATAAAGTTATTAAAAAGTTCAATTCGGCCCTTTAGATATTTTTTAGGACCAGTATTTTATCCGGCCTTTTAGAAAGTTTAAGCATAGTGTTGAGGTGTGTCTATTTCTGTGTCCGAATCCTATTATAATTTCATGCTCCGATAATTCTGGAATACTTAAACCCCTTATTGTTCCTCGATCCAGAGGAAACTTTATATATAAAAAATAATAGGAATCATATATATTATATGAAGACTGAAATAGTAATTATCATACTGCAAAATTAAAGTTCAAAAAATAGCAAATATTTGCAGTAAGGTCTGTAGTATTATTGGTTTTAAAAATAGGGATTGATCTAACAGGTGCAAAAAATACGGTTTATTATTGGAAAACTAAGATAAATTTTAAATCTTTACAAATTAATTTTTCCTGTACTCTTTCATTAAGGAATAACTTAAATAATGCTTTTAACTATTGAGCGTATTCACAATTCGCTGTAGATATATTAAACTGAAATCGTAACCTGTTGGTTGCAATTAATAGAAATAACTAAATGGCCGTTTCACTCTTAAAAGGGTTCCCACGGCATATACCTTAAAAGCAGATGAAAACAGAGAGGATGACATTCATGGACTTCGAAAAATTACGACACGGGACCGAACTTATCAAGCGGGGCTTTGCACGGATGCAGAAAGGGGGTGTGATCATGGACGTTACAACTCCCGAACAGGCCCGGATCGCAGAAGAAGCCGGAGCAGTTGCCGTTATGGCTCTTCAGGCTGTCCCTGCAGATATCAGGAAAGCCGGGGGAGTTGCCCGGATGGCAGACCCTGAAATCGTTCAAAAAATCATTGATACGGTCACAATACCTGTAATGGCAAAAGCCAGGATCGGACATTTCGTAGAGGCTGAAATTCTAGAAGCCCTTGGCGTTGACATGGTGGACGAATCAGAAGTCCTGACCCCTGCTGACCCTTACTACCACATAGACAAGACACAGTTTACCGTTCCTTTTGTCTGCGGAGCCAGAAACCTTGGAGAAGCTCTTCGCAGAATTAATGAAGGGGCAGCCATGATCCGGACAAAAGGAGAAGCCGGAACAGGAGATGTCAGCCAGGCAGTAAAGCACATGAAGCAGATTCAGGGAGAAATCCGTGCCCTTGCCGGAAAAACCAAAGAAGAACTCATTCTGGTTGCAAGGGAAATAGAAGCTCCTATAGAACTTGTTGTCGAAACCGCAAAAATGCAGCGCCTTCCGGTAGTAAACTTTGCAGCAGGCGGAGTTGCAACTCCTGCAGATGCAGCACTTATGATGCGCCTTGGAGCAGACGGAGTTTTTGTGGGCTCAGGAATTTTCAAAGCCGAAAACCCTGAAAAGATGGCAAAGGCAATTGTTGAAGCAGTCAACAACTTTGACAACCCTGCAAAACTAGCAGAAATCTCAAAAGGCGTGGGTGCAGGCATGAAAGGCATCAGCGCAGATATGATCCCTGCTGCAGAAGCTCTCCAGGAACGCGGGTGGTAAACAGCCAAAATCCCGACGGGAGATACCCGAATTGCGCCTCGCCCGAATTGCGCCTCGGGAGTACGCGGTCCTTTTCACTCGCTTTGCTCGCTCAAGAGGACTAATTTATGGCTTAGAATTTTATTTAACTTCCCTAATTGGATTGACCTTGAGAGATTAAATTAATTTCACTACGTTCAAGAGGACTAATTTGGGGAAGTAAATTTCATTTTCGCTTTTTCAAGCGGGTAATTTAGGGAAATTATATTTAATTTCAGTTACACAAACAAGTTTAATTCTTAAAAATAGATACTTCTTACAGGACTGTAAGAAAAAATCAATTAGATTTTTTCAATTTTTTGATTCAATAATTAAAAAGTTTTCTGAAAATGGTGTTTTTTATGAAGATAGGTGTAATCGCTATTCAAGGAGCGGTTTCTGAGCACGTTGATGCTTTAAGAAGAGCCCTTAAGGAAAGAGGGGTAGAGGCAGAGGTAGTTGCGATAAAGCATAAGGGAATTGTTCCGGTATGCAGTGGGATTGTGATTCCTGGCGGGGAGAGTACTACGCTTTGCAGGCTGCTGGCCCGTGAGGGAATTGCGGAAGAGATTAAGGCTGCGGTTGAGAGGGGAGTTCCTATTCTTGGGACCTGTGCAGGGTTGATTGTGCTTGCAAAGGAAGGGGATGAACAGGTAGAAAAAACAAGTCAGGAACTGCTTGGAATTATGGATACGAGAGTTAACAGGAACGCTTTTGGAAGGCAGAGGGATTCTTTTGAGGCAGAACTTAAAGTTGATGTTCTCGATTCTTCTTTTACCGGAGTGTTTATCAGGGCTCCTGCAATTGTAGGCTGTGGACCTGATGTGCGTGTACTTTCAAAACTTGATGATCTGATAATTGCTGCAGAGCAGGGAAATGTGCTGGCTCTTTCTTTCCATCCTGAATTAACCGAGGACCTTAGAATCCACCAGTATTTCCTGGATAAGATTTTCAATTGTTAAGATTCTACATATTTTCGGACTAAATTTCGGTCCTTTTCTTACCCCTTTTTTCATTAATATAGAACTGAATAAACTTTCTTGACCTTTTTCTGTTGATGCTTCAAAGTTATATAGTGATTGCAGCCATATTAATAAAAACTGATTCTATAAAGGGGTAATTAAATGGTAAAACTGAACGACCAGATGAGAGAAGACTTTGCAAAAATGAGGGTTTTTCCCTTTGCAACCGCTTCTAAAAGCGGAGAGCCAAACGTTGTACCTATCGGCTTTTGCAAGCTCCAGGAAGATGGGGAAACAATCTGGATTGCAGACAATTATTTTTATAAGACCCGCCAGAACCTTGAAGAAAACCCGAGGGGAGCAATTTACGTATGGGGTCCCGAAGTTAAAGGCTGCTACCAGATAAAAGGAGACTTTGAGGTAAAGACCGATGGGGAAGATTATGAAAAGATGTACAAAATGGTCAAAAGCATGGGAGACAGATACCCTGCAAAAGCCCTTGCAATTATGAAGGTTTCTGAAGTTTACGAGTGCAAATCCGGTGCAGAAGCCGGGAAAAAGATACTCTGATTTTTTTGGATTATATAAAAAAATTTACTCTTTTATCTCTGACATGAGAGGAAAAATATCCTCATAAACTCTCCTTTTTTAAGAAATTTTCTGGGTAAAGAGTGTACATATACATTTTATTGTAGGATTCTAGATCTGCCAGATCCATATGATTAGCCATATTAAAATTCCGATCCCTATAATATGCACTGGTCCAGTGATTATGAAAGCTATCAGATGGACAGTGCTTTGAACAGATGTCCCACAGTGCTTTGAACAGATGTCCCTTTATAAGCTGACCTAAAATTGGGATGAAAAATAAAAAGGGCAGGGATTCCGTGATTTCTCCTAGCGTTCATATAACTTACCTTTTTCTAAAAAGTCATCTTTTTTAAAATACTTAATGAGAGAGCAAGTATAAATAATCCAACCCTTATTTTAATTTTAACAGATTTTATGATATTATTTTTGAACATTAGATTGATATGAACCAGTCCTGATATATTCTCAATCACATGTATGTAAAACTTTTAGTCATATATGCACAATTGAGTCACAGCTCAGTTATAGGTTTTAGTTATCAAGGAGTTAAGGTTATGGGACAATTTAAAGAGATTAATCCGGATGAGGTTACTACGGAATGGAACAATTCCTACCTTTTCAGCAGCAGAGAAAATGCTCTGGAAAAGCTTGAGGAATTAAAAAAGAAATCAAAAGAAATAAACGAGACTTTCCGTGTTAAGTTTGAGAATTTGTCCGGGGGTTCTTTGTTTGGATATCTGGAAGCTGATAAGGAGTTTTCAAGGTCCATTGAGGTTCTGTATGTTTATGCCTATACTCAGCTCAGCAAAAATGTGAATGAGCAGTTTTTTAATTCTCTTCTTGCGAATACTCAGGATTTGATTACCGAATATAGAAAGGCTAACGCATTTGCAACCGTGAAGTTGACCTCTCTAAATAAAGAGGAGTGGAACAGACTCTTTTCCGAAGAGCCAAAACTTAAGATGTATAGGGCTTATCTTGAAGCAACTTATATGAGGTTTATAGAGCACAGGCCAATGAATGAAGCTCAGGCTGTATATCTGGCAGATCTCGAAAATCAGCGCATGAAGCTGGAGACTGAGGCTCTTTCTGAGATCACCAATAAAGTCACTATGGCAGGAAAGATAACTCTTGAGAATGGAGAGGAATTTTCAGTTAATTCCCAGTCCTATAATACTCTGCTTTCAATAGACAAGAGCCGGGAAAACAGGAAAAGATGCTACGATAAGAGGTTTTATCACCTGATAAACGAGTCTGATTCGATGGCTTCTCTCTATTCTGAAAAAACCCGACTTGATGACCTTGTTGCAAGAGAGCTAAACTACCCGGACTATTACGAATCGAGTCTCTACGGTTTCTATCTCACGAAAGATCAGATTAATGATATGAATGCGGTTTTTAAGGAGAGAAAGAGCATATTTGAAGATTATAACGAGTTTAGGAGAAATAAACTCGGGATTGAAACGCTCAAGCCATATGACCTTATGTTGCAGTTGATTGATCAACCTGATAAAAATTATACTTATACAGATGCTTTAAAGGAAATCCAGAAGTCCTATTCCGGGATGGATCCCAAATTTAACGAAATCTTTTTAAATACTGTAACTGGAAATTTCGTGGACGTTTATCCTGACCCTGAACATGGAAAGCAGCCAGGAGGTTACTGTTACGGACTCTATGCCTTAAAGGCTCCGGCTCTGATCTTTATCAACTATAATGGCCTTATCAGTGACCAGAAGACCCTTACTCATGAACTTGGGCATGGAATCAATTTCTATTTGATGGGCAACTCCGTAGATTATCTTTACTGTACAGGTCAGATCTACGAAATGGAGGTTCCTTCTACTTTCAACGAAGAACTCTTTGTTGACTATATAATAGAAAATTCTGATAAGGAAACCGCAGTTGCTATGCTTGCCCAGCATATAGGGGAGTATCAGAATTATTTTACCCGCCAGCCCATGATTGCTGAATTCGAATATAAAGCACACCAGTTATATGCTGAAAAAGGGAAGCTCAGTGGAGCTGAACTAAATGTCCTCTGGACAGACCTCTCTAAAGAATACAGGAGTGAATCAGTTGAGTATTACACTGAAGATTCTGCGGAATGGACTTATATTAACCACATCTACCTGACGAGCAACTATTACACTTTCAACTACGCGATTTCAAAGGCAATAACTCTTGCCCTTTTCAAACAATATAAGGAAAAACCGGAAACTTTTAACAAAAACTACATTGACTACCTCTCTGCAGGTTCAACAATGCCTCCCGAAGAAAAACTTAAAAAGTATTTCGGAATCGAAATCAACAGACAACTCTTTGAGGATGCTATGAATATCGTGGAATCAAGGATTCAGGAACTAAATAAACTGGAAAATAGATGATGAATCTGAATTAATTATCAGTTCTGTCATGTAAACCCTGAATGTCACCTCAGGGTTTTTCCAAATCTTTCATCCATTTTTTATTTAAGTCTGTTTTTTGTTTAAAGTTTGTTTTTTGTTTAAGCATTGTAGGCATCATAGATCTGCGCGATCCAGACAACAATTCCCATTAAAACTCCAATTCCGATAATACTCATGAATGCACAGATTGCCAGGACTATCCAGATCCCCAGTGCTTTTGACAGGTCTCCCTTTACAAGCTGGCCCAGGCCAGGAATGAAAAAAGAAAATAGGGCGGGAACTCCATGTGTTCTCCTGCAGTGACAGGTCATATAGTTTCCTCTCATGTAGTGTTATAATAAGATAATGATATGATTGATATAAATAGTCATGATATGATTGATATAAATAATGAAATGATAGATGTGGGCAATTCAACCTAATACCCTCTTTTTCTTTAAAATTACCGTGTTAATTGAAGTTTTATTTCAGGGCGTGGTCAGAAATTCCCGGTTATAATTTAAAGTCTGCTTATTTCAGAGCTCTTTCTTAATTTCTTGAATTTATAAGCCAAAATTAATATATACCCTAATATTAAACAACTGACATATTTCAGCTTTGTTAAAAAAACATCTAATGTTTAAAATTAGCAATTTAAAGCTAGAAATTAAGTTAACATTTCAGCAGATAGACTTTTCCTGATACATCATCGGTCTTGAACGTGATAACGAAGACTGGTTGTTTGTTTTAATTTACAGGATGCATGGAGTCTCTTTATGGATAAAAATGACGGTCAAAAATCAATATTGGATCATCTAAAGTCTCTATGGAACTCAGTGCCTAACGCCATAAGATTGCTTGGTACGGTACTGGGTATAATCATAGCTGTTAAAGCCCTTTTTCCTGCAGCTGTGATGGAAATCAGTAATTTTGATGCAAGCCCTGAACTTGTAGAACCAGGGAGTTCCTCTATTTTAAGCTGGGAAGTCTCTGGAGCAGATAATATTACTATAGAACCCGGCATAGGAACCGTAAGTTCCAATGGATCACTTTCCATATCCCCTTCTGAAACTACAACTTATAAACTGACAGCTACCGGTGACGGGGATGAAAAAGTATCCTTGTGTACGGTTACTGTTAACGAAGGGTCCCAAAAAGAAAGGCTTCAGGAGCCTCTTCTTATCAGTTCTTTTGATGCAAGTCCTGATTCTATTAATTCAGGAGAGAGCGCAGTCCTGAACTGGCATGTGTCTGGAGTTTCAAATGTCACCATTGAACCTGATATTGGAATTGGAAAGCCTGCAGGAACAGCGAATGTATCTCCTTCCAAAACTACCACATACAAACTTACAGCTTCCAATGGAGATAAAGAAGACGTAGCTTACTGCACCGTTACGGTTAAAGAAAACTCAACATCCCCTGAAGAGAGCCTGACATCTGTGAAGGAAAATCAGACTTCTACGGAAGGCCAGACGTCTGTAGAAGAAGATCAGGCATCCACAGGAGATGACCAGACCTCTCAAGGAAGTCTTCCGTCTATAGGTTCTTTCAATGCAAATCAGGATATTGTTGAGAAAGGAGAAAGTTCCACTTTGACCTGGAGTGTCACTGGAGCTACAAAAGTCTCCATAGAACCCGGAATAGGGACTGTAAGTTTAACTGGCAGTCAGCGTATATTCCTTGAAAAGAATACAACTTACACCTTAACTGCAACTAACGAATTCGGGAGTGTAGACGCTACCAAAATTGTGTATGTGGAAGAGCTTTCTGTATCTGCACCTTCTGAACCGGTTTCTGCGCCAAAGCAACTCGCTCCTGCAGATGGGACGGTATTTGATAATACTACGTCTGGTAGTACTCTTAAGTGGACAGCTGTTTCAGGCGCCTCTAATTATTCTGTAGAACTCGATGCCTATGATTCAGGTTCCGGTTCTTGGCTTTCGGATTCAAGTGATTCCCAGGTAATACCGGGCATAAGCGCTACAAGTTACTCTTTCAAATTCCCTTCTCAAGGTCCCGGACGCTGGCGTGTCTGGGCTGTGGGTTCGGATGGGCAGGAAAGCGAAAAAACTAGCTGGTGGAATTTCAACTATACAGTTTAAGTGCATGCTTTAATCTCTTACAAGGTATATAGATAAGCGATTAATAAGGCCAAAGAATGATCCTCCATGAAAACCAAGATGTATAGAAAGCAACCTGAAAAGTTATCCGAATGGGATCCCCCTGCTCCGTCAACAGTATATATCAAAATTAAAAATATCCCATACGAGACCTTTAAAACAAGGCTGAATCAGGGGCTTGTGACTACCGAGCTTGACCAGATCCGGTACAGGCTAGAAAGGCGCATCTATTGCTGTGGGGTCTGTTCAAAGTATGTGAACGGGTATTGCGTTATTACAAACCGGAAAACTGAATCAGGCTGGATTTGCAAGTCTTTTGTGCCAAAAGAGGAGTTCATATATCTTGATGCCAGGCCTGGTTCGGAAGGCTCTGAAGGTTTCAGGTATTTATCTGAAACAGGGTTTAGAAAAGACACCACTAAAGTCGAGGCCAGAGAGGAACAAAATTCCGAAGGTACGGAAACAGGGGGCCTTTATGAAGAAGGAGTTGCTCTTTACAGGCAGGGAAGACTCAGGCTTGCGATTGAAACTTTTGACCGGCTGCTTTCCAAAAACCCTCAGCATTTTGCGACCATGTTTCACAGAGGAAATGCCCTGTTAAAGCTCAAATGCTATGAAGAAGCTCTTGAAACTTTTGAAAAAGCCTCAAAAATAAATTCCTGCCATGCAGGACTCTGGGCTAATATCGGAGTTGTACTTATGAGACTCGAAAGCTTCCAGTCAGCCCTCGAAGCTTTCGAAAGGTCAATTTCCCTGAATCCTGTACAGAAAAATGCCTGGGAAGGAAAGGATGCAGTAACTGCCAGGATTTGCCAATCTGAAGAGGACTTGAAAGAGTCCGAAAGAGCCCTTGAGACGAATCCCTGTGATGCAGGCATCTTATTCGAAAAAGGAAAACTCCATTTAAAGCTTGGAGCCTTTGAACAAGCCAGGGAAGCTTTTGAAAAAGCCCTTGAGATGAAGCCTGAGAACGCTGAGGCCTGGCAGCTCAGGGGTAAAGTACTCTTTGAAATGGGCCTTGAAAAGGAATCTCTACATGCTTTTGAAAAAGCAACTCGACAAAAACCGGATTTTCCTGAGGCCTGGTATGAAAAGGGTCGAATTTTCCTGAAGCTTTGTAATCCGAAAGGTGCAGAAAACGCTTTCAAGATTGCAGCTGACCTATGGGAAAACAAAGGGCTTGTATCAAAAGCTGAAACCGCCCGCCAGAGAGTTAGAAAGCTGGGCTCAGGAAAAAATTGAATTTTTTAATTTTTGGTCGTCCCTCATTATCAGGTTGATGTTTTCAGGATTAAGTTTCCAATGGTAGAAATGCTTACGCTTTGTGCATTAATCATGTCTACTATAACCTCACTGAATTGCAAAACTGATGTGATGCGGCATTAAAAATGGTTTTGGAAATAACATCAACCAACTAATAATTCACGATCAGATTTTGAAAAAGCTCAGGAAATACAATGTGGAAAAGGTTTGCCCCAGGTTCGTAACCCCGGGCGTTTATATTAGAAAAATAAAAATTAGAGGATTTTATCGAGTTCCGATGATAATACACTTCCCTGGGTTACTCCCATGAAACGCTTTACTTCTTTCCCATCCTTCTGGATAATCAGTGTCGGGACAGCGTGTATGCTGTATTTTGAGGCAAGTTCCTGGTTTTCATCCACATCTACAACTTTGAACTCAACCTTATCCCCATACTTTTTTTCGAGCTCTTCTAAAATTGGTTTTTGCATTCTGCAAGGTCCACACCATGTTGCGGAAAAGTCCAATAACATCGGTTTCATAAAATCACCTGTATATTTGAAACATCTTCGTCTCTTTTATTATTTGATCCACTCCGGAAGCATATACAAGAACAATGTTGTATAATCGTGCATACGACAGAGCTGCCGGAAACCCAAAACTTCTTATTATAGTCACCCTGAAAGATGGAATTCCCAAATACAGGGTCAAGGTTTAATTTATTGTATATATCTCTTCGAGAATATATAATGCTTATCTCAGGTTTGCAAGCTTTACTTCAATATGGATTAATGAAATAAAGAAATAGCAAGCTCTTAGATCCATATCTAGATAACTTAACTGCAAAATGCATGCTAAAGAAGCCTCCCTTTTTTACTTACAACCCAATCATTTAATGCTCTGATTTCTTTTGACATCCAGAGTTATGATCTTCTATCTTTCCTTTGATTACATTGCCGAAATACATGCAGCCTTCCATTGAAATTGTTGGCATCTCCGGGGATTCGTCTATCATAGTTACAGGGGCCCCACGGACTAACACACATGGAATTCTTTCTCCAGCCTCTCCCATAAGAAGCTCTGCAGCAGAAACAATGTTATCTGCAACTGCCTTATATGTAATGCGGAGAGGTTTTCCGTATATATCGCAAGTCCCCCGTGCGTCTTCTACAGGCATAAATCCCGAAACTCCAAGTGCAATTCCTGAACAGCCAAGCCTGAGAGGCTGAGTCCTGCTATCCCCAATAATTACTCCCAGCCTGCAGGAGTAATGCTTTTCGAGTTGTTTCCGAATATCCTCCGAACTTTTTCGCGGGTCTTTCGGAAGCAAAACTACATGTCCCTCGGGAGCGTTGGAAGCATCAATTCCTGCATTGGGAGCCAGAACCCCTTTCGTAATGGTAAGGGCAGCACCAGGTACTCCCCCGAAAACCTCATCACATTCCTGAAGCACAAGTTCCATTTCTCTGGGATCTATCCCGTATTTTTCCCCAAGAAACCGGGCCTTTTCTCCGGGAGTAATACTTGCAAGCTTAACAATTCTTTTTTCCACTGTTCCTACCGCGGATTCGGCCAGTACGAAAATATCTCCATCAACCGGAACAAGGCCTGCGTCCTCCAGTGAAGTTTCTATAATCCGTACTATATCGTCGCCTTCCTTAATAATAGGAGTCTTAACCCCAAACATCTGAATGAAAGTATTTTCTGAAGTCATATTTCACGGCCTTTAAAATCTGATAATTAGCCTCAATTTCCTGAATCATGGATTAATAGATAGAGAATCAAATCGTAAAATGCCGGAAGATATTGATAAATTTATCCGAAATATCTCCCTAAGGTCTCTTTTATAAATGATCTGAAAATGAGGAAAATCTGAAAATAATAAAATATAGCTCACAACGTAAAATAAAGAGAAATAGGAAGTTTTAGAAAAATAGGAAATTTATAGAAAAGCTGAAGTCTTAAGTTTACGAAAAGGGGAAGAAGCCTCCCGTTTTAAGAGATTTTTTACTCATTTATTTCCTGGAACTCCAGCCATAGAAAGCAGTCTGGGAGTGTTTTTATGGGATCCTATCGGCATAATATGAACTCCTCTTGAGAGTCTTGTCAGTTCCTTTATGGTTTCGGAAGCTATGGAAAGCCCCACTTCAATAGGGTCGGACGCTTCTTTCATTCGGAGCATAATCTCCTCAGGCACATTGATTCCTGAAATGTTCTTGTTCATGTACTCAGCCATTCCAAAGGACTTGAGCGGGATCAAACCTGCAATCACAGGTACTTCAAGATGGCTTATAGCTTCCATAAATTCCTCGAACATTCCCACATCATAGACAGCCTGAGTCTGGATAAAATCGGCTCCACACTTCACTTTTTTCCCTAGCTTTATGAGCTGCAGAGGCTTCTCAGAATCTATTCCAGAGACTGCGCCTGTACAGAAAGAAGTCCCACCGTCCAGCTTGTTTCCCGCAAAATCAATGCCTGAATCAAGTTTCCTGATAAGTTGCAGGAACTGTACTGAATCTAGGTCATAGACGGGCTTTGATCCAGGGTGGTCTCCACATGAAGGGAAATCCCCGGTCATCAAACAAATATTCTGGATACCAAGCGCATAAGCTCCCAGAAGATCTGACTGAAGACCTATCCTGTTCCTATCTCTGCAGGTGAGTTGCATAATAGGTTCATGCCCATCGTCGAGCAGGAGCTTGCTAAAGGCCAGAGAACTCATGTGCATAATCGAACACTGATTATCTGTGACATTTAGAGCGTCTGCAATCCCTTTAAGCTGACGGGCATCTTCCAGGGGGACTGAAAAGTTTGTTCCCTTAGGAGGGGAGACTTCAGCAGTGACCAGAAATTTGTTAGAATTCAGTTTTTCACGAAAATTAAAAAGCATTAAATAAGAATATTAGAGATGAAATTATTTAAAACCATGCTCCTGAGAAGCATGGACAGCTTGAAAAGAGTAAGCTCATTTATTTTTCAAGCACTCAATACAGATCTCCAAATGTACTTTTATTGTTTTTCGGAAATAATCTGTGAGTACTTAGCTTATTTTTTTATAAGAGAGGTTTATTAAATCGTTTTTAGCGCTTTCAGTGAAAAAAGTATAAAGGCATTTTTATTTTATACTACAGTTAGCAGAATTTCCAGTCAATAGGTTGAGAGCCAGACTTTTATCCCGATTTTTTCGGAGTATAGTTAATGCCTTAGGATAATTAAAAGAGTAGTTTTAACCTGCCCACAATCTTTTATTATAATATTGGATAGTCTGTCTTATTCTAACATAAGTCTAAAATCCGAGCGTTGTTTTCCATACTTTCAGAAATTGAACCCTTTAAAATCAGAAAAAGAGATTAGAAGAAAACTGATATTCTGCCTAGTTTAAGGCGAATTATTCTATTAAGATGCTATCCTGCTTCGGAAAATTGCGAACTTTCACGCTATCTATCCACTTTCCCTCTCTAACTAATAATGCATTAAATAAGAATATCAGAAACTGGATTAGATGGACTATTTAATGCAGTGTTCCTGAGGATCATGGATAATGTATAGAAGGTCAAGCCTTTTAATTTTCTTCAAGCGTTCATATATTTGATTCCAGACACAATCATTTTCCCTGTTAACTTCACACACTCCATCAACAGCCCCTCCACAGGGCCCGTTCAGAAGGCCTTTGGGGCACTGGGCTTTAGGACAGAGCCCTCCAAACTCACTTATGGTGCAGTTCCCACACATTATGCACTGATTGAAAAGGAGTTTACCCCCACTCGATCCTCCTAGGGAAAGAGTATCGTTTGCGCCGTACACAGGTACCTCCACTACATTCGCTACGGAAGAGACTCCACTGCCGCAGCCCATTACAAGGATACAACTTGCATTGTGTATTTTCTCGCTTTTCTCAGCTAGGGACTCTAAAGACCGGACACTACAGGCTGCAGTAGGAAGAGCCCAGCCTATAACATGCTTTCCGCTCTCCTCAAGCCTTCTGTACATTTCAAGAACTTCTGGCTCTCCGCCTGTCTTAAGTTTTGCAGCACAAACATTGCATCCTATAATGAAAATGTTGTCTTCATCTTTTAATAGGGTCAGGATTTCCTCAAAGGGTTTTGCTGAAGTTATGATCATAATTACCTCAAATATCGATATTCAAGATCGCTCCGGTTTGCAATACATTCGCGGATCATTTCGGCGATAAGCGGAAGGGAACGAGCCTGTCCTTCAAGTTTTCTGACAAGGCGCTCAAACTGCAGCAGGGTGCCCATTACAAGTACATCAGTAGATTCTGTTTCGTGTGAAACCGCGTCCCTTGTCAGGGCTGTATCTCCTCCCCGAGCAAGCATTTCCTGTTTTATTATCAGAGCTTCTGTTGTTGTAAGATTACGAATCTTCAGCACGAGGTGAATGCTTTTGTTCTGCATTACCTGTGAACCTGCCCAGGTTGCCCCAAGTTTCCTCATTGCCATTGCTGCATCCTGGGGAGTCTTAACATCAAGTGCAGAAACCTCATACCTGTCCCTTATTACTTCACTTGGCCGACTTCTCAGAGCTCCTGAAAGTTTCACAATATCAAAGGTTTCAGGCACATCGTGAGTACGGATGATGTGGGCTCCCTTATAAACTGCAATAGCTGCTGCAGCCAGACTGCCATAGAGTCTTTCAGTTGCAGGTTTTTCAAGAACTTCTCCTATGAAAGATTTCCTTGAAAGAGCTGCAAGCAAGGGTTTTTCAAAGATCTTGAGGCGTTCAAAATCGTCAAGGGTTTCAAAATCATAGACTGGAAGTTTTTCATCTGTCCATCTGCCTATTGCGGGATCAAGTATGAGTTTTTCCGGTTGGATGCCTCCGGTTTCAGCAGTCTGTATAATCGAATCAAGTGTTTCAATAATAGAATCCATCCCCAGAGGATCTCCAGGAACCTTATCTGAAGCCATAACGATGGCAGGACATTCGTAATCTGCAACTACATCAATCATTCCAGGATCTGTGGTAAAACCGGATACATCGTTTATAATGTCGGCTCCTCTTTTGAGAGCCTCTTCTGCAATTTCAGAAAACATCGTATCTACAGAAATCACTGCATCTACGTTACCTTCCAGAGCCTCAAGAACAGGCAGAACCCGTTCAAGTTCTTCTTTTCTGCTTATCGGTTTGGAAAATCGCCAGGTCGAACGGGCTCCAAAATCCAGAAAAGTTGCTCCGTCCTCAACCATTTTCAGGGCGATCTCAAGAGCAGAATCCGGATTTACGACCGAGTTTTCGTAAAACGACTCGGGGCTCAGATTAATAATGCCCATTACATGTGAAGGATATCGATCTCCCAATTTTATACCGCAGATATCAGTATCAACTACCATTTTTGACAACCAGGCTATATAAGTTTTGAATCAGTTAGCGCCAAAAGGCGCTTATTGTATATAGTAAATAAGATGGAAGCCGGATTCACAGAATTTTTTATTCATATGACTTTTTCAAACAGCATACCTTTGAAGTATAGTTGGAAACGAGTTTTTCCGCTTCTCCACCATAATATTCCCTGAATATCTTTTTATCTCGTCACCAGCAACTTCCGGCAGGCTGGAGAAATAAAACAATTTTTCTTGCTTGGAACTGGGGGTACTGGAGGAATGAAAGGGAAATTGGGGAACTCATATTTAGCAGGTTTAAGATCACAATTAAAACCTACAGGGTTTTGAATATGGAAATTAATTAAGGGAAATTTTCTGTAAAGGGGTTTTTTCACCAGCAATCAGAATCTGGGGATAGCAATGTAGTATACATTAATCAGTACTTGTCGGTCTTAACGGCAACTTAGATAGTAATATATAAGCTTCAATAATACATAAAAATATTGATGTTTGAAATTAATTTAATACAAATAGGAAAGCTATATTGTGCATTATCAGATTGCCATCTTGTGTGAAAACAGCATCTTCCAACTCACTTATTTGGGATAATTAACTCGAAATTGAAGATCTCATTCTGGTACAATTGTATAAACAGATTTTCTTGACTTAAATTCAAGTAAATTAAAAATGTCTCTTCAAATCTTTAGTTTATAAATTCCTGTGAATCAAATCCAGTTTACTAAAGGATTTTATCACAAGAATTAGCACATGATATTATTAAAACTCAATAAAATGATAATTAAGTACTAAAAATTATGCAATAAACTTTATTTTTTTCTTTTTATTGGCTTTGTATGGACTTGTTTCAAAGTATACCTGATACTTCCTATTTAAGTAAGTCTTTTAGAATGTCCGTACCTTCTCTTTATTAATTAAACTGCTTTTATACACTTATCAAAAAATCTTTCGGGAAATTATACATTCATTTCCTACCAAAGAAGAAGCAAATCAAATAAGAAACTTATCAAAGTAGTAATGCAAAAAATATTACAAACCCGAGAATCACACAATTGGATATCAAAATGAGGCATGAGAGATCTGCCCTGAATGTAATGGTTCAGACAGTCCTTATTCTCATGCTATTGCTTTCTCTAGTTAACGGCGTAAGTCCTATATTCATTGGGTCATGGGCTTGATTCTTTTCTCGCAAGTCATTTGCTGCAATTATTGTTCTTTCAATCAAAACCCATATTGTCAAAGGCGATGTAATAAACTTCAAAAGTTTTTCTCTGCACACATCAGCACATGCTTCATAAGCATAGCAATTGTAAGAGGGCCTACGCCCCCTGGAACAGGAGTGATAAGGGAAGCTTTTTTGATCACTTTTTCGAAATCTACGTCTCCGTATACTCCGCTTTCTTCCTGAGTAATCCCAACATCAAAGATCACTACATCTTCTTTTACCATGTCGACTTTGATCAGGTGTTTGACTCCTGCAGCTACCACAAGGATATCGGCCCCAAGCGTATATTTTTTCAAGTCATCAGTAAACACATGACAAACTGAAACGGTTGCATTTCGGTTCAGGAACATTGCAGCCATGGGTTTTCCAACAACATTACTGTGTCCGACAATAACCACATTTTTACCTTTAACAGGCACATTGTATTCCTCTAGCGCCCGGATTACTCCGTGGGGAGTACAGGGTACGAGCAATTCATCTCCGATCATCAGTCTGCCCATATTGTAGGGGTGGAAACCATCTGCATCTTTTGAAGGAGATATAACTTCCATTGCTTCCTGGGGAAGCAGGTGTCTCGGAAGTGGGAGCTGAAGCAGGATTGCATGCACATCCTTATTTTTATTAAGGGCGTCGATAAGGGAAGATAGCTCCTCCTGACTGGTTTCTGTCGGAAGAAGATAGTCTTCTGCTTTTATGCCCACTCGTTCGCAGGCTTTATGTTTCAGGCGGACGTACATTCTTGAAGCAGGGTCGTCGCCTACAAGGATTGTAGCAAGTCCGGGAGTAACTCCCCGGTTGCTTTTCAGGGCCTCAACTCCTGACCTTACTTCTTCTTCAATCTGCCTTGCAAGGACTTTCCCATCGATGATCCGTGATTCAAAGTCTTCAGCTGACATCAGTAAAAACACCCGAACCTCTTCAATTAACAATAAACCGGGAACCTTGAACAGAGTTCCTTTACTTTGTCACTTGTTTCTGACAGGAGCTTATCGTTCTCCGAATTCTTGATTGCGGTTTCGATATAGTCGGCAACTAATTCCATTTCCTTTTCCTTCATGCCTCTGGTTGCGCAGGCAGGGGTTCCAAGCCTTATCCCACTCGTGACAAAAGGACTGCGGGTCTCAAAAGGTACTGTGTTTTTGTTTGCAATTATCCCTGCTTTGCTAAGGGCAGCTTCTGCATCTTTACCTGTTATATTCATGTTATTAAGGTTTACAAGCATAAGATGATTATCTGTACCACCAGAAACAATATCAAAGCCCTTCTCCTTCAAACATTTGCAGAGAGTTTTTGCGTTCTTTATGGTCTGGTCCTGGTCCTGTCTGAAGCTCTCGCTCATGGCTTCTTTAAAGGCTACTGCTTTTCCAGCTATGATGTGCATAAGAGGCCCACCCTGGAGGCCAGGGAATACAGCCTTGTTAACTCCAATTGCAAGTTCTTCTGTTCTGGAAATGATCATTCCGCCTCTTGGGCCTCGAAGGGTCTTGTGGGTTGTGGTGGTTACGAAGTCTGCATAAGGCACAGGACTCTGGTGTACGCCTGCAACTACAAGCCCCGCAATATGGGCAATATCCGCAAGAAGGTAAGCTCCAACCTCGTCAGCAATTTCCCTGAACTTCTTGAAATTGATCTCACGTGGATAAGCAGATGCACCGCAAACGATCATTTTCGGCTTGCATTCTTTTGCCATTTTCATAAGTTCATCATAGTCAAGCGTCTCAGTTTCTTTGCTGACTCCATAGGGTACAATATTATAGAGCTTTCCTGAGAAGCTAACCGGACTGCCATGGGAAAGATGCCCCCCATGTGAGAGGTCCATGGACATGATGGTATCTCCAGGCTTTAATACAGAGAAATAGACAGCCATGTTGGCTCCAGAACCGGAGTGTGGCTGGACGTTAATATATTTTGCCTTAAATATCTCCTTTGCTCTGGCAATTGCAAGGTCTTCAGCGACATCCACGAAGTCACAGCCTCCGTAGTATCGTTTGCCAGAATAACCTTCGGCATATTTGTTAGTCATAATAGAGCCCTGGGCTTCCATGACGGCTCTGCTTGCATAATTCTCGGATGCAATCAGGTTCAATTTATACTCCTGACGCTCAGCTTCTTTTTTGATAGCCTCGTACAATTCTGGATCAATTTCTTCAATATAAGACATTATTGTCACCTGGACCTCTTCAATTAAACCTTACTTGAAATCAAGATATTTTTGTTGATTTTTGTTTTAAGTTAATATGTGAAGATCTTTAAGAGCTGCCTGACAAATTTTTATTTACTCAAAGGTTGAAGTATTCAACAGGTTGAGGGTTGGCAACTGATTGAGAATTGGATAAATGAAATTAATTAATCGGTTTATAATCTTCTGTTTCGAAGGATTCTCCAATAAAACCCTGCAGGTTTGAATTTGTTACTAACAGGGTATTAATGGGACATCGATGAGTAAAATCTATTCCGGTTTGAGCATGAATTTTTCCTGTTGTTCAACTAAGAGATACTACATTTCTGCCCTCAATTTTAAGTTTACCCTCGACAAAGAGCCTGACAGCTTCAGGGTAGATAATATGTTCCTGCTCAAGGATTCTTGTAGTAAGGGTTTCTTCCGTATCTTCAGCCAGTACAGGAACACATTTCTGGATGACAATTGGCCCCGAATCCAGACCTTCATCTACAAAATGTACGGTGCAGCCCACAACTTTCACTCCGTATTCGAATGCCTGTTTCTGGGCATGAAGCCCTTTAAAAGCCGGAAGAAGAGAAGGATGAATATTCAGAATCCTGTTCCTGTATGCCTCAATGATTTCGCTCCCTAAAAGCCGGAAATAACCCGCAAGCAGAAGAAGGTCAGTATCATGCTGTTTAAGAACATTCAGAATTGCCCTGTCATATTCTGCTCTATCGTACCCTTTAGGATCAAGAAAAACAGCATTTATTCCATGCTTTCTTGCACGTTCGAGTGCATAAGCATCTGCCTTATTGGAAATAACCACATTGATTGCCGCATTCCTTATGCAACCTTTTTCAATGCTATCTATGATTGCCTGGAGATTTGAGCCCCTTCCAGAGACCAGTACTGCAATCTTTACCGTCATCGAAGCGTTTAGAATGAAACAGTCATATATTAGTGTTTTGGAACTATAACAAATTCAAAACCAAAATTAATTCACGATAATTTATGGTGTGTAAGCACTGTTCAGAATGAAAAATCCATAACTAATAACTGGGTCCCATTAAAAGAATCATTCCTCCATGCCATAAGTTAGTCCTCTTGAGAGAAGCAAAGCAGAACAAAAAAGACAGTGAGCTGTTGAGATTACATCGCAACTCACAGAAAAACTTCGATTTACTGCGATCCCGACAAGAAACTCAAAAAATTAAGCAAGATTCTAAACCATAAATTCGTCCTCTTGAGCGAAGCGAAAAGGACTGCGGGCTCCCGAATCGTAATTCGGGTGGCGCAACTAGTGAGTTTCCGTTCAGGCGTTACTCCTCGTCGTGATTTTCTTTGCGTTCTTCTATGAAATCCAGAAGTTCTTGAGAATCACTTATTTTGTCAAGTTCTTTCTTTTCGATGAGGACTGTATTTTCTACGGCTTTTATTTTGGAATGTCCGTTGATAATAAATACGGACTGTGTCTCAGTGACACAGGAAATGCTGCTCATAAGGTGAGCTCTCTTGATTACAGTTGTATTGAATTCGCTGACTCCTGTGAGAATTACTGAAGACTTATCCTTGGAAATTGCCTTAAATGGTGCCTGTGCCGTGAGAAGGACATCATAACCAAGCATGGAAATTGTATTAAGGATCAAATCTTCAGGCAAAAGACCGGAGGATTTTGGCAGTTCTTCTTTTCCGAGCTCGGTTTTCTTTCTGGGTTTTCTACTCCCGCAGGAATCCAGGATGTTTATGGGTCTTGCCAGTTCTACTCCAAAAATTTCCTCTAAATGGAGCGCCACATCTATGGATGCATCCATGCCCTCTTCTTCATATTTGCTTATGGTTCTCCTCGAAACCCCTACCATAGCAGCAAGGGTGCCAAGAGACATTGCCTTCTCCATCCTTGCTTTTTTTAGGAGATCTCCTTCTATGGAGACATAAAGTCCTCCCGGTGCGGCCGAGACAAGTGGTGGAATCTTCTCGATAAAATAATCATGAAGGGTTTGGACACTTAAGGCAAGGATATCGTAACGCATGTATACAACGCTATCCTCAAGCATCTGATCTCTGGTTTTGGCCCCCACGACAATAGCAGAACCTCCGAGATACTCGGCCAGGTATTTCATCTCCCTGGCAGTTTCTTCATTCAGGCCGTCAATGTTAAATAAAACCTTGCAAAGTAGTAGTGTTTCGCCTTTTCGTGCGGCAACGTCAAAACTCCTCGGACGAATATTGCAGCGGTCAGAGAGTGCAAAACCCGCACATGCCAATACATCAATAATTTGATGTATGAGAACTTCTTTTGTCATTCCGTATCAATCTCTGTTTGATCATCTATATATATGTTTCTTCACTATTGATATTTGTTATAATGCAAAACTATGCCGGAGAGTAACGAAACTCACTGTTCTCCGGAAAAGATTTGCAGATAATTTTCAAGGGAAAAGACCGGAACCAGAAAAATGATTATTGGAATTGACGATACTGATTCAAACGAAGGAATGTGCACTACATATCTCGGAGCCTTGCTGCTAGAAGAACTGCAGACCTACGGAACTGTAGAGGCACTGCCTCTCCTTGTGCGCCTGAACCCTACAATTCCCTACAAAACAAGAGGAAATGCTGCAGTAGCCCTGAAGATTAAAACTGGCTGCCCGGAAAAGGTAATTTCTCATGTAGTGTCGAGAATAGAAGAACTTGCGCACATGGAATGCGAAAAAACCAATCCTGGAGCTGTTTTTATCCTGGAACAAGATTATGAGGGCCTCAAGTCCGTTCTCGGGAGTTTTTTAATGGAAGCTGTCAGGGAAGTTATAGAAATAAGAAAGGCAAAAAGTCTGATTCTGGAATATGGGATTCCTTCAAAAGGTTTCAAGAACGGAAGAGGGTTGATAGGTGCTCTCGCAGCCTGCGGGGCCATGCTGAATCTTAATGAATGGGAACACACCTTTGAATACCTGGCATACAGGCAGAAGGATAAATGGGGAACTCCACGTGAAGTAGAAAAAGAAAGTTTCTTTGAAGCTGACAGGGAAACATATCCTGAGACCTGGGATACTGTGGACCTTACTAACAGGCTTGTGGTCTGTGTACCTCATTCTGCCGATCCCGTGCTTTTCGGAATACGGGGGGAGAATCCGGAAATTGTTACTAAAGCTGCAGATATGATAAGGGCCGAACCTATCGAACGCTTTGCTGTATACAGGACAAACCAGGGCACGGATATGCATCTGCTGACTGCAGCAGCCATTTCTGAGATTCGTGATATGCATTCATACAAGCTAGAAGGTACGGTTTCGGCATTTCCACAAACAATTCCCGGAAGACATGTTATTTTTTCTATCAGAGATGAAAATGGGGATGAGATAGACTGTGCAGCTTTCGAACCTACTAAGAACTTCAGGGCACTTATCCGGAAACTCGTACCAGGCGATAAAGTCCTGGTTTCGGGGAGTGTCAGCTCCGGGACCCTGAATATAGAAAAAATAGAAATTAAAATGCTTACACCTCTATATAAAGAAGAAAACCCTATATGCCCCGCCTGCAAAAAACACATGAAATCTGCAGGGCAGGGACAGGGTTTCCGCTGTAAAAAATGTGGGACGCAGGTCCCCTCAAAAACCAGATGTAAAGTGGAAAGGGATCTCAGGGCAGGATTGTATGAGGTTCCGCCATGCGCCCGAAGGCACCTTGCAAAGCCGCTGGCCAGGGAACAGAAAATTGAGGCTGAAACTTATCCTTCTAGGTGAACCTCCAGGTAAAGGAGATATCTTGAATCTTAAATTCTAAGGTTCCCTTAATCTGCCGGTTTCTTAAATTCTCAATTCTTTATATTTTTATTCTCCAAATTTCCTGAATCCTTCAGTTTTCTGGATTCTCAATCTTTTTTCCTGAATTCTCAATCTTTACTGATCCTTCTTATCAAATCTTTTTGTTTTAATCTATTTCCGGTACAGGAGCAGCTTTACTTTTGTGTTTATTTCTCTCGATGCGTCTCATTACCGCGTTTAGCTGTTCTATGGAAATGTCAAGAGCATTCAGGATAGTTTCAGAAGCTTCTTTCTGTTCAAGCAATCTGAGTACTTTATCGACCTTTATATAAGAGATCCCAAGTTCGGCTTCATCGGTCTGACCTTCCCAGAGGCCTGCTGACGGCTTTTTGGTAATAAGAGCTTCCGGAACTCCAAGTATTCGAGAAAGCTCCCAGACTTCTGTTTTATAAAGTCCGCCGATTGGTTCAAGGTCAACGCCTCCATCTCCGTATTTAGTGAAATAACCAAGAAGAATCTCGGTTTTATTACCTGTGCCCAAGACCATACGGTCCATCTGGTTTGCGTGGAAGTAAAGGAGAGACATTCTGACCCTTGCTTTAAGATTGCCTTTGCAGAGCCTGCTTGCAGATTCACTTTCTGGAACTGCAACCATAAAAGCCGAAATAATATCTGCAATGTCAATTGTCCGGAACTCGATCCCGAGCCAGTCTGCAAGAGCCTTTGCATCTTCGCTATCTTCATCAGGAGTCAGGCCTGATTCGGGCATGTGGATTCCAAGCACATTATCTTTTCCGAGAGCTTTTACAGTAAGGGCTGCGGTAAGAGCTGAATCTATACCACCACTAATTCCTATAACAGCTCCGCTCACACTTGCTTTGTGGGTTTCGTTCCGGATAAAATCAACAATTGTGTTCTGCGCTACTTCAAAGTTCATGCTGTCAAATTCCTGATATTAATTGTATAAGTCCTAAGAAGCATCAAGCTTCTGATGCTATAATGTTCGAATTATATCAAAGTTTGATTGATATTAAACAGTTTTATACACAAAAGCTGTAGATATATTGATCCCGGAGGAAAACGAAATGAGGGGTAAACTTATTTAATAAATAGAGGATATAGAAGATGATATAACCCGGGCATTATAATATAAGTACTTAATTATTGAGTCTACCTCTACCGCAAAGTTGCTATCTGGAAAAAATACAGGCTATAATTGGCATTTTCTAAAAAGGCCTTTTATGAAAAGGTATTTTCTACCGGGATAGAAATGCTGGACAGAAATCTAAATCCTGGGTGTTCCTCAACAGGAGTAATAAGAAGCCGTTTGAATTAATTCCTGATCACAGGCATTGAAATAAAAAGAGAATCTAATAATAATGTATAATCTAATCTAATGTATAATTAGTTCTATATATTCCGGAATTTATAAAATATTTTGATGTCTGTTAATTATATATAATTACCAAATAAAAACACAATCAAAAAGACAACCATTTTCGGGATGAGCCATGGAAGAAATACAGTTGAAGGTTGAAAAGGCATATCCTATCGACCTTGGAAGAGGAATTATCCGACTTGATCCTACAGCTTTACTGAAACTTCAGCTCTCGCCAGGCGATATCGTGGAAATACGGGGGAAGAAAAAAACCACGGCAAAAGTCTGGAGAGCAGACAGGCAGGATTGGGAACAGGGACTTGTGAGAATTGATAACTTCATCCGGCAAAATGCAGGCGTTTCTATAGGAGAGAAGGTAACCATCAAAAAAGTAGATGCTCCGGAAGCAAAAAAACTTATTCTGGCGCTCCCGGAAAGCATGACACAGGGCGGACCTGAACTTCAGTTCGGAGAACACGCAAATGAGATTATAAAAAGGCATATCCTCAAAAGGCCTGTGTTCAAGGGAGACATTGTTCCAATTATCAACTCAATGTCTCAGCCCATGACTGAATCTCTGACAACAAGCCAGGTAATTCCCCTGGTCGCTGTTGAAACCGACCCTGCAAATACAATTGTTCTTGTAACGGAAGCAACAATAATCGAACTACGTAAAAAACCGGTACAGGGCTACGAAAAGGCAACAAGGGGAGTAACCACCTATGAAGACATAGGCGGCCTTGGCGATGAGATCATGCGTGTCCGGGAAATGATAGAGTTGCCAATGAAACACCCGGAACTTTTCGCCCATCTTAATATAGAACCTCCGAAAGGAGTTATCCTGTACGGCCCGCCTGGAACGGGGAAAACCCTGATTGCTAAAGCCGTAGCCAACGAATCCGGAGCTAGTTTCCATTACATTGCCGGCCCGGAGATTGTAGGTAAATTCTATGGGGAAAGCGAGGAAAGGCTTCGAAAAATTTTCGAAGAGGCAACTCAGGATGCGCCATCAGTGATTTTCATAGATGAAATCGACTCCATCGCTCCTAAGAGAGAAAATGTAACCGGAGAAGTGGAAAGACGAGTAGTTGCCCAGCTCCTGACTCTTCTTGACGGAATGGAGGAAAGAGGGCAGGTTGTGGTTATAGGGGCCACTAACCGTGTAGATTCAATCGATCCTGCTCTCAGGAGACCCGGACGTTTTGACAGGGAAATCCATATCGGCGTACCTGATACTAAGGACAGGTACGAGATCCTGCAGATTCATACCAGGGGCATGCCAATAAAGAGTAATGAGGAAATAAGTCCAGAATCTGAATTAGAGGCTGGAATAGAAGTCGAAATAGAAAGCGATGAAGCTTCTCAGGAAAGAGAAAAGAAAGAGGAGATCAACAGATACCTGCAATATCTGGCTGAACGAACCCAGGGCTTTGTAGGCGCTGACCTTCTGGCTCTGGTCCAGGAAGCTGCCATGCGCTGCCTCAGAGAAAATCTCCCCGACCTTGACCTTGAAAAGGAAGCAATTCCGCCGGAAAGGCTGGAAAAGATCTTCGTAACAAAGAAAAATTTTGAAGATGCCCTGATGGAAGCTGAGCCCTCGGCTTTGAGAGAAATATATGTGGAAATGCCGTCGGTTGGCTGGGATGATGTAGGAGGGCTGGATGAGGCAAGACAGTCAATCGTTGAAGCTGTGGAATGGCCCATGAAGAGCCCTCAAAAGTTCGCTCAGATGGGCATAAAAGCTCCAAGGGGAATTTTACTTTACGGCCCTCCTGGGACTGGAAAGACCCTGATAGCTCAGGCTGTTTCTAAAGAATCCAATGCCAATTTCATAAGCGTCAAAGGGCCTGAAATGTTCTCAAAATGGCTTGGAGAGTCCGAAAAAGCTATCCGGGAAATTTTCAAAAAAGCACGGCAGGTTGCTCCCTGTGTGATTTTCTTTGATGAAATTGACTCAGTTGCTGCGATGCAGGGTATGGAATCAACAGACAGCCGCACCTCTGAGAGAGTGCTCAACCAGCTTCTGACGGAGATGGATGGGCTTGAGACTCTTAAAGACGTGGTAGTTATTGCCGCAACCAACCGTCCTAACCTCCTTGATCCTGCAATCATACGCCCTGGCCGTTTCGATAGGCTGGTCTATGTAGGAGCTCCTGATCGCAGGGGAAGACTCAAGATATTTAAAATCCACACGAATAACACACCTCTTGCCGAAGATGTGGATCTTGAAAACCTTGCAGATATAACTGAGGGTTATGTTGGTGCCGATATCCAGTCCGTGTGCAGGGAAGCTGTTATGACTGCGCTGAGGGAGAATTTCAATATAGAAAAGATCGAAATGAGGCACTTCAGGGAAGCTCTGAAGAAAGTAAAGCCTACTATCTCCGAAAATATTGCTGAATTTTATCAAAAGATAGAAGCGCAGTTTAAGGGAGGGCAGAAGCCCAAAGAAACAGCTGGCTATGTTGGCTACAGGTAAAAATTTGATTGAGTACTCTCAGTTGAGTACTCTCTTAAAAAATAACTCTTAAAAGGGAAAAGTTTTTAGGGAATACAGTTTCAAAAGAAGTAAAATTCAAATTGAAAAAGTTAATTCCAAAGTGGAAAACCAGATTTCCCCAAACCCACATAAGATTCAGACGGAGAAACGATATAAATGTCTAAAGTATTTGCAAGGAACCTTCTCTTCAACAAGCAGGTAATGGCTACCGACGGAACAGAGATAGGAACGCTTAGCAACGTTATAATGGAAATTAAAGGGGGAAACATCATTGACCTGATGATCACCCCGAATCCCAACTTTGACACTTCCAGGTATAGAAAAACGGATAACTATATACTCATGCCTTTCGATGCTGTAAGTGCCATTAAGGACTACATAATTGTGGACAAGATGAAAGCAAGGTTGAACTGAAGTTAAGAAAGGAAAGAAATTTCCTTTCCCTTCCTTTCATACATTGTTTTCTCTTTTTTTCTGTATTTTTTCAGCTCAGAGTGGCTCTTCTTCTAATTCCGGTTTATCAACCGAAATTTAAAGCTGATAACTTGCGGCTAACTCCCAAGGCACATTTAAGATTGAAATATTTGGAGCCTATCCGAAAAGTCGTTAATGCATGTTGAAAAGTTACAATGGATCTATAATCTCAGAGTCTCAGTTTCGGTTTTGCATATTGCAGATTGTAAAAGTTATAGCAGGTAATCACTTTTCGGTAGGCTCTAATGGAATCGATGAACCAGGACTATTCGCTTATTGAAGGATTTTTTAATTTTAAGCAGTACTCTTTATACCTTTTTTCTGCAAAATAAACCAGGTACTCAGGACCAGAGCTCCACAGCCAAAGGCAATGGCTCCAAGAACAGGAATCTTATCGCCCCATTCAAGGGAAATGAACCACATACCCACAGCTCCAAGGGTGAAATAGCTGAAGATCATGAGGGAAGAAGCTGAACCTGCGTCTCTGTCGACCTGCTCCAGCACAAGGTTGTTGCTTGGGGGTCGACTTAAGCCCAGGGAAAACGTAATCATAAACATGGGCAAAGCAAAGCTCCAGGGGCCGTGTTGTCCGTTGAGAAGAATCAAAATCCCTCCCAGAAAGATTCCTATAAATCCTATGGTCATAATGCGCTTTGAGCTGATACTTCTTGTCAGCCTGAGGCAGGAGAAGGAGCCAATCATAAGCGCAAGGGCGTTAAAAGCAAAAAAGTAACTGTACTTCTGTTCGCTAAGGCCAAATTCGCTGATATAAATGGATGAGGAACCTGCAATGAAACTGTATAGTGGGAAAAGGCTTACTGACATAACCAGAACCATTACTATGTAGGAAGGGTTTAGCAGCAGTCTCCCGTAGGTATGCATGACCCTGGATAAAGGAGTTTGAGATACTTCGGACAGGGTTTCCGGAAAACGAAGAACTCCAAACAATCCGATTATTCCCATGAGGGCCTGTACGAAGAATATCCAGTGCCAGGAGAAATCCAGAAGTATCCAGCCGCCAATAACCGGAGCAAGCATAGGGGCAAGGGCCATAATAACAGCTGTGTATGCGAGAATTCTTTCCCTTTCCGGGCCTGAGAATATATCTTTTGTCATTGCCATGGATAAAGATGAGCTGGCAGCAGCTCCTGCAGCCTGTAATATGCGAAAACCTATAAGTATGGAAGCATTTGATGCAAAAGCACAGAGCAGGCTTGCCACTACATACACTGCAAGTCCGAAAAGAAGAGGGCGACGGCGTCCGAACCTGTCGGAAATTGGGCCGTAAAATAGAAGGAAAAACCCGTAGGTCACAAAGAAGCAGACAAGAATCAGGTTAATCACAGATAGAGGCTGGTTCCAGGTTTCAGCCAGGGAAGGAATTGCAGGCAGGATCATATCCGTTGACAGCGCAGGAAAAGCTGTCAGAAGGGCTAACAGAGGCACTGTTCCTTTTAAATTTCTCTTTAAATTTTCGTTAGAATTGTTTATTTTTTGTTGAAAAGACATAAAAGGATCCTTTTTCAGTTATAATCAGATAGATGGTTACATGTGTAACTAGTTAGAATGAATACCGAAAGAATAGAATCCTATATAATAGTTACCAAGCCCGGAGAGAAAAGCCAGTATCCTCTTCAAATTAGATGTTTTTTCAATCACAGGAACAATATAATAGTTGTTCCATTTTTTCCATTATATATTTTGGAGTAAATGGGCTCTTCGCTGTTTAGAGTGGGTAATTTATGATTGCTTCCCAAATATGGTTAATGTTTGAACACAATTTATTTAGAAAAACCATCTCACGATGGATGATTTTTTTGAATTAGTCATTTTTCAACTGGGCAATTAGTTTCAACCCATACAAAACAATGAAGAGCCAAAAAAATGAAATTCGAAGCTTTTAAACAATTTCTGGCTTCTCTGAGCATCAATCCTGACGAAATTTCAGTTAGAGAAAGAAAGGCAACGGAGATAATTAAATCTCTCTAAAGTTCAGTCTCTTTGTAACTATTATCTTATTTTTCTCCCTTCATCATTTTCAATCAGTAGGGGTTATTATGTACTGTGGAATCATAAAACTCAGTACCAGAATCCAGTGATAAACGTAAAACTGAAAATCACTGGATTTTGTAAATGGCTATAACCTTTTGAGCGTAACCTATTGATTGATACCGGAATATCTTGAATATTGAGTTTGATCGAAGCCCGAATTCTTCTTAGAAACTCAATACTTCAATCGAAAAATGCAAAAATCACTAAATTTTGGAACTGAGTCCTTTATTGAAATATAGAATAAAAAGAATCATTAATACTGCGTTATACTGCGTTGTAGACTCTTTAAAGATTGATGTTAATTGTAAATCTCACATCGTATCGAATCTTCTAGATAGTTGTAAAATTCTGTAAATTCAGTGATTCTATACTTTTTTTCTTCACACAAAAAGCAGAGTTTATTGCTTATTAAGTGGCATATGAACGAGTACGTCTCATTCCCACTCCTACCTCAACCTTCCTACTTTTCGTTTGTGACTTCTCTACACTCAAGGTCACAGAAAAAACAGAAGTAGAAGTCTTATTCATGCAAATAATTACAGAAAAAGATAAAAATGAATTAGGCGAGAGGTGCGATTCGAACGCTCGAACTCCTACGAGACCATGCTCTGAACCTGGCGTCTTTAGCCTGGCTGGGTAACTTTCGCATGCTGGCTTATTTACTCTTTTATTAAAGTTTGGTCAACTAACTTCTCATCGTCAAATGATAACGTTTTCAAATCCCCTTATTTCTATGTGAATAAATCTTAAAACCATTACTTTACGGTATTCTAAGGCGTCAAACCATATTAACATGACTTCAGTATTGTTCCTATCGCTTGGTATTTAATGCAGAGGCAGGTGGGAAGACCCCTTCTTCGACAGACATCAGTCTGGCCGGAAGGGGTGGTTCACTTAGGATTAACCTACGAAAAGAAAATTTTCGAATTGCCATGGATCAGGATTGTGTTTCACGGCTGGATTTTCTTTAAAAAATATTTTGCGATTTTTAAGTGGTGTCCAGTCCGACGGTGTGGAAATAAATTTTCCAAGATACGGTTTGGCAATATCCAGGACAAAATCATGAGGCAAATCTTCAGGTGTTTTAATACCTTCTCGCGGATTTTCAAGCATCCAGAGTACAGCAGCAACAATGCCTGCAGCTACCTGAAGAGTAGTAGCATTCTGACCGGGAGCAAGTGATCTGGCCTCTTCAATGCTCAATGAGCTCCCAGTCCACCAGGAATTATAAGAATGGCCCATCAAGAGTGCCCCCATTATATCCTCGCCAGATATGATTTCATTTGTCATAATCCTGAGTCTGGATTGAAGCTCATAATTCCGGCCTCGCAATTCGCAAAGAGAGGAAAGTGTATCATTACAGGGCATATAAGCATAATGTACGGTAGGCCGATAGCTCTCCTTGCCATCTTCCCAAACAGTTAACAGCTGTGAAAGGCCATATGCTTCGCCATGACGGATCGCCATACCTACAATTTCTTCATCTGGTATCCACGATCTGACCCATTTATTAATGCCCATCTGGGGTAAGAGAATCACATTTTTCGGTCCGTACGGAGGTATATGCGCTAGGGGCGGCAGTTTGCTCTCATGCGTTCCCCAAGCTATTTCAACCGGAGCCGTTCCTTCTTCCCTCAATCCTTCAATGCTCCATGTTCCTACAAATTCATTAACTTCCTTTGATCGGTTGGCAATTTGAGTATCTCGCTCGCTACAATGGATCACTTTAACTCCCAATTTCTTAGCCAGGCGGGCAAAATCCCTGTTTTTTGCAAGGAGGGCAATTTCCTGTTCATCCTCAGGAGATACTTTCTTATCAGCGCAGGTGCGGGCGGCAATATCCAGCAAGCCTTGCTTTACGAAGTGGGTTATCAAGCCAGGATTTGCGCCATGGTCAATAACAGCAGTCGGCGCATCTTTCCAATCACGAGAAAGTTCAAGCAATCTCATTTGCCGTATATAAAGCGATTTTTCTAACATACTTTGAGTCAAAAATTCCTCAGCAGGATCCCATACTTCAACCGAGGTGTTAACGTACAATACATTGTGATCATGGCACCATTTAATGATCTCATTGGCATCGATATTCCACGCCAGATCAATGAGCAAGCCCTCATTTTCCATATATTGTGACAGAACTTGATTCAAATTTTCCCGTGTAATTTTTTCACGGACAAACTTTAATCCTTGATTAGTATACTTTTTTAGAGCTTTTGATTTGTCTTCAAAATCAATTAAGGTAATGTTTTCGAGCGGAACATCGAGTTTATCCATTAAAAGGGGTAAAGTACATTGTGAAACTGAGCCATAACCAATAATGAGGATTTTATTGGAAAATCTTTTTTTCATAGGATTCGTAAACGCAAGACATGGATATAACTTTTCGCATATAACTTTTCGCAATAATGCGACCTGATTCCTCCAGACCTGAGTGTAGGTCCATGTGGATAAAGATAATCATATTGTATACTCTCTGAAAAATCGGGACAACTTTCGTCCCAGATCACAAAAATGTTAAGAAAAAGGTATCCTCTTCAAATTATTGGTTTTGGAATTAGCTTATTAATTAATATTATAAGAGTACCAATATATTATAATTGGAATTTAAGGGCCCTAATCTTTTTACGGGGGGGAATTAATTGAGAGGCCATTATAAATTATTAGAAATAAATCAGAATAAAATATTTAAAACAATAATTGATTTAGTCACTGTTATTATCCTTTATATACTGATACTTGCGCTACTTTCTGGGGTGATAAATATCCTCCTGCAGATCAAATCAATTCTATTCGGGACTCTTGGGGGTGGTTTTGGTCAAATAGTATCCAGTGTCCTCACAATTTTTGTTCTTATTGATCTTTTCAAGACTTTTATTGATTTTCGTGAACATGAAGAAATCAGAATTACATATGTAACCGATGCTACGATTTTAATAGTCATGCGTGAAATCGCGGCAGGGGTATATGCCCAAAGATTTGATTATCAATTCATTTTAGGCTTATCGATATTGCTGTTAATATTGGGTATAATAAGGGCTCTAGATGTCAAATACCCACCCAAACACTCATGAGCCGTTGCCACAGGTATGAAATATGAAAAACTTTCATAAGGATACCCAAGTTTTTCCTAGGAAATCATGATTTCTCCCCATCATTAGAAACGGTTGAGATCTATGCCATGCTGGAATTTTTTGGTAATATTCAGTCATTCCCCTATATAAGAGAAAAAACAACAAAAATCAAGAAATATAACAAATCTCACAGAATCCTGCCCCTCGTATTTTTAATAGGATTTTTATAAAAATTGTCCGTGATATATAGGCAGGTTGCAACCTATAAGCACCGAGATAACATTTAATGTTAATATAGAGCAGGAGGAGGTATTTTTGCCTTATTTTTTTCTTTTCGGATTATTTATAGTATCATTGCAATATAAAAAATTACAAAAATTCTCTTTAATCTTTAACAGGAGGGACATTAAATGATACATTTATGGGAGTATGATTCTCGCAGGATTGATGGTGTTAACACGCCACAACAAATGAGCGAACTTGAAAGAATAGGAAATGAAGGCTGGGAACTGGTTTTGATCAAGAATGATATTGATGAAGAAGGAAGGGTAACTGCTATTTTTAAACGGGTAAAGCTTGAGACGATATCTGTATAAACTTTACTTTTTATTTTTTACTACCTTTTGTGTAACCCTCATTGAATTAAGCATCTTGTCCTTTTACTAAATGGGGAAATCTGGATAAAACCAGCTCTCTGATCTTACATGCCTTAAAAGCCTTAATCCTTGAGGATTTGTGGCTATGGTACTTCAAAAAGGGCAGGGTACTTCTTTTTTAATGGTGTGTAGAGCTCTTCGTCTAATTCTGTATCATGAAGTGTTTTCACTTTTGAAAGCTGGTCAAGTGATAAATGATGAGCTCCTTTAAGATCAGCCCTTTCAAGGTTAGCCTCTTGAAGGTTAGCCCCTTCAAGGTTAGCCCCTTCAAGGTGAACTTTTTTAAGGTTAGCTCTTTCAAGGGAAGCTCCTTTAAGGTCAGCTCTCTCAAGTTCAGCCTCTTGAAGGTTAGCCCCTTTAAGGTTAGCTCCTTTAAGTTTAGCCTCTTTGAAGTTAGCCCCTATAAGGTAAGTCCATTTAAGGTTAGCCCCTTCAAGATTAGCCCCTTCAAGGTTAGCCTCTATAAAGTACGCCCCTTCAAGATTAGCCTCTATAAGGTACGCCCTCTCAAGTTTAGCCCTTTCAAGTTTAGCTCCCCCAAGTTTAGCCCCTTCAAGATTAGCCCCTTCAAGATTAGCCCCTTCAAGATTAGCCTCTATAAGGTACGCCCTCTCAAGTTTAGCCCTTTCAAGTTTAGCTCCCCCAAGTTTAGCCCCTTCAAGATTAGCCCCTTCAAGATTAGCCTCTATAAGGTAAGCCCTTTCAAGTTTAGCTCCCCCAAGTTTAGCCCCTTCAAGGTTAGCCCCTTCAAGGTTAGCCTCTTGAAGGTCAGCTCCATAAAGGTTAGCTCCCTGAAGGTTAGCCCCTTGAAGGTTAGCTCCATAAAGGTCAGCCCCTTGAAGGTTAGCTCCTTGAAGGTTAGCCTCTTTAAAGTTAACCAAATGAAGTTTAGCCAATTGAAGGGTAGCCTTTTCAATGTTAGCCTCCATAAGGTTAGCCCCTTGAAGGTTAGCCTCTGTAAGATCAGCATAAAAAAGATCAGCTCCTCGAAGGTTAGCCTCTTGAAGGTTAGCTCCTCGAAGATTAGCCTCTTGAAGATTAGCTCCTTGAAGATTAGCTCCTTCAAGGTTAGCTTCTATAAGGTCAGCTCCCTGAAGGTTAGCCCCTCGAAGGTCTTTTCTCTCTAGAATATCCATTTACAATTATAGGCGTTGGACTAAAATAAGCATTACTATACCAGGAAAATATCTTCTGCTGTTAAGGATTTAGTTTTCAAAATTGCATATATTTACAGTCTGAGTCTACAAAACCTGCAGAAAAGAACAGCAACCTTTATTCCTATACATTGCTGTTTCTCCAGTTTTAGGCTTATTTCCTATAATCTATACTACTTTTTGAAGGAAAAACTGAAAACTCTTCTGATCTAGGAGAATAGCAGGTTAAAAATCAAGCTGCTTTCGGAGAATACAGAAAAAAAGAAGCCTTTTAATGATACATCTCTATGAAATTTGAATCTAATACGGGAACTACTCTTTTGGCTTTAATTTTCGGGATGGTCACTGGGGATTTCAGCTTATCGGCATCAGAGCCACCATACGAGATCTGAAGACTGGTACAAAAGAAAATCAATCGGTTAAAAAAAGTTTGATGCGAGAGGTGCGATTCGAACGCACGAACTCCTACAAGACTGGACTCTGAAAAATGTATAACTTTATTTAGCTCGTCTAAGCCATTTTGTTTTTAAATATAAGGTGTATATATTTTTTAGCTCTTGACTTGTACAACTCATAGACAAAAATTTTATAAATCAGAGATGAATAATAAGCTTATAAATAATATTAATAGTTCTTTCATTTTGATAAAATACTCTTTACTTAAAAATGTCTATTTATATTATTCTCCTTATTTTCAACTGTCAAACTACGAAAAGGAAGGCAATAAAAGTACCAGTTTTACCTTGAATGTTTCAGACAACTGTATAGGAGTTTCTGAAAATCTTGATATTAAAAAGCTTGATAGTTTTGGCATACAAATGATAACTACTCTTATAGATCAGTTAGATAGGGAAATCGAGTTAAAGAGAGATAAATGTACTGAATTTGTCATAGAGTTCAGCGCAAAAGAAAAAGAGAATTAATAAAAGACACATTCTCTACCGCTTTTTAGGTCTACGGTCTAATCTCTTTGCTATTCCAAGATTATGTGCCTTAATTATTTTTGATCTTTTCTTTCTCAGGACAGATGAGAAATTTACCTACTAAAAAAGCGTCTTAACTTTCAGCGGGTATCTTCTTATACTTAATGAAAGCCCCTTTATTAAGCTCTTCAAAAGCAATGCGTAACTCATCTTGCGTATTCATTACAATCGGACCATACCACGCAACTGTTTCACCAATGGGCTTTCCAGATATTAGCAAGAACCTGACATTATCTCCTTCGGTTGAAACCACAATTTGATCACCATCATCAAAGAGAACGAGATCTCCGTTTTCCAGGAAGGGATCTCGCTTCATATCGAAATAATTAACACCTTCCATTTCATATGAAAATGGCTCTTTCTCCTTGCAGAAGTACCCTTTTCCCTCGATGACATAAGCTAATACCTTGTGTCCTTGTTTGGTAGGATGAGAATACTCAGATTCAGCTGGAACAGTTATATCAAGATATTCTGGATCAGTGACTATATCTTGAACTGGCCCTTGCGTATTTCCCACCTTTCCACAAATGACCCTTATTTTCGTGCCATTATTTAACGATACAACTGGGATTTGAGCACTTTTAATGTCTCTGTATCGCGGATCCATCATTTTGTGAGATTTCGGAAGGTTCGCCCATAGCTGAAATCCGTACATTGAACCTTTATGATCTCCTTTGGGCATTTCCTGGTGGACAATTCCACTTCCGGCAGTCATCCATTGTACGTCACCTGATGAAATAATTCCCTTATTACCCATACCGTCTCCATGTTCTACATCTCCACGAAGAACATATGTAATCGTCTCTATACCGCGATGAGGATGCCAGGGAAATCCTTTGATGTAGTCTTTTGGATTATCGGATCTAAAATCATCAAGGAGCAAAAAAGGATCGAACATGGGAACTTGGCTGAACCCAAACGCCCGTTTGAGGTGAACGCCTGCTCCTTCAATTGTAGGTTTACTCTTCAGAACCTTTGCTATCTTTCTAGTTTCAATCATTCCTATTCCTCATTATTTAATTTGCAGATTAACTCAAACTCTATGATTAATTTAGCTAGAAAATGGATCATTATTTCATGTTAGCTCTATCAAAGAAAAAAAATGTAAAGTGTTTGAAATCAATCACTCAGTCGCTTGCTCATCATTTCTTATGCAAGTAGAAGGTGACTATGTAACTTCCCTAAGCTGGCTACTTCGATTGCCTGGAGCATTAGCTCTTGGTTATAAAGGGCACAGGCACATTCTAGCTCATTTTATACTTGTGAAATCCGGTGCTTCAACTAAAAGTCTAAAGTTACATCAGACCAATCTGCTTCATCAACCCGACAAGATCGTAGAAAAGCCTCTCTTCTATAATTTCACCATCCTTCCAGTGAGCAACAGTACAAAACTCCACCTCAAATTTCTTATTTGTAGGTGGAATTTCCTTTCCATCAGCCATTTTCATGGGACCTTTCATAGTGCCCGTAAATGTGGCTACTGAACATGTCCAGTCTTCCTGGCCAAAAAGTACTTTATAAGGTCTGTTTTCAACGTGGTTGTCAGGAAAAGTTTTAAAAAATTCTATAGCTTCTTCGTGGTGTGCTTTTCTACTTCTTGTTGGCTCAGGTTGACCTGGCCAATAGACAGCAGTGTCTTCTGAATGACGCTTTTTGAATGTATCCCAGTCCTGTGAATTCCATGCATCATCCAGTGTTATCATCAATTGAAGATTTTCCTCAACAGTCACTCAATTCATCCCCCGATCAATATCGATCTATCAATTAATTTGTTTTTAACTTCGTCCCGTGAGTCAAATATTAATGAGCATCCCCACTAACTAATATTAATTTGATTTTATAAATTGCTTTTGTGATATTTGTAAAATAAGCCCCAGACGGTTCTTTTATTATTTAATTTGTGTTTGAGTAGTTTATACAGACATCAAGGAATTTATAGGCACAATCTCTCTAAATTACAGATGCACGAATAAATTTCGCAGAGATTTTTTTGTAATCTTTCTCGCAGAATAGTGGTCTTAGCGCAGTAGTTTAGAGGCTACTTTCCCAGTTCAATTTTAAAACTAAGCTCCGAAGGACAAAAGATATTTTCCTGGGATAGTAATGCTTATTATTCTTTATTGTGAATGTACTATGGTCGTCTTTCTAACCTATAAGTATATAGTATAGTACTATTACTTCTCTAAATGGGAGAAGATAAATGACTGTTTTGAGTATTTTGAGTTGTAAAATACTTCAGGATGAAATAATTTGGCTTATTGTAAATGATTCTCAAATAAAGAGAATTCTAATTGTAGCAAATGGGAATATCTCCGAATTTATAGAAAAACTAGATGAACAGCATATCTGTTATGACATTGTTCCGTTCAAAAAGCTACCACAGGCACTTAATAATGTCGACAAGGATGAACTCGCTGTTGTAATTAACCTTATGGAACTTGGGCTTCATGCAGCACCAAAAATATTGAAATCTGAAGTTTATCAAAATATCAGGGAAATGACACCATTCTCCAATGGAATACTCATTTTTTACGGTCTTTGTGGTAACGTTCTGGGCAATGTGGAGGAAGACTTCTGCCTGGAAAAAGATAGTTGCACGGTGCGGATACTAAGGGATGACGAAAGAATCGTAGATGACTGCATCGGAGCAACGGTGGGAGGTGGTGCAAACTACCTTAAATTGCTTAAAACCCACAGTAAAGAGCCTGCTTTCTTTTTTACACCTATGTATGCCAGTTCATGGAAAGAACTTTTAAACATTAATAAACTTCATTCTAATCCTGAAAAGGCAATAAAAATGGCAAAAAAGATCAATAACTTAGCAGGATATTCAAGAGTTGCAAAAGTCAATACAGGTCTTACATATGTAAAGGACATCGATGCAAAGATTGAAGAATATGCTAAATTGTTTGGATATAGCATGTTCGAGATCAGTGGCAATCAGAAAGTATTCGAGAATTGTTATCTCTCGATAAAAAATGAAATACATAATAACGATTAATAAAAGCTAATTATGCCGGTCTTAAGTATAGTTGCCTGTGAAATGCTTGAAGATGGATTTAGATGAAAGTTATAATAACTTTTCAATTTTAAGTAGCTCATCGGCTTCTTCTTTACTTAAAATTCCTCTCATTATTACAATGTCCTTAACAGGCATTTTCTTCTTCAGCACTTCTTTTGCGACTTCTGCAGCCTTAAGATACCCGATCTTTGGAGCAAGAAAAGTTACAAGAATAGGATTTAGCTCAAGGTAAGCTCTGCACCTATCTTCATGAGCCTTAATCCCTTCTACACAACGTTCCTGAAAAACTGGTAGATAATTCGTTAATAGGGAGATGGATACAAGAATATTGGAGGTCATTACAGGGGTCATAACATTTAGCTCGAGCTGCCCTGCCTGAGCTGCAAGAGCGACTGTTGTATCGTTTCCCACAATCTGGAAGCCTATCATGTCAAGACATTCGGCCATTACAGGATTATATTTCCCTGGCATTATGGATGATCCCGGCTGTACAGCCGGAAGTTCAATTTCGGAAATTCCGGTGGTAGGGCCGGCATTAAGGAGCCTGAGATCGTTAGCTATTCTTATAAGTTCAAGTGCAAGTTCCCGGAGAGATCCTGAAAAGGCTGCAAGCTGGGATCGGCTCTGCAAAGCTTCGAAACTGTCAACTGCCCTTTTAAAAGGAAGTTTGCAAAGCTCGGACAGTATTGAGATTACAAGTTCCTGATAACCCGGAAACGTATTTGCCCCTGTTCCGGTT
>CAWJYV010000001.1:0-334842 GCA_963847185.1 uncultured Methanosarcinaceae archaeon | reverse complement strand
TAGAAAACTATATGAACATTTTATCGGATGTGCCAGGGAAAAGCATTTCTCAAAGATAAAAGCTATAACAAAACCAACAAACTTTGAATCAATAATGTTTCATAAAAGCATGGGGATGGAATTGACCGGAAATGGTGCTATTAATGGAATACCGGTCGTTTTCGATTACAGCGGGCCTGGAGAACATCGAGTTGTTTTCATGAAAGATATTTGAGGGTTAGGCTGAGCACTTTTACGAGTTTATTATTATAGTTTAAAAGTCGGAGAATAAAAAAGAGTCTTTATTTTTATGTTTTATCCATCAATTTCGATCTGCTGCTTCGAACTTGCTGCGAAGATGGACTTTCTTTATAACTCTGTTTCTGGCTTCAGTGAGAAATAATCTTACTTTTCCACAAACATAATGTCAAGCAGGTCAGCTTTAAAAATTATTCTCCTGTTACGCTGTTCGATGAGGTCACTGAGCTGCAACTCAAGGTAGTTGTGGACAACTACGTTGTCGTTCTCATTTCTTGAGCCAGTTGAAACCGAAATTAACCAGTCCTTTAAATTCCCCTTGAAACCTTTATTCACATCCTTTAAGTAATCCGTGCATCGGCGAATAATTTGGGGAGAATTAACTGGCCATCAGGGCAAATAGAATCCTGATCTTCCAGTACAAACTCAGTTGTCATATCTAATTCCCAGATACCTTTGTTGGCATCCCGAGCTTTTGAGGCTATTTTGTGCAGAAGCTTACGATGAATGAAAGGAGTGGAAGTATATACTGTTAGGCTATGCCTTCTTCAAGCAAACAATAGTTCATCGTTTTTTCCAGCAAAGCACGATCAACCTTAACCCAATCCCCTTCCTCAAAAAGGGCTGCATCGTTTTCCAATATTACGTAAGAAATAGGACGTCCATTTGCTTCTGCCGCCTTCGAGAGAATAGCCCCACGCACTATTTCAGGCTCACAGGACTTCACCTTCTCCGGATCTTTTGGGTAATACTGGATATTCTTAAAACCCATCAATGTGAGGAGTTGATTGCGGGCTTTATCTCCAAATGACTGTGCTGCACTACCATAATGGATTTCTGGAGCATCTACAGCTTCAAATCGCAGTTGAACACTCCTATCGCGCTTTGAAGGTTTGATGTGATATGATCCATGAAGATTTTGATATAAATCCGGACTGTCTGCTATGAATCTGACCGAATCTCCATCTGGTTCATAGCTAGCGATAGTAAAACAACCTTTTATGACACAATAACATGGTGACGACATAACATTACCTCCTTTGTCGATTTATCTCTATATTTATCTAATATCTCGTCAATCTATTTCATTGGTATTCCCCCAATTACACTGGCTTCTTCATATAAGCCTCTGGATCGGCATACAAAACATAGGCTAGCCAGGTCGAGTTAGACGGACTGCTTCTCTTACAGCCTCCCTGGCTATTCGAAAGGCCTGGGCGATAGTTTTTCCTTCCTGGAGTAAGGAGGTGTAAAAACTCTTGGTAAACTTCAATGCCAGTGCGTCCTGCACCTCCCACATAGCTCCAGCAAAGGCGCCAACCTGGGCTTTATTCACCAGCCTATCTGCCCAGCCTCCTAATCCGGTGAAGCTAAATCCCATTTGAGCTCCTTCACATGCATTTATGAAAATTAATGGTCTTGGTCTCTGAAAACCAAAACGTGTTTGGATATCCGAGGGTCTTAGATATCCACCGGATAGCAGTATAGCTGAGTCGTTAGGAAGTGTTGCATCGAAAGCACCATGAGTAGCAAGATGAAGTATACTAAAAGCCCCATTCTTTAAAAAGTCAATTACCTGCACCTTCTCGCTGAAAGGAGCCAAACCTGTAACCCCGGAATTTAGACTGCTCAACTGCTCTATAAACATAACCTCGTCACGGACAGCATCCAGATTGACCACCGCAGGAGCTACGGGCCGTGCTGCACCCATAGGAAGTTCAACTTCAGTTGCAGGTCCTGAAAGCCATCGAGACATTTCAAACTTTTGACACCAGAAAGGATCATCTTCCCTTTCGCCTGCAACATCGTTGTAACGGTAAGGTTTAATCATCTCCCATTGAATCCACGGTTCATCTGAGGTGATGAGTATGGATTTTACATGATCCTTAAATCGCCAATACTCCTGTTTTAACTCTTCAGGAATAAGCTCATCCCATAAATCATTACCAAGAGCCGCCATCCGCTGTTCTGTATCAATTCCAGGCTGGCCTGCCATCTGGCTCATCTCATGGTACAGGGCCTTTATCATTTCCTCGGGAAATACTTTTAAAGATACCTGGCCAAACTCGGCGTGATGGTATCCAATTTTGTGCCCTGTCCGGGAGTTTATAAGTAATTGTTTCGCAGTATGAAGTACAAAACTTAGAATTCTTTTATCATTATTATCCAGTTGCACACAAATTTCCAGATCTGGTGGACACCATATGGGTTCAGAGCTAAGCTGCAAAACCCTGGAAGATTCGGGCTGTTTTACTTCTTCGTTTACAGCAGGTTCTTTTGTTACCAGAATATTGCGGCGTTCAGTGCCAATGCGCCTTCCATACTGGTAGAAATCGACTCTTATCTGCTGTACTCCTGCCTCTTTAGGGATAAGGACAAAACGCTCTTCTGAATCGTTGTCTCTATCTACTTTGAGAACTCTTGAGTCACTGCCCTTTAAATCAAAACCCTTAGCAAAAACTACTACTTCTACCTCAGGCAGCTGATCAGGCAAGCCTTTATCTTCTATGGAGATACCTTTTGCTTCTGGTTCAGGCGATTTCAGAAGAAGCTGGACTAACAGATTGAGTTCATCACTCAGGTTTACCTTATCCCGACATTCAATATTGGGATAGCGAATTAGCGTTTTTGCTTCTTCAGGGGAATTTTTAGGAGACGCTACCTGGTCATCAACGAATCCACCTCTAACAACAGGCGTCTTTAACTCTCTTGGTTCTATTTTTCTGGTCAAAGGTGCTTCGAACTCTCTCGGCTCGATTTTTCTTGTCAAAGGTGCTTCGAACTCTCTCGGCTCGATTTTACTGGTCAGAGGCGCTTCTAATTTCTCTGGGGTTCTCGCTTTAGTATGGCCTATAATGCCGAATATTTCATCAAATGTTGGTTCACCGCGAGCAAGGGCTTCTTCCACTGATATTGCTCGCTGCATTGCCTTATTTAAGTTAGTGATCTTATCAATTTCTCTGGCTTCTTTAGGTATTATTTGTCTGACCTCTCCACGTGTTGGTACCACCATATTTTGAGCTTCATCAAACTCGGTCTTCATCACTTGAGCTACCCTTCTTCTATCCGCTTTGGTGAGGTCAGGTGAGGTCATAGCAGCCGCGATGCATGTTCTTAATAGAGTTTTTGACCGTTCCTCTTCTCCATTCATTAATGCACTTATGGCTTCATTAAAAGGTTCCGAGATGTTTGTGAGCCCATCCATGTCATCCCTTTCCTCACGGCTCTCGATCCGAAACAGCATATAAGTGAATCCTGTTAACGGCTCGCTATCATCAGCGCTGGTTCCATAGCGGAGTCTGTCATTCATGACCCACAATCCATTTGTATCCAGTTCTTCTTCCTCAGCCAATATCGCAGCAATGTATCCAGCCTTTAGGCAGTTTGTACTGCCTCCTCCTTTTCCAACAAATGACTGATGTAAACCCAGATGCATATCTCCATTGCTCACACCGAGTAGCTCTTCGACCCCTTTAGCTATAGGTCCGGCAACATTAAGGGCAGTTGATAACTGTGGCACAACGAGTATACTTGAAAAATCTCCCATTACTTTGATAAATCTGTTAAGATAGTCTTCTCCTTGCATTGCCAGTATTCCGGCAGCAACTTCAACAGCTCCTCCGTTAAAAGGCATCAATGAAGTCATGGGGTGGTTTAATTGAATCACTTTATCCAGGTTGCTGGAATTTACATCTGAAAGATTCAATGAGCCTGCAACGTAGGGAAGACTTATCTCCTGCTTTCCAAACTGGATGTGTATTATAGAGTGGACGACCGGATACAAGCTTTTAAACCATTCGCGGTCCTTAGCAAGACACATTTCACTGAGCCATAATCTGAAGTAATTCTTGCCGGCTTCCAGTGGTTCTGCACTATAAGTGGCATCCTTTACATGGCTAAAATCAATCGGTATATACATATACTTCTTAGCGTTCCTGTTAAACAAACTGGTTATTGTGTCAATTAGAGGCATTCTTTTCCTCCTTTAGCTGAAGTTTTACTGGTTTTTCGATTTGCTATAATTACTCACTTTGTCCATTCAATCAAACTAATTATAACCCTTAATTCACCTTTCATGGCCTCACTTAATGTCTATTCTTGATAAAAAAGCGTAAACACACCTCTTTTCCGGGCTTTAAAATCGACCTGTAAAATATAAGCTAACCAGACAGAGTTAGGATGCGCTACATTTCTTACCGCCTCTGGCTATTCGAAAGGCCTGGGTTATATTCTGGTTATCCTTCAAAAATGAAAAGAAAAACTCTTTGCAAAGTCCAGTGCCAGCACTTTTTGCACCTTCAACCTGGAGCCAGCAAAGACCTCAATCTCGGATTTATTAACTGACCATCGGCTCAGTCCCCTAATCTGTGAAGCTAAACTCCAAACCTCAGTTTTGTCCCTTAATAAGAATTGATGAAGATTAACGCTCCTGGTTTGTAAGAGAAATATTTGAATATCCTATGGTCTCATGTATCCGTCAAATAGTGGTATAGCTGGGTCATTAGAATCAGAGGGAATTACTTAATTTCCTTCATGAGTCCAAAAAAGAAATAAACTGTTGAGGCGCGGAAAATACGGAATAAAGAATATATTGGCACAGTTTTTTTAGTGCTTTCCACCCCGAGTTTCGCTTCGGGATCACAGGAAATCGGAGATTTTCTGGGAGTTGCGATTACATCGCAACAGCACAGGGTCCTTTTTTCAGCACTTTCCATGTTTTCGCGGTTACGGAACCGGAAGTAGATTTTTCTGTGTGCTTGACAGTGAGAAAAACTTAATTCTTCTGGTAACTGAAGGTACTTGTCCTACAAACCTGTGGAAAGTGTAAATATGTACATCAAAAATAGTTTCATCGAATCTGAGTGGTCACTGTTGAAATATCTGGGGACTTAACCAGGTATCCGCAATGTGAGATTTATTGCTCACCAATTTTCCTGAGCTTGAGTTAATCTGTCTGATTGTCATAGCAATGAGCAGAGCAATTGTTTTTCCCACCCAGAGATATTTTTATTTGGTGGGTATATCCAAAACCTGACAGCAGGATCTCCGAAAATCATGCAGTTCTGTACATCGCTGAGGACTATGAATGTATTAACCAGTCAGTTCATAGTAATTTGCTTTCTTCAGTCTTATATTTATCTTCAAGTTTCATCCCTTGTAGGAAACTCTTTGGTATCTTTTGTTTCCAGCTGGAGAAACATGGAAAGAGATTTAGGGTCTATTAATATTGGGAGTTTCTCGTGGTAGCTTTTGTCTCTAGCTGGGGTGTCTGAGAGTATTTACCCTTTTTGAGATCAGTCCTCACTCTGGCAAGTAGTTCCTTACGGCTCAGCTTATCCTGGTTCTCGTTTATGTTCTTACACAGATAATATGTGAAGGCTCCGTGCCAAGTTCCATCTATTATGGCATCTGCGCTGGTTTGATCAGACCTGCATCCGGCCCAAAGTATCTGCGAGCTCAGCCCCTTTTGTTTAAGCGATTCGGCCATTCCCCTGGGCATGCACTCGCTCACCTGTTCGAAGGCTTCCAGGGATGGTGGTGGTAGGAATCTGGGCTTTCGATCAAGCAAGAAATCCATGGCTCTCAAACCTGTGCCACTGTGGCAAGTATCAAAGTAGCACTCCAAAAGCGCTGTCTTTGGGAGTTGGGTGAAAAGATTATAGAGTTCATCATCGGTGATAATGTGATCTGGGTCCCATATAGAGCCCTTCTGGGTCAGGTCAGTTGGGCAGAAAGCCTCATCTGCCTTATCTGGCTCATCCCCATTCTGGTCTGAAGTCTGAGTACCATGGCTTGAGAAGCTGAATACCAGATATTTGTATTTGCCCTCATTTGCCCCATTTACCATTTCAATAAGATTTTCCATGATATTTTCCTTCGTAGCCTGTTCATCGACCAGCCTGACAATATCTTCATCTTCAAAACCCTTATATTTTTTTAAGATAGATGTCATGTCTGCCGTGTCGTTTACACATCCATTCAAATTTGATTGAGGAAGATTCTGAAATTTGTTTATTCCAACACAAAGAGCTTTTTTGTCTGTCATAAAATACCTCCTTTGATGTCTGTCAAGTGATGACTTGATGACCGTAATTTTAAAAAAATATTGTATGTTAAAAGTATTCTTTAACTACCATTTAGAATTTTTCACTATGATTTCTTTAAAAAGTAGCTTCTCAAAAACAATTATGATTCTTCGCTATTTTTTGTAGGCTGAAAACATTTTTCCGTTTTAAAGCAACCATAAAAAAGTAAATATCAATTTTGAATGTGAATATTCACAATAAATATATTCTAAACAATATAAAAGTCACTTGATTGCTCTGTTACATCCGACTATGGCTGTGTATTCGGTCAGTTGAAACAGGTATTGCGGTTTAAATGGATACGAAATCACTACCAGCCCGGCATCACAGCTCACATCAGAAGGGCGCATGGGGCCACCAGTGAACCACAAATGGTTGACCACCGTATGGCGTTAGGCAACCCGTCGCACACCCTGGACGATCGCCAGCAGGCGGGGCTCCCCCCGATGGCCAGCCGTGGAAACCGGCTGTCGCCCACTTTAACGAGGGCACGTAGTTCGCCGCCGCAGGACGGAGGGGCAGCGGCCCCTTGTAGAGTGTGATCAGGTATTGCATATACCACTCCGGAAAGCCGCGGATAAATCCTAGATAGGGCGTGTGCCATTTCCATCCCAGGTGTCCGTCACAAAGCTTGCACATGGTTCCGAAGACGACATAGTTTGCTGACCCGGCGTAGTAGCAGTTGTTGTCGACTTCTACCGAGTTGTGACATGGAGGAGAAGCTCCGGCTGTCGCGCAGGTCGGTTGGTAACCGAGGATCCAAGCCTGGTTGTGTAGATCTTCGATGTCCCACGCGACTGTACCAAGTTTGCTACTGTCCAGTGCATCACATTGCGTATCACGTTCCGACGAGCTCCAACCGGCCCAGTTGGAGATAACTTTGGTGACCGCTGCCCGCACCTGGCTGCTAACGTCCGGCCCGCAACGGAATGCTGGCGCAGGAATCGGTGTCGGTGGCCGCTTTTTAGTCGGTGGGATTTTTGCTGGTGGGAGTCCGCCAGTTCCTGCTATTTCTAAAGCAGGCCAAGTTTTCTCACCTATCTTGCCATCATCATTGAGCCCACCATCGCATAATTGGAACATTCTTGTAGCTCGATAAGTTAAATCACCAAACCAGCAATCAACTTTAAGCTGTGCAGGCAATGTACTTCTTAGGGCTTGGATCTGTGCAGAATCTCCTCCTGCACAAGCCAATGTGTCAGTACCTGTGCCTGATTTCCAATTATCATACCTGTGTAAGAATTTGTTAAGCAATTGTTGTGCATGACCTACTGCCGGCCGTTTACATCGTTTCTGTTCCGGACTTCCAAGGGAATTAGCTTCCTGGCAATTATATATCAAAGGATGACCTTCACCGTCTGCCGGGCCTCTGTCTTTGCACTCGTCAGAGCCACCATTACTCTGGCGCTGAATTTGTTTGATACCAAACCCTTGCTGTACAACATGAGCCAGTTCATGTGCTATAAGTCCTTTATCAGTTCTTGGATTATATTGGCCAATTCCAAATACTATATCTCGACCTACAGTGTAGGCTTTCGCATTAATAGAATGTGCAGACTCGGCGGCTTGTGTATCAGTGTGTACCCTAACATTGCTAAAATCATATCCAAACCTGGGTTCAAAAAAGGTACGAGTATTGATATCCAGCGTTTCTCCTGGTGATTGTATAACTTCATGAACAATGGAGGGAATATGAGAATTTCGAACATTTGTTTGCACTTCCTTTTTCATCAGCGTTCTGTCCTTGAGTTCTCCCTTCGCATCTTCTTCGCACGAAAGACCTTCTTCCAATGGACATTTTCGCTTTGGCTGAAGTACAGGATCCGGCATTCTTATTATCTGGTCAGCAACCCTATCAGCCTCCTGTTCATGTATATCATTAGGCTGGCTGATCCTGAGTTTAGCCTGTAAGGCTCGTGATTTAATCAGTTTCTGGACTGCCTGATTACCTGCAGTCCTCTGAAGGAATAGAATCTGTTCGACTGGCGAATTTATGGATAGGGGATGCTCAACTTTTCGCACTTGTGAACTTGGAGCTTCTGCTTTTGACTCAGTTGCTTTGGCAGCCTGTGTTCTTTCAGTCATGTCTATCCCCATCCATACAGTATAAAATTTTAGTCATATTCGATAGAATAAGGAATGCTTATAATCAATACTCATTCGTCTTCCATCATCGCATGGAGTACGCTCCTCCTCGCTCTTGCGTCAATCAACCCGTGCAGGCGTAAGACAGCAAAGGGTCGTTTCCCGTCCATTTTCTGAATATTGCTTCCGCTGAACTGGGCGTCTCCAACCATGTGACCCCAATAACCATCTAGCCAGACAGAGCAGACATTTGAGGTTTTAGGGCAAAGATTGTTTAGGAGCGACCAAAGCGATACACCCATGGTTCCCGTATCGAGTGAAAGCATGACTGAGTCTATATTTACACTGTCCTCGGATATCCCTATGAAAGCATCGCCAAGTTCGAGATGATATTCGTCTTGAAAATGGATCACTACAGGAAGCCTGAAAAGCCTTGGCATACCGGACGCAAACCTTGCGTTCTTATCGAGCCATTCCAGAAGGGAACTAGGTGGGCGGATGGAGGGGCCTTCGATCATTTTTATGGGTGCAGTTCGTCGCATTGGACCTGACATTGCTGCTTATCTCCTATTTTCTTCATTTTCATATGCCTATGGATGCACCGGTAGGATCTCTATGATCGTATTCCTTACCAGCCTTAGAAGCAAGTCGGTGGTTCCAAAGGTGACCCTTGTGATCTTCAATAAACGATTCCGTATCGGCAGGTGACAATTTTTCGGTAATTACCTGCTGACCTTCAGGGGTGAGCTGTAGTCCGGCACTAATGAGCGGCTCCACATCCTGACCATCGGCCACCATAGATAGGTGCTGGTTTATACTTATGTGCCAAGGCTTGTAGGCGAAATGATCTTCCCAAAGAGTTGCCTTCGCTTGAGTAGGCCACGGATCAGCAACCGCAATTTCTTCATCAAAGTCACCGAGCACGGGGGTTAGGTCACCGATTAGAACAAACGCGTGGTCGAGTCCGTCGACGGAACATTTGGCGATCTTTTCGCCAGTGGCAAAGACCCTAAGATAGCTATATGCGACGGAGGCATGCTCGCCGCAGTTGCCGCCGTGGGCGAGACGAGCTTTTGCCTTGGTATAATCAGCTGGATTATCACTGGCAAGTTTCTTGGCGCTGTTGCTAGTGAATTGCCAGTATGGAGGGTCAGGAAAAACATGACCTTGTATCGAAGGAGGTTTTTCGTTACGCATGACCTTCATGCGAAAGTAAGGGTTGAGACTTTCGGATCTCAAAGCAGGAATCTGATTGCCGGCAGCTGGAATAGTTACCTTGGTGTAGTTGATTGCGTCTCTCGCTTTGTTGAGACGGTTAGCCGCCCTAGAGCTGACTTGTTTAGTCACACGCTGCAAAGTGGAAGGAAGTTCGTGTGCGTTCTTCGTATCGAGAGGATGTACAACCTTGATATCGGAGTACACATTAAGAGACATGGAATGGCCAGTGATAGTTGCTTTCCTCCCCATATAGTCGGCCTCATGCTCCAATTCTAAATCATCATTTGCCGGGATCCCTCCCCTCATCTGCATGGTCGGATGAACCCTACCCTGTTTCTGCTGCACCACATGCCACGCCTCATGGGGCAAATATCTCTCCTGCCCCGGAGCTACATGAATATTAATTCCCTGTGTATACGCCAATGCCCCTACCTCTGCAGGTTCTGATGAATTATAATGCACCCTCACATTACTCATATCAATTCCGGACAAATTCTCCACGCCCGCCTTGAGATCATCCGGCATTCCCGTATTATTCTCCTTCTTCTGAAGAGGCTCTTCTTCCTCCGGAATTTCCTGCCGCTGAACTGTCTCAATCATTTTTCCCTGAAGAGGTTTTTCTTCTTCCTCTAACTCTTGTTTCTGAACAATAGGGGGTATCTGACACAATGGGCATGTTTCTTTATCCGGCTCTCTTTCAAACTTACCTTGCAGCGGCTCTTCTTCCTCCGGTATTTCCTGCCGCTGGACAGTCTCTATTATCTTGCTCTGAAGTGGTTTCTCCTCCTCCGGGTTTTTCTGTCTCTGAACTGGCGCCTGTTGAGCTATAAAAGGGGACTTTCCGATTCCTGAAAGTAATCTACCGACTTCCTGATTCCCAATAGTACGTTGGAGTTGTAAAACATCTGCAGATGTTAGGGATTTCGGATTGATTCTAGCACGCTGGATGACAGACGAAGGATTTGATGCATAGACCTGGCTTGCAGAGGATTTTCGCCTTTGAGAATAAGTTTTCTGTCTTTTCGATTGGTGAATTTGTTGATGTTCGGGCATAATTAAACTCCCCTCATAGGTTAATTCCAGACTGTATATGATCCAAAAAACCTGGGAAAGATATGATTCAATACACTATAAAAAATTGCATATTCTTTAATTTGAGAAAAGAGACCTTGTAACAATTATAATTAAATCTTTAATTGTTTTTAAGAATTGTGAGTCACTCAAAGTATCGTATTTTTTAATAGTTTTGAGAAAAAAACCTGATCAAAAACTATAACCACCGAGAACAGAAGCACGGAAGAAATATGCTTTTTTAATTCCATGGCTTCCATGCTTGAGTGATTTTGAAAATCTATTTGTTCACATATTGGAATCGATGCAATATAAGCCCATTTTCCATTTTAATTGGCCTACACTTTCTCTGGATTTTTGCCTGCATATTCGGATATTTCTCCTATATTACTTTCGGTTTCAATTAGTTCCTCAAGCACCTGGATAGCTCCGCTGATGCGCAGAAGGGTGTCTCTCAGATTTACCTGCTTATTTTCAAGATCAAGGAGCATATTCTGGCCTGATTCAAATTGGTCTCTGAGTTCTTTAAGGCGCTGTTCTAATTGTCGTTTCACGAAATAATTCCACCACTATTGATTTTCAAGGTTTTTACATCATCAATGAGTGCTTTAATTTCTTTTTGCTGCTCTTTAATTACTTTTGTCAGCACGGCAACGATATTGTTGTTGACTATTCCTTTTCTATCGGCAGTTGCAGCAAGGTCAGGGGCTTCTTCGGCTATAAATCCAACCTGTAATGTTTCCTCTTTATCGTTCTTCATTACGAATGTTACAGGATTCAGACTTTCCAAAACCTTAGAAGCCTCTTTGATGGACAAATCGCGAATATCTTTTTTTAATTCCCTTGAAGAAGCCTGGCTGCACTTTACGAAATGTTTGATTTCATATGGACTAATAACCAATCGTGGTGAGGGGCTGATTCTGCCATTTTCAGTTGTATTGCCATCCGCTGCATAAAAATGAATATTACCCCAAGTAGCGTCCATTCCTGCATATCCATAGTTTGCATCATGTTTACCAGCAGTTTTTAATTGGTTATTTGAGTCTATATAGATATTAGTACCAAAAACGCCATGTCCCCCATTAGAACCTGAAACTAATCCACCGTATTCACTCTGAGCCATTATTGTTGGCTTGTCTGTCGCTTCCGCATGTAACCTCGCACGTGGGACAGTTGTCCCAATCCCGACGTTGCCCTGTATAAGTATGTTTCCCTCTCCGGGTTCAATATCCCACCAGGTGCCCGTTGTTATCCCACTGCGAAAGTTCACCCGACGATTAAAATGAGTTCCCTTGGGGAATTCATTATTTTGGTTAATCCGCAGGAAATCATCGTGCCCTTGAAAGGCTAATTTTCCTGAGAGTCTGATACTTCCGTTTACATCAAGCTTATCTTTTGGATCTAATGTCCCGATGCCTACATATCCATCACTACCTCTTATAAACAACCTGGATGGAGGATTGATAATGCCCTTTTCAATTGTATTTCCATTTGCTGCATAAAAATGGATATTTCCCCAAGTAGCGTGCATTCCTGCATATCCATAGTTTGCATCATGTTTACCAGCAGTTTTTAAATTATTGTTTGAATCCATATAGATGTTAGTACCAAAAACGCCATGTCCCCCATTAGAACCTGAAACTAATCCACCGTATTCACTCTGAGCCATTATTGTTGGCTTGTCTGTCGCTTCCGCGTGTAACCTCGCACGTGGGACAGTTGTCCCAATGCCGATATTGCCAGTGATTCCTATCTCGCCATTGACTTGAAGGGGCCCATTTATGGTTCCTCCGCTAATCGGCAGGGCTCCCACATTTGTTGCAGTCGTCCCATGTGGATTTCCAGACGTAGTCGTTACGTGGTCTTGCCATCCTTTAGCTAGTACATCAGTAACATGTTTACCCATGGTATCTGTCGAAGCCACACTCGTATTAGCTATGAGGATATTGCCGAGATTACTATGTTGGATTATGGGTCCGTCACCTGCAGCACCTGTATGCTTATGTCCTCTCGAAGGATCGAAACAGTTGAATATATCCGCACCATCTACTGTGCCAGTTGTTTCGATATTGCCATTAACTTGAAGAGTTCCGTTTATAGTCCCTCCAGTAATTGGCAGCGCACCAATATCTCTTGAAGTCGTTCCATGTGGATTTCCAGACTTCGTCATTACGTGGTCTTGCCAGTCTTTGGCCAGTGCATCGCTGATATGTTTATTTGTGGCGGTATCAATTGAGTCCGGATTGGCTGGTAGGACCTCGTCAAGCTTGCTGTGAGAAATTATAGGCCCGTCACCTGCAGTACCTGTATGCTTATGACCATTGGTGGGATCAAAACGGTTCTCCCTGGAGATTGTAGAAGGAATCCGGGAATCTTCAATAATGCCAGAAGTGATCTTCTTGCCATCAAGGGCGGTAATTTCAGAGCCGTCACCTATAAACGCTATCGCTTTGATCATCCCGCTTACTTCCAGTTTTTCAAACGGAGAAGCTACTCCGATTCCGACAGTACCTGATACATATATGTTCTCAAAATTGTCAGTAGAGCCGGCTTCAATACTCCTACCTGTTCCAGAGAGTGTCACCTGAAGATTGTCTTCAATATTACTGGATTCCTGAGTTCGTACTTTTTCGGCGGATTCATCAATTGATGATGAAGGACCAAAATTCATATTTTCTTTAACTGTTTCTTCTGTCATTCAATACCTCCATTTACTTTTAGGATAGTCCAGAATCAATTTACAAATTAAGATTTAAGATAACTTATTTTCAACTATTAGCACACAATTAAAGCTTAATATCAGAAAATATCTCTTAAAATCAAAAATTTAAAGAAATTAGTAAGATTTGTCTCTGATATCAATAAAAGAGGACTAAATCTTGATCTTTGAAAAAAATTAAAACCATCTGTTTTATAGAATCTTATTTCATTTTCGATTTCAGGTTTAATGGTAGAATTAAGAAACTAAAATGTTAAAAAATCGTAATCATTTAGCTCACAGGACAAAAAACATTAATGTGAGTTTTGAGTTCTCGAACTTATAGAATTGCCAACCCATTCGAAATTGATAAACACAATATTAGCTAAAATTAAAGAAAATTAGCTCAAAAACTTGCCTATTAAATCTTAAATAAGACGACTGATGATGTTGTTTTTCCAAGATCAGTAATTACCTAAAAGCATGTATCAACAACCTATGTTTCACTCTTCAGTAATCTGGGGAAAAGTATAAAACTTCCTTACTCTTAAACTTCCTTACTCTTTCACTGGTCTCTTCAATCAATACAGGATTGATGATTTTCTTATCGTATTCCAGCCATACATGCCACTTCTCATTATTATGGCAATCAAATAAGGTCTGGAGAATTTCCAGCTAATGTTACCTTTATTAACGTCCTGCTTTGATAAGGCGAAGGGAAACTTGCAGCATATTGCTTTACAGGCGCCAAGCCTGATGATTTTTTTTCCAATAAAACAAATTCCAAGGGTCATTTGTAAAAAGATAAATAAGGTCATCAATTTCCTTATTCAACACAGTTTCGTTGTAAGTAACTGGTATTCCCCCTACTGGCCCTTTATATGGAATATTAACCCGAGGCATACAAGATAAATACGTTTTAGACAATTTCAAAATTGAGCTCGAACTTATCAAGTCTGCCAGTTCTAATATCGTACCAATACTCCACACGTAAATCATCTTTTCCTTGAGTGACTGCTTTTATTTTCCATTCACGAAGTTTAGGATCATGACTAGAACCATTAGTATCTGAACCTGAAGTGGCAACAACCTCGAAATTTTTCCTAATGCTGAGTTCCAAGGAGTAGGCTGTAGAAGGATATTCCCAGAGTTTAAGATAAAAAGTCACTCCTTTTTTGATGATCATGCTTTCTCCATTATTAGCTTCGGTGATCTCCTGATTTTCGGTCACCATCCTCTTTACTTTAAAGGTAATCCCATCTAAAGAAGCATAATTATCCTTCTCAGTCTTATTAATATATACACCTCCATGAGGAAAGATTAAACACGAAACGTCAGGCTTTGAAGAGGATATATTATGGTACTCTATGTAAGCTGGACGATAATATGTGGGCAATACAAATATATTTCCAGCATCCTTCTTTTTACTTCTTAGCATTCCCCTTAGATGTACAACTCCGCTCTTATCGAGGAAATAACCTGGGGGGTTATGAGGAGGTGACATAGTTGTCCAATCTTCACTTAATTGTGGCGCATTCCAATCTTCTTGAACAATTTGTCCACTTACTTTTATATCTCCGTTAACTTCCAGTTTTTCAGATGGGAAAGATGTTCCAATGCCGACGTTGCCTTTCACAGATAGGCTTTCCAGCTCACTGCTATTAGCTTTGATATTCCCGTTCACTTCTAACCTAGCTGATGGATTTGTAGTCCCGATACCAACTTTGCCATTTACAAGTAGGTTCCCGTGTCCAGGATCTACCTCATACCAGTCACCTGTTGTAATCCCACCGAAAAAACTTACACGATGAGGAAAAGTAGTTCCTTTCGGAAACTCATTTAGGTTATTAATCCGTAGATAACCGTCTTTTGCATCTTCAAATGCATTTTTTCCGGAAAGTCTGATAGTTCCGTACACATCAAGCTTATCTTTTGGATTCGTAGTCCCTATGCCGACGTTCCCAGTAATATCCATACTTCCATTAATTTGCAGGTAATCCCATAAACGGACAATTCTTTTATTGACCACTTGTCGCCCTAAAATCATCAGTGCTCCATAATCAGCTGCATTCTCAATAGCAGCAAGACCATCGGTATTTCCAATTCCTGTATGATTATGGTCTACCTTTGTAAAGTAAAGATCAGAATTCCCAGCACGAATATCTCCTCTAACATCCAGTTTCCCACTTGGTGTATCCGTCCCAATGCCAATATTGCCGTTAACTTGAAGAGTCCCATTTATAGTCCCTCCGCTAATCGACAGTGCCCCTACATCTATTGCAGTCGCCCCATGTGGATTTCCAGACATAATCGTTATGTGGTCTTGCCATCCCTTGGCTAATGCATCGCTGACATGCTTGGTTGAAGTTGTATCAGTTGACTCCGTGTTGGCTGGAATGATATCCCCAAGATTGCTGTGAGATATTTTGGGTCCGTCACCTGCAGCACCTGTATGCTTATGTCCTCTCGAAGGATCGAAACAGTTGGATATCTCCACACCATCTACGGTGCCAGCTGTTTCGATTTTGCCGTTAACTTGAAGAGTCTCAACTTGAAGAGTCCCATTTATAGCCCCTCCGCTAATCGGCAGTGCACCAATATCTATTGCAGTTGTCCTATGTGGATTTCCAGACTTAATCGTTATATGATCTTGCCATCCTTTAGCCAGTGCATCGCTGATATGTTTATTTGTGACGGTATCACTTGAGTCCGGATTGGCCGATAGGACCTCGTCAAGCTTGCTATGAGAAATTATAGGCCCGTCACCTGCAGCACCCGTGTGCTTATGACCCGTGGTGGGATCAAAACGGTTTTCCCTGGAGATTGTAGAAGGAATCCTGGAATCTTCAATAATACCGGTAGTGATTTTCTTGCCATCAAGGGCGGTAATTTCAGAGCCGTCGCCCATAAACGCTATCGCTTTGATTGTCCCGCTTACTTCCAGTTTTTCAGATGGGGAAGCTACTCCTATGCCGACTGTGCCTGCTACATATATGTTCTCAAAATTATCAGTAGGACCGGTCTCAACGTTCCCATCTGTTCCAGAGAGTGTCACCTGAAAATTATCTTCAATATTACTGGATTCCTGGATTCGTACTTTTTCGGCGGATTCATCAATTGATGATGAAGGACCAAAATTTATTTTTTCTTTAACTGTTTCTTCTGTCATTCAATACCTCCATTTGCTGTTAGAATCGTCCAGAATCAATTTACAAATTAAGATTTAAGATAACTTATTTTCAATTATTATCACACAATTAAAGCTTAATCTTCAAAAATAGCTCTTAAAATCAAAAATTTAAAAAAATTAGTAAGATTTGTCTCTGATATCAATAAAAGAGGACTAAATCTTGATTTTTGAAAAAAATTAAAACTATCTGTTTTATAGAATCTTATTTCGTTTTTCAATTTCAGGTTTAATGATAGAATCTCGAACGTATATAATTGCCAACCCGTTTAAAAATGGAGAAACACAATATATAGCCAACAATTAAAGAAAATGAACTCAAAAAACTTGTCCAATTAACTTAACCAAAATACCACTGATGTTGTTTTTATCGGACTGAATAGTTACAAAGAATCTATATAAGCTTTTTAAATAACTCAGATAAATTCGATTTGTATGCTGGTATCTATGAAGTCTGCATCGGCATTGAAAATCTTTACAGTTGCAACACGTTTTGCCTTTTCCGAGACCAGTCGAAAAGCAGCTTTTCCTTGATTTAGATTTATTGAACTTATATCTTCTTTTCCATCAACACTTTTTAACGTTCCATAATCCGTACGAAGGTAAAGCAGATCATTGTCATTCTTTTCCTGTTTAGGCACCCCAAGCTCATCGACTTTTTGCATGGTGATCGTGGTAAATGACTCCCCGTCAGCAGTAATCTCAGAAATGCCGTCAACCGCATGCACATCAGGCGCATCACTTTGAAGCATCAGAAAAGATACCTTCGGCTCTTGAATGGTAAGATCTAGCCTGCCTTCATTTTTTTCCTCAACGATTAGTCTGTCAGGTGGGGAGATCATGAATTTGAACGCCTGCTCAGGGTCTGTGACTTGAATTGCATCATATTCATCAGGTGAATCATGATCTATGAGACCATTAACTACCTCTTCAAGAGCAAAATTCTTTTCAAGATCCGGTCCGCTACTGAATGCGCTCATGCCTACTATCTTCTGATCATTTTTTTGGTAAACTATCCACATGTTTCCTCCAAATATATTCAAATATTATTATCTTTATTTTATAACTTTGTAAGTTAATTAACTAATACCAAGTAACGCCAGATAAATAGTAAAAGAGTCCAGAGGATCACAGTTGTTGTTTATAGTTCTATTTAATGTCACTGTCATAATCCCCTCTGCCGAAAAACTAATAGCACCATAAACAGTCTCAGCTTTTGGTTTTGTCATTCCAGTACTAGTATCATTGTAATAAATATAAATATAAAATGGACTAGATGAATAAGCGCTATAATTTTGTATATATGTGGAGGAGCTTTTAATGATGTATGGAGCTGAACTGACGGCTGCATTGGAACACCAGAAGCCTGAAAACGAACTTCCGAGTACTGTCCCTCCAAGATTTGTATATAATCCTCCTCCAATCAGTATCAGCTTGGGTATAAACCCTAAGTTTGCTGTTTTTGTTGCCCCATTGGCATCAGAATTAGAAAAAGTAAGATAAGCCGTGCCTCTTTTAGCAAAATAGTCGCCTAACTGCGCTGTAGTCGTCCCATGTGGATTTCCCGATGTTCTAATATGGTCTTGCCAGCTTTTAGCTAGTGCATCGCTGACATGCTTTGTTAAAGCGGCATCAGTTGAGGTTGGGTTGACTGCAAGAATATTGCCAAGGCTGCTGTGCTGGATTATGGGCCCATCGCCTGCAACGCCTGTATGTTTATGTCCCGAAGCAGGATCAAAACGGTTTTCCCTTATAATCGTGGCCGGAATCCGAGCATCAGCAACAATTCCGTTAGTAATCTGTGTACCATTAAGAGCAGTAATTAAGGAGCCATCACCCATAAATGCGGTAGCTTTTACTTTTCCATTCACTTCCAGCTTTTCTGATAATGTTGTAGTGGTGCCTATGCCTACTTTGTCATTCACTATAAGCAATCCGTTCAAACTGGTCTTTTCCGAATTGATCTGAAGCCCACTTTTGGCACCTATCTCAAGTTTATTCGCATCGATTCCTTTTAATCTCGGCCATTGGTCGGAAGCTACATTGTCTACTGATAAGGCTATACTGCCAGCTGCCAGATCGCCCTTTACTCCGGCACGCTGCCTTCCGCTTTTATCTACCTTGGATATTTTTTTTTGATCATCTAAAGTCAATTTGGCAAGGATGAGTTTCAAAGATGTATCGAAATTACTATTTTCGAAAAATTCTATTAAAGGTTTCTCTTCAATTCTGGTATTTTGGAAACCTGCTCCAGTGTTATCATCTCTTGGGTCGGTTAATTCTTTGTCATAATAAGATATAGTTAAATAAAGTTCTTTTGCGGTCGTATCAGGTATTGGTTTATCAACACTATCTATAAGTATAATTTGGCATCCCTGCGAATCAATTGCCATACCGCTTTCGATTTTTACGGTTTTTCCACCGGTATTATTGGGCACATCGAGGCCTTCAGCAATTCCCCATGCGTGCAGGTTTTTATTATGCTCTCTGAGCATCTCAATATGGTATTGCTGCTCGTCTATAAAATCTTCTGCTGTTAAAAACTCACCTTTAAAATAATTTATCCTTTTTATACCCACATTTCTTCCTCCTTTCAATTCTGCCTATCCCATAACAGAGTGCTTTCTTCAACTTGTGCGTAACCGACTTGCATTGTTGATAAGTTGAAATTTATCTGATAATATGTGTGTGCAGGTTTCTCAATATCAATTATCTGTCTGATAGAATTCTCGATCTCCCCTCTCTTCTGGGGATTATGTGTTGAAAAGGGAACATCAACAATAAAGAAATACAGGTGTAATCCGTCAACTACAGTATCCACACCAACCTTGGAACTGACCCCTATCTGAAATGGACCAATCTCTTCAATAATTCTTACCCCTGCACCTACGTATATCCTCAAATATTCCTCAAGTCCTTCCTTAGTACCTCTTTTCTGGTACAGGGGTACAATCTTAGCTATAAGCTCCTGTTTCTTTAGTTCACTCCAGCTTTCCTCTTTAAGGGAAAGTGCCACCCATCCTGCCAGCCATTGGAGAAAATCAGCATTGTCTGTGCCAGAGCCAAATATATTTTTATAAGTATAAGGATCAAATATATCATGTATATTATCCAGTGTTTTCTCGATTCCCTTTACTTCCACTGGCCGACCGTCTATAAGCGCCTCCACCTTCACCCCGTCATCTATTCCTGATAATATTTTCTCAAAGGCTTTCAAAAATTGTCCTAGAAAAGTTGGGGTATTCTCTTTTGCCTGATATATGGATGGCAGATACTGAAGATATTTGCTTTCTTCTTCATTGATACTCATTTTTTACCCTCTATTGTTATTGAATTGCTACTTCTATGCCTTCGTCCTCCTTTAATCGAATAAGCTGATAGCTTTTTATCATGAGATTCTTATTTGACCCATTAATTTCCACCTTCGCCACATGATCAACACCTTTAATCCCTTCGAGAAGCTGGAATATTTCCGAGCGGTAAATTGGCCTTCCCAGCATCCATCCTTTACCTTCTTTCCCTCCTTCAATAGAGTCCAAATATTTTTTGATATAGTCTATTGTTTCTTTTTTCACGTTTTCTTTCAATGTATTTTCTTTCAGTGACATCCACACTTTCACAGCTACATCCTGATAATCAGGTCCTACCACACGGAGCCTTGTAGTAACTAATTTTCTGGCATCCAGGTAATCTTTGACTTTTTTTCGTAGATCATCAGTTGGCAAGCCATTGTTACAGTAGCCAAGATTTTCTTCACATCTGGGGATAATGATTACCGAGACATATCCTGGCTGGAGATCTTCCTCTTCCTTTTTGTATTCCAGATCCCGATTATTCACACAAATTGCTCTACCTGCAAGTCCTTTCTGTAAAATCTCCATACATTCCTTTGCCAGATACTCATAATCCTCTACTGTAATCGCCCTATAGCGCTTGGAAAGTGAGTTTAATCCCTTACGAATGCCTGAATCAATGCTCTTGTAAGAGTAGCGAAACTTTGTTCCTGCGGGCAGTTCCGGATTAAATATCGAGTCAACAGTAAGGGATGTATCTGAATTAATTGTCATGATTGTCCTTGTTTGATCATTGATTGTAATCGAATCACCGGTTTCCAATTCACTGTTAAAAATCGTCCCATCTCCGGTTACAATTTTTCCTGTGCTTGAAATTGTTCCTGAACCGGTCATGGTAGATTCGATACCTAATAATTTTAGGAATTTCCTATAATTCTCTTCAGGAACCTGGTTAATCCGATAAATTACCATCTCACTAAGCCAAGAAAAAAGTTCCAGAAGAGTTATGCCGGGGTCTGAAGGATTAAAATTTGTCCATTCTTTGTTATATGTCGGAATAAGTGCCTTTGCCTCTTTTATCAGATCATCAAAACTTCTATCATCAAGGTTTGGTATTGGCAATGACATTTTTACCTCTTATAAGTTTATTTTTCTTGTATACTTGGGCAGTTGAACCTGAAACAATAAGCAGAAAACGCTCTATACTACAATGGAAGTAGATCTTAAAAATTAGAATACTTTGAAGATATGATGAAATGGCCATCCATGCAAAACTCAAAAGTGAAATTATTAGGAATTATTCAAAAATTACATAAATAAAAAAATTTGAATTTTGATCCAATATGTTGAATCTTGGCTCTGCCTTCTAAATCTTGCTTACTTTGAAGAGAACACACATATTGTTTTCATTCATCACAAGGATGAGTTCTATCTAATTTGTTGATAGTATGGGTGCCAGAGTAAACCAGGTAATTCTCTTCGATAAAAATGGTGTCAATCTTTGTCGTGATTTTATTTATATTCAAGGGAGCATTTATTGTTTGATTGTCCCTGTGCTTAAGCGTAATCTCAGTATCCGATGATATTTCACAGGGAATGGCAACAGTTAAACTGATGCTGTTGCTTTGATCAAGTTTTTGAACACTATCAGCTTTGGTATAAGATCTGATGCCACCAGACGTTTCCACAATACTGCCCGCTGGAATAGATACCTCCACCTCCGTCTCACATTCCAGTATATAATTTAAAACTGACTTTACTATAAAGGTCGAAATGTAATTCTCATTTTTGTCGCTTATCTTAACCTGATCCCCTTCCTTAAATCCCACAACATAGAATTCATCGATTTCTACTTTTTCCGGAAGTGTTTCAGCAAGTAAGAAAATTATCTTGCCATTCTCTAAATCCACAGTGCTGTGCTCTGGATATGAAGCTTTAAGGGTTGTACCGGCTACTGATTCTAATTTGTATATCTGGATTGCAGCTCCAAGGATAAGATCATCAACATAGTCAACTCCTTCTGTATTTTCTATGAGTTCGTAAACTTCTGAGATATACACATTCCTGCCAAAATCCCAGCCATTTTTCTCCGGGCCTCCGTGCAGTGGGTGGAAAAACTGCTGAAGGTTATCGAGAATCCTTCTCTCTATAGACTTTGCCTCAGTAATTGATGTAAAATGTACACAAGCGTCAACCCATACTTGAATGTATCCCGGACCAATCAGATTAATTTGAGATGGATAGGTTGTAAGGTACGAAGAAGTCCTCTCAAAAAGATATGTTTCGATTTCATTTACTAATTGCTGATCTGGAAGAGGTTTGGGGTCATCGCTTTCAGGAACCATTATCAAGGTAACCCATCCTGGTTTTAGCTGCAGGTGGGTGTCTCTGGTGGGCAGGCATTTCACCTTTGCCACTCCTGATGATGCCTCCCTAACTAACCACTCAAAATCTTCGTAGGTGACAGCTCTGTCGCGATGTTTAAGAGTTTGTGGCCCACGCTCCCGAACCCTGTCAAGATTCTCTTTATCGTCTCCGCCAGAGGCAGTTTCATGATTGGTTACTGAATCAATATAGGGAAATGTTGTTCTTAGCTTAGTTATAGTGCCTGCCTGAACATTTCCTTTCACACCACCTCCGGCTTGGTAGCTGCATTTGATATTATTCTTCCCTGCTGGAGGGATCATACCTCTTTCCCCATTCCCAAAGGTTATGTTTCCGTTGTTAAGGTCTATTATATAATGCCGGCTGTTAGGCTTTGAGAAATAAAAGTTCTTCACTTCATGCCAGCGTACCCAGGAACCGGTAATATCGCCAGCTTCATCAGTAATTTCCTCAATGGCATCGTCTCCTTCTTCGGAAATTATGGTCCTCTTACCTTCTTCAGAGAGAGATAATTCTCTTACCAGGACTTTTTGCCCTCTCAATATTGGAGATTGGGAGAAACTGAATGTTTGATCTGGTTTTCCGTTACTAAAGCCCAGTATCTCATCTTTTACTGTGACCATATTATGTGCCCAGACGGTGTTGGTATATATCGCCTTAATGATCGGAAAATCGTCATAATTCCCTTTTTCAATAACCACTCGTATCCAGTAGTGTTCTAATTCAAAACCGAAACAGGATCTCTTTACAACATCTGCAGGGGCAAGAAATTGAATCAATTCTCTTTTTGTCAGGTTATTTGTACTATCTTCAATCTTCAGTTTATTCCATTCCTTGCCTGTCCAGTATTGCCAGATTAGGAAGGGAATATTCTGGACTTCTTCATGTGAGGATGTATAGGAGAATTTTGTCCCTACCTGGAGTGCAGGATTAAAAGGAGAATCGACGTTAAGAGAAATGTCTGAACTAATGAATATAACTGTTCTCACTTGACCTGTTGCTGCTATGGAATCTCCAACTTTAAATTTCTCCTTAAAGTTTGTTCCTGTACCTGTTAATGTTATATTGTTACTTGATATCGTTCCTGTACCATTTAACGGAACCGGTGCTTTTTTTGTACTAATGGTCTTTCTAATCAAGGGGAAGAAAATAGTTACGGGCAGAGTAGAAATATCCTGGTCAAAAGCAAGATAAAGAGCTGGCTGAGTATCTGCTACTGGCTGGAATGGAGTGAAGGGTTTTTTAGTTTCGTCATGATAGGCGAAATTGTTATATGTTAGAATGATCTCAGGAATATCCTTAGAACTAAAACTGTATTGCAGAGTCAGTTCGCTTATGGACGGAGGCTTATAAGTTGCAGGTATGTACGTCCATCCGATTTTTTTAATATAAAACTCCGTTTCATTAATATCGCTAAAAGGCGAATCAATGGTGAGAGAATTATCTGAAGCAATTGAAGTAACTGTTCTGGTTTGAGTTCCTATCTGACTTTTTATTACGACAATAGAGTCACCTATTCTGATTTCTCTTAGAAAGTGCGTTTCTTTGCCACTGATAGCAATCTCTTTACTGTAGCTAATTGTTCCTGAACCTTTAAATGTCGGTGCCTCTTCATATCTGGCTTCCTGGCCATAATCCCCTTCACTAATGCGTACGCGAATCCAGCGGCTTTTTTCTCCGTTGATCTCTTTTTCCTCGATATTAGGGCATGTGAAAGTCACTATCTTCTTTTCGCCTTTTTTACCCGCAAAATCGTAATTCACTATAGGCGGATCATCTTTTGTTTTAACGCTAACTGTTTCCCAATCGCTTCCGTTCCATGATTCCCAGCAGATTTTTCTCTTTTCACTTGCCAGCGGTGCATCCACTCCCGTGGAAAGAGTTACGATCATACTTATTGCTGCATCCTTTTTAGAAAAGGCCTCTTTTGAGCCGATGTAAAAAGTATCATTGAATTTAGGTCGTTCTCCATAAGGATAAAAATCCTTGCTCAAATCAAGAGGAAAATTATTGAAAAAGGCTAGATCTGGAACTATAGACGATTTAGAACTGATATTCACAGTTGCATTGACAGTATCGATTGTCGGCAAATTTTCTGCAGGAATGGGGGTGCTCAATTCTGCAAATATCCAATTATTGACCCAGTTATTTTTTTGATTTTTTTCTTTTTCAATTCCAGATAATGTCTTTTCTGAAATTCCAGCAACAGGTTTGAAAGTGATAGATCCACTTTTTAATAGATTAACAACTTCCCAGTCAATCACATTTTGATCTGAAGGCTCAGTTTTTTCGATATCCAAGATCTTTGGCACTGATTTTTCATCAAAATAATACCATTTTACCTGCCATTTATCCAGTTCCTGGAAACCAGTAGGGATCTTTATATCTAGATCTAGAGTAATAGCTGTCTCTTCTTTAAAACTGAAAAGCTTGCTTTGACCAAGATATAAACGATGAGATATCAGGTTTTTTCCTCTGAAAAGTTCAATTACTTCTCCAGTATTGTTAAACAAGACCTGACTATTGTCAGTCCATTTGTCATCAGCAGGAGAAAGACTGACAGCTTTGACAAGCTTTGGTAAAATAACCGTCAGGGCTTTTTCTGTCTCAAAAACAACAGCTTCCTGTCCTGCAGTTTCTGCTGTAGCAACCTGGGTCCATGCAGGAATTAAACCATACTTATTTGCCCCACTGGCCATTGTAAAAGTAAGAGGGACGCGTGCAGACCTGGGTGGGGAAAGGCTTACTCCGATAAGATCCAGAAAAGTCAGAAAATTTTTATCCGGCACCTTATTTAATCTATGAATAATAATCTCCATCATCCTGGCAAAGATGTTTATTAAGGCATCTGCCTTCTCATCTGACTGAATGGATGAAAGATCTTTCCAGGCTTCAGGAAGACACTCGGATGAGCAATACTCAAAGGCCAGTTTCTGAATCTGCTCTACAAGTTTTACTTTATCCATTGGATAGATTTTCGGCGCATCAACTGGCATTAGACCCCACCTTTGTCAAGATAAAAGGGATAAACCAGGTTATCCTTCGTGTTTGTAGTTTTTACCATATACTCAATATTTATGAAGAGTTTGTCTCTTTCATCTTCATCATGGATTACAGATACATCAAGTACTTCAATCCTGGGCTCCCATTTCAACAGTGCCTCTTTTACGTAAAACTGTATTAGCCCTGCCGTTGAAGTGTTGTTCTGTGCAAAAACAAGTTCATTGATCTCGCAGCCAAAATCAGGCCTCATGGCGCGTTCGCCTTTTGCCGTAGTGATAATAATTATAACCGATTCTCTGATGGAATCTTCTCCTACAGATGGAACTATCTTGCCATTCTTAATAGATATCGGATACTTCCACCCACTGCCTAAAAAATCAGTGATCTCCATTTCATCCCCCTATTAAGACCGTGCCGACTGCCACTACGGTTCCAGCAGGCATATCCGATGGGTCATTACATGTCATAGCCATATCTCCGTTTCTTGCTGCCATTTTTCCATTTATCTTCACTGTAGTGCTTCCCAGCTTTATCGTGGCCTTGTTAGATGGCGGTTTCTGAAAAGGCCCACCTTGAGGAATATGGGGTGGTGTGTTCGTTGCTGTAGAATCAACAGTAGCCGCAGGCATCCCCATTATTTTCACATCAGAGCTGAGGTTTCCGTTTATTATACCCATAAAAGGGTGGGGTAAAGGCGTTGGGATCGGCGGCGCTGGAGCTGCAGGTATCATAATTATATGGATATCTGTTGCCATGATCTGATCTCCCTGTTTAGCTGCTGGTTGCCCCATAATTAATCCATCCTTCAAATTGGTTTACAAATAGGGATAAAATCAGTTATTTCCATATTAAGCGCATAAAATGGTATTTTCTGCAAAAATACATTTTAAACTCAAAACTCAGAAAAAATAAGCTTTATTTGTCCTAAAACAAAGAATGAATCTTCACTCTTCTTTGTAAATTGAAATGACTCTCCTTTAATAATTGACAAAGCCAAAGAGAAAATATAATGCTTGAAAATGGGTTCTCATATTAAATGTTCTCAAATATTTCTATATCGAAATATTTAGAACATGAGGCATTGTGTAGATTTTTCTGTAAAATCACAAATTTCAAAAAGTTGTTGAGTAGAAAATTACATATCCGAAGATCAATTGTCCTCATCTTACACAAAAAATTGACTTCAAATTTACAGCAAATTCGCTACACTGCCGAACATGAAGTTGAGTCATTCACTCGGGATCATGAAGAATCTAAGTTTTGCAAGATGAAATTAACTAATAAATTAGGACTTACGCACTTGAGGTTCAAAATCAAGAGCACTAAACATTGCTGTTAAAGCCAAATTTTGGACAGTTGAAGGTTTAACGCAGTTGATTATTCAGTTCAACCGCGTAAGTCCTATAAATAATAAGAATTGAAAAGCAAAACTAAAAATTATTTAACTTTGAATGAGCAGATAACTTATTAGAATATTAGGCTCCATATTTTGTTGGAAAGCAATATCATTATATTTTATTCAGGTAAATAGCTGAAAGTCCAGATGTGATCGTTCTTTAAGGATTCTAATAATTAGTGAGCCTATCCCAAAACCTATTTTTTTCCATATCCATAGGAATTTCATAATTACTTTCCTGATCAGTAGCTCAATTAAATGTTTTTAAGTTGAGATTCAAAGAAATAGTTTTTGAGTTTTGGGATCAGCTCAGTTTATGTTCACTGTTGCCCCTTTTATTTTCAGATTTCCAGAAGCCCTAAGATCCATGCTCGATGAAGCTTCGACCTTTGCGGATGAAGAGGCTTTTGCTTCAATTTCTTTTGCTTCGATCTTTGTGGATCCAGAAGATTTTATTTCGATTTCTTTTGCTCCAATTGTTACTTTCCCATTTGGTGCAGATATCTCTATGTCTTTCTCGGATTTAATGGAGATCTTGTTTTCTTTTGAGTCGATTACAACTATATTTTTTTCAGTTTTATCCACAATCTCGATTTTCTCCTGTCCCTCCGTGTCATCAAGCCGTATTATATGGCCGCTTCGAGATTTAATAACCCTGAGATTATTCTTTCCGTCGTCGTTTGTAAGGGGGGGCCTATCCTTGCCATTCCATAAGGAACCGATTACATAAGGGAGATTTATGTCACCGTATTCGAAAGCTACAAGCACTTCATCATCCACTTCAGGTAAGTAAAAAGCACCTCGTTCTTTTCCTGCCATGAACGAAATAACCCTTGCCCAGTTGGATTCATCCTCTCCACTTATTCGGGTGATTTTTACCTTGACACGGCCAAGAGAATCAGGGTCCTTATTATTGGTGACAATCCCGACCACAACTCCATAAATTTTGGATTCGGCTCTTCTGCTCTGCTCAAGAATCCCTGTAATGCTCATATTCCTGTTCTCCTTACTCTAAACGTGGTCATGTATGCTCCCTTTTTTATAGAATGAGCCGTTGATATGACATAATAGGTTCCACTCAACCTGTCACCTAAGCCTTTAATTTCAATTGTCTTTCCAGCTCTTATTTTCGGATTCCCAGCACATTCCCCCTCTCCTGTCAGGAACTCTTTGAGCATACTGTTATATTTCGCCTTTGCAATATCTTCCGCATCTTTTGAATCAAGAACTACATCATCCACAATAGAAACCGATGATGCAAGGAATGCTTTTTCAGACATTTCATAGCCTGATTCTGTTCCTGACATTTTAGTTTTTTCACTTCCTTTTGAGGCTATAGAACTAATCTCCTCTTTGTCTTTGACATTCCAGCCCCTGACTTCTACTTTACTACCTTCTGTCAGAGTCTTTATCTGGACAAAGAAACTTTGGAGATCTTTACCATATTCTAGAGTTACCTCTGGTGATTTGTCTTCCTTTGATTTTCGAAATATCAAAGTCTTATCATCTACTAGAATTTCATATCCTATTCGCTTGGCGCGATCTATAAGGAACTCATAATTACTCTGGTTACTTTGGAATATATAGGGATGGACAGTTCCCGTATCTTCGGTATCTGAGGTCAAACTGAGCTCCGATGCAATGGATAATGCGATATCACTATCCTTCATATTTTTAAATGAGCGTCTCATAGTTCCGAATCTCAATCTGTGAAGTCTGTCATAGCCTCTTATATCCATGAAACATGAATCTCCAAAATTGTAGTCCAGTGAGGTGATCTCACCTGTCATCATATCGACTGCGCTATCGATACCCATAGAAACCTTTACTGTATCCCCCATTTTGAAAGTTTTAAGATCAATGCCCCTCCATGCACCTTTTATACCGTCGACGGTGTCGAACTTGATCGTAAACATTGACGGCAGATTAAGTTCATCTTCTAGGGTAATTCCATGAACTGCTGGAACTAGCTCGTTCGAAAGTTCAGTTCCATTTAAGAGCAATTTGAAATAGGAAACATTTAACGGGTCCTCTGCCATCGAGTAAGACTCCTTAATCAGGAATTATTAATATTCTGCCAATATCGCTATCCTTTGGAAATGCCAGAGGGTTGTCAATATTATTTTCTTCTGCTATTCTTCTCCAGAGGGCTGGATCTTTAAGCGCTTTATTAGCTATGAGGTCGAGTCTGTCACCGCTTTTCACAGTCCAAACCTTCCTGCAGGCCTCGATACCCATATTTTTTGCATACTCTTCAGGTGTCACGAGGGCTTTAAAGGTAACAGTCAACTCCGCTCTAACTGGAGTCCCGTCTGAAAGGAAAAGTGTAAACTTTTGGCTAACTTTATAGATTATGCCCTTGTATGTGAAGTTGCCCCAGATAAAAAGACAAACTGGAGGCTTTTTCCTTTCTGCTCCTTCGACAGTGGGCATAACAAGTTTTCCGATTTTATTTGTGAGTTTCCTTACATCTGTTTTTTTTTCGTAAGTATCAAAAGTTAGTTTGACAGTAAAATCATCCAGTGTTACCTTATTAAAAAAGGGGTTTGATTTTTCGGTGCTTAACTCTGCTGCAGTTGAAACAGTATATTCATTTGGATTGAACATCACATCGATAATATCCCCGGTATCTTCAACTTTTATTTTTGCCTTCTCCACCATTAGAACAAGCCTCTCCTATCTTTTTCGATTGAAATTCTTCTCTCTATGATTTTGTATACCTTATCTGCTATAATCTCGATCTCACGTACCGGTTTTTCATCCATCATTTTTTTATCCAGATCGTTGCGTATCCTGCCTGGAGAGACATTTTCGGTCTGAATCCCTTTATTATTCTCGGAAACTACCTCAACTTTTTGAGGGAAGGTTTTTTTGAGAACAAGTTCCCTTGAGTCATATACAGGGTCTTCACCAACTTCATATAATCTGTTTCTTTTCATGAACCCGTTAACGTACTTGAAATCGGTCAGTGGATATGGGAAAACATTATCCTGAGATGGAGCGGTACTTTTTCTCAGTATCCTTTTATCTTTGAAAACAGAAGCCACGTTTCGCCCTGTAAGTTTAATATCATTGTTAAAGAAGTATCCGTATTTCAGATTCTGCACGTTCCCTATTTGCTGAAATGATGAATCAATTCCTTGCAAAGCCGGAGATATAACAGTTGAAGCTTTATCTGCAGTCTTTGTACTGAAAAAATCCATCTCAAATTTAGAATTGACTGATTTGAAATTAAGTGCTCGCTGTAAATGCCTGGAATTCATGGAGTTCAATGATATTATTTTTGATTTGGCGGGAAAATAAAGGCTTTGTAACTCCGTAATTAGCTGTATTTTACCTTCTCCTGCTTGTCCGGAAGTACTATTGTTCTCATTTTTTGAATTCCTGGTTTGCAGGGGAGATAATGTATAAGTGCTCTGAGAGTCAGTGCTCTTAGAGGTTCCAAAATTTCCTGTTAAAGATGCATCCACCTTTTTTGCTGCATATATTATCCTGTTAGGTTCTGAACCGGATACATCGATATTTCTACTATGCATATAATCAAGAAAAATCGGGTTTGCAGAAACTTTGGACGGTATGTCTGCTCTTGGAGTGACAGCTTTTACGTCTTCTGAAGCTTCATCCGTCTTATTTGTACTTGCGATTGTCAGACTGTGCTCTGGACCTGAGAGCCCAAAATTAAAATTGTTGTATAAATAACTCCGAGTCACTGGATTTTCCGATATCAGAATATTTCTGTATGAGGGATACTGATTAAACGTCATTATGAATTGTTTTTTTCTTTCTCTTATTTGCCCGGTTGCATTATTTCCGTACTGTGGATCAGTTTCCGTCTTCTTGAAAAATGGCTTCTCTATGTCCTGAGTGACAATTTCTATGTTAGTTGAAGTGTTAAAATTAAGCGCTTTTTGATAGGCTACTATAGTATCCGTTTTTCTGCCTGATATGCCATCAGTTTTTCCAGTAGCAATTACTGGAAAAGCATAACGCTTTACTTCCGGATATTTGGAGGCTGGACTGCTATATCTCTTTAATGTTAGAGCGTTGATGCATGAATGAACATCACTGGTTGCTATAATCGAATTACTGAGCAGCTTTAAAGTTTTTTGGAATTGATTGATGAAATCATTGAAATTTTGAAAACTTATAAAAATATTGAATGGTTCGTTATATAATGACTTATTATTCGTTTTTACGTCAGATAATCTACGGAATATCAAAGCTGGCAGACTGTCGGACTTATGGAATACATTATACTTTCCGACAATCTTCATCGAAAAGTTTGAACTATTCTGTCCGATAGCGAACTTCGGTATATTAATCTTCAGACCATTGGATCCAGTAAATATCTTATTTGAGCTCATAATTTTATAGTTTCTTTGAAAGCGAACAATAATCACCCATTATATGAGACCCTGATGCGCCAGGACAAGTGTCTCACTGGCAACTGTATTTGAAGCTGCATTTAGTGCGGGTCCTTCCCACTTAATGGGAAATGCATCAAAGAAAAACCAGCTCAGTACGGTTTTTCCGGAATGGTCACGAAGACTTATAGTACCGCTTTTTCTTTCAATATTTCCATGTACAGTCCTTCGATACCATGCCCAGAGTTCCCGATCCATAAGCCCGCGTTTTAATGTAATATCCGAATATTTTATCCCTCTGGGAAGCTTATGCTCATAATTATTCACTCCTCCTTCTTTTATGGTATCAACTTCTGTTTGCATACTCAAGCCTGAAACCTCGGTAAATCCAGCTGCCAGGATGCCCTCTATTTCCACGACAAAATTATAACCACTATAGGGATCCTTCCGGGCTCCAACTGTCATCGCTCCTCCTAAATGTCTAGAATACTTTTCGATTCCTTAGCGTTAAGTTTATTATTTATCTTGTTCACTTCCTCACACCATTGCTGCCTCTCTCGATGTTCCATATTCATAATAGTCTCGTAATCCCAGTGAAAATGGTAAGCTAAAAAGGCTACCTCTTCATAGAGGCATTCTTGGGGGTAGCCTATTATTCCCCCGGAGACTGTACCTCTACATCGAACCTGTGTTCACATTTCGGGCATACTGTTTTGATTACATTTGAACCATTCTGATTAATTCTTGTATACATTTCCTGAAGATATGCGAAGTCCGCTGCAAAAAGACCTTCAATAACAAGCGGAGTTACCATCTTCAAGTCTCCAAGGCGAGTAACAACTCTGGAAAGTAAAATGATAGTCAGATACGCAGGATTACTCTGTACCCTCGGGTCCTTCATAGGCAGTATCTCATCAGCTGCAGTGGCAAGTCTCATTTTACCCGTTTTGTGAAGAGTACCAGATTCGTCCGCATATCCCAGAGGCAGGGAAAAATCATATTCGGTCTGTAAAACTCCCATTTAGCTTCCTCTTGTCTAATCCTTACTTCGTTCTCTTTATCCCTTCATGCACTAACTCTAAGGATTCTATTACCACAGCATTTCCTTTTGCATCAAAACCGGCTGAAGAATACTTAGTTGGCCATGCTTCTATGATATCCCATCTGGATTTATCATTACCTTCCTCATCAATCAATACGATTGAGATGCTCTTTCTTGCTTTGCTTGCACCGGAATCTTCCACAAGTTTTCTCCATGTATACAGTTCCATCGAATCCGTTAATCCTTTCTTTAATGTTATGTTCCCGTACTTGGTGAGACCCGAAAGCTTTCTCTGGTACGGTAAATCCGTACCTTCTCTGTAGTCAACAGAGTCTGTTGTTGTATCCGGGATAGTAGCTTCTGCAAAGCTTGCGGTTTTTATCCCATCGATTTCGACTTTGAATCTAAAGTTTCTATACGGATCACTTCTTGAGGCTGTTGCCATAATGTATTCCTCCTTAATTTACAGTTATTTTGACTGAGTCTTCTGCTTGATTCTGATTATTACGAATTCCGCAGGTCTTACAGGTGCTACTCCGACTTCAATGACCAGCTGCCCGACATTCCTTACTTCTTCCGGATTGTTCTCTTCATCAACTTTGACAAAAAAAGCTTCTTCAGGTGTAGCCCCGTACAGAGCTCCGTCTCTCCAAACCCTTAGCAAAAAAGCGGTTATATTTCTTATTATCGAGCCCCACAGAGCTGGGGAATTAGGCTCAAATACTACCCACTGGGTAGCCTCGTCAAGGGATTCTTCCAGGAAAAGAAATAATCTTCTAATGTTTATATACTTCCATTCAGAGTCGGAGGATAGTGTCCGTGCCCCCCATATGCATATCCCTGCTGTCGGGAACGAACGAATGACATTTATCCCTGGTTGGTTCAAAGTATCATGTTCACTTTTTGTAATAATCCTTTCTATACCGCTTACAGAATCAAGATAACCTTCCGAAGTTCCTGCGGGTGCTTTATGTACTCCCCTCACTGAATCTGTATGGGCATATGTTCCAGCAACTGCACCTGATGGGGGAACTAATTTCGTTCCACCTAGTGGATCACTTATATAGACCCATGGGTAGTAGAGAGCTGCAAATGAAGAGTTAAACGAGTTTTGTCCGTTATAATCTCCCTTTGCCTCTTTAAAATCCTTAACTTGAGTAGGACTAAGTTCCTTTGGTGAATCCGCAATAAAGAAGCAATCCCCCCTGTTCTGGCAGTAACTATAACCCTTTATAATAGCGTTTCTAGGTCCAAATTTATTCGCAGCAGTAGTGAGAATATTTGCACTATCCGGCATGGCAACGATATTGATATCATCTACCACATCGAACGCATGGAGACCGTTTCCTGCCTTTGCATCGCCTTCAAAATCCGCTACAATAAGAGAGGAGGCATTTGCGTCTTTAAGAGTCACAGATGTATCTTTTTTGGGAGCATTGGGAGTAGATCCTATCTTTTCAACTTTGATATATGCCGAACTTTTTACTTTTTCCAATACATTTTCCATTGTAAGGTTATCAAAGGACTCCTGCTCAATACCTTCAAATTTTACAACCAGCTTGAATCCATTTGCTAGTGCAGTATCAGTGGCGCTTTTTGCTTCGATGGAAATTTTATCACCCCAAGCACCATCATTCAACGCTGTGAATTTCAGCGATCCTACAGCAGGAGTAGCGCTATCGTTCAAGTTTCCTGTTGAACGGGCGGCGGCACCGTTACTTCCGCCTTTAAGGGTCACAGATGTACCTTTCTTGGGAGCAGTAGTTCCTACCTTTTCAACTTTGATATACGCTGAGCTCTTTACTTCGTCCAGGACATTTCCCATCGTAAGATTATCGAAGGACTCTTGCTCATCTTCATCATATTTTACAACCAGCTTGAATCCACTTGTTAGGGTAGTATCAGTGGCATCTTTTGCTTCGATGGTAATTTTTTCGCCCCATGTACCTTCTTCCAATGCCGTGAATTTTAAAGATGCTGCAGGAGAAGCAGCGCTATCGTTCAGGGTCGCTGTTGCAGCCTTAGTTGTCTTTGAAGATTTGTTCGTTATATCCGTATAATGGCATGTCCTTACTACATAGCATCGAGTTCCTCCTTCTGCAAAGAACTGATAAACTGCATATGCCAGATATGCTTTGTCAGTAAAGGCTCCGTACTTATTAACAAACTGAGTCCAATTTGCAATCAGGTTTGCTTCTCCTACCGGTCCTTTTTCTGCAATTCCAACAAAAGCCCCGGTCGAAGTGCCGACGCCTTCAATAGGCTTTACCCCGGAGGACTTTTCCTCGACATATACTCCTGGTGAAAGATATTCAGTCATATTATACCTCCTTTATCAAATTAAAGATGTTTAATTCCTTTAAATTTCCTGTACAGTCATGGGAATGAATTGTATTGAATATAGAATTCTCTCTGTAAACTCAATATTTAACCAAAAAGTAGAAAGTTTAAAAATAGAAAATTAAGGTAAATTCGTTAAAGTGTCATATTATATATCAAACGTAAGAGTGTACTCTTGTAACGGGTGTAGTATTCTATATAATACTGCCCATCTGCTAAAATCGATATTTTTCTTAAAATCTTGATATAATGCTACCAATATTTTAGGATTTACGCAGTTGAACTGAATAATCAAAGGCGTTGAACCTTCAACTGTCTAAATCATAGATTTGGCAATGATGTCTGTTGCCTTGATTTTGAACCTCAACTGCGTAAGTCCTATATTTGTTAAAACACCTCCTACGGTTTGGTAAGTATTGATGTATCAGCATGTGTAGTTAGCCCCTTTTTCAAAGGAACGGCCTGCTTTGTAGGTTTATACCTATCTTTTTAATATCCGGAGGCACAGTCCTTATGGAAAAGGATAATTGGATTTTGGACTCAAAGTTATACTGACTACAGGATTTTTAGGATCAACCTCGTTATTGTCAGCATACAACTTCCCATGTGTGTAATCAATCGCGAGGCTACAGTTATTATAGTACTCCCCGCCGCCGGTAATAGTCTGATTTATCTCAGGGAGGTCTATTAAAAGAAAATGTCCGGTATTGCTCCTGATAATATCTTTTCTTTTACTCGGAACACTTAAGAACAAATTTCCAAAGGCTTTTTTATCAGGGGACAAATCATCCTTTAACAAGACTGCCAGAGTAAGGTTTGATTCTATCCTTTCGAGGAAGATCATATGTCAACCTCCTGCCTGTACACGTTAATTTCCTTTTTAACAACCCTTGTAATTTTGGCTGGGTCTTTTGCTGATGGAATTCTAACAGGGCTGAGAATATAGGACGCTGATAGCTTGTATGATTTGTTAGGGAATCTTTCCCATAGTTTGTTGATTTCCTCAAATGTGAAATTATTGGGAATAATTCTTATTTCGTTGTTTCCCGCTGCTACCAGGTTACCTTGAAGCACGTTTCCTTTTAAAACAGAAGTATCATGGAAGAACTGCATAAGTTCTTCCATGATCAGAAGCTCAGTTTCTCTGTCCTTAGCGTAAGGAGTGAACATATAATACAAATCAAGAGTCAAAGGCGGGTATTTCATTTGAGTTATATCAATTGGTTCAGGTTCTATATTTCTCAAGAAACCGTTCTCTACAATCTGATATAGAAATACGGACATTATTGTGCTGCCTGTTGGCACAATATCTGCAGGAGATTCAAAGACCACCGAATTTTGGTTGACCTTAAGTTCAGGAATCTTCGACTGGATAAGTTCCCTTAATGTAATACCTACATCTCTTAAGACTGTCATTGCACCTCCTCCGATTCTATCAGTTTGTAATATGGCTCAAAGTCTACCTTCAAAAAAGGTTTTCCGATTTTCTGATATTCTCTTTTTGTAGCATGCATGAGTTGACGCATCCCGATATCGCAAGACCCCTCTGCAGCTTGAAATGCCGCCGCAAGTGCAATATTTTTAATATTTCCTCCAGCAAGTTTTAATTTATCTGAGAAAAACTTGTAATTTACATCCTTAGCAAGAGGCGCATCTTCCGGAAAAATCCTGGTCCATATCTGCAATCGCAGTTTTTCATCAGGGAATGGAAACTCTATAACAAATTGCATTCTCCTCAGAAAAGCATCATCGATATTTCCGTGCAGGTTTGTCGCAAGTATAACAATTCCTTCATACTCTTCCATCTTTTGAAGCAGGTAACTGATCTCTATGTTGGCATACCTATCATGAGCATCCTTAACTTCAGAACGTTTTCCAAAGAGGGCATCGGCTTCATCAAAGAAGAGGATTGAATTGCTTGTTTCAGCTTCATCAAAGATCTTCTTCAGATTTTTCTCTGTCTCACCTATGTACTTGCTGACCACACTGGAAAGGTCAATTTTGTAAAGATCAAGCTTTACCTCATTTGCGAGAATTTCTGCAGCCATAGTTTTTCCGGTTCCGGGAGGACCTGAAAAAAGAACATTCAAGCCTTTTCCTAGAGATAATTTTTTTTCAAAGCCCCAGTCGGAATGCACCTTTCCTTTATATTTGATAAAGCTGGAAATCTCTTTTAAATGCTCCATAGTGTCTTTCGGAAGGACAATATCTTCCCATTTATAATGCGGACTGGTTCTCAGGGCAAAGGAGTTGAGTTTGTGGTGAGTCTGTATTTTGCAGCCTTTATAGAGCTCTTCCATTGATAATACCGGGCTAGCAGGATTTTTTTCTCCTGCAAAACTGCATGCTGTGCGGGCAGCATCTATTATTTGACCGCCATTAAATTTGAATTTGCTCGCAAGCGCATTCAAGCCCACCCCTTCGGCCAATTTATAATTTTTCAGGCAGGATTCCCATAACTGTTTACGAACCGAGTATGAAGGCAGAGGAAAGGAACAAGGGACGAAACCGTTATTTATCAAATCTTTATCAAATTCCATAGGTTTTTTTCCTGCTAAAAATATCCATCCAGGGAAGGCCTTTAGAGCCTGAATGAGAATTTCAGAATAATTTATTGTTTCTTTGTCTTCGAGAAACACATCAAAAGCTTGAAAATATAGCACATAATTTTGCAGGAGTGATTCTCGCATTATGAGATTTGCAGTATCTATCGACTTGCCTTCTAGCAGGACTTTTGAATCCACTATTAAAAGGTTTGCTCCTGTCTCCCTGCAGACAGCTTCTGCGGCAGTTTTTTTTCCACTTCCTGAAGTACCGCAAAGCAAAAGCTTCATTGGAAACCTGTTTCCCCTGTACCAGCTTACCATTTTTACTAGCTTACTTTTTAAATCCTCAGGCAGAATCAGGTAATCAAAAGATTTTTCAGGCTTTATCACATAACAAGAATCCCGAATTCCTGGATCAAGCTCATCAAACCCGAGTAAAAAATTAATTATTCTTTCATCGATTTTGATAGAGTTAGATATCAGGGAGGAACCTGAGTTTGCTTCTCCATCCAATAGATGAATCAGCTGGTTTTTTCGAAGGGAGGAAGAAGGTGAAAAATAGGCTCTAGCTTTGATTTTTTCCTCGATTATTGGGAAGAGAAAAGTCAGAATCAGATCTATGGTCGGCTTTTTTTTCATCACGTCATTTTGAAGATATGAATAAAGCTTTTCATATTTGAGGTCCAGTTCCGGGGCAAGCCCGATTAAAAGAATATCTATCTCGAAAGAATCAAGACAAAAAAGTTCCGAAAGAATATGAAGTCTTAGTTCAATACCTTTTTTAAGGCTTTCTTCTTTTTTGGCATTAATTTTATTTCTTACTGAATCAATTTCCGTAAACTTTTCAATTTTTACCTCTTGCAATTTTCCCTTTTTGCTTCTAATACCTGGATTTTTTTGGATCTGGTCGATTTCAGCTTCTGATATATAAAGACCTCTAAATTCGTCTCCAGTCTCAGGAAATTCTTCTCTAAAACTATCAACGTAACTTTGTATTAGCAAATCTATTCTGGAAAGTTCGTCCAGAAGATGTTCGAGATTATCGGCATATGGCTTCATATTGGATAGCAAACAATACCATCTTTTTTGAAATCAGACTTCCAATCTATGAAACTGGCTTATCGGTGCTTTCAATTTCCAGAACACTCTGATACGCATATACAAGAATTCTATCATCAGAAAGTTTACCACAAGACTTTAGCCTATCTACCTCTAGCAGAAATTTTGCAACTATTTCGGAAGATAATTTATTGCATTCTGCAAATGTTGCTGCCAAAATTTTCAATTCTTTTCTTGTAGAGTACTTTTTTGGCCAGTTTCCATCCACAAAATTAAAAATGAGCCCGCATTTCCTGTGTCCTATAGTTCTGGTAGATGGATTTAGGGATGTCTTAATATAATCTTTGAATGTGTCTTCCTGTAGTCCTTCCCTTACCAATTTCCCACACTCACATACGAATATGGAGTAGCCTCCTTTCCAATACTTATCTTTAAAAATAACCCTTGGTTTAGGAAATAATCAAACTCCAGTCAGGACTAATAAAAAATTCTCAATTATGCCCGCCTTAGACTACGATTTATCTGCATTATTTTCCGATTAATAGGAAAAATTATAAAAAAATAATTACCTTTATTGAAATTTACAGCATAAACTGATCATAGGAGTTTTCATCGCCCTATTGCTCGCTCCAGAAGGCCAAAAAGCATAATGTCCTCTAAACGGATACCTCACCAGGTTAAGATATGTACTTTCTTTGATTATTTATACTTTTTTGTTTATTTATTTTTTCAATATGTAATCCATACTTCAAGTTATGTCTGTAATGTTTATGCTAATTGATTTACATAGAATTCAAACACAAAACATTAATTCCATGCATGCTATCCTTCAATTCCAATGTACAGAATAATTCGGGTTCCCCCGGAAAAAGGGGAAGAAATCAGGGAAAAAGCAATCAACGGAAAATTTCTGGACACTGCAAGAAAAATCCGAAAACTCCAGACCGCAGAAGATACTTTTCTGGAAATTCCTGTTACTGAGGCTGCAGGAGAAAAAGTAGGGGATTTTCCGGTAATTGAACAGGAAAAACCTGAATTTCTAACTGAGACTAAGTCTCTTAAGGAATCTCTGAAAGGGCATCTCTCAAAAAAAGAACTGGAAGTGGTTCCATCAGGCTGGCAAATTTTGGGAGATATCATAATCGTTAGTATTCCTGAAAGCCTTGATGAAAAAAAACTCCTTATAGCCAGAGCTCTGCTTTCCTTGCATCCAAAGTGCAGGAGCGTGGTCAGAGATTTCGGGATAGAAGGGCAATTCCGCCAGCCAAAAAGAGAACTTTTGCTCGGGAGCGGGACGGAAACCATCCATAAAGAGCACGGTTGCCTTTTCAATCAGGATGTAACAAAGGTGATGTATTCCAAAGGCAACCTTGAAGAGAGAAAAAGGATGAGCAGGTTGGGAAAAGGGGAGCTTGTCGTAGACATGTTTGCAGGAATAGGATACTTCTCGATCCCCATGGCTGTCCACTCAAGGCCAAAAAAAATAATGAGCATTGAAATAAATCCTGAATCTTTTGCCTACCTGGAGAAAAATATCAAGTTAAATGATGTAGAGGATATCATTGTCCCTATTTGTGGAGACTGCTCTGAATCCACTCCGGAAGGGATAGCCGATCGCGTATTAATGGGTTATGTGGGAACCACTCATCACTATCTTGAATCTGCTATAAAGGCTCTGAAAAAAAGTGGAGGTGTCCTGCATTATCATGAAACAGTTCCGGAAAATCTTGCCAGGACAAGGCCTCAGGAAAGAATAAATAAAGCTGCCGAGTCACTGGGAAGAAAAGTCGAAATCCTGGAGACTCGCAGAATAAAGAAATATTCTCCCGGTGTTCTACATGTGGTTGTGGACGCAAAAGTTTTCGAATAAATTTTTCCAAACTAAGTTTAAGCAATCTGAGATACCAGTTTCAGGACTTTTTATAGGATAAACTGCAGTAATCTGCAGTTAAATTTTTTAGCTCCGAAAATTGCTGCTTACTTTTACATCCATATCAATGATTTTTTTGTAAACATTTCTATTATGGGCAAGAAGCCACCACCCGTAAGGGAAAATGGCAACAGGTTCCAGTAAACCCAGCCGATAATAGTCAGACTTTCGGAAGCATGGATTTTAACATGACTTCTCAGCAGTTGAAAGAAGCCCTACTACAGGCAGATCAAGAAAAGGAAGATCTGTTTTTCTCTTCTCTAATATATTATAAGGTTGTCACATAATTTTGCCACGATTAATTGTACTAACCATATTAAGGGAAATTAATATTAAAGAATATATGTTCTGAGATTCTATAAATTATTAACTGAACTCCTGCATGACCACCTACTGCCGATAGTGAGGAAGTGCAGTAATAACCAAGAAATTTCAGGGGTCACAAAATGTTTTCTGAATAAGATCCTTTGTCGTTTTTATAAAAAGATGTCTCTAAAAATTAAGATAAGATACTTCGTATCATTCTACAAAAATATATATCATTCTGCGAAGATAATGTGCTGTACTAACCCAGTGTTTATGATAAATGTGTACCAGCCTGCTCTGAATTATATAACTCGGATAAGCTGGTAGACCTGGGATTCTAGTAAGTGGAGTAAAGGAGTATCAAATATGCCACGTCCGTTTTACAACGAAGAATTTGAATTCACTCAACCTGACGGAACTAATATCAAGCTTAAAGGTTGGGGAAACCAGAGTCACGCAGTCTTCGAGACACTCGATGGGTTTACAGTCGTCAAGGACCCGGTTACGGGCTACTATCAATATGCAAAGCTATCAGCCGATGAGAGCTTCCTTGAAACTACAGGCGCAGTAATCGGGCTTGTAGATCCGGCTACTCTAGGCATTGAGAAACATATAAGGATATCAAAGGATGCAGCCAGGGAGCAGGCAAGGGCTGCCTCCCGCGGGTTGGGTGCCACGACAAGATGGGAGGAGAGAAGGCAGAAGAATAAAGAGGCGAAAAGAATGGCGGTGATGTCCCGAGGCATCCTTCCGGCTCCCCCTGAGAAGGAGACGAAAGGCGATTATCTTGGACTTTGCATTCTGGTGCAGTTTCCCGACGTACCCGGCACAATTCCCCAATCTGAGGTAGAGGGTTTCTGCAACAAGCAGGATTATATCGGCTTTGGAAATTCGGGGTCTGTCCATGATTATTTCTCCGAGATTTCAGGGGAGAAGCTGAATTATACGAACATAGTCACACCGTACTATACCGCCAAAAATCCCAGAGCCTATTATACCGATCCCGCCATACCTATCGGAAAAAGAGCCCGGGAGCTAATCCTCGAAGCTCTCAAATATTTCAAGGCAAAGGGCTTTGATTTCGGCAGTCTCAGCGCAGATAACGAGGGGTTCGTTTATGCTCTGAATATATTTTACGCAGGACCTGTTGCGAATAACTGGAACGAAGGGCTCTGGCCTCATTCCTGGGCTTTAGTTTCTCCTTTAAATGTAGGGAACGGAAGAAAAATCCACGATTACCAGATCACCAATATGGGCAGTGAGCTTACTCTGGGAGTATTCTGCCACGAGAACGGCCATATGATATGTGATTTTCCTGACCTCTACGACTACGGATATCAGTCAAGGGGTGTCGGCCATTATTGCCTCATGGCTTCCGGAGGGCCAAACAAAAAAAATCCTGTCCAAGTTTGTGCTTACCTCAAAGCAGCAGCTGGTTGGGCCAGCAAGGAAACAATTCTCACAGATGGTGTATATACTGCCAGGGCCGGGACTAACGAATTCTTTAAAGCTGTAAAAAACCGAGCGGAATACTACTTAATCGAATGCAGATGCCGTGAAAATAGGGACAGATCCCTGCCTTCCTCCGGACTCGCCATATGGCATGTGGACGAACTGGGAAACAATGAAAACGAACAAATGACTTGCGATAAGCATTACGAGTGTGCTATCGTCCAGGCAGACAACCAATTTCACCTGGAGCATGATGCCAATGGCGGGGATGAAAAGGATTTGTTCAATAAAATAAATAACTCTAAGTTCGGCGACTCCACAAAACCTAGTAGCAAATGGTGGGATGGGACCTCTTCTGGATTAGAGATTGTAGATATTGGGGATGCGGGAAGAGAGATTATTTTTAGATTTTCGGATAACTCGAACTGGGTCGATAGAGTCTCAAGTCCTGCAAAATCGATACCCGATAATAATCCCCTCGGAGTCAGTGATAAGATAATGTTTGATGAAGATGCTGTGGTTTCATCATTAGAGGTAAGCGTCGATATAACCCATCCGTTCTGTGGGGATTTGAAGGTGACACTTATTTCTCCGTCAGGAGACCGTGCACTTCTTTACGATAGGAAGGGTGCCAGCAACGACAACCTGAAGACTACTTTCGATGACTCTTCGGCACCGGACCTTCGCAACATGATAGGCAAGCCTCTGAAAGGAGAATGGGTTCTTTTAGTGCAGGACCTTGCAGCATCAGATAAGGGAGTCCTGAATAATTGGGCCCTCAGGAGTAAGATTAGACGGGACCGCGAGATTAGAGATGCAGAGAGTAACGTTATAGAGGCGGAAAATTCCGAGGCTGAGAAAATACCGGACAACAATGAAATTGGGATCGCGAAATCGATTACCTTTGAGGCTTCAGGTCAGGTAAAGAGTGTTGAAGTAGCCGTCGATATAACACACACATACATAGGCGACCTTAAGGCAACCATTGTGTCACCAAAAGGGACCAGCATAGATTTGCACAACAGGTTTGGGACAGGACAGAATAATCTTATAAAGAATTATTCTGCCTCCACCACTCCTGACCTGGCAAAGCTTTCCGGAGAATCCATAAAGGGAAAATGGACTTTGAAAGTCGCAGATCTGGCTAGAGAGGATGTGGGCAAGCTCAACCGGTGGTCCCTTAAGATCATTCCCTTATAAAGCCGTATCACCGAGAATTTCAGAATCTTAATTGAAGATGCGGCCAGGTTTCCCTACTGGTCTGTCCAAGGTCTGTCTCGAGAAGGGGCATATATCACACCTCTTCCCGGGGTGTCCTGCCCTTTTCTCCGATTTTATGTCATCACTGCCTGCATTGACAGACTGAACTACTGTCGAGTGGTTACTAGCTCCCCCACGTGTTCGAGATCAGTATTCTGAAATAAGGTTTAGTAGATTTTTTTCTCCCCTGCAGACGAGTCTGCCACTAGATATGTATCCATGCCAATGATTTTTTCGTAAATACTTTTTTTCTGGATAAGAGGCCACCATCCGTAGAGGAAAACAGTAACAGGTTCCCATAGAGCTACCCATCCGATAATAGTCAGACCTTCGGAAAGCGTGCTCTTTAACAGGCCTCCTTCAAAGGTTGAGAGGAACCGGATGAGGAGCAGGCACAGAAAAAGGAAGCCGAAGGCGATCATCAGGTTTCTTCTTCCCCGTTGAAGCATCCTTCTCAGTTCAAGATCAATAAGGAGTTTTTTGTAGAAAAAATGATTTTTAATAGCGTTCTTGAGGGTTTCTTCCGTGTCTTTTCCAATTTCCGAAGAGGGCAGATGTATCATAAGTCCAAGCGGCGTTTTAAGAGGGAATTCTCCTACCGAGTTATAGATATATACTTCTGCACTCGCGTCAAGCTCTTTTTCGTGAAAGGGAGCAGGATCAAAAGAATTAAAGATCTGCATCATACTACGAAGTTCAACTTCAATCAAAAATTTTCCATCGTGCTCCACGTAAAGAGCTTCCGTTCCTTCAGGGGAAAAATTGATTCCCCATACCATTTTATATCTACCTTCTATAGAATATTTTTCATTTTCAGGATATACTTTTAATAATTAATCATTCAGTTAAATATAAGGCTTTCCTTTTTGCCTATCTAACACTAAATAAAAAGATGAATAACGTTAATTATTTTAAAAACTAAACTAAAATATATATGGATTAATGGACGGATATCAGTAAAGAATTTTCAATTCTCAGAACTGGAGAGATATCAGTTTTCTTTTTTTGAGGTAAAAAAGTAGCGAGAATTTTTCTTTCCTGTTGAAGTTCTTACTCCCACATATAAATCCATATTAATGATTTTCTGGTAAATATTGCGTTTGTGGACAATTGGCCACCAGCCATAGAGGAAAATATGTATTGGATCCCACATCGCGACCCAGCCGATTATAAGGAGCCCTTCGGAAAGCAAAGTGTTTATCAGGCTTTCTTCAAAAGTGGAAAGCAGCCTGATCGTGAGAAGGCACAGAAAAAGGAAAACAAGAGCTATTATGAAATTTATCCTCCCCCTGTAGAGAAGCCTCCTTAGTTCAAGATCAGCAAGTATTTTTTTGTAGGAAAAATGATTCCTGATAGCTTTTTTAATGGCATTTTCGGTTTCTGCAGAAAATTCGGTGGGAGGAATATGTATCATGATCTCGAGATCCTTTTTCAGAGGAAATTCGTCTACAGCGTTGTAAATATATTCTTCGGCATCCAGATCAAGATCTCTTTCATGAAAAGGGGCGGGATCAAAAGAATCAAAAAGCTGCCTCATACTATTGAGTTCAAGTTCAATAATAGGTTTTCCGGCATGGGCTCTGTAAAGCGACTCCGTCCCTTCCTGTGAAAACTTTTTCCCCACGCTTTTTTTGATGTTTCTCCCCCCTGAAGACTTCTAAATTTCTAATTTTATATTCCCTCTAATCTGTTTGATTTTCGAACTGGCGTGTGCCATGAATATCCAGTACAAAACAAACATTCATGTATAAAATACATTGAAAATCGGAGTATAAAAATACCAGCGAATCCTGAGTAATCGCTGCCACTTTACGAAAAGATTAAAGACTTAAAATATGAGAGCCCGGAAGTTCAGAAAAAGTAAAATAAAGTTAAAAGTAAAATAAATTAAAAGTAAAAAATAATAAATTAAAAGTAAAACAGGTAAAAATAAAAGATCTATAGAAAAATAAGAACTGCAGAAAAGGAAAATCAACAGTGTTGTGCTGAAGCCTGCGTAATTGCTTTGTAGAGTTCTTCGGGTTTTCTGGAGTTAATCAGCATTTTTTTACCTGAGATAAGTTTAAGAATTACAACAAGGTTTGCAGTCTTTGAGGCTTTCGATAACTCTACATCTTTTCCTGTAAAAGGCTCATAGGCTTGAATTTTGCATTCTTCTACCATATAAAAGGGAATTTTTTTGAAGGACCTATTCAGAGGTATTAAGCGAATATATATTCCATCTTTCCTGACTTCGGTTATGTGTTTAATACAGTAAAAGAGCAGGGGGAAAAAAACTCCAAAAATAACCCAGAGTGTAAATAAGTGAAGGTCAGAAATATTCTGGACCATAACAGGTTTTCCGAAGATCAGACTGTATATTTCGATGCACCAGAGTAAGAAGGCAGGATAAAGGATAGCAAATAAGAAAAGATTATTATGAAGATCCTGCACCTCTCGAAAGATTATACATGTTTCCGGCTGTTCCACCCTATCAACCCCTTTTTGAAACGTGCCTTGTTTAATACATATTTCCATCTGGAGAGTATAATTTATTTTATTGAGTCTGGATATAAACAGTTTGCTTTATGTTTAAAAGTTTTTTTCTTCAAAAGTATTTTTTTTAAAAGTGTTTTTCCCCGATGTGGACTTTTAATTTGTTTACTGGACAAATATCTCAATAATAACTGAAAGAAATGTCTTAGAGTCCCTTTATGAAGTACATGTTTGTACCTTATTTAAACATAATCATATGAGTTCAAGTCTGAAGTAAGTGCTTGCACTTGAAAATGTTCTTGAGTTTCTCTACAGGAACAGAGTAAATAAACCTTTCGAAAAAAATGAAATTTGTATATATCAAGTAATTTAAAACTGTACACAATAATTATGTAATAATAAAAGTCACAGTAATTCTATAAAAAGAGAAAAATAAGCCTGAATAAAAGGAATTGAGAAAATATGAGAGATGGCTTTAAAAGCCCAGCCTCTCCATTTCTTTTAGAACCGGCGCACTGAAATCCGTGAAATTCTGCATCCCGCCGGTCCAGGCAACCATCATCATTACGTCGTTGATCTCAGCTCTGGTTGCTCCGAACTTATGAAGCCTTTCGAGGATTTTTACTGCGCTTTCTATGTTGTTCTTGGAACAGGCAATAGCAAAGACCATGAGATGTTTCTGTTTCATGGAAAGCCCGCCTTCCCTTTCAGCCCAGATAGCTTTATAAAAGCCAGCGACTCCTTCGGCAAAGTTTTCGTCCAACTTTTCAGCGTAGGCAATAGATCTGGGCACAAAGCCCTTTATTTGCTTGATTTCTTCGGTAGCTTTCCCCATAATTATCACATGTTATAAGATAGGATTAGATATAATAATATCTTAATAATTTTTTACAATTAGTTAAAGGTTCTGAATAAAAATAGGATTAGTGGATTAGTTAATAAATCCGAGAAACAGTTTAATGGATTTTAATGGATTTTAATGGGTTTTAAAAGTTTCTCTTTTTCGAATTCTCCATCAAGAATCATTTAAGGATAGTAAACATTCAAATAACTCCTGACAGCAAGCCAGACAAGAAGCCAAAAAACGGCTGAAAGTAAATTGTTCCTGAATTCCGTTTCCATAAAATAACTAACGTCTACATCATATTTAATATTTTTTCTATGTTTAAATAAATTATCTAGCCTGCTTTATTATATATTGAGTCTTTCGGTAAGATATTAAAGAAGCATAAGTACAATCTGAAATATATTCAGAAGAAAACCCTACTTCAAATAAATAGAAAAATCAATGAGCGAAAAATTTACCGGATCTCAAAATATATAAAAGTTGAAAATAAATCGGGCAGCAGACATTTTTAAATTAATTAACTATTATATTTCATATACCCCTAATGGCAATAAGTTCTGGAACGTAACATTATTTTCCATTTGGCTTTTTAATTTTCAGGCTACTGCTGATCAACAGGCAGTAAACCGTAAAACACAATCTTCTCAAGGGGGTAAAGGTATTTCCAGCGCGTACGACAATCGAAGAGGCTCGGTAATAGTTGAAACCGATGAAGGAGTCCTGCTTGTGAGCAGTTCCGGATCTTACTACCGGCTTCCGGGTGGAAAACCGAAAAAAGGTGAAGCAAGCATTGAAGCCGCAATTCGGGAGCTAAGAGAAGAGACAGGGCTTCTGGCATACAATGTAAAGTATCTTTTCAAATTTCATGCGTCCAAGGTTTTTAAAATTGAGGCAAAAGGGAAGCCAGAACCGAGAAGCGAGATTCACCATTTTGCATTTTTCAGACCTGGCAAGAACATGGAGGTTCGGGTCTCGGATAACACGCTCAAATTACTGGATATTTATTATGAGCTGAAGGAAAGAACATAATTATAAATTCTCTCTTTTTTAGGGTCTTATTCTTTCTTTTTCTAGAGTCCTTATCCTTTCACCTCTTACCCTGGAAAATCAACTGTTTCTATCATTGTTTCTTGTGTGCAACACGCGGTATCTATCATAGAGGGTTACGTTCAGGGTCAGGAGAAGGACAAAAAATAGTGTATTGAAAAGATTTATTGAGCCGTTATATCTGGGCAGCAGGAAGTCGAATGCAAGAACTATGCCCAGGTTTGCCAGGGACATCACTATGAACTCCTGAATTATAGATTTCCATTCATTCCCGCGTCTTGCAAGCCAGTGGCTCAATGCGGTATTTATTATTATGATAATAGCCATGCCTATTGCTAACTGGAGGTTGCTTGATTTAACTTCAGGAAGTACCTGGGCAAAAATTATGCTCAGGAGGGATACAAGCACTATCTTTTCGACAAGGGCGTTATTGAAGAAGCGTTCTGCTGAACTAATCATCGGAAAATGTATTTCACTTTCTTGTCCGGAAAAAGCTATTGGAGCAGCCGATAGAGGGTCGGCTGCAATTGAGAAGCCGGATTTCATGGGAGGCATGTCCCGAAGCAGCCACCATGCCATGCCGAGCAGGAATACAGCATAGCCAATCAGAATAAGGGCATTTGCGGGATTGGCTCTTATCCAGTCAGTAGTATCCAGTTTTGCAATATGTATCCAGTATTCCTGCGGAAGTTTGATAAAAATCCATATAAGAGCTACAGCTGTAATTATTTTCTTTTTTGTAAGCACCAGAGGATTCCATTTCAGGCGGACGGCCTCGTAGAAGTCAAAGAAATACTCAAAGGTATTGGGAAAAATCAGCAACAGTGCCCTCAGGTGTGTTAGCTCGAAAAGGGTCACTCCAATCATTCTGTAATAGAAAAGGAAGCGGCTTACTTTAAAGGCGAAAAGGTTTGACCAGTTTCGCAGGGTTGAAAGGTATGTAATTGTCAGATAATAGATATCAAGAGCCTTATCATAGCCCTGGTAGCCTTCCAGAGGCAGGGAAGTAAACTGCTGAAATATTGTCTGGTCTACGGTATCAAGGATCATAGCAGCTATTACTGCCGGAAGAGGGTACCTGGGAATGGCTAATGGCACAAAGAAACGCGCAATAACCACAGCCCAGAAAATCAGCATATCCGATGAATCTGCCATTGTATCCCTTCGAGTTTAACTCCTGAAATTTTACAAATCTATAACCTTCCAGCTATCAGTTCGAAGCTGGTACTATAAGTTATCATTCTAGCTCTCAAACTAGAAAATCGATATTATAAAATTTTATTTATTAAAAACTGTTAATATAATTTTATAGCGGTCCAGCTATTATAGCCATATCGAATACTAATATCATCATGAAAAAAATCCGCTACTCCTTCTAAAATTAATATATGATGATTATTATATAGATCAAATTATAATACTATTATGTTAAAATAATGAAACACGAAAAACAAATTATTAAACGTGGATTAAATTGACCAGCTGATGCCAGTTGTCTTGCCTTACAGTGGGGATCATAGGAGTTTAAGGGGGATTATCGCAGATTTATGGAGACTCTGCTGAGAAGAAGCTGTGGCAACAGGTCAAGATCTCTCTTTGTGGAATTCTGTTCAGACAATTGGCTGTTCAGATATTAGATTTCTAAAAAATCTGACCATACCAACAAATTCAGACCACATTAAAAGATCGAGCTGGTAAAAAATTCTGGGGGAAACCATAATGGCACAGTTTAGACCTTTTGAAATGGATAGTATTCCAATAGAAGAACAGTTCATGAACTGGAAAGAAATTGTCAAAGCTCCGTATAACAAGAATTCTGTAGATGCCTATACTCGAACTAGGGTGATTCTCATGAATGGGATTGAGAATGCTTCAGTTCTTATGTCTCACGCCATTGAGCGAATGACTGTTGATCCCGAGATCAAGCGTCAAATGGCATTAATCCGACGCGTTGATTCCATGCAGCAGCAGACTGTCGACTGGTTAAATCCTGCTAATCAGACTATTATAGAAACTACACTTGGGTATGAACAGGTAGCTGTTGATCTTACTGCTAACCTTGCCAGGAACGAGCCCGACCCATATGTAAAGCAAACTCTGGATTTCGCTCTGCTCGAAGATTTCGATCATCTTTATCGTTACAGCTGCCTTTACGATTATCTGGAGGGAGGAGACTATGAGTCTATCGTTCAGGGTAAGACCGAAGTAAAACCAGGAAGACCGACGGTTGTAGAGCATCGTCACCCAAACGACTCCATGCGCAAGCACTATGATAAAGATACGGCTGATATCAAAACAAAAATGAATTATCTTACTATTGTTGCAGGTGAGCAGCAGACAGAGCTTTTCTACAAGACTCACGGGAACATGTATTCTGACGAGCTCGCAAGGCAAATTTATTCCTAGATTGCTGATGTGGAGGAACAGCATGTGACCCAGTACGGGCTACTTGGGGACCCACGGGAAACAATGCTTGAAAAGTCGGCACTCATGCAGCTTTGTGAGGCTTACATTTACTTCTCCTGCGCACAAACTGAAACTGATTCAAGAATAAGGAGCATCTGGGAAAATTTTGCAAAAATGGAAATTTCACACTTTGAGGCATGCGCTAAACTAATTGAAAGATATGAAGGCAGAGATATAATGGATATCTTAAATGCTGACGTTATCGAGCCACTGGTTGTTTTCGAGACAAATAAAGAATATGTAAACCAGGTAATTGATGAACAGCTTGACCTTACACCATACAATATGGAATATAAACGGTTTAGAGATATAGCCGATGATTGGTCCACTTTCAAGTTCCAGTGGAAAATGAATAGAGCTGGTGTTCCCAGTGAAGAAGTTGTAAGCAAGGCCGGAAATAAACTTGCGCAGCAAAAAGGAAATGCCAAGGAAGTAAGAAACCATATATAGGAGAGGTCACTTTCCTGAAAGAAAGCTGCAAAATTAAATTCATTAGAGTTGATAAACTCATATCAATTTTTTAAAAATATTTCCAGGGAATTGGCAGAAAAAAGGATTTTAAATGACAATAAAATGCAAAAAATGTAATCATGAAGCTATCATTTTTCAGAAATATTCCGGAATGCACCTCTGTAAGAAGCATTTTGTGGAAGATGTTGAGAGAAAAATTAAGCTGACAATTCGGAAAGAATACAATATCCAGAAAAATGATGTGATAGCAGTCGCCCTGAGCGGAGGGAAGGATAGTTCAGTTGCATTATATATGATGCACAAAATTCTGGGGAATAGACCTGATATCGAAATTGTGGCAATTTCGGTGGATGAAGGAATACACGGATACCGTCTGGAGTCCCTGAAACTTGCAAAAGGTCTCACCAGCATGCTTGGAGTCAGGCATGTAATAAAGTCTTTCAAAGAAGTACATGGAGTAACCATGGACGAACTGGCAGCAATGGAGCGGGAAAAAGGTGCATGCAGCTACTGTGGCGTCCTTAGAAAAAATATCCTCAATAAGTTAGCTCAGGAAATCGGAGCAACTAAACTGGTTACCGGGCACAATCTGGATGACGAAGCCCAGACAATTCTTCTCAACCATTTCAGAGGGGATATGGAGCGAATGGTCAGGCTCGCCCAGCCTGCGGTTGTAGAAGGCCTTGTACTGCGGGCAAAACCTCTGAGAAACATTCCTGAAAAAGAAGTAGCCCTCTATGCGCTATTAAATTCCCTTCCAGTAGACTTTAGCGAGTGTCCGTATGCAGGAGAAGCCCTTCGAGGAGAAGTAAGGGAAATTTTAAACAATTTTGAAGCAAAACATCCGGGAACAAAGTATTCTCTACTGCGGGGTTTTGACAAGCTTACCGACGCTCTTGCAAAACAGCTGCCTCCTGCAAAAATAGAAAAGTGCAGGATCTGTGGGGAAACCTGTACTGAAGATATATGCCAGGCCTGCAAATTGCTCGGCCGGAAATGAATAGAAGGAAATGAAAACGGAAAAAGGAACGTTTAAAGGCCTTTTTGAATGGAAGAAAGATCAGAAACCATTCGGAATGGAAGAAAGGTCAGAACGCATTCGAAATGGAAAGCAAATACAAGAAAGGACAAATCAGAAACCATCTGGAATAGAAAGGAGATCTGAGGGATCATAGAGTTTCTTTCCTTTCCTGCTGATATAGAGACGTGTCAAGAAAACAGCTAGAAGCGGCTGTAAAATGACAAGCGGAACCAGAAATTTAAAGCCTGAAGCTAGAGGGATTCCGGAGCCTAGTAATTCGCCGACATAAGTATTAATTAAGCTCAGTCCAATGTAAATTATCCAGATTAAGAAAATATCGAGTTTGTTTTCCTTAAAAAAACCAAAACTTGTTTTCAGAGCTTCAAGGGGATCAAGCTCGTCAATTACCAGGGCATATGGAGCAAGAGAAAACATCATACCTATGAAAATTAGATATAAGCCCCAGAAAATAGTTCCAAGAATGAATAGTCCCATTCCAGGTAACTGAGCTTCCGGATTTACGAACAACTCGCTGAAATCCCCAACCTTAAGGGCCCCAGGCACTATGAATATGATTCCGCTGAGTAGCAGCAGGAACATTAACAGATTTATGAGGAAAAACCTGTATGTGTTTTTGGAGCCTGAAACCAGCATATCAGTAAAGACTGTGTCTCCGGTCTCTACTGCCTTTTTTGCCATTCCGACAGCTCCTGCTGAAAAAAAAGAACGGACATACATCTCAAGCAGTAAAAACACAATAATCAGAAGTATGGAAGTTCCAAGGTTTTCCGTAAACCCCTTCATGACCATAGAGACAATTTCTTCATTTGAAAGAGCAGTAGGATCAGCTATAATTGCCGCATTTGAAGAAAAAAGCAAAACGCCCAGCAAGACAGCCAAGAAGGAGAAAAGAATCATGCTGGTAAAATAGCTAAGGATAAATGGAATACAGATGTTCAGATTTCTAGTCCAGCTGTTGAATCCTCTGCTAATAATTGTTCTAAAATCTTCATGCATGTGCCATGACCTTCCAATTATAAAGCCGTGCTCCTGCATTCCTTTTGCAGCCATAACCCTTACTGACCGCAAAAGTGTAATTTGTATGCAGGCTCACAGATACCATTTTCGGATACATATGCAGAAGATAAATATATAATCTCTTATTTTCGTACTCAGAATAACAAATAAAATAGCAGTATAAAGAGCAGTATAGCAGGTCCTCAGATGAAAAAGCTGGAAAACTACAATTGTTCCCAAACTACTGAACAAAATTCCGAAGAATCAGCCACAAGCAATAGTGATAGTAGCACAAATGAAGTAATCGTTATAGGCCACTGCCTTCTTAACCCCCTTGCAAGAGTCAAAGGCATAAAATCTACTTCCCCTCTTGACACAAAAGGCGCAAACATAATCCAGCTCCCCTGCCCCGAAGCCATGTATTTTGGAATGAGGCGCCGTGAAATCACTAAAAATCAGCTCGACCATCCCGCCTACAGGCGCTTCTGCCAGAACCTCTTTACTCCTTTTGCAGACCTTCTCGAAGACCTTGCAGCCAACGGCATAAATATAAAAATAATCGGTGTTCCAAAAAGCCCCTCCTGCGGTGTGAAACTAACCAGCGTAGGCGGAGAGCCGGGAAAGGTAAAAGAATTCCACCACAGCCATGCGCCGGGGCCTGGTGTGTTTATGGAAGAGATTATAAAAGAGCTTAAGAAGAGAAATATAAAGTTTGAGATAGAAGATGCTGATAAGTAAAAAACTGATAGATTAAGTGAATTTTAGCTTGAGAACAAGAAATAAAAGTTAATTTTTTGCTTCAACTGGCAGAATCGTTGGAGATAGTCGGCCCTTAACTCCAAGCTCTCACCGGTCGTCTCTGACGACCGGCATTTTCGTGAAAAATACTAGAACAAAGTGTAAAATATAAGCACTAATCTTTGTGACTGACAAAACTTGATTCTGTGCAACAATCGTAGAATATAGGACGAAAAAGTCCTGCAAAGGATCGAACTAAAAAGACAAATATATAACTATAATTTAGATAAAATCGATCATCAGAGATTAGCAGGATTTATTACCTTTTCTTTATACCGTCGGATAAAGTCATAGTCTCAATATCTTCAACCGTATTGATGTTCGCAAAAGTCCTCAGTTTAGGATCCATATCTTTAATTTCTGAAACCTCAACAAACACTACATCCTTCATCTCTAAAACCGACATAAGTACAGATCGCTTTCCTTTCTCAAAGGCTTTTTCAATTCCAGGAATCAATTTCTTAGAATAGACTGCATGCAGAGGCTCAAACATTCTATCATCCCATTTTGGGAGAGCAGCATCGTGCCCGCTTGCTTTTTCAAACAGAAGGCCTACAACTCTGAAATTTACAAAAGGCATATCCCCTGCACAGACAAAGGAATATTCTGACCTGGACTCGAGCAGTCCTGCCCGAATGCCTTCGAGGGGGCCTGCATCCTTTAAAGTATCAAAACAAAAGCGGATTTCACGGGCAGGGAATTTTTCAATCACCGGATTAAACTTCTCTTTCTGGGTTCTGTCCCGAACTGAAAGGATAACCTCGTCCACGGCATGAAAAAGGCTTTCCAGCAGACGCTCAATGATAGTTTTTCCTTCAAATTCGAGAAGGGCTTTTTCGACCATTCCCATTCTTGTGCCCCTGCCTCCTGCCAGAACGATGGCAGTTCTAGTCTTTATTTCCTTTTTCTCGGATTTTCCAGGTTCAGTTTCTTCAAGCTGGGCTGGCTTTGTTTTTCCGTTCATTTAACCGTATCCGGAGTCTTTTCATTTATTTTTACGGAGAACTCTATTTTTTATTCAATTTTCAGGCTTGGTTCTTATCCTGTTCCTTGAAATCTTTGATTATCGTTTGTTATTCTTTGTCGTGGGCCCAGAATTCTTCCTTTTCTGTGAATTCCTTTTTCCATATCGGGACTTCTGCCTTTATACGCTCTATGGCTTCGCTAAGAACAGGGAAAAGTTCTTTCCTATGCCCGGATGCAATAACAATGTAGACTATGTCTTCTCCGGCTTTGATGACGCCTGTTTTGTGGTGAAGGAGCACTTCCAGGATTCCTTCTTTTTGCTTGAGGTCTTCCCTGATTTTATCCAGGATTTTGGAGGCTTCTGGTTCGTATTTCTCAAATTCGAGTTTGCTTGTTTTCTCGTTGTCAGCAAGTTCGCGGACAATGCCTGTAAAAGTTCCAATCGCGCCTGATTTCCGGATTGTGGGGTTTTTTCGGGCTTTCTTTATGAGGGCTTCCAGGGTGTAGTGGTCAGGCTGGGTAAGGGCTATTCCTACGAGGGAAGCTGTAAGTTCTTCATGAAAATCAACGTCTTCCGGCATCCTGAAAACTACGTTCGAGACATCGTGAAGATCCCCAATAACAATTTTAGGAAGGCTGCTGTTTTTGAAACCTTCTACCACAGCAAAATCAAAGCCCTGGTCGCAAAGCATATCAAGTGCGTCTTCAAGGTCAAGGTCTCTTGAGAAGCTGACAAGTTCCGTGCCTGTTGTGCCGGTGCCACTTATTCCTATGACCATGTCAGCGCCTGCATCAAAATAACTGCCTGTGTCCGTTTCTACGGGATTGAAGCGCTGTTCTCCCATATGCTTTACAGTGCCTACTTTCCCGAATTCGGAGAGCTTCCGGACAAGAGCTGTTACAAGGGCGGCCTTGCCAGATTTTTTGTACCCAACAACTGAAACGACTTTCATTAAAGAGCGTTATGTACTTTCCGGTATAAGTAAAGACGGTATAAGTAAAGGCCGGCACCTCACGCATCTTTAATCACTGTTTTTAAAGCAGGTTCTGCGATTGACCTCAAGAAATAAACTGAATAACTATTCTTGTGAAGATTCAAATATTGAAACTCTGATAATATCTATTAAGAGTAAGTATCTAACAAGAGTCTTCCCGATTTAAACGTGGATCATTCAGAATATGAGAAGAGGGGGTAGATTATGGAAATAAATAAAGTAAGGATTCAGGACATCCCGGAAGAAGAACGTCCCAGAGAGAGGCTTATCCGAAACGGGCCGGAATCCCTTTCAAATGCGGAACTGCTTGGAATAGTCCTGAGAACAGGATCAAAGGAAGAAAACGTTGTCAGTCTGTGCAGCCGAATCCTATCGGAATACAGCATAAAACAGCTCAGTCTTGCAAATGTCTCAAGACTTATGCAGGTGCATGGGGTTGGGAAAGCAAAAGCTGCTCAGATAGCTGCGGTTTTCGAACTTGCCAGACGGCTTGAGACTTTTGTAGAAGAGCCTAAAAGGAAGATATGTTCCCCAAAGGACGTATATGCTCTCATGTACCCTAAGATGCGTGAACAAAAAAAAGAAAAATTTATAACACTTTATCTTGATACGAAAAACCAGATCCTGAAAGAAGAAATAGTATCTATAGGCAGCTTGAACGCAAGCATCGTTCATCCGCGCGAGGTTTTCAAGTCAGCCCTTATGGAATCTTCGGCATCAGTAATCATGGTTCATAACCATCCTTCTGGGGATCCGAGTCCCAGCAGAGAGGATATAATGGTTACCGAAAAAATGGTAGAAGGAGGCAAACTTCTTGGAATCGACGTGCTGGACCATATTATCATCGGGGACGGCAGGTACGTAAGTCTTAAAGACGAAGGTTTCGTAAGGTAAATGTGTGGAAAACATTTTGTGGAAAAAATACTTTGTGAAACGTAGCATTTGTGAAAAAAACACTCATGAAACGTAATATTGAAAATTACAACAAATAGTGATTGAAAAATCATGAAAGTTATTGGCATTAACGGAAGCCCACGAAAAGGCGGGAATACTGCAATTCTGATTCAAATCGTATTTGATGAATTGACAAAACAAGGGATTGAAACAGAACTTATCCAATTATCCGGGAAAAATATAGAAGGTTGTAAAGCCTGCTGGGCTTGCCATAAAAACAAAAACAATGTGTCATCACAGATGATTTTTTTAATGAGTGCTTTGCGAAAATGGTAGCTTCAGACGGGATTATTCTTGGTTCTCCTGTATATTCAGCCGGTGTAACCTCTCAAATGAAAGCCTTAATTGATCGGGCCAGTATTGTTCTGGCAGGAAATAGAGGACTATTCAAACATAAAGTAGGAGCATCAGTAGTAGCTGCTCGGAGAGGCGGCTATCAGCGCTTTTGATACATTAAATAATTTTTTATATAGCAAAGAGATGTTTTTAGTGGGTTCCAGTTACTGGAACATGGTTTACGGGAACGCTATAGGCGAGGTTGAACATGACCATGAAGGCATTGAAAACATGAAAAATCTTGGTCAGAATATGGCCTGGATATTGAAAAAAATCCATACAATTTAAGAGCATCCGAAGAAATCAAAAAACCTTGAGACTTTTTTGATTCAGAAAAAACTTTTTGAGACTTTTTGGTTCAAAAAACATTTAACTTGCCAATGAAATAGCGGATAGTCGACTTTCACGGACCTGCTTTTGTTGCCTTTTCTGCAAATCCAGAGATGTATAGAGAAGCAGATAAATGACTGAAGTAGTCATTTTACGTTAATAAATTGCTTAACCGAATACGAATATATAAATATGGTAATTGCTGACATTGTTTGGGGGTAAATGTATGGTGGAAACTTTGAGATTATCACCGGTCACTTGTGCATATCCTGACGATAAATACGAAAATCTTCAAATTGAAGTCGTACTTCCAGGAGTAGAAAAGGAAAACATTTCATTTAAGATTACTGATGTTAGCTTTTATATAAGAGCTAGGAAAGAAGGAGTTACGTACGTGGACAGCTATTCAATCTGCTGTCCTGTAAATCCGGAAAAGGCAGTTGCTAAATATTCAAATGGTGTACTTAAAGTCACAGTTCCGTATCTACAGCCTTTAGATAAATTAGTGGATGTGAAGATCGAGTAAATAACAATTACATTTCAAAGTTCTCTAAAGGAAAGGTAGCAAACGAAAATTGAGAGTCAAGAGCTCACAAACTTTTAAGGTTTGTCAATGCTTTTCCAATATATAATTCTTGATTCCTTATTTTTCACGATATTCGGGAATAAGATTGATTACATCCCTAACCGTAAAACCTTAAATAATCATTGAAAAATATCTTTGCTGACTGTCTGCTTACACCAGGATAAGAGCGAGTAGTGTTCCACTGCTCACAAAGCTTCCTGCACTTCTCTTTTTTAGAATCTGTAAGGCCGTTGTAAATCTTATCTTCAAGGCTTTTATTATTGTGTCTACTGATAGTGAAGTTTTCAGGAAGCTCCGCCGGAGCTTCCCTGTTCTTCGTGAATAATAATGGCTTGCATAAGAACTCGTAAATCCTGTTGTGTCAATTCCTGCAATGGAAATGTTCTCTCCGTGTAAGTAAAACAGCTTTAGAATCCTTGATTGAATCTGGTCAAACAAAGAAGAGAGAACTCTGGGTGCAAATTTTTGAAGGGTAGTGAAATAAGGAGTTTTTTCAAGGTTCAGTTTTTCGTTTATATCACTCATAAGATCAATGAGTTCTATAAAATCGCGATAATCTGTACTTATATATTTCTTCAATAAAATAAGAACTGGAAGTTGATGCTGGATATAAACACGTTTGGAATACTTACAAGAATAGGACTTACGCACTTGAGGTTTAAAATCAAGATTAATAGACATAACTCAATAAATCTGATGTACTTTAGGTTGATTTCAAGGTATTGATTATTCAGTTCAACCACGTAAGAATATAAAGAATAAACGTTCAGTCTGGAAGACTGGACAGCTTTCAGACTGAAATCAACAAATTTAATATACTTATTTGATTTCAATATAGGATGCTCCTTCGTTTTTTGTGAGGACAAAAAATTAAGAAGCAATTTTACAACCCTGTTTTCATAATATTTTTGGACAAAATAATATTTAGAGGATTTCTACAGAGCCGTTAAATTAATTATTTTATTTCAGACTGTTAAATGGAATATGTTTATTATCCCCAGAGCAGTCAGGTCCACTGCAAGAGCTGCAAGCAACAGGCCCATCAACCTTGTAAAGACTAGCATTCCGTTATATCCAATAAGTTTGTGAATCCTCCTTGAGAAAAGGAAGATATACAGACAGAAAATAAATGTCAGTATAATTGCTGCAAGAATCATTATTTTTTGCTCGATGGTTTCTGCCCCACCCATAAGAACAATGACAGTACTGATCGTACCCGGACCTGTAAGGAGCGGAAGACCTATAGGAAAAACCCAGATATCCTCTCGTTCCATAGACTGAGAAATTTCTTCATCAGTAATACTCTCTCTTGAAACCTTAGCATGCATCATGTCAAAGGCAATGCTGAAAAGCAGGAGCCCTCCGGCAACCCGCAGTGAATCCACACTAATGCTGAAGAGATTAAGTATAAAGCTTCCTGTGATTGCAAAAGAAAGAGCAATAAAACATGCCAGCATGACTGCTTTTTTTGCGATTTTGTTTTTTTCCTCTTGTGTCATCTTGCTGGTCAGGGAGATGAAAGTCACTACTCCACTGATTGGACTGACAACCACAAACATGGATGTGAAAGTATAGATGAAAAACCCGAGGTTTTCGGCTATCATTTTTTCTCCTGCTCTTTAACTATTCGCCCAGTTATACATATAATATTTTCCTGTTATAATATTTACTTATCAAATTTATAAAACTACTTTTCAAGAAGTGTTGAATTTAAAAACTTTAAAGTAACATGACTATTTTAAAATTTTCTATAATATTCCTTTAAATATTGAAAAATGCTGAAAGTTTTGTCTGCTTGACTTCCGGAGTCGTTTCTTCTTTTGCTTCCTGCTTTTGTTCTTTTCCTTCCGTGTTTTCAAGGAAACTATCCAGAAAACTGCCTCCTTTTTCAGCGTTCAGCGAATTCCTGTAATATATCAGTGTATTTTCCTGCCAATCCTCTGAAAGCAACAGAAACTTCATACCCCTTTTCTGCCCGTTCCATTTCCATACTTCAGAGAAGTAAAAAATAGCTCCTAAATGGCTAGAGAGTTGAGCATACTGAATTTCTGGCCTGAGTCTGTACAGGAATTTTCCGATACCTTCTTTTTCAGTTCCTGTATACAACTTGGAGACATCATTTGAAAGACCTTTCCACTCAATATCCTGCATGAACTTGCAGAGCTTATCGAGATAGCTACAGCTAATTTTATCAATCTTTGGAAATCGGCCTCTCCTGAACTTCCTCTTTATGAAGATGTTTCCATGTCTGTCCATTCTCCAGGAAAAAGCTTTTTGTTTTATTCCAAGATTATGAGATTGGGACCATAAGGCAGCCATGAAGGATAAATCGGATTTTGAAATATGAAAAATTGCTTGTTGTCCGTGTTGATTTCATGTTTAAATAAGAAAGAAAATAATAGTGGTTTCAATAATTTCAGGACAACAGTTCTGAAATAAGCCCGAAAATCAATCAAATTGTAGAATCTCTCAAGTTTCAAGTACTTCGACAGCCAGATCTGAATTGATAATGTAATCAAAACTGATTATCTCATCCCATTTCTGCTGCGTAAACATAGACTGAAAACATACTCCTATAACCTTCTTTTTTCCCGAGTTTTCGAGAACCTTTCTGGAAATTTCTATCGCTTTTTCAGGGCTTGTTCCCATTTTTGGCATAGCAAGCCCTCCCAGGAGGACAACAACATCAGCGTGTGCATCCGTGAGCTCTCCAAGCTGCATGCCCTCGGGAGTCATCAGGATTGATCGCGCTTTCCCAAAATCCATGTTGGAAACAAAAGCAAGTTTTCTATCTCTTACTACAAAACTGAGAAGTTCGGCAAAGGGGGTACAGAAACCAGGGGTTCCCACAAAAGTAATCTTTTCTGCTCCTTCCACAATGCTCTTGAAACTGTTCAGAATGCCTCCTACTCCTTGAGATGTATTTATTATTGGCATAAAACTTTTCTCCTTATTGACCTTTCGTTAAAATCTTGTTTTTTAAGCATATATTTGTAGCACTTTTTGTTTCTGAAATAAGATTGGGGTCGTTACCTTAAATAGGTTGAGTTAAAAGCCTTTCTTATCTCAAAGCCAATATATTTTCAACTAAAGATTATTATCATATTAATTTCACAGAATAGGTACTAAAGATAACCAAAAATACTCGTGAAACTAGAATACCAAAAAACAGAAAATTAATAGGCTTACCGCGATGACTATATTTTATATTTAATAAGACTCTCGGCAGCGTATTTCAAGAAGCAAAGGTCTTTAAATGTAACAGAAACAACTCAATAGAAAAAAGATAGCAGAAACGCAAAATCACATCAAAAGCAGAATTAAAATTAAAAGGAAGGACGGAGGTGCTACTCCGGTCACTTCTTCAGTTTATTACTTTATAATTCAGCGAAGAATATACATTCTTCTAACAGTAGTTTTTCCAAACTACATCTGTTTTTCTAGCAATAGTTTTTCCAAACTATCTATTTAATCGAGTTTATATAGAATACTTACTCGATTCTGTTGTCGTGGATTTTCACATTAGATTCATTTGTGTTTAAGTGTACTATTGGATCAACAGGTAAGTCATGGAAATAGTTGCCATAGATTTCTATGTTTTTAAGAGTTCCCTGTAATTCTACACCTGCATATCCACCGCCAGACGTGGTACAGTCATTATTTGTAATCACTCCATCGGTAGCGGAATCTAATCTAATGGATGAGTTAGTCCGGTTAATAAATTTGGAATTCTTAACTGTAATTCCAGTTACATGATAGGCATATACACCATCATGCCCACATTTGTTTACAGTTACTGTGTCTATCATTATGTTGCTGGATTTTGAGATAAGCATCGCATCGTTACAACCATTCTGGAATGTAACTTTCTCAATTGTTAGCCCGTTAACACCTATGAGTGTTGCCATGTTGTACATGGAAGTTCCAAGCCTGACGCTAGGATAGTAGTCTGACTGACTGCCATCAACAGTAAAGCCTCTAATTGTGACATCATTTGCAGAGTTGCCTCTAATCATGAGCATGGCTTTCTTTTCTGAAATGCTGCTCTCTCGACCACCCCATGCTGGCAATCCTTTGGCAAGTTTAATTGTTACGCTGGAATCACCTTCAAGGATTGTGTTGCTGCCAAGCATAAGAGAATCGCCGATGTCATATGTAAATGGGCCTTTGAGGTGGACAGTTGTACCTGGATTATTTGCTGCATATTCAAGAGCCTGGTTAATTTGCACGTGATCGTCTTTTCCATCAACATTGTAGTTTCCGCTTCCATCTCCGGCAACAGTTATCACTTGTGTACTTTGAGCGCCAAATACAGTCGGTACGGTTGTTAAAATAAGGCATGTGACCAGGAATAGGGTCCCTAGTTGTCTTTTTAGCATCGTATCACCTTTGGGTTGAGTTTTTAGATTTCGAGCTTACTCAAAATCTTTTTTGGGTTATTGTATGTTTTTCCCAAAGCCGATACGGTTGCCTAAGTAGGGTATGTTACCAGGAATAGGGTTTCCTAGCTGTTTTCTCAGCATTGTATCACCTTTGGGTTGGATCGTTGTAGGGTTGAAGTATAGTCAAAGTTATAGGGTAACTGTATACTTTTTCCCAAGTATTTTCTTAAAATTCATTACGTACTCGTAATACATTTTTTCCGACATATCCAGTCATATCTAATTAGGGGTTAGATACTCTAATCAGGTCGGCTCTATACTGTCATTCAAAAATTCATATTACGTCTGCGTAATATTTTTGAACCTTATCCAATTCGGTTCTCTGCGATTTATGTGGGGCGGACAAGTTACACACAGAGTCTCCACTCTCCAATCACTTTCTAGGGACTGGTCATCGGAGGTGGCCGGACATGAGAAGTTTTGGCTTCTCCTACTCAAAATTTGCTACTGACCATGGGATATTACCCCTTCTGGTCAATGCCTCTTATTTTATTGGTCACGGCTTTTAGCCAGGTCAACTCTCTTCCGAAAAGATTCCATTCAAAAGACTTAATTCAACTATTATTGAATTCCTGAGTTGACAAACATGGCTTATGTGGTACTACTATAAAGTATTTTTGGTACTTTACGAAATTAGTTCATACAGTTTTCCGAACAATTATAATTTTTTATACTTTTTTGGACTTTCTAGGATATAAATGAACATGATTTTTAGGAAAAGTTTTGAGAGGATTAAAAGAATTTAGATTAGAATATTATAGCTAACAGTACCTGTTTTCGTTATGTAATATACGTTTGACACAATTCTAGAGTTCTTTTTTCAATGATTACTTGTCATATTAAATAATTTAATACATAATTATTCCTTAATATAAATATGTAAAAGTATAGTTTTACATTAATTGCATAATGTGCTTGTTACATTTTTCAATTTCATAAGATTAAATAATACTTTTTGGTACGGTATTCATAAGCTATCCAGATATCTTCCACAATTATAAAGATTATAACGGATTTTCAAAGTTTGTGGCTTCAGCTCATTAAATAAATACAATTCCATAAAAATACATTAAATAAAGTAAGTATTATTTTAGCAGGCCATATAAGATATTAAGCTCAATATTTGCATTTTTATATCACTTATCGAATGTTAAAATCAATTTTATTTGTGTACCTATCAGTTTATACATATTACTGCTATCACTTTGTAAATCTTTAAGATACTTCCAAACAGGTAATTCATTTTTTTCCAACTTTTTAACCAAATCCTTAGAAAGTTCTGATGGAAATATCCGACTTGCCCATGTTATTCTCTGTCATATGTCTGAAGTCAGTCCACTTCATAGCTTGTCTATTTTATGCAATCTCTCCGTTGAGCTCCGCAGTTTTCTGTTTCCAAGATCAGGAAAACCATTTTCTCTTTGAGGTATCTAAGCTAATAGACGAAAATAAAGTGAAAAATGAGATCGAAAAAGAGATTAAACCGAAAATTGAACAAAACAGAAGAGAGAACAAAACAGAAGAGAACAAAACAGAAGAGAACAAAACAGAAATAAAAGGGCATCTGCCCTTTATATCTACATTACTCTTTATACCTGCCTTATTCCGAAGGACTGGAGAAGAATTTCCGGATAAAGTCCACCGCTAGTTATGGTTTTTGTGCTCTTGAGGTCGTTTACAGTAAGTCTGGCAGGTGCGAACATGCCTGCATCAACCTTGAAGAAGTCAAAGTTTGCTGCCTTGAAGGTCTGGTAGAATGGTTTCCCGAAGTCACTGGAAGTCGTTGAAGGAACTTTCTTTACGAACTCTTCTAGTTCTGCCAGTTCCCCATCAAAGCGCACTGTGTAGTTGGTTTCGCCGCAGTAAATTACGCAGTCATTGGTTGAGCCCATGCACTGCACATCGTTTCCTACAACAGGAGCAATAGGAGCAACGCCGTATCCGCTCTTAATGCAGTTAATGTCAAACCCTATGGATTCAAATTTGTGAATTCCGGTTTCTACAACTCTGGCCGAAATCTGGACTGAACCTGCAATTGAGGCCGTAGGGGCAACAGCAATCATTACGTTTTCGGGATCTACGCTGCAGTGCTTTGCAATATACTCAACAACCTTCTCATCAGGAAGTTTGTCAGATTCCATTACCAGGACTGCGGCTTCAAAGTCATCCTCATATCCTATCTCCTCATAGAGTTCTTTTGGTTTTAAACCGAGTGCACGTGCAGGACCTGAGCCCATTCCAAAATAGTTCCCAACAGAAATTCTCCAGCCTGCATACTGGGAAGCCATACAGGCAATTACGGGGTTGTCAGTTGCTACCTGGATGGCAGGCCAGTTAAGTCCCTTCAAGTCAAAGGTGGTGTATTTAAGATCAGCAAGGTCAGCCAGACAGAGCCTTGCCAGATACATTCCGGCTTCATATCCGCCTTCAGCTTTAACTCCACAGTCAATTATTGTAGCTCCGTTTTCGAGCTTTGTGACTTCGGTTTTCAGGTCTTCGCTCCAGTCGAGCATTTCTTCTATAACGTAGGATCCCATTTCATTGACGCTTATCAAAGTATCACCTTTACTAGTTCTGGAATAAACAGGAGAATGTTCTCATTCAGCCAGAAAATAATCCTTAGAGGAGTCTTCATGATGCATGAGGACTGTTTATCGGTCAGATATATTATCATCAAGAATATTTCCAATCAACAATCGTTTATCGATCAGAGGACCGTATTAATCGGAACAGTTAACCCGGGTGAAGGTTTGTCGGCCAATCGGGGTTAAAGACAGAGTATTTGTTGATAGAAAGGTGTCCAGCCGATCGAAATTATTACCGGAATTTTATAATTGACTCTTTCCTGTAATTTGTTATCCGTATAGGAGGAATCTAATAAATAGATACTGTTATAATATTTTAATTAAATTATGAAAATACGATCATTTCTCCTTACTATACCGTCAACAGAAAGGCCCACTTCATCCCCTTTTTCAGCTCTTTTAAGGTCTTTGCCATCTTTTTTTAGAGAACTAACCTGCTGCTTCAGATATGTTGTGCTTCCTTCAATTAATATTTTGTCTCCAACTCCAATTCCTTCTTCGAGAAGCCTGATTGCTGCAGCCTGTTTTTTTGGATAATAGTTCTCAACAACTCCCACAGCTCGACGCTTCTTTTCAGACATATTCATATTTTTTTCAGACGAAAAGCCTTCGAGACCAGGAACCCCAAAGTAAAAACCCGTAGAAAACCCCCTATTATAGACAGAAGCCAGTTCACGTTCCCAGACCTTCACTTTTTCCGGAGTATAATCTCCTTCCTTAAAGGCATTAATTGCCTCCCTGTAGCAGCGGGAAACAGTCTCAAGATAAACGGGGTCCCTAAGCCTTCCTTCGATCTTAAAAGAGCTAATTCCGGTTTCAATAAGTTCCGGAATGTGCCCTATCATACAGAGGTCTTTTGCGCTAAGGAGGTATTTTCCGAAGCTTTCTGCAACAAGCCCGTTCTCTCCATGAAGCTCCCACTCCCAGCGACAGGGTTGGGTGCACTCCCCACAATTCCCGGATTTACCCAGCGCATAAGCCGAGAGATGACACCTTCCTGAAATCGCCATGCACATCGCGCCGTGGACAAAGGCTTCAATCTCTATTTCTGTCCGCTGGCTGATTTTCCTGATTTCTTTAAGGGAAAGCTCCCTCGAAAATACGATGCGCTCTGCCCCCACAGTTTTATAAAATTCTGCAGTTTCATGGTTAGTAACATTTGCCTGCGTGGATATATGAACTCTGAGCCCGGCTTTCCGTGCTCTAAGAATCACAGCAGGATCCCAGGCAATGACGGCATCTATTTCTGCCTTTACTGCTGCATTTACAACATCGGATACATCTTCAAGTCTGTCTTCATTTACTGTTGAGTTTAGAGCCAGATAAGCTCTCAGTCCTCTGTACTTCACCTCAGAAACAAAATCGTCGAGATTTTCCAGAGTAATCTCTTTTGCTTTTGCCCTCAGGCTGAGCTTATCGGTAGAGAAATAAACAGCATCAGCATAATGGTAACAGGCCTCAAGCCCTGCGAGATTCCTGATGCCCAGAACGAGTTCAGGTTTTGAACTTTTATGCATGAAAACAGAAAATACAACAAGTTTCATTTAAAAATATCTAATCAGACATACAGTATTGTAATTAAGACAAATAAATGTTAACTTTAAATAGAGAATAATATGATACATTGGTTGACAGAAAACTTTATATAAGTTTAGAGCATTTTTCAAAACGGGGATCAGAGGAAATTTTAATTAAAAATTTCCATAAATAAACAAATAGAATAATAAAATACTGTTATTATAACCACAAATAGGGGGATAAAATGGAATACGAACTTGAAGAAGTCGAGATTGACTACATAGAATTCCGAAAAGAAATGGGAGAAAACTAAAGCGTTAAAGGCAAAAAAAGCGTGAACGAAAGTAATTTAGTTCTTCCAGCAAATGAAATAAATGACATAGCAATACCAAACATATACATTTTTCAGGTTAATACCCCGCAGAAATCTGCGGGGCTTAAATACTTTTTTAAACTATGGATAATCGCATGCAGAAAATGACCTATTATTTTTCCGATACTCTTTTGCAAATTTTGTCAGCCCTTTTTGTTTAGATTACTGGAGTTTTTATTGGGTTTGTCCATTCTTTTTTATAAGATTTCGTGCACTCTTTTTTGAGATACATTGAGACACTTATAGCTATCCGAAAAGTGTTGTGAACTACTATTATTAAAATTGGAATAATATAACCGACAGTGATATATTCTATCTAATGAGAAATTAACAACGTGCTATTTTACTCTTTGGAAAGCTGTAAACATCTTAAGTAAACCAAAGAAGACTCTATAAATAGAATTAGATATTTTCGAGGAAGCAAATATGAGAATTAAGTTAACCAGTGTACTTGTAGATGATCAGGATAAGGCTCTTAATTTTTATACTGAGATTTTGGGCTTCGTTAAGAAAACCGATATACCAGTGGGGGAATTCAAGTGGTTAACAGTTGTCTCTCCAGAGGAACCTGAAGGTACTGAATTACTTCTTGAGCCAAACGATAATTCAGCTGCTAGAACATTCCAAATGGCACTTTATAATCAGGGGATACCATTAACAGTTTTTTTCGTGGACGATATTCAAAAAGAATACGAACGAATGAAAAAAATTGGCGTGAAATTTGCTCAAGAACCAACAAAAATGGAAACAACAATCATTGCCGTATTTGATGACACTTGTGGCAACCTCATACAGATGGTGCAGAATAGTTCTGCTTAAATCCTATTCGAAATGTACTGTGTCCAACGCAACAGTTACGATAGCTATACCATAAAACAGAAAGTATATGCAGTATAACCAGGTTGATATACTCGATGCCATATGACTCTTCGGATAGGCTCTTAGTCTCCTCATAACTTTTAACCTATTTTAAATCAGTATTTATTTAAAGCCTCTTGTCAAAACTGCAGGACATGGAAACCCCTGAAACCCAACCCTCTTTAGTACAAAACTCTTCTTTTGCAGCAAATATGTCCTATGTTGACAAAGGATTAGAGCAGGCATTTGCATGGTTTTCAACTAATATCGGTACGCTTTTGTTCATACTTTTTGTTGGATTGAGTACCATTATCATTGCACGTACTGTAAACCGCCTGATGGAGAGCTACTTTAAAAAAGCAAGCAGCAAACTCCGCATGAACACAACCGCTTTTCGAATGTTCAGACACATCACGATTGCAGCAATCTATTTCCTGGGAATTATTGTTGTTATATTCAGCATCCCTGGGCTTCGCAGCCTCTCTGTTGCTCTCTTTACTGGGGCAGGAATTGCAGGTATTGTTCTCGGTTTTGCAGCCCAGAGTACGTTGAGCAACATAATTGCAGGTCTTTCCCTCGCACTTTTTCAACCCTTCAGAGTTGGAGACCGGCTGAATATAATGAACGAGTACGGGAAAGTCACAGACCTTAACCTCAGGCATACCGTCATTATAACCTGGGATAACAGGCGCCTTATCATCCCAAATTCCATAATTAGCAATGAGGCAATAATTAACTGGACAATCGAAGACCCTGCGGTAATCTGGCCGATAGATGTAGGAATAAGCTATGATACCGACATTGATCTGGCAAGAAAAATAATGATTGAAGAAGCCAGGAAGCATCCGAATGTTATGCCTCCCCAGGAACTGAAATATAGCGTAGTAAAACCCAGTTTCATAAAATCCGAAACCCTTAAAGTTGGATTTTTTGACTCACCTGTACTCCATGCCGTGGACCCTGATTTCCGTGAAAGAGGAGAAGTTAAAGTAAACGTCACTGAGCTGGGAGACTTTGCAGTAAATCTCCGCATGCTTGTATGGTTCAAGGACAGGAGCATTGCATACAGTTCAGGATGTGCAATTAGAGAAGCCATTAAAAAGCGCTTCGATAAGGAAGGAATAGAGATTCCGTATCCGTACAGGACTATCGTATATAAAACAGACCTTGAAAAGACTAGAGAGATCAATAAAACAATTTCTCCGGATAAAGAGGATTTGAGGAGCCTGTTGAAAGATAAAAGAGAGCTAATTAGACATCAGGAATAAATAAAAATTGGAAAGGTTAAAACGAAAGATAAAAGAGAGCTAATTAGAAACCGGAAAGAAATAAAAATTGGAAAGAAATAAATAAATCGAAAAAATAAAAAACTGGGAAAAGGGTTTTCAAAGCTCTCTTTCATCAATTACTCTTTTTGTTTTCTTCATGCTGCGGGGAAGTTCTCCTATCTTTACACCTACAACGTCCACTGTTACTCCTATAAAGTCTTTGAAGGCTTTTCCGAGAGCTTTTTCTGTCTTTTGTTTTTTTGTGGGATCTTCTGCATCTTCGATTTCGACCCTGAAAGTCATGCTTTCCCTTCCGTCTTTTCGGGTAAGGAGAATCTGGTATTCACTGCTTACGCCTGGGACTCTGTGGATGATATCTTCAATCTGGCCTGGATAGATATTCACAGCTTTGAACTTTATACGGTCATCAGACCTTCCCAGGATCCTGTCAATTCTAGGGAAAGGACAGCCGCACTTACAGAGTCCTGGAATGATTCTTGTAAGGTCTCTTGTTCTGTAGCGAATAAGAGGAGCTCCTTCTTTTGTAAGGGTAGTAATTACAAGTTCTCCGAGTGAACCTTCAGGAAGCTGTTCTCCTGTAATAGGATCAATGACCTCAAAGAGCAGGTGGTCAGACCAGTAATGCATTCCTTCATGGAAAGAACAGTCAAGGGCAATTCCAGGTCCATAGATTTCGGTCAGCCCGTAAATATCAAAAGTCTCGATTCCGAGTTCGGTCTCGATTCTGCTGCGCATTTTTTCGCTCCAGCGTTCCGAGCCTACAATCCCAACTTTTAGATGTATCTGGTCTTTAAGCTCTCGCCTTTGAATTTCTTCCGCAAGCAAAAGCGCATAGGAAGAAGTACTTGCAAGGGCAGTGGATTTCAGGTCAACAAGCATCTCAAGCTGTTTTTCGGTATTTCCGGGACCTGTTGGTATAGCCATTGCTCCCAGACGTTCAGCCCCAAGCTGAAACCCTATCCCTGCAGTCCAGAGCCCATACCCTGGGGTGATCTGAATCCTGTCCTGACTTGTAAGGCCTGCCAGCATATAGCAGCGCATCATCATCAGAGCCCAGATGTCTACGTCTTTTCGGGTGTATGGGATGATCACAGGTTTTCCAGTCGTTCCCGACGAGGAATGAATCCTGACAACTTCGGTCTCGGAAACTGCCTTCAATCCCAGAGGATAAGCGTCCCTGAGTTCCTCTTTATGTGTGAAAGGAAGAAGCTTCAAGTCTTCAAGAGAGTTGATTTTTTCGATATCCACGTTCACTTCCCTGAACTTCTTCTGGTAAAAAGGGCTGTTTCCAACTACACGCTTCAGCAGGGCCTTCAATTTATCAAGAGTAGCTTTTTCCGAAATTTCTGGATGACATAGCTGGATATCTGGATCGAGCTCAGACTCCTTGGATGCTTCATACATTTTATCTCACCTTTTTTTCCGTCTAAGGTCTTATTTCCCATTTAAAATCAGGAAATTTAACTGATACATTTCATTGCTTTTTCGAATGCAGCCTTGTTTACAGCCCTGTATTTCTCAGGGATTTCGGCATCCAGTACTGCCTGCAGGGTTTCTTTCGGAAAAGGCAATATTCCTGTGCCTGCAGCCGCTCCAAGCATTGCAACGTTTGCAGCCCTGTATGTACCTTCCTCTTCTGCAAGCTCAGTGAAATCAAAACAGAGAATCTCGGGACAGTGTTCATTAAGAAAAGCAAGCAAAGCCACAGGATCATAATCGGGGCTTCCCGGAGGTCTTGATGCGGGAGGAACAGCATGGATATTTATTATTACTTTTCCGCCTTTTCTGAGGAAAGGCAAATTTCTTACGGTTTCAGCAGGTTCAAGACCTAAAATTAAGTCAGCCTGCCCCGCAGGAATAAGAGATCCGGAAATTTCGTTTCCTATCCTTATATGGCTGCTCACGGAACCTTCTCTTTGAGCCATTCCTATAGTTTCGGCAGTACTCACGTGGAAGCCGGCTCTCATTGCAGCAAGTGCAAGTACACGAGAAGCAAGCACTACCCCCTGCCCGCCAACACCTGCAATCAGGATATCGTATTTCACAACCCCACCTCCTGTATTCGGATGGCTCCAGATGGACATACCTGCGCACAGAGTCCGCAACCGCTGCAGCTTCCCTGTATTAAGGGCTTATCTTCTCCCACAGGAAGGAAAATAGCAGGACAGCCAAGCTGCTTTACGCAGAAGCTGCAGCCTGTACATTTTTCAAGATCTATCATGTAACGTTTGTCAGATTTTGTAATCGCGACGCATTTTCCTTTGAATACAACAACAGAGGGGCCCTGAAATCGCATGGCTTCTTTTGCGGCCTCGATACAGCTTTCCAGGCTACTTCCCTGGCTATTTTTTTCCAGACTATTTTCGAGATTATTTTTCTGGCTATTTCCGAGGCTGTCAATAGATACTGTTTTTACAAATTCAACCCCACAGCTTTTAACCAAGTCTGCAATATCAATGGCTTTTGAAGCGCTTCCGAGAGCAGTTATTCCTATTCCTGGATGGGGCTGATGCCCTGTCATTGCAGTTGTGCGGTTGTCAAGGACTGCAAGGGTGACGTCTGCTTTATTATATACTGCATTTATTACAGCAGGAATGCCTGAGTGAAAAAAAGTTGAATCCCCGATAAAAGCCACATGTTTTGCTTTCGGGTTTGTGCGGGAAAGTCCTCCTGCTATGCTCATTCCTGCCCCCATGCAAAGGCAGGTATCTACCATATTAAGGGGATGGGCGTTTCCAAGCGTGTAACAGCCGATATCTCCAGAGAAAATCGTATCAGTCTGAGCAACTTGAGCAGCCTGAGATGTCTGAAAATCCTTTTTTAGCTGTTTTGCAGCCTGCTTAAATGCATAAAAAACAGTCCTGTGCATACAGCCGGCACAGAGAGTAGGAGCCCTGATCGGCAGAGGAGGAAGCTCTTCTCTCAAAACCTCAGGAGAAGCATGGGAAAGGCGAGGACTCTCTCCGAATTCAGAAAATACTCTGTTAATGCCATCAATAACAATATCTACATTATATTCCCCGCTTACAGGGAAGAAACCGTTCTTTTTTCCGTAAACATCAACAGGCAGGCGAGTTTTTCCGAGAAGCTGGAGCATCTGTTCTTCAAGGTAAGCGTCCAGTTCTTCTACAACTATAACCCTGTCAATTCCTTTCAGGAAAGATAGAGCTGCCCTTTCGGGAAACGGATACACTGTCCCGACCTGAAAGATTGTGAAAAGCTCATCAAAGTCGCTAAAACCTCTTACAGCTTCCTTTACATAAAGAGCCGAGACTCCGGAAGCTATAATCCCTATTTTTCCACTTCCAGAAACCGAATTATAAGAAAGCCCGGAAAAAAGCTCTGAAAGCTGCACCTGTACATTTTCAAGCCATGGGTGCCTCTCTGCAGTAAGCCTTGGAAATATCGTCCAGCGTCTGTCCTTTACAAAACCCTCGAAGGAAGCTTTAACAGCTCCAGGCTCTGCGACATCGACTTCAACATCCCCGCAGCCGTGGGAAACCCGAGTGGTAGTTCTTAGAATAACAGGAATTTCAAATTCATGTGAAAGTTCAAAAGCCAGTTTTGTAAGTTCATACGCTTCCTGAGGGGTTGCGGGGTCAAGGACAGGAATATTTGCAAAGTGCCCGAAAGCCCTCGTATCCTGCTCTGTCTGCGAAGAATGAGGCCCCGGATCATCGGCAACAAGTAAGACAAGTGCCCCTTTTACGCCGATGTAACTCAAACTCATCAGGGGGTCGGATGCAACATTCAACCCCACCTGTTTCATAGTCACAAGTGCCTTTGCTCCTGAGTAAGCTGCCCCTACAGCTGTCTCAAGTGCAACCTTTTCGTTGCTTGACCATTCGGTATAGATCCCGCACCTGTCTGCATACCGGATAATCGTTTCCAGAGCTTCAGTCGAAGGTGTCCCCGGATATCCCGTAGCCACCTGCACACCAGCCTCTATGGCTCCAAGTGCAATGGCTTCATTACCCATTAACAGTTTTTTGTCAGTCAAATAAGCTCATCTCGGATCGTGGGTAATATTTAGTAAATTCCACAAATTGAATAATTGGATAGCTTTGAATAATTTTGAAAATTTGGAAGGGAATATATAAAATGAAAAGAAAACCTGATTCTCAAATCATTTTCAAAACTGTTTTTAAGAATCTTGAAGAACCCTAAAATGTATATTATATTAACTCTATTCTATCTCTATACCATGGAAATGTGATGCTCATCAATGTACAATGCTGCGGGAAGAAGTACGTAAAGTTCGAATATAAAGTTTTTGTTTTTTAGTTTTGTGTGTTTTGCAGTTAAGAGATTTGTTAATGTCAAATTGAATACTGTTACAATATCTCGATAATTTTTATAGGCTTAGAACAAATAAAGTAATGGGATCAGATTGTATCCAGCCCCTGCCCTAAGTAAGTGATCAACTGTTACATTCCCAACTAACAATTATGGCACCAAAAAAAATTCATTTTCAAAGAAGGATGATTTAAGGTTTAAAGGACACAAAAAAGGCTAGGTTCACTTTGCCACCGGTCTGAAAGGCAGGATATTTATAACCTTACACTCCAGAAGTATAAAATACCTCTTTTAAAGCGTACCTTAACCGAGTACAAATTGACTGGTATGCAAATTTCCAAATAGATGCATAGTTCCGAAAATAATCACAGTATAGAACTAAAAAGTTTCATTTGGATTCGGTTAACGAATTTTATGCACAACTTCGAATATCACGTATAGTGATTTTCCAAGAGAATTCACTTGATGTTGCATAAAAAATAGCATTTTTTGACTTTTTGCTCCTTAACCGAATCCAAGTTAAAAAGTTTACATTAACGTCATCAAAGGTTCCTATGTAACAGGCTACAAGTAGATTTATGCAGGCAGTAAAGAAGAAATTCCATCCTCATTCATCTGGCCCTGAGACTCCAAAAAACACTTAATGGTGCAGTAAATTGCCTTTTCTTCCGCGCTTTTCAGAACTAAAAATTCTTTCCCGCAAATCGGACAAGTTTTTCTTATATAGTTCATTGGATATCACTGATCTTTGTGACTTTTATTTTATAATGGCTCATTAATATAAAGCAAATTATTTTTCAAGAAGAAGAAAAATCAAACCTGAGTGCAGATAATTTAATCTCGATTAATTAGAAAAGTCAGTTTACTATAAACTGGAGATTTCATCAAATCCGGGCTACGTTCAACATTGTACGTATTTGTTTATATTAACTTGTGACAGTAAATATTTTTTTGCAAATAATCTTTTTTGAAAAGAAGCAGATTATAGAGATTATATTATGATTGATAGATGGTAGCCCGATCCAAGATTGAGGAATATCCCTTAAACTGTGACATCCCCTTGTAGGAATTTTGTATGATATCCTCCTGACTCCCACTTTCTTACTGGTAGTTTAATCTGACCCTATGCTTGCTTTAAGTACAAAAAAGAAAATCAAAAAGAGAAGGAAGAATAAAAATTAGCAAAAACATTGGTTATCATGGAAACTGAAGAATATCTAATTATAATGATAGAGTTCATCCTAAAACCAATTTTGTCCTCGTGTCAATAAGGATTTCAGGACTTATTTTCAAGATCAGGAATTTTATTGATTATACATAATTCGAACTTAGGAGGATCAATTTTGAGTTTTGGGATGAGCTCATGTATAAAAAGGAGATTACGACTATAGAATCCAAGGAATTTGGAATCCTGACAATAATTCAAAATCGATAAAAAAAGTTGTTAAAATAACCTGGATTAAACTGAGAACTTCTACAAAACCAAATGTTCTATTATATAAAGATTTACCAGTCACTTTAACAAAGGATGTACAAGCAAGTACACCCATCTTATAAATTTTGAACGTATGTTCAAAGAGTTCCGGTGGTAAATATCTTTTAGATACATAGAAATCCCCTGCTTAATGAGTCCTCACATTTAATGACCTGCATATATAGAAATGTATAATGTTGTATTAAAACTCATATTTTACGGCAAAAAACGCCTGAATAAATTTCCAAGTAAGAAATCCTGTTTAATGTAAATTTTTGATTATGGGGGTCAGTTACATAGGACTGTAAACTAAAATTTTTCAAGTAGGTCAAACAAGGAGGAACACTCATTTTCCAGATTCAATTTATAACTCGCCCCCACAATTGCACATATATAAATCAAACATATATAAAGCAATTAGAATTAATTTTCCTTATTATTGATCTTTTCGTGAAACTGGAGAAATTAGGTCCTTCAAAGTTTTTCTTTATATCAAAAATACAACAGCTGCGTATTAGGTTTTTGCATAAAGAAAATCTGAATTATTTGGGACAGAATACATTTAGATAAGGTTTTTTAGATCAGCTCGTTAATACTTTTTTGACCTAATACCAAGAGATCAATATTATCCCTGATCCTCAATATTATCCCTGATCCTAATGAGGAAAATAGATAGCCTGCCAGGCCAATTAATGGCATTTCGAGTGGCTGCAGTGATGAACACATTGTCGGTATCGTTGCGATTACCTGTGTCCAGGCCGCCGAACGACAGAAAAACCGAGTATTTTAAAAAGTTTTAAGCTTTGTGCAGCTTTGAAGTAAATAATTATGGAAGTCTAAGGCTAGCTTCAAAAAACTCTAATTTCTGCATGCTTCACAGAAACTTGATATATGTTTCAAAAACCCTTTTTGGTTTATCTTTAATTATTTTTTTCAGATTAATTCTCTACAAATTCTCATCCTTTACAAGCTCTGGTCATTTAGCTTGTTTACTCCTTCAGTTTCATTGGTTCTCCGCAGCAGTCCATATCTCCAGTACAGCCTGTAGTACAGCGTTCATCTTCGCACTTACTTACCACTTTAAGTTCTAGCCCGCATCTCTCACAAATAAGAACTTGTCCTTCTTTCAAATCGTTGCAGTTCATTCCATACCATCCCTATATATTTTACAGAAAAAATATATAATTTGAATTAAAATTGTTTTTGAAACAATAGTTCTGAAGATTATTCTGTTAAAATTGGTCTGTTAAGACAGCCTACGCATTAGTTTCCTAACTGAAAATTCAGAGAATGAGTGGAAAATATCTGTATAAAAGTTATTTATGTGGGGCTCCTGCAAGGATCTGTTTTTTCTACCTCTGCAGGATTATGCGCACAAACTGGCAAAAAAACATATAAAACTAATTACAAACAAGTTTGAGAATTTCCATAGTGACTGGAGGGCATTAAAAGATTAAACAGCCTTTGAAGTTTGCCTTAACAAAATTTCAGATGATTTATCCTTTTGAGGCGTATAAAGCTGCAAGCCAGATAAAACCAAAAACAAGAACTAGAACAAGCGCAAAGATGCGGACAATGTAAACTAACAACCTGGAGTATTCATAAAAGCCACAAACTACAAATTGCAAACATATATAATAAATTTACTAAGTTTAGTATGCAGATTGAGAGGAAAACAAGCTCTCTGTATTGAATTACAAAATAACGATAAAAGAAAGGAACGAAAAGATCATATGAGTAACTCATCCCAAGTTGCATATGAGTTTCAATCAAAATTTAAACTGGAGATTAGATGACGAAACATGAGCCGCCATTTCGTTTAATCTAATCTCCAGTAATTTCTTGGAGGACGTTTCATTTAAATTCAGAGGGCATTTAAGACTAAACTCGGAGGGTGTTTAATCTTAAATTCGGAGGGTATTTAATCTTAAATTCGGAGGATGTTTGTATCTTAGATCTTTATTTTGAATTCAGAGAGATTTTTCTTTGAATTCAAGCCGGAATTTCTTTGGTCATGAGATAAGCGACCATTCCAGGGTTAAGTTTGCTTTCCCTTGAGACCTTTGCTTCAATATCTTCCGGGGATTTCCCTTCGACCTTCATTTCTTTTATTTTTTCAATTACTGAGGAAGGAATTGCGTAGTACTCGTTTATATCCTTCCTGTGACCCCAGACATCTCCTTCGAGAAGTTTGATCCTCTGCATTTCAAGGAACATTTCTATGGATTTTGAAACCGTACGCATGTAAGATTTAGGTAACTGAACCGCTTCAACCTTAGGACAGGTTTCGACCAATCCAAATATATCCTTATTAGAAGGCCTGAAGGCCAGGTGAACAATCTTTTCATTTGGGTTTAATGTAAAGATTTCTTCTCTTGAACTGACTACTCTAATTTTCATTTTTCCCCCATTTTAATTTTTTTTAATTGTACGTTGATATAAAATACAAATACTGACTATATATAATTATCTCATTGAACTAACATTATTTAGATAGTATGACTGATCTACTAATAATATTACTTTTTCCAAATTGGTTGGAAAGCGCTAGAAAAAGGAATAAAATTGGCTTTTATAAGTTATTTTTCTATTATATTCTTTCATTTTTCCCCTTTTTCCTGCTATAATTTTTTTAGAGTACTGATTTAAATATTACAGCCTTTTATTCCTTTTAACTTACTATTTTTATTCAACTTTCCTTAGAGGCTGTCTTAAAATTAAAATAATCCACACTGGAAAACTGTCTATTCCTACTTCCGTCTTTGGCATCTAGAAGGACTTTGGGAACGTATAAACACTGCATTAAGAACTGAACTGAGAATTGCATATGGTATAATCAGAGCCGAATGCAGCAATTTTAGATAGCCAGTCAGTTAAAACCAAAGAAACTCCAGGATTACGCGGGTATGATGCTGGCAAGAAAATAAAAGGGGGGAAAACTCTTAACAGGGGCAGTTACAGCTTTCTTTATTAGTGATAAAAAGGGATTATAAAGATTGGCTGAGAATTAAGGAAAAAGTACCATAAATTAACTTGTGAGTTTTATAAACACCGGAAATCTATCTTGAAACCAAAAATCAGAAATTTCCGGAAAGTTGCTCCATTCAAAACCAGCTGAATAAAAATCAGAATATAAAGAAAGCTAATTCAAAAGAATTAGCTTAAATCAAACAAGTTAGGTCCAAGAGGTTAAACTCAAATTTCAATAAGTTCATACTTCCGGATTCCCAGACCTATTATTTCCCCGTATTTAAGCTGGTGAGTTCCATCGACATTGGGCCATATGCCCCTGAACTTATCGGCACCTGCCTCATGGTTGCAGTGCAAAGAGGAGCTGACAAGTCCTTTCTGCCTGTTTACAAGATCGTAACTTGCCTGGTCAAGGGCAACAGGGTCTTTTGAAGCAAGAATTCCGATATCAGGTACAATCGAAGCATCACTCCATGGTACGCAATCGCAATCAGGCGTGATTTTGATCAGGAAATTGATATAACCTACCCTCTCTTCTTTTCCTTTTACTGCACCGTATGCATATTCTGTCAGGCATTCCAGAAACTCAGGAATGTCATGTTCCCAATCTATATCGACAGCAGCTACAGGGCAGGCTTCCATACATTGTCCGCAGCTTATGCAGATATTTGGTTCGATTATCGAGGACTCCCCTAAAATGGAAGCAGCCCCTACGGGACAAACCTGCACGCACCTCCCGCAAGCTATGCATTTTTCTTCAACAACATGCGGACTTGTCCTGAAATGCTGATCCTTCTTGCCAGCAGCAGGGGCACAACCCATTGCCAGGTTCTTAATAGCTCCCCCAAAGCCAGCAACAATATGCCCTTTAAAGTGAGACATTACAATCATTGAATCTGCGGCAGCAATATCTGAGGCTATCTTTACGGACTTAAATTGTTTCTGTCCGATATCAACTTCTGCAACATTCTGGCTTTTTAACCCGTCCGAAATAATAAGCGGAGCTCTCACAACGGAGAAATCAAAACCATGTTCTATCGCTGTTGTCAGGTGGTCAACTGCATTGTACCTGCTTCCGGAGTACAGGGTATTCGTATCCGTAATGAATGGCTTTGCTCCGGCTGCCCGGATTTTTTCTACTACCTGCCGGACAAAAACAGGATTGATATACCCATCGTTTCCATATTCTCCAAAATGGATTTTTATTGCAGTCAGATCTTCTGCACCTAAAAGCTCAACAAAACCTGCCTCATCAAAGAGTTTCTGGATTTTGCTGATTGTACTTTCCTGCGGATTTTTCGCTCTAAGATCTGCAAAATATACCTTACTTTTACTTGTCGTTTAAATGCCTCCTGATGAAATGAATCAACGCTCGTATCATGAGAACTGTATAACTCGTTTAATTAAGAAAGTGTTTTTTACTTTTAGAGGTTGCGTTTCAGAAGAAAAAACTAGAGAAAGCTGGCTGCTCAGACATTAATTAGTTTAATTTTTTCATTCCTGACTCCAGAATACTGGAATTGGGTCTCAGATTAAACGTTATTTATAGTGATTACGTTTCAATACCCGGAAAAAATGTTTGTGGGCTAATCCCACCTATTTCCTGTTTCTATGACTCTTTTTATTGTCAGTAACCCGCACCCAGAAACTGCCCCACAAGTGATCACGACCCTATCAGTCAGTCAGCTGACACTAATATTATCACCCGCTTAAAATAAAAAGCCAAATTCGTAGCTTATATATCTAATTGAGTTCATTTCTTGAAAGGTGGTTCAATGGATTGGGAGACTCGATCGGAATTGGGAATAATATTCAGGGAAAACAGCGATAAATCCAGATTAAAAAAAGCGGAAATGAGAAATAGGGTAAATGAACTGAAGGTGAAGCTGGATAACTTAGAAAAGGAAATCCAAGAACTGGATAACACGATAACCGAAGCAGTTGTAACCGAAGCAGTTAACTGACAAAATGAGTACGTTTTCGGTGAATACGTTTTTGGGAATGACCTTACGGATTCCACATATAGTTAAGTAAAAATTCATTTCTTTTCGACTTACATAAGATTTCAAAATGCACTTCAGTGTATATTAAAAAGCTTTTCTATTAGGTCGTCCACCTTTACATGGTTTATATTTTTGGAAAAAACAATTCTTACTCACATTCTTGAATTTTTACCCTTACATCCCTATTCTCCCTACTGCGTCGTTCTTGTCACGCTCGACGCAGGAGAGCGGGCATCCCCAGAAAGAAAAAAAGAATATAAATAACCCCGCAAGTAAAAAACGACCTGTACCCCCTTCAAAGAACTAACATATAAAATTGACAGGGAAAACTAATAACTTTCTGCTTTTTTTCCTTTTTCTGCTTTTTTCAGGGCCGCCAGACAAGCTGGCGGGGGCGCTTATATTTATCTATGAATTTTATGAAGTTCCAGAGATTAAGAAAAGTATTCTTCGGACAGGGAAGAGAGTTTTGAATTCAGTTTATTCTGATAACAGTATGAATTCAGCTGCTACTTTTTTACGTTGCAGACGAGAAAAGTTCAACCCTGCAAAGAGTAGAGTAGAAAAAAAGATTCCCGTTGTGGATTCAGAATAATATCAACCGATTAACACAGAAATACCTTTTTTGAAAATGGGTAAATTTTATAGGTGAATTATACAAACGACACTTTTTTACATCGAATTTGAATTTAGAGTGCCATATTGTCCCGACTTTAAGTACAAGTTTCAAACCTTGGTGCAAGAAAAAATTTAAATGCAAAGCTTTTGATTTGATCACTAAAACAATCCGAAAAAATCGAAAAAATATACGGATGCCTTCTAAAAAGCTGAATCTATTCTTCAATAAAAAGATTAGATACTATATTTTAGCTGGAAGGATAGAAAGTTAAATTATATGAGTGGGTAGTGCAAAAACTCTGAAAAAGAACGAAGGCGGAGAAAAATATACCTCCACCTGTTTGGAAAATTTGCTGCCTTTGCAAACACTTAGCTTTTCTTGTAACTCAGAACGTTTCTTAGAACTTAACGTATTTTCTTGCCCACTTTGCGCCCTCTTCAAGCACCATCTGATTAAACTCGATAACCTTGGGTTTGCCAGCAAAGTTTTCAGCAAGAGCTCCCTTAAAGGCTTCTTCCTCCAGGCCCGTTGCATTGATACCCATAAGGACTCCGAGCATGAAGGAATTGGCAGCCCTTTCATCTCCTGCTTCCTTAGCTTTTTCAGTGGCAGGGACTGGAATGGCCTTGACACCTGCAGGTGTTTCGGCTTCACCAATGGATGAGTCGTAGAGGATAAAGCCTCCTTCTCTAACTGCTCCTTCAAACCTTTCAAGAGATGGACGGTTCATGGCTATAAGGATATCAGGGGTATAAACCGTAGGAGAACCTATGGACTGGCCTGAAATCACAACCGAACAGTTAGAGGTACCTCCACGCTGTTCAGGACCGTAAGACGGGAACCAGGAAGCATTCAGGTTTGCCTTTACTCCGGCCTGGGCCAGGATTATACCCATGCTAAGAACTCCCTGCCCACCAAATCCTGCAATCTTGGTCTGGATAGGGGCAAAATCGGTTCTTACAGGTTTCTCTTCGATATCTGTCTCAAGACCGTAAAGTTTATTCAGAGTTTCAGTTGTGAAGTCACTTACGCCACGGCACAGAAACTCGGCTTCTTCGGATTTATCTCTGAAGTTCTTAAGAGGGAATTCCTTTTCCATTTCCTCATTAATGAAATCGATAGCTTGCTGTGCATCCATTTTGAGGTTAGTCGGGCAGGCTGCAAGGACTTCGACAAAAGTATATCCTTTACCGTCACGCTGGATTTCAAGAGCTTTTCGCACAGCTTTTCTGGCTTTTCTAATGTGAGAAATGTCAGAGACCGAGACTCTCTCGATAAAGACAGGAGCTTTCAGATTGTCCAGAAGCTCGCACATATGAATAGGATAGCCTGCAAAACGGGGATCTCGGCCCTCAGGGCATGTGGTAGTCTTTTCTCCAACAAGGGTTGTGGGAGCCATCTGTCCGCCTGTCATTCCGTAAACCGTGTTGTTTACGAAAAAGACTGCAAGCTTTTCCCCTCTGTTTGCCGCCTGAAGAGTCTCATTCAGGCCGATAGAGGCAAGATCTCCATCCCCCTGATAAGAAATAACCACAGCATTTTCTTCTGCTCTTGAAACCCCTGTCCCTACAGCAGGAGCACGCCCATGAGCTACCTGGATATTACCTGTGTCAAAATAATAGTAAGCAAAAACTGCACAGCCCACAGGGCTGATTGTAACTGTCCTGTTCTGAATTCCCAGATCATCAATTGCCTCGGCAATAAGTTTGTGCAGAACCCCATGCCCGCAGCCAGGGCAGTAGTGAGTGGCTGTCGGGGCTGCCCCTCCTTTACGTGGATATTCCGCGTAGAGGGCTTTCGGCCTTCCGATAACTTTTTCACCGTTAATTATTTCTGATCCCATTTTCATACCTCCCCTGCGGCTTTTCGGATTTTATCCATTATCTGATCAAGAGTTATCAGGTTTCCTCCCATACGGTTTACCAGCTCTACAGGTTGTGAACAACCGATTGCAAGCTTGATATCGTCTCTCATCTGCCCATTGCTCATTTCCACGGCTATGAAAGAGCATCCTTTATTTGCATGAGCTTTCAACTGTGCTTCAGGGAATGGGAAGAGAGTTTTCGGCCTGAAAAGCCCTACTTTAATGCCTTCCTTCCTGGCAAGATCCACGGCTGACCTGCAAATTCTACTGCTGATTCCGTAGGAAACAAGGACAATTGAGGCATCTCCAGTAAGGTATTCTTCATAATCCACTTCATTCTGCCTGATCAGCTCGTATTTTGCCTGTAGCCTCTCATTAAAGCTCTCAAGTTCACTAAAGTCCAGAAAGATTGAAGTTATCAAGTTAAGCCTTGTTTCGGCCGTTCCGTTAACCGCCCAGGTAGTATCAATCTCAGGGATAGTAGCTTCTTCCGGAAACTCAAGAGACTCGATCATCTGGCCTAGCACCCCGTCTGCGAGTACTACAGCAGGGTTTCTATATTTGAAGGCAAGCTCAAAAGCCTTCATTGTAAAGTCGCACATCTCCTGTACGGAATTTGGAGCAAGCACGATATTTTTGTAGTTCCCATGCCCTCCGCCTTTTACCACCTGGTTGTAGTCTGCCTGCTCAGGCCCTATGTTCCCAAGACCGGGCCCTGCCCTCATGATATCTATAAGTACGCAGGGAAGCTCTGCACCTGCAAGGTAGGAGAGTCCTTCCTGCATCAGGCTGATTCCGGGGCCGGAAGAGGATGTCATGACTCTGTGCCCTGCAGATGCTCCTCCGTAGACCATATTAATAGCTGCTTCTTCGGATTCGGCCTGGACGAATTTTCTCCCAATTTTTGGGAAGTAGTTGGATGCATCGTGAAGAATCTCACTTGCCGGGGTGATGGGATATCCGAAAAAACAGTCACATCCAGCATAAAGTGCTCCGACGACTATTGCAGAATTACCTTTTACGAGTTGTGTTGCCATCTTTTTCCTCCTTTTCTGCCTTACCTGGCTTCCTCACCTTTCAGTGGAATGTGAATTTCTATTGCAAGAGGCTCAGGGCAAGTGTAATAACAGCTCAAACATCCTGAACAGCCCTCTCCTTTATATTCGATGTAATGGTAGCCTCGAGCATTCAGGCTCTCACTCATGAAAAGTACGTCTTTCGGGCAGGCGAGGAGGCAGCGCCCGCAGGCTTTGCATTCCAGAGTATTGATAATAGGATATGGTTCTTTTTTATCGCTCTTTGTCATATCGGAGCCTCAGTTTGTTAATTTAGTCGCCTTCAGGACTCTTTCGGTTTCAGGTTTGTCCCTGGGCTTAAGGACTATCCGGATCTATTCTTTCAATCATTTTACCGGACCTTCCAGTTCTTTTTTTCGAACAAATTTTGTGTGACAGAAAGAAAACCTGTCGTTTAAAGTGGTTTTTTCAAACCGTATAATTGTTTATTTCCGTGAATTAAGGTAAAACTAAGATTAAGACGTAAAGTAAGTCCAGAACTGTAGGTTTTCAGAGCAAACGTTTCAGAAAAAGTTAAAGGTACTTAATTCTTTCCTTTCTTTTCGCTCTTTATAATATAATCTAAAGCTTTTCCCTGATTTTATATTGCCTTTCCTTCTTGAGGAAAGGCATCTGGATTTCTAAAGCTCGGTCTGATTCTTCAGAAGCCCTTTCGGATTCTTCAGAAGCTTTAAACTGTTCCGAACTGAACTGTTCCGAACTATACTACTATTAGCTCTTATTTATTGAACCTGATCATTTTCCCTAATTTCAACCCTTCGGATTTTACCGCTGATCGTCTTTGGAAGTTCATCCACAAACTCTATGATACGAGGGTACTTGTAGGGAGCTGTAACCTTTTTTACGTGCTCTTGCAACTCTTTTTTAAGTGCTTCTCCTGCAGTGTAATTTTTGGTGAGCACGACAGTCGCCTTAATAACCTGACCTCTTACAGCATCTGGAACTCCTGTAATTGCACATTCAAGTACTGCAGGGTGCTGGATGAGGGCACTTTCAACTTCAAAAGGTCCTACCTTGTATCCTGAAGTCTTGATAATATCGTCAGCTCTTCCCACAAACCAGAGATAGCCGTCTTCGTCCATCCAGGCCATGTCTCCTGTATGATAGTAGCCATCATGCCAGGTTTCTTCAGTCTTTTCAGGATCCTTTCCATAATGTACAAAGAGTCCAACAGGCTTTTCTTCCTTTGTGTTGATAACTATTTCTCCTTCTTCCCCTACCTCACAGAGCCTGCCGTCCCTGTCCATAAGTTCAACCTTATATCCGGGAGTCGGTTTTCCGATAGATCCGGGTTTTGGTTCCATCCAGGGGAAAGTTGCAATAGTGACAACAGTTTCAGTCTGCCCAAACCCTTCCATAAGCTTTATGCCTGTGTATTCAAGGAAACGGTTAAACACTTCAGGGTTGAGAGGTTCACCTGCAACGACTGCATATTTCAGAGTACCGAATTCATACTTGCTAAGGTCTTCCTTAATCAGGAAGCGGTAGATTGTTGGAGGGGCACAGAAAGTTGTGACTCCGAATTTTGAGGCTTTTTCAAGCATATTTTTGGCTTCAAACCGGTCGTAATCATAGACAAAGACCGCACAGCCTGCTATCCACTGGCCATAGATTTTGCCCCATACGCATTTTCCCCAGCCGCTGTCTGCAACTGTATAATGCAGCCCGTTATCCTCAACATTCTGCCAGTATTTTGCGGTAAGAATATGTCCAAGAGGATAGGTAAAGTCGTGCTCTACCATTTTAGGGAAGCCAGCCGTTCCTGAAGAGAAATAGACCAGAGAAATGTCCTCATTTTTAGTAGCATTCTCTCCTGTAGGCCGCTCGAAATCTGGAGAAGCTTCCTCAAGCTCTTTTTTGAAATCAATCCAGCCTTCCCTGAGTTTTCCTCCAATAACTGCTTTTTTAAGCGGGACATCTTCGCACTGGGAATGAGCTTCGTCCATCTGTTCAGGAACTCCGTCCTCTGAAATGCAGACAATCATTTTCAGGCCGGCTTTTTCAATCCTGTACACGATATCTCGTGTTTTGAGCATGTGGGTTGCAGGCACGGCAATAGCTCCCAGCTTGTGCAGTCCCAGGATACAGTACCAGAACTCATAGCGGCTCTTTAAGGTGAGCATTACATAGTCGCCTTTGCCTATCCCATGCTTCAAAAAGTAATTTGCAGCTTTATCACTGTAGTACTTGAGGTCTCTGAAAGTGAAGGTTCTTTCTTCCCCGTTATCGTCACACCAGATCATAGCAATTTTTTCAGGATCGTCTCTTGCGTAGGCATCGACGATATCATAAGCAAAGTTGAAGTTTTCAGGAACCAGGATTTTGAGATTTTCCTGGAAATCCTCATAAGATTCAAAATCGGTTTTGGAAACAAATTGGCTCAGCAAGGAAGTCATTGTGGACACCCGTTTTATTTACCTTTATTTTTATGTTTGTGTAGTTTAGAAGGCTTTAGGGCCCGTTTTGGATTTCAATAGTATTTAGTGGATTTATGATTCATGTCGAATTTGTTAGATATCAGATAGATTCACAATATCACTGCCAGGAACTTAGCGGGTTCTCCTTCCATGGCTTCCATAGCATGTTCGTAATTGGAATCAAAGTAAATTGAGTCTCCTTCATTCAGAATAATTTCATTATTGTGAATATATACCTTCAAACTTCCCTCGAGCACGTAGTTAAATTCCTGTCCAGGATGGGAATTTGTGTCCGGCTTTGCCCCAGAAAGTTTGGGCTCGACTGAAACGATGAAAAATTCGGCTTTTTTGTGGACGAATTTCTCGACGAGATTCTGATATTTATACTGTTTTCTTCTCTCTACACTGACGCCTTTTCCATTCCGTGTGACCGTAAAGATATTCATACGTGGTTCTTCTCCTGTAAGGAGAGTAGCCATGTCCACGTTCAGCTTATGTGCAAGTTCGAACAGTATACTTGCCGGAATATCTTCATTTCCACTTTCGAAATTCTGGTAAGTTTCATCAGATACTTGCAAATACTCTGCCATTTCTTTTACCGGGATTTCAGAGATTTCTCTCATTTCACGGACTCGAGCTGCAATTTCCTTTATTTTTTCCTGCATTATTCATCTTCTCCAGCTGAATTTTCAAGAATTAACTTGAGGTTTGCTTAAAAATCTTTGTGCTCAACCCAGGCTTTAACACTTTTTGTAAGTAAATTTCTTCCAGAAACATTGAGAATTATAATTAATATATATTATCATTGACAAGCTTACTTAATTTTCCTTGATTAATTGAAAACTTATTCAGGACACTTACAACTGAGCCTGCATACAAGGAAAACGCCTGAATATCAGGAAAGATTAAACCGAAAAATAGACACATGGAAACAGAGTTTAAAGGGAAACAGAGTTTAAAGGGAAACAGAGTTTCAAGCGGTCAAGATGCATTTGAAAAATATTATGTACCCACAGGGGGCTCTTAAATCTATTGGCTCTTAAATCTATTGGCTCTTAAATCTATTGGCTCTTAAATCCATTGGCCCTTAAATCCTTGGCCCTTAAATTCATTACTTTACCCCAGGAGCCGCTACTTTACTCTGACAATTAAACTCTGTTCACAGGATAAAATGCCTTATTTAGGATAAATGTCTTATTTATTAATAAGCTCCTTTTTATATAATAATCTCACGAAGCAACAAAAAGGAAATTTAGATTTATTCAGTAAACATTTTTAAATACATTAATTTTAATTTCTTTCGCCTAATATTTCTTTAAATCAATAATTTTATATCTAATCCTATAAAAATTATTCATGAATTTCTGGATAAATGTGCGGGTTGAAATGACAAAAATTCGAACTTTCAGATGGGTCTGCCTATTCTTAATATTTTTGGCTCCGGTCACTATCCAAGAAACCGGAGCCGCAGAATTCATTTATGTTTCACCAGGAGAGTCCATCCAGGCTGCAGTAAATGTGGCATCTTCGGGAGATACCATCTTTGTGAAGCCAGGGGTATACAATGAGAGTATTCAAATCAATCAGGATAACCTGACAATAACGTCTGAATCACAAAATCCAGATAATACTCTAATTAGAAGTGAGGAAATCGAAAGCAAAGCATTCGAGATAACTGCTGTCAATGTAACAATTAACGGGTTCTCAATAACTGGCGGACACTGCGGGATTTATCTCAATAGTGTTCAAAATTGCGTGATTAACAACAATAATGTATCAGAAAACGAGATCGGAGTCTGCCTTTATAAGTCAAACAATAATACGCTGCACGATAATACTGTGTATTCTAACATAAACTGTGGGATCAAGTTGGTGAGTTCTACAGGCAATACAATCTATAAAAACTGTTTTAACAATACGAATAATGTCGTAGACGATAAACTTAACAGCTGGAATCTTACCGAAGGAAATTACTGGAGCGACTATACAGGCAAGGACAAAGACGGAGACGGCATCGGAGATACGCTGTATATCATTAATCACCAGATAGATAGTATGGATTACAGGCCACTAATTAATTTTACTCCAAAATCTCCTGTATTTCCTGAGGCTATCTTCACTTCCAACGTGACAGTCGGATATTCTCCTCTTACAGTAGAATTTACAGACTTTTCAGAGGACGCTACATCTTTAGCGTGGAGTTTTGGAGACATGGCAGTCTCAAACTCATCTGATCTCTTTAATAGGTCTGATATTCTTCATACATTTATCAAAGAGGGTACTTATACAGTTACCCTGAATGTTACAAATGAAAACGGTAGTGACTCTACAAATGTAACGATAATTGTTTTGAAAGCCCAGGATCCGTCCGTTCCAGCACTCCCTGAAGCCAAATTCAGTGTCAATGTCACAAGTGGGTACGTTCCTCTTACTGTTCAGTTTGTTGATTTTTCAGAAAACGCGGATTCTCTGGATTGGAGTTTTGGGGATGGGAAGAGTTCCTCCTGTTTAACTCCAAGACATACCTTTTGTTGTCCAGGAAACTATACAGTATCTCTGAGAGTAAAGAATCCTAATGGTAGTTCTTCCACATGTACTGTTATAACTGTTTTAAAACCTACTCCGACATCAGTTCCTGAGGCCAAATTCAGTGCCAGTGTAACCACAGGAAAGGCTCCTCTTACGGTTGACTTTGTTGATCTTTCAGAAAATGCCATTGACTGGACATGGGACTTTGGGGATGGAAATCAGTCCACTAAAAAAAGTCCTGTACACACTTACACAACTCCAGGAAATTACACTGTGAGCCTGAAAGTCAGTAATGAATATGGTAACGATTTAAAGGAAATTATGAATTTAGTTAAGGTTGAAGACGCCAATAGCACCTCTGGTACAGATAGTGTTTTTTATTCTCAAGATAATTATAATACTAATGATGCGGTAACTAATGCAGCAGATGAGGAAAACTCAAACTCAAAAAGTGGAGAAGAGGATAAAAGTACAAAAATTCTCAGCAAAGAACATCTTGAGTCTGCGGAGAACTTTGCTTTATCTGTTGTTGGCACCAGACCTCCTGCAGAATTGAAATCTGCAATAGAGCATGAAGTTCTCAGAAATGGAGAAAATGCTAAAAATTTCATAGAGAGCTCAGCATTTAAAACTGATATAAAAAATCTTCTCTGGTTTACACTGGCCCTGGAAATGCTTGGAATCGTTTCCATCATTTTTGTGCTCAAGAGAAGCAAGAAAAAATAAATTAGAAGAAGAGAAAAAATGCGGCAAAAGTGGCTTCTTAATTACAACCCACTATCAGAGCTACAAGGTTTTCCGTGTGGTTTTTGACCTCTTCTTCTGTTGCATTTTTCAACCATTTTTTCCCCCCATGAACTGAATGATCTCCACATATGAAAAAAATTGTCCCCTTTTCTGCGCTGCGGAAAATCTCACCTAAATTTTTATCCACTGCTTTTGCAGCCTGTTTCATTTCCTCCCAGCTTTCGGCTCTGTGGGAAAAACGGTCAAGAGTTCTGAGATGCAGGGCCAAAATATCTGTTTTTTCCCTGAGAGCACATAGAGCATACTCAGTTATCTGGCTGTCATAGTCCAGGATATCCTCGGAATCCGGAACTCCGTAATATTTTTTTACCCTCCCCCTGAAAACTTCTGCACCTTCAGATTCGATAACTACTGAAGCTTTCAAGCCTGCCCTATAAGCCCATTCCATAATACTCTTAAGTTTGGGATTTTCAGGATCTTTTGCTGTTTCGAGATAAATGTCCTTTGTTGAATAGACTTTATGTTCTTCTGGCAGGTACCCTGTAAAGATTGACGCAATCGCAGGAGATGTTATAGTTGCTTGAGACTTGCATTTAAAGAGAAGTCCTTTCTCAGCAAATCCGGTCAAATTCCTCATTATTAGAGAAAAGTGCTTGTAAAGGGAATATCCAAGACTGTCAACTACAATGATCACAGCTCTTTTGCAGCCTTTTTCCTTTGCGTAGTTCTCCATCTCGGGAATCGGCCTGCCTGTAGGCGGAACCATAGGAACTCTCAACAGCCTTGAAATCGTAGGGGCAATGTCAATAGTCTTGCACTCGTAAACGCTCATATACTCTCCAGGATATTATCTGGCAAGCCAGTTAATATGCATTTCTCAGAACTAATCAACCATACTCTGCCAGGTTATATTTTTAGGGCTTTTGGCAGGGTTTTTCTGGACTTCTATATCATAATAACTAAAATCTATTTTTTAGCTCTCAGACTTTGGAAATCTCAATAGGAATATATCCAGGGGTGTCATTGTATTATAAGGGGATTTGTATAATTATTAAGGTTAGCGGGGTTACTAAGGTTAGCGAGGGCCTGGAGCTTCAAGAATCAATCCTTGAAGAAATTTTGAATTTAGATATAGATATTAGACCTTTGTCTGATGGAGATATCTTATATGGTCCTTCGGATCAAATTGAGAAACTGTTCCATAAGCTGGATTCTTTAATCACTCTGGATTTAGGAAATGATATAACATTAAATCTTCTTAGAAAGCAGGAATTAGAGCCAGCTTTTGATGAAATAAACAGGTTCAGGAGCCTGTATACTGTGAGGCTCGAAACCCAGTATGCAAATCAAATTCTTGCTAGTCAATCACCATGGGACATCCTTGAGAGATTTCCCTTTTACAAGAACTATCTCAGGTTGGTTAGGACAGAATACGAAGGTTTTAGACTAAAACCCGGGGACAGAGTTTTATTTCTTGGTAGTGGACCTCTTCCTTTGACTCTCATTGTTTTTCTTAAGCAGTACGGAATAAGAAGCATAGGGTTAGAAAAGAACTTTACAAGTGCAGACTTCTCAAGAAAGGTACTTTATAGGCTGGGGCTTTCGGAAGATATCAATATAATAAATGGAAACCATTTTTCACTTAGTTCGGCTGATCTAATAAATTCTGATTCAGGTGCCAAAGCCATTATGATAGCTGCGCAAGCCGAGCCTAAAAAAGAAATTCTTGATTACCTTTTGAAGATAGTGCCAGCTGGATGCAGGATTTCTTACAGAATCTATGAGAAAGGGCTAATGAGACTGCTAAGCAGAAATATTCTCTTTGATTTTCATCAAGGCTTTGAAGAACAGAGAGTACAGCCCGAGCCTCCTGCATATAACACAGTTGTATTTTTGGAGAAAAAAACTGACTGCTCCAGGGTTCTGGAGCATTAAAAGGCTACTTTCTCATACCGAATCAGGATATCAGTTACCAGTTCTTCTTCCATGTCTATTATTGGCTTTATTATCGGTTTCTAGTTATATTACCTAGTGTGATTTAATTATTGGGCGTTAATACTTAACAATGCTTCTACGTAGTCCCTTTTTTAATTATAAGGACTCAGAACTAAATTTCCTAGACACTAGTGTGTAGGTGCTATGTCAAAGCAACTTAATTATGAGGTGTTAATGCATAGACAACTCCTCATTCATGTCCCTTTCCTAATTATAATGACTCATAACTAAATTTCCTAGACACTAGGTTACATTACAGTACTGTTCCGTTATTTAGTACCGTTACAGACATTGATTACAGAAACTTTTGAAGCTGTGCCATTTTTATTGCTTGCAGTCAGCTTAACTGTGTAATTTCCAGGTTTACTGTATATGTGTAGAGGATTCTGCTCAGTTGAATTTGTTCCGTCTCCAAAGTCCCAGTACCATTTGGTTGCATTCTTTGAAAGGTCTGTAAACTTAACCAGCAGAATGATATTGCTGCGGAAGTTTGCAACAGGAAGTACTGGACGTATTACTGGAAGAGGACATATGCATTGCCCAAAGGTAATAGGAATACTTCTTGCAGGCACTGTGGCTGTAACAATGTTTGTGGTTATGTTAATTATAGAGACCGTTTTGCTGTAAACGTTCATTACATACACATTATTTCCCACAGCGGCGATTCCAGCAGGATACCTTCCTACATTCACTGTAGATGTAACGGTGTTTGTGACTGTGTCGATTATAGAGACATTGTTACTGAAAGTGTTCGTTACACATATTTTTGTCCCCACGGCGACGATTCCAGCAGGATAGTTTCCAACATTAATTGTGGATATCACAGTGTTCGTAGTTATATCAATTACAGAAACAGTGTTGCTGTAAACGTTGGTTACATATACATTATTTCCCACGACTGCGATTCCAGCAGGATAGCTCCCTACATTAATTATGGATGTAACGTTGTTTGTAACTGTATTAATTACAGAAACAGTGTTGCTGTAAGCATTCGTTACATACACGTTTGTTCCTGCAACCGCAACTCCAGTAGGATAGTTTCCAACATTGACTGTGGTTATAACCCTGTTTGTGGATGTATCAATTACAGAAACAGTGTTGCTGTAGACATTCGTCACATATAGCCTGGTTCCTGAAGGATTGATTGCAATTCCAGCAGGGTAATTTCCAACATTAATTACGGATGTAACGTTGTTTGTAACTGTATTAATTACAGAAACAGTATTGTTGGTAATATTAGTTACATATACGTTTGTTCCCTGCGGATTCACTGCAATTCCTCCGGAGTTATTTCCTATATTCACAGAGGTTGTAGTGTTTGTAGTTTCATTAATTACAGAGATATTATTAGTGGCTTCGGTTGTTGGTGGTATCAAGAGAACTGGCATTGTTCCTTCAGGTCCTTCAGGAACTGTTGCGCTAGGCGCTGTTATGTTAGGCTCGATTGCTATAGATTCTATTTCCGAAGGTACTTCTGGAGGCCCGGTTACGTCAGGTTCCGCTCCGTTAGGTTCTATCTCGGCGGGTCCTGTTATATTAGGCACTATTACAGTAGGTTCCGTGATATTAGGTACTATTGCAACAGGTTCTGTGATATTAGGCACTACTACAGTAGGTTCTGCTGCGCCAGGTATTGATCCTCCAGGTTCTGTCATATTGGGTACTACTACAGTAGATTCTGTCATATTAGGCACTGTTACAATAGATTCTGTTACATTAGGTACTATTACTGTCGGTTCTGTGATAGGAAGTTGTGTTACAGGAGGTCCGATCACAGTAGGCTCTGTTGCATTGTCTATTGGTGGAGTTTCATCTGGTATTTCTCCGTTCGTTGCGCTGACTGACGAAGCTGTCGATGATATCATGAAAAAAATTACTGTGAAGAAACATAGTATTTTCTTCGTTCTGTCAAATATTTGTTTTCTCATCTTTATGACCCCATATTTAGTCTCAATTTGATACAATTTGACTTAGATTTCCTATTATTCTCAATTTATGAACTATGTAAATATTAATTTACTAATAATAGTCCAACTTAACTTATTTTTCCACGTTAATTTCCGAGAGAGTATAACGGTGGTAAATTCTGTCCTTACTGTATGTACCAGTGAAAGTTGTTTCAAATTGTATCAACAAAGTATTAATTTTCAGATAATATAATACTTAGAGAACTATAATTTAGGAGTCAATAATAATAAAAGTTCGAAATTATCTAGCGGAGTTGATGCAGATATCTGTCGAGCAATGAAATTTCCTATAATTCTTTCCATTTTATACAAGAATCAACAAAAATAGTGCCTATTTGCTCAATCTAATAATAGTTGAAAGTTCATATGTTCTTGAACGAAGTATATTGGACAAATCGGCAAGTAGATTCTATAATCATATGTACAGATGGTTGAGATGATAATCTCCTCCCTAAATTTGGTATTAATAATATATTTATTAAATTAGAAAAAGAATGAAAATACTTCTTGCCATTTTAGTCGATTATTGATGATATCGCCTAATTTTTGCTTTAACAGCCATACTTTGAATAGACAGTAGAAGTTAAAGAGATTGGAAATTAAAAACATTAGAAGTTATATCATATTAAAATCAGAAATAACATTCTATCCGTACTTCGGAGAAAAAAAGAGAACTGCTCCAGGTTTCTGGAGCAATGAATAAATTACCTCTCTCTGACCTGAACCTGGACCTCAGTCATCAGTTCTTCTTCTGGAACCTCTGCAGGATCATTAAAGTAGAGTTCCCTGCTGGGGCCGAAAGTTTCCAGATTATTTTCTTTGACATATGAGAAAATCCGGTTGTAACCGGCTTCAACTCCGGGATACGGACCCCGATAGATGACGGAAACTACTCTTGCAGCCGGTATAGTCTTAATCTCCATTTTTGAATCTTCTATAGAAATTCTGCCTGAAACCGGAAGGGCAATCTCAATATCGGCATCAGTTTCTTTATATTCCTCATCATGACACAGGAACATAATAGGACCTGTGACCTTTACCCTGTTCCTCTGGTTTTCAGGACCGCTGATGCATGCACATATCTCACCTATGAGTTTTCCAATAGTTATTTCAAATGTTCCTTTCTCACGTTTGCTCACTACTCTAATCTCAGGGATTTCTTTAATAACGGGTTCTGTAACAGACATCTTGAATAACTCCACGATTTTTCCATTATGTTTGCAGGCGCCCTGCAAGATGCCTTCAATCCTTTGCAGTTTCCCAACTTCGGCTCGTGTTTCCTCAAGTTTCTTCCTGAAGCACGCCCCCATCTGCTCGTACTCCCCCTTACTTTCCACATCCAGAAGCATGGAAATCTCCTCCAGGGAGAAACCCAAGAAGCTTAAGGTTTTAATTTTCATCCCTTTTTCCAGCTGAGGAACGGTATAATAACGGTATCCAGTAAAAGGGTCTTTTGCTTCCGGAACAAGCAACCCTTTCCTGTCATAGAGCCTGAGAGCTTTTTGCGAGAGGCGGGTCATGAAGGAAAACTTACCAATTGGAATTTGATCTACTGACATCTTGCTCAACCAGTTAATTGCCATGAAATTAGATAAACTGCCTTACTTTTCCCCGGGGTAAACTTCGGCATGAACGAAGTAGAAAAGAGTAAAAGCCTCTGCATATAGTTAAAACAGCTTCTTTACTTTCTATTTGCAAAAATACGAGTTTTTGAAGGAATTCATAAAGAAGACAGAGAAAGTTGGGAACTGAAATTGAAAATATAATTTTGAAATAAGTAAAAGAGGAAGAGTCGGACGGCGCTCCCGTATAATTATAAGGTAATTTACGCACGTGCAGTCATGAGGATGGTGAAGTAATAACTAAATTCAGGAATGTTGAAATTTCTTTGGTCTGAAATAATTGCCTTCTTTAAGGAAGTTTACGCCTTGATATGAATCCCCCGGCTTGAATGAAAACTTAGGCAATAGGCCTTCTTTTAAGGGTAGGAAATCCAAAGGTAATCATATTACACCTGACCCAAGAAAAATTCTGGTTAAGAGGAATACAGAGCCAATATTCGAGGTTATTTTGGAAGGTACATGTCTGTCTATGTGGGCGTTGCCAGCTTGTAAAAAAGTAAATATGATCAGACATTTATTTCCTGTGCCACTATATTATCCTTTTTCTAAAATAACAGGGAAGGAGAAAAAATTGCTCTAGAATTAATATAACTCTTGGCTAAGAGTATGCAAGCAGGAAATAATCCCTTAACCGAGTTCTCACAATTAAAAATAAAAAATGAGTTATTCATTCTCAGAAACCTTCAGGCTGGAACCTGTTCCTTCTTTTCTCTATCCCAGTGACGGTGTTTTGCAATTGAATCAATAAAGTAATCATTGAAAGAATCATTATCACTTTTCATGGCAGTTACAACACCTTTGTCAGAAATCACTATGTCAGTGGATTTTTTCCCTGCAAATTTGATATCAGGAAGATTTGCAGCCCTAAGTAATTCAATCCCTTCACCTGTAGCACCCAGAGGTTTACAGTGCCTAAATGCCTCGTTAACGAAATGGATTGCATCTCCCTGCATCTTCAAAATGTCTACGTTTTCTTTACCTCCCGGGATGTATATAGCATCATACAATACTGATGCAGTGGTAACGTAGCTGTTATCAACCTCGATTTCTTCTCCACTTGAGCTCTTTAGCATTCCCTGGTGTTTTGAGATTATGTGAGCTCTTGCCCCACCAGCTTCTAAAGCCTTCATTACAGTGCTGAAGTCTTTGTAATCGTACCCGTCTGCAGCAAGAATGGCAATCTTTCTGGTCTTAATTGTATTCTTCGCCGTATGCTCTGAACGCTCCTGACTGACATTTTGAGACTCTTTTGTTATCGGAGACCCGCCTCTCTGTTCAGGAGCGGGGACACCTACCCCTTTTGCAATCTCAACTGCAAGATCTCCGTCCACGTTATTGAACAACTCAACAATTGCCTTCCTTATGCTCTTATTATTGACTTTTCCAACTTCAAAATGGAATGCTTCTATGATGTGTTTCTTTTCCGGCTCCGACATGCTGTTCCAGAACAATTTAGCTTGACTGAAGAAATCTTTGAACTTTTCACTTCGGGCTCGGATTTTTTTACCTTCCACCTTTTCCATATAGTGAACATATCCCCCTTCTTCTGCATAGGCTGGACGCGGAAGGTTTTCCCCTACGGTATTAGGGAAATAACTTGTTTTGCCTTTGTTTATTGTTGTACGGTGATACCCTTCTCTCTGATTATTGGCTATTGGTGCCAGAGGCTGGTTAATGGGAATCTCATGGAAGTTTGGACCCCCAAGACGGATTAACTGTGTGTCGAGGTATGAGAAAAGGCGTCCCTGAAGGAGTGGATCATTAGAAAAATCAATTCCTGGAATCACATTTGCAGGACAGAACGCAACCTGTTCGGTCTCAGCAAAGAAATTATCAGGATTACGATTCAGCGTCATTTTTCCTATCCATTTAACCGGAATATCCTCTTCAGGCCAGATCTTTGTGGGGTCTAGAATATCAAAATCAAATTTAAATTCATCCTCTTCCCCAAGGATCTGCACACCAAATTCGTATTCAGGATAGTCTCCATTCTCAATTGCTTCCCAGAGATCACGACGGTTAAAATCAGGATCTTTTCCCGCTATTTTCTGAGTTTCGTCCCAGACAAGTGAGTGAATGCCAAGCACAGGTTTCCAGTGGAACTTCACAAATCTACCCTTTCCTTCTGCATTAACGAAACGGAATGTGTTAACTCCAAAACCCTGCATCATTCGATAACTCCTAGGAAGTGCACGGTCTGAAAGAACCCACATGATCATGTGTGCATTTTCAGGATGGCAGGCCACAAAATCCCAGAAAGTGTCGTGAGCTGCCGATGCCTGTGGTATCTGATTATCCTGTTCGGGTTTAATTGCGTGGACAAGATCGGGAAACTTAATTGCATCCTGAATAAAAAAAACCGGAATGTTGTTGCCGACAAGATCATAGTTTCCATCCTCAGTATAGAACTTGACTGCAAAACCCCTTACATCTCTGACAGTATCTGCAGAACCTCTAAATCCTACAACAGTAGAAAATCGCACGAAAACTGGTGTTTTCTTATCAGGATCCTGCAGGAATTTTGCACTTGTGTATTTCTTCATAGGCTCATAGACCTGAAAATACCCATGTGCTCCTGATCCACGGGCATGAACAATTCTTTCAGGAATCCTTTCGTGATCAAAATGGGTTATTTTCTCTCTAAAATGAAAGTCTTCAAGTAAAGTTGGTCCCCTTTCCCCCGCCTTAAGTGAGATATCGGTATTACTGACTCTAACTCCCTGATTTGTTGTCAGAAACTCACGTTCTGGATCTTCATGAAATATTTCTAATTGGTCGTCTTTGCTTTTTTCATCAATCGTCTTCTTTTTGTCCATAGTATAATCACTTCCCCCGTTCTTGGCTTTTAAGTCCAGCATCTTAATTTTTATTTTAAAAGATTATACTTTTCAAAGATAGTATGATCCCGGCATTTTTCCTTATAGGTTACTAATGGACATACTGATGGTAGCATCACTCAGAGTAAGTAATAATTCTATGCCTAGTGTCATAGCAATTTAATTACTGGGCATTAATACTTAGACAATACCTTATCCGTAGTCCCTTTTTTAATTATGAGGACTCAGAACTAAATTTTCGAGACACTAGTGTAACATTATATGAAATCCAGCTACAAAACAAAGTCTTACAAAATCCAAAATAATAATTTTAGTTTTCGGTAAGCTCCATTTTTAGATGTCACTTTGAAACTTACAATTGAGCGTATATTCAGTATTCCATATGCCCAACTTCCCCTTTTTCAAAGGGATTTATTATTATTTAAATACTAGCATAATAATCAATTTATTTGAGTAGATGATTGAAATTGCAACGGAACTGATAGAATGAGAATGAATTCGAAGCGTAAAATACGATTTAAAGAGTAATCATATTACAGTTATTTTCACAATTTTGGCTTCGAGTATTAGAGCCAAGATTCGAGGTTATATGGATAAAGAAGGAGCCTATTGAGGCGAAGCAAAACAAGAATAAATGAGAACATTCTTATTATGGACATGTGATTATATAATTAGAGATATATGTCATAATCAGTACCTTACCTATATGAAAATTAATATTGATTCCAGTTGCATGTCTCGAAAAAAGTGCTTTGTGTATACAATTCTTCTTTTTATCCTTGCTGGTATTTTTGAAATCGGAGGAGGATATCTGATATGGTTATGGCTTCGTGAAGGTGGAAATTTGATTTTTGCGTTTTCAGGAGCAATAATTTTGTTTTTGTATGGAATTGTGCCTACTTTTCAACCTTCATATTTCCATAGAATATATGCAACCTATGGGGGCATTTTTGTTGTGATGTCCCTTTTATGGGGTTGGATTTTTGATAAAACTCTCCCTGATACTTATGATCTGATTGGGGCTTTAATTATCTTAATTGGCGTTTCGATTATCTATTACTGGCCTAGAAAAGAGGAATCCATATGATAGAAATAGGAATTTCCCTTGCTCTGTTCTTCCTTGCCGCACTTTTTGAGATAGGAGGAGGCTATCTTGTCTGGTTGTGGCTCAGGGAAAATAAAGGAATATTTTTTGGACTTATGGGTGCGATAATACTGGCAATTTATGGGATCATTCCAACCTTGCAGACAGCTCATTTTGGCAGAGTCTATGCTGCATATGGGGGAATATTTATTGTCTCATCCCTGATATGGGGAGCAATTGTTGATAAGAAAAAACCAGACAAATTTGAAATTATAGGGGCGTTAATTGCTCTTATAGGTGTTTTTATTATGTTTTATATCCCGCGTTAATTAAATTAAAATTTCTTTTTGAGCTATCCTGAAAATCAAGAACTTTTGGATAAAAATATTGGTTTTGGGGTAAGCTCATTATATTTACTATTTTATTTGAAGGGTATTCTATTTATCTGACTTAGAAAAAGTCTTGGCTCAGAGAAATATGAGCCAATATTCGAGGTTATTTTGGTGGGTACAGGTTTCCTTTATATAGGCTTGCCAGTTTGTAAAGTCTAAACTCTTGTTTCCTATCCTCGATCAGTATAAAAAACTCAAAATTGGATCTAAAGATTATAGCCCTTGAATATGTGAAAAAATGAATTTAGCTAAAATTCATTTGGATTCGGTTAAGGAATTTTATGCACAACTTCGAATACCACGTATAGTGATTTTCCAAGAGAATTCTCTTAGATATTGTATAAAAAATAGCATTTTTTGACTTTTTGTTCCTTAACCGAATCCAAATGAACTAAAATTTAATTGGCGGATTTCACTTGAAATCCTATAATTGGCTGTAAAAGAGGATGTAGTTATCACTATGCAAAATATGTGAGAAATATATAGTTTATTTATCACCGCTTTTCTCGATAATGTTTGTCTTATTTTGGACGATATAATCTCTTAACAATATTTCTAGTGTCGCGTCGATCACCAAGGATTGAAAAATTCTAAATGATTGTAATCGAATTTATACGACATTTTATCGCTGACGCGACACTAGTGCTTCGATTCCAAAATAAATTCCTTATTTAATAGGAAATTCGTGATTAATGGGTAGATTCAAAAGTCAGGTTTTATGAACATACTTCGGAATCGCAGTACTAGTATACTTTCTATATTTATTATTAATCGAATACATGCTGATGTTATGAAGAATGTGAAAAATTATATGCCAATATAAATATTACTCTATTTATTCAATTTAGGGAAATCATATGTAGTCTTTTTTATTGAATTGGCTACTGTAACTAGCCACATAAAAAGACAGTGGAAAATAAGGGGTGTAGATATGAAAAGTCAAATCAAAAAGTCAATAGCCATTTTACTGTCAGTCTGTTTTTTAGTGTCACTAACTGCTATGGCAGTAAATGCAGTATATGCTTCTGGAGGAGAACTTGATGATCCGGAAGATAAGGTAGTAAACGAGACGTGTAAGGAAGAGAAAAAGGCTCAGAATGAAGATAAATCTTTGTATGAACGCCTTGGTGGGATCTACGCCATTTCTAAGGTAGTGAATCGTTTCAGCGATACTGTTGTGAACGATCCGATTGCTGGCAAAAACTCAAAAAATCCTGCCCTGAGGGAATGGAGCAACAATAAATTAGATAGATTGCCAGGCCTCAAATTCATGAGGACTTTATGGGTAGCCGCAGTGGCAGGTGGACCTTTCAACTATACAGGCAAAAGCCTCAAAGAAGCTCATCGCGACTTGAGGATCTCACCCGAGGAGTTTGATGCGGTCGCAGCAGATCTCAAAGAATCACTCGATTACTACGGTGTTCCAGAACGAGAAAAAGAAGAAGTCTTAGCTGCCTTCGCAGCACATAAAGATGAGGTAACTGCCGGTTATTTCGAAGCGAAATTAAACGAAAGTGTAAACAATACTGACAAGTATAAACAATAATGACCTTGGGATAAGTTCCTAGGGAAGTATGTTTTGAGAGAGGGTGGGAAGTACTGTGAAAAACGGAAAGTACATTTTTCATTAATTTTTCTTAATTTTTTAGTATATGAGCTTATCCCAAAACCAAGCTTCTTCTTGAATTAATAAATGTTTTGAACTATATATAAGAAACTTGATTAATCGTTCAAAATTCGAGATTTTGGGGATAGATTTTGAGTTTAGGGATGAGCTCGAAGACTATTTTGCAAAAAATAAGAAATTCTTTGGTGACGGCGATTCGAACGCATAAAAGGCATTCTTCCTTCTAGGAAGGTACTGCAATAAGGTCATGAAAAGTGCAGAGGAATATTATGCTGAGAAGGGGGAGGAAAACGGTTTTCATGATAAGATTACGAAATTGTTCACGCAAAGGATGACATACAGGATCTACAACCTGGTTTCAAATGCTTGCGATGAAATGGCGGTAAAATGCAATAACCAGCTGCTCAGGGAAGAAGCTGGAGAGCACAAGCAACTAATGATCCAGTCTGACTACTACCTGCAAGAAGATAAGAAAAAAGTTAAGATGTCTATTGAAGACCCAAACACCGCGTTCTCACTGGGTTTGTGGCAGAAAATAGGGGAAGAAGAATAAATTACTCAAGAATAGGCTCAAAACTTGGCTAAGAGGATAGTAGAGCATTTTCCGGGCTTGATTTTTAAGTAATAAGGTCTAGGGATAAAGTAAGAGAGAAGATAAGTAGTTGCCCTTTAATATGTATCAAGCTTTCAGGTATTAAAGAGGCGTCAAACGTTTGGAGTTGAAATAAGGGCAACTACGAGCTAAAAGTCTATTAATTAGATTCAGGTGCGACCATTTTATATTTTCTGGAGCTGTTAGTAGTGACAGTAGACGTTTATTATTTTTGCATCAAATAATATTCATCCCACAACTTCATATTTCAAGTGTGTGAGTTCTGAAAGTAAACAATGAAAGTGAGATTACAGCGATTTCCAGACCTTTGCCAGTGATTCGCCTTTCACGTGAATTTTGAATTCAAAAAAATATCCAAACGGTGTCATTGAAGTTTCGAATCCTTTCGAAGTTAGTTTATCTTTGATAGCTTTAATGGCATTCTCCGCGAACTCGATACTAGATTTACTATCTGATAGATGTCCAAAAGAATGAAGCACTACTTTTTTTCTATCTGTTTTTTTAGCCAGCCAGCTAATATTGTTAACAGCTTTCTTGACAACCTTATCTTTCTGGGCCTCATCTTCTTTCTCAACATTAATGAAAATTATGAGGGAGTCTGTCATTGATTCTTCCACATCATATGTATCAGCAGATTCTACAGTCTTGCTGAACGTTTTATACCAGAAATCATTGGCATCGAACATCAATAACTTCATCTTAATCACGCAAAACACTCTATTTCATTCCTTGCCAGGCTTTGAGAAGACAAAACCATAATGGTACGGTTTCAGATCATGCCTGTTATCAAGCTTAAATCCACTCTCAATAGCCCATTTGATGCATTGCTCTGGTCTGGGCCTTATTGTCATTGGTGGACCTCGAGGTGTTTCAGGATCATAGTTCCAGTGTATTACACCTAATTTCCCCTCTAGTTTTAGGACTCTATATGCTTCTTTCAGTATTTCTTCTGGATTTTCTGCATGAAGAATGTTGAAAAGCATTGCATAATCCACACTTTTATCTTCAAGTCCAGACCCTTCATTAACAAAATCGAGAAGAAGCGTCATTATATTGTTTAATTTTTCTGCATTTGCTCTTTCAGCAACTCTCTTTACCATTTCTTCTTCAATGTCAATAGCATGCACTATCCCCTTTACTTTTTTTGCTGCTGGTATAGTAAAAGTGCCATAACCGCAACCAAATTCCACAACATCCTCTACCTTGCGGTCAAGCTCCAGAATATGCAAGATTTTTTCGGGCTCAAAGAATTCTGCCCAGTTTTTTTCATTGGGCATACCACTCTCTCTAACTTTCATGCTCGTACCTGAATTTTTTGTTTAATATCTAGTTCTTCTGCTTGAAGTTAGAATTAGTCTTAATATAAAAAATGGCATTTTTAGGCAATTTCTGCCTTAAACGATTTTTATTACCAATTCTGTTTAATTTATTTGCCAGAGAGACCGATCTGACATTCTTATTGCTGCAGAAGCAAATTAGGAAGATAGTAAGATAAATAAAAAAGAAAGTAAGTCATTTATTGAACTGACATTTGATAAGTCAATATAACTGATACTATTTACTAATTTGATGGAAACCTTTGCTCTATAGCCTTTTACATGCTGTGGTTCTTGGTTTTCTGTATATTCTCTGTAGTCTTTGTGCTCTGTACTGAATTTTCCAGGAGATTTTTGCCTTAAAATCAACATTTAAATATCAGCAGTGAGTTTGGTATTTTGCCAGTTCACAATTGTGAACAAAACTCTAAAGCTATTATATAAGGCAGATGTGAGCTTGAAAGCTCGTAGTCCCTTAGATACTTGATAAAAACTACCCAGGAATGAAGATGTCCTTGTTGGATTCAGTAAAACTTATAGAGGTCTTTGAACAATGAAGCTGCCTGAAAATCACCCCCATCCTTATGATCATTTTCACAAAGATAAGCACGATCGTCACAATCACCATGGTGGGGAAGACTTCACTGATTATACGGAAGCTGTATCTGAATACAAAAAAAGCTTTCCAACAAAGGAAGATGTATTAAAACAAACTCCCGATCCAGCGGTTAAAAGTATGCTATTGCATATGGAGAAGGTTGGCTGTGAAACTCCTTTTGATCGTTTTGATCAGCAGAAGCCACATTGTAACTTCGGTATGGCGGGTATATGCTGCCGCAATTGTAATAACGGACCATGCAGGGTCACCAGGAAAAGCCCCAGGGGGGTATGTGGAGCAGACGCAGACCTTATTGTTGCCAGAAACCTGCTAAGATGGGTTGCTGCGGGAGTGGCTGCGCATGGTGCCAGAGGACGAGAAATAATGCTTGCCTTAAAAGCTTCCGCCGAAGGCAGCCTGAAATTACCGATCGCAGGCGAGGAAAAATTAAGAAAATCTGCTGATCAATTAGGCATCGATACTGAAGGAAAAACAATAGAAGAAATCGCTTTGAAGGTAGTCGATGCTCTTCTTGAGGATTTATCCAGAACAGTACCTGACAAACATAAAACATTAAATTCCTTTGCGACGCCGGAGCGAATAGAGGTATGGAAAGATCTAGACATCCTTCCGGTTGGCGCTTATCATGAAGTATTTGAAGCTCTTCATAGAACAACCACAGGAACCGATGGAGATTGGAAGAACGTTATGCAGCAGTTCCTGCGATGTGGTCTTGCTTTTGCATGGACTAGCGCCCTCGGGTCTTCAATAGCCATGGACAGTCTTTTCGGTCTGCCGGAGAGAAGCACTGTTATGGCAAATATTGGAGCTTTAAAAAAAGGCTATGTGAATATCGCAATTCACGGGCATTCTCCTCTTCTCGTAAGTGAGATTATAAAGCAGGGGAGAAGTGAGGAATTTGTAAGTCTTGCAAAAGAAAATGGTGCAGAAGGAATTCAGTTTTATGGTATATGTTGCTCGGGACTTTCTGCAATGTATCGGTATGGAGGGGTAATACCTCTATCAAATGCGATTGGAGCGGAGCTTATACTCGGAACCGGTGCAATTGACCTCTGGGTGGCCGACGTTCAGGATATCTTCCCGACAATCATGGACGTGGCAAAATGCTTTAAAACAACAGTAATTACAACCAGTGATTCAACGAGGCTGCCAGGTGCAGAGCATTATGGTTATGACCATACTCACTCAAATTTAAAAGAAACAGAAAATTTGGCGAAAAGAATAGTCGAAAGAGCAGTTGAAAGTTTCGCATCGAGAAGAGACGTCCCGGTCTTCATTCCCAATTATGAAGTTAAAGCAGAAATAGGCTTTTCACTGGAATATATTGTAAACCGCTTTGGAAGTATAAATGTTATTGCAGATGCGTTGAAAGAAGGCAGGATTGCCGGTGTAGTAAATTTGGTAGGATGCAACAATACAAGGGTTATTTATGAAAAAGCAGTTGCTGATGTGGCAGCTAAACTGATAGAGAATAACATTCTGGTCCTAACCAATGGCTGCGCTTCGTTCCCCTTAATGAAACTGGGTTTCTGCAACCAAACAGCTTTTGAAAAAACCGGAAGAGAGCTAAGAGAATTTTTAGAGCCTGACCTTCCACCAGTATGGCATATGGGAGAGTGTATTGACAATGCCAGAGCTTCTGCTTTATTCAGAGCCTTATCTGATGCTTCAGGTAAAGATATCAAAGACATGCCATTTGCACTTGCAAGCCCCGAATGGTCAAATGAAAAGGGCTTGGGAGCTGCCCTTGGTTTCAGATTACTGGGAATAAATTCGTACCATTGTGTGCACCCTCCTGTACAGGGTTCGGAAAAAGTCACGAAATTCCTGTATGAAGATACCAAAAAGACCCTGGGTTCAGTAATGGTGGTTGAAATAGATTCTGCAAAGCTTGCAAACAGGATTGTATCGGACATTCAGGAGAAAAGAAAGGTTCTTGGATGGAAGTAAAAACTCGAATTGAGTATAAAAAGAATGAAATTTAAATTGAAGTGGATATGATGAAGAAAAAAATTGCTATAGCTATTCTGGCTGTCATACTAATGTCCCTGGTGTTCAGTCTTGCCAGTTGGGGTAATAAAGAAGAAGGCTCTGAGCAAACTGAAGTCAAGACTGTGAAAATTGGTTATCTTCCGCTCACCCATGCCCTTCCTCTATATGTTGAGAATGATCTTTCGGCAAATGAGTCAAAGAACTTTAAAGTGGAATTGATAAAGTTTGGCTCCTGGACTGAACTTAGTGATGCGGTAAATACAGGTCAGGTTGACGGGGCTTCTATGTTAATTGAGCTTGCTATGAAATCAAAGGAGCAAGGAATTGATCTGAAGACTGTTGCCCTGGGGCATAGAGATGGTAATGTGGTGATAGTATCTAAGGATATTACACAGGTTGCTGATTTGAAAGGAAAAACTTTTGCAATTCCTCACAGGCTTTCAACTCATAACGTTCTTTTATACAAAATGTTAAAGGAAAATGATCTTACATCCAATGATTTGAATATTGTAGAGCTCCCGCCACCTGAAATGCCAGCTGCTTTATCTGAAGGCAGAATTTCCGGATATATAGTAGCCGAGCCTTTTGGAGCAATATCGATAGCAAGTGGCAACGGGAAGGTACTATTTGAATCACAGGATTTATGGAAAGATTCCGTATGCTGTGGGCTTGTGCTTAGAGGCGACTTCATCAAAAACAATCCGACAGTTGCAGCAGAATTTATAAAGGAATACGTTAAGGCAGGCGAAAAAGCTGAGTCTAAAGACCCCGAGGTATTAGATACAGCTACCAAATATATGAAAATCAAACCTGATGTACTTGACATGTCACTCCAATGGATTTCCTACAATAACCTGAAGCTGGAAGAGAAAGATTACAATGAACTATCTCAATATCTTGTGGAAATGGGGCAATTAAAGAATCCTCCTAAATACTCAGAATTTGTGGATAACTCATTTATTGAAGCGGCAGAGTGAGAACAATGGTAAAAATAAGAAAATTAGGTACTGCGATTGTAAGTCTCACTTTGCTGATTCTGATCTGGGAAATGGTAGTTCTTACAGGAAGATATGAATCTTCTCTTCTTCCTTCTCCATTTAAAGTTCTCGAAGGAATAGTTGAACTAATTAATGATGGCAGTCTTACGACTCATTTCCAAGTTAGCTTATTAAGGTTCCTAGCTGGCTATTTGACGGCATCAGTTGCAGGAATTATCTTAGGCCTAATTCTTGGATCTTATGGAAAATTGTGGGCTTTTATCGACCCTGTGGTGCAGGTTTTAAGACCTATTTCTCCTATTGCATGGTTTCCGTTTATAGTGCTTTGGTTTGGAATAGGTGATTTGCCTGCTGTCGTGATAATTTTTATAGCGGCTTTTTATCCAGTTCTTCTATCAACTATCTCCGGAGTTAAAAAAGTAGATCCTGTATACCTTAAAGTAGCTCAGAATTTTGGTATCAAACAACCATATTTATTGTCAAAAATTATCTTTCCAGCAGCTTTTCCAATGATAACAAACGGACTGTATATGGCATTGGGATCAGCCTGGGTATTTCTGGTTGCAGGAGAAATGGTTGGAGCTCAATCAGGATTGGGGTACTTAATAATTGACGCAAGAAATTCTATTCGATCAGACCTCGTACTTGCTGGTATCATTTGCATAGGTATAACAGGGCTTTTATTGGATAAGACCATCAGGCTTCTGGAAAACTGGGTTCAAAAGCAATGGGGAATGTCCTTAGAAAGGGTGAATTAATATGTTTATTTCCGTTGAAGGAGTATCAAAAGTATACGAGCTGAAGGACAAAAGTAGATCTATAGCTCTTGAAAAAGTCGATTTATCGATTGAAGAAGGAAAATTCATCTGCCTGCTTGGCCCGAGTGGATGTGGGAAAACAACGCTCCTGAATATGATAGCAGGCTTTGACAGGCCTTCCACTGGAACTATTAAGATTAACGGAGATGATGTTATCCAACCTTCAATTGATAGAGTTGCTATATTCCAGAATTTTGGACTGCTCCCTTGGAGAACGGTAATCAAAAATATAGAGCTGGGGCTGGAGTCTAAAGGGTTTGATGAGAAGAAACGTTGTGAGATAGCTGAAGAATATCTCGAATTGGTCGGTTTGTCGGATTACAAAAAACATCATCCAAACCAGCTTTCTGGAGGTATGCAGCAAAGAATTGCAATCGCAAGAGCTCTCGCAGTTGATCCGGAGATTCTTTTTATGGATGAGCCTTTCGGAGCCCTTGATGCAATGACACGAATGAGCATGCAGGAGGAGATTGAAAAAATCTGGCAGGAGAAGAAAAAAACAGTAGTGTTTGTTACGCATGATATTGAAGAAGCAGTGTTTCTGGCGGATAAGATTGTTGTTATGACAGCTGGTCCAGGTAAAGTGAAGAAAATAATTGATGTAACCTTAGCAAGAAAAAGGGATAGAACAAGTGCTGATTTTCTGGCGATACGCGATGAGGTATTTAGAGAATTTGATCTGAGATCTATTAATAAAACAAAATACCATCAATCTAAGTCAAAACTTCCAATTCAGTATCGAGCTTCTGATGTGCTCGTTTCTCAGACGTGATCAAAAATTCATGAACACATCATATTCCATTTCTTTTTTGCCTTTTGTATTTGTCTACTGCTACAAATCCCAAGATCCGAGGGTAAGCCACTGCTTTTGTTAAGTGCAGGCAAGGTTTAGGGGGCTCTCAGAGAATTCAAAAGATCAGTGGAAAACGGGGAAGTAAGAGAAACAGCTCTCTATTATCAATTTACGAAAAATCGTTCGGAAGACAGACTTGAATTCCTTGCTGACAGTTTTGCAGAAAAGATCGTTAGTAGGAATGCAGTGGAATCCGCAAGATCGAAATTGGATTAAAATTCCAGACACCGAAAAGAGCTTATTTTGAGATATTCAAAAGGCTTGAACCTTCGTCAGTTGTTAAAAATAGAACTTCTTTAGTTTTCGGTTCATACTCAACTTACTAAAAAAATTAAATTCTAGTCATAACCTTTTTAAGTTCACAATTGTTAATATTATTTGGTTCACAATTGTAAACAATATAATAAATACGCGACAAGTGTACTGAGCAAATACACTTCATATTTTGCTTTCTGAAGTGCATAATTATGGACAAAGAACTTGATGCAAATATTAAGGCATATCTTATAAGCATAGGAAGTGTTCAGGTAGATGATTCCCTTTTTCCTGATCAACTTGAAAGCAAAGCTACAGCTGGCCCCGGAGCAGGTGGCACTTCAATCTTCCTCAAATCGGGAAAGAGAAGGGTCAGGCTCACAATCAATAACCTATCTCCTTTGCATATAGAGCCAGAAGATGAACATGTTGTCGTCTTGAAGGGTGATGAGGTAATTGCCAGGGGAGTGCTTGAGCGTCCGCTTTGCCACTGTCCGGAACAGGCCTACATCACGCTATCTGAAAAATGTATATACGACTGCCAGTTCTGTCCTGTTCCGAAGATGCAGGGTGGAATAAAAGACATCAGTAAAGTTCTTCAGATGGTTGGGGAGGCCTATTCGACAGGTGAATTGAAGGCAATTTCTCTTACAAGCGGTGTAGCTGTTTCGCCAAAAAAAGAAGTCCAGAGAATGGCAGAGGTTGTAAAGCAGCTTACAAAGGATTATAATCTTCCAGTAGGTGTTTCTGTTTATCCGACAAATGATTCGTCAGAAGAACTGTACTCTGCAGGCGCATGCGAAATAAAATATAATGTAGAAACTATGGACCCCGAGCTTTTCCGTCGTGTTTGTCCTGACCTCTCACTCTATAATGTCCTTGATTCACTCGACAATGCAGTGAATATATTTGGTAGAAATCGGGTCTCTTCAAACTTCATTATCGGCCTTGGGGAAAGCGACGAAACAGTCAAGAAGGGTATCAAGCTTCTTACGGGCAGATGCATAATTCCAATTCTCAGACCTATATCTCCTCATCCTCTTAGAAAAAATGTGAAGATCAATAGACCAGACGCTGCAAGGCTACTAAAGCTTGGAGGTATGCTCAAGAATATGCTTGACTGTCAGTCACTGAGTGTATGTGAATCTCGCACAATGTGTCTTCAATGTACTGGATGTGACCTGACACCTGGTAAAGATATTTGAGTATATGTGATTAATTTCACACAATCTTAAGAAGCAGATAGCTGTTTTCAATCTAATTTTTGTATTAATTTCCTCAAACTGTCGCCGAGGAAAAATTATAGCTTTGAATTAATCCATTCTTTCCATTTTATCATATTTTATTTCCTATTTGGGAAACGATTTACTCAGATATTGACTTTAAAGGACAAATTCTTCTATTTTGTGGAAAAACTTATAAATACCAAATCTTAACAATTGTGTACATGACAAAGCAATTCACTCTTACGGTTCAATCTGGGAAAAACAGATTTGGAGAAAAGGAAGGATTTGAAACCATAGAAATAAGACCAGGAGATACTCTCGCGATTGTAGGCCCAACTGGCTCAGGAAAGTCAGCTTTAATTAATGATATTGAAACTCTTGCGCAGGGAGACAGTATTACAGGCAGACGAATCCTTATCGATGGTCAGGAACCTCCCGAATCTTATGTAAGAGAACCAGCCTTCAAACCGATTGCTCTGATAACCCAGAATACACGCTGTCTGGCAGATCTTTCAGTCGAAGAATTCCTGCTTATGCATATCAGGGCACGGAAACCAGGCAGGAAAGACTTGCTTAATGAAACCGTAAATCTTGCAAATACATTTACAGGTGAAGCGATTAGCCTTAAAAGCCGAATGAGCGGTTTATCCGGAGGGCAGACTCGTTCCCTTATGATCGCGGACGCACTTGTAATCGGTGATACCCCGATCCTTCTGCTTGATGAAATCGAAAATGCAGGTATTTTTAAAGACCGTGTCATCCAGTCTCTTCAAGGAGGAAACAAAGCAGTCATCCTTGTAACACACGATCCTTATCTTGCTCTTACGGCAGACAGACGCATAGTGATGAGACATGGGGGAGTTGCGTCTGTAATAGAATCGACTGGAGAAGAGCAGCATCTTATTGAAGATCTTGCTTTAATCGAAGACAAGCTCCATCATATCAGAGAAAAACTCAGACAGGGAGCTGCTTTTTCATCAGTTTCTTCAAAGATTTTGATGACTCCAGCCGGACAGAAAATGCAGCTGAATAGGGTGTGAATTTAAATGAAGCTGCTCATTATCGCAGGTCCTCCAAGCGGAGGAAAAACAGCTGTCATTCGTCAGGTTATAAAAAATCTCCCTGAAGGATCACTTCCTGCCTTCCTGAAAATTGACGTTGTACATGCAACAGAGGACCAAGAACTTGCAGAAGAGTTCGAGATTCCTGTCAAAAAGATCTATTCCGGAGATGTGTGTCCTGACCATATGGGAATTCTGGTCCTTGACGACGCATTACGCTGGGCTGAGAGTCTTTCAAGAAACATCCTTATAATTGAGAGTGCAGGCCTCTGTCTCAGATGTACTCCTTACACTACACAATCTCTTGGAATTGCAGTCGTCAGTGCAATCTCAGGAACAAACTCCCCATTGAAAATGGCACCTTTACTTGCTCTTGCAGATGTGGCAGTTGTAACCAAGACTGACCTGGTATCCCAGGCAGAAAAAGAGGTTTTCAGGGAAAGTATCCGAAAAGTTGTCTCTAATATTGACATTGTAGAAACAAATGCAATTCAGGGGACAGGATTGAGATATCTGATGCGACGGATTACCGAGCATCCGGATATAGGGCCTGACCAGATCATGCTTAGAGGTGCCCCTCCACTTGGTGTATGTACTGTATGTATAGGGAAAAAAGAGATCGGATGGAAGAACCATTTTGGAGTTATCAGACCACTGAATATGCCAGATCCCTTATACAGAGGTGACTGATGGTGGGTGTATGGAATCCTCCGGGTAAAGACTGTGGGGCTTGCGGCTCTCAGACATGTTCTGACTTCGTTTCCAGGCTCGAAGCTGGATTAATAGAGATAGATATGTGTCCTTTCTACAGCATAGAGAAAACCGTGTATCCGGAGAAAATTGCAAATCGAGAAAAAATATCGCTTCAGGTGAGAAATCCCACTTTCTCAGGCACAGACGTTACCGGGAAAGAGTATGATTTTGTCCTCCTTCCATTCCCTAATGAGCCTTCAGCACGTAAATTCATAGTGCCTTTCAGAGCAGACCTTGTAGAAAAATGGGATATTAAAAAAGGAGATCTAGTAACCGGCCGTCCCGCAGGCCCTGGATGTCCTGTATATCACGCTTTGAGAGTTCTCAGTACAAACCCGATCACAGGCGTAATTGAATGCCATACCGTAGGTCCCATGGCTGCCAGAAAAGAAGATGCCCATGATGTTCAGGCATACCATGTGCATGCCTTCGAAGGAATTGCCAGTACTGTAAAGAAACCTCCCATCTTTGGAACCCGCCAGTATTTCCTGCCTGGTAACTGTATGATAGGGCTTGCACATACGGCTCTGGTAAATATGTGCTTTCAAAAGCCATCGGGACTTCATGTCAGGCTTGAGGACATCAGGATATTGTAAATATTGAAGAGATCGGTAATATGAAAACGATTGAACAAATTAATGAGAAGATTACAAACAAAGAAGCCATAATTCTTACAGCTGCCGAGCTCAAGTCCATGGTGCGTGAAGGTAAAAATGTGACTGTTGACGATGTGGATGTAGTCACGACCGGAACATTTGGCGTGATGTCAGGCACTATGGCAGTTATGATGGTACCGGTTGCAGGAAAATGCAGCTTTGAAAGGGCAGATGCTATCTGGCTAAATGGTGTACCTGCTCAACCCGGTCCCTGTCCTAATGAGCGCCTCGGAGTCGTGGATCTGGTTATCAACGGAACTTCACATGCAGATGATCATTATGGAGGAGGCCATCTTTTCCGGGACCTGGTAAAAGGAAAAGAAATCGATGTTCTTGTAGAGGCACATGGCAGGCGTTATGAGAATAGAGTTACCCTTGACGATATCGACTATGCCAGAATCATTACCACAAGACTTGCATTTAAAAATTACCATGCACTTATAAATCCTACTTCATCCACGATTAGCACTATTTTCTCAGTTACAGGCCTGACAGGTCCTTTTACAGAAACAACCGTATCAGGGTGCGGTGAAATAAACCCACTGCAGAATGACCCCTCGCACAGGTCAATAGGTGTAGGTACTCGGGTCCTGTTAAATGGGGCACCTGGTTATATTATAGGAAAAGGAACCAGAGCCAGTCCGGATAAACCGAATGTCTCTGCCTTTGCAGACATGAAGGGAATGGACCCCACTATGATGGGCGGAATGAAAACTGCGCACGGGCCTGAGTGTCTGACTTCACTTGCCGTTCCAATACCTGTTCTTGACGATGAAATACTCACAGGATTAAAAATTCTGGACCAGAATGTTCCACTTCCAGTATCAGATGTGAACGGGCGTACTGCACACTCAAAAGTAAACTATGGACATATCTGGAGAGATACAGACAAATTGATCCGTGTCGAAAAAGACAGATGCCTGCACCATCCTGATTGTGCCGCAATGCGCACCTGTCCCACGGAGGCAATCTCAAATGACTGTATCATCAACAGAGATCTCTGTATCAATTGTGGCACCTGTACACTTCAGTGCTCCGAAGGGGTATTCCGTGCAAGACTCGGATCAATAGAGCTGGCTGAAGGGACTATTCCTGTATCCCTGAGGCAGTCAGATAGGGCCAGAGCAGAAAGACTCTGTACTATGCTTAAGAACCGGATTATAAAACAGGAATTCGTACCAACAAAGATGCTGGAACCTCTCTAATGAGAGGTTTCTTCAACATTATACTGCTCTCTTCCATTTCTTACTGAGTTTCTGCTGTTAACGGATCTTTCCTCTCACGTTCCCATTACATGATCAGGTAGTACTCTCAAAAGGTTACTCAGGATATAGAGGCGCCGTCATGCTGGCCGAAGAACTGAGCACGATGCTTATTTCTGGCAAGTGACATAATGTTTTTGTTTTTATTAATTATTATCTTTTTTGATTTACAAAAATTTTAGGCATTGTTACCTAAATATAGTTAACTCATTATTTCTGTATTTCATTAAGAGAAGAACTGAGTACTTTAGCATTTCAAGACTCTTAGTATAACACTTTGTCTTTCTTCTCAATCTTGCCAGAAAGTGCCTAAGTATGCTGTTATATCCTTCAACAGTATACGTTTCTGCTTTGGATTGAGTATGAATTTTATCTGGGACGAACTCTGCATATGCCCTCCAGTGATCAGTCATCACTTTTTCAATCTTTTTTTCCTTTAATTTTTCCCAGAGTTTTTGTCCAGTTTCTGTTCCTCTGCTGCCAAAAGAGCAGTTGATGAACTTTTTCCCAAATCTATCAACAGCAATCCAGATCCAGCAATATTTTTTTTGTTACCGATGTAAGTGTGCATCTCATCCATTTCAACAATAGATATCTCATTTTCGCTTTTTAGTTCCTCTAGCTCCTGACCAAATTTCTTTATCCATTTTTGGACGGAAACATGACTTACTCCCAAAAAACGCCCTATTGACCGAAATCCTAATCCTTCAAGATAGAGTTGTAAAGCCTGTCTCTTAACAGATGCGGAACTAGCAGTTGATTTTAGCTCTACTGAATAATTATATCCACAATCAGAGCATTTGTAGCGTTGACGGCCATTAACTTTACCATTCTTATTATGATCGAGACTCTTACATCTTGGGCAGTTCATCAAGAGATATAAGTTCTCATAATATATATCAGTATTTAGATACCAATGTCAAATTTTAATCTTTCTTTCGCTAACTGAACTTCTCTCTTATGTACCGGCAAAGAAGTACCATGTAGAGCCAAAAAGACTTGCACTTTGGTTTATTAGAGTCGGATTAATGGTACCTTTATCCTGTTTATGTGCCTTTTAGATACCCTGGGTAGAAAAAGCTCATACAAGGGTTTTGAGAGTATAAAAGCACATTTCAGAAAGTCTGTAAATAGATCCTGTTCAAAATAGATTAGAAATCCAATTATTAACCTTGCAGTATGAGGAGCAGGTCACAGAATCTAGGACTTCCCGCCTTTGTTAAAAGCCCTTAATCTGTAGGTCCTCGAGATTACTGTTTTTGTGTAATACATCTAGATTTTTTGGAATCTTGCATTATATAATCAATCGTTAGCCACAATTTAAAGAGAACGATAAAAAACAAAAATGCATACTTATGATGCATATTCAGGAAACTGAAAATCAATCAAAATCGAGAAATATAAAATCAGGATAAGGATCTGACAGAAACCCGAAAAAATCAGCTCTTGTAAAATTTCAGGTAAATTCACTTCCATATATTTTAATATATTTTGAAAAATAAAAATGATAATGCATCGATTCGCAACAATAAAGATATTTTTATTCCATTCTTTTTATTCCATTCTAATACTTCGCAGCTTATTAAGGAGTGTACCAGCACAGCTTTGATTTTTTAAGTCATATCATCCGGCTCGAAATTCTTTCAGTATTTTTTTCACATTAGTATCGGTTTTCAAAATATACATGTAATAAATGCCGATAATCACGCCGGAAAAGACAACAAGCAGAATCGGGTTTGTTTCTCTGATTTTCAGAGCAACAAGGATAATCCCTGCAGGAACAAAAAGCATAAAATTTGAGAATACGATTTTTAGGGCTCTTGAAATTTTTACTCCGGAATAGGACATCATCTTCAGGCAAAGGTAGCCATATACCACAATTCCTGATATTGAAAAAAGAATAAGTGCTATACGTGCGCTTCCGAACAAACCGCCGATAATAAGTGAAAGAAAGCGTGTAGCTAGGTTAATAAAATTGAAATAAAAACCAAAATCATACTCTTCAGCTATAAGATATATTCCATCCAGGGGAGATGATATGAACCAGACGAAAGCCCAAAGCCCAAGGATTTGGGTATAAACTCCTGCTTCTGCCCAAGCGTTTCCGAAAATCACAGTAAAAACATCGCTTCCTACAATTGTCAGGACTAATATCGGAAACATGCCTATTATTACAAGAATTTTGAATACATTTTCTACAAGTGTGGGTAGAGTTCCCTGAGATGAGGCTCTTGATGCCCTCTGGAAAAATACCTGTGAAATCGAACTGCCAATTAAACTCATTGGCATCTGAATAAGTCTAAATCCAAGGGAATAAAAACCGACGATTGTAGGAGAAAAAAAGGCCGCAAGAAGGAAAGCTGGAAGTTGCCAGGAGATCGAATTCATAAGGGCGGAAAATGAGTCTACCAGTGGAAATTTACTGTACCTTTTAAATACTTCATACATTTTCTTCCAGTTGAGGCTTTTTCTGATCAGGTTTCTATCATCTCTCCAAATCAGCCCCGCAAGTATAAATGTTGCCACAGATTGCCCAGTAAGACTGCCGGTTATTAGGCCAGTTGGGCTCTTTTTATCAAGAATTCCTATAATTATCTGTGTTGCAATAGTCGAAAGAGAACTTGATATTCTTGAAAGGGACAATCTCTTGAAAAGTTTAGTCCTTGAATTCCAGCTATTTAAGGCAAGAAATGCTCCATTTACAAGAATAAATGGGGGTACAAGCCAGAGGTAGTTTCCTATTTGAGGAGAATTCAAAATATTAATTATAAGCTCTTTAAAGAACCATATTATTGCCAGGGTTAGGATGGTTACAACCCCTATTGAAAGAAAACTCACTCCTAAGAGATTTACGGCATCCTCGTCCGATTCAGGTAACATAATGGAGTACTCATATCGCATGCATATTATAACGCTGATAATGCTGGTAATAGAACTGTATAGAGCCCATACCCCAAAATTTTCAGGCTGGTATAAACGTGTTAAAACAGGAATTGATAGAATAGTAAGAATTTGGGCAAGAGTTGCCCCGCCTGTAAGTGTCAGCACATCGAAAGCAAAGCTTTTCTTCTTGCTATTATCAAATCGTTTTTTTGCTGCATTTACTGTCATCTCGTCCATATCCAGTACCTCCATTAAGGGCCAATAGATTCAGTTCCCAGTCTTAATTGTGTGACTGATCTTTTGCCAGTTCCCTATCTCTTCAAGCTCCATTTAGTAGCAACAAGCTCAAATATCGTTGAGAATAGAGTTCTGAGCCTGTAAAGCCTGTATCAAGGCTCTTATGTATCCAATTTTGATTGAATCTCCTTCTGTGCTCTGAACCGATTTATATTGACTTATTCCTGAAGGATAGCAATTAATTCAGAATTGGTTTTTAGTAGACTTTCACGGCAGGAAAATTTATGCGCTTTTCAGGTTCGAGGTTATCGGTTTGCATATTTCCTCTTCATGTAATTTCTTTTCTTGTCTTACACTTAAATTGCTTTACAAATTTATAATGTTAACGATGTTAACCAAGTGCTTGCAGGACCGGACATACATAAGAGAATAAGTGGATAAAATATGCATATAACTAAAAAGACAGAAGCAGAAGGTACGATATTTGAATTTACACTTTCTCACCCCGGCTCGCTTGAGATTCACTCTTTTTTGTGCAGCAGCCTAAATAATCCGCTACTTTCGCAGCTGAGCAGGTAGGTTCGGAACGGGATACATCACAACAGGAGAGGAATTTCAATCACTGAGGCTTAGACTTTTACTTAGACTTTTAGAGTGATCTTCGAAAATGAACTGAGAAAAGAAAAACATGAGGCGTATGTAATGCTCAGCTTTGCAGTAAACTCTTTAAGCTAAGACCCTGACTCGAACCGGGATTAATGGATCTGCAGTCCACTGCGTGACCTTCCCATCATCTCAGCAGTCTTTCTTAAGTTCTTTTTACTTTTCGAGTCTTTAATTTGTACTTACATCCAGCAAAAATTTACAATTATAGCATCTATTCCGGTATCTCCAATATTTTCCGCTAAAGAGTTAGATATGGGTTTTTTTCATTACTATTAAAGAAAATATTAAAATTGATATTTTTGTGAATTTTTGTGGATGTGGATTGTACAAATGATTTTATGCCTGTTCGATATGTACTGGAATTCTACACTTAGTGTGTTGTGGGTTGTGCAAACAATTTTGTGTCCATTATAACAATTGAGGTTTCCATATTTAGCCAATCCAGAGTAGAAATTGCCAAACACTTTTACAGTTTTAAGTTAATAATTTATTATACATCTACCTAGATTAAAACCTCTTTTAAAGGTAAATATCACCTCCCTTATTTTTCTGTTTATATATCTTGGATCCGGTTTTCTCTGTATTCTTAGAAAACTCTTAAGCCACTTCCCAGAGTATTCAGGTTGCAGAGTTAAATTGTCCACAATCGTAGCCTTTTATCATTCTACAAACACTAATTCTCAATTGTGAACTAACAAAATATAATACTCATTATTGGTATTAAAAACCCTTTTTTACGGCAAAAAGTGCCTAAATCACCTCCATGCAAACTATTAACTTGATCTCAACATTATTCTGAAAGCTCAATTTTGCTCACAAAATTGAGACACAAATAGGTTTTTCTGTTTACTTTATCAATACATAAAATCTTATCAAAAGTAGAAATAGTAAACAAAAAAGACCATATAAAAGCAACTCCTTCATTTTGAGAGAATATGATCAGAGAGTCATCATTTTATGATGATTAATATCAAAAAATTTACAGGTTGAAAAAGAGGAAAAACAAGAAATGAATTGTGGATCGATTAGGTTTTTATATTTAAGCTTTCTTTTTAAGAAATCTCTGTCTTCAACTCCAAATCATTTAATAACCTTTTGAGAGTTAGCTACGTTTCTGAGAGTTTCAGGCTTACATGTAGAATTATTTGTGTCATCCGAGATATTCATGGAGACATTATCAAAACCACTGCAGCACTCAACAATAGGTGGGGTATACAAGTCCTGTAATCTCCTCGAATCCGAAGAGCTGCTGGGTTTTAGTAAAATTGAAAAGATGCCCGCAAGCACAAAAATAGCACATAAACCCCCGATAAGCAGATATTTTTTGTCCATAAGTTCCTTCATTGATATTCTCGGGTAGTATAAATCGGAACAAAATCAACATTTATTTTAAGCTTGATACGAAAAATAAGATATCATAAACTGAAGAGTATAATGCTCTCCATGCTTATGACTATATGATTGATTTTTCCGATTTTTCTTTAGACAATACTTCTTCTGAATTTACCCGATGCTTACGATCACTCGTTCATTTCTTTATGTTCAGAGAGCAGCTTCTGATAGAACTGGTCATCAGGATTTTCTTTGATCAATTCTTCGAGAGCCTGTTTGTATACTGTACTGTCGATGTGGTTCTCTATCTTGACATCCGTATCGATGTACCCGCTGTCCTTCATCATCTGGTAATATTCCTTTACTCCGTTTGTATTGGGATCAGGGGACGCAAAGAAATAATTACTCCAGGTTGATTGGCGGATTGCCTCTTTATCAACATTAACATATTTCTGGATATCATCGACGGATTCATTTTGATTTTCGCTGAAGAACTTGTAAGCCTTAATAAGGCCTTTTTCAAACTTCACATAGGTATCCCTATCTTCATTCAGGGTTTCAGTCTTCAGCGCAATCCGGCAGCAGGGGTGGTTATCATAGTATTGATAAGAGTAAGATGCTATGGACAGACCCTGATTTTGTGCAAGTATCTCATAAGGAATCCATATTATTCCCCCGTCGGCTTTTCCAGTCTTGACCGCTTCCAGCACCGCATTGGGTGACCCTAACTCAAGGAATATTACTTCCTTTTTCCAGTCTATACCTGCTTTTTTCAGTGCAGCCTTATAGATAAGGTCTCCGTTGGACATGGTAATTGTGGCAATTTTTTTACCCTGCCAATTATTGAGGTCTGCAAGATCCTTTGCATCTTCAGGGGCAGTTACCAGAAACTGACCTTCACTCATCAGCCCGCCGATAATTGTTATATCTGCTCCCTGTGCAATGTAAGTGGCAGGATCTGACGTTCCAGCTCCTACTGTATCAAGCTTATTGCCAAATAATGCATTGTAACCTTCTGTACCTTTTGTAAACTGATACAACTCCACGTTTAAACCTTCCTGGTCCCAGAAGCCCTCTTCCTTTGCTATAAAGATCAAAGCATCTCCATTTGAGGGAAGATATCCATGCCTTACAGTCTTAGCTCCGGAGCTCGATGCGTTCTGCTGAACAGGTGCTGAAGTATTGCCACTCTGCTGAACAGGAGGAGTATTAACTTTCTTTGAACCACTCGAATCCGAAGAATCACTTGGATTTAGTAGAATAACACCAATACCTGCAAGCACAATAAGAGCAATAAATATCCCTAATATGTGTTTTTTATCCATAAGTACCTCTTTCAAATTTTTTGATTAATCTCAAAAAAAACCGTTGCTGAGGTGTCCATAGGATAATGAGAAATTTATACGTCGATATTTGAGTAAAAATAGCCTTCATTTGTACGCAAACCGTTTAATTGAGGCAATTTTGCCTCATTCTTTCGATTTTTTCTGCTTTATTGAAGCTTTTTTGCCGCAAAAAGTTCAAAATCATAATTACTCTGCCAATAATTGCTTACTTCTCAGCGTATAAATCTCTTGTTTTCGTGTTACATTATTGAGTCTTCGGTTAATGAAGGGTTGTTATAGCATTCACTTCCAAATAGTTTCAAGTTTTTGGATACTGAATGAAACTGTGTATTAATTTTAGGTTTTAAAATGAATTAAGAAAGGAATTTGAGGTCAAAAGAGACAAGAATCGAATAATCCAGGCAAGATTACTCCTTAATCTATGACCTGTGAGCTATTACTGGTGTATCTTATGAATTATAAATCAAATCTATATTCGGAAAAAAATCAATATCATACTTCATCCCGTTCCGGTTTTAAATTTTTATGGAGGGATAAAAACGGCAACGATTGATTTGAAGAACATTTCATTATCCTATGGAAATAACGGTACGGGCTATAAAGCGCTCTCAAACGTTAATCTGAATATAGGAAATGGAGAGTTCATTTCCCTCATTGGCCCTTCAGGTTGTGGGAAAAGTACAATAGTTGATATAGTATCGGGTTTGCTTCCCCCTTCAGATGGCTCAGTTCTAATAGATGATATCCAGGTAAAGGGACCAGGAACCGATCGTGGTACCGTATTTCAGGATTATTCACTTTTTCCCTGGATGACAACTTTCGAAAATATCTGCTTTGCGATTGAACATTCGAACAAAATTGGAGGCCGAAGGAATATAGAGGAACTGGCGCAGAAGTTTATTGATCTGGTAGGGCTTGGGAAATTTAAGGATGTATATCCAGGTACACTTTCAGGTGGAATGCGTCAGCGTGCCTCAATTGCCAGAATGTTCTCTATGGACCCTAAAGTTTTCCTTATGGACGAACCCTTTGGGGCTCTTGACTCCCTTAATAGAATATACATGCAGGACCTTCTTTTGCATCTGTGGTCAGAAGGAGAGCAGCGTAAGACTGTACTTTTTGTTACCCATGATGTGGACGAAGCACTTTTGCTTTCAGATAAAATTGCTATCATGACTCCCTCGCCCGGGAGTGTAAAAGAAGTGATTGAAGTGCCGTTCTCCCGCCCAAGGCACCGTAAAGATCTTAGTATTGATCCAAATTATCTTGCTCTAAAATCGCATCTTCTTTCGATATTGTATGGGGAGATGATAGAAGAGCTCAAAAAGCAGGAAAAAGAACTGAAGGAGTTTGTATAATGTCAGAAAATAGCTTTAGATTAGGCACTGTAGCCGGAAGGGGCAGCATAATATCCAACAATATTCTCAGGTCAGTCGCTGTTTTTACCATTTTATTTGCTACTCTTATTATGACAGTTGGATTTCCGGATTCACCCGAACAGGCGGTAAACGACAATAGGGCATTTGTTGCCTTTCTTCTTCTGATTACGGTCATATACGGAGCAAAGTTGTACTTAAATTATGAAAATATTGTTTCAACCACTGATATATTTCTAATCATATCCCTGGGATTGTTTCTCTGGGAGCTGCTTCTTGGAAAACTTGCGCTTCTCGATTCTTTCATCTTTCCAGGTCCAGCAAAAGTCTTCCTGGTGTTCCAAACCGACACAGGGCAAATGACAGAGGGGGTAATCAGTTCTCTTGGCATCCTTCTTACAGGATATTTCCTTGCTCTTGCCCTTGCTATTCCAATAGGACTTTATGCAGGCTGGAAAAAAAGGCTGTATAATGTAGCATACCCCATTGCAAAAACGGTATCTCCTATCCCGGCAACTGTGTATTTACCATATTCTATCGTTCTTCTACCGACTTTCAGGGCATCCTCAATTTTTTTAATTTTCATTGGAGCATTCTGGCCTATCCTTGTTGGCGCGGTTTACGGGGTTTTCTCAGCGGATTCCCGCCTCATCAACTCTGCACGCACACTGGGTCTTTCGGACTACCAGATGATCAGGAAAATTCTCCTGCCTGCTGCATTGCCTTCTATATTTTCGGGTGCAATGATAGCATTGATACTTTCATTTATCACTTTAACAGTTGCTGAAATGATTGCTGCGACATCAGGACTTGGCTGGTATATCCAGTATTATCACCAATTTGCAAATTATGACAAGGTAATTGCTGGAATGATTCTGATGACAGGGGTTGTTATAGGGATAATGGCTGTCTTTGAACGCGTTCAGAATCATTTTCTACGCTGGCATCCTGCACATGGAGAGAGGAAGACTGCTACTTCCTCTCTCTAATTACGTCAAAAAAATTTCTTTGAAGAAATAGGAAAGCTAATAAATAATAAACATGTTTAAACAAGCAAGTTTTAAAATGACTATAAATCAGTCAAGAATGAATATACAAAACAAATCTTTCATAATGGGGTGAATGGTGCTGAAAATAATAAATTCCCTTACAGAAGCCATTAAAACGTTTGGATATATCTTTGATTACCGGGCACAGAAAAATTGGACCGAAATCCCCTTTTCTTTGCGCTTAAAACTTGGGAAATTAGCTTCCTGTAAGGTTATTGATCCTGAACCTAACTGGATTTTTGAGCCTCCTGAAGAATTCATAAATAACCTCGCAAAATCCAGAGAGATTATGCATTTTTCCTCATTTTTCCAGCCTGTTTTTTCAGGACTTCACCCTAATCTTTTGGAGAAGAATAAGAACGTCACTTTTGTTATCGCAAAAAATATTTCCGAAAAAGTCTTCAGCTTGTTTTCGAAGAAGCAAAGAGGCTCCCAATTAACAGAAAACCTGGATTTTTATGTGTATAATGGAAATTCGTCCATTGTTTCGCTTACGGTAACAGAGAGATTTATGGCTCTCCTGCTCAGGGATAAAAAAGGAAAACTTGACTATAGACTCCTGATGAGTTCCGAAAGTAATGCTATTGAGTGGGGCAAAGAACTTTTTGATTATTACAAAGACCTTTCTAAAAAAAATTCTGGCAAATATTATTACTGACTGCAAAAATGCTTATGCATAAATACTTTTTATTGACTGTAAAAATGCTGATATGTAAGTTCATCAGGTATTACATATCTATGATTTTTAAAATTCATGTGAAATTTAATGAGATATCAGAGAGTCCTGTGCTCACTATTTTCAAAAATGGGTGCCGATGATCACTCTTACCATATCACCGGTCTCTTGATCTCTGGTCTGTAGAGTTTATCCTCTGTTTTTACGCTCGGGAACACCTCGTAAAACTCAGGCACGTTGAAGACTGCGCCATTAACCCTGAACCTGGCGGGCGAATGGGTATCGGTTAGTGTTTGTGTCCTCAGAAATTGACTCGTTTGCGATTCCCTCCATATCTGGGTGAAGCTTAAGAAGAACCTCTGATCTCCGGTGAATCCATCAATCGGCCCCGGATCTCCTTTAGATGAGAGCTTATAGGCGTGGTAAGCCATGGTCAATCCGCCAAAGTCTGCTACGTTCTCAGGCAGGGTCAGGTCGCCGTTGATGTTCAGACCCGGCAGAACCTCAAACCTATTGTACTCTTCCACCAGAACGCCAGTACTTTTGTCGAAGTTATCGGCATCTTTTGGTGTCCACCAGTCCGTCAAATTTCCACTTGCATCGAATTTCCTGCCCTGGCTGTCGAAGAGATGGATCATCTCGTGTCCTATAATGGAGCCTATTGCACCGTAGTTGACTGCGTCATCGGCGTCCTTGTTGAAGAAGGGAGGCTGAAGAATTCCCGCCGGGAAGACTATAATGTTCTTACTATAGTCCGCATAGGCGTTAGTTTCCTGGGGGTTCATTTCCCAGAGTTTGCGATTTACAGGCTTCCCTATTTTGTCCAGACCATAGGGGCCGTAGTGGAATCTGAATTTATAGGCCCTGAGGACATTCCTGACATATGAATCGTTCTTCACTTCGAGCTCCGAATAATTCAGCCACTCTTCAGGATAACCTACCTGGACGTCCACAGCCTCAAGTTTTATGAGGGCTTTCTTCTTGGTTTCAGGCTCCATCCATACAAGGTTTTGAATTCTTTCCCTGAAGGCTTTCTTCAGGTTGGATACCATCTCTTCCGTTCTGGCCCTGGAGCTCGAGTTAAAATATCTATCCACATAAACACGGCCTATGACCTCACCTATAGCCCTGTTTTCTGCATCGATGACCCTTTTCCAGCGGGGCTCCATCTCCTGCTGGCCATTGAGTTTCCTCTCATAAAAATCAAAGTGCTCCTCATCTATGTCAGAGCTAAGATAGGGAGACGCGGCTAAGATCAGCTTCCAGCGAAGGAAGGTCTTCCAGTCAGCTATGCTCTCATCCTGAAGGGCAGTGCTCAGCTCTTTGAAGAAGGATGGATTTCTGACATTGGCCTCGGTTACGTCCTGGCAGCCCAGAACGCTGAAAAGGCAGGACCAGTTCATTCCCGGCGCAAAGGCCTGGAGTTCTTCGAGGCTCATCTTATTATATGTTTTGACCTCGTCACGATCATCTACATTGGTGAAAGATGCGTTGGCCAGCCTGGTTTCTAGCCTCATTACGGTTCTCGCATTATTGTCAGCGATCTCTGGGCTATCTCCAAGAAAGATGAACATCCTGGCAACGTGGGTTAGGTACAGTTCTCTGATCTTGATAGACTCTTCGTCCTTTCTAAGATAAAAATCTCTATCTGGAAGACCTAGACCTCCCTGGGTAAGGGTAGCGATCATGACTTTGCTGTTCTTCTTGTCAGGCGCAGCGTATATGGAGAAAAAGGGATCCATCCCGTAATCCATCATTTGCGTTGATACGGCCTGGAGATTAGAGTTGTTGGAGATATTGTCTATCATCGCCAGCTCATCTTTGATAGGATCCAGATGCTGCTTTTCAAGAGTAATATTATCCATTCCCACGCGGTAGAATTCGCCAATCTTCTGCTCGAGGCTTCCCTCAGGAGCAAAGGTATTGTTAGCTGCGCTTTCTACTATTTCTTTGACATAGTTATAGTTTCTGTCCTTTACTATTGCGAACTCTCCGTATCGGGATTTGTCCGCAGGCACAGGATGGCTCTCTATCCAGGCTCCCTCAGCATACTCATAAAAATCCTCTCCAGGTTTTACTGAGAGGTTCATGCTATCTGGATCGAAAGCTTTCTCATATCCTGAAGTGCTTGTGTTACCCGTTGAGGTTTCAGAAGAAGCAAAAGTTACAAGTGTTAAAGCGTTAACTAGTGCGATGCCCAAAGCGAATATTGATATTACTCCCTTCCTCTTCATCCCCCTTAACCCCTCCTGATTCTAGGAGCCTCTTACATTGCAGCTTAAAAAGCTACTTATCTGAGCTCTGCAGAAATCCTAATTTAATGAAACAGAAAATAGACATCAGAAATACAAAATAAATATAGTAGACGTTGTAATCAATTTCGCGTTTCATACAGTTAGGCTTTTAGTACGATTGATTATTCAGTCCAACTGCGTAGATTCTATTTGTAATGTCAGCCTCTTAATTGTAAACTCATTATATCACAAAGTCCACAAAATCTAATGCTCTGCTGTAAAATACCATTGTTCCCGTAATTACATTAAATTAATTACACAAAAAATAGACTCAGTTTCAAAATGAATGTGAAATTCTTTGATAACATGCACAAATAAACAAAGTACCTTTAATTCTTACTTTTAACAGAGAGCCTGAGAAGTAGTTAATACTTTCTTCTGAAAGCTACATGAATTGTTTTTCTTCAAATAGTTTATAGGACTTACGCACTTGAGGTTCAAAATCAAGAGCACTAAACATTGCTGTTAAAGCCAAATTTTGGACAGTTGAAGGTTTAACGCAGTTGATTATTCAGTTCAACCGCGTAAGTCCTAGTTTATTTTAATGAGTCAATATATGGAGTAAGTGGTAGATCAGATGGTCGAGGAAAGATTGGCTGAGCGTATGGAAAAAATGGATGAATTTTTTGAAAAGGCTCTGAAAAGTATCGATCCAGAATTACTGAAAATATCAGATTGGTGAAGATAATTTCACCAAATTTCCTTTATAAACACTGGTGTCGGTCGATTTTACGTTGCCAATGAAACATGATGAGCATTTGTCAAATTTAATATTCGATTAATATTTACAGGATTAGAGACATACCTTGAACAAGTTCTTTTTTTCTCTTCTTCTTTATTTCTATTCCGGCCACACAAACAGCAACCTTCTTTACAATGCATGGTATGCATATGTGTTACAAACACAAGCAAGACCTATTGTTGCTAGGGCACAAGTCAATATTTTCAAAAATCCGTGCGCATTTATCGATCTATAGTTATATATAGACATTGTTGTGTATTAATGAATATAAGCAACCAAAAAAGCCATAAATAGTAAGCAAGTGATATGTATAACTACAAAACCTCAAAAGTTTCGTACATGAGATAAACCATAATTCCGGGATTTACAAGATTTTCCTCTTAAAATATATACTGTCAGAAGGTCAGTATAGAAATCAAAAATCGTGTTTGTTGTTTACCGTCTCGACTTTTGATTAAAAACAACCTGTTTACCAGTTTCTGTTTGATTCAAGACCACGTTTTCTCCGCCAATACTCCACATTATATCTCTTTTTCCCAAGAAATTTCGCGATCTGCTCATCGGTATATCCTCTAGCATATAGCTCTTGCATTTTCGAGTATATATCAAGCAGCCTGAGTTGCCCATTCGCCGGCAGATGTCTTCTGCGTCTCCACATCACCACGTTTACTATGTCATGCTGAGTGTCATCTGCGATTTCCCTGTCTGTTGCTCCTTTATCGTACATTCGCGAGCAGGCCCGCGCAAACATCACAGGATTAGACACAAACCCGTTTCGCCTAGCCCAACCACATAATGTTTGATATTTTACATCCATAATTTTGGAGATGCTAAGCACACTGTGGCCATTAGTATGGTAAAACTTGTACAACTCCTTATCAATTTTCACTGTCATGTATCTCTCCTGTTACTTCGGGGTATATGTATTTATATCATATATACATTTGTAATATATAATATATGAAAATATACTATGTAATAATATATGATTACGCCACCAAAAGAGTTCTTTTCGTACTGTCAGAATATGTACCTGAGCTCATTACCTCAGAGACTGGATTTTATGATTTAATTAAGGGGGTTTGTACAGGCCTTTGAGAAGCGAGCCTTTAAATTCATTACTTACTTCAATCTAATTCTTGCCATGTGCGGCTGTAACTGTATCAGTGATCGAAAATTATTTTAGTACGTATGCAGAAATAAAGTTTTAAAATTTCTCTGTTTTTAATCCCGAAAACCAGAAATTCAGAATAAACTTTCTAAAAATAGAATATATCTGCGATAACTTAAAGTACTTTCTAATACTTTCTCTCAGTAAGGCTACTGCTCATTAATGATACTTTTATCCACACCGTTTTCTGTCTCAATAATATCCTTGGATTCTTTTTTCATATTGGGCTGACACCAAAAATCGAGAACCACTTCTTTGAATCTCGGTTTCAAAATAATCACTCGAGCTACCGATCTATAAAGTAGTTATGAAACTCCTATTGGATATGGGAACAAAAATGGGTTTTGGGATAGGCTCATTATTTACTCCCTTTTAGAGTGTTGTTTTAATTACTGCCATAAAGTGCTGCCCCCAGTGCTCCCGTGATCTGAGGTTCAGGAGGTACATAAAGCGATATACCCAGCTCTTTTTCCAGCGCTGCTTTAATTCCAATATTTTTTGCCACGCCTCCCACAAAGGCAACATTTCGTTTTAGCCCTAATTGTCGGGCCATGACAGCAACTCTCCTTGCAATACTTTCAACTAGTCCAGCTGCGATATCTTCTTTCGTAAATCCTCTCGCACGGAGAGATATAACCTCGGATTCTGCAAAAACAGTACACATACTTGTTATACCTGCAGGTGTTTTTGAAGCAAGCGCCAGACTCCCCAGTTCCTCTATTGGCACTTCAAGAGCTCTTGCCGTGTACTCTAAGAATTTGCCCGTGCCAGCTGCGCATTTGTCATTCATTAAGAAATCGGTTACCCTGCCGTTGATTACAGAGATAACCTTGCTGTCCTGGCCTCCTATGTCGATTATCCCATTAACATCCGGATACAGGTGATATACACCCATGGCATGGGCAGTGATCTCACTTATAGCTTTGTCGGCAAACTTTATACTATTTCTGCCGTATCCGGTTGCATATACATAGTCAACATTTTTTTTGTCAACTCCTGCACGGGCAAGCACGTCCTTATATGCCTTTTCTGCCGCTGAGATAAAATCGAATGCCGTAGGCAATATTGAGTGGATAACTCTCTTGCCGCCGTTGACAAGGACTGCCTTTGTCGTGGCCGAACCCGCATCTATTCCAACTGAGATCATGAAAGCATCTCCATAAATGCATCAACTCTGAGCTCTATCTGCTCGATATCCGAACTACTGTAATCCGTCTCAATAAAAAGCATAGGTATCCCGGCTTTCTTCAAAGCCTGCTGTACCTTATATTTCTCGATATTGTATCCGTGGCAGAACTGCAGAGTATAGTATACGACCCCGTCGACTTTAAATTCTCTAACAAGTTCTAAAATATTGTCTATACGTCTGTCGTTCGGACTCATACAGGAGCAGGGTATTTTAATATAACGTTCAGCCAGCGCAAGCATCGGGTCTTTGCTCTCATCAACTGGATCCCAGAAAGACCTCGTACCAGTGCAGCTTTCCTCAGCGACAATAACGCCGCCTCTGTTCTCTATTATCTCAGGTACCTTGGTGTTGCCGCTCGACATAGGACAACCAGAGATCATTATTCTGGGTTTGCGTGTCCAGTCAACCTTAACCCTCTCTACTTCGTTAATCAGCATGCGAAGGAATTTTTTAAACTCTTCCACTGACAGGAAATACTGCTTTTGCATGACTTTCAGTATATCAACGCCGCTGATGGGAGGCAGATCCATTTTTCGAAGCTCGAAGAGCCTGTGAAGCAGCTGTCTCGTCTCGTTCGAGGACTTTATCTCCTTCTTTAACCGTTCAGAGGTGATTTCATTGCCTGTCAGCTCTTCTATAGTACCTTTAAATTTATTAAGTTCTCCTAAAAAATAGTTTAGAGCTTCAGGGCTGTCCGGTCTCTGTGGAAGGTCGATCACATAGGTTGGGATATAATCTCCCAATAATTCATACATCTTCTTTTTACTATCACAGGTATTCTCGGCAACTATCAGATCTACCATGCCAAAGTGAGAGCAGGATTTTATTCCCGAGCAACCGTTATTGACAATTGAACCAAAGGAAGATTTGACAAGGGGGCAGATATTCCTGGGTAAATATTGCTCAGCTATGGATATAGTGTCATTTTTGCCCCCGCAAAGTATTATACGGTCAGCGTCAGCCGCAAAAATAATCTCGTCAGGCACAAAAAGACAAAAAGTGCCGACTAATTTCTTTCCAGCTTTTCTTTCATCTACGAGCTGGCAAATCCGAGTATTATACGAGTTTTTAAGATAGTCAAGACTTTTGAAATGTTGCATTTTCTCTATAATATATTCATGCTGATCTATTAAATTATTGCTGTGTCTCTTTTTTGTATCATAGCCAAAAATGATAACTATGTGAAATCGTTAGGTCTAACTTTTTAATCTAAAAAAGGAGAGCCTATTGAAGCTGAAACTGTTAAACCGGGACATTACGAATCACTCAAAAAAATAGATGGATATATGAGATTCGGAGCTGTAATTAAGTTAAACTAACGAACTTATGAACTTTAAGACTTCTACTCTTCTGAGCCTTACTTATTAAAGTTCATTATCGTAACGTTGTCATCAATTATTTCTATATACAAGTTTCTTTTTTCAGAATTCTGGATACCCCAGCAGCCAGTGTTTGCAACTTTTCTATCCTCGTTAACATATGCTTTGTGAGTATGGCCATATATGAGATATTGATCTTTTTTAATTCCGAACATATTATGTCGAGAATTAGATTCAGCTATTTCTTTAATAGTAAAGTAATCAACATGTTTTGGAATTACTAGATCACGAAGCAATTCATAAAGATCACGAAGAGGTCCAAAAAGAGAATTCAAGTTACATTTTTCTTTCAGATCACGACATGTCTCTTCCCTTTGTTTAGATAACCCTTCCATACTCCTCTTTAAGCTCTCGACTTTTTCCTCCTTTTGTTCAGATAACTCCTCTATACTCTTTTTTAAATCTTTCATTTTTTCCTCCCTTTCTTTCATCCTTTTTTCAGGAGGATCAAAAGGACTAATTTGAAGGTCTAATTGTTCAATTTTTTCGTTAAGATCTATTGCTTTTCCATTTAGATCTTTAGCCTGTTCTTTTATATCCAGTAGAGTGGCTGTTATACCACGTGAGACCCCGCCTCGAGTTGTTTCTTTTTTTTCCCCTATCTTTTGCACCTCTTCTCCTAATTCAATCTGCGAAGATTCGATTTGGGCTAAAAGCTCTTCTGATTTGCACGCTATTTCTTCTAGTGTTCTTTTTGGTGTCACATCAGATACAGACTCATAAAATTCAAAGAGGCGCTCAGGTTCTACAGCTTTACGAGTTCCTATCTTATCTGTGCTTAACTCTCTTGGGTTACTCATTTTTTCAAAAAAGTGTTTCCACAGATTATCTGCAATCTGGCTACCGTCTTCGCCGACGAGACACATATTTTCACAAAATTCTTCGTACAAAGGAATCGATTTATATAATTTCCAGCTTAGAACTTCAAGTTGATATCCATGAGTGAAATAGAATTCCCTATCTTTGCTCTTTATTACAACTGATTTTTTTATATCAGTTGGATAATCAGCCCCATTTTCTTTAAGCCAGATTAAGTGATAATCGTGATTCCCGGCAATATAATGAAAATTTGTCTCAGTATACTTATTCTTTAGTTCCCTTAACTTGTCCACATAACGACTCTCCTCGTCAATTACGTTCAAGTAGTCATGTCTCCAAAAATCCAGTATATCTCCAAGGAGAACGAAATCACTGATTTTACTGAAATCTAAGGTATTAAGAAAATCCATGAATTGGGATTCTCTCTGTTTTTCGCTCTCAGGTTTGTTATCCCCAATAATCATTCCAAGATGTACATCCGATACTGCAATTATTGACTTACCCATCATATTCCACGCCTCTCCTGAAGGACATTGTAGTAAACATGTGAAAATCGGATCTTGTCTCTTTTACGAAAAACCAGCTTTATTTTCCTTTTTTGAGGAATCTGGTTCGATCTAAATAGGAAAAAGAAAAGTTAATTTTCGAGATTCACCTGTTAAAAATCTGAAAGTTCTTATGAATTTAAACTCTTTCTTTTTTGTAGCTCAGTAAAAATCTTTACTCTTTTATATATTCCCTGGTGAACTTTGCATAGGACAGATTCGAGCAAAATGAGAGCTAAATTATTCGCTCCAGAAACAAATTGTACTTTTATAAAAGAAGCTAAATAAAAATAATTTTAACAAATATATTAAGTTTACCAGTATTAGCTAGTGCTTGGATTCTGATCTAAATCCATAAATACATATCTTAATTAATCTATAACTTATTTTGTGCCTCGTATCAGTCGTCGTCCCAAATTATTACTCATTCAAAAAGAGTTAGATTATCTAACCAAGTTAAGTCGTTCTAGAAACCAAGCTGCAAGCATTGTTGACAGATCCAAGATCGTACTTTTCAGCTATCAGGGAAAAAACGATACTGAAATCTCCAGAGAGTTGAAAGTAGATTACAAAACTGTGAGAAAATGGATAAAAAGAGTCTTAGATCTTGGAGTTAAAGAAGGCTTAGTAGATAAATCCAGGAGTGGAAGACCTCAAGATATTAGTGCAGAATCACGAGCTTTTTTAGTCTCACTTTCATGTATGAAACCAAAGGATTTTGGTTATCCTCATGAAATATGGACGCAGCGACTTCTTGTAAAACATATCCGGGAAAATTGTATTAAAGAAGAGGCATCCTGATTTATCGAAGATAAATCAAGGAACAGTTTCAAAGATTCTCAATGCAAGTAATATAAAACCGCATAAAATTGGCTCTTATATTGCTAAAGTTGATCCAGAGTTTGATCAAAAAGCAGCCAATGTCTTAGCCACATATAGAGAGGCTAAAAAATTAAGTGGAAAAATGAGAAAAAGAAGAAATTAATACAGTGGTTAATTCCTACGATGAAAAACCAGGTATTCAAGCAATTGGCAATGTTTATCCAGATCTTATGCCAGTAGAAGGGCGTTATTCCACAATAGCAAGAGATTATGAATACAAAAGACATGGAACTATTTCACTATTAGCTGGAATTGATTTGATATCAGGAAAAATTCATTATAAAGTATTTGAGAAACATAAAAGCTGGGAATTCATACAATTCCTTAAAGAACTGGAGTTAATTTATCCAAAAGAAAAAATCAAAATTCTGATGGATAATTACAAAGTACATACATCAATAGAAACTTGAGAATACCTGAAAACTGTTCCTGATAAATTTGAATTTATATTCACACCCAAACATGCTTCGTGGTTAAACATTATTGAAAGTTTTTTCAGTAAAATGGTAAGAAGCTTGCTGAGAGGAATAAGAGAGGAATAAGAGTAGAATCGATAAAGGAATCAAGGGAAAGAATTAGTCAATATATAGATCAGATTAACGAAAAGCCAGTCATTTTTACATGGAAATATAAAATGGAAGAAAGAGATGAAATGCCTGGAAAAATTATAGTATAAAAAGAGGAATTAATTAGGAATCGATGCACTAGATGTAGCGACGTCTTGCCAAACAAGAAACAACAACATTTTTTGATGTTTTGTTGCTCTCTTGGATGGTTCTTGAAAATTTACAGAGAAGGAAGCTAACAGAGTTTGTATTGTTAGTTTGGTTCATAGTATTCCAGAGAAAAAAGAGAAAATAATCAAAAACCAAAAAAAAGATCAATAGCTCATAATTAAAGAGAACCAGCCCACTGAAATTTGCTGATTGCATCTTAATTTAGATTGCTATTGATCTCGTTTTTCTCAGGTTGAATACTTACGTTTTGTATTTAGTTCTGCTCATTATACGGTTGTGTTATAATTATTGGTTATGGTATTTCCTGAATTATCCCCATTATATGTTCTGCTTCCTGAATTCTCACCTTCATTTTCGGTTTTTCCTGCATTCTCACCATTATTGTTGGTGCTTCCTGCATTCTCACCATTATTTTCGATGTTTCCTCCATTCTCCTCATAATTTCTGGAGCCTGCATCCTCAGCATTATTTACGGTGCTTCCTGCATTATCACCATTATTGATGGTGCTTCCAGAATTCTCACCAATATTTACGGTGTTTCCTCCATTCTCCTCATAATTTCTGGAGCCTGCATCCTCAGCATTATTTACGGTGCTTCCTGCTACAACTCCGTTATTTACAGTGCTTCCTGCTACAACTCCATTATTATAGGTGTTTCCTGAGTCATCACCATAATTTCTGGAACCTGCTATTGCTCCATTGTTTACTGTGCTTCCTGCAGCTCCCCCATTATTAATGGTGCTTCCTGCTTCATCACCATTATTTACAGTGCTTCCTGCTCCTGATCCAGCATAATTTCTGGAACCTGATCCATCCCCGTTATTAAGGTTACCGCCTGCTACACCACCACTGTTATAGGTGCTTCCTGCAGCTCCCCCATTATTAATGGTGTTTCCTGAATCCTCAGCATAATTTCTGGAGCCTGATTCCTCACCGTTATTGAGGTAGCCACCTGCTACACCACCCTCATTATAGCTGCTTCCTGCATTTTCACCGTTATTTTCGAAGTTTCCTGCTTCATCCCCAACATAATTTTTGGCACCTGATTCATCCCCGTAATTGACGTAGGCGTATGATTCATCCCCAATATTGTGGTAGGCGCCTGCATCATCACCGTTATTTATGGTGCTTCCTGCTCCTGACCCCTCGTAAGCTCTGGAGCCTGCATTCTCACCATCATTATAGGTGCTTCCTGACCCATCTGCATCATTATAGGTGCTTGCTGCAGATTCCCCACTATTTTCAGTGTTTCCTGCCTCATCACCATAAAATCTGGAGCCTGCGTATACTCCATAGTTGAAGATTGCTCCTGCATACGTACCATTATTAAAGGTTGCTGCTGCATAAGTACCATTATTTACGGTATTTCCTGCATCAGTTCCATTATATGATCTACTTCCTGCGTAATCTCCACTATTTATGGTACTGCTTGGTGTAGTACTCGCTGCTGCGGTACTTGCTGCTGCGGTACTTGCTGCTGTAGCACTCGCTGCTGCGGTACTTGCTGCTGTGGCCGCATTACTGTGACTAGAGTGCTTGGAACCCGATAATTTACGGACAACTTTGGTATCGGTGCAATTTTCGGCGCTATTTTCGGCGCTATTTTCGGCACTTCCTGCATCCTGCCCATTTGCATCCAGTCCATTGCTAACTGTTGTGAGATTGTTAATTGTGAGAGTGTTAATTGAAACATTGATAAATGTAACATTGATAAATGTCACATTGTTAAATTCGACATTTTCCAATGAGACATCTTCAAATGAGTTTCCTGAACTCGTCCCATTGTTATATGTAATGCTTTTGCTTCCTGCGTTGCTCTCTGCAGCTGCAGGTGTTAATAACATTAAGGTTACCATGAAAAGATAACCTGCCTTTTTTATGACGTCAAAGACTTGTTTTGGCATTTGTCTTGATTCCCCACTATTCTCCAGATTTAATACAATTCTTAAGCTGGTGTACTCTCAATTTGATTCCCTTACATAGATTGATTTTTTAAGTTCTAGTTTTACTATGAATATTCTTTTTTACTATTGAAAGAACATTCATTAGATAATATCATGTTAAGTTAAAGATATATAGCTACTTACAGCTAAAATAAATATTAATAGTGTGTTGATAATCAAAATATGAAAAGTAAAAATAAATGTTTATAAAGATGCAATAATAGGTTTCTTTAAAAAGAGAGTATAAAATAAAGGATTCAAATTGTTTATTTTGACAATAAGCTAATAAAGCAATCTTTTATATCAAAATAGATAATAATAGGCAGATATGCGGAAAAATAAATTTTATTAATCGTTAAAAGGAGTAATAAAGTTGAATAAAACCTTAATATATTGACAAATTATAATTATTTTCAATTAAGGCATCCAGCTTTTTTATTTAGTATACTAAATAAAAAATCCAAAATAAAATTAAAGATATTTGAAACCAAAAATTAAAATTTTTTATCCCTTTGAATAGCAAATAATCCCATTACAATATTTTTTTTTGGAAACACCTGAAGTTACACTTAAAACCGGAGACTTGGAAAATGAAAAATGGCAAAACTCGAGGAGCTCCGGGCTATATGAGTAAGGAGTAGTAAAGATATGTCACTTTCTGTGCAAACAAGGAGAAGCGCTGAATCATTGGCACAGAAAACGGAAGCAACAGGGCCGAACTGAACTTATAATTGCCTGGATAGAGAACCAGCGGAGCCTATAGACTACTCTAAAATTGACCTGCTAGTTTCTGATATCTCCAAAATATAGTCATCATTTTAAATAATGCGACATTTTATGTGTAAATGTATGTCTCTCCCAAAACTCATGCAGTTCTTTTTTTAATACTTTAATATTTTGGTACTTCATTTGTATTTAGTTGACATTATATAGTAGGAAAGATATCATATTCTCCTAATGGGAAAAAGAGGAGCAAAGCCAAAGTTCACTGACGTTTCTTGTCCTAATCCGGATTGTAAACTTTATGGTGTTACTGGAAAAGAAAACATCATAGGCAATGGTACCTATCAAATCAAGAATAAGCGAGTTCGAAAATATATCTGCCGCGAATGCGGCAGAGTATTCAATGATCGAACAGGTACTTTTTTTGATAATGTGAGAAAAGACGAATCTGTTGTCAAATTAGCCTTGAAGATGGCTATTAAAGGAATGTCAATACAAGCTATTTCTGATGTATTGGAAGTTCAACCTGCAACAGTAAGTAACTGGTTGTTTCGCTGCGCGAAACAATGTGAGAAGGTAAATGAAGACTTGATGAAAGATCTTAATATTTCCAAAGTTGAGATGGATGAACTATGGGTAATAATTGAAAAAAAGTTGCTCCAAGAACAGAAGTTGAAGATGATGGAGCATGGATGTGGGTGAGCTTTGCACCTGAGTCCAGATTAATAATTGATTTTATACTGGGGCCAAGAAAACAGTATGTGGCAGACGAATTTGTAAATATTACAGATAAACATCTTTCAACTTTAAAACCTCTTTTTGTTACAGATGGATTCTATGCTGAAGCTCTTTTGAAAAAATATGGTGATTTGGTAGATTTTTCTAAAACTGGAAAGAGAGGAAGACCCAGAAAACCAGCAATAATACCTAATGAAAATCTGAAATATGCTCAGGTTATCAAAAACAAACTGGGAAAGAAGCTTCAGAAAATTGAAAAAAGAGTAATCTTTGGTCAAAATATAGATCAAAGTGAAATTTCAACAAGTTTGCTTGAAAGACAAAATCTAACATTTAGACAGGATAACAATAGAGTTTCAAGGAAGACAATAGGGTTTTCGAAGAAAATTGAGGGATTGTACAACCAAATGAGACTTTATTGCACTCATTTTAACTTTTGTAGAGACCATAGAGGATTAAAAAAAGAAAAAGAAAATGGAGTTTTGGGAAAGAAAACACCAGCAGAAAAATATGGGATTACTAAAAATAAATGGACATTAACAGATTTGTTAAATTATAGAAATAGAAAAATATCAACTAATTAATGAGGCAGCATCCACCGAAAATTTAGTCAAGTCTTTAAATTAATAAAAAAGAGAGAAAAAACGCTATAAATGTTGCAATAGCGGGATCTAGAGCGTTTTTCGTCGAAAATAATTAGGAAGATTTGCCAATTTTGGATTAACCACTATAGCCTGATTTTCATCTCTTGGCGACTTCTTTCAGTAGATTTACTTAATCTATGATATTGAGAGATTCAACAAATAGGCTCCACTTATCTTAACAAAATAGAGGTTGTATCTGATTTAATGATAAATAGCCTGTCAATAGAAATTTGTCTTACAAACTATGAAAAATAATCTCTTGCTTTTAATACAATAATGAACTAAATGGATAAAAGTCAATGCTTTTATCCTTTAGAATGATTTTTTTTGAATCTACATCTTATATTTCAACCCTTTTCAGATGTCATGCAGAATCTGGACTAGATAACAATAGCATTTATTTAAAATAGTTTCTTATTTATATTTCGTTAATTACTATATTTATCAAATAAATATAGCTTACTGATACAATTTGAAATCATTTAACGTAAACGCAAATGCTCGCCATAATAATAAGAGAAAGCATAATATAATAAAACATTCTCAGAAACAAGTCTCATTTTTAAATTGTAAATTACTAACTTATTGAATTTGCTAACTGGATTAAGTAAAAAACTAACATTCTCAAATTGTGTCCATGTAAAGATATGAGGGAGCGATTAAATGGAAAGTCAAAAGCTTGATAAAATAAAGAAGGTGTTGTGTTTTTTTATGGTAGCCTTTTTTGTTTTGTCAGTTACAGTTGCTGCAGTAAGTGCGTGCTCAGATCAATGCATTTCTGAAAGTAATAAACGCATCTTGATAATTCCATCAGATGCTTGTAATACAGGTGTACCCGATATAAATCCTAGTGCAGCTACAGGTACTGTCGGTGTAGCTACCAATGCAGGTGACACAGGTTCCGGTAGAGTCTCCAACCCAGCTACCAGTGCAGATGCCAGTGCAAATACCGGTACAGGTTCCAGTGCAGGCAACACAGGTTCCGATACGGGTGCGGGTCCAGCTACAGGTGCAGGTTCTAGTGCAGGTGGCACAGATTCCAGTGGAGGTTCCAGTGGAGGTTCCAGCGGTGGAGCTTAACTTTTTCTCTGGAAGGGAGACATCTCTCCACCTCCATCTTTTTCTTTAAGTACTTAAGATTTGTAAGTAAATTCACTCACTTCTTGACTTTCAACTGGAAGTTAGATGTTCCTCTTTTTAAAAACTTAATTGCCTGATAAGATGGATTTAAAATTATAATAAAAGAGTTTACTGACATGAAAAAATACATGCTCAAGTAAGCTTAACAATAAAATAGAAACTATAAAAGAAAGAACGCTGATTTTGTTTGAGAAGCTCAAGAATGAAAACAAAAACTGAAAGAAGTATATCTATATTAATCTCCATGCCTTATCTACAAGTTTCCTTTGATACTGATAAAATCAGAGGAGGTTAAATGTAAATTAAATAAAGCAAAAAGGAGTCAACTAAAAAATTTAGTATGAAATGTCCACCTCGAACACACGAACTCCCACAAGACTAGACTCTGAATCTGGCTTCTTTTTTGTAGCCTCTGATAATGCGACATTGCACTAGAAATGTTAGTATAATGAATACCTGTTTCATATTCAATGTCGCGTACAGTCATTGGTTTATTGGACTTGTATAGGGCTTCTAAAATGCGAAACTTCAATGCATTAAATTTGTGAGAATATCCAAGTGTGACTATATGGACCACCTAAACATATTAGATATAAACCAATATCTGATGCCTCGATAATAAGGGTTTGTTTGTTTCCGCTATCGCCAGGCACAATACATATTAATAGGGTAACTCAAACACTATTTTCAGGATAAGATAAAGCAAGTTTCGACTTTACATTTATCCCGGTAAATCTACTTAATTACAGGACTTCCCAGAATTGGGAGATATAAATTACCCTAGAAAAGTCTATACGCTTGGCTGCGTGGGTTGTGGTAATAAGTATGTAGGATAAAGGTCCGAGAGGATAGAAAGGAGATAGGAGTGGTTGTCCTGTTAATATTATGGCATCAAACGGTTGAGATCCATAAGGGCAACCACGAGCTAAAAGCCTATAATTACATTCTAGAGCAACCATTATGTATTTTTTGGGGTCGTTAATAGGCAATAGTAGACTCTCTCCCGGATCATATGTAGAAAGAAACAGTCGAGACTTGACAGGTCATATGTTCCTATTGCCCATCATTCCGGTTGTATTGTTCATCATTCCGGTTGTATTGTTCATCATTCCAGTTCTGTTTTCCATCATTTCTGTCTTATTACCCATAGTAACTGGAGTTGCCTCTTTAGCTGGATTTGTTGTTTCATTTGGCTTTTTAGTTTCTGCACAGCCGATAGCTAAGAATACACTGAACAGTACTAATAATATAATCAGCTCTTTTCTCATTATTTCACCCACTTAATATCAGTTTATTATAATTAAGTTTACTTTATTTGATCGTTTTCGGGTGTTAGCAAACAGGGGCTCTATACCTGAATAGTGTTTACGGAGGCTGTATACCTTCAGCATGGTTACTGGATATACGCACGTAGAAGACTCTGGATAGGCTTGTAAAAATAGCTATCCCAGACTCGATAGAGATTTTCCACCATGTTAAACTGGCTGGACAGGTTCTAAGCATTATTCAACTAATTGTTGTGAGGCTGGCGCTGACTCCTGATTAATTATTTCTACTACTGTGAACCTTATAATGAATTCTGTCCCATTATTCCGTTTCAGTTCAAATTCCCCATCTAACTGGTCTACAAGGGAAGTTACCAGCTGAAACCCGAGACTATCGAGATCTTCAATATCAAGATTTTCAGGAATGCCCACACCATTGTCTGAAATGCTCAGAGTGAAACTGGTACTGGTACTGGTACTCTCGTAGCCTTCCCCGTCAAGTTCTGTAGGCTCTTCCCTTGTGAAGTTTGATTCGGATTTCTCCTTTATCCCTCCCTATAAATGCATGTTTGAGGGAGTTGGAAATGAGTTCATTAACAATCATTCCTAACGGAACTGCAGTATCCATGTCAAAGAAAAGGTTTTCTTCCAGATCCATGTTTAAGCTTATATCGATATTTCCAAGACGATACGTCAGGAAAAGATTGTGAGCTAGTTCCTCAATGTAAGGCGAAAAGTCAAGTGTATCGAACCCTCCACCTTTGTACAGTTCTTCATGAATCAGAGCCATAGATATCACTCTATCCTGGCTTTCCCTGAAGGCGCCCAGAACTTCCGAATCCTTAATATTTTCTCGGTTTCTAAACTGTTCAGCCTGAAGATCAAGCAGGGAGGAAATTACCTGAAGATTATTCTTAATGCGATGATGGATTTCCTGTTTACGGGCAATCTCAATGTTCGCCAAACTTTCTTCTGCTTTTTTGCGCTCAGTAATATCCTGAACTATTCCTCTTAGAACAGGATTATTTTTGTCATCGAAAACGACTTCACCTCGCTCATGGACTATGCGTTCTCCTCCGTTAGCTAAGACTATTCTATGTTCGATGTCAAGGACCTTTCCGTTTAAAGTTTGTCTGACTGCGTTAACTACAAAATCTCGATCATCTGTATGTACATAGCTCAAAAATCCATCATAGGTTACTCCAAATTCTTGAGGCTTAAATCCAAAAATACGGTAAGCTTCATCGGACCAGCGTATTTCGTCAGTTATAATATTGTGAACCCAATTTCCAAGGTGAGCCATTTCCTGGGCTTCAGCAAGGCCTCTTTCACCCTCTTTTAACGAGATATAAGCTTTTTCAAGCTCTGCAGTTCGTTCTTTAACTAGTTCTTCTAAATTGTCGAGTGCTTCTCTCAACTTAGCTTCTGATTCCTTAATATCCGTAATGTCATGGGAAATAGCAAGAATAGAGGTCACTTTGCCATTAGCAAACTCTGGTACTATTTTTGTGTTAAAATAGCGTTCTTTTCCTTGAGGGAATTTATATTGGAATTCCATTGTTTCGGGTTTTCCCGTAGTAAAAACAATTTCCTGGTATGTCTCCAAAAACTTAACTAATTCAGGGTTCATTCCCAGTTCATCTTGAGTTTTTCCAATAATTTCTTCTTGAGAAAAGCCGTAAGCTTCCGAAGCCGCTGGATTAGCATACATATACCGATTTTGTCTGTCAAAGCGAATAACTATATCAGGGGAATTTTCAGCTAATGTACGGTAACGTTTTTCGCTTTCATGGAGTGCCTCATTTGCTTCATGGAGTTCCTCTGATTGAACCTGTAGCTCTTCGTTGAATACCTGCAACTCTTCGGATTGACTCTGGAGCTTCTCGTACATCTTTCGCAGTTCACTATCTGCCTTCTTGCGTTCGGTGAGTTCAATTTTAAGATTTTCGAAAAGGCGAGAGTTTTCCAAAGCCAGCGATATCGATGATGCAAGCCGGGTTGCAAAATCAACTTGGATATCACCAAATTCAGAAACAGACTTATAACAGTTGAAAAAGATTACCCCGATAACTTCATCCTTGGCGACAAGAGGAACGACCAGTACGGAGCGAATTCCCCATTTCTTCATGTGATTACGATTCACTCTCTCATCGTTGAAGGCATTGTTAATGGCTACGGGCTTTCTCGTTTTGATGGCAAGAAGAGCATGTGGCTCTTCTTCATCATTCATCTCATTTCCGATCACACTCTCAGGAAAACCATAAACATGGCTGATTATCCAACGGTCACCTTTTCTAAGGGAGACTGCAGCCGTATCACTCCCAATTGCCTTGGATGCCTCTGAAACAGTCTTCTGCATAATGTCGTCGAAGTCGAGGGTCGAATGGATGGTCCGGTTGATGGAGTTAATTGCCTCCTGGATTTCCTCCCTCCGCTTGCGCTCGGTGATGTCCGCGGAGATTCCAGCTACCGCGTAGATTCTTTCCTGAGCGTCGCGAAGAGGGAATTTCTTGGTAAGCCAGGTAATCGAGCGACCCTCGAGGTGGCTGTACTCCTCGAACTCCAGCACCCTGCCCGCCTCGAACACTTGCCGATCGTTTGCCTCATGCCAGTCTGCGTCCATTTTGGGCATGAACTCGTGACGTCTCTTTCCGATCATTCGATCCGGCGTGGAGTTTAGCACGTTTGCGACTGCTTTGTTTGCCAGCACAAAACGCTCCTCCAGATCAAAGGCATAGATGATGTCCGGCGTGTTGTCGATTATGCTCTGGATCTGGCTGTAGGCTGCGGCCAACTTCTCCTCGGTCTGTTTACGCTCTGTGAGGTCCTGGACAGTGCCGCGAAGTCCTACAATGAGTCCGCTGAGATCCCGCATTGTTTCACCATGAGCATTGACCCAGCGGTGCGTGCCGTCCACACGGATCAGCTCGAGCATAAGCTCGTATGGTTCACCAGTCTCAAGTGCATTCTCGACAGCTTTATCAAGAAGAGACCAGCTTTCTCTTGCGTAAAGATTGGTTTGCTCTTGATAGCTAGGAGCGGGCCTTTCCTTGCTTAGTCCCGCAATATTGTACAATTCGTCGGACCAAGTTACAATATCGCCCTCGATGACCCACTCCCAGTCTCCTACTTTTGACAGCCGTTGAGCCTCTCTTAGCTGAGCCTCGCTCTTCCGCAATGTCTCTTCAATCCGTTTGCGCTCAGTGATATCAGTGAGCATAGCCAGAGCGCCTCTAAACTTACCATTTTCGTCAAAAAGAGGATTAGAACTTGCAAGTATCCATAATGGGGAGCCGTCCTGACATATTAATTTTAATTCGTAATTCTCATCGCTACCTTGCCGCCTTTTTTTCATTCTCAGGTCAGAATAAACTTTACTTTCTTCATCAACGAAATCCAACCACGACCTGCCAATTATTTCTTCCTGACTGTATCCTAATCCTAATTTGTCAATAAGTCTCTTACCGGCATAAGTGACCTTGAATTCAGCGTCAACTATTAACACATCTTCATTTGCTGTTTCCATTAGGGTGCGATATGCTTGATCGGCACTACTTAGAGTAAAGACCATAATATCTTCTTCTGATACAGGCATGACCAAGGCATCCAGGTCTCCTTCACTGATAGCACGCCGGAGTTCTTCAGGCTCTTCTAGACATGCTCTAAGTCTCTGTATCTCGTCTCTTAAGGCATGGTTTTCATCTAACAGTACCTGACAAGGCATGGACTTCTCTACAATATTATGATATTTTTCTTCAAGCTCTTTCTGGTCACTTATATCGAATCCATAAATGTTTACGCAATCTTCTTCGGATATGGGATGAAAAGCGACAAGATATACTCTTTTTCCCACATTAACTTCCATTTTTTTCGGGCTATTCTGGGAAATTACCCTTTTCACAAACTCTACGATATAAGAAGGAAGTTTTTCTCCAACTTCCACGCCCCACTCATGCAATAAAGGCTCACCCGCCACATTTGAATAAAGAACTGTCCCATCCTTTTCCGCACGGAGCACAGGGTTCGGGTTCTTTGCCGGAAATTGCTCCATTTTCATTTTCATTTTCCCTTTCAGACTCCTTTCTTTAACGGCAATATACCTACTTTCAATAAGCAGTCAGAATAAACTAGTGTTCTAATTGATATATTGCTAATTATTTTGACTTATTATATATAATTTAATTTATATATAAGGCACTAGATCAAGTTATTGAAATTGGTTAAATTCATTCTTAAACATTTAAATGTTTAATGGAATTGATTTCTCAGTTCAACTCGTAACTTTTGAATCATTTACACACTTTTTATTTGAGAGTGTGAAAGAGTAAGAGTAGCCGAACTTCCTCCTAAAAAACAGAAAAATCAAAGCTGCACTGGCGCACCCACTGCGATCAGCGAGTACGATGTTCGCGCCAGCCTTCCATATATCCCAGAAGCTTAGCCCGTAAGTACTCGTTTTAATTACTTGTGAGCCTTCCAGGATATATTTGGTCCATTTTACCCGAGCAATATATCTGGCCTTTGTACGTAGCTTCTAGGTATATGTGAATGGAATACCATAGAACCTCTTACTAGTATTCTTTTTTGTATAGGCTAATTATGTGACCTTAACTTTGCTAAATCTCCACCTTGCTATGAGTAACATTATTCCCGCAAAAGCTAGAAGGTATAGGAAAGAAATGAGAGCTTCTCCCCGAGTGTAAGTGTAACGGATTCCTATTGATGAAAAATCACTCCCTATTGCAAAATACCTGATTCCGTTAATCAAATGCGTGAGTGGGTTAATTGTGGACAGAGCTCTAAGTTCAGGAGGAAAAGAGGTTGCAGGGTAAAGTGCATTGCTCACGAAAAAAAAGGGCATTGTAATCATGTTTATTACTGCATGCATTCCTTCCGGGATTTCCATGGTTATTGCAATTGCAGCTGAGAGGAAAAGAAATCCAAGAGAAAACATCCCTATAAAAAGCATAATTCCTATCAATGAGACAAGAACTTGAGTCAGAGTATAGCCTTCAAAAAACTGAACTCCCAATAGAAGCCCGAAAACCATGATAACAGCTACCTGGATAAAAGACTTGGTCATGCATGAAAGTCCAAGTCCTATAATTATGTGGATTCTTGGCAAAGGGCTTGAAAGGTTTTCTCGCATAAGCCCCCAATTTTTATCAAAAAGTAGTACTGTTCCCCCAAAAAGGCTTGTAAAAAGTGTGGTCATGGCAATGACCCCTGCGCCTATAAAAGTCAGGTAGCCAACATCCCTAATACCTGGAGTCACTGGCAGGGTTGTTGTCAGTCTATCAAAGTTACTCGACATGGCGATTCCAAAAAAGGCTAGCCAGAGGACTGGCTGAATAAGTGAGGCGAACAGAAGGGGTCGGGACCGGAAAAACTTCAACATATCCCGCCAGTAGATAGTAAGAAATCCCGTGTGCATCTCTTAAAAATCCTCTAGGAAAACTAGCGCTTTAATACCTTGTGTTTATCCTTTATGTGACGTATATGATATAAAGAATCAACATGTCATCTTTTTGTGGCTTTTAAAGTTATAGTGCAAGGGTGGATTTGAGCCCACGAAATCTTTCAATGCCTTCTTAAGTCTTTTTATCTTATCTCCAATAATTCACCCAGAGCCTCTACATCATTTAAAAACAGCATCTTACCCTTATTATCCTGAGAGTGGCAATGTCTTTTCCATATAGGTTTTAGTTCCGTTGTAAGTCACTGCCCCACCACTAAATTAACGACTAGTGCTATCCCTGCCAAGGCCATTATAAGCGTGATCGTCCATCCTATGATGTTGCTGGTCTTTGAGTTGACGAACTGTCCCATGATATCTTCTCTGTTTGAGATTATAATGACCAGTGCCATCAAAGGCGGTGCAGCCAGGCCGTTCAACACAGCTGTGTAGTATAGAGCCTTCATAGGGTTAATACCGAGCCAGTCAAGAGACATGCCAATCAACGTAGATATTGCAATTATCGTGTAGAATCCTGGGGCACTGCCTAGTTTCTTCCCTAGTCCCTCTTTTATTCCAACCGTCTCGGCCACAGCGTATGCCGACGCGCCTGCTAATACTGGAACTGCAAGAAGCCCGGTTCCAATTATACCTATAGCAAAAAGTAGATAGGCAAGGTTACCAGCAAGTGGTCGGAGAGCTTCTGCTGCTTGTGATGCAGTCTGGATTGTAGTGGCTCCACTTGCGTGAAGAGTGGCCGCGGTGATGACAATAATGAAGACCATAATTATCTGCGAGATAAACATCCCAATTCTTGTGTCCCAAATACTCTCAGTCATACCTTTCTGAGTCACCAAGGGTTTTTCGGCACCAATATCGGAAATCTGGCCGTTCATAACCTCTTCTTCAACCTCTTCGGAAGCTTGCCAGAAGAATAGGTAAGGTGAGATTGTAGTACCTAAGACCGCAACAATATTGAGCAGATAGTTCGCCGAAAACTCGATGTGTGGAGTTAGTAAGGAATGAAAGACCACATTCCAGTCGATTTTGACAACAAACGCAGCCAGAAAATACGAAAAAAGGGTTAATGTTAGGTACTTAAGGATTCTCGAATAGGTTTTGTATGGAACAAAGATCTCGAGAACGATTATGGACCCTGTAATAAGGATCAGCCACAGGTAGAATGGGAGTCCTATCAGCATTTGCGCCGAGGAGGCCATAGCTCCTAAGTCTGCTCCAATGTTAATTGTATTGGCGATTACAAGAAGCAGAACAGATACATACAGTACTTTCTTTGAGTAGTGCTCGAGAATAACACCAGCCAGCCCTTTTCCAGTTACCATTCCTATCCTGCCGCACATCTGCTGGATAACAATCATGGACGGACATGTAGCCCAAACGAGCCAAAGTTGACTATACCCAAAGACTGCGCCCGTTTGCGCATAAGTTGCGATGCCAGAAGGATCATCATCTGCCGCGCCTGTAATAAATCCAGGGCCTGCCTTTCCAAGTAGCCATTTCAGAGCATTCGGGGGTTGTACAACCTTTTTTCTCTCGTATTGTTCTATTTGTGGCGATGTGGGTTGTGGAGATTCAGTCATATTCACCTGCGAGAATTAAAAGAGGATATAAAGATAATATAAATATTCAACTGGAACTCTATACGGAATTTATTATATTGAAGGTATCTAAAGAATAATCATCGGTCACTGGCTGAATTTTGATATATTTTCCTTCTCAGTTATTTTAGGTTAGTTAAATATATAATATTTGATTAATGAGGGTTCCTACAGATTACCTTTAAGTAGTGATGACAGTTCCTTCAATCTAATAATAACTTCATACATGCTAGAAAATGAGTATATAATTATCGGCATATAAATCTAGATAAAAGATAACTAGGTGCTTCAATCCAAAATGGTATTTTATTGATGCGGTAGATGCCTATCTTATGGAAAATTTATAACCAGCTAAAGATGAGTAAGCAGTAAAGACAATTTTTGCTTCTTTAAAAGCACGGTCACTCTTACACTTTACTCTCACATCTAAAAGTCGTTTTAAAGCTAATCAACGACTTAATCAACTATTAAAAATAGTAGTCAAATTTAATCCATCTTTTTTCAGTCAAACAATCGAGAGCCATCCGGGATATATTTAGTCCATTTAGCTACAAGCGGTAGCCCTGGCTTTTGTACGTGGCTTCTAGGTATGTGTGCGTGGATAGATGTTGCATTATCTTCCACAGATCCCAGAAATCTCTCCGATAACTCAGATCTGAGTCATCGAGGAAACGTAGTCGGAAGGCTATAGAAAAGTGATGAAATAGAGTAGTCATTTTACTCGTTTAATTGCATTGTGGAGCCATCAGGGATATATTTAGTCCATTTGGCTATTATCGGTAGCCCTGGAAATTATAATGAAAAATTTCAAAAAGAAACTACAGCTGGCTTGCGTTCATCCACTAAGTACTTTCTTTTTTCTGGTTTATAAAATGGTTTCTAAGGGTGTACCTTATGAAAGCCCTGCTGTTTAATAAACAGGATAAGCTTATTAACCATAGGCAATTATTGGGGCTGAAATCACTTATAGCTAATAGCCGCCTATTAATGATACAAATGGATTCAATGGAACAAATCTTCGGAAAAACTGCACAGATGACGGTCCTTAAAAATTTAATCGAAAAAAAGAATGAACCTACTTACTTATCAGGAATAGCTGAAGAAACTGGATTGTCTCACGCCAGTGTGTCAAGAGTTATCACTCCTTTGACAGCAGCAGGCATTGTCCGAGAAAAATTACTAGGAAAGCAGATCCGAACTTTCCAGCTAAATATGGAAAATGAGGCAACAAATGTAATAATAGACTTTTATAACAAAATCAACCAGATAATAAGAAGCAGTGGAAATTGAATTTTCCAACTTACTTTTTTTGATTTGTTTCCAAACTATTGACAAGAGCTTGGAGGTTGTTTAAAAACAGTAGCTTATCTACTTATCATCTCAATGATAAGCTACTGTTGAGAGGTTATATATTTTATTACTTCCCCTTCTTTGCTGTCTTGGATTCTTTCTTCATAGACTTCTCTGCTGCTGGAGCCTTTGCTTTTCCACAAGCAGCTCCTGTATTGTGTAGATCACTCATTGCTTTTGGCATAATTAAACATCTCTTTTAATATTTTAATAACCATTTAAGTAAAATATCGTAAATGTATATATAAGTTTATATCAAGAACATTAATCCAATTAGTTAACTTTTTTATAGATATTTTAACAAAATAAAAAGAAATTTGACTATTAAATAATATCAAGTCGTTATTACGAATAATGTTTTCACACACGCTGGCGTCTCTAATATCTATCTTTACCCAAGCGATATAAAAACTAGATCTAGCTTCGAGTAGGACCGATTTTCCTTTCCAAGATCTGCTTTTAATTATTATTGGTTTCTAAATTATAATACTATAGTTATTATATATCTATAGTAATAATCTCTTTTAATACTTAGAGACTTTTTTATTAGTTTCTGAGTTTTTGATGACGTCAATTGTAAGTGGAATTGAGATCAGAGAATGGGGTAGTTAACATGGGCGCAGAACATTCAACAGGAACACATCCAATGATGCACGCTGAACCGATGTCCGAAATTTGGGAACTTCTGACTGAAGAACAGAAAAAGAAAGTTGCAGTAATGAAGATGGATATGAAAATACAGTGGATGGAAATGAAAATAAATGAAATGCAAAAGATGATTGAGCTAAAGAAAAAGGCTATAGATGACATTCGAAAGGTTCAGGAAATGATCAAACAAGGAAAATAAGTTCGACAGAACAAGAATTAGAACTTGCGCATATTGAGGTGACATGAAATGAATTGCGGTGAATTGAAAGAAGGTCAGGTTCTCGTCTGCGGAGGATGCGGATTCGAACTTAAGGTAGCAAACGAATGTAAAGATGACAAATGCTCTACAGATGCCTGCTGTACAGGAGACATAAAGTGTTGTGGGGAACCAATGAAATTAAAGTAATTAACAAAATAATTAAAAGGTATGAGGAACCATCGTATCAGGACTACGACCGTCGAACAAATAGTCCGCTGAGGAATCGAGGTGTAAGATCAGAGTGATGTTAAAAACTGAATTAAGAACTAGTGCTTCGATTCCAAAATAAATTCCTTATTTATTGGGAAATTCATTACCGAGGGGTAGGTCAAAAGTCAGTTTATGTGAGCATACTTTGGAATCGAAGCACTAGATTGAAGGCTGGAAAAATAAAATGCCTTTATCTTAGAGCATATTTATCTGAAGTTTTTTATTTGTACCCATCTACCTTCCTTTTTGACCAAAGCGAATTGATGGCTTGTAACAATATTAATAATTTCAGCCGCACTATACTCGTTGAGGGCGTAGGTACAAAGAGCCAATATTTGATAGTTACCGATTACTCGATTTATTTTCGTTTCATATTCGGCAAAATCATCCCTATATTCTTTTTCTAGGTAAAAAATGTCTTCAGTTAATCTCAAACCATCATAATTACTGGTCAGAGCTTTTCTAAGTTTTATAATCAATTCATTTAAGACTTCTTGTGGATCGAAGAAACCTGTTTTTAAATACCAATCATTGTAAGGAATAATCTCAATTTGTTTATTCTCCAGATAAGTATCGAGATCAGAAATAGACTTTTCAAGTGCCTTTTTTGCTTCCAGATAATTTAGTGTGATCCATACACATAATTCGTTATTTTCTAGCCCTGTTTTAATGTAGGGAGCAAGAATATCCATTAAATCTTCTTCTCTATGGTAGAGCTGGCAGAAGTGCGTTCCCCAGTTTACATCCCCAATAATATCAATCCCAGAATTTCTTACTACTTCTTTTCTCATGGTCTACTCCATCTTAAAATGTATAATCAAAAGTCTCTGATTGAATTTCATTTGCTGTAACTTGATTAATATCGCAAAACTATGTCCCTCCAAACACATTTATTCTAAGAAATCAGCTACCAAGAAATTCTCCATTTGATTGTCCTATGCCCACTTACTTCTGATCCAATAGGTATGAGTTAATCGGTATTAAATATCCACGAAACTGCTTTCAAAAAAGAAAAAAATGTATTTCACTAATATGATTCTCATATTTAAACTGAACATCAAAGTATTCAAGAGTCAAAGTCTCATATAGACTTACATTCCAAGGGCCTTATTCGTTTTCTCAATCGACTTCATGCCGTCACTCTCCAGTTCCATCATTGCCCTGATTGCGTCCACATTTTCAGGAATTGTAATAGATTCCTGATGAATAGCCTGGAAGAAGTAGAGTTCTTTCTCAGTTACTGTTATGGATTCAGGCCAAATGCAATTCTCCCACATATCGTTTCTTGGGCGTCCGATATCCCGTGCAACTTCAATAATTTCCGCTGTTGAAGTAATCCCATTTTCTATGAAACGTATTCTTGACTGGGAAGAAAAAATTTTCTTGATGTCTTCTGCAGTACAATCAGTGTTAACTTCAATGTTTACGGTGTGAACGTGCATAAGAGTCGTTGGGACTACCACAGCTGTAGTAGTGATATTGATATGTGAAAGCACACTTTGTACATCCGGTCCATGATGAGACGGAATTTTCACAGGATGAAGTACGATTGCGTTAACTGGTCCCTTCTTTATATCATTGGGGTCGACTGCTCTTCTTGTAATAGCTGCCCTTACTTTATTTACCCCAAGTTTATTGTCTATTGGGGTAATAGCTCTACAAAGCCCTGTGGTATTACAGGAGACAACTCTTGTCAGATCACGACCCAGAGCCTGTTCGTAATTGCTCGCTGCATTGAATGAGAAACCTGAAATTGTGTGACTCTCCCCTCCTTGCCAGATTGCCTTTATTCCGATTTTCTCATACATAGGCTTATTTTTTTCCCCAACTCCTCCTGGAGTACAGTCCACAACCAGGTCAGACTTTTCCAACATTTCTTCAATGGATCCTGCTGTAGGCATTCCTGCTTTCTTAAAAGCTTCGATATTCTCTGCAGGAGCGTATATATCATACCCTCGCTGATGGGCCACTGCGGCGTCATAATTTGGCTTTGTCTTGGAAATTCCAATAACTTCCATATCGTCCTGAGCCCTAACGGCATCTGCAACCCTTTTCCCTATAGTTCCGTAACCATTTACTGCAATTTTTGCCTTATCCATTGTTATCCTGTCCTTTTAATTTCTATATTTTAGAATTAGCACTTTTGTCCAAAATCAGGCACAGTGGTTGTGATGGTTAATTTGCTCTGTAAGCAGCTAAAGGTCCACAATATCAAGTTCAGAGTTTAACTGCATAACAATCCCCGGTCGTGTCCCCAAGTTATTGAACAGGCACTCTAAACGTCAGTAATTCCTTTAAACTCCATATGTGATCAGTTATTCCTTCTGCCATTGCTGGAGTCCTTTGGAACCATTTTCTATTTCCAGAGTTTATTTCTAATTTTAGGGACTTATGAGGTTTTATAAGGTTATACCACGCCTGAAATAAATCAAAAGCTTTCTGATGCATCTTCATTGTTTTACTGAAATTCATCCCTTTTCTTATAAATCTTGCAAGAGATGTCCTGATCGTAAGATTTATCCTTTCTGCATATGAAGTGCCAATATAACTCTCCGAATTAGCTCCAAGCATTTCGAATATTTCTTTAGGATCTCCAAAAATGATACATTGAATTGTTTCAACTACGTAGTTCTTTACCTTTTTCTTTAGTACCTTGACATATTTTAAATCGTCAAGCGGAACCAGTCTCGGTAGTGGTCTTCTCCCAATACCTTTGTATTGTGGTAACTCGATTTTACCATAAACATTTATAAGCCCTTCTTCAAAGGCATCCCAATCATCCGAGGTAAATACAGGAATGGGAGAAGATGCGGAACGCATCTTCTCAACTCCGTTAAATAACTCTATAGCATCCTCTGTACTACGTTTTCCTTCATGATGGAAAAGGAGCAATCTTGAGTCACTTTTGATTGCTGTAAGTGAGTATACATCACCATACTCTTCAGAATCCTCTTCAGTCACATTTTTTTGCTTTTTTTATATATGACCAGATCTCATCAACCTCTACTCTCTTAAGATTAAGATTTATGAGGAAATAATCTGTAACTTCTTTTGAATGAGTTCCTGCAATTTCGAGCCATCTACAAATTGTGTCTTTATCATGCCCAGTAGCTCTTGCAACTCCACGAATACTTCCTTTTTCAGGAAGCATAGCCAGTGTCCTAAGAACTTCTTCCTCAGGAGTATCAAGTCCAAAAAATACTGTACCTTTTGTTTCACTAAAGCAACGATTACAGGTTTTACATTTAAGAAGAACATGATTATTTTTACCATATCTCTCTTTAAAGGTTATATTCCCCTGATTTTTAATTCCATAATCAGGGCAATCTTTGTTCCAGCAAAAAAATTGTGAAAAATCGATTTCAGAAGTGATTTCAATACCCCCAAATAATAATAGATTCAAAATTATATAAAATTAAGTCAATGATTTGGGGACACGACCCAATCCCCTTTAATGAATTTAATAATCTCATGTCTTTAGGACTTGCGTATTTTAGAAGCAAAAAATATGAACAGATATGTAACAAATACAATAATTTAAAAATTATAAGATTTCATGCTGGCTTTTCCCAGTTCACTTCTTAAGCCCTAATCTATTTTTCATTTGGATTTAAAAGAATAAATGTCATAGAATACAAAGCCTTTTGCATCAGTTAATTGTCTAAAAAGTAAAGAATTAGGAGTTCTTAACCTTAAATTGCATCATGGAGACTTGCGGCATATATTTGGTCCATTTTACCCGAGCAATATATCTGGCCTTTGTACGTTGCTTCTAGTCAGCCAATAAAGTTGTAAAAGTTAAGATTTGTTATATTTTTGTTTTCCATTAAGTAAATAAGACCATATAAGTCCCTAATATAAAATTTACCAGCCATAAAACTAAAAGAATTTGCATGTTTGCTTTAGTTTTCCATCTTCTCTTTATCTTCCATTTGCGTCTGTTAATTACAACTATAAATCCCAGAAATAAAACCACAACTCCTATCAAGGAATGGATGAAAATCAAAGGAGAAATTGATTGAGAAACTAAGGCGTCGTATACAAAATTAATCATATATGGAACGGATAAGACTACTAGCAAATATCCTGATGTGAATATCATATCATGTTTTTTCAATTTTTCTTTACTTAATTTACCTATCCTTATTATGATAAACCCGATTATGACAAGGAGCAAGGCTATTTTTTGTAAATCAAAAGAAATCGACATAAATTCATCAGTGTCTATACCCGACATCTATGCTTCCCCAGAGACAAGATATTCTACGGGATTTTGTAAAATAACCCCATTTTAGAATCTTTTTCATCGGCTAATATTTCTTTGGAAACAAAGTTTCTAATCTGCAAAATCAGGAGCAGGTTTATATTTAGTAGAGTTTTAGACATTGAATTTCCTGTACTCATGAGAGTCTTTGTCAAAAAACCTTGATAAAACAGAGCCAACTCATTCAAGTTAAAACTAAGACATTAAGAAAAAAAATATGGTAAAAGGGCAGCAAAAAGAGCTACATAAGAATAAGCCCAGGGTCACTGCATCCTTTCACTGTATCCCCCAATACAGTCTCTTCGACCATTAAGCTCCCCCAAGCATATTGGTTCGAAGAAGGATCAGCAATCCCAGGCGATTCTTTCATTATGGTAGATGATTCCCCAGTTATTTCCCAACTCCAGCATGTACTAATTGGATAAATTACTTATAATAAATCATATCAAAAATTGTATTTAATCGAAAAAATGTCTAATTCATTTTGTTTTAAGGATATTAAAATTATCAATATACTATAATTTTTCAATTATATTTAAAGTTCAAATCAGAAACAATCTTTTGTATCGGTTATGATATATATCCCCGAGACCTTATAAATGTCCAGATTAAGAGAAATAGGGTTTCCTCTTAATCTTTGGGTTGGATCGCAGGTAGGGTTTGAGAATAGGGACTCAAAACTCTACCATCTACTTCTAAGCTGATTTAAATTATTCATTAAACTCTTTTCAATTTATTGTGGAGCTGTCCGGGATATATTAGTCCATCTGGCTATGAGCGATAGCCCTGGCCATGTACGTGGCTTCTAGGTATGTGTGCGTGGTTAAGTGTATGAAAGGATAGAAGCGAAAGAGGTGGCACAAACAATCCCTTGCTTGAAGCGAGGTGCGCCAGCGTAATTTTGATTCATGTTTTTTAAAAAGAAGGGGCTTATTTCTTCTATCCTATCGGGTAGTAATTGTATAGCTTCTCTAAAAGAAGTCCTCTAAATGAAGTGTTAGCTTTCATGTATTTTTCGCCAATATCAATATCAAAGCACAAGTATGCTTTATAATTCTATAATGCACATATTATTGTTCCTGCTTTTTCTTATATAGGTCTATTTATATTTTGAGATATGATATAAACAAAGCTTAATAAGATAATATGAAAGCAGAAGATAAAAGGGGTAATATGGTCTGTCCTGTATGTGTGGTTGGAGGAATTGGATTTGTTCTCAGTACGATTTTTGGGTTTCCTGATGTTGTTGTGGCTTTTGTGAACGGAATGCTGGCGACTTCAATGGCATACTGGACAAATCATGTAATAGCAAAAAGATGGAAGAAAAGAAGAGGTCAACTTGTAGCAATAAATATTCTGCTAGGGATTGTGTGCTTGTATTCTCTCAAATGGATTGGATTGTGGTAAATAGAGAATTATTTTCCGCCAGCTCAGAATTGAAACTTTAATATTTAGGCTGTCTCAAAACTACCTGAATTATACATTTGGGTAAAAATATCTAAATTTGCATTCTCTTTAGGACTTACGCACTTGAAGTACAAAATCAAGCGCATCAGACATCGTGATTAATACGCACTTTGGACAGTTGACGGTTTAATGCTATTGATTTTTCATTCCAACCGCATAAGTCCTCTAGTAAAAGTAGGTTAGACTCATTCGTCAGCCTTTTTTGGCTAATCCCTATCATTTCGGAGAATTCAAAAAACAGATTAGACTTTAATATGCTTAAGTTCTCCTGTTTCTTTAGTCCTCTGAAAGGCTGTACGAATGTGTCTTTATGGATTTTACTGCTATGGGAGCGCGGAGGGTCACGAATGCCCAGACTTTTAAGTCTGGGATGAAGTGAACCCTCGCAGGTTTTTCGACATTCACCTTAATAATCTAAAATCGTCACTTTTTTCAATATAATGTTTTTTGACACCATAACCACAGGCGGTTGCAGCCACCTATGGCTAGGATGTGATAAGCATTGGAATTGCGTAGTTTTAGCCATGGCAATGGTCAGATCACCTACCACATCGTATTGGCGCCTAAGTACAGATTCAAAATATTCTACAACAAGAGAGTTAAAAAGAATTGCGAATCAATCTTCAAAAACATTTGTACTGAGAAAGGCTATAGAATACATGCCATGGAAATAGTAGAAGATCATGTGCACTTGTTTCTGGAATTCCATCCAAGCACCTCACTATCCAAAGTAATTCAATACCTAAAAGGAGGAAGTTCTTACAGATTATTTAAGCTTCATCCTGAACTAAGGGAAAAATACTGGGGTGGAAGTTTATGGTCAAGTGATAAGTTCTATAGATCAATTGGGAATGTAACTGCTGACACAATCAGGCATTATATTAACGAATCCCAAGGAAAACCAAAAAAAGAGATTAGATCAAATAGAATAAAGAAATCTGGACAATTGAAACTAAGTGATTTCTAACTTCCCCAGAAATCGGCGGACGGCCCGAAGCATACCCTACCTTTTAAGGTAGGGTGGCCGTCCGCAATTTGATTTTTTGAGTGTCTAAGACAATTTATATTATACTCCTTCACTATTTAGCAAGCCAATAATAGCTAAACAGCTTTTGATCCATGAAGCAATTATTCAACGGGCAGTGATTGGTTTAGCATCCTCCACAGCCGCCAAAGCCGCCAAAGCCACCAAATCCACAGCCTCTACCAAAGCCAAATCCGAACATTTATTTTACCCCCATGTTTAGTATACTATTTTAGATTTTTTTATTGTATTGTTTCTTATTCGTATTCTCTACTCGTTTTATGTAGGAGAAGACAAAACTTTTCAGCATTAGAGCAGGAGACTAAGAGGCTGTCTTAAAATTAAATAACCCTTATTCCCTGATTGTTCGTTAATGTCAAACCTATCTATAAGACGTCCTTATCCTAGCGATTTATCCGATAAAGAATGGGAACTAATTAAGCCTTATTTTCCTAATCCCAGAACTAATCGAGGTAGAAAGCGTGTTCATCCTCATCGAGAGATATTAAATGCCGTCTTTTATTTGCTACGTTCTGGCTGTGCATGGCGACTGTTACCCCAGGACTTTCTGTCGTGGAAAACTGTCTACCACTACTTCCATCTTTGGCGTATTAATGGATTTTGGGAATATATTAATACTGTTCTGAGAATCGACCTGAGAATTTTGCTTGACTGTGACGGAGTAAATGACAATATACGTTCTTCTTAATTCCAGCTTTTTTGGCCGCCTTCTTCAATAATAGATTCATGGATATTGTTCTTAATGGCGTGTGTACACGCATTTCATCCTTACCCCGTTTCTGTTTATTCTTACTATAACTACTATCAGTATACTCCCTAGCTGTAGTGAAAAGGGGAGCTTTTGGATCAGTTGCATTTGGATGATCAACAAGCCACTGCTTAAGGTACACCTGATACTTATGCAATAATACCTGCCGCTTCCCAGTCTTCCCATTAAGCGTTATATGAAATCCATAGGGATGGTCTTTAAAATCACCTATTTTACAATTTTGAATTTCCCCCACTCTTGCTCCCAACTCATAAATTATGGCTACCAATGCTTTATCCCGGATACCAATACAACACGCAATTATTCTCTCAACTTCTTCCTCACTCAGGATATCTTCGGACTCTAATTTTTTCCCTTCAACTCTAGCAAATCCGAACTTTGCAAGCTTAATTAACTCTTTATTATCAGTGCTTGCACCATATCCTTTCAAGAACCTTTGAAACGTAATTTTATACTGCATCTTACTTGTAGGACTGGCAGGCTTCCCATTTTTCTTCGTCCAATCATTTATCGCGTCTTGGATATCATTAACATCCTTCCTGGTCAACTTGTCCAGGTCGGTCTTAGTATGTGTCAACAGGAACCGCAAAAAATGCTCATTGTTGCTAACGGTAGCTTCCTTCAAGCCACTACGATTCAGGTCCTTTAGATACTCAAGAACAATGCTCTGGTTATGTTCGGAAATATTATTCTCAATACAAAAGTTAGCTATATTATGCATATCAATCGCAATCTTTTCCAACAAATAATATACAACGCATAATATATATAATATTGGATAATGGATATTACTACCTGGTTTTTGGGAAGGAAATGATTAAACTATTGAAAAGGAAATGACAAACTATTAAAGCAAAACGACTAGGTTATTTAAGTAATCATCAAAATGAAACAAATCTTTATCTTTTTTTTAATTTTTGCAGCCAGGCATTATAATAAAAAAAGATTCTAATTTAAGTGTTCTTTTCGCTTTTTTGCTATAATAATAGGGATAAAGCTCTTATTCTCACATATCCATACTTACTTTATAGAATCTGGGGGCATAAAGGATTCTACCACTGGATGAAAACGAGGCCTTGGAGATAGGGCTGGCTTTGGTCGGAGATAAGGACGAAACTGAAGTTAATAAGATACTTAAATTTCTGTCCGAGCTTGCAGTGAACTACGCAAAAGAAGGACAGGAAAGCGACATTAAAAGGCTGATCGAATATATCAAGGAAATTGGAAAAGCAGCGGGTACAGCCAGGCTTGAAAGAGTTCTTGTCAATGCTATTATGTATTTGTCTCCTGTTTCCATAGAAGCATACCGTCAGCGAATGGAAAATGTCCTTGCTAGTGTAGCACTTGCTATTGGAGAGATCGGAAAGGCTGCGGCAGAACAAAAAATGGAGTCTGCAGTGAAAATTGCAGCTTCCTGCCTGGGGGAGATGGGAAATACAGCGGCTATTACAAGAACCAAAAAGGAAACAATTGCAGTTATTTTTGCTCTTGGAGAGATTGGAAAAAGCGTTACATGGCAAAGCTTGGGGGATCTTGCAAACAGTACAGTTGCCCTTCTTGGGGAAACCGGAAAAATTGCAGCAAACCAGAAATTCGAAGATGCCGCATTAAACGTTGAATTACTGCTGCAGGAAATCGGAACTGGAGCAATTGAAAAAGATCTAAAAGAAACTGCCAGTACAAGTGTCCGTTTTCTTGAGGATATTGGAAAAACTGCAGATAGAATGGGACTCCCCAGAGCTCTGCTTCAGGCAGCCTATTCACTTGAGACAATTAAATTTAACGCAGAAGACAGGTGCCTGATGAGTGCTTCAATTGTAGCCGAAGTCGCACTCCTTAACTTTGAAACACCGGAACTTGAGAAACCGGAAGAGAGACAAAATAAAAGTTTCAGAGTAAAATAGAAATTTTCCAGTAATTATGAGCTTTTATCACTCATATTGTAAGCAGTTCTGACAAGTAAACCATTTAATGTTATGGATCAATTTGTGCCTGGGGACCTGCTCTCCTTTAAAGAGAAGGATTAGCTGGCAACCTGATAATCTCAATTTGAGATATCTTTCCGGATGTAAAATTTTTTGGGGTGTTTTGAATGTCTGTTTTAAACGAAAGTAGAGCAACAGATCTTGGTATAAGTTCTGTTAAAGATAATGATGAGCTTGGTGTGCTCAGATCAATAGATTTCCTTACGGAGAGAGGAACTGAATACATAAACAAGGGGCTCGAACCAGATGCAAAAAAAGCTGTAATCAGCATAAGAGAAATAGGTAATGCTGCTGTCCTTCAAAAAATGGAAATCGGAGTTTTTCTGTCTCTTCTGTCTCTGGGAAAAATGGCTGATGCTGCAAGAGAGCAGAAGATGTCTGATACTGGTTTTAGTATTCTGTACTCTCTCTGCTCAATCGGGAAGGCAGCTGCCGGACAGGGGATGGAAGCAGCGGTCAGGATTGCAATTGCATACCTGGGAGAAATAATGAATTCCGCCTCTTTTCAGAAGATGGAAAGGGAAACTCTGGTTGCTGCTCTGGCAATAGGATCTATAGGAAAAGAGAAATTCAGGCAAGAGAGTATCGGATTTCCGGATAATGGAGGAATTCTCGCTTCCATATCAGGAATAATTTTATCTTCCTCTCAGGGCAAAGATGCAACTATTTTCCCTAAAGATTTTCCAAAAATTTTAAGCTTGCTTGCGCAGGAGGGGAAAGGAACTGATTTTTTAAAGCATACGTCTGTCCTTCCAAAAGATGAATTCTCTTATGAAGACTTCAATAACTTTGAGAATATGATCATAAAGGCTTCCAATTCCCTTGAAACAATTATCCTTGAAACTAAAGACAAATTTCTGGTTAGTCATATGCTTATGACAAAGCTTGCCCTTGAGGCCTTTAACGATTCTGAACTTATACATGAAGCCGAATCTCTTGACTGAAACAAAGAAGTGGACGAAACAATATTCTTACTTAGCTATTAGACTTTTTGTGGATGAAGAAATTCTATACATTACTTTACTAATCTTAGTTTAAACTAATGAATTTATTTTAGTAAGAGGATTTCTACTCCCGGATAATTTAGATAAGAGGATTTCTACTCCCGGATAAGATCAAAAGTATTCAATTAAGAATACTTCTTTCCATTAGTTCGCTTTGTCCTATACTGTCTTCTCCCCATTTTTGTTTTACCTCCTCGCTCCATTGGAGTTTACCTTCTCCGATCATGGATTTTGGAATTGCAAAAATGTTTACCCTTGGGTTTCCGGAAGCGTTCAATTTTATCCATTTGTATTGATTTCTTTCAATATCGTATACCATATAATAATCAAGCTTAAATGCGCTTGGAATATCTGAATATTTGTAGTAAACTTGTTTCAGGCTTTCTTCTAGCTTTGTTTTCATCTTTTTCTTTCTTTTTGCTATTTCAATTTCTTCCTTTCTTATGCCTTCCAGATGCCATAAACTATGTTCAACTTCACTTTTGAATACAATTAAATGCCATTTTAAGGACAGGGGGTATTGCCTTTTTAGAAGTCTATGTAACTCAGCGATTAGATCGCAGTCATTTGTTGTATTCTCAATTTCTTCCATAATTTCTTTCATTCTGGCCAGATTTGCTTTCTGTCTTTCTCTGCTGGTTACCATAGATACCAACACAACATGTTTAATTTAATTATAATGTACATAGAAGATCTTGTTTTTAAACCTTTTTCTTAGAGATGATAAAGAGTAAGATCTATCTAAAAAAAAATAGGGATAAAAATTTATGATCTTATTGATAAAATATTTAGTAAGTAGAAAAAGATATAAAAGTGATTAAGGTCCCAGTAAAAAGTTAAGCCAGAGTGAGAAATTAAATCACCAGTAAACTTTATAGTTTTTGACTACTCCCATTGGCTCATAAGCTGAACCTTTTTTGTATAGTTCTTCGGGCCTGTATACTTCTCCAACTTCTATTTTTACAATAGAGTCCCAATTTCCTGGCTGGTAGGGATCCGGTCCCGTACAATCAATAAAAATCATTCCTCTGTCAGTTGTGTTAAATGCATTACAGGCATGCCCATAATCTCGATCTTCAAACTCTATACTCACCCATGCAGTTTTTATTCCAGCTTTTTCTGCGTTATTGTGCACGGCTTGAGCAAAGTCAGCACAAACAAAATTATAGTAATCATATTCTATTTCGTCTGTTCTGTCTGATTTAATAAATTCAATAAGGTCTTCATATGTAGGATCGGTTGCATACTTCACATTAGCAAGTGTAACCCACGAGCCACTAGCAGTGGATTCATAACAGTTTGATTGATGCGGATGAACTATTGATATATCATTTTCATTAACTTTCTCGGCAATAACTTGAACTGATGGATCTTCGATCGTATTTTTTGCAGACGTGAGATACACAGATGACACAGAATTGATCATATTAGTTTGAGTTTCTGTGTAATTGTATAGCATTACAATACAAAATAGTAAAAGATATTTCTTTTTTATTCCACCCCACCTCAACATAAATAGACATTTTTTTCTATATATACCATTTCTCATTTATCTATTTTAAAAAGTAACTATAAAGTTTCGAAGAAATATAAGAATGTAAAACTCTTTGCAAAACTTGCAGGGCTAATTAGTACAGTAGCTCATTAGAGTTATCTGCAAGAATCCGCAGTAAGAAATATTTGAACCCATTTGTTCAAACCAGTGTCTAATTGAATACAGACAATTTCTATTAGAACCTGTAATAGAACCTGTCATAAAGCTCAAACCATTCATACGATGAACAGTGCCAGCAATATTAGGGTTCATTAGTGATTCTCCTAACACTCTCGCGAGAGTTACTGACTCTAACACTCCCTTTCACAGTGGTCATTGTCGCAAAAGATGTATTTAACAGATCCATTTTATGAATTATAACCTAATAACCTAATAAAAACAAAAAAATAATATGAATTAAGATATTAATCTTTTCTGATCATTGAGATGTGTGGCAACTCGTATAAAGAAATCTCAGCAAGAGGGAAAATGAAAAGAATGGAGCAATTTCTGGCAAATAACCCGAATCCTTTGCTTAGTATTGGAAAGGATGGGATGGTTCTTTACTCAAATAAGGCAGGTGAGCCCTTATTGCATGAATGGGGTGTGAGAGTAGGAGAAAAATTACCTTCCTGTATCGGAGATTTTATTCAAAGGGCGATCTCACAGAATAACCCCGAAAAAATGGAAGCTAAAATGGGAAAAAGAGTATACTTGATCTCGTTTCACCCCTTTCCCGAAGAAAAGTGCGTAAACATTTATGGATTCGATATAAGTGATCAGAAGGAGCTTGAGGAACAGTTGCGGGAGAGTGAGGCCAAGTATCGTGATCTGTTCGAAACGGTGCAGGAGGTATTCTACATAGATCGGCTCATCTACGATGAACAGGGTAATGTCGTCGACTGGATTTTTGAGGACCTCAACCCTGCCGGATTAAAACTCCTCGGTCTGAAAGATATTGATGAGGCAAAAGGAAAAAAGGGATCAAAAGTGCTTGGTTGCAAGGTAGCTTCATTCTATCTTCCCATGATCGAGAAGGCCCGGCAGTCAAGCAAGGCTGTCACATTCCAGTACCGCAGCCCTTACGTGGACAGGGAATTCCTCACATCGTATGTTGTTTGTGGCGATCGTCTCATCTCCTCCCACATGGATGTCACAGAGCGAAAACGAATGGAAGAAGCCCTTAAAAAAGCACACGATAGTTTAGAAGTAAAAGTAAGGGAACGTACAATTGAACTTGAGAAGGCTTACGCCTCATTGAAAGAAAGCGAAAGAAGTCTTGCTGAAGCCCAAGAAGTGGCGCACATTGGAAGTTGGGAACTAAACTTTGCAATTAATGAATTAAAATGGTCAGATGAAATGTATCGAATTTTTGGACTAAAGCCCCAAGAATTTGAAGTAAATTATAGCATGTTTTTGAATTACGTGCATCCAGATGATCGAGATTACATAGATAATGCCGTTAACGGGGCATTAAACGGAAAACCAATAAAAGCTGATTTCAGAATAATTCTAGCCGATGGAGAGGAGCGCACAGCACATACGAAAGGCGAAGTTGTTTTCGATGACAACAACAATCCTGTTAGAATTAGAGGGACAACTCAGGATATTACTGAGAGCAAAAAAGTAGAGGAATCTCTACGAGAGAGCGAGGAAAAGTACCGCAACATCGTAGAGACAGCAAACGAAGGTATACTCACAATCAATGACAAAGCAATAATCACTTACGCTAATAAAAAAATAACGGATATGTTTGGATACAGTCTAGAAGAAGGTATTGGCAGACCTATATGGGACTTTATCAGTGAAGAAAGTAAGGCTGTCGCCAAACTGAATCTGGAAAGGAGGCAGAAGGGTATCAATGGGAGCTATGAATTGAAATTAATGCGAAAGGATGGCTCCCCCATATGGGCACATCTAAACGCTAAATCTCTTTTTGATAAGGATGGCAAGTTTATGGGCTCTCTGAGCATGCTCACTGACATAACCAAGCGAAGAGAAGCTGAATACGCCCTTGCGAACATTGAGATCGCCCGTAAAAAGGAAATCCATCATAGAATCAAGAATAATCTTCAGGTAATCTCCTCACTTCTTGACCTTCAGGCTGAAAAGTTCAAAGGCAGAAAGGATATTAATGATTCAGAAGTTCTTGAAGCCTTCAGAGAAAGCCAGGAAAGAGTAACTTCAGTTGCTCTTATCCATGAAGAGTTGCACGAAGGTGAAGGAACAGATACACTGAATTTCTCACGATACCTTGAAAAACTCGTTGAGAACTTTCTTCAGACATACAGTCTTGGAAATACTGATGTTAGCTTAAATATGGAACTTAAAGAAAATGTTTTCTTTGATATGGATATTGCAGTCCCATTAGGTATGATCATTAATGAACTTGTTTCTAATTCCTTAAAATATGCATTTCCAGACAGGAAAACAGGAGAAGTTCAAATTAAACTTTTCAGTGAAAAAGCTGAAGATAAGCTGAGTGACAATGAAGACAAATTTTCCGGAAAAAGTACTCAACACACTCTTATAGTCTCAGATAACGGAGTTGGCATCCCCGAAAAAACTGATTTTAAAAATTCCGACACCCTTGGTTTGCAGCTTGTAAACATCCTTGTGGATCAGCTGAATGGCACAATCGAATTAAAAATAGGTAAAGGAACGAAATTTATTATAAAATTCAGCACAGCAGAAAAAAAATGAAATTTTAATTCTCGCATGTATCATCAATCATATAACTGTACCATCTTTCCCCTGAGCGTACAGTTCCTGCTCCACACACACAAGGAGCTTCTTCCTACTACTTTTTGAGACATGGTATATATTCCACAACCATAAAAACATGTTAAAAATTCCCTTATTATGGCTCTGTAGAAAAACTATCCAAATCAGTTGCAATGAGCTGAAAACTAATCAGCAAAAAGAGATCATTCTATTCAGTTCAAATTAATGGAGACTTGGATACTTCTCATCTCAGAGGATTCCTACAGAGCCGATTTTACCATTTTTTTTCTGTCAATAATAACAAATCGTTTAATGGCACCAACTTCTCTTAAATATATAATATCGGATAAGATAAACAGTAACACTAATAATGTCTTAACCTCATAGATATCCAAATAACATACAGCATAATAATAATTTGAAATTGACAGTGTGTGAATAATAAGTATAGACATACTTTCAAAATGCGACGAAAAGGGACTTGAACTCAATTTGTTACTAAGACTAATGAAAGAGGGGCAAAAAGAATGATTACATTAAATGAGGCAGAAGCGGTTAAAACAGGCGATTTTGCAATTGAGAGTAGAGATGAGAATAAAGTTTTCCAGGCCCTGGACTCCCTTACAGCGATTGCAGCAGATTTCATATCTGAAAATGAAGAAGCAGATGTCCAGAGAATTATTATTTCAATTGAGGATTTAGCACAGGCAGCTACAGAAAATGAAATGGAACTTGTTACCATCAATTCCGCTCTAGCCCTTGGGAAACTGGCAAAGAAAGCAGCAGAAAAGGGATATGAATCTTCTCTTAATAAAGCTTTTATTGCAATGGGAAGACTGGGAATAGTTGCAGCCAGGCACTCGCTTGAGGCTGGCTCAAAGGTTGCTGCTACAACCCTGATGGAAATATGGAAATTTTCCCAACAGCGACAGAGTCAGGAAAAGACAATTACTTTTTCCTTACTTTTAAAAGAAATAGGGACTTCTGCTGCAAAGCAGGGTATGGAAGAAATTGTGCTTAACGTAGCAACAGGTCTGGGAGAGATTGGAAAAAAGGCAGCAGCAGAGAAAATCGAACTTGAGACCGTCAGTACGCTTCTCTTGCTTGAGGAAATAGGTAAACTAGCTGCGGAAAAATACCTTGATGAAGCTCTCAGTTCAACAGCGCTTTCCATAGAAGAAATAGGGAAACTTTCCTTAAAGAGGGGACTTAATGAAGCTGCTCTGCAGAGCCAGTGGGTACTTGAAACATTAAGAATCCAGGCCGAAGAACAACTTCTAGCCAATTCTTCCGTTGTAGCGGAAATGGCCCTTGATAACTTAAAAGATGTAGGGTTTATAAAAGATGTAGGGTTTACAATTTTGGAAGAAAAAGTAGAGAAGTTTCAGGAAATAAAAGATTTGCAAAAAAAGATTCAATCTACTATAATTATGTAGTCGTCAAAGAGATACACAAATCTAAATTTAAACTTTTAATTTTTGATCCAGATCGGGTACAAGTTTGTTAAAATACCTGGTCACTACGCAGGATTCAGTACATTTCCCACATCTGATACAAGCTTCGCTTACACATGGCTTTTTTTCATTAAGAGAAGCTGCTCCTGCAGGACAGGCCTTTACACAGATACCGCAGCCTGTACAGCGGGAAAGCCTTATGAATTGCTTGGCAGTTTCCTTAAAAAGGCTTACAGCTTTTTCCTTTGTTTCCGAACTTACAAGCAGGTTGCCATTTGAAAAAAACTTTACAGTTCCTTCTCCGGTTTTGACCAGCAACATGCCCAGTTCTTCCGCGTAAACCGTACTTCCCAGCACGTTTACGAAATCTGCAGCTTCTTTTTCCCTGATACCCCGAACTCCTGCTTCAATTGAAAAGCCTCCAGCCCTGCATGGGGAAATTCCACTTACCACTGTAATTTCAAAAACTTCGGTATTTTCTCTTGCAAGAACGGTAATCCCGAGTTCCTCTGCCAGCCTGAGCATTTTAGGAGGCAGTTCCTTCCAGCGCCAGAACCCGTGTTCTACGAATTTTTCCGGAAGGCCTCTGGATTTTGCCCATTCGTACAGGAAAGTATTCCACTTCTCATACATCTCAGGGTGTAGCTCTTTTACCCTTGCATATTCGGCAGCTAGAGCTGACGGGCAAAGCCAGCAACCCACCCTTTCGAAGCCGAGATCATAGAGCGGATTATATGAAAGTCCTCTCCAGTAGATATAAAGCCAGACTTCAAGTGCCTTCCAGTCTCTGATAGGGAAGAGATTAAGCTGGGCGGGAACAAAGGGATTTGTTTCACTTGCAGCAATCCTTGCCCTTGAAAATGATTCATGTTTTCGCTTGCCATCAATTGTCAGATAAGCTATGCTACCTGTATCCTTACTTGAGAGAGAACAGCTTCCTTTCCCTGCTTCCAGGTCTCCCGCAGAAGCCAGTTTACATACCTTGCAGCACCAGCGAAAATCCTTTGCAGGAGGCCCGAATTTTTCTACTTGCTCCCAGAAAGCAGAACCAGCATCCACCTCTTCAAGAGAAATTTCCATCTCCCGGCAAAAACGTCTTACAAACTCGACAGTCTCTGGAAATTCTATTCCCGTATTGAGGAAGAAAGCTTTGAGTTCTCTCTGTTTTAGGGAGGCCCGCGCCAGGTCCAGCACCACAAGGCTGTCTTTTCCCCCGCTAAAAGAAACGTAGACTGGCAGGTTTTTATGTTCGGTTCTGGAAACAATTCCGCGAATAGTGTTGATTGCGTTTTTGCCAAGAATCTGCAGGTGTTTTTTGTTAGCTTCTATGCATGCCCTGATGTCCGGGATTTCAGGATTAAGGGATGCCTCATTGCTGTCAACCTTTCTGATTCGGATAACTTTTCTCCCGGCATCAAGTGAAGATTCAGATTTCTTTTTGGTTTCCTTTTCAATTAGGACTTCAGTTTCAGTCGAAACTTTGTTTTCAGGCAGGCCTTTGTTTTCAGACAGATTTTTCAGGTCTGAAAAATCCACACCATCAATATAGGATACTCCATATCCCGTAAGGCTGCCTGCAGTCACAAGGACGAAATCTCCTGCCTTTATATTGGTATCAAAAGACCCGACAATCTCTGCAGGGATATTCTTTCCGTTAAGATGTCTGTTTGCTTTCTTAAGTCCGACTTTCTTGCCTGCAGTATATTCCAGGAGAATTTTTGCTCCATGAAGGGAAGGTTCAAAGTTGTAATCCATTTTAGAGAGCTCAAAACGGAGAATTCCGAAAATGAAACCATCTACGATTACTTCATCAGTTTTATCCTCACCAGGAATTTTATTGAGAAGAATGAGCCTTTCTCCAAGAGGACTGAAGCCGAAAGCTGAATAAAGTTGCCTTACAAGCACTTCCCTCTCGTAAGGGGAACATAATCTGACGTCAGAAGGCTGGGAAAGCTGGATAATTTCTCCTTTACTGCCGCATCTTCCGCATTCTTCTCCTATCAAGGGAAGGTTGCATTTCCGGCACCAGAAAATATGGTCATCTTCATATTCGAAGCGATGGGAAGTATTTCTGGCCGAATTCGAGCTTTTTTCAGCGCCAAGGCTCTTATTGAAAGAACTTTTATTAAAGCTTCGAGATTTGTCTTCTGTGTGTTTTTCACTGAACTTTGGATTCTTCTTACTCGAATTTTGAGAACCTTTCAGCTCCTGTCGGTTTCTTTTTTGTTTCTGTTGACCCGAAGCCTGGGGTTTTTCTTTTTTATGCTTCATGGAAAACTCTAATCTTTTGAAGAAATAATTAATATGATTTTTTAAATTTAGTAGTTCAGCCTCACGATGGATGCGCCTATCAATATATCAAGATTGCGAAAGATAGTGAACCAAGAAACGGATTAAATGTACCAGATTTTTTGAATTTTTACGCGTATACTATCTTGTATAATATCTACCTTGTATTTATATTTTTATTACTTATATTTATATTCACATTAATAAGTATCATTATCAACTTTAACTTCTTTTCCAGTAAAGATGATATTTTTCAAAACATATGAAGTACGCTGTTATTATTTAGGGGGAATTTTAATAATTTTTACTGTGTTTGCGGGGTTTGGTCAGATATAAAGAGACTGTCAGATATATTTTGATCTTTCTCGTCTCAAGTAGTTGTTTATTATGACAATTCCAGACGTTTCAGTATACAGCTCAATCTTGAAAAAGAAAGGATACGATAAAGTATACAATGTTCCTGGAAACAAGGGATGCGCGGAAGAACGCTGGATGTGATGTGGCGAAGTGAACACTCTCCGTAGCTATGCAAAGGAAGTAATTTTTAAAAGTACTTCCATATAAAATGCAGGCCCGTACTCTTGCTTTGAAATTTTTTATGCCGAAATATTTTTTATTTGAGAAAAATTTTTGCTAGAATTAATTTAAAATATCAATGATATAATGTTATATATAGAGTTGGAAAGTGAAATGGAGAGTTCTGCCACCTGACAAAAATCTCTGGAAGGCGCTGATCCATCTTCGAAACAGTACATTTGGAGAACATAATATTTCGAAGAAACTGTATTGGGGAATGCAGTTAATGGATGCAGCGCCTCTAGGCTATTTATACTACGTTTTTTCAACATAGACTTCACAGTCACAAAAATAGTATAATCTTAGTGTCTCCAAGTATCCGACACACCCAGGCTGCACTGGCCACTCCTCGTTTGCTGCAGAATAATCTACTCAAATGAAGCAGCAAGTATCTCGCAAGCATCTCACTTCGGTAAGTTTTATTCATACATAATTGAGTGAGAGAATTTTCCGGAATTGATATTAAAAAGATATTTTCAGAAATCTTTATATCCTCTTTCTTTTTTTAATAAATCATGATATTGCACGTCCCTCACATTCTTCTTCCAAAGGATAATTGGGAAAAATGGGCAGTAATTGCCTGCGATCAGCACACTCAGGATATAGAATACTGGCAAAGGGTTGAAGAATTTGTTGGAAATACTCCTTCTGCTTTAAACCTAATTTATCCGGAAATTTATCTTCCTTTAGACGAAAAAAGAGTAGAAAAGATCCATGAAAATATAAGTAATTACAAAAAAATTCTTACTGACCACGGCCCCAGCTTTATTCTTATAAAGCGTTCTGTCTCAGGCAATGAGAGAACAGGCCTTGTAGCTGCAATTGATCTCGAAGAATATGAATTTAACGGATCTGATTCTTTTATTCGGCCCACTGAAGGAACGATCAAAGAAAGGCTTCCTGCAAGAGTAAGAATCAGAGAAAACGCAGATCTAGAACTTTCCCATATTCTGGTATTATATAATGACCCTGAATTCGAGGTAATTCCCAGGAACTATACATGATTTTGTATATGTAGACAATAAGGTTTACGACTTTGAACTGATGGAAGAAGGAGGCCATATCACTGGCTATAAGCTCAGTGACGAGAAAATAATTAAAGAAATTTCGGAAAAGATTCAAGCCCTCGGGCTCCTTCTTGTTGGTGACGGAAATCATAGCCTTGCTGCAGCAAAAAGTTTTTGGGAAAAGATTAAAAAAACTGTGCCTGGGAATCATCCTGCAAGGTACGCTATGGTTGAACTTGTAAACATTCATGATCCAGGCCTTACTTTTGAGCCTATTCACAGGGTTGTAAAGGAAGTAGAACCTGAGAAACTTCTTAGTAAATTCAATGCAAGGATCATAGAACTTCCAGCCTGTAATTTAACAGAAGACCTATCAAATATCGGCTCTTCAACCGGTCATTCAATCGGATTTATCACGGAAGACAGGTGCGGTGTACTGATCTTTGAGAATCCAAAACACGACCTTGAAGTAGAGACTCTTGATGAGATTATTGATGACTATTCAGTTGAGTATGAACATGATCCTGGGATTGTGGAAAAACTAGGAAAAGAGAAAGGGAACATTGGTTTCTTCCTTCCTTCCCTTAAAAAAAGTGAATTTTTTTCTCTTATAAAAAAGAAGGGTGTCCTTCCAAGAAAGTCATTTTCTCTGGGAAAGGAAAACGAGAAAAGATACTATATTGAGGCTAGAAAGATCATTGAATGATTGTTTATAAAATTATGATGTTTATAAAATTATAACACTTTTTTTGGTCTGAAATTCTGCAACTTCTTAATAATTTATGCTTTTTTAAATCTTTAACATATATGAATAGTATTTCAAGAAGATCATAGAATATAAAGTACAATTTACAGAAATGAATGAAACCTTATATTGAGATTAAAGAGAGACGAATAAGAATTTTGAGGCAGTTTTGATTTTGAGACAAGTAATATTTTTTAAAGCCGGATATTTTTTAATTTATTCAAAGAATAAACTTTTTTAAATTTTTGGACTTTATACATTAGCACCGGAAAATTAAAAAACAATAATAGAATATTTACTGGTAAAATATTTGTCCAGATATCTTCGGACAAATATAAACTAGAGAAGGGGAATAGATATAGCCAGTTACAAACACCCGTGTAAATACTGCGGCAAATTGATTTCGCGAGATTCCAACTTCTGTCCTTTTTGCACACAGGAAAATCCTCTTGGGCCTATGAGATGCCTTATATGCAGGTATCCTCTTGAAGATGGGGCAAAAGTTTGCGGACATTGTGGACTTTCTCTGTGGAGTATATGCATTAGTTGTGGAAAAGAAACTTTTATTGGAGAAAAATGCAATAGCTGTGGCATTCCAATGATCATTATCTGTCCAGATCTTAAATGCAGGACCGAACAGTCCATTACAAACAAGAAGTGTCTCAAATGTGGTAAGCCGTTAAGGTGATAAAATGGGATTCCAGAATAATCATTCACTTCAGCCTTTTACGAGAAACTACGAAGATAACAGTTCCGAAGCCGGTTTTCAGTTTACTTTCTACTGTGATATCTGCCAGGATGGATACAAGACAAGGTTCATTGAATCAAGAACGTACAGAAAAACAGGCTTTTTCGGAATGGTTGGAAGAACACTCTCTGCAGGTTCTGATCTTTTAGGTCAGTACCGCCTTGGAAATGCAATCGAAAGAGGTGTGGATATTCTTAACGACCGGAAACAGGGCATGTCTCCAGAGTGGCGAAAGGAATGGGAAGAGGCCTTTGAACTTGCCCAGAATGAAGCAAAAGAGCACTTCTACAGGTGCTCCAGATGTAAAAAATATGTCTGTGAATCTGACTGGAACGAACAGGATAATCTCTGCGTAGAGTGCGCACCAAGAGAAAATGTCGAGTTGACTGCAATAAGGGCAGAACGCATGGTAGCAGAGATGAGGGAAAAGGCAGATAACGCAAATGTCTTCAAGGGTGAAATCGAAAGAAGGCAAACAGTATGTCCTGAATGCGGTAAGCCCTCTGGAGAAGGAAAGTTCTGTAACAACTGTGGGGCATCCATAGCTCTGGCAAAATGCCCGAGTTGTGGGAACAATGTAAGCTTGAATACCAGATTCTGCGGAGAATGCGGAACAAAATTGAAGTAAGACTTATAAATGAAAAGGAGAGAAAAGGGCTGAACCAATCTGACCCTTTTTTCATTTTATTTAAGTTATTGAATTACACTCAATTAGTCTTTTTCTATCAAGTCTTTTTCTACTCTAGTTCTGGTTTAAGATATGGTACTCCCCTTTTCGAATGAGAAAGAAGACTTATTTAATATATTCTTTTTTTTATTAAGTTGCATTTTTCTTATATATTTCGAATAGATAAAAAACATAGAACTACTTTCCTATAAATAATACAGATTAAAAAATTTTATTGAATCGGTCAATACTATTATAAAAGAAGATTTCAATTGAAAAAATAAAATCATTGAGAGAAAGTTACTTACTTTGATAGTCAAATTATATATACATATAATATAATAATTATATTGATTAAATAATAACCGGGGGGAGTAAAAAATACCTGATTTGGTAGGACTTGCTGTAGTTTTTCTGGTATTAGCATTGGTTGCTTATATACTGGGTGCACGGGGGATTGCCGGCTTTTCCATGGAGATTGCAAAGTGGTTAATAATAATATTTGTTATACTTGCAATTATCTCGCTTTTCTTATGACGGCAAGCCTCTAGAGAGGCGAACGATAATATGTATAGGACTTACAGGTTGCCTGCTTTGCAGGTAACTTTTGATTTTTTAATTTTTAAGCTAATTTATTGTGGTGCTTTTTTCCTTAACTTTCAGCCAAACTTTTTAATCTTTTTTATCACTACTAAGGAAAGTTATAGCTCTCCTGCAAAAATACCACTAATAAGCAGTACTTTTTTACAGAATGTATTGCATACCTATGTAATTCTCCATATTGCACTCTTTTTTGGCTAATTAACACTTCCTCTATTAGATCTCTAATAGATCTATAGTCCTCCTCAATTTTCGATCGAGGATTCAAATTTTGCAACTAGTTTTTTATAAAGTTTATTTTCTTCTTTTGTATTTCTTTTTTAATCAAAAATATTCAGAGAATATTTTAGCATATCGAAAAGTTTGTTAAATTGCAATTAGCTCTTGGAAAAATAAAACATAACATGCTAATCTCAATGAGATTTTTTTAGATCCCTAGAACGATTATATATAATATCTAGACTTTTAGTAAACAATGATCAAAATCAGCTTCAAGCGGGGGACTTTGCTTATACAGGGCAATGTAAGAGTTCCCAATGCAGTCTGGGACGAGAGAAGTGGAAGCTTCAGAACTCTAGCCATGTATTACAGAGATACGGTTAACTACTTAAAAAATTCTAAAATCCAGTTTGAAGACGAAGTGCTTGACCTCATCCCCTGTCCGGATCTTGCAGCAGCATATGAAGCTTCAGGACAGAAACTCAAGCTCAGGGATTACCAGGCAGAGGCTCTCATTGCCTGGGGGGAGAATGAGAAACGGGGAGTTCTCGTCCTGCCGACAGGAAGTGGAAAGACCCTTGTTGGGATAAGGGCAATTGCAGGCTGCAATACCCCTGCTCTTGTGGTTGTCCCGACCCTTGACCTGCTCGAACAGTGGAAAAAGCAGCTTGAAGAAGCCTTTTCTATGGAAATCGGAAAGCTTGGGGGAGGAGAAAAGAAAATTCTTCCGGTAACGGTTTCTACATATGACTCTGCTTATATTCATGCCGAAACTCTCGGGAATAGATTCGGCCTCCTTATTTTTGATGAAGTTCACCACCTGCCTGCAGCCGGGTACAGAAGCATTGCCGAATTTTCCGCAGCCTCTTACAGGCTTGGGCTAACAGCCACCTACGAACGGGAAGACGAACTTCACTCTGAGCTTAACAGACTTGTAGGAGGAAAGGTTTACGAAAAGCAGGTTTCTGAACTTGCAGGTGGATATCTTGCCCCTTACAGAATTAAAAGGATAGCTACTGCACTCACGGACGAGGAACGGATAGAGTATGAAAAGCAATATTCAGTGTTTCTTGATTATCTCAGGAAAACCGGAATGATAATGAAAAGCCCACAGGACTTCCGGAAACTGGTTATGAAAAGTGGAAGGGATCCTCAAGCCAGAAAAGCCCTCCTTGCAAGAAATGCTTCAAGAGACCTTGCTTTTAACAGTGATTCAAAACTTGAAAAGCTAAAAGAGATTCTGGAAACCCATAAAGAAGACAGGACTTTTATTTTTACGGAACACAACAGTCTTGTCCACCGAATCTCCAGGGAATTTCTAATCCCTGCAATTACCTACAGGACGCCTGCAAAAGAAAGGAATTCCATTCTCGAAAAATTCAGGGCAGGAACTTACAGAGCTGTGGTTACTTCAAAGGTACTCGATGAAGGCATTGACGTCCCTGAAGCAAATGTAGGGATTATAGCAAGCGGTACCGGCAGTAAAAGGGAATATGTCCAGCGCCTCGGCAGAATCCTCAGGAAAAAAGAAGGAAAAGAAGCTCTACTTTATGAAATCATATCCGAGGAAACTACTGAAACCGGAACTGCAAGAAGGAGAAAAGAGGCTGTTTCAACCCGAAAAAAACCAGAAATAACTGACGGAACAACTGACAGGAAAGCTGAAAATGAAAATCAAATGAAAGGAAGAAAAGGTCCAGAGAATCCTGAAACTCCAGAAAGACCTGGAAGTCCAGGAGGTGGCTCTGCTGCTAACATCTGACCTGCTCGTAACTCGCATTTCCAGAGGAAAAATACAGCCTGAATATGCACCCTTTGATTCTGAAAACCTGGAACTTGCAAGGCTCCTGATAGAAACCTTCGAGCAGCATGTAGGAAAAACCTATGGATCTCTTCTGGCTGAACTTGAGGGATATGAAGAGATGAATTATCGCTTCATTCGGGGCCTTTCCCAACTCCTTGGAAGGAGGGCTGTCATCGAAACGGATGCTGCTGTTGACCCTTCAGTGGCAAGGGAAGAAATCTTTGAAGCCTGCAAAGGAATGGCTCTTTCTCCTGTCGAAAAAAAAGGAAGCAATGCAGAAAGCGGCAAAGAAGCTTTCAATTTCCGTGCAGGAGCTTGAGAAAACACTCTGGGCTGACCTTGAGGAAAATCAGGTCGTGAAAAGTTTTCTTTCTCTTTCACCCGCAGAGCTTCTCAAAATGTACAATATTTCCCTTACCCAGACCCTGCTCTTCAGGGCAGTTGACCTTGATATATGGATAAAAGGTGATTTTCAGAAAATACTCTGGAAAATCCTTCGTTCAGGACTTATGTACTCCCTGGAAGACACTGAGCCACCAGCAGGCAAAGAGCCTGCAGACAAAAAAGGAGCAGATGAAGAAATAACAGGTGGAAAAGAAGCAGGTCGTAAAAAAGAAACCGGAAAAGAGGAGTTGAAGAGAAAAAAGGCAAAAGGAGAAGCCGAAGAACTAAGAGGCGCCCACCTCCATCTTGACGGGCCAGCTTCTCTTTTCCGGATGTCGGAAAGATATGGGAATTCCTTTGCAAAACTTTTCCCAACCCTGCTTAGGTCAAAAGGTTGGAAATTAAAGGCAGGCATCCTCCATAAAGGATTTCAGGGAAAACGTATTCTCGAATTTACCCTTGACAGCTCGGAAGAAGCTTTCAAACCCTCGCCAGAAGCGATCAGATACTCAGAATCCCTCTTTTCAGGCCTTCAGCTTGAAGAAGCAAGGGAAAGTTATGAAGTCGGTGAGAGCAAAAAAATCAGAAAGGAAGAAATCGGAAAAGAAGCCAAAACGGGAATTGTGGAAGGATTCCGAATAGGATTTGCAGAAGGAGAAGCCGAAAATCAGGAAACGGATGCAGAAGAAGAAATCTATGACAGTACGCTTGAACAGACATTCGGTAGGCTCAGTTTAGGGAGCTGGAAAGTAAAAAGAGAGCCGACAATTCTTAAAGCCGGAAAATTCGCTTTTGTCCCGGATTTTTCTCTTCAAAGGGATAATTTGAAGGTATATCTGGAAATTGTGGGCTTCTGGACTCCGGAGTATCTTGAAAAGAAAGTTAAAAAACTTAGGGAAGTAAAAGAACCCCTTATTCTCCTGATTGACAGAAAATTGAAATGCTCCGAAAATGATTTCCCTGCCCAGGAAGTAATTTTCTTTGACAAAAAGATCCCTGCAAATGAGATTATGAGGTTACTTCGAAAATATGAGGAAAAAAAGCATACTGAGGACAGATCAACACTTCAGGAAACGGAACTTTCATTTTCCGGGGAATTAGTAAGCCTTGAAGAAATCGCCTCTGAGAAAGGAGTCCTCCTTGATGCTTTAAAAGAAGAGGTTGCAGAAAGGCTTTCAAAATCTGAGGAATCCGGGAATTATTTCCTTCTTGAAAACTATGTCATTCATAAGCAGTTACTTGAAAGAATAGACTTAGAGCTTGAAAAATCCGAGGCAGTGAAGATATACTCAGATGCAGTGAAAGTCTTTGAAAGTTTTGGGCTTGACAAAAGTCTTTATTATCCTGCACTCGAAAAGCTGGGGTATAAGGTTATCTGGACAGGGCTTAGCGAAGAAGATGCAAAAGTTAAAAAAGCAAAATAATGAACCTATCCGGAATTGTGACCTGCTATAGAGTTTACATTTAGTAATGTGAACAACAGTAGAAGAGTCCTCTGGGTTCATACTGTGTAGTTCAGACGATACTGAAAAATTTATATGAATCCCATTATACTTCTGTTTGTTAACTCCTTATAAGTTTTATGCGCAAATTCTCGAACAATTATGGGTAGATTATTGCTACTTGTTGTTTCTTTTATAGCATAGGCCAATGTGCAAATTATTCAAAATCATATGGCCATAAAACTTAAATGACATATATGCAACAGGAACCACCTCTTCGGGAAATGTTTCCCAAAGAGAGTTTTCGGGCATATGAGGGGACGAGGAGACATAGATACAGAGAGATTTGGCATAATTACAAAAATATGTGCAATAGACGAAGTTTAATGCTTAACCAATGACGAATGGAAGGGGATTGTATGAATGTATTTGTTGGTACCAGCGGCTGGTACTATGAGTGGAATAAGAAAAAAAATCTTGATTGGTTTGTCCAGAATTCAGGCCTGAATACTGTCGAACTTAATTTCAGCTTTTACAGATTTCCATCTCCACGGCAAGTCGAAAGCTGGAAAGTGAAAGGATCAGGGCTCAGATGGAGCGTAAAAGTTCACAGGTCCATAACTCACTGGCGCCAGTTTAGTGAAAGTGCTCTTGAAATCTGGGACAATTTTCGGGAGCTTTTTGAACCCATGGACCATTTAATTGATTTTTATCTTTTCCAGACACCTCCAAAGTTTAATGATATCGCGAGGGCTCTCAGATTTGCGGAAGATACAGGACTTGGCGAGAGGTTCGCTTTTGAGCTCAGGAATAAAGAATTACTTGGAGACGATAAATTGTGTGAAGAGCTTATGAAAAAGGTGACACTGGTATCTGTAGATTCGCCTGATTATAGAGACCGAATCTTTCCCGGAAAAATCATTTATTTGAGAATGCATGGAAGAGAAAGCTGGTATAGCTATAATTATTTACAAAAAGAGATCGAAGAAACTGCCCGGAAGATAAATGATTTTGGGCCTGGGAAAGTTTACATCTATTTCAATAATAATCACAGTATGCTGGAAAATGCAAGAATGGCTTTTAAAGTCTTATCTAATATGTGAACCGCGAGGTTTTTTCTCATTTCTCAAAAAGCTTACTTCTTAAGGTATCAAATATCTAATTTGAGGCCATATGCTCTTGCTTTTCAGTTAACCTGAAAAAGTAAATTGTAATTGTCAACTTTTAATATAGATAGATTATTATATTAAGAGTCATATTCAAAGTTGATACGGAGATTCTGAAAAGTCAAAAGTTACATGTCTTAAAATCCCCCAGTTGTAATTTTTGACAATGCGACCCAGCTGTATTTTTTGACATTGCGACTGATGACTAAGGCTATTATCCGGAATTCCCTATATATATTTAAGAGAAGTGAAATATATGTTCTGGAGTAAGGACGACATTGTAGAAAGGCTCAGTAAAATATCCAGAACGCTGGAAGACATCTCAATAGAAGTCTTTGAAGGCGTACCTACAAAAAATGATTTTTTATATAAAACTGGCCTTTCCAGAGAATATTGTACAGACGCATCCAATGGTTGTGGAACCCCCCAAAGTAATGTAAGCGTAGAGCAGGTAAGTATAGAAAAGGAACTTATGTATCCTTATATGGATGGCTCCCTCACGAATGAGTTTACTATTCATTCAACCCAGTACCAGTTTATGCTGCCATATGAAATCCTCGGCTATGGTATCAAGAAGGAGTATAGATTATATCAGCCAGAGGAGATAAAAACGAAGTATCCTGTAGCTTACAAGCAGCTGGTAGAAATCAAACATACATCAGAAACCGATGGACAGGAACTGGATTCTGCTGATATCTATCGCCTGGAAAAAGAAAATTTCCTGCATTACGTAAAAACACCAAAAATCATTGTTACTAATAATGTGCATTTGCAGGCTTCATATGATCAGATCGGGCGCCATGTATTTGCAGATGGAGTAGGGATAGTTCTCGGGGATCCCACGCTATACCACTATACAACAGCTGTACTTAATTCCTCGATATCAAGAGCTTTTCCTGAGATCCTAAACCGCGAAAAGGCACAGAACAACGGTAAGCTGAACTCGGAAATGCTGAAAAGGTTCCCAATCGAATTTCCTAAAAAGCAAATCACTGAGACCCTAGTAAGCACAATCTCTCGCTACCTGATTTATCTTAACAGGCAAAAGGATCTGGCAAAAGTTTACTCCTATACCCGGTTACCAGCATCTGATTGATTTTTATAAAAGAATTTCAGATATTCTGATTCTGGACACATATTTAACAAATGACCTTGATCCGAAGCTCCTAGAAATTCTTGCAGAAAACATCACTCCATCCGGAGAGGAATTTGAATACAGTGACGATATCAGCCTGTTTATCGGGTTACAGGAGATAAAGAAAAACATTCTTGGCTCGGCTGATTTCAGAAATTGCAGGTTCAGTAACGAGTTCACAAATATCCTGGCTACCCTGAAAAACAGCCGTGTCTGGTAAAACGAAAACCTGAGAAAAAACAAAAATTTACAATTTTTCTTTTCTGAAAGCCTTTATTTTTAATCCCGGTTTTGGAAATTTGAAGGCTGCAGTTAAGTGGGAAGTAATAGCTAAAGCTAATGACTGTTTTCATATAGCTAGCTCAAGCTAAAGAATGCCTTCACATATAGTTTGCTCCTTCAAGTTCTGTTTTTGTCTGGAAAAATTCTTCTGTTTTCTTAAATTCAGGCAGGTCAACAAAACTTTCAACAAAGTATGCTTTTTCTCCTATTGATACAGGCACAATACTTCTTAGAATCGGTATGGAATCGCCTCTTTGCCTGAAGAGTATACCTTCTGAAAGATCTCCAGCCGGATTCAAAGAAGAAGCAAATCTTTCATCCCCGATCTGGCAGATTAATTCTTGCAAGGCTTTACCCATAAGTTCTTTCTCAGAATAACCCGTAGCCTTAAGTGCAACCGAGTTTGCACCCACAATTTTTCTGGTGGAAGCTTCAATCAGAAAAATGCCGCAAAAAGTGTTGTCAAAGATAGTTTTTAGCCTTTCCCTGCCTTCTTGTTCCCTTCTTCTTGTCTTCTTTCGGTCAGTAATATCACGAGCAATAACCTGAACAATCTTATCTTCTCTATCTACAAGAGATAAGCTAATTTCCATGTCTATTATATTTCCGTCAGGTTTTGTATATTTCAGCTCAAAAGAGGAGAAATTCTCCCTTAATGTCTCGTTCAAAGTCTGTTGAAATTCAGAAAGGTATTTTGCTGGAATAAGAGATACCAAGGAGAGATCACAGAGAGATTCTTGCTTTAAACCGAAAATTTCACAGCCTTTCTTATTGATATTAAGAATTTTCTTTCCGTCTGCAACGATGACTGCTTCACTGGCCTGCTCAAATAAGGATCTGTAGATTTTATTCCTTTCATTCAGATCATTTTCCGTGACTCTGCAACGTTTCAGAGTCCTTTCAAATTCTATCCAGCGGCCAAAGGAAAAGATTCCTGCCCCAAAACCAATGAATGCCAGAATAATCAGCAGTTCTCTTATCTCCCCTCTGTCGTATCCTCTGACAAACGTAACAATAAATTCAATAAGGTTATAGTTGGAGGCTATCGCTGTAAAAATGAACCCTAATATAAGGATAGCCAGAAGCTCATTAGACGTTTTTGTAAACTTCAGTCTTGAAATATTCTCCATATTCGCTCCCCAATCCAAATAAGTTCACTTTACTTGTAAACGTTTAACATCAGCCGTACAGACCTAAAAATCATTTGACAGACATCATATCGGCCTGAAAACTTATTCTATTCATATGGCCAAGGAATCTTTTTTCATCTACACGAAATAGTAGTAGCAATAATAGTAGTAGGGCAATTACAGATATTTTAGATTTCGTGAATCTTTTTGATGCTTTGAAGGCTTCAAGTCTTCAAGGTATGCAGTTGAACACATCGAAATTAGCCGAATTCTGGAAATCAATATTTTTTCGTACTGGAAGTCTTTCAAAACGATCCAATCGATTTTTGCTTCCCAAAACTCCAGAGATTAAAACAAAAGTTACTCACTATTTCAGCAGGATAACTCTACAAAGTAGCCTAATCCTTCCCCAAGACCATATAGTTCATTAACTTTTTTAAAGTCAATAATTATTTGTACTCAATACATATAAAATTTATGATAAAACGAGATAAAAACACCGAGTGATTGAGTATAATATTATTTAAAGATATGAATAAAGTTATTTATAAGTATACTAAATCGAAAAGAAAAATTAAGATATAGTAAATCTCTTAACTTCTTTCACTAATCCAAAAAAGCAATAAACCGCCGAGTGGGTATTTTTGTATGTATTTGACAGCGTAGAAATTTAAATATTTCTGACGAAGCAGATTTTTCCTCAAAAAAGGATTAAAGTGTAAAATTTACGTCGAAAACTAAATAGGGCATTCTAGAATTCAGAAGTTGTATTAGTGCAAAAATAAGAAAATAATATATCGGAAAAATCTCATTTCTATACCCCTTTTTACGCAGGCATGTTAGATTTAATATAGAAGCATCTTTTAATATTCCAATTAATATTCGGATAAAGATTTCATTAGCCTTTTTTTCGTTCATGAGGGGTTAACAATGATCAATTCCAAAGATTCAGTAAAAGAAGAAAGTTCAGAAAGAGGAGAAAGCTCAGGAAAAGAAAAAATTTCTGCCAAAAACAGCTCTGGTAAGATAGAGGACAAAAAGGAGGGAAGCAAAAAAGCTATTCTTGAGAGGTATGAACAAAGGCTGAAAGACTTGGACCCTGAACTTATCACCCCTGAAGACGAGATAGCCTTTAAGGAAGCTTTTTTATATGCAAAAGAATTTTTCAGACCTGAGGAGCTGGTAGGATGGTTTATTATTAGAGCTGAACCTTTCTACAGGTCTGGGTCCTGGAAAATGTTGTTACCTCTTTACGAGGAGCTGCTTGGTATTTCTGAAAACTGCCTTGAGCCTGAAAGCTCTGAAACCGCATCTATACTAAATGGAATAGCAGGAATTTACCGTTACATGGAAAATTATGAAGAGTCGCTCAGGCTTTTTACCAGAGCGCTCAGGATTCGTGAAAAATTTTCTGGAACTGAGAAGCCTGAAACTGGAGACACTCTCAGTGAGCTTGGTACTCTCTACTATTTAATGGAAAAGCCAGATGAAGCCCTTTCATATTACATGCGGGCTTTAGGAATCCAGGAAAAATTTCTGAGCCCGGAAAATCTCGGTGCTATTAGAACTCTGAACAGGATGGCATTTTTTTATAAGGGAATGGAAAAACCCGAAAGAGCTGAAGAACTCTTTACCAGAGCTCTCGAACTCCTTGAGAAGCTCGAGGTAAGAGATCCTGGTAAGCGCGGGACTATGACGTATAAAGCCGGAACCCTGAATAACCTGGGTGTTTTGCTCTCAGAGATGGGAAAAACTGAGGACTCTGAAGATAGATACAGGCAGGCTTTAAAGCTTCAGGAAAAGGTATACGGCCCTGAACACCCACAGGTAGCCCAAACGCTGAATAATCTTGCTCTTCTTTATTTCCAGACAACGAGATATGAAAAAGCGCTCATCCTCTACACAAGATCCCTTGATATCATGGAAAAGTTCGGAAAAACCGAACACACAGGCTTTGCCACAACCCTGAACAATCTGGCAGGCGTATATGTGCAGAAAGGTCGCAATGAAAAAGCTCTGGAAGCATACACTAGAGCCCTTGAAATCCGGGAACGTGTCCTTGGTCCTGACAGTCCTGAAGTTGCCAAGACTCTCAATAACCTGGGCGAGCTTTACAGAATAATTGGTCAGCATAAAAAAGCCCTCCCCCTCTACACCCGTGCCCTTGAAATCTATGAAAAAACCCTGGGCCCAACTCATCCTGATGTAGGCACTACACTCAACAACCTCGCAGGTCTCCATGAAAGCATGGGTGAATATGAAACTTCGATAGACCTTTACGAAAAAGCCCTCGATATAATTGAAAAAGAGTATGGACCCGACCATCCTTATTTCAAAATTACAAGAAATAATTTAATCGGCCTGTATGAGAAAATGGAGAGGAGCTGGCGGAGCTGAATTAGAGGAGAGCCGGAAAAAATCGAAAAAATCGAACAATTAAAGGTATTGTAAAGCAGGACAAAATTGTATAATAGGAAAAATTTATACAAACAAAAAAGTTTTATTCCTCATTTCCTCCAGGACTTACAGCCGAATTTACTTCCGGATTTTTCAGGAATACTGTACCTGTAAATAAATCATGAACATTCTCTCTAAGGCTCATAAATAGTACAGGAGCATATGTTACGAGAGGTATAATGAAGTAAAATCCCAGATGTTCGCTGGCCATCGCCACCCCGTTAGCAGCCACATCTATAACTACCAGAAAAAAACCTGCCATTCCTCCTGTACAATAACTGAAAAATGCCCTCTCAACAGAGATTTTTTTGCATTCAAAACAGCTATAAATTCGATTTATCCATTTTTTTCCGGATCTTGCTGCTCTCGAAGAGTCTTCAAAATAAATGAAATAAGCGAGGATAGCCAGGTTTGCAAGCAACATGCCATATATTTTCAAAGGTTGAACAACAATTAACGTGACTGATATAAGAATAAGAAGAGCAAACAGATTTACCATAAAAATATCAAAAATATGAGCTGCACATCTTTTCCATATTTCACTTGATTTTAATTCTTTTACTGTATTTGAATTATACATAAATTCAAAACAATTACCCTTCCCACGGGTAATCTTGAAGTTTTCCGTATAAACCACTCCCAATCATACATAATTTCTTAATGAATTACATATTCCTTCGAGAAAGGTTAAAAGTTTTTCGGTTAGTTTTTCTAATTATTTTCTACTTTTGAAATTTAGAGGAATTAGTAGTGAAATATAAGTAAATATTAAAATTTGTTAACTTTTTTGAATTTTTCTTAATAGAAAGAACCAATATTTCTGAATAAGCTTACGGAATAATGCTTATTTATATTAAATTGAAATTAAAACTAATGAAATTTACTTAGGATAAATTTTTGGTTATTATTTTCCGCAATTTGATCATTAATCTTTGTTATTAAAAATCCCTAAAATCCCTATTTTTAAATACCTTTTTTGAGAGGAAACGGTTTAAGCCGCGCTGAAGCACTGGACAAGCTCCCTAAATTACTGCCTTTTGAAGAGAAAAAGCACTCATAATCTCAGGTTTAACTGGGGACTCTGACATCTGCCTTTTGTACTTCTTCTTAACTCCAGAGATTATCCTGATAAAATAGCCGGAGGCCTAATACTTACTGTCCTGATCACTCTGCTTGGAATTTATATCGGGGTTTTGACCCTGAAAATAAAAGAATACTTCTGGCTTCATACGTGTACGGAGTTTTCAATGCACAGGTCATAGGATATGGATTCGTTTATCCTGATTATAACCATCTGATTGGAGGAGGAAAAGGGCTCATAGGAATTATTGTTCTGTTACCAGTTGAGTTATATTGCCTGAAAATTACCAGTTGAGTTATATTGCCTGAAAAAGCTGAATTGAGTCCTCTCCAGACAAATCCGAACAAGAAAACGAATTCTATGATCTAAGGAGTAGAAAATGGGAATGAGCACCCGGGTATTGGGGAGTTGGGGGTGTTGGGGGGTTATTAAAAAGAGTTTATAAAGGGTCTTTAATGACCTACCCAGATGCCCAGCACATTAGAGTTCTTCATGATATATATAATTAAAGATTAATCGTTTATTGGGAAAGTGCTATCAAATGGCTGTATAATTACCAGAAGTTAGTACTTTTAAGCGCAGTGAAACAAATCGAATTTTCTCAAGATCCACCCAATTAAGGAAGCTAAATAAGATTCTAAGCCATAAATTAGTCCTCTTGAGCGAAGCGAAAAGACTTCGTGCTCCCGAAGCGAAACTCGGGTGGATTACCACCCGCGTTCCTGGAGAGCTTCTGCAGCAGGGATCATATCTGCGCTGATGCCTTTCATGCCTGCACCCACGCCTTTTGAGATTTCTGCTAGTTTTGCAGGGTTGTCAAAGTTGTTGACTGCTTCAACAATTGCCTTTGCCATCTTTTCAGGGTTTTCGGCTTTGAAAATTCCTGAGCCCACAAAAACTCCGTCTGCTCCAAGGCGCATCATAAGTGCTGCATCTGCAGGAGTTGCAACTCCGCCTGCTGCAAAGTTTACTACCGGAAGGCGCTGCATTTTTGCGGTTTCGACAACAAGTTCTATAGGAGCTTCTATTTCCCTTGCAACCAGAATGAGTTCTTCTTTGGTTTTTCCGGCAAGGGCACGGATTTCTCCCTGAATCTGCTTCATGTGCTTTACTGCCTGGCTGACATCTCCAGTTCCGGCTTCTCCTTTTGTCCGGATCATGGCTGCCCCTTCATTAATTCTGCGAAGAGCTTCTCCAAGGTTTCTGGCTCCGCAGACAAAAGGAACGGTAAACTGTGTCTTGTCTATGTGGTAGTAAGGGTCAGCAGGGGTCAGGACTTCTGATTCGTCCACCATGTCAACGCCAAGGGCTTCTAGATATTTCAGCCTCTACGAAGTGCCCGATCCTGGCTTTTGCCATTACAGGAATTGTGACCGTATCAATGATTTTTTGAACGATTTCAGGGTCTGCCATCCGGGCAACTCCCCCGGCTTTCCTGATATCTGCGGGGACAGCCTGAAGAGCCATAACGGCAACTGCTCCGGCTTCTTCTGCGATCCGGGCCTGTTCGGGAGTTGTAACGTCCATGATCACACCCCCTTTCTGCATCCGTGCAAAGCCCCGCTTGATAAGTTCGGTCCCGTGTCGTAATTTTTCGAAGTCCATGAATGTCATCCGTTTGTTTATCTAAATAATATTTAAAAAAGAATTGTAAAATAAGAGTAATGAAAGTAGTAGCAAGGTTGTATTGATGAGATGTAACTCATCAAAATACCATTTCTTTTTGTAATGTTTCTATATAAATCGGCATTAGTGCCCACTGGCATAAGGCCAGTTACACTTTCTCCAGAGCTTGTTTTAGATCTGAGATTATATCTTCTATATCCTCAATACCTATGGAAAGGCGTATATAATCCGGTTTAACACCTGTAGCTTCCTGCTCAGCCGGCGTAAGCTGCTGATGTGTGGTAGTTGCAGGATGAATAACGAGGCTCTTTGAATCTCCGATATTTGCGACGTGTGAAAACAGTTCCAGATTGTTAATAAACTTTTTACCTGCTTCAGCACCGCCTTTCACGCCGAAACCCAGCAACGCACCATATCCGCCTTTGAGATATCTGGATGCAAGTTTATGGCTTGGATGATCCGGTAAACCGGGATAATTGACCCATGAGACCTTAGGATGTTTTGAAAGATATTGTGCTACCTTGAGGGCGTTTTCTGAGTGTCTCTGTATCCTTAGATGCAGGGTTTCAAGTCCCTGAAGCAGCAGGAACGAATTAAAAGGTGAAATCGCAGCACCTGTGTCTCGAAGAAGCTGCAACCTTACTTTAAAGACAAATGCCACATTCCCAAGCCCAGGAAAATCTGAAAAGGTATCCCAGTATTTTAAACCATGGTAGCTTGGATCAGGATCTGTTAATTCCGGGAACTTGCCGTTGTTCCAGGAGAACTTTCCGGAATCGACAATTGAACCTCCAATTGAGTTTCCATGCCCGCCAATGAATTTGGTTGCAGAATGTACAACAATATCTGCTCCATGATCAATGGGCCGGACAAGTCCTACAGCACTTGTATTGTCTACAACAAGCGGAACTCCGGCTCTGTGAGCAATATCTGCAATTGCCTCAAAATCCGGAATATCAAGTTTAGGGTTTCCAACAGACTCAATATAAATAGCCCTGGTCTTTTCATTGACTGCCTTTTGGTAGGCTTCTATATCAGTCGAATCTACAAATGTTACTTTTCTTCCCAGCTTGGGGAAAGTGTAATTGAAAAGTTCATAGGTTCCCCCGTAGAGGTTGTTTCCGGATATTATTTCGTCCCCTATCCGCGTAATCGCTAACAGGGCATAAGTTATTGCTGCCGAGCCGGAAGCGACTCCAAGAGCGCCGGTTCCACCCTCAATAGCAGCTATGCGCTGTTCAAAAACGTCAGTAGTAGGATTCATTATACGGGTGTAGATGTTGCCAAGCTCTTTAAGGCCAAAAAGGTTGGCTGCATGGTCAGTATCCCTGAAAACATACGATGTTGTCTGATATATCGGTACTGTACGTGATCCTGTTGTGGGGTCCGGAACCTGTCCAGCGTGAAGGGCAAGTGTTCCCAGTTTATAGTTATTTGTTACCATTGGAATTCTTCTCCTTGTTTACCTGAAGTTTGTATTTTTCAGCAATTTCCTGGAATGTATCTACTACATAGCGAACTTTCTCCCATGAAAGCCCGTATGTGTTAAGTTTCCAAACGCGTGTGGCTCCTGCAAATTCTCCGACAATGCCCTTGCTTGAAAGTTCGTCTGAAAGGAAGAAACCTCTTCGTTTATGCTCCTGGGCTATAAGATCAAAGCTCTTGCTTGTGTCAACTTTGGAGAGGGTATGTTTTCGTGGGTACTCTGAGACTACTTTACTGCCTTCTATAGCAAGCAACCCATCGATCAGATAATTCGATTTTTTTAACTCGTCTTCCCAGTTCTTTACTCTCTCCTTAACTGTAGGGAACGAAGCCATCATACCCAGCAATGTTGAGCCCATTAGTGTGCAGCCAAGCATCTCGACTTCTTTTACACCAAACTTGCGTTTTGTGAGATCACCTGTCATCTGAGTTGTGCGGAATACTTTCGGAGCCCATTCCTCGGTTGTTGCCAGTACTCCAGACGGTGCAGGTGATGCCATGCTTTTGTGGCCTGAACCCACGATGAAGTCCGCACCGATATCTTTTCCATCAACTGGCCTTACTCCAACAGTATATGCTCCGTTATACAGGAGAGGAATATCATACTGGTGCGCAACTTTTGCAATGCTTTTTACATCGTGCTCATTGGCATACTGGTAATCAAAATGGTCGATCATTACCAGTACAGGCAGTTTACCTGTTTCCTGCTTAACTGCTTCAATTTTCTCAGCAGTTGCATCTGCAGTTACAAGATTGTGCTCGTTTAAGGGCACTTCTCTAACTATTCCTCCTGCTTCTTCTACTGCAAGGAATTCTGTATAATGAGCAAGGGATGAAACTATTACTAAATCTCCTTTATTGACCAGAGTGGATGCCACTGCCTGGAATCCTCTTCTAGCGCCTGGTACTACTCGAGCAACATCCATATTAACGAAGCTAGCGAGTTGTTCATGAAATGGAGCGATAGGCGGACTGCTTATTTTGTCTAGCCTGAAAGGTTTTCGGCAGGCATCACAGGTGGAGTAGCCATCGCCATATGCTATTAGAGCTTTTCTTGCTTCTGGTGTAAGCCTTCCAGCTGCCTGGATCGGCTGTATATTGATGTATGTTTCTTCTCTGGACCGAATATCAATATTATCAGCTATTTTTCTTATGTCCGGGGTTCCGGTATCGTTCTCGATATCATCCAGAATTTTTCTGACTTTGCTCACGCCTTCTTTAATGGCATGCTCTTCTTCTGGACTTGTGATATTTGGAAGTGTTTGTCTAAGAGTCTCCCTAATATCTTCAAGGGCAAAAAGTGCCTCAAATGTTTTTTGTGTTCTTATATCCATATATTACCCCTAAGCTGAGACCCGGAATCGAACCGGGATGTAATGGATTTGCAGTCCACCGCGTAGCCTTTCCGCCATCACAGCATCTTTTCTGGTTTTTTATATTATACACACTGTTCCGCAGATGTACACAATTGAGGAGTGATTTGCCCAATAGTTATATTACTAATAAAATTTAGGGCTATACCCATATTGAGTGGAAGGGTATTATTTTGTGGATTTCTGCGGAAAGTGAGTTGCACAAATTTGGTTGTGGGTTTTATGAGTCGTGTTTTGTCTGTTCATCTACGAATGGGAGTGTTTCATACCTTTTTAGTTGAGTCATTTGTTGACTGGCGCCATTATGCTTCACAATTGTGAAGGTTTTATTTGCTGTTTATTTCTTATTTGTTTATTCTTCTTGAGCCTCCTTCTGAGCAAAAAGAGCCCTGGAATTTTCTTGCTAAAAGTTTTCTGCTAACCTTTATGAGAAAACTTTTAAGCCAGAGCCCGGAATCGAACCGGGATGAAATGGATCTGCAGTCCATTGCGTAGCCTTTCCGCCACCCTGGCACATCAATTCACAATTGTGAACTGGCAACACGTCATACTCATTTTTAATATTTAAACCTTTTTTTCAAGGCAAAATATGCCTTTTACGGCATTTAAGGGCGAAGAAAACTGTAAATTTTCAAAAGTTTTCTTGTAGTACCTGCAACGAAACTTTCAAGCCAGAGCCCGGAATCGAATCGGGATGAAATGGATCTGCAGTCCATTGCGTAGCCTTTCCGCCACCCTGGCACATCAATTCACAATTGTGAATGGATAATACTCATACACATTATTAATATTTAAAACTACTTTTCAAGGCAAAAAGTAATCCAAATATTTCTAATGTTTGATGCCAGAAACGAAATCGAAAACGAATATACAACTGCAGAGACCACAACTTTATGGAACATTCCAGCTTAAAAAGAGAGTTTTCTGGTAAAAATTATTTTGTGCAGTAGATATCTTAGAAAAAAATAAAAGGAGGTTAGGGAGTTTATAATAGTCTCAATCAACAACAGTATGATGAAGTTAAAGTCTCGGTTACATGTGAAACCAGAGGGCGAGTTGATGTGCGATCAGACTCCATGATAAAGTTCCCATATAACCCTGTATCTTTTTTAGATTCCATTGTTAACTGTCTGCGCACTTTTATCACTGTTCCTTTTGAAATGTGATACATATTAAATATCTGCCATAGTTGGAATTTCCCTTTTTCAAGGATACCACCTATTATTTTTACAGCTTGAACAAATTTCTGTTCAATCAGATGGAGAGGATTAGTTCTAACTTTGAGAAGTATATATTCCGCTTCAAGAAGCAAATGCCCCATTATACGCAAAATAAAATACAGCTCAATTAGCTCAAGAGCCTCCCAGATTATTTCAACTGTAAATCCATCGTCAAGAGCCTCCGAGGCCTTTTCAACGACATGTTCATCCAGATCGAAGACAGAATTCTGTATTCCGTTAACGATCTCTCCTTTCATACTTTAACCTTGTTGAATTCATATTTTTGCCTTCTTTAACTTCACATATTATCTGTTCCAATATTTTTTCCCATATTTCTTCATTTTCTACCTTCCTAATGTTTTTCCAGCATTTTTAGTGCTTTTCTGAGAATTTCCAGATGTTCCAGGAATGATAACTCAAAGTATTTTCTTTCCCTCCTGTACATAGAAATTCCCAAGCCAAGATTCGGATTCGAACCGAAATTAAATGGATCTGCTGCCCATTGCATAGCCTTTCTGCCATCTTGGCACTTTGTATATTCACAATTGTGAATTGGCAAAACATCCTATTCATTGTTAATATTTAAATTTCGCTTTTGGGGCAAAAAGTACCTTAAATCTTATTAATAGCTAAAAAAAGGTACAAAAATTGTTATTTAAATACTGACATCTGTCTGAACAGAAATGTGACAATTTGCTGAATTCAACTGATTTTCCGCAGATGTCTGACAATTTTCACGATTTTTCCTGCTAGCGTTTTTTGGAAACTACCCCGGTAACTCAAAAAAATATTTTTTAAATGTCCTCCAATTTTCGCCCTTTTTGCCTTTAATAAAAGCTTTTAACCCCAATTCTCAAGGCTTCAGTTGAGATAATAACTGGAGAATTTTTGAATAATTCTCCAAAATCAATAGCAGGAATAATGTTGTTTTTTTGAGAACATCTGCAGAATGTCGGTTAGAAGATATGGTTAGAACCCTAATTTGACAGATTCTGTTAATCAATACATTATTTTCTTACACAAAACAAGTTCATCGACACATTACATTTCCGTAAAATGAAAAATGTTAAAAAATCATAAGATGCGAAACAAAACTTTGAATTGTATACAGAAAACAAAAGCATGAAGCCCATTTAGACATTATACAATATGTGCTTCTGTCAAATTTGGGCTAGAAATTAAAAAATGGAGGAGGCTGTCAACTTATATTCTGAACAATGTTTAAACTTTAGTTTGCCTGCATTCAGTAGATTCTTTTTCGAATTATTGTGATCTGGATGGAAATATGGGATAGCTATTTTTGCATTTCTATCCCTACCTTCTATATATGCGAGATCCTTCTAAGAGCTTCTGTAGCCCTCTTCTTTTACTTTAGTTCCTTTTATAAAATTCTAAGTTTGGTTACATGTAACATTCTTGGCTGTGTAATGCACGTAATAAATTTGCAAGGATATTGTCCAAATTTATAAGTCTCCTCCTTTGCCTCTATCTCCATTTATTGGAATTGTAAATGCAAAAGTACTTCCTTCCTCCAGATTGCTCTTGAACCAGACATATCCACCATGCAACTGGACAATCTGCTTAACTAATGAAAGACCGAGCCCCGTTCCCTGGAATTTTTTGGAGGAAAAATAATCTATCTGACTAAAGGGTTTAAAAAGTTTATTCTGATCCTTAAGTTTAATACCCATTCCGGTATCTTTAACTGTTATCTCCACCAGGTCTCCCTTTTTTCTTGCCTTAATCTTTATGAGACTGTTTTCATAGGAGAACTTAATAGCATTATCCACAAGGTTATACATGATCTGAGCAAACCTGGATTCGTCCGCACGGATACTTTTAAGCTCACTATCAATATCAATTTCGATTTTAATATTTTTTCGATCTGCAATTGGAGACAGCAAATTTTGTATCATACTAAGCTTGGGAGCAAGTTCAAAGTCTTTATAGTCAAGTTCAAGTTTTCCGGCTTCCACTTTTGAAAGATCCAGAATATCATTGATAAGACCCAGTAGATGTTTTCCACTCCTAGATATATTTCCTACTGCTCTTAATTGTTTTTCACTAAGTTTTCCATACGCCTGCTCATACAGCATGTCAGAAAATCCTATTATTGAGTTAAGTGGGGTTCTCAGTTCGTGGCTCATATTTGCCAGGAACTCGCTTTTCGTCCTGTTTGCAATTTCTGCAATTTGTTTTTCCTGTCGAAGTTTTTCTGCTACCTTCCTTTCCGTAATCTCTCTACAGGTTACCATAATACCTATAATCTTTCCATCCTCTCCAGTAACCGGGATTGCCTGTACAAACCAGATCCTGTCGTCCTTTGAAGTAAATTCCCATGATTTTTTGTTGCCTATTAAAAAAATTTGTTCAATTTGCTTGTCTTCAGATAAAGCACCGCTCATGTCAGGAATGGATTTTATGCATTTGCCCACTGCATCTTGGAGGCTCATTTTAATATGTCCGAGGGCAGCCTTGTTTGCCCATATTATATTAAGATCAGGATTTATGAAGATAACTAGTTCCTCAAGAGAATCTAGCAGGACTTTCTTTTCCCTTTCCTGTGATTTTAATTCTTGCTCTATCAAATGAATTTCGTTTAGCATTCCATTTATTTCTCTTGACAAACGATAGAGTTCATCATTATCTTTAAGAAATAATCTTTTGGAAAGATCCTTTTCCGATCTTACCTTTGTAACAAAATTATCAATTTCAACTAATCTTGAAATGAATAACCTGTCAAGTGAAAATTTAACTCCGACACCCGTCATAATCCCGGTTAACAAAAGAAAAAAATACATGTAATTCAGAGTTTTTTCTCCATGCTGATAGAGATCTCTTGGGAAATCAGCTCTCATTATAATGGCAGGCTTGCCTGAAATGTCCTTGAACTCAAAATAACCTGCTATTCTCTCTTCACTAAGGGGCTCGACAATAGTCCTACCAGGAAGCGTGGATAAATTGTGAAACTTTGTCTTAAAATCGAGAGGCATATTTTCATCTACCCTGTACATCAAAAGAGAAGATCGTGTAACTTTTTTTAAAGAATCAATAAGAGAGCTGTCAAAGTATCTCCCAAAAATCAGAGTGCCCTTCATAGGTCCCTGCATATTTGTCGTCAGGATAGGATAGCAGGAAATATACATTGGATCTTCATCGAGTAAAACAAAACCTCTAATGGGTTTATTTTCGGATTCTACAAGAATAGTTTTGTTTTCTATGAGTTTAAAAAGGCTCTTGGGAACCGATTTTTCTTCTCCGGTATCGGAGTCTACCGATTTTGCGTAGACTACAGATCCAGAATTATTCACAAAAATTATCACGTCAAGTTTGAGCCCTACAAGAGTTTCATTATCAATAGTTTCATCTACAAACAGTTGATTCCTATTTTCGACAAACCTGTAAGTCTCATTCCAGCAGGCCCAATCCGCAACCAGGTAATCAAGATATCCCTGTTCAGTCGAAATTGCATTTTGTACCCTTTCTACATTCTCCATTGTGTCCGCCTGTTCAAGCTCTAAAAAATTAGAAAGTTGCATATTATAGGTGAAAGTAAATGCAGTGGTAAGAACGGCAAAAATCAACAAAGTTATTATCAGAACCTTTTTACTAATATCTATTGTGAACACCCCTAGAAGACTTAAAGACTAGAGAGCTTGAAAGCAATATTATTAGGACTTACACGGTTGAATATTTTTTACAGATTATATAAAAATATTGTAGTTAATATATGAATTTATCCCAAGATTAATATTCCGTGAATACTTTTAACCCCATTTCCCAAATCTTTAGTTGAAATAATAACCGGATATTTTAGAGTAATTTTTCCAAAATCGATAGCATGAAAAGTATTGTTTCTTTTGAATATCTTCGGAATTTCGGATTTTTCAAGCCTGAAAGCCGATATGGTTAAAGGGGTATATGTTTCAGATCTTAGAGGATAGTCACACGCTAAATAATTGGTTTTAAAGAATAGGGCAGAATATAGAGGTTATCTATAAAAATGGGCTATTATCATGCCCCTATTAGTATATTCTGCCAAATTTTATTTATTTCTCAGAAGTTCCGTTTAATAAGTAAAAAATAGGAAAGTATCACAAAATAAAAAAATTATTAAGGTAGTTTTTTAGTGTCCTTTACCTGCCTACTTGAGAATTTGTGAAAAATAAATATTACTGCTAAAAATATTATTGGAGGTATTAAGCTTAGAAAGGCAGTTGTATAGTCTAATGATATTGTTTTCATTCTGTTTTCTTTGACAAATATAAAAAAGTAGCTAATGAAGTAAATAAGTACTGTTGGTGCTAAAATTATTGCTTTGTCTATTATTGAGTTTGTTGTTTTTTGCGATCTCGACACATTTTTGATATACTTAATTGCTGTTTATATATTTTGTGTTTGTCTGTAATTCTTTGATATACACTTCGTTATTCAAAGATTTGTTCCTTCAATTAAGTTAGACTTTTGGCATTTTTTCGGGATAAAAGAAAAAACTAGATCAATAAAAACAAGATCGGAAAATTAACCGTTAATCTTAAAAAACGATGTTTGGATTTGGGCTCACCTTTATAGATACCGGAAAATAAGAATAAACTGTTTTTGTACCTTCTCCTCTGTTATGTCATATCCAGGCCGTATAATTAGAACTGTACTGGCTTACTAATGTACGCTTCAAAGCTTGCACTATTCTCTGAATAAATGAAAGTAAGGTAACTATTTTGGCCAAGTGTAGAGATTCTGCGTGTGTTATAAAAACCACAAGGTTTTGCCTTTGTGCTATGACTTTACTGCATTATTAGAGTAAAATTCAGTCTGGAAAACTAAACAATTTTCAGAGTAAGATCAGATTCTTCAATGTCTTCAGGAGTTGAACACTATTGTAGGTTAGATTTTTGAGGATCAACAGATTGATAAAGTGGAATAACTTCAATTAAATGCAGCGATACCGAAAAATGAGTTTAAACAAGTAGCAGTTAGGTGCTACCTTTTAATTCCTTTCGGCTAGCTGTAGAGGAAATGATTCATAATGTCAAGCGAGACAACATTCAAAATCGAAGACAAGTGTCTTCCACCTTTCTTCGTGAAACAGAAGATCTCTATTGAGAAGGGAGAGGGAATTTATGTATGGGATGAAGAAGGGAAGATGTATATTGATTTCACATCAGGTTGGGGTGTAACGTGTATTGGTCATGCAAATCCCGTCATTACCAATGCCCTAAATGATCAAGGAAGAAAAATAATTCAAAATCCCAATTCAGGACTTACATATTCTCCGGCACGCGCACGTCTACTATCATTACTGGCAGGAATTTTGCCTCCCAATCTTACAAGAGTATTCTTTACAAATAGTGGAGCTGAATCAAACGACGCTGCCATTAAATTGGCTCGAAAGGTAACAGGCAGATCATATATTATTTCTACAGATCAAAGTTTTCACGGACGTACGATAAGTACAACATCGGCAACAGGCCAGCCCAAGCATAGGGACAGGTATAACCCTTTGATGCCCAATTATAGATTCGTTCCCTATGATGATCTAGAGGCTTTGAAGCTTTCTCTGGACGAGAACGTTGCAGCAGTGATTATTGAACCTATTCAGGGAGAAGGTGGAGTTCGTGTACCATCCGATGGATACCTGAAAGAGGTAAGTACCCTGTGTAAGAAAAATGGCAGCCTGCTGATCATGGATGAGATCCAAACCGGCTTTTTTAGAACAGGACCGGCTTTCGTTACAAGTTCCTCTAGAGTGAGCGTAGACTTCCTGACCATGGCAAAGGGAATCGCAGGTGGTTTTCCGTTTGGTGCTTTTGCCTTATCTGAGGAGGTTGCAAAGAAGCTTGAAATAGGCGATCATGGAGGTACATACTGTGGTAATCCTCTTGGATGTGCAGTTTCCTATGCAGTGATAAAACACCTGATAGATAACAATATTTCCAAGAATGTTGAAGAAATGGGTTGTCTCGCTCTGAACCGGATGAGTGTATGGCAGAAAATTTATGGAAATGTGATTGCCGACATAAGGGGAAAAGGGCTTCTTATTATGGTCGAGTTCCAGAACGAAGACATTGCTACAAATGTCAAAAATGAATGTTTGGCAAGAGGTTTATTTGTCACTCAAACTCAGAGTAATGGGATTAGGATATTTCCTGCTCTAAACATAAGGAAGGATGAATTAGAGAAAGGCCTTCTAATTATCGAGGATGCGATAAAAACAGTTAGCTTTATTCTCTAAATACCTCATTATAGCTGCCTAAATTAATTATACATATTTTGATGATAGGAAATGGAATGAACTTCCAACCACAAAAATATTAATTACTCGAAAAAGCGAAAAAATAAAAAGCTGTTTCTAGGAATGGATAATCTAAGTGCAACTAAGATAAGTGTAGGCTTTTCTCTGGATTTTGCACAAATACAGTTAATTAACTCAAAACAACATTTTTTTTCAAGCAAAAAAATTGGAGATCAGATCATGAAAGAAGTTATACCTTCCTTCATGCTCTAATCCCCAGTAAAACGCTTACTGATGTGTTTTATCCTGATTAGCTTCAGGCAGAACTTTCTTTGTTCATGATATAAGCGACCATTCCAGAGTTAAGTTTGCTTTCCCTTGAAACCTTTGTCTCGATTTCCTCAGCGGATTTTCCCTCGATCTTCATTTCTTTTACTTTTTCAATTACTGAGGAAGGAATGGTGTAATATTCGTTTATATCTTTTCTGTGACCCCAAACATCCCCTTCGAGAAGTTTGATCCTCTGCATTTCAAGGAACATTTCTATGGATTTCGAAACTGTAGCCATATAAGATTTAGGTAACTGAATTACCTCGACCTTCGGGCAGGTTTCGACAAGTCCGAAAATGTCCTTGTTTGAAGGTCTGAAGGCCATGTGAATAATACGCTCATTAGGATTTAATGTAAAGATTTCTTCTCTGGAACTGACTACTCGAATTTTCATATTATTTTCTTTTACCTCTTGTAACTTCTTTTAATTTTACTACAGTATATACTAGTTATACTTTCTATAAATATTTATCTCATTGAACTAACATTATTTCAATAGTTTTCTAGAGATGCGGATTCTGCTAAATCTTGTAAATTGGTCTAAAAAGTTGAAACAAGGATAGAAGAGTTTTTTCATAAGCTACTTTCTTCAATTTAGTCATGCTTTGATTAGAGCATCAAGAATAATGTTGTAAATTCTGGAGTGTTGATTACAAATAATTTCGTAGAGAAGAAAGAAAATATAATGTATAAGATTTAGGATGTTGATAATTGATTCCATAGTCAAACATCCAATTGCAGGAGCAATATCAGTCGCTTGCAGGGCATATAGACTCCACATCTTGAGCAAGCTTCCATTCTTTCCTAGCTTGTGTTCTACTTTTATTTTTGTCGCTTATGGATGAAGGAAAGAGACCACAATCATTATTCCGTACGTCCCCAGAAGCTGTAATCCTTCAAACCAGTTGCTTTTTCCGTCTTCGATGATGGATTTAACCATTAAGACGGCAGAGACTATGCAAGCAAGTTCAAACGTGGTGAAAATAAGATTCATAGGAGTTTCGAAGAAATAACTCGTAAACACCAGAACCGGCACGACAAACATAGCTATTTGAGTTGTCGAGCCGATTGCTATCTGGAGTGACAGATCCATCCGGTTCTTGATGGCAATTGTGATAGCTGAGAAATGTTCCGCGGCGTTTCCGATAATTGCTACGAAAATCATACCTATGAACAGTTCCGTCCAGCCAAGGCTTTCAGCCAGTGGTTCTATGGAGCCGACCAGAATTTCACTCATAACAGCAACCGCAACAGTTGATGAGAGAAGAACCGAAACAGATTTCTTGACGCTCCACTTGGCAACGCATTCTGCCGTGTCAGCAGTATATAAATGCTTGTGGGTGTGAAGTGAGAAAAGCAGGCTTGCAAGATAAGACACTGCCATGATGACCGAAACTGCAATGCTCAGAGTCTCGATCGTCGCGGCTGAAGGATCTTCTGAAGTCAGAACGAAAACAGCTGGCATGACAATAGCGGCAGTTGCAAGAAAAAGAGTGGAGGCGCTTGTCTTTGCTGCTGTCGTATTGAACACCTGTTCATCTTTTCCAAGACCTCCGAAAAAAAGCGCCATACCCAAAATCAAAAGCAAGTTTCCAATGATAGAGCCTGTAATAGACGCCTTTACCATTTCAGTAAGTCCTGCTTGCAGGGCAAAAATGCTTATAATTAGTTCTGTTGCATTCCCAAAGGTAGCGTTTAATAATCCACCTAGTGCTGGACCGGTATGTACCGAAATCTCCTCAGTTGATTCACCGATAAATTTCGCAAGTGGTATAATCGCAAGCGAAGCTAAAATAAAAATTACTATGGGCGAAAAGTGCATATATTCTGCAAACAGACTCAGCGGTACAAATATAAGAAAGACTTTGAAAACGTTTTCCATTATTTTTGTTTTTTCCATTTTAACAAACCTCCTCTGCCACCTGGCAAAGTGTTACCATAAGGCCACTTCGAATACCAGCCTTTTTCATCTTATTTGTCAATAACAAAGCTGAGAGATTTAAATCCCTCAAACCAAAAATGTAGGAACGGGAACCGAAGGAGCTTCCAATAAAGCTATAGAATTATAGATTATTTTTTACGATGTTATTTTTATTTTTTCGAAGAATTTCATAGCTTATCTGAGAGTTTCTTACCCAGTAAATAAAGGTCAATATGAAATTTGTAATACATGTTACGAATAATCTTAAATGTCTTTCTTATTTGTGAGCAGGATCCATTAAAATAAGAATTTGGATTATTTCTGCCCTGCTATTTGTAGCTATTTTGAACAACCCACATATATATTTATGGTCATTTCTGCCAGCAAAATTCGAAGGAAATTGGTCTTCAGGATAAAAGAAAAAGATTACATCTTTATGAAAGGATAGGCAGAGAAGAAGAGGATCGCATGGATAATTGCTCTAAACTCTATAACCCCCGAAAATGCGGAAGAAATGTATTCATAAGTTAGAGTTAGTCCTCTTGAGTGAAGCGAAACAGACCCCATGCTGTTGCGATTGCATTGCAACTCCCAGAAAATCTCCAATCATCCCGAGGTGCAATTCGGGGTGAGAAAACAGACTTTGGAATCGATGCACTAGCGTTTCGTAATAGCAAAATATTGCATAAAATTGATCGTAATTCACAATTATTGAATCATGGAGTATTGACATGACACTGAGCTTCAAAGATTATTCTAAAGTTCTAAGAATAAGCAAATAATAACCCAAATAATTAAAATAGATGATTGGCTTTCGAATTAAAAAAATAAGTTTATATGTAAATTAGTTGATTTGAGACTATCAGCCAACAGACAGCTGAAAGACACTCATATAAGCAGAACTCAGGCAACTCAGCTGAAAGTCGGTTGTATAGCTGAAAATCGATTGTACAAAACTTCAAGTTGCCGGGATCATAATGTATATTATACTTCCATTCTTTTAAACCTCAGTTAATTCAGTTCTAAGGAGAAATTGATATGAAAAAACATATTTCGTCTATAGTTTTATTAATTATATTATTAATGCCAGCAACTTTAGCGGTTATATCATCAATTCAAATAGCTTCGGCAGTAGATAATGTGACAGTGATCAATGACTTTACTTGTAATGTTACAAAAGGGACTATTCCTTTAGATGCCAGGATAACTGCTAACGTCACTGGTGAAGTAACTAATTGGCTTTGGGCGTTTCATAATACCCAATTCAACAAGTCTTCATATAGCAGCTCACCGGGAACTACTAAACACACATTTGGACGCACTGGTGTTTATGGAGTTTTCAATGTGACACTGGTTGTCTCAGGGCCAACAGGGAACGCTACACTCAAAAAAATAGCTTATGTAGTTGCCAACAAAAACACAACCGGTCTTCCGGTTTCTGCGTTTACTGCATCTACACTTTCTGGAAATGCGCCCCTGACGGTATCATTTACTGATAACAGCACAGGTGCAACTTCACATATATGGTATTTTGGGAACAAAGCTACTTCTACAGAGCAGAGCCCAACATACACTTTCAATGTACCAGGAAAATACCGTGTTGTTGAGGTAGTGAACAATATAAATGGCTGGGATGCAATAGCTCAAGAAATAGTTGTTCAAGGAGAACAGCAGGGAAATGTTCTTCCTGAACCAGACTTTGAAGCGGATACTTCCAATGGGCTTACTGTACAGTTTACTGATCTGTCACAAAATGTAAATGCATTTTATTGGGACTTTGGAGACGGAACTAATTCAAGTGAGTATAGCCCAGTGCACACATATCTATCAGCAGGAGAATATCCGGTTACCCTCACAGTAAGCAACGAGTACGGGATAAACTCAGCAACTAAAACAATAATTGTGGAAGAAGCGAGCAGTTCAGGTGATGACAGCGATGACAGCGACGACAGTGATGATGGAGGAAGCAGCCACAGCAGCGGAGGAAGTAGCCACAGTAGTGGAGGAGTTGGTGCCTCTCCTGAACCTCAAAGCAATGTTGAGGCTAAAGAAATTTCCCAAACTTTTATTTCAAACGGGAACCTTGCAGAGTTTGATTTCCCACAAAATGCCACTCCTGTTATGAACATAAGCTTTGATTCAAAAAAGACTGTTGGCAAGACAACCACTATAGCCGAGATGTTAAAGAATCAGTCTACTCTGGTTTCAGAGCCACCTTCTGATGAAGTCTATAAGTTCATAAACATCTGGGTTGGAAGCAGCGGTTACGCAACTCCAACTAACATCGAAAATGCGGTAGTATATTTCAAGGTCGAAAATTCCTGGATACAGGATAAAGGTATTGACCAATCTTCAATTATCCTTGACAGGTACAATGATACAAAATGGAACGAACTCCCAACTACCCTGCTCAGCGAAGATAACGAATATCTTTATTTCGCAGCCGAAACGCCTGGATTCTCTCCATTTGCAATAACAGGTAAGTCTGTAGCAAAGCAAACTGATGTAAAGCCTGAGATTAAAGATAATAAAGAGGATACTGGAAGTACAGCATCAGATGTTGAACCGCAGTCTGAAAATAAGGACAATTCAAGCACTTCCGAAAAAACTACCAGTGCTCCTGGCTTTGAAATGATTTACGGACTAGCTGGTCTGCTTGTTGTAGCTTTACATAAAAGGAAATAAAATAATCAAATAACCAGAAAGGGAATTCATAATCAAATCTGAAATATGGGATATTTCCATAATGTGTCAGATTTGATTAAAAATATTTTTATGATATCCTTAAATATTCTGAATAATACCCTGAATAAACATCCAAATGTTTTGGGTAATACTCTATGAATAATAAGCAAATAATTTCATACGTGGGATAGAAATGTCTGGCCACTACAACCTTGTCTCCTGGAACGTAAACGGCCTTCGGGCTGTACTAAAAAAAGGCTTTTTTGACCTTTTGCTGGATCAGAAGTTTGATACTGTCGGCATCCAGGAAACTAAAGCTTCTCCTGACAAACTCCCAAGAGAAGTCAAAAACATTCCAGGCTATTACAACTTTTTCGTTTCAGCAGAAAAGAACGGCTACAGTGGAGTAGGAGTTTTTTCGAGAAGAAAACCCCTTGATGTAAAATATGGTATGGGAATCGAGAAGTTCGACAGAGAGGGCCGTTTTTTAAGGATCGATTACGAAGACTTCATTTTAATGAATATATACTTCCCAAACGGCAAAGCTTCTCAGGAGCGCCTTGACTATAAAATGGACTTTTACGATGCTTTTTTTGATTATTCAAATGCCCTCAAAGACGAAGGAAAAAAAATTGTGGTTTGTGGAGACGTAAACACAGCCCATAAAGAAATCGACCTGGCCCGTCCCAGAGAAAATGAGACTATTTCCGGTTTTCTCCCTGAAGAAAGAGCCTGGATGGACAGGTTTCTTGCTGCCGGATATATTGATACTTTCCGCATGTTCAACAGCGAAGGAGGAAATTACTCCTGGTGGTCAGTAAGAACAGGTGCACGCAAAAGAAATGTTGGCTGGCGCCTGGACTACTTCTTCATCAGCGAAAATCTTCGAGATAATGTAAAATCTGCTCCGATTTACAGTGAGATTACGGGATCGGACCACTGCCCTGTTGGACTTGAACTTGAATTTTAAATTTGATTTTATCTTCAAAAGTCGAGGTGTATAATGAGACTAAGTTTCTAAAAATGTCCTTATGTAATTTAAAATTTTAATTACATTAAAATTTTCAAGATAATATAATTATTCAAATATATTGAAACTCTAAATCAGAAACAATCTTTCATAACGATTATGATATATACGACCGTGCTATAGTACATGTACAGATTAAGAGTAATAGGGTTTCCTCTTAATCTTTGGGTTGGATCGCAGGTAGGGCTTGAGAATAGGGACTCAAAACCCTACCATCTACTTCTGAGCTGATTTTCAAGAAATGTTTGCTCATTTTACATACTATAAAATTATCTTGTTTATATGCTTTTTACCCACTTTCCGCAGATGTCCTTACAATTTTCTCAATTTTTCTTGCTATCGTTTTTTCTTAAAACCTTCTTGATCACTTAAACATATTTTTTTAAAACATCCTGCAATTTTCGACCTTTTGCTTTCATTGAAAACTTCAAGCCCCCATTTTCCAAGGCTTCAGTTGATATACTAACTGAAGAATTTCGAATAATTCTACAAAAACGATAACAAGAAAAATGTTATTTTTTTGAAGACATCTACGGAAGGTCGGTTTTTACATGCTGCTTAAGCTGTTGGACTTAAATAAATCAAAAGATTGGGCAGTTATCGCTCCAGATCCTGTCACAGGGAATATTTATCTTTGACTTTTCTCTGGTAGGAGCCTCGTGTAATTGTTTTCATGGGATCATTTTAATTTCAGATACACATTTTGAGCATTATTTTCGGGCGCCGACTGTTAATATTGCGTGTCGCCACTGATATTAAATAACAGTACTGTCAAAAACTATATTTGTACAATTAATATTTATACTTTTATTTACATAATTATAACTGGTCCATAGGGTTAGTCCCTGATGTATGAAGAAGACGTACAAAGAAGAAATGTAACTTGACTAAGGTAACTTGACTAAGGTAACTTGACTAAGGTAACTTGACTAAGGTAACTTGACTAAGGTAACTTGACTAAGGTAACTTGACTAAGGTAACTTGACTAAGGTAACTTGACTAAGGTAACTTACTAAGGTAACTTGACTAAGGTAACTTGATAGTACAGTGCTAAATCACATAAAATGGACCAGGCCCTATGGATCACTTCAAAAGATTTCCGAAAGGCTCTTACTACATGGATTGTTATTATTCATTTTTGATTTTCCATATCAATGTCGTTAATTTACTGTAGACTAAAAATCAAATTTTTAATATTTTTGTAACTATTAGGGTATAGTTAACGGCGCTCCCTTGAGCGCAACGAAAAGGATATCGTGCTGTTGCGATTACATTGCAACTCCTAGAAAATCTCCGATTTCCTGTGATCCCGAAGCGAAATTCGGGGTGGAAAGCGCAGAAACAACTGTGCTCAAAACTCCTCTAGTCTGCGTTTTCCGTGTATTCTGCGGTTCACCTTTTCATTTAAGACCGATGAAAGAGTTACTATAAAACTACAAAATCATAGTTTATAAAGTGCCAATTTTTAATGCATGAACTATACTTCGGCAACAATGAAATTACAAAGCCAACAGACTCCGAAAGTAATGATCCAAACACAGCATTTGAGTCAGTAACATTCAGTGCAGTATCTGAACCGTAAGTTCTTTTGATCTTGTACTTGAGCATGCAATCTTAATTTGGTTGATTTGATTTGTATAGATAAGCTCTCTAATAAATTTCTGAATTAAATTTTCAATTTTTACCGGAATTTAGGTGTTTTAATTCTTTCCTATCCCCAATGAGAACCTATAATTACATTAATGACCTCATTTTAATTAATGGAAAAATGGGAAAATGGGAGATGGGGGGAAGTGGATACTTTACAGAAGGATTCCAGGCAATGGGGACGAACTTTCCATACTGGGTTTTGGGTGCATGAGGCTTTCTGTCAAAGATGGCAAGATTGATGAGGAAAGAGCAAAGAGACAAATTCTTTATTCAATCGACCACGGAATCAATTACATTGATACAGCTTGGACGTACCATTTAGGAGAGAACGAACCTTTTCTTGGTCGGATTCTTGCCGATGGCTACCGGGAAAAGGTTAAGCTCGCCACAAAACTTCCTTCATGGGCAATAAAAAGCAGGGAAGATATGGACAGAATTCTCAATTCTCAGCTTAAAAGGCTCAGGACGGATCATATAGATTACTATCTTGTACACGCACTTGTTGGAGCTCTTTGGGATAAGCTTGAGAAGCTTGATGTTTTAAACTTTCTTGACAGGGCAAAAGCTGACGGACGGATTACAAACGCTGGCTTTTCATTTCATGGGTCAATTGAGGATTTTAAACGAATTATTGATGCATATCCCTGGACTTTTTGTCAGATTCAGTACAGTTTCATGGATAGAATGAATCAGGCTGGAATTGAAGGGCTCAAGTATGCTGCTTCAAGAGGTCTGGGTATTATTGTAATGGAACCCCTGCGAGGAGGCAGGCTTATAAATTTAATACCTTCTGGGGTTAAAAAGATCTGGGAAGAAACACCTGTAGAACGGACACCTGCAGAATGGGCTTTCCGCTGGGTCTGGAACCATCCAGAAGTTACAGTTGTGCTCTCAGGTATGAACGAGGAATCCCATCTAGAGGAAAACCTGAAAATAGCAAATGAAGCTTATCCGAATTCTCTGACTGAAGCTGAACTTCATATTGTAGATAAAGTAGAAAAGAAGTACAGAGAACTTATGAACACAGGATGTACGGGATGCAGATACTGTATGCCCTGTCCATCAGGAGTAGACATTCCAAGCTGTTTTGAGATCTACGACAACTTCTACCTTTCAGGAGATGAAAAAGAAGCAAAAATCATGTACGCAGCAGAGCCTGGGGGAATAATAAGAGGCGACGTCCCAAGCTATGCATCTCAGTGTGTGCAGTGCGGTCAATGTCTTGAAAAATGTCCTCAACACCTGGATATACCTTCTCTGCTTAAAACAATTTCAGAAAGGTTCGAAGGGCCTGATATCCAGATTTGGAAAGAAGCTGCAAGAGAAAGATTCGGAAAGAATCGAAAGTTAAAAACTATTTTAGATATAAAAAGTGTTTAAAGTATATAGGACATTTAAAGAGAAAGCAGAGAAATAAGTTAAAACGGGTAATGGAAATGCTGTATAGAAAAATACCTAAAAATGGAGACGAGCTTTCAATACTTGGGTTCGGGTGCATGCGCCTTCCCCTCAAAGAAGGAAAGATAGATGAAGAAAGAGCCACAAAACAGGTACGTTATGCAATCGACCACGGAGTAAATTACATTGACACAGCATGGCCATACCACATGGGAGAAAGTGAACCTTTCCTGGGTCGAACTCTTGCTGACGGTTATAGAGAAAAAGTTAAGGTTGCCACAAAGCTTCCCTCCTGGACTGTTAAAAGTCAGGAAGATATGGATAGGATCCTGAATGCCCAGCTTGAGAGGCTCAGGACAGACCATATAGATTATTATCTGGTCCATGGGCTTGTGGGAGCTCTGTGGGACAAAATGGAAAAACTCAATGTTCTCGATTTTCTTGAAAGAGCCAGAGAGGACGGACGCATATTAAATGCAGGTTTTTCTTTCCACGGCTCAGTTGACGATTTTAAGCGAATAGTGGATGCGTACCCCTGGATTTTCTGTCAGATCCAGTACAACTTCCTGGATGAAAAAAACCAGGCCGGAACAGAAGGACTGGAATATGCTGCTTCAAAAGGCCTGGGAGTTATTATCATGGAGCCTCTTCGAGGAGGTAAGCTGACAAGTCCCATTCCTCCTGCAGTACAGGAGATCTGGAATGTGGCAGCAGTGGAACGGACGCCTGTAGAATGGGCCCTTCGCTGGATCTGGAATCACCCGGAAGTGACTGTTGTGCTTTCAGGGATGAACGAAGAATCCCAGATCGAAGAAAACCTGAAAATAGCAAATGAAGCTTATCCGAATTCTCTGACAAATACTGAATTGGGGCTTGTTAAGAAAGTTGAACAGAAATACAGGGGACTCATGAAAACAGGTTGCACAGGCTGCAGATACTGTATGCCCTGTCCTTCAGGAGTAGACATTCCAAGTTGTTTTGAGATCTACGATAACTTCTACCTTTCAGGGAATGAAAGAGAAGCAAAACTCATGTATGCAGCAAAGCCCGGTGGAATAATTAGAGGTGACATCCCAGGTTATGCTTCCCAGTGTGTGAAGTGTGAACAGTGCCTTGAAAAATGCCCTCAACATCTGGATATACAAGTCCTGCTTGAAGCTATCACAAAAGAATTTGAGGGAAAAGATTTCAAGGGATGGAGATTAATGGCGAAAAAGGCTTTTGGAAAAGGGTAAAGGGCAGGAATTATAGATTAAAGTCAGGAATATAAGTAAGTAGAAAATAATAGGATTAAGGGTCGAAGAATAGGGTTAAAGGCCTGAAAGAGATGAATTAGTAATAACCTTATGAGCCTCTCCGATAACCTGATGAATCTTTCTAATTTCAGACCTCATTGGAATTTTTATAAGTCCTTGGTATAATATATATTACAATTTATTAGAGTTTATCACTCTTTCCCTATTGAGAAAGCTTTCCCAAGATTACATCCGATGCTGTAGTAACTTCTATTTCCTGTCCCGTAAATAACAGGTCTGATCTTCTCTATATCAGGGTTTCCGTTCTCATCGAGTACGGATTCTTCGGCCTTGATATCAACTATCTCTCCTATAAACATGGTGTGAAGCCCTACTTCAATGCTGTGGAGAAGCTTGCATTCAAGGATAACAGGGAACTCCCCTACATAAGGGGCAGGTACAAGCTCACTTCTCGCCGGGGTAAGACAGGCTGCTTCGAACTTGTCCTCATCCCTTCCACTTGCGATACCGAAGTAATCGGCTTGTTTCACATAATCCTCTGAGGGGATACTTACAGTAAACGCCTTGTTTTCCATGATGCCTGCATAGCTGTAAGTCGCTTTTCTTAAGGACACAGTGATACAGGGAGGATTTGAACAGCAGATTCCTGCCCAGGCTACAGTCATTGCATTGGGTTTTCCATTCATGTCATAAGTCCCGACAACCCATGTAGGTGTCGGAAAAGCAAGTGTCTTTGCGCCGATTGATTGTTTCATGATTAATCTTCTTTTCGATAAGGTTTATAATTTTCCGTATTATTTCCATTAATAAACTTAAAAAGTAGCTGATTTTTTAACCATGTTTAGAAAATATAATTAGAAATAAGAAAGTTGAGGAAGCTGTTGGCTTGAATTGGCAATGTTTGAGCTGGGGTTGACTGTAAAGATGCCCGCAAGGCTGACGCTGTCCAATAGGACTGCTCTATTCAAAATAAAAGATGTAAGGTGGCTATTTTTAATTGTGTGTAGAGGCTCTGTGAGATTTGAAAATGGTATCCAGATAGCTTTTTAGTATGTGATATTCTATTATAGAACAATTGTATAAATAACGAATGAAGAATTAATTTGTAATTAGGCATTATTGGGATCTGTTTAGTATCATATTAAGGTCAAATCTATTAGACAATAGTATCAGACGAATGAGGATCTAACAAAAGTATTATGCCCTGTTTTAAAGCAGGGTTGGGGAATTATGACTTTTTTTAACTCTTCGGATAAGGATGAAATAGAGATCCAATTGCGAAAAAGGATAGGTGAATTGGAAAAGGCTAATGGAGATTTGTGTGTCCAGATAGTAGCACTAAACAGGGATATCACTGAATGCAAAAGGGCTGAGGAAGAGCGTAAGAAAGATCTAGAAACCCTTCGCTATAGCGAAGACCAGTTCCGGGTGCTACTCCAGAACGTGAAATCCGGAGTTGCACTTATCGATGAGATCGGCATGTTCGCAGTGGTCAACCCAACATTAATGCAGATGTTCGGCCTAGATAACGAACTCGATATTCTAAATGTTAATAGTCAGGACTGGAGCCAATGGGAAGTCTATGGAGAGGATGGTAAACTGCTTCGTATCGACAATCATCCAGTTAGGAAAGCCGTAATGACTGGTAAGCCTGTGAAAGACCAGCTCGTCGCTGTGCGAAATCCTAGGAAGAAAGAACTTACTTGGATGCTGATAAGCGCCGAACCGATCCTGAATGAAGAAGGCCACATATACAGGATAATCTGCACTTACCATGATATTACCAAGCAAAAAAAAGCCGAGGAAGCCCTTAAAAAAGCACATCAAAATCTAGAAGAGAAAGTAAAAGAGCGTACAGCAGAGCTTGAGAAGGCTTATCACTCATTGAAAGAAAGTGAAAAACGTCTTGCTGAAGCTCAAGAAATGGCTCACATTGGCCACTGGGAGTGGACTATTGCAACTGATAAATCATACTGGTCTGATGAACTATATCGTATTTTCGGACGTGGTCCTCACGAACCGTACCCAACTTATCAAGAGTTTTTAAGTTATATACACCCAGACGATAGGGATTATGTCAATAATGCTGCTAATAGAGCTATGAATGGAAAGCCCTATAGCATTGATTATAGAATAAGTCGGGCCAATGGGGAAGAACGTACTGTCCATATGAAATCCCAGATTATCTTTGACAAAAATAGTATCCCTGTCCAAATAAAGGGGATAGTTCAGGATATTACAGAAAAAAAAGAAGCTGAGAAAGCATTTTTAAATATCGTAGCTGCCCGCAAAAGGGAAATTCACCATCGCATTAAAAATAACCTTCAGGTTATCTCGTCACTTCTTGATCTTCGGGCGGAAAAATTCGGTAACAGAGAATTCATAATGAATTCAGAAGTTATGGAAGCTTTTAGGGAAAGCCAGGACAGAGTAATATCCATGGCTCTTATCCATGAGGAACTACACAAAAGTGAAGGTCTCGACACACTTAACTTTTCTCTGTATATTGAGGAACTAGCTGAAAATCTCTTCCAGACATATAGGCTCAGAAATTCAAACATCAGCTTAAATCTGGATCTGGAAGAAAATATTTTCTTTGATATGGATTATGCAGTTCCATTAGGCATTATTATTAATGAGCTAGTTTCAAATTCCCTCAAGTATGCATTTCCCGGCAAAAATGAAGGTGAAATTCGAATTGAACTCCAGAGAGACGAAAACGAAGAATACGAAAAGGAAGGCCCTAAAAGTACCAGTTTTACTCTGACCGTTTCAGACAATGGTGTAGGCATTCCTAAAAACCTTGATATTGAAGAGATTGGTAGTCTTGGGCTTCAACTAGTAACTTCCCTTGTAGACCAGTTAGATGGTGAACTTGAACTGAAAATAAACAAGGGGACGGAATTTACTATAAAATTCACAGTAACAGAAAAAGATAATCAAGCATCAAATCCTGCAATCAATTGAACAATGCTAGAACTTGTTCACCAAACTTAATATGTCACAGAAGCCACGTACTGTTAAAACTGACCGAAATATGAGATTGAGGTTGAACAAGCATAGCTTCTTTTTGTAGCTACATACCTAAACACCCACACGTACCTCGAAACTACGTACAATGTCTAGGGCTATAGCTCATAGCCAAATGGACCAATATATCCTAACGGCTCAACAAAGCAATTAAAACGAGCACTTATGAACCAGGGCTTTTGGGATATGTGAAAGGATGGCGCGAATATACTCCATTGCTTGCAGCAGGATGCATCAGCGCAGCTTTGATTATCTTTTATGAAATAATTTTTTAAAAGGCTTTGAAATACTATCTGTAATAACCTTGTATGCTTCAAAGGTTATGTTAAAGATCCGGCTTTTATGCACTAACCTGATTCGATTGTTTGACTGAAAAAAGATGGATTGAAAGTGGTTACTTAAATAATTAGTTGATAATGTTGTTGGTTGGCTTTTTTATGGATTTTTAGGTGTGAGGATGGTGTGTAGATGGCGTTGTCGAGCTGCCTGCGCTATTTTCGGAAGAAGAGGTAAGGTAGCTGTTTTTAATTGAGTACAGAGGCCCTGGGTAAGGTGTGAAAGAGACAAGAAAGCCTTGACGGTCAAAGAGCCAGATGCACACGAGGATGCCCAGATATAAAAGCTAAATGAAGGACCAAAAAGCAAGCTGTCTATATTAATTATTTGATCCATGAGAATAACAGCTTGATTTTTAACCTGCTATTCTCCTAGGTCAGAAGAGTTTTTCTTCAAAAGTGGTACCAATTATAGGAAATAAGCCTAAAACTGGAGAAACAGCAATCTATAGGGATAAAAGTTGCTGTCCTTTTCTGCAGGCTTTATAGATCCAGAATATATATGCAATTTTTAAAAATAAATCCTTAACAGCAGAAGATATCTTCCTAGTAGAGTAATGCTTTTTTTAGTTCAAAGACAACAATTGTATATGGCTATTCCAGAGAGAAAAGAACTTCAAGGAGCTAACCTTCAGGGAGCTGACCTTATAGAAGCTAACCTTGAAGGGGCATACCTTATAGAGGCTAATTTTCAAGGAGCTAATCTTGAAGAGACTAATCTTGAAGAGACTAATCTTGAAGAGACTAATCTTGAAGGGGCTAATCTTGAAAGGGCTGATCTTAAAGGAGCTCATCATTTATCACTTGACCAGCTTTCAAAAGTGAAAACACTTCATGATACAAAATTAGACGAAGAGCTATATACGCCATTAAAAAAGAAGTATCCTGCTCTTTTTGAAAAATCTGATGAATAACGAACATTACAAATTTTCATTGTTGCTTTTTATTTCCTTTATTCTCTGGAAGCAGCTTAATGTTTATCCTGCTATCCTCTAGATCAAAAATCAAGGTTTGAATATAAGCCCATTTGGTTGTAATGTTCTTGTTTAGCTTCTAGATTTTACCATCACCAAGTAAAAAACCTTCAGGTTATTCATTTCTTCTTAATCTCAAGCAGAAAAGTTCAAGGATGTAAAATTTTTGAAGCCTTTATGAAAGTCAAAGTGTATAGCTTCGATAGTTCTAATTATCTGCTGAATAAATAAAAAGACATTGGTTACACCATCTGTTACAAATCATCTACTTAATTAAAAGTATTTAACGCATCATGCAAGTATTTAATGAATTAGTGCTATAGCCATTGTTATGTGGGGTATTGTATATTCTGAGATTGATCGGTTGCTAGATGCTCGAAATGACAAAGAAGAGCAGTTTAGAATTGCGAAATCTGTGGTAAAAAAAGCTCTTTTGAAATTTTACTTCGATTGGAAGACTCGTGGTGAGTATGATGGGTACAGTGTTTTTGAGGAAATGTTCAGAAGGCATGCTAGAATTTTTATAGAGGTCGCTGTTGAGGTTCGTGATATATTGCCTAAACGGGTAACTGATGATCTTTTATCTATAGTCGCTAAGATGAAAACATTGGCAGGTGAACCTATACATACAGCCGATGTGGAAAGGTATAAAAAACTATCTGATGAATGCATGAGCGACGTGCTTAATATGTGTGAAAGTTTCGAAAAATATTTTGATTAATGAATAATTGTGTCACTTCAATTTTAATTTTATTTTATTCTTTCAGAAAAATATAGCCGCTTCAAACCCTCATGAGCCATTGACACATGTATGAAATATGGAAAGTTTTCATAAGGATACCCAAGTTTTTCATGGAAAATCGTGATTTCTTCCCCATCATCGGGAACGGCTGAAATCTATGCTACACTGGAATTTTTTGATAATATTCGGTCATCCATCGCACTCAGGTACTTCAAAAAGGGCTAGGTATTTCTTTTTAGTGGTATGAAGAGCTCTTCGTCTAATTTTATATCATAAGTATTTTCACTTTCGAAAGCTGGTCAAGTGATAAATGATGAGCTCCTTTAAGGTTAGCTTCTAAGGTTAACCTTTTCAAGGTCAGGTCCTTTAAGGTCAGATATACCATAATCCCTTTTCCTTTACTACGAAATTTTAGTCCTTTATCAATAGTAAACTAAAAGAAATATTATAATTTTAGAGGGATAAAGATATCGTTTGCTCTTCTTGGCGCAGCTATTTTTGCATGTCTATCCTTGAAGACATATACTCCACATACCTAAAATATACCTAATCCATGTACAATGGCCAAGGCTATCGCCCGTAGCTAAATGGACCAAAATATATCCCGGAAGGTTCCACAAATCGATTAAAACGAGTGCGTACGGATCAGGCCTCTGGGATAATATGGAAGGCTGGCGCGGTAAGTCTATCCTAAAAGTACATACTTAATAATTAAAGTGCAAGGCTACTGCCTGGGATAAGAATGGGAATTTGAACACCAGGCGTGAAAGGTTTTCTCATGCTGCGGTAGGGTATATCCTCTTCGTTACTCAGATGGTATATGCCTTAATTAGTTTTGACCTTTCGCTTTTTTAGGGATAAATGAAGAATTTGCCTACAAATAAAGAAAATGAGGATTTTGTTAGTTGGCTTTTAAACAATGTTTGGATGTGAGGTTGAGAATGTATGGCTTGGGTTGGGGGTATTAACTGGATTACCTACAAATATCTCCAGTATAATGGTCAGTTCCCATTACCATACCGTTCCAGAATATAGTTCCGGACATCCTCAAATGTCTGTTCCACAAGAAAGATATTATTATGTGTTGACTTTGGTACTTGAACTACGTGCGCCCCTCCATTTTTTAGTTCATTGCAGCCTGATGATATTTCAGGGAGATCCCACTCTGCAAAGAGGATCAGTGTATTTCCATTGTCGTTTGTAGGATCCCAGGTTGGAAGTCCCTCATGTATTATACGTACAACTTCAAAGTCCGAAGGCCGCACACGGTAACTACACCTTTTTTTGAGCGCCTTTTGCGTAAGTTCACTTAGTGGCCTTTTAATAGATGGCGAGATTGCGATACGATAATCTGCATTGCTTAATAGAGCCAAATGACCACCAAAAGAATGACCTATTGCTACAACCTTCCCAAACAAGCGACAGAAACGTATTGCTGCATCCAAATCTGCACCGATATCCCTGTCCAACAGGAGAGAGTGCTCCCCGTGGCCGCGAAGGTCTATTACGCAAGCTATAAGACCTGCCTCTGCCACTCGCAATCCAAGTCCCAGCTGTTCTTCTTTATTCCCCCCATATCCATGCACAATGACAGCTGCACCCATTGGCTTTACAGGCTTAATGAGAATCGCTGGAACTTTGCATCCGTCGCCTGGAAGAAAATAATGTTCAATATCCATGAGCTATGTATACAAAACCTATCAATAAAAGCATTTTCAAAATAATTAGTGGAGTCAAGGCTCAAAAATAGCCCTTTGATAGGCAACTTTGATTACGGATTTTTTCTATAGATAAAGATCAATAAAAGAGACACAAAAGCCTAGCATACGCAAAAAAAGAGATCGGGATATAGGTTCCATCCCTTTACACCTACTAATAGCTTCAACTTCTTCGAATTGATAGCAAATTAATTCCTCTTCCCTCTCCATCCATTCTCCAATCAATTGCAAACTGTCAGTCTTAGGATTCCATTTTGCAATTTTCGATTCGAGTTTAACCATTTATTCATAAATTTCTTTTAGTACTTCTTCTTTTGAAATTTGCTTGACCATTTAAACCACCTTACTATACTTTTCAACAATAAGTTGACCACGACTTTCGTCAATTATTTTTATTGTTGATGGTTTAGTGTCAAGCCCGTACACACTTTTTTGCCTGAAACTATTTTTCGTCCTATTATAAATTATATTTATTTCATTCCTTATGTGTCTATTTACCGTTAATTGGGACAAAAAAAGAGAAAAAAGGTTTTTAAAAATTTGATATCCATCTTTGCTTATCCTGTATAAAGGTAGGATAGTTGTAAGATATCCTTACAATACGTACATGATCGGTAACAAGCTTTTGTGTATGAGTGAATAAATTATATCCAAGGAATATACAAAATAATTAGCGAAGGCTGTTAAGGGCATTTCACGAACAATGATAGTTATAAATGAATTGAATCTCTAAGTAGAGATATGGTATTTGCAGTTATAGAAATCTCAACGCTATTTCTGGCAATTATAATAGCCGTTGTATTATATGTAATTTTTAAAAACGGTACTCAGCTTGCTATGAATACTATTTTTGGAGCTCTAGTCTTAGCTGCAGCAATTGGAGGTGTATTCAGAGCACTTTTAATTATCATATTGAGCTATCTTAGAATAGGTCTCATGTAAATAACAAAAGATTTTACGCAATTTTATTTTCCGTATTAAGGTAGTATGGTTGTAAGCCCTTCATACGATACGTAACATTGCTTGTAACAGGTTCTCGGGATAATAGTGGAGTGATTTATATCCAGAAAACATACAAAGTGACTATGAAGGTTGCTTGAAATACTCACAAAGACCGATGTAAGCATTAAATTTCATTCAAAACAAGGAATAAGTAGAAGCTTTAGGGCCATAAAGTCCCTACTCTGCATCATGATTCAATCCAAGAACTGCCTCCATAAATTTAATTAGTATCAACTCAATTTCTAATAAAGATGGACTACATCAAAACTTGGAAAGAGGGTATGCTGAAACCAGCTGAATTTTTCATGAAAATGCCAACGACTGAGGATATTCTGATCCACTAACTTTTGCAGCAATCAGCTATATCATATCCTGGCTTTTATCTATGTTCGTCTCCTTCAGCATGTTAACAATGGACGATTCTAAATTCAGCTTTTCTGACTTAAAGGCTATTTCTTTGATTTTGGGAGTAGGACTTCTTTTAGTATTCGTCTCTTTTCTTATCCTATCTCTAATCGCTAACCTCCTTTATAGGGCGCTTGGAGGAACTGGAAGTTATGAAGGCACCGTAAGATTTGCGTCATATGCAAGTGCTGCACTGGTATTTTTAACAGTTCCTTATGTTGTCTCAGTCGCTGTAATTTACGAGATGTATCTTCTTACTGTAGGTGGTATGATCGTGCATAATGTAAGTATGAGAAAATCCATGATAGCAGTATTTCTAAGCTTTTTCTTACCATCGACTATTTGGACGCTAGTTATCTTATTTGGCTTTGTATAACAAAATTATTCGAAAATTCACACTGGAATGTTATAAAGCTACAATAAGCCATCTGCACGTTACATACATGATCAGTAACAGGTTTTCGGGATAATGGTGAAGTACTTGTATCCGGAGTAGCGCAAAAGATGTTATTGGCTTATTGTTTCACTTGTCCCGAAATTTATGGGGGTAATGGAAGAGATTTGAAGCAATAATTATACGTATAATACAAAAAAATTAAAAAATATTTTTTTCTTACCTTATATGTTAAGTTTAATTCAAATCCCTTCCATCCCTTCCATAAGAACAGTATAAAAAATAAATGTAGTATAAACTATCCAGTCAACACGTACATGATCGGTGACGAACTTTTGTGTATGAGTGAATAAAAATTAATCCAGATTTGAAGAAAAGCTTGGCTAAGAGGATAGTAGAGAGTTTTATGGGCTTGATTTTGGAGTGGTAAAGCTTGGAATAAAGTAAAAGAAGAGCTCGTCCCAAAACCAATTTTATTTCCCAATCAATGAGAGTTTCAGAACTATTTTACATGATCAGAAACTCAATCGATTATTCCAAATTATTGGTATGATTTAGGAGTTAAACAGAATACAGAATCTTACTTAAAATCAGTACTCGATTTTAAGAGAGATATAGGGATAAAGATATTTCTTCTACGGACAGAGCTACATGGAATAGATCGACAAAGGCAAAGGAATTTTATCAAAATAATAAGCATTGGTTGCAAATACTATTTTTCCCTCCAGCTACTCCAGATAGGAACCCAACAGAATATCGTTGGAAAAAGACGAGAGAAGACTCAACGTCAATAAAATCATTCAAAAATATTGACGCTGCCTCATTAATTAGTTGATATTTTTCTATTCCTATAATTTAACAAATCTGTTAATGTCCATTTATAATCTTCAACGTAACTTATTACACGTATTAACACCTATCTACTTATATGGTGGGGAAAGAACGCATTCCAATTGATCAAAAATTAGTTCTTGATGAAATCAACGTTTTAATCAAACATGAAACCAATTCAAGAGTGCTTAAAAGGCTCTATTTTGTAAAATTTAGATTTTTAGGGGATTCAGTAGAAGAAGCCGCTACTAAAGTTGGAGTTACTAAGAAAACAGGATATTACTGGCAAGATGCCTGGAATAAAGGCGGCTATGCCGCCTTAATACCAAATTTTGGTGGGGGGAGAAAATCCAAGCTTACCGATGATCAAATAAAAGAGTTAAGAATCTTGCTGGAAAAAAAAGATCATTGGACTACAAGAGAAGCTTTGGAGTTAATAAAGGAAAAATATGGGGTAGAGTATTCACAGAAACAAGTAGGAGTTATACTGCATAGTTTTAACATGTATCATTCAAAACCATATACTCTTGACTACAGAAGACCTAAAAATGCTGAGGAAATTTTAAAAAAAGTTAATAGAAGCAATTCCAGCATATATTGGTCCAGATGATCAATATCTTATAGGTTTTTTGGATGAATCCTCACCACAAACAAAAGCAAATACGCAACGATTATGGTCATTTAAAAAGCCTTTGATAACAAAAAATACAGATTATATAAAAGCAAATGCGTTTGCATTCTATTCGATTAATGGTAGAAATCTCATCGATTTTATGGAAAGTTCAAAAGCAGAAAATGTATGTGAATTCCTTGAGAAAATTGTGGAACAGAATTTAGGGAAAAGAATAATTCTTGTTCTGGATAATTCGAGGTCACATCATGCTGATAAAACGGTAAGGAAAGCAAGAGAATTAAATATAACACTTGTGTTTCTTCCTCCTTATTCACCAGATCTAAATCCTGTAGAATTTGTATGGAAAACGATTAAGAGAGAAGTATCTGTTAGATTTATTCAATCAAAAGAACATTTAAAAAAGATTATCAAAAATGAATTTATGAAAGTGAAAAACTCATTATCATTTGCAAAGAAATGGATGGAAACATTCAATCCACAAATAAAAAGTGTAATTTGTTGAGTCAGGAACTATATTTTTAGTAATCCCATATTTTTCTGCTGGTGTTTTCTTTCCCAAAACTCCATTTTCTTTTTCTTTTTTAATCCTCTATGGTCTCTACAAAAGTTAAAATGAGTGCAATAAAGTCTCATTTGGTTGTACAATCCCTCAATTTTCTTTGAAAACCCTATTGTCTTCCTTGAAACTCTATTGTTATCCTGTCTAAATGTTAGATTTTGTCTTTCAAGCAAACTTGTTGAAATTTCACTTTGATCTATATTTTGACCAAAGATTACTCTTTTTTCAATTTTCTGAAGCTTCTTTCCCAGTTTGTTTTTGATAACCTGAGCATATTTCAGATTTTCATTAGGTACTATTGCTAGTTTTCTGGGTCTTCCTCTCTTCCCATTTTTAGAAAACTCTACCAAATCACCATATTTTTTCAAAAGAGCTTCAGCATAGAATCCATCTGTAACAAAAAGAGGTTTTAAAGTTGAAAGATGTTTATCTGTAATATTTACAAATTCGTCTGCCACATACTGTTTTCTTGGTCCCAGTACAAAATCAATTATTAATCTGGACTCAGGTGCAAAGCTCACCCACATCCATGCTCCATCATCTTCAACTTCTGTTCTTGGAGCAACTTTTTTTCAATTATTACCCATAGTTCATCCATCTCAACTTTGGAAATATTAAGATCCTTCATCAAGTCTTCATTTACCTTCTCACATTGTTTCGCTGCGCGAAACAACCAGTTACTTACTGTGGCAGGTTGAACTTCCAATACATAAGAAATAGCTTGTATTGACATTCCTTTAATAGCCATTTTAAGGGCTAGTTTAATGTCAGATTCGTCTTTGCGAACATTCTCAAAAAAAGTACCTGTTCGATCATTGAATACTCTGCCGCATTTGCGGCAGATATATTTTCGAACTCGCTTATTCTTGATTTGATAGGTACCATTGCCTATGATGTTTTCTTTTCCAGTAACACCATAAAGTTTACAATCCGGATTAGGACAAGAAACGTCAGTGAACTTTGGCTTTGCTCCTCTTTTTCCCATTAGGAGAATATGATATTTTTCCTACTATATAATATCAACTAAATACAAATGAAGTACCGAAATTTACTTACCCTGCTAAATATCCATCCAGAGCATGCTGGACTTGAATAATCTCGAAAAATACTTTAAAAATCCGTAATCAAGCGTCTGTCTCTCGTCTCTTTCCCTAAGTCTTGAAACTCCTACACCTACTAGTCTAATTTTTTGTTTTCCAATAAACTCAGAAAGCAGTTGCATGGCGACCCTTTTAATCACGAAAATATCAGAAGTCCAGACAGAAACAGTCTTTGAGCGTGTATATGTGGAAAAGTCTTCGAAGCGGACCTTTAAGGGTTACGACTTTGAAAAGAAATCCATCTCTTATGAGAGCTCTATGTACGCTCTCAGCAAGCAATTCCAGAAAGCCTGCAATTTTTACAGGATCGTTTGTATCTTCATCAAACGTTCCACTCCTGCTTATTGACTTTACAGCTTCTTCCCATTCCTTTACTTCACTGAAATCCAGACCATATGCCACCTGCTTCATCCAGAGCCCCATTTTCCCGAACCTTTCAGAAAGCCTCTGGATATCGCAATTAGCAAGCTCTTCAACTTGAGTTATTCCCATCAATTTAAGGGCCTCTGTTGTTTTTTCACCAATACCCGGAATCTTTGAAACATTTAAGGGAAATAGAAAATCTTGACATCTGTCAGGTCTAATAACTGTGAGACCATCAGGTTTCTCAAACTTTGAAGCTACCTTTGCAACAAGCTTATTCGGTTCCACTCCTACAGAACAGGTTATTCTTTCTTGTTTCTGGATCTCATCCTTTATCCTCAGTGCAATAATGGCAGCTTCTTCAAAATTCTTTATCTCAGGTCCTGGCACTAGAAAGGCTTCGTCCACACTATATTGCTGGAATTTTTCAGCAAAACCCTTTATTATTTCCATTACAGTTCGCTGAAACCTGTGCATAGAGTTTCATGTTCACAGGCACAAAGGCAGCATCTGGACAAAGTTTATAAGCCTGCGAAACTGGCATTGCCGAGTGTATCCCGTATTTCCTTGCTTCATATGAACAAGTGCTAACCACTCCTCTACCTTTCCCTTCCTTCGGGTCTGAGCCCACTACAACAGGTAGACCTTTAAGTTCAGGATGTTCTCTGACTTCAACTGATGCAAAAAAACGAATCCATGTCTACATGGAGAACAATCTGCCTTTCTGGGCTGTTTGAATGAGGATTGAGTGCGAGCATCAAGTAATATTCAATTAAAAAAGATAATAAGGTTAAAGGAAGTTAGATGAAAGTATTAATGGGATTAAATTTCGATTCCAAATAGCCTATTCGTGGAGTTTAGTGACTTAGAGCCTTCCAAAAAATTAGTAAATCTCTAAAGCTAAGTTAGTAGCTCTATTTTTCGGATAGGTTCATAGTCATAATTTAAATTCAAGCCTGAGAGGGATGAAATTTTTGTTTCCTTCAGGCTCTGAGTTGTAAGACTCAGAGATTAAAGTAAATCTCATCGGGCAATAATATAACTTTTAACTTTTTTGATGTTATATCCAGCTACATTTTTCACCGTTAAACTTACATCATACTTTCCTTTCTTGTTGTATGTATGTGTTGAATTTTGTGACGTTGAGCTTTTACCATCTCCAAAGTTCCAGCTCCATGATGTAGGGCTCCCTGAACTTTTATCGGTAAACCTAACGGTAAGCGGTGATCTTCCATCTACTGGTCTTGCGGAGAATCCTGCTACAGGGGGATATATAAAGGCACCCATATAAATATCATCATTTCCGTTTCGGGAATCTCGCCAGACTACTTTAGTTTCAAAAATCGCTGGGTCTGATTGGTCAGATTTATTTGTGGTATGCCATTGTTGTTTGGTGGAAATATCATATATGTATATATCCTTGCTACCATCACGGTATTCGTCCCAAACTATAAGATTTCCATATATTCTAACTTTCTCGATATATCCTGTAGAATTAGTTATCATTTTTGTAGTTTTAGTAGAAATATCATACATATATACTGCATCATACGTTAACCAATTATTATCAGCCATAACTGGGTATGTATAATAATCTATATAAACGATATTGTCACCATATATTGCAGGTTCTGTTGCTGATTTGGTATTAGTAACCTGTATGTTTTTATTAGTTGTTAGGTTGTAACAATATATATCTGGCAATCCTTCACCGCCACTTTGATACGCCACTCTATCTTCATATATTGCGGGATTTTCGGAATACCAAGAATTATTTATTGTTACTGTCCTCTTTGTCTTTATGTTGTATGCATAAATTTCCCCCCAATTTTCTCTCTCGCTATATGCCTGGTTTCTATATACGACCCAATCTTTATAGATGTCCGGATTCGCTGCTGAGTTTGTATGAGTGACTCGAGTTTGTGTTTTTGTTGTTAGATTCTCGAGTACTATATCATAACCCTCAAGATATGAACTAAGAACATCAGGATCTGGATAAATATAATCTCCATTATATCGTTTATCTTGCCAAACTACTCTATCACCATAAATCGCGGAGTTTTCTTGTTCTACTTTATTCGTTGTATGAATCTGGACTTTACTTTTCATATTTAAGATATAAATATCCCAATTTCCATTTCTATCGTCTTGCCATACTATATTATCTCCATATATAGCAGGGAACTGCGAATTAGAAATGTTAGTTGTGATGCGAGATTCCGTGAATACTGGCGTTGCTGCTAATGCACTGGTGGATGTGAAAATCAAAAAAAGAACCATTGCCATAATTGGGAGATACATTCTTCTTGATGACATTTATCTGCTCCATTTACTATATTACTATTAAACATAATAACATATAAAATGAATATATTATAGTTATCATCTTTTGTAAAATAAGAAATCAAATTGCAGACGGCCACCCTACCTTAAAAGGTAGGGTATGCTTCGGGCCGTCCGCCGATTTTTGAGGAAGTTAGAAATCGCTTAGTTTCAATTGTCCAGATTTCTTTATTCTATTCGTTATAATCTCTTTTTTTGGTTTTCCTTGTGAATAGTTAATATAATGCTTGATTGTGTCAGCAGTTACATTCCCAATTGATCTATAGAACTTGCCACTTGACATAGACTTCCACCCCAGTATTTTTCCCTTAGTTCAGGATGAAGCTTAAATAATCTGTAAGAACTTCCTCCTTTTAGGTGTTGAATTACCTTGGATAGTGAGGTGCTGGGATGGAATTCCAGAAACAAGTGCACATGGTCTTCTACTATTTCCATGGCATGTATTCTATAGCCTTTCTCAGTACAAATGTTTTTGAAGATCGATTCGCAATCCTTTTTAACTCTATTGTTATAGAATATTTTGAATCTGTACTTAGGCGCCAATACGAGGTGGTAGGTGATCTGACCATAGCCGTGGCTAAAACTACGCAATTCCAATGCTTATCACATCCTAGCCATAGGTGGCTGCAACCGCCTGTGGCTATGGTGTCAAAAAACTTTATATTGAAAAAAGTGACGATTTTAGATTTTTAAGGTGAATGTCGAAAAACCTGCGAGGGTTCACTTCATCCCAGACTTAAAAGTCTGGGCATTCGTGACCCTCCGCGCTCCCATAGCAGTAAAAGGTGAATGGAAATATCTTTACAGAGCAGTTGACTCAAATGGTAATACAATCGATTTCATGTTAAGTGCAAAACGAAGTAAAAAAGCTGCAAAGAGATTCCTTAAGAAAGCTTTGGGTTCAAAGCACAATCAAATCCCAAGAGTAATAACAGTTGATAAAAATCCAGCTTATCCACCTGCTATAAATGAACTGAAAAATAATAGAATGTTACCTCAAAATGTAAATCTTCGACAAATTAAGTATTTAAATAACATTGTTGAACAGGATCATAGATCTATAAAACGGATAGTGTGTCCAATGTTAGGTTTCCAGTCTTTTTCTACGGCTATTAAAACTATAAAAGGAATTGAAATCATGCATATGATAAAAAAGGACAGGTTGATACTTTAAATCAATGTGTCCGTGCTGAAGTCAATTTTATAAACCAGTTATTCGAAATAGCTGCCTAAATCTGGATGTTATTTGAGATATTCTGTTTCTTTATGTTCTTTGTTGTGAAACTAAATTTTTGCTTCAATATCATGATTTTTTGCAACGGAACCTGCTGTTGGTTTGCCTTTTGTAAAAATTGTGAAAATTCGTTTCTCAGAGATATAATCTCTTCTTTAATAGCGTGCAGTTCTTCTCTGTAATAATCCTCAGTGTTTTCACTCTTTGTCTCCACTTTTGCTTACCCTCTAAAATTACTAGAAAACCGATTGTTAATTTGATGCAATTAAATGTTATTTCGACAAAATGTTGCTTTAATTCAGGTCGCTTATTTGACTGTTAACGGTTTAATGCTATCATAGAAAACTATCCCAAGGTCATTTTTCTGTACAATATAAAATTGGTACATAATTATGACGCATAGGTATATAAATATACACCGTTAAGACTTGCTTATAAATTACGAACCAGATCTTTAAGATGTTGATAATTGATGGTTGTGATATTATGGTAAAATTAGATGAAGAGACGAAAACTGCATTTTCAAAGGTTAAGATTTTTCCTGTAGCTACAGCCTCAAAGGATGGAATTCCAAATGTAGTACCTATAGGGTTCTGCCAACTTATCGATGATGATACAATCTGGATTGTGGATAATTTCATGAGTAAATCCTTAGCAAACTTAAAAGAAAATCCTAATGTTGCAATTTACGTTTGGGGTCCTGATACAGGTGGCTGCTTTCAAATAAAAGGTAAAGCAATTGTTATCGAATCGGGAGAAAAGTTTGAAAAAATGAAGTCAATTGTGCATACAGCAAAACCCGGACTTCCTGCAAAGACTCTTATAGAAGTTCAGATTTCCAACGTCTTTCAATGTGCTCCTGGTCCAAATGCAGGACAGAAATTGCTTTGATCAAAGTAAAGGTGAACTCAATATGGACTCCTCTAGCATGGATAGAGAAAAGTTCTGGGATGCACAAACTTTTGCAATAATCACTGATCACACAAAGCCGGCTATGAAATGGACAGCCTCTGAACTCAAAAGCAGAGGTAAAAAAGTATATCTTGTAGACCTTTCCCAAAAACCTGATCGAGATTCACTTACAGACCTGGCTGAAATTCCCGTAGACGTAGATCATGTGGTTATTGGAGTCACAAATACCGAACCAGGCGATTTAATTCCTATTCTTAAAGGAAAAGGCATAAAAAAAGTATGGCTTCACTGGAGAACTGATACTGAAAAATCCGTGGAAGCCTGCCAAAAACAGGGATTTAAGTGTATAACTGGATACTGCCCAATGATGTATCTCGGTAATGGGTTAAGCATTCATGGTATGCACAGGGGAATTGTAAAGATTATGGGAAAGTACTAAAATTTAGCAAATGATTCAGGAATATCCATCCTAGATAATTCAGTAAACCATGGGGGAAAAAAACATAATCCAAATTGCTCTTTATGGGAAAGGAGGCATAGGGAAGTCAACCATTGCTGCAAATCTCTCGGCTGCCCTTGCTGATTTGAAAAAAAGGGTGTTGCAGGTCGGCTGCGACCCAAAACACGATTCTACTCGTCTGCTCCTTGGAGGGGCCGATATCCCCACAGTGTTGGACTATATGCGCAAAAATCCTCAGGAAGCGCAGCATCTTGAAGCCGTGGTCTTTGAAGGCTATGGAGGCATTGCCTGCATAGAAGTCGGAGGTCCAAAACCCGGAATAGGATGTGCAGGTAGGGGAATACTGAGTAGCTTTGAGGTCTTAAAACGCCTAGGGCTTAGAGCTTCCTCTTTCGACGTCGTTCTCTATGATGTTCTTGGGGACGTAGTCTGTGGAGGGTTTGCACTTCCCCTCAGGAAAGAATATGCTGATGCGGTTTTTCTGGTGACTTCAGGGGAATATATGGCCCTATACGCAGCCAATAATATCCTCCGGGGAATCCAGAATTTCGAGGACACAGCCCCCAGAGTTGCAGGCATCATCTTCAACAGACGCGGACTTTTCGCTGAAGAGAAAAGAGTTTATGCCTTTGCTCAGGCAGTAGGGCTGCCTGTAGTAGCCTCCCTTCCCAGGGATGAAGTATTTTCTAGGGCTGAAAAAGCCGGAAAAACCCTGGCTGAAGCCTTCCCTTCTTCTGTCCCTGCAAATGTTTTCAGGGAGTTAGCAAGATATGTTGAAACCCTGGAAAAGAATCGGAGCCTGCTCTACCTTGCCAACCCCCTAAGTGACCTTGAGCTTGAAGCCTTGGTGCTTGGAAGGCGTGAACGACCCGATATAAAGTCATTTGAAATAGGTTCTGTATCCGAAAAAAGGCAATATGCTGAATCTGTTCCTATCAGACAAGAAAACGGATCTTCCACGAAAATCCACATGAAGATACCCGAAGCAAGTTCTGAAAATAGCTGTAAAGTGATTCCCGAAATACAACCTGTAGAAATTTTCACGGGAACTTCCAAAAAAGTGTCTACGCCATCTCCAATAGTATTTACTTCTAGACCGCTTCTTTATGGTTGCGCTTTTTCAGGGGCTGTAACTGCGACTTTTCAGGTTAACGATGCTGCTACCGTTCTACACGGGCCAAGAAGCTGCACTCATTTTATAACCGATGCCCTTGTAGGCTCATTTTTAAGGGGAGGAAGAATAAATATACAGACTAACGATGAAAGGCAGATCTCTAGCCTCTTACCCACAGATATAAACGAAGAGGAAGCAATTTTCGGGGGATTTGAAAAGCTTGAGAGGAAAATCGAAGAAGCCCTTTCAGCTGGCTGGCGAACTGTTTTTGTGGTGAACACCTGCCCCACAGGGATTATAGGCGACGACATAAAAAAGGCAACCTCAAGAGCGAAAGTCCGTTTTCCCGGAGCAAGAGTTATCCCCATTCCTGTAGAAGGAGTTATTACAGGAGACTTTTCGACTGGATTGCTTGAGGGCTACAAAAAAGTTGCTGACCTGATTGATCCTTCTGTAAAGCCTGAAAAAGGTCTGGTCAATATTATTGGAGAAAGGAGTGTTTCCCTGAGGGACGAAGAACACTTCCATACTGTTGAGAAGCTCCTCAAAAGGTTGGGTTACAAGGTCAATTGCAGGTTTTTAAAAAGGACAGACACTCTTTCCCTTCGTTCTTTTAAAAAAGCGGAAATCAACTTGTTAGCCTATGATGACCCAGATACCCGAAACATGCAAGCATACCTTTCTGAGCGTTTCGGGGTTGAGTTTTTTGAGCTTCCATTTCCTGTGGGTTTCCAGGAAAGTTCTCTCTGGGTGAAAGCCCTAGTAGCACGTCTGCTCCCTGGAAAAGATTTCACACCCCTGCTGCAGGAACAGGAAAAGATGTATAGATTAGGGATTGAAAAATATGCTCCTTATCTCTCAGGTAAGCGCGTACTTTTGGTGAACTACACAGAGAACAGCGGATGGGTGCTGGACACCATCCAAGATCTAGGAATGGAAATTATCAAAGTTGGAATTCCAGTCTCTTTTTTTGAGAGGAAAAACCTCAACCTCCAGTCTCACGAAAATTTCCCAATAGAGAGGAACTATACTGATGAAAAAAGAGAAAGGGATATTAAGATTTTCAAGCCAGACTTTGTCCTTTCGAATTATGCACTTTCGGTCCCTGAAGATGGAGTGCATTACGATACCATCCCCTTTTCCCCACGGGTGGGGTTCCTTAGTGGGCTTGAGCTTGCAAAACGCTGGAGTACACTTCTACGGCTTCCAGCTGTGGAAGGATGGAAGTATGACGGTGGTGATGAATGTTGATTTTTTCTCCTGATTCTTTTACAGGTTCTATCATGGCGGTAGAAGGGATCAGAGATGCGGCTGTGCTCCTGAACGGGCCTACAGGATGCAAGTTATACCATGGTTTTCTCTCAGACAGACAATTTCCCAGAGAAAGTTCACATGACCCCCTGGCATTCCAGGATGAGTTCTATGTCGGGCAGCCTAGAGTTCCCTGCACCTGCTTGGATGGGGAAGACTACATTCAAGGTTCCCTTGAAAAATTTGAGAGAGCACTTACAACAATAGCAGCAAAGGAAAAAGGCTTACTTGTGGTGATTAATTCCCCAGGAGCAAGCCTTTTGGGAGACGACCTGGAAGGTGTAATTAAAAAAGTAAGGATGCAGGACCGCTGTTTTGTGATAGAAAATACAGGTTTTTCCCTTCCCGCAGCAACTGGCTTTGAAAATACTGCCCTTACCCTGCTCAAGCACCTGAATCTTCAGGCCTCCCATAATATAGGCTCTTCAAAAAAAGTGAATCTGATTGGGCTTTCCCTGCTCAATAAACACTGGGAAGGCTCAGTTACAGAAATGAAGCGGCTTCTGGCTTTTCTTAACCTGGAGGTAGGAACCGTTTTCCTTGCCGGAACTTCCCTCAACGAAATCCGGAAGTCAGGCGAAGCAGCCTGTAATATCGTTATTTTCCCCGAATACGGAAGAAGGATTGCAGAATGGTATAAAGAACATTTTGGGATCCCAGCTGTGTTTTCTCCTTTTGGGGCTCCCCTTGGGTTTGATGCGATTGAAAGCCTGCTGAGGGAAGTTGCAGCTGTTCTGGATATCAACCCTGCACCTGCCCTCGCAGAAGTCCATAAAGCCAGAAAGGTAAGTTATCAACAGATTTCGCGTTTCCATTCTTTCTCAGGGCTTCCCAAAGGAGCCAGTTTTTCAGTCAGGGCTGAAAGTTCCCTTGCCTATTCCCTTATACACTGGCTTTATTCTTACTTGGGAATGGCTCCTCTTGCAGTAAAACTACTTCCTGGAAGCGATCCTAAAGCAGCAGAAAATCTCAGAATATTTCTAGAAGAAAATGGTTTTTTTGAAGCATGGGATAAAGATCTTACCCTTGAATCGGTGGACATTGCCTTTGCAGATGGTCCTACTCTGCAACTTTTAAAAGCAAAGGAATGTTGCAAAACAGGCATTGAAATAACCATTCCTGAAGAGGGATACATCCACTTTCTCCCTAAGACATATCTGGGAGTTTCGGGTGCCCTCCTCCTTCTAGAAGAAATCATTAACGGATTACGCTCTAGCCAATAACCTTCTATAAGGGGTAGAGCTAGGGTTCATGTCCACAGACCTTCTGCAATAGCACTCAATGAAACTCCCAAGGAATTCCATATTTCCACTGGACGATGTCAGAAGATTTAAATCAAATTTACTGCAGAAGGTCTGTGGACATGAACATTAACTTCTTCGGTTCCGTTGCAAATAATTATAAAATAGAGTTATTAAATCTAATTTTTCAGGATATTTTAATCCGAACGTTGTACGCTAAAACGTTCGTATTTGAATAAGCACAATCAGGGAGTAAGGCAAACACATCAAATTAACATACAATGAAACATATATAAAAAAACACGGATTCAAAATTATTAGATTCAGCTGCTGAAGTGGGAAGAAAGATTTTTAACAGCAATCTTCCATATAAAAAGTACATCTTGTCGTCGGGTGGCATGTTCACGACGAAATATAGTTCTAAATGCTGGGGACATTTATACCTTGATAAAAGAAATCCTGAAAGTAAAATTGAAGGACTTAATATAAAAGGATATCAAATCCATCTAGTACCTTCTGAAAAACTAGACAAAAAAACTTAACTTTTTTCATTCTGTTTTTAAGAAAACAGATATAGCTTAATCGCAATTGACAAATGTTTTTTCTTGAATTTATTTGAATATTATTATTTTACATCTTTTTCCCAATATAAAATACATATCCATAATACTGTTTGTATTTTGAATACAAGTCTGCCTCACGCCTCATAAATGCAATCATATCCTCAACGGTTTTATTTCCCGCATGTTTTTTCAAGAATTCCTCTTGCCTTGCTTTTTGCGGAATAAAATAATTGTCTATCCAACAATTTTCAGGCAGCGTAAATGCGGCAACAGGAATATAACCTGTTTTTTGCATGATGGAAATATTATACCCTATTGTGCCAATTTCAGGAACTGCATCCAACCACCACTTCTCAATTTCAGCGGGGCGTTCATCGGTAAACCATGACTCATATGTTACGGCAATATAACCATCTTTTTTGAGGAAGCCTTTCCAGTGATTCAAGCCTTTTTCAAAACCTATATTGGCAATAGCTCCCTCAGACCATATAAGATCAAATTCGTCATTCTGAAACGGCAAATTATCCATTGAACCGACAATACCTTTTACCCTATTCTGCAAACCAAGTTTTCCGGCTGTTGCGTTAAGTTTATCAATCGAGCCGGCGTAAAGGTCGAGGGCGGTGATGGTTGCTTCTGTATTTTGTGCCAGAACCATTGTTTGAAAGCCTGTGCCACAGCCTAAATCGGCAATTTTTGTTTTGTTTGAAAGATTTCCGATAAAACCTAATGCTTTGATGGTTTCTTCGGGGCTGCCGGGTCCCTGCCGTTCAAGCTCTGTGAAAAATTCATTGATGAGGGCAAAATCAAATTCGTGGATTGTTATTTCTTCCATTGTCATACTCCTTATCTTCTAATTATACCTTTGACTTTTTCTGCCTTAACGATTTTTGCTATGTTTTTACGCTTCTGCTCCTTTGCCACAAGGTAGCTTTCAGTGTCCTAAGAATAAGCGTTTTCAGCCTTTAACTTGGGTATTTTTGCCCAACGCCGCGAAAAGGTAAAATAAGAAAGTTGTTTTATAACTTGACTTTGTCAAATTAACTCATTTTTACAATCATCACAACTTATTTCCATTCAAATTTGCTGTATCTTTAATCTTTTCCCTTTCCTATTCTTGTTTCTTCTATTTTTTTCTTGATCACTATCTCCATTATTTCTACTGTCATAAATTTTTCCTGTCAAAATTGTATACTTACCAGTCGTCGGAACACGAATCCATTTATTCCAATCAGAAAATTATTATGAACTTCTTAATCTGCTAACCCTTGCTTTCCTTCTCAACTCATTATCTTGATTTAAGATTCCTGCAATTTCCCGAGCATCGATTCTTTTCAATGGATTATGGTACTTCAGTATCCATAAAACTCCAGGAATTGACATCTTATACATTTTGTTGAATTTTTTCTGATAGGAGAGTAAAATAAGCATTGCAAGCATTACTAATGCCATATGATGGTGCCACGCATTCCAATTTCTCACCATGTATTCTGCCATTCCACAGTCTCCTTTCGCATCTTGAAATGCTCTCTCAATCCAATACCTTGAACTCTGCATTTTTGCAAGTTTATCGAATGATGTATCTTCAGAGGCGTTACATAGTGAATATTTAATTTCATTTGATTCTGAATCTTTACTTATAAGAAGCCATACCGGCTTCTCACAAGGTAATTTATTCTGACGTCTCCAAACTTTTATAGCCTTAAAATAGACTTTTTTATACCCTCTTTCCGTTTTTCTAACATTGATAAGTTCCCATCCCTCAACTGAATTGGAAAGAGAATCTACTCTTGTTGATAATGTATTCAAAACCTTGGGGATAGTGGGTTTTCTTCCTCTTATTCCCTTTTTCGCAGGTATCTCAGCAACTGGTTCCTCAATATAAACAAGAGTATCGACAGCTATGTCTGCAACAAAAGTTAAACCTCTAATTTCAAGTTCTGTCAACAACTCCGGATTTTCACCGTAGAATCCATCCATTGTAACATAGGAAAAAGGAATACCTTCTTCTATTGCATTATCAATCATTTCAAGACCAAGCTCATGCTTGGTTCGGAATTTAATCTCTTCAAGAGGAACTTTAGCCTTTAAACAACGTACCTTATCATCAATCCATTTTTGTGGGAGATATAATCTCTCATCAATCAACATTCTTCTCTTCTTTTTAAAATAAGCAAGGAATACACCAACCTGACAATTGTCCTTTTTTCCAAGGTTGCCACAATACTGATGAGAAACTCCAACAGAACTATTTCCAGATTTTTTTATGCTTGATTCGTCAAGTATAAGAACACCATTTTTGCCTATAGTTTGAATGGCTTTTGTTCGAACAGATTTGAGGAGATCTGCAGAAAGCCAAGGAGAAGTTGAGAGGAAATGGCTGAGTGATTGGTTGTTAGAGCATTTACAACAATAAATTGCCATTTTTCTCAAATTTTTCCGATATGGAAGAAGCATCAAACCATTAAGGTAATCAATACACGTTGAAGCGACACAACGAGTTTTAGTTTGAAAATAGAATTCAAGATTCGTTTCAGAAATGTATTTTTCTACAGAGATAGTGTTTGACTTGATAAAGTCACTTGTTATTTGTTTCACGATCTCAAATATATAGGAATAAAATTATACTTCACGGTAGACGTGAAAAGGAAATGTGACAAAGTCAAGATAAAATTGATCTAGTAAATTATTGGGAAAACAATTGTGTTTTGCCTCTAAAGTTCTTTCAGCTTCATATGTACTTGAATTATTTTAAAGTTAAGGTTAATAGTCTTTTTTTGACTAAAATCGAAAATTAAAAATTTTACTTGCGCTTTTGATGTAACTTACCTTGCTAACGATTGTTTGATTAATTAAAAGGAATTTCTATAATATTCATTGCTTATTTTACTTTATTGGGCGTTGGGCAAAAATACCCAGTTTGTTGCACGGTGGTTACATTTGTCTTACACTTTTTAAAAATTTTGTTTTTTAATAACTTATAATAATAGTTTTATATAATCAAAATCTACTGCCTTTTTTCGATATCATTAGACCTTGAGAAAAGTGCCTATGTGTTTCATAGTATTTTTTCGTGTTTACTATCCTACTCATCGATGTAAACAAGTATATTCCTATAGTCTTTTGTATGGTCGAGTTTAGAACACATACTCTAAAATTGAGTATTTTCCCTGATTTTGCATATAATTTGAATAAAAAACTACGAATTTAAATTTTATTCGACTTAAGCGTTATTTTTGTGTTTATAATTACATACTATCCGTGTATTCCATATAAACCTAGAAAATCAGGAAAATATTCAGAAAATTGAGAGTTGAATTTACAACAAAAGAAAAAAGATTCCAATTCTTGTTCTTATGTCATTATATGGACGATTAAAATCAGTTGTCGAAAAGAAACGTTACAAATGATCAGAGAGCTTATATGGTTGGAAAAAGATACAAAGAAAAGAAAAAATCAATTGGTGAGAATCAACATACATTTGATTCGTATCCTCTTGGGCAAACAATATCAATACAATTCATGATGTCACCTTTCAATCAATTACTATTTTTACGAACTCTTTTAAAATTTCCTGTTTTCTTTCCTCTCCTTGGAATCTTTTCATAATATAAGATTCCATGTCATCGTCTGTCATTTTGATAAGAGAATTCATATCATCATTTGAAATTGATACAATTCGTCCTAACCTGCGTATTATGAACCCCTTTATATTACTGCTGTATTCAATAGCATTTGAACCAGGCAGAGTTAAAAACTTTTTATTTGATTTAGATGAAACTTTTTTTAATTTAGATATTCTTAGATCAATTTCGTTTGGTGTTTCTTCGTTCATGTATACCTTAAACAAAATTGTTGCTCTATCCTTCCCCATAACACGATATATGATAAACAACTATAAGAAATCAAGTATTATATCCCTAATATATGGAGATTTCATAGTTTATCTCCAGAGGAGGGTTGTATGTCCTCCTCACTAAGTTTCACGATTTTTAGCAAAGTAAAAATAGTTTCTAGGCAAAAATGAAGTGTATTTTTTAATAGGAAATTAAAATGTTCTTTCGAAGAATAAAGCACAAATATACTTTAATTTCGAGTCTTCTTTTTAGGTCCCTAATACTATTGATTCAAGCATTTATTCAATAACTTGTATAAAAAAATTTAAATAGTAGCTTAAATGTTCTATATTGTTTATTTATTATTTTGAAGAAAATGAGTGAACTTTAGTCAAATGAAAATATCAAGCAAAGTTTATTTATGTTTGTCGGATTCGCCACCATATAATTTATCATTGATAAGTCATGAAAAAATAATTGTACAAAAAAAATAACGCACTTATACTCAAAAATATTATATTATTTGTTTTGCAACATTAGATATTTTTTGATCGATTTTTATAGCATTGGTGTTACGATGAAACTGAGACAAACTATTATTGTAGATGAAGAAGTAGAGGAAAATGAAGAAGAAATTGAGGAAGAAGAGGAATAATCATGGTCGCTAAACAACAGTTCTACCCCAACGACTTCTTGGCGGCTATGCCAGAAGGTGAGCTGGTGCATCCGCACTGGCTCTCACAGAAGTTTGGTTGCATAAACAAAACAACAGTCAAAAATCTAACGGAGCTTGAAGCTTCAGGGAAAGTGCAGCGTGTGCAGGCGTTGAGTAGTAGAGAAATACTATGGGTGAAGAATGACAACGACTAATCTTTTTCTAATCTACGCCTCGTAGACCTATCTAGAAGCTACGCTAATAAGCGCCAGCCTTCGTAAATTGACTTCCTTGCTAATTATCCATCCAAAACTAAAGGCTGAATTCTAATTATCCCGGACCTATTGTTTAAACTCTTTCTATCATAACAAAGGGTGTGGGCATAAAAACTAATTTTTAAAAAGCAGAATTGGCTGTCCCCAAGAATTAATGACAGCCTTGAAGAAAGCTTACGGGATGTATGGTATCATCGAGGTGTTTTCCCGTAAGGTGGTTTATGTTTGGTAATTTTATGGCAATCTTATAACCCAGAAAGACAATTTATTATTTCTTTCGGCTCGTATATAAAGGGTGATGATGCGATTTTTCACTAGAATAATGGTGCTGTTCCATATTATGTATTGTTATTTTCGGATGAGTTAAGCTCACCATTTGTTTTGAATCTTGCAGAAGGCAATATAGGTAGAGAATACTATCTGTAATAACCTTGTATGCTTCAAAGGTTATGCTAAAGATCAGGCTTTTATGCACTAACCTGATTCGAGTGTTTGACTGAAAAAACTAGGCTTAAAAGTAGCTACTAATACAAGAAGATGAGGATGTTGTGGATCGGGTTTATAAGGGAATTTTTTATGTGAGGGTGGATATTAAGAGGCTGGTACACAAGAAGTAAAAGTCGCTTTTTATACTTCCTTCTATTTATACATGATACTCGAGCATTTGGCTAAATTGAGTCGTAGCAAAACCTGATAGTTAAGTCTCCAAGACTTTTTTCCTAAATATAAATTCTGTCTGAATTTTTCAAGTCTTTTTATATCATAGATAAAATATTCCTTCTTGCAAATAACTCTCATGCCAAAATTTTAAAAATAAAAATACAGTAAATTATATAAATAAGGTTGAATGATGAATTGGCAGTTGCTAGGAAGACTGAACCTATATGGATAATTCAGGAAATATAATATTATTGTTATTATTGGGGATTTTTCGGGAATCATATTTGTACCAGTCCTGTTAGACAAAAATTTCAGACTAAAGAGATTTAACGAGAGAATATTAACACCCTGCTTTAAAGCAGGGTTGGGGAATTATGGGTGCTTCTAACCTTCCGAATAAGGATGAAATAGAGATCCAGATGTGGGAACGGATCGCTGAGTTGGAAAAAGCCAATCAAGACTTTACATGTCGAAAATATGGCACTAAACCGGGATATCACCAAATGTAAGAAGGCAAACGAGGCGCTTAGCCAGAGTGAGCAACGCGTCAGGTTGAAGTTGGAAAATGATCTCCCACTTTCTAGGAGGGTAGAAAACCTTGAGCTGGCTGATATTATCGATGTTCAGGCAGTCCAGTCCCTCATGAGTGACTTTTATAAATTTGCTCACATTACCATGGCCTTACTTGATCTCAAAGGCAATGTTCTGATAGGTGTTGGATGGCAGGATATCTGCACCAAGTTCCATAGGGTTCACCCCGAAACCTGCAAGCACTGTGTGGAAAGTGATACAAAGCTGTCCGCAGGCGTTCCTCTGGGAGAGTTTAAGTTATACAAGTGCAAAAACAACATGTGGGATATAGTAACTCCAATTTTCTCTGGTAACCAACATGTCGGCAATATCTTTTCAGGACAGTTCTTTTTTGACGACGAGCCTATGGACTATGAGCTTTTCCGATCCCAGGCCAGAAAATATGATTTTAATGAAGAGGAATACATAGCAGCTCTGGAAAAAGTTCCACGGCTGAGCAGAGATACTGTTGAAACGAGCATGTCCTTCTTCATGAAACTTGCTAACATGATCTCACAGCTAAGCCATAGTAACATTAAATTAGCCCAGTCGCTGGAGGTACGAGATGCTCTGGTGGATAAGCTAGAGAAAAAAAGTGAAGATTTCGACCGGGCTCAGGCTGTAGGAAATATAGGAAGTTGGCGTCTGGATGTGCATAAAAACGAATTAACATGGTCCGATGAAAATCATCGTATCTTCGGAATCCCAAAAGGTACTCCTTTAACCTACGAGACTTTTCTTTCAACAGTTCATCCGGATGACAGGGAATATGTTGACAAAGAATGGAAAGCAGGGTTAGATGGAGAACCATACGACATCGAGCACCGCATTATCGTAGACGGTAAGATCAAGTGGGTACGTGAAAAAGCATATCTTGAGTTTGACAAAGATGGAGCTGTCGTAAGCGGTTTTGGTATAACCCAGGATATAACCGAGCGCAGGCAGGCGGAGCACCAGCTCAGTAACGAACTGGCGCGAGCGACCGGCTTATACGAGCTCTATACCCGATCATCGAACCTATCAGACCGCGAACTCTACGATTTCGCACTCAATCAAGCCGTCAAGATAACCGATAGCACGATCGGCTTCTTCCACCTCGTCTCCGAGGACGAGAAAGAGATCATCCTCACCACCTGGAACCAGGAAGCATTGAGGTCATGCACTGGCAGGGAACGAAGGGCACTACCCTATTGAAAAGGCAGGTAACTGGGTCGATTGCGTCCGGCTAAAGCGGCCGGTGGTCTACAACGACTTTCCTTCCTCACCGAACCAAAAAGGACTGCCGCCCGGACACGCTACAGTGAAGCGGTTCATGAGCGTGCCGGTCACCGAAAACGACAAGGTGAGGATCATCTTCGGTGTGGGCAACAAGGTGGATGAGTACGAACGACCGCGATATCATGCAGCTCCAATTGGTGGCTAATGAGCTTCACAAGATTATGAAGCTGCGTCGCATCGAGAACGAGGTCCGGAAGAGTGAGGCCTTCCTCCGAGACATCATGGAGAACGTCTCGGACGCCATCTTCGTCAAGGATAGAGAAGCCCGGATGATCCTGGCAAACCCAGCTTACTATAGGCTTATGGGCAAATCCCCTGAAGAGGTACTCAATAAAACCGTTGCCGATTTTCACCCTCCTGAGATAGCCAAGAAGCTAGCGGAGGATGACAAACGAGTCATAGAGACCGGAAAAGGGACAACCTTAGAGGAGAGAATATTTACATCACATGGATGGCGCATCCTCCAGACCGTAAAAGCACCGTACTATGATGGACAGGGCAACATCATAGGACTGATAGGAGCGGCGCGGGACATCACCGAGCGCAGACAGGCAGAAGAAGCTCTAAAAAAAGCACGTGACAATTTGGAAAAACTAGTCAAAGAGCGTACAGTTAGAACTTGAAGAAGTCATATGACTCGTTGAAAGAAAGTGAAAAAAGTCTTGCTGAAGCTCAAAAATGGCTCATATTGGAAATTGGGAATGGAATATTGCAACTGATAAAGCATACTGGTCTGAGGAAATGTATCATATTTTCGGACGTGATCCTCACGAACCAGCCCCCGGTCTTAATGAACTTTTAAATTATATACACCCTGATGATCGAGACTACTTTGATAACGCCGTTAAAAAAGGATTAAAAGGGAATTTCTATGGCATTGATTATAGGATTATTTTAGCTAATGGGGAAGAGCGCTCAGTCCATACAAAACCCGAAATTATTTTTGATGGGAAAAATATCCCTATTAGAGTGAGGGGAATAACCCAGGACATAACTGAGCGCAAAAGAACAGAAGAGAAAATAAGGATATTAGCAGATGCTATAGAATCGTCGAATGATGCTATTATAACCTTGTCTCTTGATTGTATTATTACAAGCTGGAACAAGGCTGCAGAGCAGGTTTATGGTTATTTAGCTGAAGAAGTTTTGGGAAAGAGCGTATCCTTTCTGGCTCCATTCCATCTACGTGACGAAACAAAAAAATTAACTGAAAGGGTTCTACAAGTAGAAAAAATCCACCAATATGAGACTATACGTTTAAGAAAGGACGGTACTCATATAAATGTTTCAATAACTTTTTCTCCGATCTTTGACATTACAGGAAAGCTTGTAGCTATCTCAGGTATTGTAAGAGATATTACTGAGCGTATCAAGGCAGAAAAAGCACTGCGTGAGAGCGAGACACGCCTTCGCCACTTTTACGAATCAGATATGTTCGGCGTATTTTACTTTAATCTTGATGGTTTAATCACCGATGCCAACGACAAGTTACTGGAGATTATAGGTTACACGCGTGAGGACTTGCAGGAAGGGAAGGTTAATTGGAACAAGATGACTCCGCCTGAGCAACGATTCTTAGACGAGAGAGCCATTGCTGAGATGAAAACTATTGGTGTAAAAGAACCAAAAGAAAAGGAATACATTCGCAAAGATGGTTCACGTGTACCTGTCATTGTTGGAATAGCTGCCTTCGATCGGGTGCACAATGAAGGCATAGCCTTTGTTCTCGACGTTACTGAGAGGAAAAAAGCAGAAAAAGCTCTGACAAATATAGAAATTGCACGCAAAAGAGAAATTCACCACAGGATTAAAAATAACCTTCAAATCATCTCATCCCTTCTTGACCTTCAGGCTGAAAAGTTCGATAATCCTAAAGTTATTGAAGCTTTTAGGGAAAGCCAGGACAGAGTAATATCCATGGCTCTGATTCATGAGGAACTACACAAAAGTGAAGGACTCGATACACTTAACTTTTCGCCATACATTGAGGAACTAGCTGAAAATCTTTTCCAGACATATAGGCTTGGAAATGCAAATATCAGCTTAAATCTGGATCTAGAAGAGAACCTTTTTTTAGACATGGATGCTGCTATTCCATTAGGGATAATCATCAACGAACTAGTTTCAAACTCCCTCAAGTATGCATTTCCTGACATGGATAAAGGAGAAATCCGAATCAAACTCCGTAGAGAAGAAAAAGGCGAATGCAAAAGCAATGGCTGTAAAAGTACCAGTTTTACCCTGACCGTTTTAGACAATGGTGTCGGTATTCCTGAAAACCTTGATATTGAAGAGATTGATAGTCTTGGGCTTCAGCTAGTAACTTCCCTTGTAGATCAATTAGATGGTGAACTTGAACTGAAAAGGAACAAGGGGACGGAATTCACTATAAAATTCACAGTAACAGAAAAAGATAATCTGGCATCAGCTCTACAATATTGAGTTTAATAATGCTTGTAAGTCGTTCAGTCAGCATAATGTGGCTAGAAGCCACTTATTATCGAAGCCAGAGCGTATACGAGGCTAAGGCGAAAACAAGCATAGCTTCTTTTTGTAATTTTCAACCCCCTACCCACGCACGTATGCCTAGAAGCCACGTACAATGTCCAGGGCTATCGCTTATAGCCAAATGGACCAAATATACCCGAAGGCTCCACATTAAGGATGAGCAGATAGAAAAGTTAAATGAGAATTCCGGAGAAATTTAATTTTCCATAATAGTGAATCCCCAAAAAAGATTGTCAACCATTATGGATCTAACCCTGTTTTAAATCCTTACTTCGAGGGAGTAAAGGGCATATTTTTGCTCATCACTTTCAGCTTGTTGATTGCTGAGATGGTTGCCCGAGATTCTTTGTAAATCTTGTTTTCATAATAACTTATGATTTCATCAACCACAACCTCAAGAGAATAAATCTTTGTTGGGCGTCCTTTACCAGGCTTTTTTTCTGAACGTACACTGATCCAGGATTGGTTGTGCATTAGCCTTATGGCAAGGCTTATTTCGGGTTGTCTTAACCCGGTACTGATTTCGATTTCACGGGACGAAGCTTTGTCTACATTCACAAGATATGCCATGGTTGTAGCAACATTTCTAGACATCCCAAGATTCCTTAATGCTTCAATATAAACATGATCGTTTTCGTCCAAAATTTTTATTTCATAGTCTTTCATGATAACCCCTTCATACTTGTAGTTTAGCAGGTACACTTGTCAACTTAGAAATATCATGACAATTATTTATTTAGACCCTTAAAGAACGCTTTTATACTATCTTTAAAATGGATGATAACTTATAAACACTTTCAAAATATATGCACCTGCAGTATATATCTGTGCCGTTTTGATACTATGAAATAAATAAAAAAACGTTTTTCTTTGTTCATTGATTAGCAATTACAGTTATCAATTACACCGAAGTCAGTATCATTAAACTGATTTTAAGTAGGCTGAATAGCTACTAATTTTGCTTTGCTTTCCAAAGTTTGAGACAAATACTTTTGTTTTTGACTTTCAGTACCTGACTCCCACAAACTAATTTATTTTACTTGAACGGTAAATTCTTATTAAAGTCTGAAACTGAAAGGTATCGAAGATGAAAATAATTAGACAGATTCTGAAAAAATCATAGCATGAAATAGAGCAAAAGTGAAGCAAAAATGGAAAAATGACATTCTAAAATCGATTTTCATTTCTTTTTTGGCTTTTTTAGATCAATTTAGGAAATTTTGTATAATCAGCATCTCCAGAATACTATTGAAATAATGTTAGTTCAATGAGATGATTATTTATAATCAGTATATGCACATTATATCACATTACAGTCAAGAAAGAACTTAAAAGTGGGGAAAAGTATGAAAATCCGAGTAGTCAGTTCAAGAGAGGAAATCTTTACATTAAATCCTAATGAGCGTATCATTCACTTAGCCTTCAGACCTTCAAATAAGGACATTTTCGGGTTAGTTGAGACCTGCCCGAAGATAGAGGTTATTCAGTTACCGAAATCTTACATGGCAACGGTTTCAAAATCCATAGAAATGTTCCTTCAGATGCAGAGAATTCAGCTTATCGAAGGGGATGTATGGGGTCACAGAAAAGATCTAAACGAATATTATACCGTTCCGTCTTCAGTGATTGAAAGAATAAAGGAGATGAAAATAGAAGGAAAACCTGCTGAGGAGATTGAGGCAAAGGTCTCAAGGGAAAGCAAACTTAACCCTGGAATGGTCGCTTATATCATGAACAAAGAAGCTCCTGCCTGAGTTCGAGCAGGATAAAACATGTCGTTAAGCACTTTACTGGAGATTAGATTGTAGAGGAGGATGTTTCATCTTTTGTTATCTGACCTCCAGCTTAAATCCTGTACATGCATCTTCGGTAAAACAACAACTGCAAAAAAAGAATGTGGTTGTTACTGATCCAGGTATTGCAGAATCTGCAGGAATTAGAGTCTTTAGCGATTAATGTTGAACATCTATAGTTATTTTTTTCAATCTACTGTGGGGAGGAGAGTTAGTATTAAAAGAAGAAGCAGGACTGATATCGCCATAGATATTTTAAAAATAGCAATGAACGGGGCGAAGAAAACTCATATTTTATATGAGGCAAATCTAAACTCTAATATTACTCAGAAATATCTGGAAATGTTGAACGAAAAAGAACTCATCAAGCACGAAAACGGGCTTTTTATTACAACTAACAAAGGAAAGGTTTTCCAAAAAATGGCTATGGAACTCAAACTTTAAATTGTTCTCCTTTTATCTCTTTTAAATTTTTATTACAATTTTTTCTGGTTTACTGTTTTAGATAGTAGAGGTCCGTTGAGCAAATGTGAAAAACGAGTATTTCACCCGTATTTGGGGATAATGTAGAGAGATTCTTAAGCTTACGTTTTTCAGTTACTTATTCCATAACACTTAGGCTAGACTTCTGGAATATATAGAAAGCTGGCGCGGTACATCTATCCCTCGTTCCTACGCACACATACTTAAAAGCCACGTACAATGTCCAAGGTTATCGCTTATAGTCAGATGGACCAAATATATCCCTGAAAATTCCACAAAGCAATTAGAACGAGTAAAATGAATAATTTAAATCAGCTTAGAAGTAGATGGTAGAGTTTTGAGTCCCTATTCTCAAATCCCTACCTGCGATCCAACCCAAAGATTAAGAGGAAACCCTATTCTCTTAATCTGTACATTTATAATGTATCAGGGATATATATCATAACCGATACGAAAGATTGTTTCTGATCCACAATTTCAATATAATTGAAAAATTATATTTTTCTGAAAATTTTAATATCTTTAAAATAAAGTAAATGGGACTTTTTTTCGTTTAAATGCAATTTTTGATATAATTTATTTTAAATAATTTATCCAATTATTATATGCTGGAGTTGGGAAATAACTGGGGAATCATCTACCATAATGAAAGAATCGCCTGGGATTGCTGATCCTTCTTCGAACCAATATGCTTGGGGGAGCTTAATGGTCGAAGACTGTATGGGGGATACAGTGAATAAATGCAGTGATCCTATGCTTCTTCTTATGTAACTCTTTTTGCTGTCTTTTTTACATATCTTTCTCAATGGTCAGCCATTATGGAGCTAACCCCATTTGAAATCCTTCACTTTGAGGAAGTAAGAGACAATTGTTTGCTCATCACTTTCAGCTTCTTGATTGCTGAGATGGTTGCCTGAGATTCTTTGTAAATCTTGTCTTCGTAATAACTTATGGCCTCGTCAACCGGAGCTGCAAGAGAATAAATCTTTGTCGGCCGTCCTTTACTAGGTTTTTTTTCCGAGCGAGTACTAACCCAGGATTGGTTGCACATTAACCTTATTGCAATACTTACTTCGGGCTGCCTTAATCCAGTACTTATTTCAATTTCACGGGATGAAGCTTCATCCACATTCATAAGATATGCCATGGTTGTAGCAACATTTCTTGACATCCCGAGATTCCTTAATGTTTCAATAAAAATATAATCTGCTTCGTCCAATATTTTTATTTCTAAGTCTTTCATGATAACCCCTTGATATTTCTAGTTTTATAGACAAGTTGTCAGCTTAAACAATGCTTTTATAATTACTCTTTAAAGTTAATAATACTTTATAAATCTTTTTAAAATGTTTATTTTTATATGATAATCGTGGTCCGTACTTTGGCTGAGAATCCACGTACAAAGGCCAAGGCTGTCGCTCGTAGCCAAATGGACCAAATATATTCCCGGAAAGTTCTACAACTCAATTAAAAAGAGTAAATACTCTATACCAGCACTTCTTTTATAGCCTTCCGACTACTTTTCCCCGATGACTCAGATCTGAGTTATCGGAGAGGTTTCTGGGATAATTGTGGAAGATAGTGCAGTACATCTATCCCGAATCCTCCACGCACATATTCTTAGAAGCCACGTACAATGGCCAGAGATGTCGCTTGTAGCCAGATGGACCAAATATATCCCGGACGGCTCCACAACATATTAAAATGAATACTTTAATCACTGTGCCAGCACTTATTCCATAACCCTCCGACTATGTTTTCATCGAAGTTCCAGATATAGAACATCGATGTTAAGATTCTCTTCTTCTGTCGCAGGGATATAATAACCTCTTCGTTACTCATAGGTTATATACCTTAATTAGTTTTGAACGTTTACGCTTTTTTAGGATAAATGAGGAGTTTGCCTACTAATTAAAGAATACGAGGATATTAATGGTTGGCTTTAAAAACGACTTTTAGGTTTGAGATTACCTGTAAAAGTGACCATGAGCTAAGGCTGACCAGTCGAGTCTAAAGCCAGCACCTTTTTAGGAGATTCTAAAGTCAGTCGGTAAGTCAGCAATCTAAGACTGAATAGAAGGATCAAAAAGATATTAAATAGTTTGGATGGATATATAGTATATATTTTTTTATCTAGTTCATAATCCAGACCCTATTATTTAATTTTAATTTGTCTGCTTTTGACTTATATAGAAATCTAAATTCTGGGGTTTAAACATGAAAGGAATAGAAAATGATAAAACACATAGAGAACATAATTTTTTAAAAATTTTAGGAACAACATTGCTGGCACTTGTAATGCTGGTGAGTGTGGCAGGTGCAGCGCCATCTGCAAATATTACATTTGTGACTACTGGTTCATCATTTTCACCTGTTATTACAGTCACAGGTAATCCTACAATTCAATGGGTATTTGGTGATGGTTCCACATCTAATTCCGCGTCTCCTATTGTAAATTTCGGTTCAAAGGCGACAAGAGAAAACACTTTGGTAGTAACTCCGTGGAGTGCAGTAACTAAAATCAATATAGGCTATGACGGTTCAGATGGTGGAGTGTCTCCAAGTTCTAGTACAATAGCAAATTTAGCAGAACAGAATGTGATAGCTGTTGGCGGTTTAGAAAATGTTGCACCATACCTCCAGGTATGGGCTTCAAACTATAATCCAATAACTGAGTTGGATTTCAGTAATTTCACTGCACTGCATACTATTGAGTGTTTTTCTTGCAGATCATTGGCTACTATCAGGCTCCGTAATGTTCCATCTCTGAACAGGCTTTGCATCGAACAATCCAATATTTCTTATCTTGATCTATCAGAAGCTCCTTCTCTGGCTGATCTTCGTGGAGCATCTCAGAGAAGCTCAACATATACTATAAATTGGGGTTCTACAGGGGCTAATATATGGCATATATGTGTCAGAGATAATCCGCAGATAACAAGCACATTCCCATTCAGTCAGTTTCCACTTTTGAGAGATTTTTATAACTGGAATGATAATCAAAGCGGCACTCTGCACCTAACTTCAACAAATTTAAAAAGCGTTCTTTCAGCCAATAATCATTATAATGAAGCTCTTTTATCTGGTTGTTTTCCCGTAGGTAGAAATGCTGTTGTGGAAATTCAAAATAATAACCTCATAAGTTTAGATATTTCCAGTGATCCTGGTTTACTTTACTTAAATGCTAGTCTTAATTTATTAAATCAAGAAGCAGTAGATGGGATACTCCAAACACTAGATTCTTATAAAACCAGTGCTGGGTTTTTAGATTTAACTGGAAACGCTGCACCATCAATTATAGGAACGGAACATGCAAATAATTTATCAACTAGAGGATGGGAAGTTCGAATTTCATCAAAAAATAATCCACCAATTGCAAGTTTCACAAACAACGTTACTTTTGGGAAGGTTCCATTAGCAGTTCAATTTAATGATACAAGTATAAACAATCCTAGAACATGGCAATGGGATTTTGGAGACGGAGCTTATTCAAATGAGGAATCCCCAAAGCACATTTATACTTCTCCAGGAAATTACAATGTGACGCTTAGTGTAAAGAATGCAAATGGTTCAGATTTTAAAGTTGTCGTAATAACTGTTTTAGAACAACCAGGTCTCCCTGTGCCTGATTTCAGAACCAATATCACCAGAGGTTATGCTCCTCTTGTTGTTCAATTTACAGACCTTTCGCAAAACTTGACCGGAAGGGGCTGGGACTTCAATAATGACTGGCAGATTGATTCCGCTGATAAAGCTCCTGTTTATGTGTTCACAGATCCAGGATCCTATAATGTCAACCTTATTGCAACAAATGAAAACGGAACCTCTACAAAATCCACGACAATTACTGTATTAGAGGGAAGTTCAAGCGGTGAAAGTAGTGGTGGCAGTCACAGTGGCAGTGGCGGAGGTGGTGGAACTGGTGGTGGGTCTCCCGAGCCTGCAAAGAATGTTAAAGTAAAGGAACTCTGTCAGGTCTTCATTACAAGTGGAAAGAATGTGAAGTTTGATTTTACAAAGAATGCAACTTCTATTGTATCCTTGAACTTTGACTCCAAGAAAACTGTTGGTAAGACAACAACTATTGTTGAAATGCTTAAAAACAAGTCCACGCTTACTCTGGAGACACCCGATGGAGAGGTATATAACTATCTCAATATCTGGATTGGAAACGGTGGTTATGGAAGTGACGAGGACAATCTCGAAAATGCAGTCATAAATTTCAGAGTTGAAAAGTCCTGGGTAAAAGATAGAGGTATTGACCAGAGTTCAATTGTCCTGAACAGGTACAATGAAAAGAAATGGAATGAACTTCCAACCACCCTTTCAGGAGAAGATGACAAATACCTATATTTCAAAGCAGAAGCTCCGGGATTCTCTCCATTTGCAATAACAGGTGAGGGAATAGAAAAGGACTCGGTTACTGAAATAAAGCCTGAAGCAGATATTAAAAGAGACAATGGGCGTACAGTAGGAAATATGGAACAGACTGAGGAGAGTAGAGAAAATACAAGCACTTCTGAGAAGAAGATCATGAGCACTTTTGGGTTTGAAATAACTTATGGGATAGCTTGTCTGTTTGTAACATCTCTATATAGAAGAAAATAAAATAGAATTTAACCGGAGATTAGATCGTGAAAGAAGCAATACCTTTCTATGATTTAGTCTCCAGTAACGTGTTTAGATACATGTTCTATTCTACCTTGCTCAGGCAGGAACTTCTTTGTTCATGATATAAGCGACCATTCTTTTAGAGCCTATCCGAAAAGTGGTTACTTGCTATAACTTTTACAATATGCAATGTGCAAAACCGGAGCGGATGCTAAAATATTATAGACCTATTGTAACTCTTCAACACTCATTACTGACTTTTCATATAGTCTCTAAGCTTTATGTAACTAATTACTCATTGACTTTCCATTTGTTCTGACAAAAATTCTATCATTCCCAGAAGCACAAACGCCCTCGTTACCAATCCGAAGAATGCACTGTAGAATATTAAAAAAAAGATGTCAACAAATACAAAAATAGGATCATCGCTTTCCCAGCCAAAGAGGCCGTAAAAGTTCAAGTGGATAATAGAAAAATATACAAGGAGGGCTAAAATTCCCAAGAAAAAGGAATTAACCGATTTTTGTTGCAGTTGTCTCTCTTGATCCTTTTCCCATTCCGCTTTCATGAGGCGGCGTTTGCTAAATATATGGAACATTACAAACAAGCAAATCAGCATGGTTACAACGGTAACCTGCTCGGGAGAGAAATACTTCAAAACACCTTCTTCAGGCGATTCTCCCAAAGGAATTATCTTCATTAAAGCATTGGAAAGAGGAAACAGAACGGACACTCCTGCAAGGATGCCCCATAAAGTTTGAAGAAAAGAAATGAACTCTTTAAACTCTGTTATAACTTTCGAAGTCCCCATATTTCCCATCCCTTTCAATTCTTTTTCTCTTTTGTTATATTGTTAATTTTTACCTATCCCAGGGTGTCTTCCTCTTATTAATTATATATATTTTAATAGATAAAATATACTAATGAAATTTGTTATTGCTTTCAAGAATTTAATGGCAGAGCTGGAAATTATTAGCTACAACCGTCAATTTTCAAATCGTATTTTCTTTAGCTGTTTTTTGGCACTTGCATGGACTAAGAGCCTATCCGAAAAGTGATTATCTACTGTAACTTTTGCAATCAGTAATATGCAAAACCGGAATGGACATCCCTTATCTCCACATACATATACCCAGACGGCTCCGAAAGTGCCTATTAAGATTATCCCATACAGAAGAGATAGAGTGTACGCAACATGTTTCATAACTTCTGTCGCAATGTAGAATTGAGTCAGTTTGAGACAGCCTACAAATCGGAGTATCATACGAAAATTAATCCAAAAGGTTATCAAAATATACTTTTAGAGAATTGGTACATTGTAATGCAGATTAAATATATATCAGTTACCTTATATAATTTACGTTGAAACTTGATACATTTTTAATTTGCCTGAGGAATCGAAAATGGAAGAACCAACCGAAGAATCAAAAATAATAGAACTGACCAAAGCCCTCAAAGAGATGGCGTTGACCCTAGGGGCCTTCAAGGTGGGTATTGCAACAACTGAAACCCTTTCAGGTGGCCCTCCTTCTGCCGATCTGACCTATGTGTTGCCAGAGGCAAAATCTGCTGTCTGTTTTGCACTTGGCTTTTGACCAGAACCTGATCGACCCTTATTTTAGAAAAGAAGATCATCAATCTCTCGAAACTAATAAGGTGCGGACCACTACCCTTGCCAACGGGATCGCCCTTGAGATGGCAGGGTTCTTGCAACAGTATGGATACAAAGCTGTCCCTCAGTCTGCAAATTTCGTGTACAGGCAAGATACGGAAAATTGGCTGCTGGATATGCATCCCCCTATTTCCCACAGGTACCTAGCAGTACGCTCCGGGATAGGGCATTTTGGATATTCAGGGAATATTATTACAAAAGAATATGGATCCGCTATTGTCCTGGCCTCGGTCGTTACGGACGCAGAACTCATCCCGACAGACCCCTTGCCAGAAGAAGAAAACTACTGTGACGAATGCAAGCTCTGCCTTTCAGTATGTTCGTCTGGATATGTGGACCCGGTTGAGAAGGTCACTGTAACCCTTGGAGGAAAAGAGTTTAGCTACGGGAAGCGAAGAAGCAATAGCCGCTGCTTCCTTGTCTGCGGGGGACTTACAGGTCTAAATTCCTCCGGAAAATGGTCCACCTGGTCTCCGGCACGCTTTAAAATCCCCGAAAAAGATGAGGATTTCACTGCTGCGTTGCCCGGTACCATAGAAGCGTATCTCGGCAGGCCAAAGTTCGAAGGTGGGTTTTTCATATGCCTGATTCCAGGGTCCAGGATGGAATATACCTGTTCCAACTGCCATTTCGTCTGTCACCCTGACAAGGAAGTTCGAAAAGCAAGATACAGAATGCTCATAGAAAGTGGAGTGGTCATACAGGAACCTGACGGAACCCGCAGAGTCGTATCTCCGGAAGAAGCAAAAAAATATATCGAGTCCATGCCACCTGAGAGGAGAAAACTGTACGAATCAATCCCTGAGGAGCAATCTGTATAAAACAAAACTCATTTTTTATATAATATAAGAAAACGAGAAATTTCTCCAATAAAGTAATGAGAAAAGCAGACTTTGTTTATAAAGGGATAATGGGACTTAATTTATTGTAAGCTTCAGCGCAGAAAAAGAGAATTAATAGGGTTTATACAGTTGAACTAAATAATCAACTGCGTTAAACCTTCAACTGTATAAAACTTGGCTTTAGCAGTAATTTCTATCGCTTTTGATCTTGAAACTCAAGTGTGTAAGTCCTAATACGCTTATTTTTTTCCAAAATAATCATATGTTGTCTAAGTTATTTCGTAACGAGCTCTAGATATTTTCAGTCCAAACGTGCAATTCTTACAAGAGATTGAATCGGAACGTTATATATTGTATCTACACCTTTCTTGTCGACCAGTACCACTACAACTCTTGGTTTCGCATCCATTTCTCTTAGCTGCTCAATCACTTCCATACTGGTTGAACCTGTGGTAATAACGTCATCCACGATAACACAGTTTTTACCGGCAACGGACCCAAAATTTCTGCTTATGGTTCCTCTGCGATCTGTCTGAACGATATCATGTCCCTTACGATGATAAATCGCTAAATCTGCACCCAGTTCATATGCCATCATGCTTGCTAGGGGAATACCATTGGCGGCAATGCCAACAACCACGTCTACTTCAGCATTTATTTTTTCCAAGGTCTCAAGCACCATGTCGCAGAGTGCAAGCGAGATACTGTGGAGACGTTTAGCGCTTTTTCCTATACTGTTCCAGTTTACAGAAATATCTTTTGGAGCTGGGGTTGTTTCTTCTTTTTTTGAACGGGTTAAAAGCCAGGTAACAGTTTCTCTTGAAACGTTGAGTTCATCGGCAATCTGGGCGGTAATAAGCCCGTTACTCTGCAGTTCTACAGCTTTTTGGATTAAATCTTCTATATCCTTCATGCTTCTATTCCCACCTGAAATGTTTATCCGGCTGTATTTCCGGGACCTCTAAATTAAGACAGCATTATAATATCAAGCGTTATATCTTTTTTTCAGCTTAAGATTGACTCTTTTATAATTTCCTCTTTTTCTAAGAGGAAAGTCTCAGATGGGGGCAGACTTCCCCTTTATCAAAAGTACTGACGCATATACTAAGCTAACAAATATAGCTATTTTTGACAAGTCTATCTCGAGTCTTCTACATGCTTATTACTGGAAGCCACGCTAAGCCTCGATCCAAGCGTTTAGCCCCTTCCAAGGCATTTATATCTCCCTGCTTTTCGGGGGAAGCCATGTACGTAGATTTTTAATTTCAATAAAGTGCTATGCAAGCTTCTGGGATATGTGGAAGGCTGGGCGGTCCGCCTATCTCAGACTAGAAGCCACGTACAAAGGCCAGGGATATCGCTCAGGATTGAGCTTAACAAATACATCCCTGAAACTTCGCAACGCAATTAAAATGAGAAAATAATCTATATCAGCACTTATTTTAAAGCCAAATGATACTGTTTACCGATAACTCAGATCTGAGTTAACGGAGAGATTTTAGGGATATGCTGCGTTGCATCTATTCTGAAGACATATACCTAGAAGCCACGTACAAAGGCTAGGGCTATCGCTCTTGATATGGATGGACCAAATATATCCCGGACAGCTCCGCAAAGCAATTAACGAAAGTAAATACTCTATATCAGCACTTCTTTTATAGCTATACAACTATGTTTCCCCGATGTGTCAGATCTGGCACATCGGAGAGATTTCTGGGATATTTGGAAGGGTTGAATGTAAAAGTGACTGCAAAATAAGCAAAAATTGCCTTTTATATTCCCTTTTTTATGCACAATACTCGAATATTTGATAAAATTAAGCTATAGTAAAGTCGATGATTAAAATTCAAACAAGAAGTCTTTAATGCTTTTTTGCATGAATAAAAAGTTTCTATCTAAGTTTTTTAGAACTTTTTATATGTAATAGATAGAGTATTACTTCTCCCAAATAACTTCTTCATTTCAATTCTTAAAAAGTATATACGATCAATTTTCATAAAAATTATTAGATAAATATTTATCAATTGCTTGCATTGTGGATTTGCCTAGAATCATGTTTACTTCAATTCAATTAGACAACAGGATAAGATAAGGAAATTTAATGGGAAGTACTAATGCCCTACTTTTAAGCAGGGTTGGGGAATTATGACTGTTTTTAACCTGCCGGATAAGGACGAAAGGGAGATCCGGATTCAAAAAAGGGTCTCTGAGTTGGAGAAAAATAATCAATATTTGCGTGCTGAAAATATGGCACTAAGCCTTGACATTACCAAGTGTAAGAAGGCCGAAGAGGCGCTACGGGAGAGTGAGGAGCGCTTTCGCGCTCTGGTAACGGCCAGTTCTGAAGTGTTATATCGCATGAACCCTGATTGGAGCGAGATGCGCCAGCTCCATAGCCGAGGTTTTCTCGCCAACACTGAAAGGCCAAACCGTAACTGGCTTCAAGAATACATTCACCCGGATGATCAGCCACAAGTGACAGCCGTCATCAATGAAGCCATTAGGACGAAGAGCATTTTCGAAATGGAACATCGGGTCAGGAGAGCGGACGGCAGCTTGGGATGGACGTCCTCGCGTGCGGTTCCGCTGATGGATGCGAATGGCGAAATCATTGAATGGTTTGGTGCTGCCAGCGACATAACCGAACGCAAGCGGGCAGAAGAAGCCCTAAAAAGAGCTCATGACAATCTAGAGGAAAGAGTTAAAGAACGTACCATAGAGCTTGAAGAAGCTTATGAGTCATTAGTGGAGAATGAAATAAGACTCAATGAAGCTCAAAAAATAGCTCATCTTGGAAATTGGGATCAGGATATATTGACTAATAAATTATATTGGTCTGATGAAGTTTATCGTATTTATGGACTTGATCCTCTAGAATCCGGTATAACTTACGATTCATTTTTGAATTATGTGCATCCAGATGATCGAGACTATGTGAATAATGCCGTCAAAGAAGCATTAAGCGGAAAACCCTATGGCATTGATTTCAGAATAATCTCAGCTGACGGTCAAGAGCGCATAGTCCATTCACTGGGAGAAGTTATTTTTGATGAAAAACATACTCCTGTCCGAGCGAGAGGAATAGTTCAGGATATTACAGAGCGTAAAAAAGCAGAAGAAAAAATTCAGCGCCTGGCAAACGTTGTGGAGTCATCAGATGATTCTATTTTAACTTTATCTCTTGAAGGCATTATTACCAGCTGGAATAAAGGAGCAGAGCAGGTTTATGGTTATTCGGCCGAAGAAATTCTTGGGAAAACTTTTTCAATACTTGAGCCGGCTAATTTAAAAGGAGAGATGAAGAAATTAATTGAGGAGATTAAAAATAATGAGAAAGTAAGGTACTACGAAACTTTACGGCTAAAAAAAGATGGCGCACTAAAAAACGTTTCAATAACCCTTTCTCCAGTTTTCAATTCCTCTGGAAAACTTGTGGCCGTCTCAACTATTGCCAGAGACATTACCGAGCGCAAGCAAGAAGAGCATCGTATTCGCAGATACAACCACATTCTTGAGGGAATTAACCTGATATTCGGCAGTGTGGTAAGGGCCGAAACAGAAGAAGAGTTGGGGAATGAATGTTTATCTGTAGTTCTTGAAGTAACCGGCAGCCAGATTGGATTCGTTGGTGAAGTAGGCGCTGACGGGCTACTTCACGATATCGCAATAAGCGATATGGGATGGAGTCAGTGTCTGATGTATGACAAAACCGGGCATCGTCGTCCACCTGGAGATTTTATCCTGCATGGACTGTATGGTTGTGTAATTGATAAAGGAAAAAGCTTCTTCACCAATGAACCGCAGTTGCATCCAAATAGTATCGGTCTTCCACACGGACATCCGCCTATCACGTCGTTCCTTGGCGTCCCCCTTGTCCAGGACGGAAAAACTGTGGGCACGATTGCGGTAGCAAACCGCGAAGGCGGCTATAGCTCTGAGCAGCAGGAGGATCTCGAAGCAATAGCGCCGGCTGTGACGCAGGCACTGCAGAGAAGAAAGGCAGAAGAAACTCTGGCAAAAATAGACATTGCTCGCCAGAAGGAAATTCATCACAGGATAAAAAACAATCTTCAGGTTATATCTTCCCTCCTGGATCTTACGGCTGAGAGATTCAATAATAGAGAGTGTATTCAGGATTTTGAAGTCCTTAAAGCTTTCAGAGAAAGCCAGGACAGAGTTATATCCATGGCTCTGATACATGAGGAACTGTATAAAGGTGAAGGGTTCGAAACTTTGAACTTCTCACCCTATATTGAGGAACTTGTTAAGAACCTTCTACAGACCTATGCAGTCGGAAATCTAGATATTAACTTAAAGCTGGATCTGAAGGAAAATGCATTCTTTGATATGGACACTGCAATTCCTTTAGGAATAATTGTCAATGAACTCGTTTCTAACTCCCTCAAACATGCATTTCCCGGTAGAAGTAAAGGAGAAATTAGAATCGAACTCCATAGGGAAGAAAATGGAGAATGACAAAAAGAAAAGGAGACTTTAAGAGTACCAGTTTTACTCTGACTGTTTCAGATAATGGTATAGGTATCCCTGAACACCTTGACATTGAAGATCTTGATAGCCTTGGGCTTCAGCTGGTAACTTCCCTTGTAGACCAGTTAGATGGTGAACTTGAACTGAAAAGGAATTATGGGACGGAATTCACTATAAGGTTCACAGTAACAGAAAAAGATAATCTGGCATCAAATTCAGTAATCAGTTGAATATGCTTAAAAACTTTTCAGCCAACTTAACGGGCACAGAAGCAGTATTATTGAAGCTGGCGCATATACTAGTACTGCGATTCCGAAGTATGTTCATAAAACCTGACTTTTGAATCTACCCATTAATCACGAATTTCCTATTAAATAAGGAATTTATTTTGGAATCGAAGCACTAGGCTAAGAATCAAGCATAGCTTCTTTGTAACTTTTCACATCTAACAATGCATACATCCCTAAAAACCACGTACAATGTCCAAGGCTATCACTCGCAGCCAAATGGATTCAATACCTGAAGACTCCACGTAATTAAAACGAGTAAAATGAATACTCTATGTCAGCATTTCTTTAAAGCCTTCTGACTATGTTTACCGATAACTCAGATCTGAGTTAACGGAGAGGTTTCTGGGATAATTATGGAAGGGTATCTCTGTAGTAACCTATACGTTTCAAAGGTTATGTTAAAGATGCAGCTCTTATGCACTAACCTGATTCGAGTGTTTGACTGAAAAAAGATGGATTGAAAGAGGATACTACTTAAAATAATTGATTAACTAATCTGTTGGATTTTTGAATTATTTTTAGATGTTGGGGTGAGGGTGAAGAGGCTTGCGCAATCTAAGAAGCAAAAATTGTCTTTTAAACATAATTAAGGTATTTTGCTAGCTTAGTTGTAGAAATACCTAATGATTGAGATTCCTACGTGGAATTTTCAACACCTCTTTTGCCAAAAAATAAGTTTCTATCTGAATTTTTTAGATCTTTTCTGAATTTTTTAGATCTTTTTATCTGTGATAGATAAAATACAACTTCTCTCAAATAACTTTCATACTAAAAGTTTAAAAATAAATATATTGTAATTTTATAAATAAGATTGGATGGAGAAGTAATAATTGCTAGGAATTATGATTTATCTAGGATCGTATTTACGCTAATCCTTTAGAAAAAAGGCTCAGACAAACGAGATTTAATATAATTATTAATGCCCTACTTTTCAAAAGTAGGATTGGGGAATTATGACTGCATCTAACCTTCCGAGCAGGGATGAACTGGAGATCCAAATGAAAAAACGGATCGCTGAACTGGAAAAAGCCAATAAAGAGTTACGTGCCGAGAATATGGCAATGAACCAGAATATCACCAAACGCAAAAGGGCTGAGGATGCATCGGGCCAGAATGAGCAATCTTTCGGGATGAAGTTAGAAACTCACCTCTCACATTCTATGAATGCAGAAAACTTTGAGCTAGCAGAGATTATTGATGTTCAGGCAGTTCAGTCCATCATGGATGACTTTTATAAATTTGCTCACATTACCATGGCCTTACTTGATCTCAAAGGCAATGTTCTGATAGGTGTTGGATGGCAGGATATCTGCACCAAGTTCCATAGGTTTCATCCCGGAACCTGCAAGCACTGCATAGAAAGCGATACAAAGCTGTCCGCAGGAGTTCCTCTGGGAGAGTTTAAGTTATACAAGTGCAAGAACAATATGTGGGATGTAGTAACTCCAGTTTTCTCTGGTAGTCAACATGTCGGCAATATCTTCTCAGGACAGTTCTTTTTTGACGACGAGTTTCTGGACTATGAATTCTTCCGATCCCAGGCGAAAAAATACGGCTTTAATGAAGAGGAATACATAGCAGCGCTCGAAAAAGTTCCAAGGTTGAGCAGAGAAACTGTTGAAACAAGCATGTCTTTTTTCATGAAACTTGCAAATATGATCTCACAGCTAAGCCACAGCAATATCAAGCTTTCCCAGTCACTGGTGGACCGCAATGCCCTTTTAGAAACACTGCAGGATAGTGAAAGGCGTGAGAGAGCTCGGTCGGAGGAGTTGGGAGCAGTATTAGATGCTGTGCCTGTTGCTGTGTTTATAGCGCACGATCCCCAGGCACTTAAGATAAATGGTAACCGTATCTCCTATGAATGGCTACGTGTTCCTGTGGATACAAACTTTTCCAAGTCAACTCCTGAAGGAGAGAAACCAGAGTTTTTTAAGTTATTCAAGGACGGGAGGGAGATCAAGCCTGAAAAAATGCCGTCGCAGATAGCAGCTGCAGGTAGAGAGGTAAATGACTGCGAGCTAGACATTGTATCTGCTGACGGCAATATACGACATGTATTGGGCAATGCCAGACCCTTACATGACGAGCAGGGAAATCTACGAGGATCGGTCTCTGCATTCATAGATATTACAGAACGTAAGAAAGCAGAGGAAGCTGTGAAGCTATCAAATATATATAATCGCAGTTTGATTGAAGCCAGTTTGGACCCGCTTGTGACTATCGGACCAGATGGAAAAATAACCGATGTCAATAACTCCACCGAAACAGTGACAGGTTATTCTCGAGACAAACTCATAGGTACCGATTTTTCAGACTATTTTACTGAGCCTGAGAAAGCTAAAGAAGGTTACCAGCGCGCATTTCAGGAAGGATTGGTAAGGGACTATCCCCTTGAAATTCAGAATAAAGATGGACATATAACTCCTGTTTTGTATAATGCCTCAATTTATAAGGATGAGTCTGGAAAGGTTCTTGGGATCTTTGCTGCAGCCCGTGATATTACAGAAATTGAAAAGGCAGAAAAAGCTCTAAAAAAAGCACATGATAATTTAGAAAAACTAGTTGAAGAGCGAACATCAGAGCTTGAAAAAGCTTACAACTCTTTGAAGGAAAGCGAAAAAAGTCTTTCTGAAGCTCAAAAAATGGCTCATATTGGAAGTTATGACTGGAACATTATAACTAATGAGGAATACTGGTCTGATGAAGTTTATCGTATTTTTGAGCTTGATCCCAAAATTGAGTTAAACCACAACATATTTTTAAGTTATATACATCCCGAAGATATAGATTACGTGAGTCATGCCATTAACGAAGCATTAAAAGGAAAGCCGTATAGCATTGATTATAGAATAATCTTACCTGATGGAAAAGAGCGTGTAATCTATTCTCAAGGTGGAGTCATCTTTGATGAAAAGAATAAGCCTATTCGAATGAGAGGAATAGTTCAAGATATTACCGAGCATAAAAAGGCGGAAGAAAATCTGGCGCGCATTGAAATAATTCGCAAAAAGGAAATCCACCACAGAATTAAAAACAACCTTCAGGTTATTTCTTCTCTCTTAGATCTTCAGGCTGAAAAGTTCGGCAACAGAGAATTCATAATGAATTCAGAAGTTCTGGAAGCCTTCAGGGAAAGCCAGGACAGAGTAACATCAATTGCCTTGATTCACGAGGAATTACATGAAGAGGAAGGAACAAACGACACCCTGAATTTTTCTCTATACCTGCAGAGACTCGTTGAGAGTCTATTTCAGACATACAAATTTGGAAATACTGACATCAGCCTAAATCTGGACCTTGAGGAGAATGTCCTCTTTGATATGGATACTGCAGTCCCGTTAGGGATAATTGTTAATGAGCTAGTCTCTAACTCCTTAAAATATGCATTTCCAAACAGAGAAACCGGAGAAATTCAAATTAAACTCTTTAGCAAAGATGCTAGAAATGAGCTGGATATCAAAGGGAAAGTTTTCGAAAAAGGTAAAAAATATACTTTAATTGTTTCAGATAATGGAGTTGGCATCCCCGAAAACATCGATTTAGAAGACTCAGATACCCTTGGTCTGCAGCTTGTAAACATTTTGGTAGATCAATTAGACGGCGAAATAGAGCTAAAAAAAGATAAAGGTACTGAGTTTATTATAAGCTTCAGCGCAGAAGAAAAAGGGAATTAATATTCTGTCTCTCTGCATTTGATACTTTTCTATTGTGCAGCTTATTTATTCTGATCCTAATCTTGAGCTTGAACTGCTCTTGAACCTGTAAATGTGCAGTAAATTAAGTACATGAACTCCAAAAAGGCTATCTGTCTGCCTAGGAAAGTTCTCAAGCAAGTAAATCTACTAAATTTGTTTAATTGGGAGCCGATTGCCACCTTTTATTTGGCTCCCAATTTCGTGATACAACCAAACGATTAAAAGATAACCCCTTAACTCTTAATCATCTACTCTGCATATATATTATGAATTTATATATAATATACGGATTAAAATATTTCTTACAATTAAATTATTTGCTATCATTAAATTATTCAACTACTCCTAAATATGTAAAATTATTTTTATTTTATTGACACTAACTGTTTTGCGTAAAATTTGAGACATTTTTTGCGAGACGAAGACGGCAATTAATAACCCTTCTACGCACATACCTAACCACGCACATATACCTAGAAGCCACGTACAAAGGCCAGGGCTATCGCTCGTAGCTAGATGGACCACAAATATATCCCGGACAGCTCTACAATGTAATTAAAAACGAGTAAAATAATTACTCTATATCAGCACTTTTGTATAGCCTTCCGACTATGTTTCCTCGATAACTCAGATCTGAGTTATCGGAGAGGTTTCTGGGATATTTGGAAGGGTAGTGCAGTCGGTTTATCTGCGAAGCCTGTACTAGTTTTCAGGATAAAAGAAGTATGGTAGCTATTTTAATTGAGTGTAGAGGCTCAGGGAGAGTTCGAAATAGTTTCCAGATGGCTTCTTAGTATGTACTATCTTATTATAGAACAATTTTATGAATATTGAATGAAGAATTAATTTGTAGTAAGACATTGTTAGGGATCTGCTTAGTATTATATTAAGGTCAAATTCTATTAGACTAATAGTATCTAATAAAAGAGGGTCTAACAAAGTATTAGTGCCTGTTTTAAAACAGCGTTGGGGAATTATGACTTTATTTAACTCTTCGGATAAGGATGAAATAGAGATCCAGTTGCGAAAAAGGATCGGTGGATTGGAAAAGGCTAATCGAGACTTGCGTGCCGAGAATCTGGAATGTAAACGTGCTGATGAGACACTTATCCGCGAGCGGAGCTTGCTTGAAAACGTCATGAAAACTACTGACGTTATGTTTGCCTATCTTGATCCTCAGTTCAACTTTTTATGGGTAAATCTTGCCTACGCTGAAACATGCAGGATGAAGCCTGAAGAAATGGCAGGCAAGAATCATTTCTCTTTATATCCTCATGCTGAGAACGAAGCAATTTTCCGGAAAGTCAGGGATACTGGAGAAGGGGTGTTCTACAAGGACAAACCTTTTTTCTTCGCTGATCAGCCTGAGAGAGGAGTCACCTATTGGGACTGGAGCCTTACTCCAGTCAAGGATAGCTCTGGAAATGTAACTGGCTTAGTCTTCTCATCGCGTGAAACGACAAAGTACAAGCAGGCGGAAGAAGCTCTACGAGATAGTGAGGAACGGCTGCGCCTTTTGGGCGACAACCTACCGGACAGTGCACTCTATCAGTATGTCTATGAGCCCGACGGCAGTGTCCGGTTCCTGTACATCAGCACAGGCATCGAGCGACTCAACGGTGTCAGTGTTCAGGACGTACTACGTGATCCCGACACGCTGTACAGGCAAGTTCCGCAGACATATTTTGAACGACTTGTCGAAGCCGAGGCTCAGAGCGCCCGCGAGTTGTCGGATCTTGATATGGAATTACCTATGCAGCTGCCCAACGGCCAGATACGCTGGATGCGATTGCACTCCCGTCCGCGCCAGATGCCCGATGGTCGAACAATCTGGAACGGCGTGCAAATAGATATCACCGAGCAGAGGCAGGCTGAGGAAGCCCTTAAAAAAGCATATGACAATTTAGAAGAAAAAGTTAAAGGACGAACAACCCAGCTTGAGAAAGCTTACAACTCATTGAAGGAAAGTGAGCAAGGTCTTGCTGAGGCTCAAAAAATGGCTCATATTGGAAATTGGGAGTGGGATATTGCAAATGATAAAGCATACTGGTCTGATGAATTATATCGTATTTTTGGACGTAGTCCTCAAGAATTTGCACCACCTTACAATGAATATTTAAGTTCTGTACACCCCGATGATAGAGACTATGCGGATAATGCCCATAAGAAAGCTCTAAATGGAAAACCTTTCAGCATTGATCATCGGATTATCTTGGCTAATGGGGAAGAACGTATAGTCCATATACAATCTGAAACTATTTTTAATGATGAAAATATTCCTATTCGACTAAAGGGAATAATTCAGGATATTACTGAGCATAAGAAAGCAGAAGAGAAAATTCAGACACTGGCGAATGCTGTTGAATCGTCGAGTGATGCTATTATAACTGTGTCTCTTGACGGTATTATTACAAGCTGGAACAAGGCTGCAGAGCAGGTTTATGATTATTCAGCACAGGAAGTCATTGGAAAGAGCGTATCCATCCTAGCTCCATCTTATCTACGTGAAGAAACAAAAAAATTAACTGAAATAGTTATACAAGGAGAAAAAGTCCACCAATATGAGACTTTACGGTTAAGAAAGGATGGCACTATAATAAATGTTTCAATTACTCTTTCTCCTGTATTTGACATCACTGGAAAGCTTGTGGCTATCTCAGGTGTTGTAAGAGATGTTACTGAGCGTATCAAGGCGGAGGAAGCCCTGGCAAATCTCGAGATTGCCCGTAAAAAGGAAATCCACCATCGGATCAAGAATAACTTACAGGTTATCTCGTCCCTTCTTGACCTTCAGGCGGAAAAGTTCGGCAACAGAGAATTCATAATAAATTCAGAAGTTATGGAAGCTTTTAGGGAAAGCCAGGACAGAGTGATATCCATGGCTCTTATCCATGAGGAACTGCACAAAAGTGAAGGACTCGACACACTTAACTTTTCGCCGTACATTGAGGAACTCGCTGAAAATCTTTTCCAGACATATAGGCTCGGAAATACCAATGTCAGATTAAACATGGATCTGGAAGAAAACATCTTCTTTGACATGGACACTGCAGTTCCATTAGGCATAATCATTAACGAACTCGTTTCAAATTCTCTTAAACATGCATTTTCAGGCAGAGATAAAGGAGAAATCCGAATCAAACTCCATAGAAAAGAAAACGAAGAAAACAAAAGCGAAGGCTGTAAGAGTACCAGTTTCATTCTTACAGTTTCAGATGATGGAATAGGTATATCTAAAAGTCTTGATATTGAAGATCTTGATAGCCTTGGGCTTCAGCTGGTAACTTCCCTTGTAGACCAGTTAGATGGTGAACTTGAACTGAAAAGGAATCATGGGACGGAATTCACTATAAGGTTCACAGTAACAGAAAAAAATAATCCGGCATCGGCGTCAGCCCCATAACAATTAATTGAATAACCTTCGAACCTGTCCAGCCAGTATAAACTGGACAAGCCACTATTATTGAAGCTGGTTTATATACGAAGCTAACAAGCATATCTATTTTTGCACTATCCAGAGCCTTCTTGTGCGTATATCCAGTAACCACGCTAAAGGCGTATAGTCATCGTATGCACTTCATAGGCAATCTATATCTCCCTGCTTCCAAGAAGCCCGTAAGTAGATATTTAATGCAAAAAGTGCTATAAAAGGATATGAATTAGTTAGGAGTCAACTTTAAATGTTCATATGGGGTACTCCCAGAAAAAGTTGATTAATCCATTTTGGGGCTGTAATCCTAATATGCATCTTATAAATTACCGACCTGAAATTTTTTGATTTTAGAGTCGATTTTTCTCTTGTGAAAGAAGCAATTTACCTTTTCCCATCGTTATCTACTTATACCTTTTATCACAGTTATATAATTGATCCATAGGTTCAGTCCCCAATGTATGAAGAAGACGTACAAAGGAGGGATGTAACTCAACTAAGTAGTAACTTGATTAAAATAATTTAACTGAGTAATGACTTAAATGAGTAGTAACTTGATTAAAGTAATTTAACTAAGTAATGACTTAAATGAGTAGTAACTTGATTAAAGTAATTTAACTGAGTAATGACTTAAATGAGTAGTAACTTGATTAAAGTAATTTAACTGAGTAATGACTTAAATGAGTAGTAACTTGATTAAAGTAATTTAACTAAGTAATGACTTAAATGAGTAGTAACTTACTAAGTACTGAACTAAATTACATAAAATGGGACTAAGTCCTATGGATCACTAAAAAATATTAAAAGACTTTTTCTACATAATTTTTGATAACAGAGGAATTTAACGGCATCTAGTATTTGAAAATGTGTTTTGAACTTGATCAATCATTTATTACTTCGGGAGTCCGTGTGGTCACGAGTACCCTGTCTTTTACAGGCTGTCCGACAATTTAATTTTTTACAGGCCTATCCCGAGCCTTCTACGTGCATATACCTGGGAGTAATTCTACCCACGTACAAACCTCGTTTAGCCCCTTCCTAGGCATTTATATCTCCCTGCTTCCGGGAAGCCCTGTAATTACAGGGATTTTAATGCCAATAAAGTGCTATTTAAGCTTCTGGGATAATTGTGGAAGGCTGGCGCGGTACGTCTACCCTCATTTCCACGCACATATGCCTAGAAACCACGTACAATGGTCAGGGCTATCGCTTGTAGCCAGATGGGACCAATATATCCCAGAAGATTCCACAAAGCAATTAAAAAGAGTAAATACTCTATATCAGCACTTCTTTTATAGCCTTCTGATTATGTTTACCGATTCCCAGATCTGAGTCATCGGAGAGGTTTCTGGTAGATGTGGAAGGCTGGCGCGGTTGAATACTCCGTAAAGCCTGATCTACTCATAATAACATAGGTAAGAAAGCTTTTTTTAGTTGAGTATAGAGGCTCTGGGGGAATTAGAAGAAATAGGATTTCGTGAAAAAGTGTCTTTTAATAGAAAAAGTATCCATACTTAGGCTTTTTTTCAACTACTATTCTTTACGAGGCCTGTTGACACTCTTGATCATTTTCAAGATAATGATCGAATAGCTTATTTGTAAAAGAACAATGAGAAATTATCCTCTTATTTCATATCAATCTTTTTTGATATCTGGCTTGTGAATATTTATGAATTGAATCCATATAAATAAAAAGAATCAAATCATTTTTTTAAAAGAAGAATTCTCGATATTATAATTTAAGGAATTAGTTAAAATTTTGTAATTCTTGTAGGTGTTAAAGATGCCTGGAAATCCAAATGAGATAAAGCTTGTAAACAACGCTATGTCCAACGCTACTCGAAGAAAGATAATGAACTTTTTATCGACAGGAGATAAAAGTACCGAAGAAATTGGAGGGGAAGTAGGGAAGACTATGCTTGATTTCCATCTCAAGCTTCTTCAACAGGCAAGTCTGATAGAGATTGAAGAAGGGACTGTGAAATTAAGCGAATATGGTAAGAATTTCCTTAAAGAGAAAGAAGATAAAAGTACAGATAAAACTGCAGATCTCTCTCAGGCAAAACCAATAGAAATTACTGAAGTAAAGCAGCTATTGCCCTGTATAGCTGATTCCTCAAAATTCAGAGTAATTGCAAACATAGCTCCTCCCCTGGGTGGAACCCTCAAGGTGCTTGAGCCACTCTTTCCCAGAGGCAAATATTCGGACAAAATAGGCGCCCTGATTATTCAAAAAGGAGATATTATTACAACTATTTATGGTACTGGTAAAGTAACCATGACAATGATAAAAAGTGAAGGTGAAGCCAAGGAATCTCTCCAGAACTTGAAGAATACCATCAATGAAGCCATAGCAAAAGGAGTTGTCCCAGCCCCACGTGAAAAAGTCAGGGTCGAACCTATGGAAATCTACAAATACCTTCCTCAGACCAACTGTGGCAAGTGCGGTGAGCAGAGCTGCTATACATTTGCTATAAAACTCATGGGAGGAGAGGTCACTTTGGATAAATGCACATCTCTCAAAGAACCGGAATATACAACCAATTTAGAGCAACTGCAGGTTCTGTGTGCATATATCTGAACCGTTTTATGAAATTCATTTAACCGGAGAGCTTTAAAAAATTTGACTATATTTTTTACTGACAGCTCCTTCATCATAGATTCTAACAGGTTAAACTAGGCTGTAAACTCGCTAAAGAAGCACTTAAACGATATTATTTGAATATATGACATCCAGACATAATAATATCAAGATCATATATTTTCTTTTTTATTTTCATAGGCTTTCTTCAGCGAGGTTGCGGAAAAATGAGTTGTAATCAGCATACTGCCATAAGAGGTTCATGGCAGAAATAGCTTTCCAGGTGTTAAAAATGACGGAGAATCCAAAAGAGACAAAGCTGGTAAACTTTGCTATGGCCAATGGTACTCGAAGGAAAATAATTAACTTCCTGGCAGACGGCTATAGAAGTACCTGGGAAATAGAAGAAATAGTCGGGAAAGCAACGCTTGATTTTCATCTCAAGATTTTGCAGCAGGCAAGTCTGATTGAATTAGAAGAAGAAACGTAAAGCTAAGCGAATATGGCAAGAATTTCCTTAAGAATAAAACCGAAAAAAGTGAAGAAAAAACTGTAGACTTTTCTCAGGCAAAACCAATAGAGATTGCAAGGATCAGGCAGGTTTTGCCCTGTATAGCTGATTCCTCAAAATTCAGGGTGAGTGCAAATATGACTCCACCTTTGGGTGTAGTCCTGAAACTCCTGGAGCCCCTCTTTCCAAGAAGTAACTACTCAGATAGAAAAGATAGCTTGATAATTCAAAAAGGAGAAATCATCACAACTATTTACGGTAGTGGGAAAGTCTCCATCAGAATGGTCGAAAATGAGAATGAAGCTAAAGAAGAGCTTGAAAGACTGAAGAGTATTATCAATGAGGCTATTGCAAAAGGGGAAGCTCCAGCTCCCAGAGAAAAGATAAAGGTTGATCTAATAGAGATATATAAGCACCTGCCCCAAACCAATTGTGGAAAATGCGGTGAACAGGGTTGTTACAGCTTTGCTATAAAATTTATGGCCAGACAGGCTTCTCTGGACAGGTGTACACCCCTTAAAGAACCAGAATATGCAATCAATCAGGAGCGTTTGCAATTTTTGGCTGCCTATATCTGAGTTACGATCACTATCTGTATCTTTTGATTGGAGGATTTATGAAGACGCTAACAATAGTGCTCACTGATGGACCTTACATTTCCGAATACGCTGAAATTGCTTACAAACTCGCTGAGGCTGCACTCAAACAACATAAGGTAAACATATTCCTTTACTTGGATGCAGTACATATTCCCAAAAAAGGCCAGAATCCATCATTCTTTACCAATGCAGGGCAACTATTTTCCGAACTTGCGGAAAAAGGAGTTGTAATTCGAGCATGTGCAAGATGTGCTGGTGCAAGAGGGTACTTTCCAGGGGAAGAGATTATAGAAGGAAGTAACTGCAGTGATTATTTTCCTGGAATAAAAATTACCAGCCTTTATGAGCTATCGGAAATGCTGAGTAAGAGTGATAAAGTAATTTCATTGTCAAGATAAACCAAAAGAAATGAGGTCTAAACGGTGAAATCAGTTTTTTATCTGCTGGATACAGCTCCATATGGCAGTGAAAAAGCTTTTGGAGCATTAAATGCAGCTGTCGTAAGTCTTAGTAGGATGGATACCATTCTTGGCCTTTATGGAGATGGAGTTTATCTGGCAATTGCAGGCCAGGATAGCAGAAAACTTGGAGTACCAAACCTTGCGGATATTCTTTATGCATATGGAGAGTTAAAAGTGCTTGTGCATGAACCTTCACTTGTTGAGAGAGGCCTTTTTGGGGAAATCCTCATCGAAACTCTAGAACTGACAGATGAGGAAGATTTTTTCAAAGCTATGGAAAACTCGGAATGCGTTATCCTGCTTTAATATTGACTGCTGAGTAGGATGAATAGGATGATAATATGAAACAAGAACAAAAGGACGTTTTCTTGCTGACAAAACCTCCTCTTAATCCAAGATCTGATTTGTGTCTCAAAATTGTATCTCGTACAGGAAACTTTAGGCTTTACCTTGCAGGAGATGGGGTCTATCACTTGCTTACCGGGATAGAGGAAAGACTGCCAGAGTGCAAGGTCTATGCGTGCAAGGAAGATTTGGAAGCAAGAGCTATCACGGCAGGAGAGAAAGTTACGGTTCCTGATGACTTTTACGCAACACTTATTCACGACATTATGGAAAACTGCGGGCGCGGATACACATTTTAAAGTTCTTAGATTATAAGTTTAAAATTTCATTCTTTAACTCAAATCTTTGATGTTTAATTAAAATACTACTTTACCTTCTCATTTTTAACTAATAGGTAGTTGAGTCATGACACTAAACAGCCGTTAAATGAAATTTGACTCTTGATTTCAGTAACTACCCACGACCCTAATTTAAAACATCATTAAAGAGAATTACTGAGTCGAGTCGATCACTATGGTCGAGAATATCCCAGAAGAAATAGTAAAAAATCTTCAATCTGTCTGCCAGTTGCATGAACAAGCTATTTGCAATCATGAAAAATGCAGAGAGTTTAGTGAAAATTTATCTGCACTTCTGGTCAGGCTTGAAGACATGAAATATTATCGAACAGCTGACAGATTGATGAGTATTCTCCTTAATTGTAAGCCTAAAGAAGCTTCTCACTGTGATAAAGCAAATCTAGTAGGAGAGATGATGAAGAGAGTAACAAAAGAGGTGCAGAAGGCGAAAAGATAATGAAAACTGAGGCTTCCATATTTGCGAAAGAAGCAATAAAGGTTGCCTAGGAAAGTGTTTCAGTCTTTTCATGTAGATGCAACTTATTAATATTGATATTTTGCGAATTTTATCTTTTCAAAGTATGAATCACAATCCTGATTTAATATTGTGTGCAATGAAAGCAAGATGAGAACAAATACGAAATTGCAGGAAAAAAAGAAGATTCTTTTTTTATGCACCCATAATTCAGATTCAAGGTCTTCCAGCTGGTTAGAGATGAAATAAAAGACTGGATCTTCCAGATATTTGGGAGATGATACCAAGTTTTTGCTTTCTTGGCATCATCATTTATCTTTCTTACTGATTTTATATCACTAACAGATTAGCAAGATATCCCGCAGCTATAGCAATTATGAAAATGGTTACTACGAAAGCAGCTAGTAATCTCTTCTTGAATATAGCTGAAAGAAGCGCCAGTTCGGGTATACTGGCTCCTGCACCTCCGATTATTAATGCCAGGACTGCTCCTACACTCATCCCTTTTTCAATAAGTGCCAGCCCAATAGGTATCATGGTCTCTGCTCGGATATAGAGAGGAATACCGACAATTGCAGCCACAGGAACTGCCAGAGGATTGGTAGGTCCGGCGAGACGGGAAACAATTTCAGTAGGTACGAATCCATGAATGAATGCGCCAATGCCCGCTCCTATGAGAAGATAAGGTATAAGCTGGCGAAATAGGCTGAATGCAAATTTTGCAGCCCTTTGTACCCTAGATCTTGCATCCGTTGCTTGCTGGCAATCGCAGCTACTTCGTATAACTGCAGCTGACTTGACTTGATGGACAAAGCCTAGTCCATCAAGCAAGAGGCTAATGGTAATTGAAGCCACGAAGGTGACGACAAAGTAGATCGTGGCTACCTTCCAGCCCAACAGAATGATGAAAAGTGATATTATCACCGGGTTTAGTAAAGGAGAGGAAAATAGAAATGCCATTGCTGCAGCGAAGGGCACACCAGCGTTAAGCATTCCTAAAAGAAGCGGTATAGTTGAACAGGAACAGAAAGGAGTTAAGGCACCGAATCCCGCTCCAAGGATACTTCCTATAAATTTGTGTTGCCCTCCCAGAGCTTTTTTTATAGTCTCGTCCGACACGTACTCCTGAATCAGCCCCACGAGAAAGGTTATCCCTATGAATAAAACAGTAAGCTCGACTGCGATTTCAATAAAGTAATTGACTGCCACAACTAAGTTATTCCAAAACATTTTATCTCTTCTCCTATTTTTTAAAACCTTACATGTTTGATCACTTCGTTTGCTGCTATATCTGCAAATGCAATTACAGAGAACAGCAACCATGAGATTATCAGTGAAAGCTACCGCTATACGCAATCATGAATGGCTACGATTATTCTATTTGCAACCCCAATCTCCAGAAAAAGCTGTTTTGAGAGGTTATTTTTTCCAAAACTTTATCTTTTAAAAGGAAGAATTTGTATCAAAATTATTCATCAATAAGCAATTTTGCCTGGTTAAGGATTTCAATGACTGCCCCTTCAGAAAGGCGAAAATATGACCATTTTCCTTCTTTTCTTTCCTTAACTAAGCCCGCATTTTTCAGCACAGAAAGGTGGTGAGAAACAGTTGATTGAGAAGTAGAGAGTGCGGTCGTTAGTTCACAGACACAAAGTTCTCCTTCTTTTAGTAGTTTTATAATTTTAAGACGATTGGTATCTGCAAGAGCCTTAAAAATTTTGGCTTCTGAAGATAATACCTTTTCACTCAGCCCGCTCACCAGATAACTGAGTCTTTGTGCCCTTAGCTCAAACTGGTCTTTATCAGGGATGAAGCGCTTCAATCTTTCAATTTCTACTCCAGTTCTGTCAGTCACAATAGTCTTCCTTCATCTTTTATTGTTATTGCCTGCAACAGTTGCTTCCACCTTCTAAGGAAAGCAACTTGTTTTTGCTCTGTTCCTTAGACCAGCAATCTACACAGAGCTTTACATTTCCTAGATCTTTGTGGTTAGCCCTAAACAAAGAATATTCTTCTTTTCCACATATTGCACACTTAAGGTTCAATTACAAAACTCCAAATAATTTATGTTTAAGATGTGGATTTATGTTATATCTATAAATATCGATATGATCTAATGTCTGTTCTCATGCCAGTATGTTGCATATTCTTTTAAGACTGCAGCTTTAAAATTTTCCAGCTCTCTTTCAGGAATCACATTAATTTTCAAAAGGCTTTGCACGAGCTCTTCAGCATCCAAATCCTCTGGTGCTTTTCCTGCATCAAGATGCTTTTTAAATTCTTCATCTAATCCGGCAATATCCATATCTTTGCCTGCAACCTTGATCTTTTTGACACTAACGATTGAAGGGCCACAACAGCAACAATTTTTATCGTTTCCAAAGAGCTTTCCAAGTAAATTTTTACCAATTTTGCTCATTAAGGCATACCTCTATTACAACATCTCATAATGTGATCATATCGATATATGTCGATGTTTAATATAAAGATTTCCAATTGTGGAGAATTACTTTTAAAATGGAATAAATCAGGAGCAAGTAATTAGTTCCTAAAAAGTTAGAAGAGTGCATACGCCAGAAAGATTTCATTCCCCTCTTCAATAATGCAGGTCAGATATTTCGACTTAGAAAGATATATATAGTTTAACACATTCAATAATTGTTGATATGATTAATGAAGAAAACATACAGCTCTTCAAGGCTCTCAGCGAAGATACGAGGTACAGAATTATTGAAGCTTTGATTGAATCTCAGAGTGGATGCAAGGAAAATAAGTACGGTAATAAAGGAGAAATATGCGCCTGTGAGATTCCAGAAATAATTGGTAGAACTCAATCCAATACCTCAATGCACCTTGCAAAGTTGCAGGACTGGGGGATAATTAAAGTAAGGAAAGAAGGGAAAAAGAGGCTATATTCTATACAAAATGAGAAAGTTAAGAAAATTTTGGAAGCCCTTGAATAATAAGATTTTGTATACCAATATAGATAAAATTTGATATTTATATTCGCTGAAAGTTATAAGTAGGTGAGATTTTTATTAGGGATTCCAGACACCAACAGTTCCTCCTTAAAAGGAACGAATTGTTCTTGTTTTTCTTGTTATTCAGCGATCAACAGAGTACTTATTGCATCAACTTACTGACTATTTATGAAAAGAAAGTTCTCTTTTTTCTGTAAATAGTGAATTTAGATATACTTCAAGTTTTTAGGGACTTTTTTCTTTATTCCATCGTTTGTTCTTCTCACCTATTCAGCGAATTTGCTACTTATTTTGAAAGGATACTCGGAAATTCTTTTGTTGTAAGTAAAAATATTTTGAGATCAAACTGATACTATTCAGGCATTATGGAAATCTTTATATAGTACTATGAATATCAATGTATATTGATATATTTGGAAATTGAAATGCTAGCAAAGAATAATTAATAATCAAGGAGGATCTAAAATGGTTGACGTATTCTATCCTCTTCAATGGATTGCTGACAAACTGACATATAAAGTATTAGGTATCGAACCCGGTACCCACCTTGCAGCTAGTGTTAATTTTATTATTTATGATGTAATGAAAATTTTCGTTCTTCTAGCTGTAATGATCTTTCTTGTTTCCTACCTCAGGACATATATCACTCCCGAAAGAACAAGGCAGGTTCTTGGAAGCAAGCAAGGGATCAAATATTATTTTCTTGCATCTCTTATCGGGACAGTAACTCCTTTTTGTTCGTGTTCTTCTGTTCCAATCTTTATAGGGTTTGTGGAAGCTGGAGTGCCTCTTGGAGTCACTTTTGCCTTTTTGATCACTTCTCCTCTTGTAAATGAGGCCGCTGTAGCAGCTCTATGGGCAACTCTCGGACTTAAGGCTACTGTACTTTATGTTATATCAGGGGTTGCGCTTGGTGTTTTGGGTGGTTATATAATTGGACATTTGAAGCTTGAAAGATATGTAGAAGATTTTGTATATAGAATGAAAGTAGGAAAACAAGCTACAGAAGATCAAAAACTCACAGTTAAGGAAAGAGTAGAGTTTGCCTTTGAGAGTGTAAAGGAAATTGTGGGTAGAGTATGGCTCTATGTAATAATAGGAGTCGCTATAGGAGGCATATTCCATGGATATGCGCCTGAAGGCATTTTAGAAAAATATGCTGGTAAGGATAATTTGCTTGCAGTGCCGATTGCTGTCCTTATTGGAGTACCCCTTTACTCGAACGTTATGGCTATGATTCCCATTGTAGAAAGCTTGATAGGAAAAGGGCTTCCAGTCGGAACTGCCTTGGCCTTTCTAATGTCTGTCACAGCCGTATCTCTTCCTGAGATGATTATCCTCAGAAAGGTACTGAAAAAAGAATTGATAGCAATCTTTGTTTCAATTGTAGCAGTATCGATAATTTTTACAGGATATTTATTCAATATAATATTGTAAATCTGCCATTGCCTTCCTAAGATTTGGCAATTTAAAATTTATAAATAAAGGCAAAATAGGAAAATAATTCAGCTAACGAAAATGGAGGAAAATATATGAAAATAGAAGTTCTCGGAACAGGATGCTCCAAGTGCAAGAAAACAAAAGAAGCAATTGAAAAAGTACTCAAGCAAACTGGTGTTGAGGCTGAGGTAATTAAAGTTGAGGATATTGAAAAAATAATGAGCTATGGCGTTATGGTTACCCCTGCAGTTGTTATAGATGGAGACGTAAAACTTGCAGGCAAAGTTCCAGATGAAAAAGAAATCAAAAAATGGATTTCTCATTAAAAGAAGACGTGTCTGTAGCAAAAAGATTAACAGCCAGATGAGAATTCAGAAAGGAGGATAAACAATGACAGAAGAGACAAAATGTGCATGCGGTTCAGCAAATGTGGCAATTTTCCCATGTGTTGGGGCTTCAAATGTGGGTCAGATCTCAAATATAATCGCAATTGAACTCGAAAAACAAAACATTGGGAATTTAATGTGTACCGTAGGAATAGGAGCTAGGGCCCCTGGACTTATGAAGTCCGCTGAAAGTTCGGACAGGATAGTTGCTATTGACGGGTGCCCGGTTAACTGTGCAAGCAAAACTCTCGAACTTGCAGGTTTCAAAGTAGATGAACATATTATCATCTCTGAGCTGGGGATCAAAAAGAATAAAGATAAAAATCTCAAGGACAGTGAGATCTCAGAAGCTCTAGAAAAAACCCTTGAGATACTGCAGTCCGAGTAATCTCGGACTCAATTAACTTATATATATCGCTTAAAGCTATCTTTCATATAATGACTTAAAATAGACTTAAATGATTAACATCGAAGGTGACATGTTGACTGAATTTACTGTAAATTCCACTATTTGTGGCTTTGTCCATAAGATAACTGGAAGCAAAAAAGGAAATAAAATTATTGTTGACATAGAAACCCCATGTGAAAAGATAAAGAAGTTCTCTCATATGGAAGTTCCTATGATGGAAATTCTGGACATCAAAAACAATTATGTGATTGATAGGGCACAGGAAGCAAATTGTTCTTCAAATTGCCTTGTACCCTGCGCAGTACTCAACCTCTGTAGAATGGAAAGTGGTTTCCTTGCAAAATCTCTGGTAAAAAAAGCAGGTAGCATCAGTATAGAATTCAATGCTGTCTAAATTTCTTCACTACAACTATTCTTTCTTAGACAATGCTTTAGAGACTATTATATTACCTATTTCAACATTTTTAAAATAATTTCTTAGAAGGTTGTAATTAGGCATGGAATCAGTAGAAACAGGATACTCAGAGCCTTTACTTCAAAGTGAGAATAAAGCACAAAAAGCTACAAGAAGAACCCTTATTTTTGCTTGTTCAGGTCTTTCAAACACCGGAAAACTTACGATGCAGGCAGCGTCAGCTCTTGCCTTCAGAAGACCGGATATGTACAGAGCTGCAGCGGCTCACAAAGGAGTTGCCTCTGTAGAAGATGCAGTCGCAGATGGCTTCCGAATTCTAGTTATTGATGGCTGCACTGATTGCTGTGCAACAAAAAAGCTAGATGAGGCAGGCTTGAAATCAGATATCCATATAATGATTACTGATTTAGGTATTAAAAAAACAATTCCTTCGGATGTAAAGCCCGAATACATAGAAAAAATTATACGTGTAATAAGAGATACTTGAAGTACTTTTGTTGCTTTTCTCTTATTACCTTTCTTTAGTTTTATTATTCAAAACGGAAGTTTCTAACTTTTCTAAAAAATTTGTATTGAAGTTTTAAAAATGATTTTTGTAAATCATATAAAAACCGACCCCTAGTATTATTGAACCTGCAATTGTTTTTAGCTGGTGTCCGTATTTTGAAACACTTCTTATTTTTGAGGAAGAGAAGCTTGCAGAATAAGCGACAAAAAGCATCGGAATAGAAAATCCTATAGAATAGATAAAAAGCATTGATGCTCCATAGATAACTTTACCTGAGATGGCAACCATTGTGAGAATTGCACCAAGTACCTTACCAACACATGGAAGCCAGACAACTCCAAGAGAAAGACCAAGCAAAAATCCTCCGAAGAGTCCCTCTCGTTTAGGATTTGCAAGGAATGAGAAATTTCCAAAAACATTGAAAATATTGAGGTCAAAAAGAAGTGCAATACCCATAATTATCAAGAGTACTTCGGCAAAAATATTAAGGTAACCGAGATAAGGCGTTAATTTTGATCCAAAGAGGGAAGTAATGATTCCCATGGAAGTAAAGGAAAGAGATAAACCTAAAACTATAGCAAGGGGTCTAAACTTTCCTTCTTTAGTTGAGTAAGCAAAAACTGCAGGAATTACGGGAAGGATACAGGGAGAAAGCACACTGACTAACCCTGCAAAAAAAGCTGCAATAGGTAAAAAATTAGAAAACATAGGTTCACTCCTTTGTTTTCCAGGATTCAATAGCTTTATCAAGAGTTTCTGAAAGGGTTTCTTTATCTGTAACACCTATGAACCTTGCAGACATTCTCTCTGAGGTTTTGCTACCGTCGGGTTTTACATAAATGTAGTTCCCATCCTCTTTACCTACAATAACACAGGTGTCAGGAATGTTTATTACGTCGAATGCCTCTCCAAGTTCAGGATACTCATTGACATCAATAAGCATAAATGATGCAAAGTCCTGATACATAGGAAGAAGCTCTGAAAGCACTTTCTCCTGCTCTTTACAGGGAGTGCATTCCTTAGATCCAAGCTTCAACACAACAGGGCCTTTATTGAGAGCCTCATCGATCTGACTCAAATTCGTAACCTCAACAAGTTCTGCTTTGTCGCCAGACTCAGTAACATCACTTGTGACTTTTGTAATATCAGAATCACTTTCAGCATTATTAACATTGTTTGCGACTTCAGCAGGCTTAGTATCACTTCCAAGACTATTATTAGTGTCCGTGCAACCTGAGCTGAAGAAAAGGATACAAAAAATAGCCAAAATCACGAAAAAATTCATTGAAACTAAAGAAAATGAAAAAGATATCCTTTCTTTACCTTGTATTCTATGCATTCGTTTCATTTTAATCCTCCATGTTCTTTAAATTCCGTTTTCTAGCTAAGAAACAAGAAAAAGGTTCCATAATATCAAGATATGATTATATATTCAAATAGACCCTATCATATAAATAATTTACTTTAAGTTAAAGAGTCTAAAAAATCAGGCTCCAGGCAATCTGAGGAACTTACATTATTTTTTTCTCAGCTCACTTTGTAAGTCCATCTAGGAATATAGCGATCTCTCTCATTCCTTTAAATTCAGACAAAGGATAATCCTTAAAAACCTCGGCCCATAGATGGTCCATCCATGACTTCAGTAAGATTCTTCAGCATCATAGATTCCCTATAAATACTGCCTTCCCGTAGATAACTAACAAAAACACCATAAAATGGCTTACATAGGCAACATAAATAGTTCTATTTTACCTTGTTAGGTGGCAATAACTTGCTGCAAAATGCACTAAGCATTTGTTGGTCTAAAACGTCACCAAAAAAATTATGTTGAACTAAAAGTTGTATTCTCAAAAAAATCGCATAATAGTTACCATAGTCTTATTTGTTTGTATTTCAAATAATACTGTAATAACTCTGTCCGTGTTTATTTGTAATCAACGTAATTTGCTACTATTCTGGAATTGAGGGGAAATCAGTGACTCTTAACAATAATTTTCAAACAATTTTAATCGCAACAGATGGGTCTAAGTGTAGTCAAAATGCCGTACTTCAAGGAATGGAACTTGCAAAATTAATGGGTGCAAAAGTCTATGCCCTTTATGTTTTGGACAAAAATGCATATATTCCGCCTACGTTGGAAACACCAATTTATCTCGGTTCTAAATGGGATGTTATGGAGGAAACTCTACGTCAAGAAGGAGCCAATGCTATTCAATATGCGAATGATGTTGCAAAGAATAAGGGAATAGACTTTGAAGGTATGGTTATGGAAGGTAATCCGGCTAATGCAATCTTAGAATTTGCAGAGCAGAAAAAAGTAAATGTGATAATAATGGGAACTCTTGGTAAAGGAGGATTAGAAAGATTTTTGCTTGGAAGCGTAACAGATAAGGTAGTAAGGCATTCAAAAAGTTCTGTATTTGTAGTAAAGGAGCAAAATTAAAACAAAAATTAGATAAGAAGTGAAGGAAAATTTAAAAATAATAAAATTAGCTTTCAGTCACTACAACAACAATTACAGTCTTCTTCTCCTTCTTCTTTAGCATCCTTTTTAAAGATTTTATCATATATGCTTTCTTCATATATATTGGTCCATCCTATCTGTGAACCAGCAGCAATAAACATTGAAACTGAAATTGCTTCTGCAATCTCTTCCTTTGTGGCTCCTGCTGTAATTGCTCTTTGTGAGTGGGTGTCAACACAAAATTGGCAGCGCATAAGTACTGAGGATGCAATAGCGATCAGTTCCTTAGTTTTGAGATCCAAGAAACCATCTTTGAAAATGGAATTTCTCATTTGTCCGAAAGCTTCAGCAGTTTCAGGCATCATTTCGTTCAAAAATGACATTTAAATCAACTCCTAAAAACAACTAGATATATGGTGAAATTCAATGACCAGGCTTTCTGCAAAAAGCAGAGTTCCACTGCATAGTACTACCTCGACTTTCAGGCTTATGAGTGTACAGAAGGTCTTCATCGTCATCTTTTGAGTTGCTTTCAGAACCCTCTTCCGGTGCTATTTCATTTTCTTCTTTCATTTCCCAGCCTCTTTAATTGATTGAATTTCAAAAGCTAATATAAACAATGATATAATCTAAATATTAAAAACCGGTAGGGTGGATATCAAAAGAAACTGATATGTAGACATTCTGAGTAAGGATTGCTAATACAAAGGGCACTTTAAATATAAGAAGTTAAAAAACCAGCTTGTACTCAGAAATGACTCCAAAAAATAAATAATGGTTTCACCTGAATTTAATTAATAGGCTTTTAGCTCGTGGCTACCCTTAATTCAACTCCAAACATTGTGACCATAAAATTAACAGGACAATCACTCCAATCTCTTTTTTATCCTACCGGACCTTTATTCTACATACTTATTATTGGAAGCCACGCTAAGCCTCGCAGCCAAGCTTTTAGCTTCTTCTAAGGCTTGTATCTCCAGTTTCCGGGAAGCCATATAATTAAGGGAATTATACAGGGATAAATGTAAAGTCGGAATTTTGCTTTTTTATATCCCGAAAAACTTGCCTGAGTAACCCTATTAATATATATTGTGCCTGCGGATAGCGGAAACAAACCCTTATTATCGAGGCTTCCGATATTAATTTTCACACAAAACTTTCAGGTGAGAAATATCGTGAAAATCGGATATGCTCATAAACCCAACTTTTTAAAGTTCCGTATTTTAGAGGCGCTGTATAACACATGGTTAGAAGATAAAGAACCACTGACTACACGAGATATTGAAAGAATTACGGGGGTTCAATATACAGCAGTTTCAAGTGTCATGTCACGGTATCAGAAGATCCAGAAAAGAAATGGCAAGATCATTAAACTACCTTACATACAGCGATTAGAAAAGAAAGGGCCGAATGGTCTCTATCGCTACAAAATCACAAAAAAGGGCATAGAGGCGTATGCAAATTATTTGAACAGAATTCAGCGCGGCGTTAGCCTGAATCGGGTTGCAAAAAGGTCTCAGCATATGGAGACCTATGGTAAATTCCCTGTCAGTCGTCATATAACAACAAAAGAAGACTTGAAATTGCTCCCTGAACAACTATTGCCGTACTACTCAATAACCACATACGGGCAGCAGTATATAAAAAAGAAAGAAACAATATTATACATGGAAAATCGCATGAGGGAGATTGTTAGCGGTGAAGTCGAGTTGGAGTAATATCAACATTTTGTAGTATATAACTTATTACAAATTCCGGTGCTCAATAATGTTTTGTGGTATAGACCTATTATCCATCCGATAATAAACATCATTCCTTTTTTGAAACTTTTGTAGTATATATTTTATACGAACAGTTTGCTTATATTTTCCCTTCTTATTATTATTATTTCCGAGCTGCCCGACTACAGTCACAGGGGTATAAATTAATAACAGGTGCGGGGACAGTCTTCTACATATCCCGCGGACAATCTCTTCTACAAGTGTTTAGACTGGCACCACGTCACACGCTTATTAAATTTCATATGGAAGCTAGCTTACTTAAAACTCTATAAACTAAATTTTATTGTAAAGGTTATTTTGCCTACCACCCCCAAAACCTTCTACTCCTAAAAGTAATTTATTTACAAATGTTTAGTAATATTAATCATTTCCTTCCCAAAAACCAGTTAATAATATACATTATCCAATCTTATATATATTATGCGTTGTATAATTATAAATTGGAGAAAGTTTCTATGGATACGCATAATATAGTTAACTTTTGTATTGAGAATAATATTTCCGAACATAACCAGAGCATTGTTCTTGAGTATCTAAAGGACCTGAATCGTAGTGGTTTGAAGGAAGCTACCATTAGAAACAATGAGCATTTTTTGCGGTTCCTGTTGACACATACTAAGACCGACCTGGACAAGTTGACCAAGAAGGATGTTAATGATATCCAAGACGCAATCAATGATTGGACAAAGAAAAATGGGAATCCTGCCAGCCCGACAAGTAAGATGCAGTACAAAATTACGTTTCAAAGGTTCCTGAAAGGATATGGTGCAAGCACTGATAATAAAGAGCTAATTGAGCTTGCAAAGTTCGGGTTTGCTAGAGTAGAAGGTAAAAAATTAGAGTCGGAAGATATCCTTAGTGAGGAAGAAGTTGAGAAAATAATTGCATGTTGTATTGGCATCCGGGATAAAGCATTGGTAGCTATAATTTATGAGTTAGGAGCAAGAGTTGGGGAAATCCAAAACTGTAAAATAGGCGATGTTAAAGATCATCCCTATGGGTTCCATATAACACTTAATGGTAAAACTGGGAAGAGACAGGTGTTGTTGCATAAGTACCAGGTGTATCTTAAGCAGTGGCTTGTTGATCATCCAAATGCAAATGATCCCCAAGCTCCATTATTCACTACAGCTAGAGAGTATACTAATAGAAGTTATAGTAAGAATAAACAGAAACAAGCTAAGGACGAACCGCGTGTGCACACGCCACTAAGAACAATATCAATGAATCTGTTGTTAAAAAAGGCAGCCAAGAAAGCTGGGATTAAAAAGAACGTATATTGTCATTTACTCCGCCATTCTCAGGCAACTAGACTCGCCAATACAATGACTGAACAACAGCTTAAGAAGCAATTTGGATGGGCTGGATCTAGCAGCCAAACGGAAACGTATATACATTTGTCGAATCCCGAAATTGATAATGCTGTACTTGCATCTTACGGGATAAGAGTTGTTCAGGATAAGGAAGGAAACAAGATTAATAGATGTGCCAGGTGCAGTATGCCGATCCCGTCAGGAATGAGATATTGTGATTGTGGGATGCCGGTCACACAGGAAGCAGCACAGGATAAGGAAATGCTAATATCAGATTTACTCACATATTTACAACAAGATCCAACCTTACTGGCTAAAGTTTCATCCAAAATAAAGTAATTTTTTTTGCTCAACTTTTGCGATTCCTATTAATACATATTGTGATTATCGTTATTCTCTCTACTTTTCTCTAAAACCCCTATTGGGTGCATATCTTATTAGAAGCCACGCACTAATCTAACAGGAGACTACTAAGGTTATATGACCTGGAAAATCCAGTGCCCTTTAGTTATTTCGATTCTTGTTTTGTCTTTGGGATAGATCAAATCTTGAGCAAGTCGAATCCTATAAATACGTATTGTTTTAAAGCCTCAATGTAATTTTGTTTTATAAAAGAAGGCATCTAATCACTACGATCTTATCTTACATTAGGAATGAATCAATAATTTATAGTTTATATGAGGTTACAAAAGAAGGTTACAACGGCACAGGATATTATCAAACAATATCCTGAGAGTATTGAGTATGTACTGAAGCATGGATCATCAATTGAAAAGGCAATGGTCGAAGTTGTTCTCGAAGCTGCAAGTGAAGTGGCCTAATGACAAGACCAGTAATTGATGCTGACAAGAAATATGTCAACATCTCTATCACCTATCAGACCCAATCAAGAAATGGATGAAGGTTTCGAACCTGGACAGTTATATGCTTGTATAACTCTCTATCTGGTGTTTACTCTTTATTAATTTCCTTTGGATCAAGATCAACCTTTGCCTTTTTTATTTCATTGAGAATTTTTCCTTTATCAGGATAATCATCTGGGAGCGTATAGTATGCATCCCATATTTCTTCATCTGTCAGTAGAACACACGATGTTTTGTAAGCACATAGGCTTTTAACGAAAATTTTATCATATTTATTTTCATATCTCGATTTATTTAATGTTCGATTATATTGAAGCAATGCTTCGATTTCTACTGTTTCTAACTCATGTTTTGCCAAAAGAAATTTAATGAACTCTGCTTGGTTAGGGTTGTAAGGATCACTAGGAGGTATATAGGCTCTGTCAACACTCATTTGATCAGGTTTAATAAAACAACACAAAGAATTGTACTTATAGTTGTAAACTTTTTCTGCTTCTTCTAGAAGTTCTTTATTTTTTTTAGCAGGTTCACAATAAGAAGATTCCATAGATAGAGTAAATGGTTGGTCATTTTCTATGTGGTACTTCTCTAATTTAATATTTTTTGATACTTTTCTTTCAAGTTCGTTTAATATATTGTCTTTATAAAAATGATCCTTTTTGATATCGATTAAGAATATTTTTGCTATAAGAACGTCATAATAAATCTTACTGGAGAAAAGTGTTCTAATTCTATAATTCCATATTATTTCTTCATACTCAGTTAGCTCTTTTTTTTCATTTAACCGCATGTAAAGAGCTTTGAGTTGTACTTGAATTGAGCAATAATTAGCAAGACCAACTTCAATTTGTTTCTTTAGAGAATATCTGTCAAAACCGTTCATTAACGCTTGAAAATTAAATATATAAGCGAAATAATATGGATCGTATGAAGCCCGAAATAAATCATATCGTCTTGTAAACCATTTTTTAGGCTCCCATTTTCTTAAATCTAGATCTTCTGTTTTTAGGTAATCAACCTGGATATGACTTTTTTCCGGACCTAAAACTTTAGAATTTTCTATTTCTGAATCTTCTATTGCATCTTTTAATTCTCGTCTATATTTAAAATCAATTGGAATCTTCCGACGATAAATAGATTCCATTTTTTGGTAGTTATCGAAAATAGAAATTGATAAAATGTTTAATATTTCACTCAAAACTTTTTTTTCATATTCACTGATATAAGGAATACGTTTTCGATCCTTTAACGATTCCATTTGAAGTACGTGAAGTTCATTCAATAGAAGTAGTCCTTTAATATGATCAAAGCCGTTATCAGATAATTTTTCATGTCCAGTTATTTTATGCATTGTCCCATCAATACCAGCAGTCTCTATTTTTTCTAGTATATCTGGATCTGTAATATCTTCGTTTAGTTTGTTTATTTCATTCTCGCACTTATATATATCCTCTATTAAGTCAGACTGTACTAGTCTTAATATTTTTTCCTCTAAAACATCTAAATATCTCAATTCTCTAATATTTTCAGTTGCTTCTAATTTTATATTAAAAACACTACGTAAGGTAAGAAGTACATCAATTTTTTTTTCGTTTGAATAAGTGTTATAAGGCTTATAATTAAACCATTTTTTTTCAAAAATTTCATAGAACATAACAATATATTAACACAAACATATATAAAAATATTAGTAAGTCTTTTATAATAAAAACTTTTATTATAATATATGGAAGTAAATAAAGAAGATACTCAAAAACATGTTCATGATAATGAACAAGTACTGCAAGATGAACAAGTACTGCAAGATGAAAAACAAGAACAACCAAAGAAAAAAGAAGTAATTAGCGGAATTTTTCCTATCAATCCTAAAAAGCTTAAAGAACATCCAAAAAATATTGAGATATATGGGAAGGAAACAATTGATGAGGCTTTAAAAGAGAGTATTAGAGACCTTGGCCAGCTTGAACCTATTGTCATTGACCAGGAGTATCTGATTATATCTGGTCATCGCAGATGGAGAGCATTAAAAGAATTACAAAAAGAAGAAGAGTATAAGAAAAAAGAAAATAAAGAATACAAAGAAATTGAAGCTCTGTGCTTCATGAAGCCGTTTTCTTTAGATGTAGATGAAGAAGAAGCTATAATTGAATTCAATAAGCATCGAAAGAAAAATCCATTACAGATTTTTAAAGAAACTGAACTTTTAGAAGAAATTTACACTAAACGCGCCGATGAGCGAAAACAAAGTAAACTTAAACAAAATTCCGTTAACTCAGATCTGAGTTATCGGGACGAAGAATATGGTAGCACTACCGAAAAGCAAGCTAAAGTAATAGGTCTCAGTGAAGGCACCCTTTCAAATCTGAAATATATAGGGAAGTCGTATAATAACAAAGATAAAGATGCCAAATATGTTATGGATGAAATGAGGGCTGATCGCCTCTCAATTGATGCAGGATATAAGTTACTCAAGTTAATGGAAGCTGCAAAAGACCCTAACGCTAAAGAAGATGCTCCACAAGAAATTAAGGACGTTGCTGCGAAAGCAAAAGAGCTTGTAGATAAAGCTATAACAGGCGCTGTCACACCAAACAAAGCCGATAAAGATTTCGAGAAGTACAAGAAAGAACATACTAATAAGCCACCTAAAATGATAGCTGTACCACCACCAGGGGTGTATAATGTTATAGTTGCGGATCCAAAAAATGCCGACGAAGCTAAGAAAACAGAAACCAAAATTTCAAAAGATTCTGCACTTTTTTTATGGGCGACTACTCAAAATCTCGAAGATAGATGGGGTCTCATGCGAAGTTGGGGTTTCAGTCTGAAATCTATCGGGATATATGATGCTGAAAGAAAACCTGGTGTATATTTCAACGGTGTTGTCGAGTTTGTATTGTTTGGACTTAAAGGTAATTTAGAACCAGTTGAAGATTATCAACCTGATATTATATTTAAAAAAGGTGAAAAGGATAAAAGCAAGTATATGCCAGTTTACCAGATTGCAATGAAAATGTTCCCTGGTGGAAGTTATGTAGATCCCTTCCATGAAACTGAACTCGAGAACTGGGGAAAACCAACATTTGTGGAAGATATTGAAGATAAAAAAGATGGCAAAGCTTCTAGTGCTATCTAATATCCTGAAAAGGTTTTAAAAACCAAAAAATACAACCCAAAACTTTAAATTTTTTATTTTTAACAAAAATCTATCTCTTCATTTCTTTTTTTAAATTTCGCAAAGTCCGTTAAAGATCAGGAAATTAAGGGGTTACAACATGGTAAACACATTTAAAGAAAATAAATTAATTTATATTCCGGTTACGATTACACCTGAAGATATTGATTACTTTTATCCATCTAGTGTCTCTATTCTAGGCAAAGATAAACAGTGTAGTTGGTGGTCGGATAATCCATTTTTTTCTTATAATGCAATGCTAGTATCTGCTTACTATGGAATAGATAATGTAACTTGACTTTGTCAAATTAACTCATTTTTACAATCATCACAACTTATTTCCATTCAAATTTGCTGTATCTTTAATCTTTTCCCTTTCCTATTCTTGTTTCTTCTATTTTTTTCTTGATCACTATCTCCATTATTTCTACTGTCATAAATTTTTCCTGTCAAAATTGTATACTTACCAGTCGTCGGAACACGAATCCATTTTATTCCAATCAGAAAATTATTATGAACTTCTTAATCTGCTAACCCTTGCTTTCCTTCTCAACTCATTATCTTGATTTAAGATTCCTGCAATTTCCCGAGCATCGATTCTTTTCAATGGATTATGGTACTTCAGTATCCATAAAACTCCAGGAATTGACATCTTATACATTTTGTTGAATTTTTTCTGATAGGAGAGTAAAATAAGCATTGCAAGCATTACTAATGCCATATGATGGTGCCACGCATTCCAATTTCTCACCATGTATTCTGCCATTCCACAGTCTCCTTTCGCATCTTGAAATGCTCTCTCAATCCAATACCTTGAACTCTGCATTTTTGCAAGTTTATCGAATGATGTATCTTCAGAGGCGTTACATAGTGAATATTTAATTTCATTTGATTCTGAATCTTTACTTATAAGAAGCCATACCGGCTTCTCACAAGGTAATTTATTCTGACGTCTCCAAACTTTTATAGCCTTAAAATAGACTTTTTTATACCCTCTTTCCGTTTTTCTAACATTGATAAGTTCCCATCCCTCAACTGAATTGGAAAGAGAATCTACTCTTGTTGATAATGTATTCAAAACCTTGGGGATAGTGGGTTTTCTTCCTCTTATTCCCTTTTTCGCAGGTATCTCAGCAACTGGTTCCTCAATATAAACAAGAGTATCGACAGCTATGTCTGCAACAAAAGTTAAACCTCTAATTTCAAGTTCTGTCAACAACTCCGGATTTTCACCGTAGAATCCATCCATTGTAACATAGGAAAAAGGAATACCTTCTTCTATTGCATTATCAATCATTTCAAGACCAAGCTCATGCTTGGTTCGGAATTTAATCTCTTCAAGAGGAACTTTAGCCTTTAAACAACGTACCTTATCATCAATCCATTTTTGTGGGAGATATAATCTCTCATCAATCAACATTCTTCTCTTCTTTTTAAAATAAGCAAGGAATACACCAACCTGACAATTGTCCTTTTTTCCAAGGTTGCCACAATACTGATGAGAAACTCCAACAGAACTATTTCCAGATTTTTTTATGCTTGATTCGTCAAGTATAAGAACACCATTTTTGCCTATAGTTTGAATGGCTTTTGTTCGAACAGATTTGAGGAGATCTGCAGAAAGCCAAGGAGAAGTTGAGAGGAAATGGCTGAGTGATTCGTTGTTAGAGCATTTACAACAATAAATTGCCATTTTTCTCAAATTTTTCCGATATGGAAGAAGCATCAAACCATTAAGGTAATCAATACACGTTGAAGCGACACAACGAGTTTTAGTTTGAAAATAGAATTCAAGATTCGTTTCAGAAATGTATTTTTCTACAGAGATAGTGTTTGACTTGATAAAGTCACTTGTTATTTGTTTCACGATCTCAAATATATAGGAATAAAATTATACTTCACGGTAGACGTGAAAAGGAAATGTGACAAAGTCAAGGTAAAAGGCAGAAATGAAATTAGAAACGATGTTTTGTTTTTTGGTGACTCCGGTGGTTATCAAATCTTGAAATCTAAAATGGGTGAATTGAAAGATCCAGATATTCATAAAAAACTTACGTGGGAAAAAGTAATTCAATGGCAAATGGATGTTTGTGATGTTGGAATGACTCTTGATATTCCAACACCGAGAAAATGGAGTCAATTTAAAGATAAGAAGATTTTTGAAGATTGTCTAAAAGAGTCTGCGAAAAATGCTCAATCAATGTTTGAGTATAAAGATAAACATATAGATGATGCTTATAATTCAGACTTTAAGTTGTTTAACTGTATTCATGGTGACTGTTATGAGGATATGGAACGCTGGTATGAAGTAACAACAGATAATCACAATTATGAATACGATGGATTTTCTCTGTCTACCAGCTCAGAGATGAAATATTTAATGCCATTAAGACTTGGTTTCGCGATAGAATATAGTGTGAGTAAACCTTTCCATTTATTAGGTCTATCCTCTCCATATCTACTACCATTAATTGCATATGCAAATAGATATACTAACACTCAAATATACTTTGACTCGTCATCTGCATCTTTTGGAAGAACACTCCGTAAGTTTATGTTTCACCTTGATTTTTATGGTCCTGGTATGAAGATGAATGGAAGCCAGAAGAATAAGGACTCTCGTTCATTTGAATGTATTTGCCCAATTTGTAAACAGTTAGAGAAACCTGAATACTTATGGGATATGAAAACTACTTCAGGAATACTTATTTCCTTACATAATTTGTACTGGATGACTCTTTATGCTGAGTTTATTAATAACTTAATTAACTGTGAAGAAGTGTTCAGAACATATGTAAGCCGATTAAATAGTTCAGAGTGGATCTTTCGTTGGATGGAATTTTTAGATAATGTACACGAAACCGACCTTAAAACTACATGGGACAAATATTATGGAAAGAATAAATCGAATATTTCTTCTTTAGTTAAGAAACCGAATGCGGAGAATTGTGATTCTTCCGCACTTAATGTTGATAATAATTTGAAAATAAGAAGTTTACAAAAGAACTCTATGATTACGGCTACTGATTCATGTAATGATGCAATGAAAAAAGAAATAACTGATCCCAAGACAGGAGAAACAAAAAAAGTAAAAGAATTAGTAGAGGAGATCCTGATGAACTTTTAAAATCTAATAATATCCCAAAAATAGTAAAAAGGTTGGTGACCGTGCATCAATAAATAGCAATGAATCATTCAAGCAAGAAAAAGAGCAAAAAAAATACTTATTTGAATTGCTGGTAGAGTCCGAGGAGAAAGCCATATTTCCATCTTCGGTGCTTAGAGCTTTCTTGTCACTAACAAGATTACTATTGATCATCAGTTCCTTGCACGCACCACTGACATTTATAAAACAGTTGCGGGTTGCACTTTAAAGCGGCGCTATCCAGCAGTTTCATTATTATCGTAAAGGCTCTATAAGTCATGTTGTTACTATATTTCACGTGCCAATCTTGCTTGAAACTTGCTCTCTGTGCCGCTTCTCAGCAATTTTCTTTTCCTCGCACTCAAACCCGACTTTTCGGCAATATTGCCCGAGCATGAAAAATGCTTTTTTTGCGTTTATGTCGCCCGTATTAAAGAACTTCTCATTCTGCTGGAAATATTCATCTACTTTGTTCTGCACTGGTGTCTCAACTTTTGTGCTTGCTTTTCTCAACTTCAACTTTTGGTGCAACCATTTTCTAAAATCTCCTCTTTAATTAACTTGTTTGTCAATTTATCGACAATATTAATAAAAACGTATCATATTTATACGTATTGTCTTAAATTGAGCCAACTGATGCGGTTTATGCAAAAATGAGATTTTAGATCACGTTGCTCCATTTTAAGGAAAGATGAAAAGAGGTGGGCTTTGTAGAAAACCTATTTTGTTTGTGATTTTAGTCGTGTGAAAGTATATATTTTAGTATATTTAAGTAGAGAATCATCATCCCATTTACGATTTGGGATTTTTATTATTTGAAAATCTAGTTTATTATATAAAATAAACACCGTTATATAGAATGAGTAGAATATATTTGGCCAAATAATGAGCATAAATGTCCATCATAGTATCTTTTAATGAATGTTTTTTAAAACTTTTTTAAGCTTTCAAAGAGGGGTTGTATGGTGCAAAGGAGCAGGGTTGACATTGCAGAAGAAATTTTAAAAATAGCGGTGAATGGGGCCAGCAAAACGCAGATAATATATGCAGCGAAAGTGAATTTCAACATTGTCAATAGATATTTAGAATTGTTGGAGGACAGACAACTTATTAGACTCGAGAAAGGAATTTTTGTTACGACTACCAATGGAAACATTTTTCGTGAGATGGCAGAGCAGCTAAGGTTTGAGTTTTTATAGTTATTTATTTTCAACTCATTTTTTGGCTCTGTAGAAATCCTCTGAAACAGCGAATCTTCATTAATTTGAACTGAATAACCTGATACACTTTCATTGATCTGATTTCAGTCTCTTGTAGTTGAATTAAATCGATTTTCTACAGAGCCAAGAAGTGATGTGTTTTTAAAGAAGGAAGAAAGAAGTTCGGGATTTGTATAGGTAATAGAGCCTTCTAATAGCTATGCCATCAGAAACGTATCATATTTATACGTATTGCCGATAATTGTGCCTACTGATATCGTTTGTGCAAAAATAGAAGAAATTCTATACGTTTCTCGATCTGTCTGTTAAGAAGTGGAAGCAAATTTGACCGTCACTTCCTAATTTATCCTGAACACTTAGCTTAAATCTAAAAAAGTTTAGGCGAGTATATAAGGAGTAGTATAGTATATACCAAATATAGTTATAGTCCTGTTTGGAAGTGAGACACTTTTAAAAAAGAAATGATTAAGTAAGACTGATAAATGTTTAGATATTTTCTTTTATGTTCTTCTCATAGATTTTTCGAGCTACATCATAAACGAACTGATTAAATTTGTGATCTGCCATGTATTGTACGGTCCAGTCGATACCAACACGCGTTAGTGTCATGCCACCATTCGCTGGTGAAATGAGTGCGTCCTCGGGATAATTGTGATATATAACTGGTTCTAAAGGCGTGTAGCCCTCGTCCATCTTCTTCATTGCTAATAACAGGGCTATGCCATAGAGAGTACCTAACTGAGTAAGCCCAAAAAGTCCCTCTTCGCTCAAATACATGAGGTCGTTGTCGATGTATTCATCATCGAGTTCTATTACTATTGAGTTCAGCATGAAAATATATTACAACGTAAAATATAAAAAATATGGGTTCGTTGAGAGTGTTAATTGATGTCGTTTTTTAATATTATTTCGGGATTTGTATAGGGTAATCGAGCCTTCTTATAAGCCCGAAATCAGGGTTCGTTAGTAATTATCCTATCCACTCTAGCGAGAGTCACTGACTCCAACAGTCCTTTTACAGTGACCACTGCCGAAAAAATGTATTTGAGAAGATTATTTTTATGAGTTATAACCGATAAAAAAATATAAAGTTAAGATATTAACCTTTCTTGACCATTAAGATTAGTGTATTTCATTAACAAAGATATCTGGGTAGAGGGAAAATGAAACGAATGGAAAAATTTCCTGAACAGAATCCAAACCCAGTGCTGAGCGCAGGGAAGGATGGGACAATTCTTTATTCAAATGTGGCAGGTGAGCCCTTGTTACATAGTTGGGGGGTGAGAGTTGGAGAAATATTGCCTTCAAATGTCAGAGATTTTGTTCAAAGGGTAATTTCGAGTAATAGCCCTAAGAAAATTGAAGTTAGAGTAGATAAAAGAGTCTATATTGTATCTTTTCACCCATTGTCTGAAGAAGAATGTGTAAACATTTATGGGTTCGATATAAGTGACCAAAAGGAGCTTGAAGAAAGGCTTCGTGAGAGTGAGGAACGGCTTCGTCTCTTAGGCGACAACCTGCCAGATAGTGCGGTCTATCAATATACCCATGAATCCGATGGTAGTGTCCGTTTCCTGTACTGCAGTGCAGGTATTAAGAAGCTTAACGGTGTTAGCCCTCTAGATGTACTGCGAGATCCGGGTACACTGCATCGACAAATACTACCAGATTATTTCGAAAAGCTCGTTGAAGCCGAGGCACGCAGTGCATACGAACTCTCCGATTTTGAGATTGATCTACCGCTGAGACGTCCAGATGGTCAGATACGCTGGATGCGATTACGCTCCCACCCTCGTAGGCTATCAGACGGTCGAACGATCTGGGATGGCGTGCAAATTGATATTACAGAGCGTAAGAAATCAGAGGAAGCGCTTAAAGAAAGCGAAGAGCGTGAAAGGGCTCATTCTAATGAATTGGCAGTGTTACTGGATGCAGTCCCTGCAGCCGTGTGGATAACACATGATCCTAAAGCCCTTCATATAACTGGGAATAGGCTATCCTATGAATGGCTCAGAATTCCTGAAGGTGCAAACGCATCCAAATCTGCCCCAGAAGGGGAGAGACCTGAGACATTTGAAATGTTAAGAGATGGGGTTGAGCTCCAACCTGAAGAGTTGCCTGTTCAATTATCTGCAGCAGGCAAAGAAATACGCAACTATGAATTTGATATTGCCTATCTCGATGGCACAGTGAGACATATATTGGGAAACGCTAGTCCCTTGCTTGATGAGGATGGAAACCCAACTGGGTCAATTTCCGCTTTCATCGATATTACAGAGCGTAAAAAAGTAGAAAATGCCCTTAAAAAAGCATATGATAGCTTGGAAGCAAAAGTTAAAGAACGGACAGTAGAGCTTGAGAAATCTTACAATTCGTTGAAAGAAAGTGAGAGACGTCTTGCTGAAGCTCAAAAAATGGCACACGTTGGAAATTGGGATTGGGACATTGTAAATGATAAAATTTACTGGTCTGATGAGCTTTATCGCATTCTTGGGATTACCCCTCTAAAGTCTTTATCCTACAATGACGCTTTAAGTACTGTACACCCCAACGATCGAGACTATTTGGCTAATGTCATTAAAGATGCTTTTAACGGAAAGACCTATGACATAGATTATAGGGTTGTTTTAGCTAGTGGAGAAGAGCGCATAGTTCATGCAAAAGCCGAAGTTATTTTTGATGAGAACAACACTCCTATTCGAGTGAGAGGAGTGGCTCAGGATATTACTGAACGTAAAAGAACAGAAGAAAAAATCAAGACACTGGCAGATGCTGTGGAATCGTCAAATGATGCTATTATAACTTTATCTCTTGACTGCATAATTACCAGCTGGAATAAGGGTGCAGAGCAGATTTATGGTTATTCAGCTGGAGAAATTCTTGGAAAAAAAGTGTCAATACTTGAACCGGATAATATTAAAGGGGAAATTCAAAGATTAGTTGAACGAGTTAAACAAAGAGATAAAATCAAGCACTATGAAACGTTACGATTAAGAAAAGATGACAAAATAATCAATGTCTCAATAACTCTTTCTCCGGTTTTTGATTCGTATGGAAAACTAGTAGCCATCTCAGCTATTACCAGGGACATCACTGATAGGAAAAAAGCAGAAAATACCCTTTTGAAAATCGAAGCTGCCCGTAAAAAGGAAATTCATCACAGGATCAAAAACAACCTTCAAGTCATCTCGTCCCTTCTTGATCTTCAGGCTGGAAAGTTCAAGGACAGAGAATGTATTAATGACTTAGAAGTCCTTGAAGCCTTTAGGGAAAGTCATGACAGGGTATTATCCATTGCCCTTATCCATGAGGAACTGCATGAAGGCGAAGGAGAAGAAGCACTGAATTTCTCACTATACCTTGAGAAGCTCGTCGAAAACCTTCTTCACACATACAGTCTTGGAAATACAGCTGTTAGCTTAAACATTGACATGGAAGAGAATGTTTTCTTTGATATGGATATTGCAGTCCCTTTAGGGATAATTGTTAATGAGCTTGTTTCGAATTCTTTAAAATATGCATTTCTAAATAGGGAAACCGGAGAAGTTCAAATTAAACTCTTCAGTGAAAAAGCTGAAGATAAGCTAAAAGACAATAAAGAAAAAAGTACTGAATACACTCTTATAGTCTCAGATGATGGAGTTGGCATCCCTGAAAAAATTGATTTTAGAAGTCCCGACACCCTTGGTTTACAGCTCGTAAACATCCTTGTAGACCAACTAAATGGCACGATAGAAGTAATAAGAGATAAAGGGACGAAATTCATCATAAAATTCACCACAGAAGAAAAGTTATAATAAGTTTCGCATTTATGCCTTCTAATAGCTGTGCCATCAGGTCTGTGAGCTTCATGGCCAGGCTTATTTAACGAGCTAAGGTAATTTATAGGACTTTGCTAATGAGGCTTAGAATTTTATTGAATTTTACAAAAACCTATGGCTAAGAGTTAATTATTAGAATGGCGCCTAAACTTGATCCTGATTCTCCTGACTATTCCTGATTGCTCCTGAATCAATGTTTCAGGACCATCTAGTCCTGCTCCCATTATATATTATTTAATTATAATATATATATAGAATAGCTATTCCTGAAAAAAAATAAAAGTATAAAAGAATAAAAAATATTTTTTTGAACGATCAAAATTTAGAAGAAAAATTTTTTATTTTTTTTTCTGTTCCTGCATATTTCGCAAAAGTTTCAGGAGCAGCTCTCGTTTCAATAATTGGAGCCCGTTTTATTCTCCTGAAGCCATTTCAGGAACATCTATTTTTAAAAATGAAAAAGCAATATTTGGAGCCTTAATAGATGTTCCTGAAAAGGTCCAAAAAGGCACCTAAACCTGATCCTAAAATTGGGTTCAGGAACATCTATTCCATTTTGCATCTTCAAGCTGCCAAGCTTCTATCCAATTCTGCTTACATCTAATGGTCTCTGCATCACATTTATCCCGAGGAACCTTTGAAACATTAGTTACAATATTATCTGGTCCGTCATACCAGATTTTTCTTTTATGTACAATGTGATTGGTGCCCTGTATAGCAACTTTTTCGCTATGTAACCCAACTATTCTTCCTGTAAGTCCTTCGGTATTTTGTTTACCATGTAGCATAGAGTCAATGGTTTTATCGCTTATTCCAGTAGCCTTAGCCAGTCCTATTATATCCATAGATCCAGCTATATCCATTACACCAAATTGTGTAATTTCCTCCATATCTAGTGGTTTAACTTCACGATTGATATTTTTAATTGCCTCTGCACTATCTCTATTCAGCTTTGATTCAATATCTCGCTTCCTTTCTTGGATGAGAGTATCTATGAGTTTAAGTTCGTTGGTAGATAATTTCGTAACATTATTGTCTGCCAACTTATCATATATTTCAACGGCATTTTCATAATCTTCGTAACTTGCAAGAAAAACTCCGGTTTCTTCATCCCCTGGCTTATGAAAATACTCTCTATTAGGAATATTGTAAAATGCCGAACACCTAATTATATCTGCAAATAACTCCCAGTTTCTTGTACGTTCTACATTTTGCCATTCAATTACTGGTGCGAATGGAATGCGGATGTCATATACTCCTTGGTTAAGAATATGATATATGCACCTGCAAACTTGAGTATCAAAATCCGGAGCATTATTTATAGTAGGAAGATTATGCTCTCTGCCTTTCTGTTTTTCATTTATAGCTGTTAAATATTTGATATTGTTTGGCACATCCACTGTAAGATATCTCTGAATCATTTCCTCATTTTCTAGCGGTAATACACTCATTATAATAAATGCAATCCGTTCTGGCATTATTTTTGTTTTGGCGGCAAACAAAATAACCGTATCTAACATTGTTTTATCCTGAAACCGACTGGTAGAAAGTTTCAATGTCTTTATTATATCTTTATCGCCATTATCAAACTCATCAATAATAACGACCATATTCGGCTTTATCCAGTCATTATAAAACATGTTTTTTCCGGACGGTGTTGTCATTCTCCATACTTCTGGTATTGTTAGATTAGTAAAATTTGTAACCAGAGTATTTTTACCATTACCTGCCGGACCAGATAATTTAAGATGTACTCCACCAACCGACGACGAGATATGGGTTACTGCAAAAACACAGGATAGGGCCCAACTTATCCTATCACTCACACCTGCATAGGTAGAACAATGCTTTTCAACAATAAATTTTTGTGCATGTCCATCATTAATCAATTGTTGAGCTTTATCAAAAACAGTCTCACCGTATTGTTCTATAAGAAGATCCTTTATATCCAGTTTTTCTGCCTCTTCGGGCTTCTCTTTATGTCTCTTCTCAGGAGCAAATGTTAAATGATTAATTTGACTAGATAATTGAAACGCAGTTTTTTGAACTTCTTGTAGAATCTCTTTGGCTATACTTTTATCTTCGACAATTTTACCTACAATTAATGAATCAATTAATTGACCATCTCTCACATTGTTTACTTCATATAATGGTGCTTTGCTGGGTATTGGGGGGAGAAATTCAAGTTTATATTTAAACTGAGTAAACCATTTATTATTTTTATATGATATTATACAAACCAAGTCTTCATTAGATGTTTTTATTTTAATATTTCTGTGTTCGCTTGAAATATTTTCAATCATCGGTTCAACATTAACATCCATATTTTCGTTTGTTTTCATTTTATCACCGTTTAACTTTATTTTATCCGATGACATTAAACGAAACCATTATCATGAACCCTGATTTGTACCAACAAAAGATATAAATATCAATATAAAGTATATAATTATTGATTAAAGGCTCTTACCATATCTTTTGTTGTGGGCTCACGGGGAATTGGAACCTCTCCCGTGGTCTCATTAAACATCACAGCATTGCGAAAGCATAAAATATTCACTGTTTTGCTCTTTTCTTGTGTGAGTTGTAATGTTTTCGTGGACGTTCTGGTGTGAACTCGAAAATGTCACACAAAATCGATCTAATGAGCCCTGAACGTGAAATTCTACAAGCATCACAAGCTTCGTCTATTATCTCTATAAGCGGATCATATTCTGGGGTGAAAGCAATATTTATTGCGTCTACCATTGCAGTTCCTCCTCGATTCTTAGAAAAGCAGTCTGTTACACATCAGAGACACATGCCTCCGCCGAGGTACTGCTTAAGTTTAGACAATCGTAACTATTTACGATCTTACTTAGTACAATAATATACATTCTTTCAAGATGTATTTATATCTTGAGTCCAACGTTGTGTTTCTTGATTCCGTTTTTTGTATTCATCGGTTTTCACTTTTCATCTTGTACCTACATATTCCTCGTATAATTTGATCTTTGAAAATGGTCATGAGAATGTAAGAATAGGGAAATCTCAAGTAAGATCCCAATTTTCCTTGAATATAAATTGAAAAATATGGTCTGATTCTCAAATAAATATAAATATCTCCCCGATGTATTTTAAAAATTGGCGAAAACGATAACATGCGCCACAAAATAGGAGAATTTAGAAAATGCAACGAAAAATATACAAGAATATTTTTACAAGGTTACAAACCCTTGGGATTATTGATGAAAACGGGGTAATGCAAGCTTCTTACATGAGATTTCAAAGTCCTGGGCTTATGGACCTACATGTGGACAATTTATTAAATAACACTATTAGCCTAGCTCACAACGGGAAGCAAAACGGCGACGTCATGGCAGACCCGGATATGCAAGTATGGATTCACCCGGACCATAAAGAAGCCGAGGCAATGACTTTTCAAAACGACTATTTGGGGATATTCCAAGAGGTCTACCCGGAACCGGGTAAGTATCGACCAAAGCTAAAGGAGGAATTAAATGCTTTTTTAAACGACTGGTTAAAGACCATCATAGAAGTACAAAAATACCAATTAGCTGAGTCAGAATCTGAAGAATAATTTTTTTGCTTTTTTTCCCAACTTCATCTTGTAGGCCTATCTAGAAGCCACTGTAATAGGCGCTAGCGCTCGTAAATTGACTTCCTTGCAGTTATATCCAAATCCAATGTCTGGAATTGAATGATCCCGAAAATACTTTAAAAATCCGTAATCAAAGTCTGCCTTGCATCTCTTTCTCTTAGTCTTGAAACCCCTACACCTACAAGCCTTATTTTTTACCTTCCCATAAACTCAGCAAGAAGCTGGATGGCTGTCCTTTTAATCACAAAAATATCAGAAGTCCAGACTGGGAGTGCTTTTCTTGTTTTGTAGGAAATTTAACTCTCAAGCTACTACTTTTCATAATATCCTGAACTAGGGTTGATATAAATACTTAAGATCCAGATTCAAACCTTGTCTGGTTCTACTTCTTTTGATATATCATAAAATAGGATATTATACCCCAAACATTCAAGTAATTAATACTTTTAGGTTCAAGGCTGCTTATTCTGGGATAGTGGTCCCAGAAATTTGCAACCCATTTATATGGTCCTTATGCTACCTTTATATAATTAGATCTGGTTAATGTTCCGCTTCCGGCAGCATTGCTTGCTGTAAGCTTTACTGAATAGTTTCCTGCCTTTGAGTATATATGTTTTGGTTTCTGAACTGTTGAATATGTTCCGTCTCCAAAACTCCAGTTCCATGCTATAGGTATGTTTGTACTTGCATCTGTGAAAGTAACTGTAAGAGGAGCCCTTCCTGAGGTTTGCGATCCCCAGAAGCTTACAACAGGTTTTGATGTCGTAGTCGTATTGCTTGCCGTTACTTTAATGAAATTAGATTTCGTTAGCGTATTATTGCCCACTGCATTCTTTACTGTCAGGTTAACTGTATAGTTTCCTGCTGTTGAGTAAGTATGCGTTGGATTCTGCTCGGTTGAATCAGTTCCGTCTCCAAAGTTCCACGAATATGTATTTGGAAGAGATGTTGACGGAATTGTAAAATATGAAATGTTAGAAGTGATTGCAACTGAGCCTACCGGTACTGTTATATTAATATTATCATAATAACACGAACTGCCAGCGACATTATATCCAAAAATCACTACTCTATCATAGGCTGTAGCTGGATTTAATGTGTTGATGCCGCTTGCTATTAGAGTGTCATCCACGTACAGATCATATTTAGTTCCAGATTTCACCACCAATTTGAAATGATACCAGTTGCCTGCTGAATATCTTTTTATATTTTTATATCCTGTTCTATTCCAATATTGAATCTGTCCATTATTTCCGAATACAGTCCAAGGTCCTTTCTTAAGAGATGCATTTCCGTCTAAAATAGTAAGCATCGAGTATGTGTTGTTTTGACTTGGGTTTGCATACCACTCTACAGTTGCATTAGTTGTCTTTACAGGCAACATAAATGTACAGTCATCATTATATGTAGTAGCAGATAGGTCTGTATATTTGAAGGAATGATTGCCGCTGTATACTCTCGCCGTGGATGATTCAATCTTACCGCCTGACATGTTTTTCCAGTTTGCAGTGCTTTCCCCATCCTCGAAATATGTAACCTGGGTCAGATTGCGAGCACTGTTATTCCCCCACGCACAATATACTGGAGTGTTTGCTGGATGAGCATATCTGTAAATGAAATATACTCCGGATGAGGTTGATTGATACTGAGAAGGAAGAATCATTCCGTTACTTAGGAAGAACCTTATGTCGCTACTATCGGCTTTCATATCTGGATATTTTGGAATGTAAATGTACTCACTTAAAGAGATATTTGTTGCGGGTTCGATTGCTGCTGACCTGCTCCACCCTGCCAGAGTTGGAAGAGATGAGTTTAATATTGCGGGTCTCAGTGTAGAAAAGTGAACCGGCAGTGGTGCAGTTCCATTTATCACATCTGCTGTATACCTATTTGAATAATAATTGTAAATGACAGATGCAAATTTTTGATACCCTGCAATATTATAGTGCAGGCCATCTCCACCATCATAGGCAGTATTTATTGCCCACAGGTTGCCAGCCGGACCATAAGCATATTTCTGTCCAACATAATTTCTAATTGGAACTAAAGTAACACTTGAATTATTTGCATAAATCGTTTTTAATCGGTTATTTATCCATTGCCAGTCTGCCCAATTTATAGCATTCCCGCTTCCAGTAGACGGGGGAATCTCACATAGATAGGCGTGTGCTCCATTAGCTACCGTTTCGTTTACCATCCAGCACAAATTTGAAAGAGTTGTAGTCTTATTGATCGAATATGCCCAATCGTTTAACCCACCTTCAATGAAGACATTTGACGGATGTAGAGCAATTGCATCTGCGTAGAATCTATTTTTGATTTCAGCTGTAGTTTGTCCTTTCCACCCGAGGTTTTGGTATGTCCTACCTGAGTAAAGACCCCACCAATAAGACATTGATGACCAGGGGTTGTAATAAGCAGCCGGGTCCACATAGGATGTATGTACGGGTCTACCAGAGACCACCGAATCCCCTATGAAAGCAGTGTCTACTGCACCCATAAACACGTTTAAACGATATGTTTTATTAGAAATATGGTAAGTTGAAGAGTTTACAAAGTCGTATTCATCGCCAACTGAGAAAGTACGAGCTGTACCCCAATGAATTTTAGCATCAGTTGTTCCTGCTGGAACTTTAGATGTCACAATTATATTCGTAGTGTCTACTGAATTTGCTTCCCATCCAATATAGTCACCTTCATGTGCGTATAATGGAGTGGAAAGAAGGATATTTTGGATCCCGCTAGTTGTAATATCAGGAGTTAGATTGTTACTTTTTGCAACCAGGTTATATTTACCAGTATCATCGTTTCTTCTCCAAATGCAAACATTGAACCTGTTAACTTTATTTGCATTAGCGATTGCAAATTGTACCCCATTAATATATCCATTCTGCCTTATTCTGGACTGTTTCCCTGTATCGAGACCGTATTGATTATTTACTCCAGATGCCGGAGAGTCATATACAAGAGAGCCTACATATGGGCCTGCAATAGATAGAGAAGTATTTTGATCATGAGAAGGTTTAGATGCCGATACCGTAGATGAAACTAGAATTGAAAATAAAATCAAAGTTGTTGATGCTACCACTATCGAATGAAACTTTTGGTTGGTTTTCATCTTATTTCTCTTCATCTTTATCATATTTTTTATACAGTATCTCATATATAGTTTCTTTTCCCTATAAAAATTTGACATTGTTACCTAAATATAGTTAACTCATTATTTCTGTATTTTATTAAGAGAATAACCGAGTACTTTAGCATTTCAAGACTCTTAGTATAACACTTTGTCTTTCGCCTCAATCTTGCTAGAAAGTGCCTTAATATGCTGTTATATCCTTCAACAGTATAAGTTTCTGCTTTTGATTGAGTATGAATTTTTTCTGGAATAAACTCTGCATATGCTCTCCAGTGATCAGTCATCACTTTTCCAATCTCTTTTTCCTTTAACTTTTCCCAGAGTTTTTGTCCAGTTTCCGTCCCTCTGCTGCCAAAAGAGCAGTTGATGAACTTTTTCCCAACTCTATCAACAGCAATCCAGATCCAGCAATATTTTTTTTGTTACCGATGTAAGTGTGCATCTCATCCATTTCAACAATAGAGATCTCATTTTCGCTTTTCAGTTCCTCTAGCTCCTGACCAAATTTCATTTTATTTACTTGACTATTGGCACAGGAATTGGTGGTGGCGGTATGATAAATGGTAAACTAACGCATGGATTAGTTCATCCTGAGATGGGACATATCTATAATTCTGCACGATCGGGGATAAGACCATTTTGAAGGTTTGTGCCGATATCACAATGATTGTTTTGAAGGGCTTAGCCTCCGGACTAGCTATTTCTAAAAGATAGGGAAAAACTGCAGAGGAATTGCCTGACAACCATCCAGCTTGGGAATTGGAAGCACATTATATAGCACTTGCATTAACTAACTATATCTGCATATTATCGCCAGAACGCATTATTTTAGGTGGTGGAGTTATGGAAAAATCTGTAATGCTTCCACTAATACGAGAGGAAGTGAAAAAGCTATTGGAAGATTTTCTCAAGGTTCTCTTTTCAAATAATGCCAGAAAGCCCATACGCAGACAAGTTCCCATCCCTCTGCACCATATTCATTAAGTTCCCTTGTGGTACCTTTTCCCATTTTCAGAATAGGGACACATTTGTACTCAAATTTTTTCATTAGTTAATAGATCTCCTTTTCACTTCAAGCTTTTTATCTCTGAGTTAGAATGTAGGAAAACTGTATTTATAATAAATAAAATTATTGAAGACTGTAGTTGTTTTGCATGAAGAAGGACGAATAATTTTTTTGCTCTTTTTCCCAACTTTATCTCGTAGACGGTGCCAGAAGCAACGCTAAATGGCGCTAGCTATCGTATTCTAATCTCCCTGATATTTGCCTTTGGCAATGAAAGGCTTAATTCTAATTATCCCGATCATTAAAGAGAGAAGGAACGTATTTTTATAAAAACAGAATTGGCTGCCCAATGGAAATTAAGGACAGCCTTGAAGAAAGCTTTACGAGAAGTTATGGTTCATCTTTTGAGGTGTTCTCTTCTCGCAAAGCGTTATAATATGTGTCCGCATAAGACAACAATACGCGGACAATGGTTTCAAATGTTTGGTAATTTTATGGCAGTCAACAATCCAGAAAGACAATTTATTATTTCTTTCAGCTCGTATATAAAGGGTAATGATGCGTTTTTTGTTAAAATGATAGTGCTGTTCCATATTACATATTGCTGTTTTTGGATAAATTAAGCTCACAGGTCGTCCACTAATACTTGGTCGATGTTTTCATCATATTCTCTCCAACACGGCCTTTGCTTGCATTTATATACTGTACAGAGAGCTGATCCCAGCAACGCCAAAATGTTGGAAAAAATGAGCTGGAAACTGTATTTCGATTATTTGGAATAATATCAATCAATAAATGATGGACTGCCCAAAATAGAAAATTAATATAAATTGTTGTCTTTCAAATTAATACGGCTACTATTAGATATAGTCACGCCTGTAATTGTGCAATAGAAACCACTTTGTTCTCATATAGCAGTTGCATTATTTGGCCTTGTGGCTATAATCGATTTTTAGAACAGCTGAGACAACAATTTCATAAAGGTAAAATAGAAAAGATTTTGAGTTAGCTGTTTTAAATTGAGATGCGTGGTAGATAATATGGATTATGGAGTTTATGATAGCGACAATGTTACAATTAATTCTGAATCTTATCGTATCAGAGAGGTATACGCTTTTTTTGGACTTACCATGTACCACATTCAATGCTTAGAAAGAACTTTATCAATGCTTAGTGCTACAGTGTATAATTCTGAAGCAAATCATACTACTCGACCTCAGTTCTACTCTATTCTCGAAGCCAATTTTAAGAAAACGCTCGGTCAACTGATAAAACAGATTAAGAAGTCAGTGGATTTACCAGAAAGCTTTGAAAAGAAACTTGCAGATGCGTTGGAAAAAAGAAATTTTTTGGCACACCATTATTTTTGGAAACGTGCTATGAAATTCAGTCATACACGTGGTCAAGAAGAAATGATAGCAGAACTTAGTCAGCTGAGCGTTTATTTTGAAGAAATGGATCGTGAATTGGAGTTAGTTCAACGAAAATGGATGACCGCTCACGGAATAACAGAAGATACTATTAATCAAATTATGGGTGATTTACTTTTTTCAGAAATCAAAGACATCGATGACGATGAAGCCGTTAAACAGGTTATGAATATATTGATCTCTAAAATTTTAGATGATGCAACTTCAAAATAGGTGTAACTAGCAACGTTTTACCTCATAACTAGAAATGTCAAATTATAGCTCCCCTCTTCTTTGCTTCAATGGTGGCTTTACATTTTGTATTTATTACTTTCTGTTTCTTCTCCTTCTCTAGTCCAACCAATAATCACTGTACTCTGTCCGTGTCAACCCCAATTTTTCAGCCTCTTCGCCTTATCTTTTTTCCCGATATACTTTAGATTTCCAAGTGTTCCTGTGCTAAGACCTGTAGTCGATCAGGTTCTCTTTGGGGTTCCAGATCTGAGTTATCGGAGAGGTTTCTGGGATATATGGAAGGCTGGCACTGTCGAGTATCTTGCGAAGCCTCCACGCACATACGCCTAGAAGCCACGTACAATGGCCAAGGATACCGCTCGTATCCAGATGGACCAATATATCCCTGAAGATTCCACAAAGCAATTGAAACGAGTAAAATGAATACTCTATGTCAGCATTTCTTTAAAGCCTTCCGACTATGTTTACCGATGACTCAGATCTGAGTTATCGGAGAGGTTTCTGGGATATATTGCAGCATATCTATCCTGAAGACACACATATATCTAAAAGCCACTTACAAAGGCCACAGTTATCGCTTGTAGCCAAATAGACCAAGATATATCCCAAAAGGCTCCACATTAAGGATGAGCAGATAGAAAAGTTAAATGAGAATTCCGGAGAAATTTAATTTTCCATAATAGTGAATCCCCAAAAAGGATTGTCAGCCATTATGGAGCTAACCCCATTTGAAATCCTTCACTTTGAAGGAGTAGAAAGCATACTTTTACTCATCATTTTAAGCTTCTTGATCACCGAGACGGTTGCCTGAGATTCTTTGTAAATCTTGTCTTCGTAATAACTTATGACCTCGTCAACCGGAGCTGCAAGAGAATAAATCTTTGTCGGCCGTCCTTTTCCATGATTTTTTTCCGAGCGCACACTGATCCAGGATTGGTTGTGCATTAGTTTTATTGCAAGACTTACTTCGGGTTGCCTTAATCCAGTACTTATTTCAATTTCCCGGGCTGAAGATTCGTCTACATTCATAAGATATGCCATGGTTGTAGCGACATTTCTTGACATTCCTAGATTCCTTAACGTTTCAATAAAAATATGGTCTTCTTCGTCCAACATTTTCACTTCTAAGTCTTTCATGATAACCCTCGATATTTCTATTTTTATGGATAGTTTATCAGCTTAAAAATGCTTTTATATTTACTCTTTAAAGTTATTTATACATTATAAATCTTTTTAAAATGTTTATTTTTATATGATAATCTTGGTCCGTACTCTAGCTGAGAAGCTATGTACAATGTCCAAAGCTATCGCTTATAGTCAAATAGACAAAAATATATCCCGAGCGGCTCGACGACGCAATTAAAACGAGTAAAATGAATACTTTAAACCCGTAATCTTTACTTCCTTTATGATAAAGTCATGGAGTTCAGATCTCGAAAGAGTGATGAAGAAGTAATACAACTTATTTTACTAAATATGTGTATTTTAACCCCTTAAATTGGCTTTAATTCGAAAAAGGGATTTATTCGTCTCGTAAAAGCCTTATTTATATTGTTGAGGTCTTTTTTTTGTGTAAAAGTTTGAATTATGGACTAAACTTCTCATTTTAGCGGATATCTTAAAGGATTTAAATCTGCCAATTAGTATAAAAGTAACTTCGCTTTTTTAACGTCAGATGTGCTCAGTTTTTAAAAGACTATTAATATTAAGTAAAAAATATTCTATTATTTTTATATATTCGAGAATTATATATTAACTTGTACTTCTGGCAGTTAAACTTGAATCTGTTCTCTCCAGACGGAAGGAAGTGATAGAATATTTTCCAAATACGATTTCCAGAAGTAATTATATATTTGAGGAATAGATAAAAAATTTGATTAGAGGGCCGTATGCCCACTTCATACTCTAATCTTAAAGTTTTGTCTTCTCCTTACGCAAAAAGAGTAGAAAAAAGAGTAGAAAATAAGAGAAAATAAGAATAAGAAAAAGCACAATAAAAAATCTAAAATAATATACTAAACATGGGGGTAAAATAAATGTTCGGATTTGGTGGATTTGGTGGATTCGGTAGATTCGGCGGCTGTGGATTTGGCGGCTGCGGCGGCTTTGGCGGCTGCGACGGCTGTGGAGGATGCTAAACCAATCGCTGCCCGTTGAATAATTGCTTCATGGATAAAAGCTGTTTAGCTATTATTAGCTTGCTAAATAGTGAAAGGATAAAAATAAACTGTCTTAGACACTCAAAAAAATGAAATCCATAAAGACACATTCGTACAGCCTTTCGATGGACTACATAAACAGGAGAACTTAAGCATATTAAAGTCTAATCTGTTTTGTAGAGTCTTTCCTGATATTGACAGGAATTAGCTAGAAAGGCTGACGAATGAGTCTAACCTACTTTTACTAGAGGACTTATACGGTTGATTTTGTACTTCAAGTGCGTAATTCCTAAAGAAAATGAAAATTTAGATCTTTTTATCTAAGAGCCTGTCTTAAAATTAAATATTCCTATAACCTGATTGTTCGCCAATGCCAAAACGATCTAGAAGCCTTTCTTATCCTAGTGATTTAACCGATAAAGAATGGGAATTAATTAAGCTTTATTTCCAGAATCCCAGAACGAATCGAGGTAGAAAGCGCATTCATTCCTATCGAGAAATATTGAATGCCATATTTTATTTGTTACGTTCTGGTTGTGCATGGCGAATGTTACCCCACGAATTTCCACCATGGAAAACTGTTTACCATTATTTCCGCCTTTGGCGGATTAAAGGAATTTGGGAACATATCAATGCTGCATTGAGAACGGAATTGAGAGTTGCGTATGGCAGAGAACCAGAGCCGAGTGCAGCGATTTTAGATAGCCAGTCAGTTAAAACCACAGAAACACCCGGAATACGCGGTTATGATGCTGGCAAGAAAGTAAAAGGGAGAAAACGCCATATTCTGGTGGATACAATAGGGCTACTGTTAATAGTTGTAGTTCATGCAGCAAATATTCAGGATCGAGATGGGGCTAAAATTGTTCTGGAACAAGTTACGGGAAGATTTTCTCGATTGCAGCTTATTTGGGCTGATGCTGGTTACTCGGGTAAACTGGTTGATTGGGTCAATGTAATGTGTGGATGGGTGATGGAAATAGTTAAGCGTAGTGAAGATGTCAAAGGCTTTAAAGTACTTCCTCACAGATGGATTGTAGAGAGGACATTTGCATGGCTGGGTCGATATCGACGTTTGAGTAAAGATTACGAAGGTTTGACAGAATCAAGTCAAGCGTTGGTATATGCTGCGATGATACACATAATGATTAGACGACTGAGTCGTATCAAAACGTTAAGCGAATGAGAAAAATATAATATTCAGACACGCTCTAAATGTATAATTCAGGGTAGTTTTGAGACAGCCTAAATATTAAAGTTTCAATTCTGGGTTTGGCGGAAAATACCCTCTACTTTACCACAATCCAATCCATTTGAGAGAATACAAGCACACAATCCCTAGCAGAATATTTATTGCTACAAGTTGACCTCTTCTTTTCTTCCATCTTTTTGCTATTACATGATTTGTCCAGTATGCCATTGAAGTCGCCAGCATTCCGTTCACAAAAGCCACAACAACATCAGGAAACCCAAAAATCGTACTGAGAACAAATCCAATTCCTCCAACCACACATACAGGACAGACCATATTACCCCTTTTATCTTCTGCTTTCATATTATCTTATTAAGCTTTGTTTATATCATATCTCAAAAATATAAATAAACCTATATAAGAAAAAGCAGGAACAATAATATGTACATTATAGAATTGTAAAACGCATTTGTGCATTTATATTAATATTGGTGAAAAATACATGAAAGCTAATACTTCATTTAGAGGACTTCTTTTAAAGAAGCTATACATACTACCCGATAGGATAGAAGAAATAAGCCCCCTCTTTTTAAAAACCTGAATCAAAGCTGCGCTGGTGCTGTTCTACTAAAAACAGTGTAAATTTAAAAAAGAAGCAACCACTTATCTTCTCTATTACTTTATCTAGGGCTTTACTACTCCAAAATCAAGCCCGAAAAACGCTCTGTTATCCTCTTAGCTAGTAGTTGGGTCAGTCCAGGAGTTTTATTCCTCTTCCCCTATTTGCCATAAACCCAGTGAGAATACTGTGTTTGCGTCTTCCATGGCATTTAATTATTTCTAAAATTCTTACGAACTGAATATAAAAAAGATCCTAAATATGTCTTTATTTTGGAATCAATGAGTAATCATAAAACACAAAAGGTGTAGTTACAAACTCATAAGAAATGAGAAGGAGAGTCACCAATTCAAAACAAGATAATTTTGGGTAACATGGCCCCTCGTGTCTTGAAAAGATGACTACAATTTATTATTTCATCCTTAATTTATTTCAGGTTCAGTGGTTATTAAAACAACCCGTCGAAGCCGCCGTCGAAGTCCCGTCGAACCCATCCCTGCCACAGCCGCCCCTGCCACCTATGGCGCAGACTCTACGAATTACGGTTGTTACGCAAGCTCCCCTTGGTCCACAGCCTCCGCCACAGCCACCGTCAAAGCCACCGCAGCCTCCGCCACATCCACCGCAGCCGCCAAAGCCAAATCCACGATCAAACCCACGTCCTCTACCAAATCCACCAAATCCACCAAATCCGAACATTTATTTTACCCCCATGTTTAGTATATTTTTATGTATCAAATTTTTATATTTTTAGTTTTTATATTTTTATTTTATTTTTAAATTTTTATATTTTTAGTTTATTGTATTCTTTTTGCACTTGTACTTTCTACTTGTTTTATATCTAGGAGAAGACAAAGCTTTAAGATTAGAGTATGATGGATATGGAGTGTATAATTATCCATAGTATACACTGAACATATAATCCTCTAATAAAAATTATTTATCTACTCCTCAGATCTATAGTTACTCTTGGCAATCGCATTTAGAAACTTTTCTGGTTACTTACTTTTGTTGGAGAGGACACATTTGATCTTAGCTGCCAGAAAGTACAACCTAATATATAATTCATAATTATATAAAATGGATAGAATTACTTTTACTTAATATTAATAGGCTTTTAAAAATTAGACTAACAGGGCTTTAAATAATATACATACTTTTATATTTATTATTAGATTTAAATCAAGAAATCCCTCAGCAAAATAAGGAGTTTTAGTCCATAATTCAAGCTTTTATGCAAAAAAAAGACCTTAATAGTACAAGTGAGGCATTTATGGAATTAATATACCTTATTTTCTAATTAAACTCAATTTAAAAACTCGAAATATACACATATATTTAAAAAAAGTTGTATTACTCTTTCAGGACTCTTTCAATATCCAAACTTTACTACTTCAGTGTTTTTCTCTAGATCTAAATTATCCAAATAGAAGTTTAAGTGACATAGAAAAAAATAAGTAAAACAGGCTAAGTTATTGGAATGAAAAAATAAGTAGAACGGGATAAGTTATAGGACAATCTTTTTACAGGATAATATCACTGGACAGGAAACTAAGGTCTAGACTTTACAAACTGACAACGTCTACATAGGCAGACCTACACCCACCAAAATGACCTCGAATATTGGCTCTGTATTCCTCTTAGCCAGGATTTTTCTTGAGTCGGGTGAATATGATTACCTTTGGACTTCTTACCCTTAAAAGAAGATTTCCCCTAGAAACGTTGTTAAATAATTGCTTCATATTTTTAGCCACATTTGTACTATAAATGGAACTCAGACATGCAAACAATTATGTCTATAAAATAAGGTATCCCATGGTTTATTTTGTAAAATAGTAGCGTGAAGGCAACCACTCCAATCTCGTTTTTATCCTATCGGATCTTTATTCTACATACTTATTGCCACAACCCACGCTAAGCCTCGCAGCCAAGCGTTTAGCCCCTTCCAAGGCACTTATATCTCCTTAATTATTGGAGGTCCGTAAAACGGGTACGGGATAGCTGAATTCGGCACAGTACTAAACATATCCTGAAAGACTTGTCTGAGTAACCCTATTAATACATATTGTGCCCGCCAATAGCGGAAAAGAACAAACCTTTATTATCGAGGCTCTAGATATTGGTTTATGCATAAAACTTTCAGGTGATAACATAGCTGCATTGGGATATGCTCATAAGAACAATTTTTTGAAGTTCCGTATCCTAGAAGCTTTATTTAAATCTAAAGAACCACTGACTACACGCGACATTGAAAAAATAACAGGTGTTCAACGTACCACAATTTCGAGTGCAATGTCACGGTATCAGAAGGTTCACAAAAGAAGTGGTAAGATAATAAAACTGCCTTATATACAGCGATTAGAGGCGAAAGGACCTAATGGACTTTACAGGTATAAGATCACAAAGAAGGGTATAGAAGCATATGTAGCCTATTTACACCGAATTAGGCGGGGAGTTAGTCTGAAACGGGTTGGTAAAGTTCAGCGAATGGAAGCCTACGGGAAATACCCACAGCGCAAACTACGGACACTGGAAGACTTTGATCTACTACCTTCACAACTACTGCCGTATTATTCAATGACGCAAATGGGTAAAGCGTTTGATGAAGAGCATGGGCTCGATAAGGAAACACATATATTACGCATGGAAAATCGTATAAGGCAACTTAGTAGTGAAGCTGAGTCTGCTTAACTCCAACATTTTATGATATATACCTGTACGCGAATTCTGACGCCTAATAATGTTTTATGGTATATACCTGTCATTGGGCAACGAAAACTCCGAAATAACATACCTGTTTTTGAAACATTTTATGGTATATATTATTGTACTTGCTCAAGCTTTTCCTTTTATTCTTATTATTATTATTTCTGAGCCCGGTTTTTGATTAGTTTTGTAGGTGCGAACCTATCTATTTGGCTCGATCTTCGCTGCTATATGAGCTCATCCCAAAACTCAAAAACTGCTCTTTGAATCTTGATTTTTAAATAATCAATTGAGCTACAGATCAGGAAAATAGTATGAAATTCCTATGGATATGGAAACAGAAATTGGTTTTGGGATAGGCTCCATGAAAACATCAACCATATAATGAGGGACAACCCTACGTTTTGGTTATCTACTATTAAAGATTAATTTTGTAAACGTGCATATATAAGTAGTAGGATTAAATAGAGAAATTTCGACCCGCAAATAGGCAAAGAAAATAATAAATTAACTAACTGCATCTTAATGTCAGTTTCTTATTTGTATTTCTTTAGACATTATATTTAACGAGTACAATATTATATTGATGCAATTTCGAAATACGCCAGAGGCAAAAGAATAGCCTTGAAATTGTATCTAATTGAATAAAAATCTAGTGAATGTAGAGAAAAATAAAAAACTAAGCCATTAAAGTAAATAGAGAATTCATAGCCATCAACTCTAGATGAATGAATCCAGGAAATTTGTCCATTATACTAGAAGATATGGCTATTGAGATTACTACGACCTAAAAAGTTGCATGCAAAACATGCAACTTTCATTAAATTTAGATACCCTGATTTATGAAAATGCCGATATTCTTTGAAAGAACTACGAATACCCATGCCATGTTTATGTTTATTGATGGTAAGACTATCATTACTTTTCCCTCCATTTCTTTCTAAATCTATAGATTAATTGGTCATCAATTAAAGACAAACGAATCCAGGATATTGTCTATTATATCTTTAAGAGGTAACCGTTGAAACTGTTTTATAGACCTAAAAAGTTGCATGTAAAACAGGCAACTCTCAATTCAATTTTTTGTATTTTTATTTAATTTACCCGACGATTACCTGGGTAATTTCTGCGTAAACTTTTGCCTTGCATGCTTTAATCAGAGCAAAATTAACAAAAAAATCGTATGCAAACATTTGATTTTCCCCCTTTCAATATAGTTCTCACTACAATACAGTGGAAATCCTTTGAGAGTGGATTCCTTATTATTCATCTAAGTTTATGCGACAATTACCTGAGTAATCTCTGCATAAACTTTTGCTTTGTATGCTTTAATCAGAGCAAAATTCACATAGAAATCGTGTGCAAACATTTGATTTCCCCCCCTTAAGTTTAATCTCTAATTATTCCTTTTTCTCAACCTTTGAGAAAACCTATACATATGTTTTCTACGTAGCGTATTTATTCCCACAAATATGCGATACTCACGGCAATTTAAATCCAAAAATTTTTTTCAATGAAGTATTAATTTTTGGAATTAACATATTCAAATATTTTATTGCAGATGAGTATATAAAACATATATCTTTAATTTATATAAAGCATATAGAATAATTTTTACTTAACACTAAATAGTTCCGAAAATCAGGAACTATTTATCGGGAAAAAGATGAGGAACTTTCAGAATAAACTAATATTTCGAAATTATTTTAAATTGTATCTAAAATAAAGTCATTGATCTCATTTTTGAGTAAAATAGATAAAATTAGATAATATAAAGGAAAAATAGACTTAATTTAGTAGTATAATTAATTTATAGGTGCTAAAATGGATGATTTTACTGAAAAAAGCAGAAAATAGTCCTAGAATTATAGATAAAGAAGATAATATATTTATTTTGCAAGTATATTTTTCTTCGCGAAAGACCAGACCTCGGATCATCCAACAAACGCAGATCGGGGATTTTCTCCATTATGTGTAACCAACTATTGTGAAGAAGAGTTTTTCTCCTTCAAATCTAACAGTCCAATTAATTCTTATCTTTAATTAAATTTATTTTTATTAATTATGTTTACGCTTGAAACTTCAAAATTAAAACCTATAAGTCTCGTACTTTTGGCTCCATATTTCGTCACCATAAAAACGCACCGAGAGCCATTAATAAACCCTATAATATTATGTACTTTAGGAATAAACTTTACCTTACTAGCTATAATTAGATATTAAAAACGAGAAAGAGAGAACACTGAAATCATATACTTTTGGGAATATATGAGGTTATATATTAAGAAAATAATACGTTAGAAAATTGACATAGAGTGTGAGTAAAAACATATAAGGTAATAATTTTCATAAGTAATTTCAGTCCTTAAATTACTATTTTGATGGCGAAGTGAAAGATAAGTTTGGATATAAGCGCTTTGCACTTTATTTCGAGTTATAATTAACTTTGGTCGTGCACACTATTAGTTGGTTGATATTATTTCCCAAAACATTCCTAGTGTCGTATCATATCTTTTTTGCAGTTTGGCAAGATGATTAAGTGTGTTATAGTAGACGTGCTTTGATGCACAAAACATAAGCATTTCTACCATTGGAAAATTAATCATGAAAAGATCAACCGTATAATAAGGGACGACCAAAACTGTGAGATGACTGAAAATGAAGGGCACTCCAATTATCAAGGGGTGCAAATTTTCTACAATTGCATAAGATCACATCTATCCCGCTCGTAAAGATCCCTGTGGATCTACTCAAAAAGTTACCTTGAAGGACAATAAAAAAGAGAAAAAAACACATAGGCTTTGGCATAAAACCCATGTACTTTTTAATTAAATTTCAATAACTCACTCCTCTAAACAGACAGCATCTTTGACAGTTTGTTCAGCAGCTAGGCGCGGTTTCTATCCAATGTTCCTTACCATCAAAGTTGAACTTTGCTTTACTTCCGGAAGTGAGAGGAATTGCGTGAACAGTCCCTGGAACAATATCTTCGCAATATGCCTTACTAGCCTCTTCCAAGCTATTGAATGGACCTTTGACCTTAATTAGTTGTACAGAATCTCCCACTGTCTTAGAACAATCTAGTCCCCATCCACTGATATCACACAATCTCCTAGACTTAAGGACAGATTCTTGATCAACGAACATAGCATCGTTTGCGAGAAATACAAACCAAGGCTCAGGTGCAGTTCCATTGCCGGTAACAGTTCCGTTGCCGGTAACAGTTCCATTGCCGGTAACAGTTCCATTGCCGGTAACAGTTCCGTTGCCAGTTCCGCTCCTGCAAGCATTGCAACCATAAAAATCGCTAAAATAAGGGCTGACCACCGCCATTGCCCCATCTCCTCCGGTCCAAGTAAGGAGTTCATCGAACGTGGGATCAACCTTCCATCCTTCACGAGCACCGAGAGCAGTAACAAAGCAGTTGGTTCCATCAGTGGACGCTCTAGCCGCATCACCTGTAGTTTTTGCAAGATAGAACTGGAAGCAGGGGCAGGGATCAGATATATACTGCGGCTTACGCAGCAGGCAGTAGATTTTCGGGTTTTCTGTCGTTCCCGTACCCGGAGTTCCAGTACCTAGAGTTCCTGTACCTGGAGTTCCTGTACCTGGTGTTGCTCTAACAGTGCTAACTACAGAGACAGTGTTGCTGCCGCTGTTTGTCACATATATGTTTGTTCCCATCGGATTTACTGCAACTCCCAAAGGACCGGTTCCCACAGTAATAGTATCTATAACAGTGTTTGTTGCCGTGTCAATTACAGAGACACTGTTGCTGTTATAGCTCGTCACATATACGTTTGTTCCCATTGGGTTTACTGCAACCCCCAAAGGGCCGGATCCTACAGTGATAGTATCTGTAACAGTGTTTGTTGCCGTGTCAATTACAGAGACACTGTTGCTGTTATAGCTCGTCACATATACGTTTATTCCGGTTGGGTTTACTGCAATTCCCACAGGACCAGATGCAACAGGCAAGGTGTATGTAACATTGTTTGTTGCTGTGTCAATTATAGAGACACTGCTGCTGTTATAGCTAGCCACATATACATTTGTTCCAGTAGGATTGATTGCAACACCCCAAGGATTGCTTCCTACAAATATCGTGGATATGACAGTGTCTGTTGCTATATCAATTACAGAGACAGTGTCGCTACCTCCATTAGTCACATATGCTTTTTTTCCATCTGGGCTGACTGCAATTCCGTAAGGATTACTTCCTACAATTATCGTGGATATGACCGTGCTTGTAGCTGTGTCAATTACAGAGATACTACTGCTGTTATAGTTCGCCACATATGCCTTTTTTCCATCCGGGGTGATAGCAACTCCACCAGGAGCGGATTCTACGTTCACTGTAGCCATGATAGTATTTGTTATTGTATCTATTACAGAGATAGTGTTGCTACCGCCGTTTGTCACATAAATCCTTTTTCCATCCGGGGTGACTGCAATTCCGTACGGATATACCCCTACATTAATCGTGGATGCAACAGTGTTAGTTACGGGACCAGTTCCAGATATGTTATTGCTACCTGTATTTGGTGCTATATTCGAAATATTTTGTCCGTCAGATGCTGACGCTACAAATGAAATAAGAATTAAAAACGAAATTACAACTATTGACTTCAAAGCTCCTAAGTACAACTTTTCTTTATTTTTCATTTGTTTTCTCCCTTTATTTTCCTTAAAAGTGTAAGTTAGTTGTGTCAGTTACTGAGAATCGTAAGCAAAAGACTGATTTTCAAAAACAAAGATGCGCAGCTAATATCGTTGGTTTTTATTACAAAATTATAATACTTATGTTTGTATAAAATAAGTAGAATAAATCATTCTTATCATTTATTAGTTTTCAAAAATTTTGAACCATTTTTGGAAAAAGAAATCAAATTCCATACAATTATTTTTATCAATATCAAGAGACTTATTAAAGTAAAAAAATAGAGGCACTGAATTTCTTTTCTGCAATATTGTCAGAGTTCTCTCTTGCTTAAACTAAAAAGCATGGATACTAACTGTTCAGATTGTTAAATATTTGAATTTTTACAAAAAGTTTATTAACTATTTATGGCATTGTTAATTAAATATAGTTTACTCATTATTTATTTATTTCATTAAGAGAATAACCGGGTACTATAGCATTTCAATACTCTTAGTATAACACTTTGTCTTTCGCCTCAATCTTGCCAGAAAGTGCCTTAATATGCTGTTATATCCTTCAACAGTATACGTTTCTGCTTTGGATTGAGTATGAACCTTTTCTGGAAGAAACTCTTCATATGCCCTCCAGTGATCAGTCATCACTTTTCAATCTCTTTCTTCTCTAATTTTTCCCAGAGTTGTTGTCCAGTTTCTGTTCCTCTGCTGCCAAAAGAGCAGTCGACGAACTTTTTCCCCACTATCCTTAGGAAGTTCTAATCTTTTAATTTATTAATTTCACATGGACTGGTTGGAAATCTGGGGATCTATTTTTCACATCCACGCTGAGCCTTCCACGTGAATATAGTACAAACTCACGCTAATCCACGCAGCCAATCATTTAGCCTCTTCCAAGGCACTTATTATCTCCCTGCTTCTGGGAAGCCATGTACGTAGATTTTTAATGCCAATAAAGTGCTATGCAAGCTTCTGGGATATATGGAAGGCTGGCACGGTACGTATATTCCTGAAGAAGCATACCTAGAAGCTAATCTAAAAGACCAGATCGCTTGTAATAAGAAGAGGATTTAGGACGTGAGATTGCCTGTAATTTTCGTCACAGCATCAAGGAGTAATGTCCAAAAACGATTCAGAAAAGCTACTAAAAATATATAAGATCTAGTTCGTCTACTGCAAGATTGAAAAGAGTTAATTATTTGAGCTAAGACGTTACTTTGGCTGAAGACCTTTATTTTTGTCAGAATATTCTTAAAATTTCCAAACATTTCTTAATATCCTCATTATAAAGGATTGTACTCCTAATTTAATGAAAAATAGACAATTATTAATATAAATTAGGCATTTTAATATAAATTAGGCATTTTATAAACTCTCAATCCGAGTATTTAAGCCAAAGACTGAAAAGACCTGGTTAGGGGATCGATTAGTCCAATAAGTCTGAGCAGTTCAAAACCGCTTACATTAGAAAAGGTATTTGGCTAAGGCACTTTAAGAGAAATTAGAGGAATTAAGTTCGTTGGAGATATTATAATGTATTCTTTCGGTTACAAAATGGGATGGTTTGCCATTCGTAATGCAAGTAGAGATAAGATACTATCTGCTTTAGGTCTTACCTTAATTGAGGAAATAGGCTGGGATGAAGGAATAGACACTATCCATTCAGAGTATGATGAGATTGTTTTTGTTACTCCTCCAGTTAATGACTGGACTTTTGTAGTTGGCCGATGGACGGCAGATCCAGGTGAAAAAGATAGCGTACATGATATCGAAAAACTCATTACTAATCTTAGTATGCAGTTTGAAGAAGTACAGGCCTTTGCAACCTATCATGTAGTTGAATATCATCACTGGATGTTGGCCAAAAATGGTCTTTTGGTAAGATCCTTCGCATACTTAGGCGAAAGTGGCGAAGTTCTTACTAATAAAGGAGAGCTAACCCAGATAGAAAAGTCTTACAACTGGGATCAACTCGATGAAAGCGAATGTCTCCCAGATGAAGAAACAGATGAAGAGACAGATGAAGAAACAGATATGGAAGAGCTCGATAAAGATATATGGTTCCCAAATGAAGAAACAGTTATGGAAGTAGCAGGTTCCTGGAGTATTAATCCAACTACTTTCGAAGAATTAAGTCTCGACGAAGATATAGGGATTTTAGCTTATACCCCAAAATTTAAGAAATAATCTAAATGGAAGTCCTGAACTCACGAGAAATGTAGGCTCAGGACTTTTTATTTACCTGCCTAATAGATTATTCCTCAAATTACTCAGGAACTAAGAGGAATTCAGCACTTTTTTGTAGCCAAATGATAACGTTTACCGATAACTCAGATCTGAGTTATCGGAGAGATTTATGGGATGTGATGAAGGTGGTGTAGTGCATCTATCCCGAATCCTCCACGCACATATACTTAGAAGCTAATCTAAAAGGCCAGGGCCATCGCTCGTAGCCAGATGGACTAAACATATCCCTGACACTACATGTGAAATGGAAAAATGACTACTCTATATCATCACTTTTTTATAGCTTTCCGACTCTGTTTCCTCGATGACTCAGATCTGAGTTATCGGAGAGGTTTCTGGGATATCCTAAAGAAACATACTAACCACGCACATATACCTAGAAGCCATGTACAAAGGCCAGGGCTATCGCTCGTAACCGGATGGACCAATATATCCCTACAGACTACATAAGAAGTGAAAAAAGAGTAATCCCGTGTAGCGGCTCTGATTCGGGGATATGTGGAAGGCTGGCTGGCACATCTATCCTTAAGCACATATACCTAGAAGCCACGTACAAAGGCCAAGGCTATCGCTCGTAGCTAGATGGACCAATATATCCCGGACAGCTCCACAACGCAATTAAAACGAGTAAAATGAATACTCTTTGTCATCACTTTCTTTATAGCCATCCAACTATGTTTCCTCGATATCCCAGATTTGAGTTAGCGGAGAGGTTTCTGGGAGATGTGGAGTGCGCCAGCGCAACTTTAATTGATTTCTCAGTTCAACCGTTAAGTCCTACAATATAAAATCAATGGAAGAGTGACATTTTAAGTCTTAATCTATAGCCATGAATTTTCTATTTCCAAAATTATATATGGATAGCATTCTCTAATTATACATAATGAAGACCCTTACGCACCATGTTGAGCTTTTTATTGCGTGTACAATTTATGGTGCTGTTGGAATTTTTATGGAATGGCTACGGGATATGTCCGTAGGCTCAATTGTTTTTTATAGAATTCTTTTCGGGATTTTAGCTATTTTATGTTATCTTTCCATTAATGGAAATTTAGGCCAGCTTTCTTTGAAAAGAAAGAAAAGGTATCTTATTCTTCTTGGATTTTTGTATGTTGCTCAAATGTTTTCTTACTATTCCGCAATCCGATATTTAGGAGCCTCTTCAGCCATATTGCTACTATATACAGACCCTATCTACCTTACTCTCGTTGCACCTCTCCTGCTCGGGGAAAAGAATACCAGCAAAACCATTTTTGCTCTTTTCCTTGGTCTGATAGGCGTCTTCTATGTAACAAGACCGGAAGGAGGTTTTGTGCAACTTGAGTTTGGCAGCAACTACCTTAAAGGAGTACTTTTCGGGCTTACAGGTGGTCTTTTCAGCAGTGGAGTAATTATTTCAGTTCGCTATCTCAGAGGCGAATACAGTGGTCTCACCCAGCTCTTCTGGCAGAGTGTAATCAGTATGGTCTTCCTATCGCCTTTTGCGGTATCTCTTCCAGGCTATGTGCTTGTTGAGAATCTTCACACTCTTATACTCTTTGGAGTTTTGTTTACTGGCATTGGAGCGGTATTTTACATAAGAGGTGTAGCAGGCGTAAGCGCTACTACAGGCAGTATTCTTACTTTGCTTGAACCCGTTTCCTGTATCTTTTTTGACCTTATGGTACTCGGGAACCCGATTCACAGCGGAATGCTTGTTGGCTCCATTTTCATCCTGGCTGCAGCGCTTGTAATCAGCCTAGATAACATCAAGTTCCTGAAAGATATTCACTTGTTAAAGGAACCACTTAATGTAAAAGAAAAATTTGTTACGTTGTATCGAAACGGAAGATAATTCTTCTCACGAATTATTAATACTGAGTTCATCCCAAAGTTAGGTTACGAGTTTTCAAAAATAAACTTAAACTCTGATTTCTCTAATATTGGGAGTAGTCACGCCCCAATGGTCAAACTCTATCAAGCAAAGACTGAATAAAGTTATAATGGATTATAGGTAGGGGCCAGAATTATTATGCCTGAATTCAATTCATTAAAATCTATATCATCTATAACAGACCCAATTAGACAACACATCTGATTAGAAGGAATAAGATCTCGACTATCTAAGAGGCTGTCTTAAAATTCAAACCATTCCTACAATTGGATAATGGGCAAGGTTAACTTCAAAGTCATACCGTAAATTTTTCCGAAATTCAGGTATAGATTTACCTCAGGGATAATACTTTTTCCATATGACTTACGCACTCGATGTAGAAAATCAAATGCATTAATCATCATTGATTAAAATTACACTTTAGATATTTAACGGCTTCATGCTGCTGTTTTTCAGTTCAATAGCATAAGTCCTATCCCAGTTGTAGGATCAAATTTAATTTTAAGACAGGCTCTAAGACAAAGTATAAAAACAGGCATATGCGATAAATTAGGTTTCATAACTTTGCGACGAAATTATTGTATAATTTATAGGTTAGTAATATCTCCCTTGAATTCGAACGGTATATCAAAAATATATTTTATTTATAGATGTTGTCGAATTTGGGTGCTGCCTCATTAATTAGTTGATATTTTATTGTTCCTATAATTTAACAAATCTGTTAATGTCCATTTATTTTTAGTAATCCCATATTTTTCTGCTGGTGTTTTCTTTCCCAAAACTCCATTTTCTTTTTCTTTTTTTAATCCTCTATGGTCTCTACAAAAGTTAAAATGAGTGCAATAAAGTCTCATTTGGTTGTACAATCCCTCAATTTTCTTTGAAAACCCTATTGTCTTCCTTGAAACTCTATTGTTATCCTGTCTAAATGTTAGATTTTGTCTTTCAAGCAAACTTGTTGAAATTTCACTTTGATCTATATTTTGACCAAAGATTACTCTTTTTTCAATTTTCTGAAGCTTCTTTCCCAGTTTGTTTTTGATAACCTGAGCATATTTCAGATTTTCATTAGGTACTATTGCTGGTTTTCTGGGTCTTCCTCTCTTTCCAGTTTTAGAAAACTCTACCAAATCACCATATTTTTTCAAAAGAGCTTCAGCATAGAATTTTAATCCATCTGTAACAAAAAGAGGTTTTAAAGTTGAAAGATGTTTATCTGTAATATTTACAAATTCGTCTGCCACATACTGTTTTCTTGGCCCCAGTATAAAATCAATTATTAATCTGGACTCAGGTGCAAAGCTCACCCACATCCATGCTCCATCATCTTCAACTTCTGTTCTTGGAGCAACTTTTTTTTAATTATTACCCATAGTTCATCCATCTCAACTTTGGAAATATTAAGATCTTTCATCAAGTCTTCATTTACCTTCTCACATTGTTTCGCGCAGCGAAACAACCAGTTACTTACTGTTGCAGGTTGAACTTCCAATACATCAGAAATAGCTTGTATTGACATTCCTTTAATAGCCATTTTAAGGGCTAGTTTAATGTCAGATTCGTCTTTTCTCACATTATCAAAAAAAGTACCTGTTCGATCATTGAATACTCTGCCGCATTCGCGGCAGATATATTTTCGAACTCGCTTATTCTTGATTTGATAGGTACCATTGCCTATGATGTTTTCTTTTCCAGTAACACCATAAAGTTTACAATCCGGGTTAGGACAAGAAACGTCAGTGAACTTTGGCTTTGCTCCTCTTTTTCCCATTAGGGGAGTATGATATTTCTCCTACTATATAATATCAACTAAATACAAATGAAGTACCCGAATTTGAGTAATATGTAAAGTAAACCAACCTTTAATCTAATCCATATTATCAACTATTCAAAAAATCTTTATAAGGAATATTCTAATTCTTTACATGTATTACTAAAAACAGGATGTAAAGAAGTTGGCGAAAAAATGAGGAAAAAACAAGACTTATAATAGATTACGACATCTTTTTTTGCATGCCCGAGCCCCCTGAAAAATTGAAAGAAAAAGCAAAAAAATACTTTCAAGAGACCCTGACTCTTATAGAAAAACAACAATTTGAAAAAGCACTTGAAAAAATCCAAAAGGCAGAAAAATATGCACAAAAGTCTGAGGACAAAAGCATCCTTGTTCAAATAATGAGCACAAAGGGTATGTTGGTGCAGAATATGTGCAAATTTGGGGATGCATTTGAATACTATTCTCTATCTCTAGAAATCTGCATTGACCATCTAGAAAAAGATCCTCAAAATGAATTTTTCTTCCCTGCTTTTAACATGAACATTAACAATATTGTTAGCCTTGGAGAAAGTCTCTATAATAGAGGACGTTTTCATCTATCTAAAACTTGTAATGAATTTATTCATGATAGTTGCCAGAAGATGATGAAATCATATCCTGAAGAAGAATTTTGTCAATCGTACATTGCAACTGCACTCAACAATCTTGGAACGTTACTTTCTGAAATGGGGCGTATAGAAGAGACAAAAGAAAAGTATGAAAGAGCACTTGAAATTTATGAAAATCTTCGAATAAAAGACTCAAAAAATATGATTTACCTATTAAGCGTTGGAGCCACACTCAACAATCTTGGAACCTTACTTTCTGATATGGGACGCATAGAAGAAGCAAAAGAAAAATATGAAAAAGCACTTGGAATTTATGAAGGGCTTCGAGTAAAAGACTTAGAAAATATAATCTACCAGTCAGATGTGGCAATGACACTTAACAATCTTGGAACCTTACTTTCTGATACAGGACTTTTTGAAGAGGCGAAAGAAAAGTATGAGAAAGCGCTTGAAATATATGAAAGGCTTCGAGTAAAAGACTCAAAAAATATATTATATCAATCAGACGTTGCAATGACACTCAATAATTTAGGAGATTTGCTTAACAATATGGGCCATATGGAAGAGGCGCAGCAAAAGTATGAGAAAGCACTAGAAATTTATGAGAAACTTCAAGAAATAGACTCTGAAAACATAGCCTATCAATCAGATTTTGCAGAAACCCTTAATGGTCTCGGAACTTTACTTACGAACCAGGGTATAAACAAAGAAGCAAAAAAAAGGCATGAACAGGCATTGGAAATTAGAACATCATTGCTAAAATCCGACCCTGAAAATCTAGCGTATCAATCTAATGTTGCGGAAACGCTCAATGATCTTGGAACTTTACTTTATAATATGAAGCTATTTCAGAAATCAAAGGAGATGTATGAGAAGTCATTTCAAATTAGGGAAAGTCTCCTAGAAACAGATTACAAAAATATATTATATCGGCTAAATGTTGGAGAGACTCTCAATAACCTAGGAGCCTTGCTTTTCGATATGAAAAAAAGCAAAGAGGCTAAAGAAAGATATGAAGAAGTATTAAAAATTTGTGATGAAAAGACGTTAGAAATCTATAATGAGTCCTTGCAACGTTTGATTGCAGGCAAGAAATCTCAGGCTACTATTGGAATAATAAGATCACTAATGGAACTGGCCGAGATTGAAACAAATATACATAATGAGATGAATTTCTTAAGAGAAGGGATTAATGTCTGCAAGCAAAACCGAGATTTCTTTAAAAAACACAATCTTAATCACGAAGGAAATCTGGCTTTAGAGGCTGGGCTAAGGGCATACTTGGATTTTTTGATGAAAAATATAGTAGGAGAGAAAGATCCAAATAAACGCATACAAGAATACGAAAAATCAATTTTAGCAGTAGAAAAATTGGAAAAGATTGAAAAAGAAGAAAAAAATAAAGAATTGCTTGCTTCCGCATTATGTTATCTTCGTGGAAGAAAACTAATCAGCGAATCACTTATGTTTGAAAACCCCAATATAGAGCTGATTAAAGAAGCAAAGAAAGAGTTTGAAATGGCAAAAATAGTCTATGAAAAAGCAACTGTTTGTTATTGCATTTATGCAGGAATTCTTGAAGTGGAAAGTATTGAGAGTCTGGAAAATGAAAGTGATTTAAAGATAGAATCTATCAAAAAAATTGTAGATGAACTTCGTAAGGATTTATCAACATCTGCAAATCTGAGTGTACTTTTAGCATTCGAGGAGATTATTTCACTTTTGGAGAATAAGCAAAACAAAGATGAAGATGAAATTAGAAATAAACTAAATGACCAGATTTTGAAAATTGATTCTTTTGCAGTCAGGACGATTTTTGATCATGCGGGGAAAAAACTTACACAGAAACTGACTGAGTACTTGAAAGAACCTTTCAGTCCCGATATTGAGTATAGTAGTTGGAAACTCAGGATCAAATTTGCAGATCCAGAGAAAATAAAAGGCATTTTAACGATAGAAGCTGGAGGGGTGAAGATATTTGAGGAGCCCCTTCGCGGGAAGAAAGAACTTTATATTCATCACACCCCGACGAAGATAGAGGGGAAAATCACTTTTAAAACTACAATGTATGAAAAGTCAGTTACAAGACATATAGAATACAATGAATATTTAGAGCCTAATTTGAAATTCTGCATTTTGGAACATGATTGTAGGAACAATATCGTAATCAAAAATGATATTTTGAGTATTGCAGTTATTCAGTTAAAATATGATATAATCAAGGACAAAAAAGTTGTTAAACTGGCATTTGACAAGTCATATAAGAACGAATTTGAATCCCAAGAACAAGAAGAAGTGAATAATCTTGGAAAAGCAAAAGAAAATTACTGGAAGAAGATCTGCTACATTCTTGATGCAGTAAAAGAGAAGGCAAAGATAATAGTATTTCCCGAATTCTCAATCCCTTTTGAATTTCTGCCTAAAATTCAAAAATATGCCAATGAAAATAGGATAGTGGTGGTTGCAGGCTCTCATTATGTGACAGAAGCAAACCTTCATGAATACAAAGATCTATTTGCTTCAGATATTGGAAGTGAGGATCTGCGGAAGAATATATGTCCTGTGGTGATACCTTCATCTAAAATTGTACATAGTGAAAAACTGTTGCCTGCAGGAGTAGAGCGTGAATTCCTTAATATGGAAGGTATGAATCAAGGAGAACTGAAACATATATTCAAAATTACTGACAGATTGAGTTTAGGAATTCTAATCTGTTTCGAATATCTGGACGATAAATTAAGAATCCATTTCTTAGATAAATGTGATATATTACTGATTCCGCAAACTAATCCTAACACAAACCGTTTTTATAAGGTTGCTATAGAAAACCTTGACAATCCTCAATCACCAGGGAATAAAACATATATTATGGCAAATGGTATTTTTTCTTTTGAAGGCGAGATAAATGGTGGCTCTTCAGGCCTGCTCATGACTCTCAATAAACATTTTCATGAGGAGCAGGTCAAAAAAGCTATAAAAGGACCAATAGATGAAATTTGTGAACAATTTATATTACTTGCTTCAATAAATACAGAATTTAATTCTGCAAGAGATATCTCTCAGGGACAAATGGCGATGAGTACTCGATGGGTGCCTATAATAGAGGAGCAAGAAATAATTGAGAGAAAGAAAAATAAAATTGAAAAAAGAATATCACATATTGAAGAACTTATTGATGATGATTTGGAAACGAAGAATACTCTTACAGCTATTATACAAAAAGAAATGAATAAAATTAATGAGGAATCTCGAACATTCATTGGAATCCTTCAAAAAATAAAAGAATATGAGGGGGAAAGGCTAAAATCACTTCTAGAGAGTAACGCTTTAATAATAAAGAAATATTCGCCTTTAATGTATGAGGAAATGGCAAAAGATCTTGGTAATCTCACCCCAGCTGAAGTCAAAGAAAAATGTTGTCCAGTTTATATCCCTATAAATTAATAAAAAGAAAAGATTCCTCTATAGAGGCTGTCTTAAAATTAAATAATCCTCGTACTTTGATTCTTCGTCAATGTCAAAACGATCTATAAGACTTCCTTAGCCTACCAATTTATCCGATAGAGAAGGGAATTACTTGAGCCTCGTATACAGAATCCACGAATCGGTGAGGTCGGAAATTCTTTTATCCCTATCGAGAATCAAGAATAGCTATTTTTACAGTCTATCCCGAGCCTCCTACCACTCTAACCTGAGTTTGACAGTTTGATTTTTATGTTTAAAGATTGTTTTCATATCCGTTGGAATAATAAGTAATATTATATCAACAAATTTTTGCCATTTTTTACAATTCAATTTGACAGATGATTCTCTTTCTCCTGATGGCTATTTTCATAATTTTTAATCAAATTTTTGGTATAGAATTTGACAGATAGCATGAATAGCAGATAAAATATAGATACTATCCAAAAAGTCAGGTGCCAAAAGTGCTAAAATAGGACAAAAATCTCTACTCATTTGCCTTATAGTGATTGTGAAGCTGGAAAATCAAAGGCAATTTGATGAAATTTATGAATACTGTCAATTGATTTTTGACTAAAAATTGAGGCTTCTCACTAAATTGAATTTATAATGTCAAACTAAGGCTCTAAAGGCGTACAAACCTCGTACATATCTTCCCAAGGCATTTATCTCCCAAATTCTGGAAGCCGTGTAATAAGGGATTTTTAATGCCAATAAAGTGCTATGCAAGCTTCTGGAATATATAGAAGGCTGGCGCGGTTGTTTACTGCATAGTGAGAATAAGATACTGAATAAATAATTAAGGGTTAAATACGAAGTGATTTATACAATATGATTTAATTTTTAGTAACGGACTAATGCCTATTAGGTGGCATGTTAATGGTTTTCCACACCACCATCAACTAAAACCCAAACACTTAAAGAAAATATATAATAACTCAATAAGGGGGGTGTGGAAAATTGGAATTCGGTAAAATAAGATTTCATTTTATGATATTGATATTTCCTACCAGAGCAAAAAAATAGTGAATTAAATAATGGGATTTTAAAATATCCCTTCTATTTTTACTTAATATAATAAAGATGTGCTGTCGCATCCACTGCAAGAAACAGGTATGTTTGTAGCACTTACACATGAGCCTTCCACATACATATCCCAGAAGCCACGCTAAACCTCCCAACCAAGCGTAAATTCTTTTCTTAGGCACTTATATATCTCCCAAAATCTGGAATCCCCGTAATTAAGGGATTTAATGACAATAAAGCGCTCTGCAAGCTTCTGGGATATATGGAAGGCTCGCGGTAAGTCCATCCCTCATTTCCACGCACATATACTTAGAAGCCACGTACAAAGGCTAAGACCCTCGTTTAGGATAAGGATGGACCAAATATCCTAGAAGGTTTCACAAGCATAATTAAAAGTAATCCCGTGTAGCGGCTCTGATTCTGGGATATTTGTGGGAGGCTGACGCAGTACGTTTATTCCTTCATCTCCACGCACATATACCTAGAAGCCACGTACAAAGGCCACGGCTATCGCTTGGGTAAGAATGGACTAAATATATCCCTACAGGTTCCACAACATAATTAAAACTAGTAAAATGGATACTCTATATCATCACTTTTTTATAGCCTTACGACTACGTTTCCTCGATGACTCAGATCTGAGTTATCGGAGAGGTTTCTGGGATCTGTGGAAGGCTGGCGCCTTTTAATAATCTGTAACACCTGCACTACTTTCATGATAAAAGAGGTAAGGAAGCTGCTTTTAATTAAGTGTGGAGTCTCTGGGAGAGTTGAAAAAGGCAAGAAGGATTTGGCGCGAACGTATCTCGTTGCTTGCAGGTTGTCCGACAATTACTGTAAGTAATAAAAAGTGCTGAAAATAAAGTAAATAAAACCTTTAAATCAAAAAAAAAGGAATTCTGTTATTACCTCGGGTAATTGTCGGACAGCCTCCTTGCAGCGGGGTGTGCCAGCGCAGCTTTGATTACTTTGAATACAGTATATTTTATCTTGAAATTTGTTTATAAGTTTTGACTGCAATATCTGGATCAGCAAGTACGAAGTCTTTCTCTAACGGAGGTAAATCGAATATTTTTTCATATACATCTTTTCCCAGAATATCTGGAAGGATTACCAACAGATCTCCAAAAAGGTCGTTCAATTCTTTAACATATTTCTCAATGCTGAAGTCGGCATTATCAAACTCAAGATCCATTTTCCCCTTTTCCTTGAGGAAGTCAGATTGTTGCTTTAGAATTAGCTTAGTTATCTGGGGGTCCAGGTTGTCACCAAGACGAAATTCCATCATCAGTTCAAGTTCTTTACCCAGGAAAGAGTACCTTTCTTCATTTGTAATTGCTGAACTAAAAGACTCAAGTTTACTTTTCTGGAGAGAAGAACTTTCTTCACTCATGGTTGCAGAACTAAAGCTAGGGGATGCCTGCATATGTTCAGTGTACAGTGCCACTATTTTTTGAAGATATGCCTTTTCCGGTTCATCTATTGAACTTGACAGGACCCTCATATCCATGTCAAGGGATTTTATAGAGACTTCACTATTTAGTACAGGAATAGGTAGCTGCGCTTTACAGATTGCTAGTCTTGCAAAAAACTCAAGAGCGGTAGTTCCATATGTCCCATAAGCGAGATGAGATGCCCAGTAGCCTCCTGCCTTTGAAACTGTTACCCCTGCAGGGTATAGAATTCTATTTGCCGTTTGGTGACATACACCTGTAACTAAATATACAATGCCTGCCCAGCTATTTGGTTGAGATATACAATCTGCCACTGAAAATTTGCCATATCCTCGGCAGATCTCTTCTCCGCCAGATTCTCTTCCCCAGCAGGGCCAGGCATGGAAAGGTTTGTCACTCGTCACATAGGTATGATCTGTTCCAAGAAAACCCGTTGATATTTTATAACCAATCAGTAAACTCAAACTTGGATTATTTGGATTCGGATTATGTTCATTCAGCTGTCGTAACGAGATCGGCGGTTGAAGTGATACCTTTTGCGCAAGACGCCTCGTGCTTATTACTTGGGAAGTTGAATCCAACAACTTAGCTGTAGATCTTAGTGATAACATAAATATTGCTCCTTACACTAAATTACTGAAGTACTATCAAGATCGATACAAGACTGCAACCAGCCTCCAAAGGTCTCAAAACCTTGCCAATTATCACACTAATTGATCTAAAGTGATCTCCCCACTTTCACTGCATATCTATATTTATTAGCTGTTAAGTTGTCGCATATTTTATCTACGGGCTCATCCCAAAACCAACTTTATTTCACATCAATAAGAGTCTCAGAACCATTTTCATAGTCAGATGCTCGATCGATCACCCGAAATTTGAAGACACAGTTTTGAGTTTTGGGATGAGCTATACTATAATAAATCACCTAACTTAAAGCCTAAAACCCATCTTTTTAATCATATGGGATCCAATACTTAAAGAAAGAAATCATATAAGTGAGAGTTGAGATTGTCTGCTATTTAAATAATATTGTCATTTAACAACTTATCCAAAAATTTATTCAGTACAAATCTACTGCGTTCGTTTCTGTAATTTTCTTTTGCATTATTTCTTCTGTACGTAGGAACAATCACTTTGGACTTGGTGGTGTAGACACTGGTAATACCCTATTAAACTATAGTCACCGCTACCAGTCGGGTCATGTTATCCATCCGTTGGATAGCATTGGATCAACTATAGAACATATTAATTCCAATCTTCCTTTGTGGGGGATATAAGATGATCGGGGGGACAAAATTTCTTTGTGTTGCTAGGACCTCGACCTTTTGGGGTGAAATAATCCGTATCCCTGCTCCCCATCTAAAATGTACACCCACCCCTGGAATTAACGGACCGTGATTACAGATAAAATGTATATTAGATGCCTGGGGATTGACAGTCATTTTATTTGTATCAATTAAATATAAATCGGCATAATCAGCAATAGGCAACCCTATAACATCCGCAGTTGATCTAAAACCAATCATATATATTTTTTCTTGTTTATCTGTAACTAAGCATAAATTATCGGCGGCATTAGTGATATTACAGTTGAAAATGAGATCAAAGCTACATTGAGAATCCGACAATAATTTTCCATTTGACTTATAAAAGTCCACGCTACCATTGTCGTGAACAGCCAATACGAACTTATCGATGCCGTTTTCCTTATATGTTGTAATGCCAACTGCACCTGCTTTTTTATTTATCCGATAAATGCTAGGTTTTTCTAATAAAATGGGAAGCTGTGTATCAGACAGCTGCCTCAAATCGTAAAACCGAATAAATGAATCTCTTATGTTTCCATCTTTGGATTCTAATGATACTGCTAGATAGTTACCTATTTGCTGGATACCACCTGGGTGATTATATCCTTCTGGTGTATTCATTTTATTGACGATTTTATGACTTTTTTGATTGAGTATTACAAGAGAACCAGTTTTGGCACTTTCAGACTCACTATTATGGGTTATGATAAGATAATCATTGTAACTGGCCACTCCCTGCACATGCGCTTCACTGCCAATTAGAGGTATATGAGGTATAGGTAGTCCATCACACTTCCCCTCTAAAAAATACAATGTCCCAGACTTGTTCACAGTATTTAGTGCTTGTTCAACGTTATCGATCTTGTAATTATCCCATTCACTCTTATTCGAACTACGTTCATTCAGACGTCGTAACGAGATGGGTAATTGAAGTGACACCTTTTGTGCAAGACTCCTCGTACTTATCACTTGAGAAGCTGGATCCAACAAATTTGCTGCGGATCTTAAAGACAACATAGGTATTGCTCCTTATGTTTAGATTACTGAAGTGCTACCAGGATAGGTATAAGGCCGCAGCCAGCTTCCAGAGGTCTCAAAGCCTTGCCAATTATCGCACCAATTGATTTCACATGATCGTTCACTTTCATTGCATGTCCATATGTCGATGATGTTGTGAGTAAATCCCCTACTTCAACTTCGCCGCAATCTGCATCTACTTTACAATATACCTTGCCAGTCAAAGCAATAGGTAAGCGGTTAGCTTTATTAGCCTGTTTGTCCAGGGTGATGCCCGGGCGTAAATCACCAGCTCCTGAAATCACGCCAGCTACCCGTTTATCATAAGCCTGCTCACTCGCTCTCAGCGCTCCCCCATTATCGATGACCATTACGGTACCTGGCTCGATAGACTCCATATCAACAATATCGAATTCTTCGGCACAGTCTCCACCTCCAACAACAACATCGGCTGAAGCATTAATAGTGCCGTTAACATCCAGAGTATACTTAGGAGTTGTAGTCCCAATTCCAATTTTGCCATCCGTATCTATGACTAGTCTGTCTACCTGCTTGTTCGCATCGCAAATTTTAAATTGTCCAAAACCTGCATAGATTCCGTATTTAATATCTTTATTCTGCAATTGCATTCCTGAACCCCAGCCAGGACCAGTAGAAGATAATTTCAAAGCCAGATCATTTGTACCAGCTTTATCAATATGAAGCCCGGCCTGAGGAGTAGTCGTCCCGATGCCTACATTGCCAGTAATATCCATACTTCCATTTATTTGCAGATAATCCCATAAACGGACATATCTTCCTTTTGAAGCTCCTGCTCGCCCCAGAATCATGAGCGCATCATAATTCTTTGCATTTTCAATAGCAGCATAACCGGCGGTATTTCCAAATCCTGTATGGTTATGATCAACCTTCGTAAAGTAAATATCAGAATTCCCAGCGTGAATGTCTCCCTGGACATCCAGCTTAGCTTTAGGAGTCGTAATCCCGATGCCTACATTGCCAGTAATATCCATACTTCCATTTATTTGCAGATAATCCCATAAACGGACATATCTTCCTTTTGAAGCTCCTGCTCGCCCCAGAATCATGAGCGCATCATAATCAGCTGCATTCTCAATAGCAGCAAGACCAGCGGTATTTCCAATTCCTGTATGGTTATGGTCTGCCTTTGTAAAGTAAAGATCAGAATTCCCAGCGCGAATATCTCCTCTAACATCCAGTTTCCCAACAGGTGCGTCTGTCCCTATGCCGACGTTGCCTGCGTGAGGATTGAGAGAAAGGTCTCCCCATTCGGAACCAGATTTTTTAATGGATTGTATTGCTGAATAGCCACCACTTTCTGCGCTGATTTCCATAATAAGACTAGTAAATCCTCCAGAACTGGTGTTGGAATTGCCTATAATGATTCCACCTTTGCCTTTTGGATCAATATTCAACTTGGCTGATGGAGTTGTCGTCCCGATACCAACGTCGCCTATCACATTTAAGTTATCTAACAAATTGCTATTTTTTTTAATTTCTGATATCTCGAGTACTTGATCTACCATAACAAATCACCTAAAATAGACCTAAAATCAGTCTGTTAATATTATAGCTGTTAACTTGTATCGTTTACTTCAGATTTCAAAATTGTAAAAATAAATTAGTTTTGAGAAAGCTGTCTTGTACTTTTGGATAAGCGTTTTTTACATTAACTTTGCAAGACTCACAGCAATTTTTTGCTGTGAACAAGTTGATAACATATACACATGTAAAAATAGGTTATCTGCGTATCGTATGTTCAGCATGTACATAAAAAAAATAATGGACTAGACAAGAGGAGTATAATCGTGAGGTGTAATATTTGAAAAGACATCGTATTGCCACTACTATTTCTGAGAAACATTGGGATTTATTAAAAAAACATGCAGAAAAATTTGAAACACAACAAAAAGCCTTGGAAATAGCATTGGAATGTCTGGAAAACAATTCAAAACAGTACCCAGAATTAACTGTCGAACAAAAATTTTGGCTGGCTTGTGAATCGATAGGTTCGGTTTGTTGCGTCCAAAAAAAAGCTTTAAAAATACTAATGGAAACCGTTAATTATGAGCGTTTTAAGGAGTATGTGACCCAAAACAGACCTATAGAATGTGTAATAGAGTTCTTTCTTCAGAAGTCTCTTAAGGAATGCAGCCTAAAAGAAGTTGTAGATGGGCTAACAATTGTTTTTCGAACATCCCACATGTTTGATTCTGTAGACTACAAGGAAAATGGCGACTACTATATGCTGGTACTAACTCATGGACTGGGCCTTAATAATTCTAAACTAAATTTAACAACATTCGAAAGTGTGTTTAAAACACACGGAGCCTCCGTCGAGAGTATAATCTCCGAAAATACAATTTTTATGAAGGTATTTAAAGATAAATCGCTAGTTACTGGTGATTAATTGAAAGGTCTGTAAAAGTATGAGTAATAATGATAGTTTATCCTACCTGACCTCTATTCTACATACTTATTACCACAACCCACGCTAAGCCTCGCAGCCAAGCGTAAATACTTTTCTTAGGCAATTTATATCTCCGTGATTTAAGAACTTGTATTAAGGGAATTATACAGGGATAAATGTAAAGTCAAAAAGTCGAAACTTTGCTTTATCATATACTGAAAATAGTGTTTGAGTAACCCTATTAATATTTATTGTGCCTATCGATAACGGAAACGAACAAACGTTTATTATCGAGGCTCCCGATATTAATTTTCACACAAATCTTTCAGGTGAGAAATATCGTGAAAATCGGGTACGCTCATAAACCAAATTTCTTAAAGTTCCGTATATTAGAAGCGTTGTATAACGCATGGTTAGAAGATAAAAAACCACTGACTACACGGGATATTGAAAAAATAACAGGTGTTCAACGTGCCACAATTTCCTCTGCATTTTCAGGTCTTCTGTAGTCCAAACAATAGGGAACATTATGGTGCATACCTATTTTTTAATAATTTCCTTATGGAATCTCTATACCAAATCCAGAGATACAGCGTTTGGGATAAAAATTAATATTATTTCCTTCTTTATCGCAAAGTTTTATACGTTCTACATTTTCCAACCTAGGTGCCGGTATCCCATGGTAAGGCGTAATGGCTTCAGATTTTACAAGGGCTTCCCAAATGACTTGATTATTAGTAATGATGCATAAGTTTGCAATACTGGAATTAGTGGCAGTGTATTCAACGTTTCGTGGGTAACTGGGATTCTCCTTTGGGCGTCCATTCCATGGTCTACCCCCTACGATATGCGTATCCTTACGTTGCCATTCTTTTACTCCGGGTCTTTGGTTTTTTCCTGCAGTGATCTCGGTGTAACGCAGAGTCATATTTCCAATAACCAAAAATGCAGAAGGTCTGAAATATTGTTCAAACCACTGATTAATGACATTAATATCTGAGTCCATCATTTGGGCCTTATAAGCATTCAATTCTTTCATATTATCTGTTGCAATATCTTCTCTATTCATTTTTCCACAGTTTTCAATTACTTGCCGCCATGCTTCCCTATCATTGTTATATCCCCAGTTAATGGCAGAGATGATCGGGTTTCTGTATTGTCTCAAGATTGTCTCTCCATCCAAAAGCGTGCGGTTAACATGATACTCCCCTGTTTCACCTTGTCCAACTGCCCATTCTTTGCTCAATCCATGGTCTTCGTTTTTAACACCGGCTACTTTCCATTCCTCGTAACCCCACTGTTCTTCAATGTCACCTGGCCACCATCCCACATTGTCGGCTCTTCCCGAGCCACCAAATCTTTTAGCCACCCCATGGGCACGCCACATATTCAGTGTGTCCACCCGAATCTTAGTAAAGGGCCCCTGAAAAATCCCAGTAACTCCAACAATATCATCTACTTCGTCACCGAGGCCTTTCGTATCTTTGTCTGCCATTTTCCAGTGCGTTTTTCCAACAGGTTCAGGTTCCATGATTACATCGGTTCCGACGGCGTGCATACGTTGCACAATACCTTCTGATTCATAGGTTGCCATGTCCAACCCTTTATGATCATTAGTAACTCGCGAAGGAGCAGGACCAAGCCTCATATGTGCTGCCCTTTCTCCCATCATATCGGCTTCTTGCTCCAGCGACGGGTCATCGCTAATGCCAAGCCCTTTCATCTGCATTGTCGGTTTAACCCTACCCTGTACCTGTTGCACCACATGCCACGCTTCATGTGGCAAATGCCTCTCCTGCCCTGGAGCTACATGAATATCTGTTCCCTGAGTATACGCCAAAGCTCCGACTTCTGCTGGCTTATTTGAATTATAATGCACCTTCACATCACTCATATTTATCCCGGACAAGTTTTCCACGCCAGCTTTCAAATTATCAGGCATGCCTGTGCGGTTCTCCCTCTTTCTCTGAAGAAGCTCTTCTTCCTCAGGAATTTCTTGCCTTTGAAGAGGATGTATCATTTTGCCTTGAAGCGGTTCTTTCTCTTCTTTGATTTCTTGCTTCTGCAAGCAAGAAGGACAAATTGATACATCCTCAGGTATTGTCTGCATCTGAACAAGCGGTGCCTGCTCAGCCTTTGAAGGAATAAGCCCAATTTCTGACAGCAACGTACCAACTGCCCTGTTCCCAATAGTGCGCTGTAGTTGCATTACGTCCGCGTGGGTGAGAGATTTAGGGTTGATTCTGGCACGCTGAATGATAGTCATCGGGTTTGAAATGAGGGTCTGCTTTGTGGGGGTCACTTGCTTTTGAAAAGTAGTTTGTGATTCTGTGGACTTTTGAGTTTGCTGATGCTCTGGCATGATTAGACTCCCTAGAAGATTGATTGTGTAACAATCAAAAAGTCGATAATATTGATGCATGTCACATCATAAAGTACTTTTTGTTTTTGATTAATTTTTAACTAAAGTTGTTTTTAGAAATGAATTAGGCTTCTGTATGTTGTTTTTATGGAAGGGCTAAACTAAACGCATAAAATTCAGAGGTGACACTAAAAACACTATATTGAGGATATCGCATCCTGAATATTTCCCGAACCTTCTACATACTTATTACTGGAAGCCACGCTAAGCCTTGCAGCCAAGCTTTTAGCTTCTTCTAAGGCACTTATATCTCCCAAATTATTGGAGATCCGTAAAACGGGTTGGGATACGTTAAATCTGGCATAGTACTAAACATATCCTGAAAGAAACATTTTATAATTTGTTCTTATCGAAACGAACAAACCATTATTATCGAGGCGAAGTATATTGGTTTATATCTAATATGTTTAGGTGGTTAATATAGTCACACTTGGATATTCTCACAAATTTAATGCTTTGAAGTTTAGAATATTAGAAGCCCTATACAAGTCCAATAAACCAATGACTGTACGTGATATTGAATATCAAACAGGTATTCATTATACTAACATTTCTAGTGCAATGTCGCATTATCAGAAGCTACAAAAAAGAAATGGTAAGATCATTACTTTGCCTTATATTCAGCGATTAGCTAAGAAGGGTCCTAACGGACTTTACAGGTACAGGATCACACAGAAGGGTATAGAGGCATACGTAGACTACCTTAATAGAATAAAAGATGGTAAAATACTTAATCGCATTAAGTACCCAGATCACCCTATAAAGGCAATAAAGACAGAAGAAGACCTTAAAGTGCAACCTGAACAACTACTTCCATATATGAAAATCAACAAATATGGGAGGGAATTTGGGCTTGATAAAGTAGAATATGTGCTTTATATTGAAAATAGCTTAAAACATCACAATTCAATACCTGAAAGCCGACGAAGAAAGAAGGAAGCGGCTACGTTAGCTTAATGTCAACATATTAAACTATAAACCCATTTACATAAATTTTAGTTGTATAACACATATTAGAATATAGTAGTATGTTATGTCGAGAAATAATATACTGCTTTTCATACATTTTAGAATATCTTGTACTACTTGACTTGCTTTACTTCCTATATTATTATGTCTCCGAGCTGCCCGACTACAGTCACAGGTATAAATTAAGAACAGGTGCGGGGGACAGTCTATTCTACATATCCCGAGGACAATCTCTTCTACAAGTGTTTAGACTGGCACGACGTCACACGCTTATTAAATTTCATATGGAAGCTAGCTTACTTAAAACTCTATGAACTAAATTTTATTGTAAAGGTTATTTTGCCTACCACCCCCAAAACCCTCTACTCCTAAAAGTAATTTATTTACAAATGTTTAGTAATATTAATCATTTCCTTCCCAAAAACCATGTAATAATATACATTATCCAATCTTATATATATTATGCGTTGTATAATTATAAATTGGAGAAAGCTTCTATGGATACGCATAATATAGTTAACTTTTGTATTGAGAATAATATCTCCGAACAGAACCAGAGCATTGTCCTTGAATATCTAAAGGATCTGAATCGTAGTGGTTTGAAGGAAGCTACCGTTCGCAATAATGAGCATTTTTTGCGGTTCCTGTTGACACATACTAAGACCGACCTGGACAAGTTGACCAAGAAGGATGTTAATGATATTCAAGATGCAATCAATGATTGGACAAAGAAAAATGGGAAGCCTGCCAGTGCTACAAGTAAGATGCAGTACAAAATTACGTTTCAAAGGTTTCTAAAAGGATATGGTGCAAGCACTGATAATAAAGAGCTAATTGAGCTTGCAAAGTTCGGATTTGCTAGAGTTGAAGGTAAAAAATTAGAGTCGGAAGATATCCTGAGTGAGGAAGAAGTTGAGAAAATAATTGCGTGTTGTATTGGTATCCGGGATAAAGCATTGGTAGCCATTATTTATGAGCTGGGAGCAAGAGTTGGAGAAATTCAAAACTGCAAAATAGGCGATGTGAAAGACCACCCCTACGGATTCCATATAACACTTAATGGGAAGACAGGAAAGAGACAGGTATTGTTGCATAAGTACCAGGTGTACCTTAAGCAGTGGCTTGTTGATCACCCGAATGCAACTGACCCCAAGCTCCCTTATTCACTACAGCTAGAGAGTATAATGATAGCAGTCATAGTAAGAATAAAAAGAAGCAGGCTAAGGACGAACCCCGTGTGCACACGCCATTAAGGGTTATTTCAATGAATCTGTTGTTGAAGAAGGCGGCCAAGAAAGCAGGGATTAAGAAGAATGTATATTGTCATTTACTCCGCCATTCTCAGGCAACTAGACTCGCCAATACAATGACTGAACAACAGCTTAAGAAGCAATTTGGCTGGGCGGGGTCTAGCAACCAAACGGAAACGTATATACATTTGTCAAACCCAGAAATTGATAATGCCGTACTCGCCTCCTATGGTATAAGAGTCGTTCAGGATCAGGAAGGTAACAAGATTAATAGGTGTGCCAGGTGTAGTATGCCAATCCCGTCGGGAATGAGGTATTGTGATTGTGGGATGCCGGTTACACAGGAAGCAGCACAGGAGAAAGAAATGCTGATATCAGATTTACTCACATACCTGCAACAGGACCCTGCTATGTTAGCTAAAGTTTCATCCAAAATAAAGTAATTTTTTTGCTCAACTTTTGCGATTCCTATTAATATATATTGTGATTATTGTTATTGTTTCTACTTTTCTCTAAAACCCCTATTGGGTGCATATCTTATTAGAAGCCACGCGCTAATCGAATAGGAGACTACTAAGGTTATATGACCTGGAAAATCCAGTGCCCTTTAGTTATTTCGATTCTTGTTTTGTCTTTGGGATAGATCAAATCTTGAGCAAGTCGAATCCTATAAATACGTATTGTTTTAAAGCCTCAATGTAATTTTGTTTTCTAAAAGACGGTATCTAATCATTACGATCTTATCTTACATTAGGAAGGAATCAACAATTTATTGTTTATATGAGATCTCAAAAGAATATTACAACAGCACAGGATATTGTCAAACGGTATCCCGAGAGTATAGAGTGAGCCTATCCGAAAAGTATTGTGAGCTACTATAACTTTCACAATGAGAAATAAATACAACTGGAAAATGATATAAATAATATATATCTTTTATAATTTTTCGACATGCATTAATGACTTTTCGGATAAGCTTTAAGTCAAGTGAAATGTTTTACTTACAGATAATTTTACTTACATTTCTAATAGTTTCCATTAATAATTGTTAATTACTCCTCTGCGCTAATTCTGAACTCATGATGTCGAAGAAAGGAGTTATCCGAGCATATTTGGATAAGGTTACCATAAAAAAATTGTCATTTATTAGAAATTTCGTTCATTTGCCTCTTTATAATTCAACTTAGCCATTCTTTACCGAAAAGATTAAGGAGTTAGAAATAAGAAAGAGAATCCATTTTTTGAAAAATTTAATTAAAATGAAGAGATTTTGCAGGAAGCCACTCTCAAAGCTCCCTGCACATCTGGGAATCTAGGTTTATCTGGGAATCCAGATTTGTTTTACAATCTAACTACATCCTTCTTTTCTATAAAACTTAAAGAACAAATCCTCCTGATGAATATTTCAGAGTGAAAAATTTAACAAACTCATTGAGTCAGAAGGCGATTAGGGCACCTGGAGAAAAAAAGCCGCGGTATCACTTGGTGATCATTCGCAGAAAAAAGAGAGAGAAATTAAAAACCAAAAAATTGATCAATAGCCCATAATTAAAGAGAACCAGCCCACTGAAATTTGCTGATTGCATCTTAATTTAGATTGCTATTGATCTCGTTTTTCTCAGGCTGAATACTTACGTTTTGCGTTTATTTTTTCCTCATTATACGGTTGTATTATAATTGTTGGTTATGGTATTTCCTGAATTATCCCCATTATATGTTCTACTTCCTGAATTCTCACCTTCATTTTCGGTTTTTCCTGCATTCTCACCATTATTGTTGGTGCTTCCTGCATTCTCACCATTATTTTCGGTGTTTCCTCCATTCTCCTCATAATTTCTGGAGCCTGCATCCTCAGCATTATTGTTAGTGCTTCCTGCATTCTCACCATTATTGATGGTACTTCCAGAATCCTCACCAATATTTACGGTGTTTCCTCCATTTTCTTCATAATTTCTGGAGCCTGCATCCTCAGCATTATTTACGGTGCTTCCTGCTACAACACCGTTATTTACAGTGCTTCCTGCTACAACTCCATTATTGATGGTGTCTCCTCCATTTTCCCCATAATTCCTGGAACCTGCTACTGCTCCATTGTTTACTGTGCTTCCTGCAGCTCCCCCATTATTTACAGTGCTTCCTGCAGCTCCCCCATTGTTAATGGTGCTTCCTGCTCCTGACCCAGCATAATTTCTGGAACCTGATCCATCACCGTTATTAAGGTTACCGCCTGCTACACCACCACTGTTATAGGTGCTTCCTGCAGCTCCCCCATTATTAATGGTGTTTCCTGAATCCTCAGCATAATTTCTGGAGCCTGATTCCTCACCGTTATTAAGGTAGCCACCTGCTGTACCACCATCATTATAGCTGCTTCCTGCATTCTCACCGTTATTTTCGAAGTTTCCTGCTTCATCCCCAACATAATTTTTGGCACCTGATTCATCCCCGTAATTGACGTAGGCGTATGATTCATCCCCAATATTGTGGTAGGCGCCTGCATCATCACCGTTATTTATGGTGCTTCCTGCTCCTGACCCCTCGTAAGCTCTGGAGCCTGCATTCTCACCATCATTATAGGTGCTTCCTGATCCATCTGCATCATTATAGGTGCTTGATGCAGATTCCCCACTATTTTCAGTGTTTCCTGCTTCATCTCCATAGAATCTGGAGCCTGCGTATACTCCATAGTTGAAGATTGCTCCTGCATACGTACCATTATTAAAGTTTGCTGCTGCGTAAGTACCATTATTTACGGTGTTTCCTGCATTAGTTCCATTATATGATCTGCTCCCTGCATAATCTCCACTATTTATGGTACTGCTTGGTGTAGTACTCGCTGCTGCAGTACTTGCTGCTGCGGTACTTGCTGCTGTAGCACTCGCTGCTGCGGTACTTGCTGCTGTGGCCGCATTACTGTGACTAGAGTGCTTGGAACTCGATAATTTACGGACAACTTTGGTATCGGTGCAATTTTCGGCGCTATTTTCGGCGCTATTTTCGGCACTTCCTGCATCCTGCCCATTTGCATCCAGTCCATTGCTAACTGTTGTGAGATTGTTAATTGTGAGAGTGTTAATTGAAACATTGATAAATGTAACATTGATAAATGTCACATTGTTAAATTCGACATTTTCCAATGAGACATCTGCAAATGAGTTTCCCGAACTCGTTCCATTGTCATATGTAATACTTTTGCTTCCTGCGTTGCTCTCTGCAGCTGCAGGTGTTAATAACATTAAGGTTACCATGAAAAGATAACCTGCCTTTTTTATGACGTCAAAGACTTGTTTTGGCATTTGTCTTGATTCCCCACTATTCCCCAGATTTAATACAATTCTTAAGCTGGTGTATTCTCAACTTGATTCCCTTACATAGATGGATTTTTTAAGTCTAGTTTTATTATGAATATTCTTTTCTACTATTGAAAGAACATTCATTAGATAATATCATGTTAAGTTAAAGATATATAGCTACTTACAGCTAAAATAAATATTAATAGTGTGTTGATAATCAAAATATGAAAAGTAAAAATAAATAGTTATAAAGATGAAATAATAGGTTTCTTTAAAAAGAGAGTATAAAAGGAAGGATTTAAATGGTTTATTTTGGTAATCAGCACATAAATCAAATGATTAGGTAAAAATAGATTGTAATATTTAGATATATTGAAAAATAAATTTTATTAATGATTAAAAGGAATAATAAAGCTGAATATTAGCTTAATATACTGACAAATTATAATTATTTTCAATTACGGCATCCAGCTTTTTTACTTAGTATACTAAATTAAATATCCAAAATGAAGATTAAAGATATTTAAAATCCAAAACTAAAATTATTTATCCCTTCGAATAGCAAATTATTCCACTACAATGTATTTTTTTTGGAAATAACTGAAGTTACACTTTAAACCGGAAACTTGGAAAATGAACACTCCCTCATTAATTAGTTGACATTTTTATTTTCGAGCTGATCCCAAAACCCAAAAACTGCTTTTTGAATCTCGATTTTGAAATAATCAGTCGAGCTACTGATTATATAAGTAGTCATGAAATTCCTATAGATATGGAAACAAAAATGGGTTTTGGGATAGGCTCAATATGTACTGAAACATGTTTCATCAATAGGACTTACGCGGTTGAAGCACTTTTGTAAATCATATTAAAATACATCTTTTAATATAATATATGCAATATAATCAAAAAAATCTTTGAGTTGAATTAAATAAATCCTGCTAAATGCACTGAACTTGATTATATCAACTTTCTCATTGCTTCTTCTCGCGTCTTCAGCTGTACTGAAGCTTCTAAGTGCAGTTTTATAGACTCTAATAGTCCATCTCATGACTCTTTTTCTCGTCTTCTTCTAAGGCAGCCTCCGGAAACGGAGGCTTTATGGGACGAAGTCAAGACTTTTGTCATTCCTGAAACTGGCTTTCTTATTATCGATGATACTGTTCTCGATAAACCTTATTCCAAACACATCGATCTTGTTTACAGGCAATGGAGTGGTAAACATCATCAGATTGTAAATGGAATCAATCTTGAAACCGTTGTCTGGACATATAATGATGCTATAATTCCTGTTGACTTTAGAATTTACGATATAGATACTGACGGAAAAACAAAAAATGATCACTTCCTTGACATGCTAAATAAGGCAGAAGAACGTGGTTTTAGACCAGAATTTGTTCTTTTTGATACATGGTATTCAAGCATAAAGAATCTCAAAGACATCAGGAAAAAAGGATGGCACTGGTTAACAAGGTTGAAGAAAAACCGGTTAGTTAACCCTGATAAGACTGGTAATGTAGCAATTGAATTGTTAACTATTCCACCAGAAGGAATGACAGTTCATCTGAAAGAATATGGCTTTATTAAGGTATTTTGGATAGTTTCCAAGGACGGAGACGCGCAATACTGGGCTACAGATGTACTGGATATGAAAGAAGAAAAAAGGAAAGAGTTAGGGAAAAAAGCCTGGAAAATTGAAGAGTATCATAGGGGAATAAAACAGTTTTGTGGAGTAGAACGCTGTCAGGCAAGAAGAAACAATGTGCAGAGAGCACATATTATGATGGCAATAAGAGCATTTCTAAGATTTGAAATTCAAAGGATAAAAACAGGAGTTACATGGTTTGAAACAAAGTGGAACATTACAAGAAATGCTGTTAGTCAATTTTTAAAAAAGCCAATCTATACCTTAACCTAAATATCGAAAAAATTAAAAAGTTGCCTGCAAAGCAGGCAAATGCGTAAGTCCTACTTATATTAAAAGCACTAACAATTTCTTGGAGTATATAAAAATAATTTAATTTGTAAGTTGCTAGATTTCGATCAAAGAATATTGCTGGAGCTGTTTTTCCTTTACTATCTGCATATATAATTGAGTCAATGATTAACTTCCCACTTACTCCAGACCTCTCAATTTCTTTACAATGCGTTTTATTAAGGAAAAGTCGGTATCCATGTTTGTATGAGTTATAGACAGGCCAAAAAATGGAGTAAAAATTAGTCATTTCTTTAAAAATCGATTTTATAACATTAACTGAAGTATTTATCATATCTTCAGTAATTGCGGGAGTAATTTCTAAATATTTTTCTAGTAGATCATATCCCATTATTTGATAAAAAAATCGATCATCTTTATTATTCACATTTTTGAAGAAATCTTTAATATGATTGCCTCTAACATCAACAAGGGATTCATAAACCCTATCAATCATTGTCTCTTTGTCTGCAATATCCTGTTCTTGAGAATATTCTCCTGTAGAATGAATATATCCAGCAATATCACTTATCAATTCACACTGTTTAACTATTAATTCTAATTGCAAATATCGAAATTTCATATAATTATCTTTATTGATATTTCCTAAACTACTCATTGATTGTTCTAATGCAAAAACAGGCTCAATTCGTCCTTCAATATCATAAGACAATAAAAAATCGGATTAAAAGGTAATTGTCTCTTGCTCATATTGTACTCATCCAGCTTTAGAATTTGGAATTTTTACCTCAATTGCAAAATAACCCAATATAATTCTGAAAATCAAACCTATATGGATATAGATATCAAGCATGTGAATATGGCATATCAACTATTATTGATTAGCCACTAAAACCTCATAATAGATTTTAAACAACTCTAAGCTCAATCCCAAGTGGATTTGTTGCAAGTAGGTGTTCATTCCTGTTAAGCCAGTTCTTTTGTACCTCATAATCAGGTAAAATACTTTTTACCTTAGACCAGAATTCGTTTGAATGGTTTCGGTACTGCAAATGACAGAGCTCATGAACAACTGCGTACTCTAAAACAGATTTGGGTGCAGAATTAATTGCCAGTTTAGATTTATGACTCCATTCTTACCACAGCTTCCCCATAGATGTTTAAACGCATCAACTCGAAGTCCTTTTGGAGATACACCCACTTTTTTTGAATAAATCTTTATAAACGCATTTATATCGTTACGAACTCGATCCTTCAACCATTCTTCAATGGCCTCCTTCACTTCTATCCGAACATTTTTCTGGTCGATGGATTAAAAAGCCATTGTGACATTTGACCTTAATGGAATTGTCTTGATGTATCCGTACTTCCAGACGCATCCGTCTTCCCCGATAAAAGATTTTTGCTCCTGTTACAAAATGCTCAGGGTGTGCACTGGTGAAATAGCTTACTTTTTCAATCATTTCTTCGCGTTTCTCATAAACCCATTGCCTGCGACTATGAATGAAAGATAGGATTTCGTCATAATCATCACCCATAGGGACTACTACTTCCACTTTATCTGGAGTAACAATGACTCGCCGACTATTTGACTTTGCACTGTGGCATATTTCAAAAGGGATTAGTGTTTTACCAACTTTGAGAATCGGCATTTATGCCACCTTAA